>CAWFRW010000015.1:0-267414 GCA_963818295.1 uncultured Bacteroidales bacterium
CCCCGCCCCCACCGCTATTGCCGCCGTCTGGATCACCGTGACCGACCGGAACATCGCTTGAGCAAGCGGACAGAAGCCAGAAAGCTGCGAAGCAGTAACGCGGAACATTCCTCATCGTCATTCCTCCAGGCACTGTATCTCGTAGACCCGATCAATCGATCGACAAATCAACACTTCTCAACCAAGCGCGGACACGCTTGCCAACCAACCGCTGGTTGTGGTCCAGTTGGGGTCATTTCCTGATGCGCCACTCGACCATAGGACCCGTTCGTGCGATCGTTGGAATTATCCCTTTCGATCGGGGCGGTCTGCTCCGCGACTACTTTGGCGTTGGGAGCGGAAGAGCGGATCTCAATTGCGTTCACGACGATGGCTGGATGCCCGTCGCAAGAGGCATTCAAAGCCGAGGTGACCTCGCGAACGCCTCGCGCCCGAATGGGGGCCAGCGGAGAAGATGTTCGGCAGTTCGTAGTGCAGTTTGAAAGGCGGGACGATCGCGTTGAGGGCAGGCTTGTCGTGCGAACAGGCAACCATCGCGGTCCAACCAGGACTGTGGAGGGGGCGACATGTGCTGAGGCGGCTTCCGCCCTTGCGCTCATCATTGCCGTTGCCGTCGATCCCCTAGCATCGACGGCACCTGCTGATCAGCTCTCCAGGCCAACTGCTCGCCAAAGCGGGACAGGCCTTCCAGTTTCCAATAGGACAGCCAAGAACACGCCTGACGTTCTGCGCATGGCCGTGGCCGCGTCACAGTCGGTGATCGAGGCGTACTTGACCCCGCCCGACGTGGTCACGGCCAAGGTGGAGCGTGGCCGCTTCTACACGGGCGCCGAGCTGCGGTCGCTGCACGACGAGCGCGAGGTGTTCAAGACGGCGACCAAGCTGTCCAAAGCCGGCGCCAAGGCGCAGCAGATCGAGGTAAGTGCTCGTGGGCGCGTGGGCGCGTGGCGCGTGGCACGTGGCACGTGCATGCGTGTGCGCGTCCCCCTGTGTGTCCCACGTTGTACCAGAATGCCGCCGCGAGGGAAGCGCGCAAGAGCGAAGCGGTGGCTAAGGCCATTGCGGCGGCCGAGGCGCGCGTCTACCACCTGTGCGCTGTATGTGCGAAGAAGTGGCACGGTAATGCAACGTGGGTGGAGTGTGAGGTGTGCTCGGCGTGGTGGTTGTGCAAGGCGATGGCGTGGTGAACTTCTGCTCACCGTGGGCCACCATGAGTCGGTGCGCGCGCGGCCAGCCGCGAGCACAAGCCGTCGGCTAAGAAGCGCAAGGCTGATGCCTCATCCTCGCCGCGGCCCAGCGCGCCGAATCAAGTCAGTCCCTGAAATGATATACCTGGCAGAGAAAATTCAAATTATTTAGCTCATTGGCTTCGCATCATTCAGTGGTCATTTGCGCTTCGCACATCATTTGCCTGCAGCCGTCATTTGTTGTCATTTGGCTTCGCCGTCATTTGGCCTGCGGCCGTCATTTTATTGTCATTATGTACAACTAATGATTATCTAATGACTACCTAATGACAATTGAATGTCTATTGAATGACAATTGTATAGAACCATCGTACTATTTCATTGCCAATCCCTTTGGATTAAATTTGTAAGAGAATATCCAAACTGATAAATTTTTACATCGTGATTTTTATTATCGACGACGACAAATATGTTCTCGAGGATTTCAGATTCTGCTTAAGTCAGCAGGTCTGAATTCAATGATATTCGACAGTGTTGAGGAGTTCCTGGAAACTGGGATCAAGACAGAAACGATATTGTTATTCTGGATATTCATATGCCCGGACTGAATGGTTGTGACTTTTTAAAATACCTTCAAAATGAACATTTGCATATGCCTGTAATATTGTTACAGCGTATGATGAGGCAGAAAGCCGTCATGCAGCAGATAAATTACGGAGTGCTTGCTTATCTTACAAAACCTGTCGACGGTGAAGTGCTTCTGGACCTCCTGAGAAATGCAACAAATCAAACTGGCACATTTAATTGATTAGAAACTAATTAATTTAAAAACATAGCTATGGTAATCATTCAACTTGCTGTTCTACTGATCTGCATTTTTATCGGAGCCCGTATGTCGGGTATCGGACTTGGTGTCATGGGCATGATCGGATTGCTTATCCTCCTGTTTGTATTCGGAATGCAACCGGCTGATCCTCCGCTGGAAGTAATGCTGATTATTTTAAGTGTGGTCACAGCAGCCGCAGCATTGCAGGCTGCCGGTGGTATGGACTGGCTTGTAAAGATAGCCGGTAAGATCCTACGCAGTCATCCCGGACAGATAACAATTCTTGGACCTTTTGTAACTTATTTCTTCACACTTTTTGCAGGTACAGCACATATCTCCTATTGCATCCTGCCAATCATTGCCGAAGTGGCCATTAAAGGCACGAATCCGTCCTGAACGTGCCCTGAGCATGAGTGTTACTGCTGCTCATATGGGAATTACAGCAAGTCCGGTATCAGCAGCATCTGCTGCATTGCTTACGGTGCTTGTCAGCAGGGAGTTAAATTATCTGATATTCTGATAGTTTGCATACCTTCCACACTTATTGGTGTATTAGTTGGAGTATTGTTCGTATATAAAAGAGGAAAAGAACTTTCTGAAGATCAGGAATTTCTTGAAAAAATGAAAGATCCTGCTTTTGCAAAAAATCTGGAAGCAGTACAGGTAGAATGCAGAATGTTGCACTGAAACCCGGAGCTGTCAAATCAGTAATAATTTTTGGATTGCCGTCTTTGCGTGGTTTTGCTCGGATCATTTCCGGAGTTGCTACCGGAGTTTTCAGGAAAAGAGGGATTTACACCGGGTTTTGCAGTAAATGCATGCCGGTCAGGTTCAGATGCCATCCATGATAATGATGATTATGCTGGCTGCTGCAGGATTTATTATTCTTTTTGCCAAAACCACAGCAGCCCAGGTAACAAAGGCAAGTCTCTTCTCTTCTGCCGGTCAGGCAGCAATTGCAGTTTTCGGAGTTGTATGGATGAGCAGCACATTTATGGATCATAATTATGAACTGATCAAAGAGCACTCTGGGAGATCTGGTTACACAGTATCCCTGGCTATTTGCCCTTGCACTGTTTACCCTGAGTATTTTGCTTTTCAGCCAGGCTGCAACCACCAAAGCGCTGATGCCACTTGGGCTTGGCCCTGGGAATGTCACCTGCATTTCTTGATTGGAATTTTCCCTGCTGTAAACGGACACTTCTTTATACCCGGCTACCCTACCCTGCTTACTGCTATTCAATTTGACCGTACAGGCACAACCCGAATCGGTAAATATGTTCTGAATCACAGTTTTATGCTGCCCGGTCTGGTCACCACTATCGCTTCGGTGATGGCTGGTTTACTACTTCAATCAATCCTGATGTAAGAAACTAAACTAATAAATATTAAATAGAAATAAAGCAAAGAATTCATTAACAAAAACTATTAACAATCACATTAATTTAAATTAAAATCAAAATGAAAAAAACAATTTCAATTCTAGCATTCCTGATCTTGATGGTACAAGTTCAGGCTCAACAATTACCCAGGGTAATAATCTTAGCAACAGGGGGAACAATTGCAGGAGCAGGTGCCTCGGCAGACAGGGCCGGTTATACAGCCGGAAAAATTCCTATTGACGATCTTATTGGCAGCATCCCTTCAGTAAAGAAAATTGCAACTATTACCGGTGAGCAAGTTGCATCCGTTGGCAGCCAGGATATGACCGTTGAAATCTGGAAAAAACTGGCCATTCGTGCCAATGAAATTTTTGCGAAAAACGAAGCGGATGCAATTGTAGTTACACACGGTACAGACACTCAGGAGGAAACTGCTTACTTTCTCGACCTGGTCATCCCTTCCGACAAACCGGTTGTACTTACCGGCTCTATGCGTCCGGCAACAGCCATCAGTGCC
Source organism: uncultured Bacteroidales bacterium (assembly GCA_963818295.1). Taxonomy (GTDB): domain Bacteria; phylum Bacteroidota; class Bacteroidia; order Bacteroidales; family VadinHA17; genus LD21. Next base: position 3,913 of record CAWFRW010000015.1, read on the forward strand.
GATGGTCCAAAAAATCTGTATGATGCCATTACCGTAGCTATTAATCCTAAAACCAAAGGCAGGGGCGTATTGGTCAGCTTCAACGAAGGAATTTACGATGCCAGGGAAGTAATGAAGATGAGTACAACCAAAACAGATGCTTTTGGATCTCCCAATACAGGCCCTGTTGGCCAGGCTTATGATGGCAGAGTAGAATATTATTCATCATCTGATCGGGAAGCAAATCCTCCAAAACCAATTGTGTTAACAGCCGATACAAAATTACCACGGGTGGATATTGTTTACATGTACGCAGATGCACCTTCTGATCAGATTGATATGCTGATTAGCAAGAAAGTTGCCGGAATCGTTATTGCCGGAGTGGGAAATGGCAACTTCAACAAAGCCTATATGGAAGCAGTGAAAAGAGCTGTTGCTGCAGGTATTATTGTTTGCCGTGCAAGTCGTGCTCCTTCAGGCAGAGTAGTGCTTCATGATGAAATCAATGATGACGAATTGGGCACCATCGTTTCTGATGACCTTACTCCTCAGAAAGCCAGGATATTATTAATGCTTGCTCTTACAAGGACAAAAGATAAAAAACAACTTCAGGAAATTTTCTTTACCTATTAATGACTGAACGGTTGTACTGAATTCAATTGCGCTCAGGGTCATCCTCTGGGCGTAATTAATGATGGAACGGTTTCTTATATTGAGGATAAAAAACAAAACAAAATGAACAAGATAAAATTTTATATAGTATTGCCGTTACTGATGCTTATTAGCTTTCAGTATGCTCAGGCACAAAAAACCCGCACAGAAAAAGATTTGCTGGGTGAAAAACAAATTCCTTTTGATGCTTATTATGGAGTACAAACACTCCGGGCACTTGAGAATTTTCAGATCAGTGGAGTAAATACAAACTTTTATCCGGACTATGTAAAGGCTTATGCCATTGTAAAGATGGCTGCTGCCCGTGCCAACACTGAAATCGGACGAATGAAGAAAGAAAAACTGGATGCCATTGAAAAAGCCTGTCAGGCGGTAATCGATGGAAAATATCATGACCAGTTTCTAACAGACTTGTATCAGGGTGGGGCCGGAACATCAGCGAATATGAATGCCAACGAGGTGCTGGCCAATATTGCCCTTGAAATGAGTGGTCATAAAAAAGGGGAATACCAGTTTATTGAACCCCATGATGATTTGAATATGGGCCAGTCAACAAACGATGTGTATCCTACTGCGATTCATATCGCCTTGTTATTGCATAATGACAAAGTGGTAAAAGAAGCGGAGTTGTTAGCACAGGCTTTTCATAAAAAAGGAGAAGAATTCAAAAACCTGGTGAAGATGGGACGCACCGAAGGCCAGGATGCTGTGCCAATGACATTGGGACAGGAGTTTCATGCTTTTGGCGCTCAGATTGATGCTGCAATTGACGTACTTCGTAAATCAGAAGCTTATTTATATGAAGTGAATATGGGTGCTACTGCCATTGGCACAGGCTTAACAGCAACACCCGGTTATGCTGAAAAATGTGTTGCACAGCTTGCAAAAATTACCGGGAAACCAATCGTAGGACCAAAAGATCTGATTGCCGCTACAAGCAGCATGCAGGCTTTTGTGATGTTTTCTTCCGCCTATAAAAATCTGGCTGTTACCCTTTCAAAAATCAGCAGCGATTTAATTTTCCTTACATCCGGTCCACGCAACGGAATTTTTGAAATCAATTTACCTGCACTTCAACCGGGCTCGTCAATTATGCCCGGAAAAGTAAATCCGGTAATGCCCGAGGTGATGAATCAGGTATGCTACAAAGTGATGGGCAACGATGCAACGGTCACCATAGCCTCACGGGATGGTCTTCTTCAGCTGAATGCCTATGAGCCGGTGGTTGCTACTTCCATCATGGAATCACAAGCACTTTTTTATAAGTTGATGCCTTTGTTCCGTAAAAACTGTATCGATGGGATTACCGCAAATGAAGAAGTTTTAAAACATTATATGGAAACTACAATAGGAATTGTAACAGCTCTCAATCCTGTTCTCGGATATGAAAAAACAACAGAACTGGCAAAAGAAGCCCTTGAAAGCGGCAAAGGTATCCTTGAACTTATACGCGAGAAGAAGCTGCTGACGGAAGATCAGATCAAGAAGCTTATGGACCCGGCTGCTTTAACAGGACAGAAAAAGTAGATTTTATTCCAGATGGAACCCAAGGGGAAATGCTAAAAGTTATAACATATAAGACAACCTTAAGTAATTAGTATAAAATTATCTTAATTAAGAACTCTATGAAAAAAAAATTTGAACCATCCGAAAAAAATGAAATCGATTGCGGCAGCTGTGTTTCCAAAGGATGCACAACCTGCAGTACATCAAGTTCAATCTCCGAAAACCATGCTCCTACCCTTTTCACGAGGCGTAATTTTGGACTGACAATGCTCTCAGCATCAGCAGGTGCTTTCCTTGCAGGTTGCGGCAAGTCTGGCCAAACCGGTTGAAACAGCTGCTGCAGCAGCCAAACCGGATACAGGTCAGTACCTCTGGATCCAGACCTTGCAGTAGTTAAACAGTCAAAAGGTCCAATAATGACTGTTCTTACAGAGTTTTATAAAATGGGCCCCGGTCCATCAAGCTCACATACAATGGGACCGATGAGGATAACATATGATTTTTTCCAGAGGATTTCAAAACTTCCTGAGGATAAGCTGAAGACAGGCAACTGCACTTAAGGTTCATCTTTTCGGCAGCCTTAGCGCCACAGGAAAAGGTCATGGCACTGACAGGGCCTCTCTGGCCGGTTTGCTTGGAAAAGCTCCCGCAGAATGTCCCCCTCAGTTTCTTGATGAACTGGCAGCCAATCCTGATAAAAGTTACAAGCTGACTATCGGCCCGAAAACTCTTGACCTTACACTTAAGGATGTAATATTTGATGCAACCAAGGGTGATTTCCATCATCCGAATACAATGACCTGCGTTCTTCTTGCAGGTAACTGAAACACTCTATGAACTTGAATATTATTCTGTCGGAGGAGGATTTATCGAATGGAAGGGATATGTTGCTCCTGAAAAAGGTCAGCCAAAGTATCCTTTTGCACATGCCAACGAATTAAAGAAATTTATTATTGATGATCATATTCCCCTTGGAAAACTGCTGCTTGAAAATGAGATGGCAATTTCAGGCAGGAGTGAAAAGGAGATCTGGGAATTCCTCGATCAGGTAACAGAGGTTATGCTTCGCGGAGTTAATACCGGGTTGACAGTTGAAAGTGTTTTGCCTGGTCCTATCAAACTACACAGCAAGGCAATGGCAATGCAGCAAATGCTCAAACTCTCAAATAAAGGAGATGCCGGGAAAGCTATTACAAGAGTTGCCTCCTATGGATTTGCAATGGGTGAGGAAAATGCACGCGGACATATAATTGTTACAGCTCCCACAGCAGGCTCTGCCGGTATTATACCTGCAGTGCTGAAATCCCTTATGGATCTCAAGACACCAACAGCAAAAAATACGTGAAGGATTCCTTGCTGCTGCAGCAATCGGATATCTCTGCAAACACAATGCAACCCTGTCAGGAGCTGAAGGCGGATGCCAGGCTGAAGTCGGAGTCGGTTCCTCCATGGGAGCTGCCATGATCGCACAGGCTCTCGGAGAAGGTCCTAAAGTGGTATCCAATGCAGCAGAATCAGCACTTGAGGCTCACCTTGGAATGACTTGCGATCCTGTTGCAGGTTATGTTCAGGTGCCATGTATTGAAAGATGTGCCTATGGCGCTGTTAAAGCATGGACTGCATATTGCATAGCAAGTGAAGAGGTGCCAATGGAACGCCGGGTCGACCTTGATACAACAATTGCTGCAATGGCGCTTACTGCAAAAGAGATGAATTCCAAATACAAAGAGACATCTGAAGGTGGTCTTGCTGTGTCTGTTGTTCTTTGCTAAAACTGATTATATTTAATAAGGATCTGTTTAAATGAGCAAAAACGCAAGAATTGCTACGGTCGCCTGGCTACTGGCAGCAGTATACTATTTTTATCAGTACATCCTTCGCTCAGCCCCTTCGGTAATGATGACACCTTTGTCAGAAAGCTTCGGGCTGAGCGCACTGGGTGTAGCTTCAATGGTTGGCCTGTTTTACTATGGCTACTCCCCTTTCAGCCTTGTAGCAGGCGCTGCAATGGATCGACTGGGCACCAGAAAGGTAATCCCATTCGGGGCCATTACAGTCGGGATCGGAGCATTGCTCTTCAGTTCAGGTAACCCGACAATTGGCAGCATAGGCAGGTTATTGCAGGGAGCCGGAGGAGTCTTCGCACTTGTTGGTGCAGTGTATATTGCAACCAAATACTTTCCTGTATCGCGTGCTGCAACACTTATAGGAGCAACACAGATGTTCGGAATGGCCGGAGGCTCTGCCGGACAATTCGCAGTCGGACCATTGATAAGCAGCGGAGTTTCATGGCAGGCTTTCTGGATTGGAATGGGAATTACAGGCATTCTGATCGGTGTTATTCTATGGCTGCTTCTTCCCAAAGAAGAGATAATAAAACAGGAAGGTGACGGGCTTAAGAATGTACTTGAGGCTTTCAGGATAGTTTTCAAAAATCCTCAGTCAATTCTATGCGGAATGATTGCCGGTCTGCTTTTCATTCCAACAACAATTTTCGATATGGTATGGGGTGTTCGCTTCCTGCAGGATGCCCATGGATTCGACTACGCAACCGCAGTATTGACGATCGGCAACTGTGCCCTTCGGATGGATAATTGGCTGCCCCCTGATGGGTTTTATCTCTGACAGGATAGGCAGACGCAAGCCTGTCATAATCGGAGGCGCTGCTATGCTTTTGGTTTGCCTTGGCTGGATACTTTTTGGTCCCCCTGGATATCTTACCCGCATACTTTCTTGGGATAATTACAGGTATTGCATCAGGTGCAGCTATGCTCCCTTATACAGTTATCAAGGAGGCAAATCCTCCACAGTACAGCGGTACATCCACAGGAGTAATCAACTTTCTGAATTTTACTTTCAGCGCACTTCTCGGACCTGTATTTGGAAGAATCCTTATGAAAGTTTCAGGTGATGCATCCGGAATGGAGCTGGGACACTACCAGACAGCATTCTTACCCCTGCTTTTCGGTGTAGGCATCGCCATCATATTTGCATTTTTATTAAAAGAGACAGGACCTGCAGTAAAAAAAACAGCAGCATGATTTGTATAAAATAAATATCCCATAATCTATCAAAATGCAGCAGAAAACGGATAATAACATATCAGGTGATACCTCTTTTGAACATGCTGATTCCTCAATGGCAAGGATTCAAAAAGGGCCTGTGGCAGAAGGAGATAAATGTGCGCTATTTCATACAGCAGAATTATCTCCCGTATGAAGGTGATGATTCATTCCTTTCAGCCGCAACTGCAAGAACAAAGATGATCTGGGAAAAACTGAATGTTCTGTTTCTTGAGGAGCGCAAAAAAGGAGTTCTCGATATTTCCCAGATTCCAAGTTCAATCACTGCCCATGCAGCCAGGATATATCGATCGGGAAAATGAAATAATTGTGGGTCTCCAGACAGAGGCGCCATTGAAACGTGCAATAATGCCAAATGGCGGCTTCAGAATGGTTCTGAGCTCGCTTAAAAATTATGGATACGAGCCTGATCCTCATATGGTTGAGACATTTACTAAATACAGAAAAACACATAATGATGCAGTTTTTGATGCATATACAGCCGATATAAGAAACTGTCGCAGCTCGCATATTCTCACAGGGCTGCCTGATGCTTACGGACGAGGCAGGATTATCGGCGATTATCGCCGTGTGGCTCTTTATGGAGTTTCCAGACTACTGCAGCACAAGCAGAAGGAGAAAATGTCACTCGATTCAGCCATGTCAACTGATGAAATAATCAGGGACAGGGAGGAACTTAGCGAACAGATACGTGCCCTTAAAGAGTTACAGCAAATGGCCTTAAGCTACGGATTTGATATCTCTGCTCCCTGCCGGCAATGCAAAAGAGGCTGTACAGTGGCTTTACTTTGGTTATCTTGCTGCAGTTAAGGAACAGAATGGAGCTGCAATGTCGCTCGGCCGTACATCGACATTCCTTGATATTTATTTCGAAAGGGATATGGCGTCAGGATTACTTACTGAGGAACAGGCCCAGGAGATAATTGATGATTTTGTTATAAAACTGCGAATTGTCAGGTTTCTCAGAACACCCGAATATGATGAACTATTTGCCGGAGATCCTACCTGGGTAACTGAATCAATCGGTGGCATGGGTGATGATGGCCGGCCGCTGGTAACAAAGACCAGTTACAGATATCTTGCAGACTTTGTATAATCTTGGTCCGGCACCGGAACCAAATCTTACAATATGGTATTCACCAAGATTACCGGAGAATTTCAAAAATTTCACCACAAAGGTCGCAATCGATACAAGTTCAATTCAGTTCGAAAATGATGAAGTGATGCGAAGGGCATGGGGAGACGACGGGGCCATTGCCTGTTGTGTTTCACCGATGCTGGTTGGAAAACAGATGCAGTTTTTCGGAGCCCGTGCCAATCTTGCCAAATGTCTGCTGTACTCAATAAACGGAGGCAGGGATGAAATGACAGGAATTCAGATCGGTCCCGCAAATGGAGCTGTACAGGGAGAATATCTTGATTTCGATGATGTTGTGGAAAAATATGAAAAGATGATGGACTGGCTGGCCGGAGTTTATGTCAATGCAATGAATGTTATCCATTATATGCATGACAAATATGCATATGAACGTCTTGAAATGGCTCTGCATGATTATTCACCGTTGAGGACCATGGCATTTGGCATGGCCGGAATGTCAGTAGTTGCCGATAGCCTCTCTGCCATACAGTTATGCGAGAGTAAAGGTTATTCGCGATGATTCCGGACTTATGACAGACTATCAGACTGAAGGTGAATTCCCGAAGTTCGGTAATAATGATAACCGGGTTGACCATTTGGCTGCCTGGCTTGTAAGCACTTTTATGAACAAGCTGAGGAAATATCCGACATACAGGAATGCAATTCATACCCAATCGATACTCACAATCACATCAAATGTGGTATATGGAAAAAACACAGGAAACACTCCCGACGGAAGACGGCTTGGTGAACCATTTGCCCCGGGTGCCAATCCAATGCACGGACGGGACATCCATGGCATTCATGCATCGGCTGCTTCGGTTGCCAAGATCCCCTACCGCGATGCTGCTGACGGAATTTCACTGACAACTACGCTTGTTCCTGAAGGACTAGGAAGAGTTATGGAAGACCGGATTAACAACCTGAAGAATATGCTTGATGCATTCTTCAGCGTAACGGGGTATCATATGAATGTAAATGTGCTTAACCGCGACACTCTTCTCGATGCAATGGATCATCCTGAGAAATACCCCCACCTTACAATCAGGGTTTCAGGATATGCTGTGAATTTTGTCCGTCTGACCCGTGAACAGCAAATGGATGTAATTAACCGTACCTTTCATGGAAGTTAAAGGAGACAGTTATATTATGAGCGAAAAAGAAAATTCTGAACAGGTTCCGCTTGAGGCTACAAATCCTTATGCACTGCGGGTTGATCTTGGAAAAGACATATCCTGATTCTGAAATCAGGAAAGCTCTTGCCACAGGAGATATGGGATTTCTTCATTCATTCACCACCGGATCGACTGTTGACGGACCAGGAATACGCGTTGTAGCCTGGACATCGGGATGCCAGTTCCGCTGTCTTTACTGTCACAACCCGGATACATGGAAAATGACCAATGGGATACCCGTAACAATTGCCAGGGCAACTGAGGAGTTGGGCAAGTATCGTTCAGGATTAAAGATCATGGGAGGAGGATTTACACTGAGCGGCGGAGAACCACTTATGCAGGACCGGTTTGCAGTCAGATTATTTTCTGCTGCAAAAAAAATGGGAATCCATACAGCACTTGACACAAATGGAAGCCTGGGTAATCGATTAACAGATGAAGAACTTGAAAATATAGATCTTGTGTTACTTGATATTAAAAGCTGGGATTCTGACAGGCACCGCCGGCTGACAGGGATGCCGGTTGAGCCGGTGCTTGATTTCGCAAGACGACTGGCAGATCTTAAGAGACCTGTATGGCTCAGGTATGTTCTTGTTCCTACATTGACAGACGATACCAAAGATATTTCCGCTCTGGCCGGATTCGCAGCTGAATTGGGAAATATTGAAAGAGTGGATGTACTGCCATTTCACCAGTTGGGACAATTCAAATGGAGGGAACTCAAAATGAACTATAAGCTTGAAAAACTTGAACCTCCATCACAGGAGACCGTACAACAGGTTTGTAACCTGTTCCGATCACTTGGGTTGAAGACTTATTAAACCCTTTATTTCAAAAGAATGACTATTTTTAGATTAATTCAATTAATCAAGATATTGAAACAATGTTAAACCAAATCCAGATTCTATGAAAATTAAACTTTTACTAAGCTTAATCTGAATCTTCCTGTGCAGTAATTACTTACCGCACAGGATGAAGCAAAAGCAAAAAAGCCTTGATATCTACGGCTTTGTAATGACAGATATTGGTTATAACTTTGGCCAGACCGATGCTGCATGGTTTGATGTATTGCGCACATCCAAACTGCCTTCATATAAAAACCAGTACGGAACTGATGGAAATGCTTACTTCAGTGTCAGGCAGACCAGGTTTGGAGTAAAAAGCTTACAACAAAACAGCACTTGGTGAACTGAAAACAATATTCGAATTCGAGTTGTTCGGAACCGGTGTTGATGCAGGTCAGACGACCATCCGGCTTCGTCATGCCTACGGAGAACTCGGTAAATGGGGTGTTGGCCAGTACTGGAGCCCTTTCATGGATGTTGATGTGTTTCCCAATACAGTTGAATACTGGGGACCGGCAGGGATGGTCTTTTTCAGGAATATACAGATCAGGTATATGCCGATCCAGGGAGATACACGTCTTACCTTTGCACTTGAAAGACCAGGAGCAAGCGCCGACCAGGGAGAATATGCCGATCGTATTGAACTGGATAATGTCAAACCACGTTTCCAGCTTCCTGATTTTTCAGCTGAATACGTTATGGTCAGAAATGGGGATATGTTGAACTCGCAGGTATCGTGAGGAAGATTGGCTGGGAAGATCAGAATAATAATCCGAATTATGATCTGATCTGACAGCAAAGTGGGCTGGGGATTGAACCTGACTACAAATATAAACATTGCAACCGGTACAATTTTCAGGGGACAGTTCGCATATGGAGAGGGAATTGAGAACTATATGAACGAAGGTCCTGCCGATATCGGGGTTAAACTAAATCCAGGCCACCCTGAAAAACCACTGTTGGGAGTTCCTCTGCCTGTTACAGGAATTGTTGCCTTTGTTGACCATACCTGGAACGAAAAATTCAGTTCATCAGCAGGTTACTCATATGTGCATATTGATAATACTGAGGCATCAGATGGAAGTTCATTTAAAACAGGAAATTATGCAATTGCCAATCTTACTTTATACTCCGGTACCGAAAGTTAATGGCTGTTGTGGAGCTGCAATACGGCACAAGAGACAATTTTACAGATGGATTCAGCTCATCATGCAACCAAAATCCAGTTCTCGTTCAAATATAATTTCTCCTATTCATTGTACAAGAACGATTAATTCATATCAGGGTATTAATATAACTTAAATTTTTAACAAGATGAAAAGTCAAAGAATTAAAATTAACCTGTTGATGGTCATATTCATCCTGGCTTCCAGCGTAATGATATCAACGACTGCTCTGGCCCAGAAGTCCAAATCAAAGGCACCTGCTGCACCTGCTGTCACATCGGCAGGTGTTACCGCAGCTGAAATAACTGCTGCCCTTGATGAAGCTTACAATAAGTTTGTAGATGTTAAGGAGGGAAAGAATGCCGACTATATCAAGGAACTGGCAAATGTTGATCCGAAAATTTTCGGTATTGCACTTGTGACCACAGATGGACAGGTCTTCACAAAAGGAGATATCACCTCAATGGTCTCAATTCAGAGTGTATCAAAGGCATTTGTGATGGCTCAGATCATTGAAGAGTCGGGACATCAGGCTGTACAGGATAAGATCGGAGTTGATGCAACCGGTCTGAAATTCAACTCAATTGTGGCCGTGGAAGAACACAGGGGCAAAGAGATAAATCCTCTTGTAAACCCGGGAGCAATCGCTGCAACAAGTCTTGTAATGGGAGCCGATTCTGCTGCCAAATGGAATAGCATTCTTAACAAAGCAAAGCGAATTTGCCGGCCGTCAGCTATCACTGAACATGCCTGTGTATATCAGCGAAGCCGGTGACAATCTGAGGAACCAGGCAATTGCTCATCTGCTTCTGGCATATGGAAGAATGTATTTCGATCCTGTTCAGACTACAGATATTTATACAAAACAGTGTGCAATTAATGTAAGCGCCAAAGATCTTGCAGTAATGGCTGGCACTCTTGCCAACGGAGGTATAAATCCGGTGACAAAGAAAAAAGTAGTATCACCTGAAACTGTAATGTACACTCTTCCTGTCCTGGCAACTGCCGGGCTTTATGATGACAGCGGGATCTGGTTTTATAATTCGGGCTTCCCGGCCAAAAGTGGCGTCGGAGGAGGAATTATGGCTGTCTGTCCGGGAAAATTCGGAATTGCAGTTGTATCTCCTCCGCTTGATGAGGCAGGAAACAGTGTAAAGGCACAGCTTGCTATAAAATATGTGGTCGAAAAGCTGAAAGCTGATCCTTACCTGATTCAGCCAGAAATTAATGAATAAATTATCCTGAAGAATACTTTTATTTTAACCACTGAGTTCACTGAGTTTCAGAGTTGAACTGTTTGTATTTGATTGTATCTGAAATCTCCTCACAACCTAACAACTTGCTCAAAGCAATCTGTGAAACTCAGTGCTAACTCGTGTAACTCTGTGGTTAATGGATTTCAATAAAGACCTGAATAAAGGGGAGCAGACTCCTCAGGTTAATATCGTGCAGACTAAATTATTAAACAAAATGAAAATAACAGATTAATTGCTTTTTTTTATTGATTCTGATCTGTTGTATGACAGATAAAGCTCAGCTCAGAAGACTAAAGAAGCTGTAAAACCGGTCAATTATCTCTTCAATGACGCTCATTTTCACCTGACCAATTATGTTCAGGAAGGAACTGATATTCATAAATTCCTTGAAATAATGGGTGATAAAGTCGGCCGATCAACTCTGTTTGGGCTTCCCCTCCAGCAGATGTGGTCCTATTCCACATCAGGTGATTTTGCTCCGACATATTATCTTGCATCTGATGATCCGCTTTACTATTATTCCTTCACCGATGCATTTATTGCAATGGCTTACAAATCACTTACTCCGGAGGAACAGAAGCGGTTTGATCCGATGATCACCGGTTTCAATCCTGCCGATATGTACGCAGCCGACCACATCAAACGGGTTCTTAAAACCTTTCCCGGGAGTTTTCAGCGGGATAGGCGAATTTTCAATTCACAAGGAATTTGTATCGGCAAAAATTGCCGGCCAGGTTGCTTCGCTTACCAATCCGGCTCTCGACAGGATTCTTGATTTTTGCGCTGAGGCCGGTCTGCAGGTCATAATCCATAATGATGTTGATATGCCATTCCCAAAATCCGGACAGGACAACTGGGACGTTAAACAATTGAGCGATCTTTTTAAAAGACATCCCAATACTTCAATTATCTGGGCGCATTGTGGCCTGGGACGAATTGTAAGGCCTGTACAGGACCAGGCGGCCATGATTGACCGGGCACTCAACGATCCTGCCTTAAATCACGTTAATATTGATATTTCATGGACAGAGGTCGCCAAATACATGACATCAAGTCCTGAAGTTATTGAAAGATGTGCTGCACTGCTGAATAACCATCCCGACAGATTTCTTATGGGAACAGATGAGGTTGCTCCCCAGGATCAGGCATCATACCTGAAAATAATGGATATGTACAAGCCATTGCTTGATAAGCTTACACCTGAAGCCAGGGAAAAGATAATGAAAGGAAACTATGAAAGGCTCTTCGATGCAGCCAGAATAAAGGTCAGGGCATGGGAAAAAGCACATATAAATGATACCAACAATACCTGCTCCCACTCCTATATCCGGAACTGATTAAGACAATATTTTATGGGACAAGAGGCTGTCTCAAAAGTTTTATCTTTAACAACTACCCCTAAATCCCCCAGGAGGACTTGCCTAAATATCAGAAAGTTGTACATCCCCCCTTGGGGGGCTTGGAGGTAAAAATTACTTTTGAGACAGCCTCTTCCTGTTTCTTTTGAACATATCCTACTTGATCTTAAATACTAACCCTCCGCCAAAGTTAACCTGGTAATAGGTAGAAAAACCGCTGACACCAGCACCGGCTCCGCCTGTACCAAAATATACACCGCCACCGATTGCCTGTACAGCAGAAAGAAGACCTGCCTGTAACTTGATTCCGACCTTTTCGCTTGCCCAGATATTAACACCAAGTTTAGCACCCCATGCAAATTTGGTAGCGCTGGCCTGAATTGTCATTATCAGGATTTGTAACATTAATAATATCCATACCAAATTGAAATCCACCGAAAGGTTCTACTTTAGGGTTGACCGGTAAATATTTATTTACACTGAGCAATAACCAGTTTTGAGCCATATCAAACTCGGTAAATTTCTCCCCGGGGATAACGGCATTAGGATCCCAGTAATGCATTGGAGCTTTTGAATCAAGCCTGAGGTAGGTAAATTCAATCCCTACTGCAGGATAAGGCATCACTTCAATGCCGCCTCCGTATTGAAAACCTCCCTTAACAGAACCGTCAAAGTATGAAGTGGTCGAATAATATGAATCCACATGATTATCGTTGAGTGCATATGTGCCATAAGCATGAAGTCGTACTGATGGACCTGCTGAGGCTGGCTTTGGCGCTTTTTGAACAACCTGCACAGTTTGACCAGGCTGAGCGACAACAACGGTTTGACCAGGCTGAACAACAACGGTTTGACCAGGTTGAGCAACTACGGTTTGAGTATTTTGGGCAAGAACAATGCTTCCCGTAAAACCAAAAAACATAATAACTAATAATAGCTTTTTCATAAATCTGTTTTTAAAATAATCTATTTAGAACAGGTCATCCGGATATCAACGTATCTGATTCAGACCTGTATAATTACAAATATAAAAAATCACCATCCTCCTCCAAGTGCCCTGTAAAGAGAAACAGTTGATGTCAATTGTTGTCCGCGTGTATATGAAGCAAGTAATTCAGCATCGAATGCATAGCTCTCAGCTATCAGCACCTCAAGATAACTTGTAAATCCTGCGTCATACTTTGCTTTTGTAAGCATCAGGGCTCTGCGTGCTGCCTCTACCTGTCTCTGACGGGCTGCATATTCCTCACGGTACGACTGAATACTCACAAGTGAATTCTCAACATCGGCAAGTGCAGTACGGTATGTGTTAAGGTAATTGTTGACAGCTATTTCAGCTTCGGCTTTCTGAATATCAACCCTGCGCTTGTTTGTGCCGAATTCAAATATAGGTCCAAGAACCATACCGGTTACTCCGGCAGTGAAAGCATCGCCGGTTAAAAGATTGTTCACATCATCTGATGCAACTCCAAGAATTCCGGTAAGACTGAAGCTGGGGAACCTCATAGCCTGATATACTCCTATCTTTTCTGTTTCGGCTATAAGAGTATTCTCAGCAGCAACAACATCGGGCCGTTGTTCAAGAAGTCTGGAAGGAAGTCCTGCAGGAACTTCCGGAATAACAACCTGGTCTGCGTTCGTAATTCCTCTGGGGATGGGTTGAGGATTCTGTCCAAGCAGGATATTCATGCTTCTTTCGGTTATGCTGAGTTCCCTCTGCAGGCTGCTCAGAGTAGCCTCGGCAAGAGCTAACTGCTGTTCAGCCTGAAGTTTATCGAGCTCGGCAGATTCACCTTTCAGGAATCGCTGATTTACCATTTCATAATAGGTCTTCCTGCTTTCGATTGTCTGCTTTGTAACCTCAATCCTGTTGTCAAGATCCCTGAGCAGGAAATAGAGACTGGCAACATCGCTTACAATTGTTGTTTTTATTGTTTTCAGTCCTTCTTCACTTGCAATCATTTCAGCATAAGCTGCACGTTTGGCATGACGGATCTTACCCCAGAAATCAAGCTCCCATGATGCAGTTCCAAGGAGTTCAAAATTGTCGGTTTGAGGGTCAGCTATATTTGCAGATGGCCTGATATCCTATGGAAGGCCACTGCTTTGCCTTTGAATTTTTATAGAGCGACCTTGACTGCTCTACCCTGAGTATTGCAATATTCAGGTTTGTATTTGAATCGAGGGCAAGAGCAATAATATTATTAAGGACTGTATCGCTGAAAAGTTCAAACCACTGGAGGTTTAATGGTTGTGTCTTTAGCTGCAAAAGCTGAGGTGGTATCGCCTGTCACAACAAGGGTGTCGCCGCTGACATATTTTTCCGGTACCTTTAATTCAGGTCTTGTGTAGCGTTTGCCCACCAGGCATGAAGTGAGCAGCAATACGATCGCTAACTGGATAAAAATCAATTTCTTCATATTATTCTCCCTCTGATTTTTCAATTACTGGTACGGTTTTCTTTTTCCCGATTTTTTCAATTGTTATGTACAGGCCGGGAACAATAAGTACCCCAAGAATAGTTGCAACAAGCATCCCGCTGAAAACGGCCATTCCCATTACTTTTCTTCCTTCTGCTCCGGCACCTGAGGCTGACAGCAAAGGTGTCACTCCAAGTATAAATGCAAAAGCTGTCATCAGAATAGGTCTGAACCGAAGCTTTGCAGCTGACATGGCAGCTTCAACGAGTTCAACTCCTTTTTCGTGTTCAGCCTTTGCGAATTCAACTATGAGGATTGCGTTCTTGGCAACAAGCCCGATCAGCAAGACAAGACCGATTTGCGCAAAAACGTTATTAAGGTAACCATTGTCAAATAATCTGGCCAGGAATAGTCCCAGAAATGCTCCGAAAAGAGAGAAAGGGATTCCAAGAAGGACACTGAAAGGCAGTTTCCAGCTTTCATACTGGGCGGCAAGAATAAGAAAAACAAAAAGAATGGCCATCATGAAGATCGGTCCGGAAGATCCGGAAGCTTCTTTCTCCTGGAATGACATGTTAGACCATGAATAACCCATCGTCTGAGGAAGTACCTCTTTCGCAGTCTCTTCAAGAGCTTTCAGAGCCTGGGAAGAACTATAGCCTTCGGCAGGCACACCGCTTATTTCAGCCGACCGGTAAAGGTTAAAACGGTTTGTAAATTCCGGAGCACTTACCTTACTTGCGGTTATAAGGGTGGTAACAGGTACCATTTCCCCTTTATCGTTTTTCACATAAGCCATGCTGAGATCTTCAGGTTTTACCCTGTAGGAAGCATCTGCCTGTACGTAAACCTTATATTGCCTTCCGAATCTGTTGAAGTCGTTAACGTATGCTCCTCCGAGGAATGCTCCGATTGTTGTATTCACAGAAGAAAGCGGAACTCCCAGCTTCATGGCTTTCTGCCTGTCAACTTCAAGCTTTACCTGTGGCGAGGTAGCATTGAAAGTTGAGTTTATACGTCCGATTTCGGGACGTTTTCTTGCTGCAGCAACAAATGCATTTGTCTGCTCCTGAAGATACTCAGGTGTATTTCCTGCCTTGTCCTGGATAAACATACTGAATCCGGCACCTGTTCCAAGTCCGGGGATCGGCGGAGGACCAAATGCAATTGCTGATCCGCTTGTTATCTCCTTTGCAAAATCCTTATTAAGCTCACGCCATTATCTCCTCAACTGTCTGGTCCCTTTCCGACCATTCCTTAGCCATAACAAAATAGGTTGCAACATTGGATTGATAGGCACCGGTAATCATGCTGAACCCAACAATGGGTGTAACAAACTGAAGTGATTCATATCTGTTCATAATCCCCTCAATCTGTTTGCAGGTCTCATTTGTTCTTTGAAGAGAGGATGATGCCGGTAAAACCACATTCATAATAAAATAACCCTGGTCCTCATCAGGAACAAATCCTCCCGGAAGCTTTTTCCCGAAAAATCCTGCAAATGCAACAACGACAACAAGTATTATTACTATTCGCATTGCTTTGCGTGACAGGTATCCTGCAAGACCGACGTATCCGCCTGTCACTTTATTGAACATCTTGTTGAAACCATTAAAGAACTTTGGAAGCAAACCTTTTTGCTCACTCATTGGTTTTGTAGGCTTGAGAATCAGTGAGCAAAGTGCCGGGCTTAATGAAAGTGCTGAAAATGCTGAGAAAACAACAGATACTGCAATTGTAATAGCAAACTGCTGATAGAGCCTGCCTGTTATTCCCGGAACCATTGCCACCGGTATGAACACGGCGCACAGAATGAGAGCTATGGCAATAACAGGTCCTGATACCTCTTTCATTGCCTGTATTGTAGCTTCACGGGGTGTCTTTCCATGTTCAATATGATGAATAACAGCTTCCACAACCACGATTGCATCGTCAACCACAATTCCGATTGCAAGCACCAGACCAAGAAGTGAAAGTACATTCACTGAAAATCCCAGAATTGGAAAAACAATGAAAGTGCCAATTAGTGACACAGGAACTGTAATAAGCGGTATTAATGTAGCTTTCCAGTTCTGAAGAAAGATAAAAACAACAAGAATTACAAGAACAATAGCTTCAAAAAGTGTATGTATAATCTCAGTAATACCCTCTGTAACGGCAAGTGTTGTATCGAGTGAGATATCATATTTGATATCGTCAGGAAACCTTTGTGAAAGCTCCTCTGTGGTCTTTTTTATTTTCTCAGCCACATCAAGGGCATTGGTACCGGGTGTCTGATAAATTGCTATTGTTGCAGCAGGTTTACCGTTCATACGGGAGGTTGAGTTATAGTTCTCCGTACCAAGCTTTATTTCAGCTATATCTCCGAGAAGTACTTTTGAACCATCTTCTTTGCTTTTTATAATAACATCCGCAAATTGTGATTCCTGAATGAGCCGGTCTGAAAGAACAACACCATATGTAAATTCTGTTCCATTCGGTGCGGGTTCAGCGCCAAACTTACCACCCGGACTTATGACGTTCTGATCCTGCAGCGCTTTTGTTATATCCTCAATTGTAATATCGAGTTTTGACATTATATCGGGCTTTACCCATACCCTCATGGCATAATCGCTGGAACCGAGAAGTTTGACCTCACCTACACCACTGATACGTGCAATCGCATCAACAAGGTTGATTGTTGCAAAGTTTGCAAGAAACCTGTCATCATAGGCAGGATTTTCAGAAGTGAGTGAAATAACAAGAAGAGGGAAAGTCAGGGATTTTTTTGTTGTTATCCCATACTGCTTCACAGAAGGAGGCATAAATGGCTGAGCCTGGCTCACCCTGTTTTGAGTCAACATGTTAGCATTGTCAAGATTGGTGCCAACCTTAAATGAAACATCGAGGCTGAGGTTACCATCTGATGCATTGGTGCTTTTCATGTAGATCATCTCTTCCACACCGTTGATCTTCTGCTCGATAGGTGCAGCAACTCCCTGCTCCACGTTTACGGCATTTGCACCAACGAAACTTGTATTGATCTTAATTGTAGGCGGAGTTATTTCGGGGTACTGGCTGATAGGAACACTCCTGAGAGCCAGAAAACCAATAATCACTATAACGATTGATATGACCATTGCAACAATTGGCCGTCTTACAAAGAATTCTCCCATAATAGTAGGTATTGCTGCTTAATTAACGAATGAAATAATTGTACTGTCAGGTGACCATGTTTTGTTGACAGGATTAATAATCGTGCCGCTTCGCAGCATCTGAGTACCACCAATGACTATTTTGTCTCCCTGTAGCCAATCCTTCCTCAACAATATAGCTCATATTGTATTGGGGGCCAATCTTGATAAGTTTAAGACTTAATTTATTGCTGTCTCCAACCGCAAAGACCTGGAACATTCCCTGCATTTCATTTACTGCACGCTGAGGAATAAGTAAGTGCATTTGTGCGTAAATCAGTCACTATCTTTAGTTTGACATACTGCCCGGGACGAAGTAGATTATTCTGCATTTTTAAACGTCAGCTTCAAGTGTCAGAGCACCTGTTGAAGGATCTACCTGCCGGTCTGCAAAATTCAATTTTCCCTTAAGGGGATATGGAGTACCATCGGCAAGTGTCATCCTGACATTATCTCGCGCTTCTTACCCAGTGTGATTCCCATCTTTTGCATGAGCCTTGTGATCCTCAGATATTCTTTTTCACTGATTGTAAAACGGACCCTTATATTATCTATGCTTGAAACTGTATTCATAATGAAAGCCGGACCTTTGCTTACATAATCGCCAACCTTGAATTTTGAAATACCGATCATGCCGCTGATAGGTGCCACCACGCTGCAATAACCAAGTTCGATCTTTGCATTTCGCAGTGAAGCTTCTGATGATTCTACCATTGCTTTGCTTGAAGTGTAGGAAGCCTGGGCTGCAACAAGTTCACGCTGGCTCACAGCACCAATGGCTGCAAGAGGTTCAATACGATCAAGGTCGTTTTTGGCTTTTATCATCATTCCATTTGCATCGGCCAGTAGCCGCTGAAGCCTCATCCACAGCATTCTTATAAGGGAGTGGATCAATTGTATACAATAGCTGCCCCTTCTTTACCATACTCCCTTCCTTGAATTTCATACTCAGAACCCAGCCTTCAACCCGGCTTCTCATTTCCACATCGGATTCACCGTAGGTTTGCCCGGTATATTCCGATTCAAGATTAACATTCTGTTGCATCACCTGCACAACAGGCACCTCCATTGGCTTAACTGCCGGACCTTCCTTTTTGTCTTTACAGGAAAACAGTACGAGCGCAAAAAGGATAAGAGAATAAAAAGTAATTGTCTTTTTCATCGGTATCAGTAATTATTAAAGTAGATTGTTTGTATCTGAATCAAAATAACTGGAAAGCATCTCTTAAAAAACAAATATATTAAAAAAAAATAATACTTCTTTTGAAGGGAATAAAATGCTGTTAACACACATGCTCATCCGGTTTGCCTGGTAAATTATCCCGCGTAAATATAAATGAATTTGTTCTTATGCAGAATAGTACCAAAGTACTATACAATATTACAATTAAACGGCTGATATTTGAAATCAGATCGGTTCTGAAAGCAATGTCGGGAGACTTCGCTTAGCGCAAGATGATTTTCAGATTAAACCCGATTCTGAAGAAAAAGGACAATTAAGCTATCTTTATACAATAAAGAGACTACTTCTATGCAAATAACCTTATTCGGAGCTGCCGGAAGCGTAACAGGATCAGCCTATTACATTCAGACCCTAAAAGCCAATATCCTTGTCGATTTTGGCATCTTCCAGGGCGAGAGATCTATGGAAGCCAATAACCATCAGCTTCCTCCCTTTAATACAGGCACCCTTGATGCTGTAATTATTACCCATGCACATCTTGATCATACCGGCCGCTTACCCTTGCTGGTGCGAAATGGTTATACAGGTCCTATATTCGCAACACAGGCTACCATTGATGTTACACGGATTATACTTCTGGACTCAGTACGTGTTCAGTCGTATGAAATGATCAGGATCAACAGAAAACGTGCCGGGTCAGGCGAAGTGCCGTTGGAACCTGATTACACGGAGGAAGATGTTTTAAAGATAATGCAACTGTTCTCTCCGGTTCCTTATAATAATTATGTTGAAGTTGCATCATCAGTTAAGTGCAGGGTAAGGGAGGCTGGCCATATCCTTGGGTCAGTAAGCATTGAAATCACAGTTGAAGAAAACGGATCAAAAAAGGTGATACTGTTCTCGGGTGACCTTGGCCCGCAGAATATGGCTATACTCAATGATCCTGATCCTTTCCACAGTGCAGACCTCGTTTTCATGGAATCAACCTATGGTGATCATGATCACCGCTCACTTGAAGAAACCCTGAAAGAAGGAAGGGATATTATTGAAAAGAGCTATTGATTTAAACGGTAAAATTCTTGTTCCCTCCTTTGCAATTGGCAGATCACAGCAATTGCTTTACTATATGGCAAGAGCAGTGCAACGGGGAAATCTGCAGGAGATCCCTGTTTATCTCGACAGCCCAATGGCAATTGAGGCAACAAGGATTTATGCCAGCCACCCCGAGTTGTATGATGATGAAGCAGATGAAATGGTCAGGCTCGGAGTTATTAAAGGTGATCTGTCGCGCATAAATTTAAGTGTTACTCCGGATGATTCAAGGGCTTTGAATGAAGTAAAAGGACCCTGTATGATAATAGCCGGCTCAGGTATGTGCAATGCCGGAAGAATTCTGCACCACCTGCGTCATAACCTTTCGAGTCCGGAGACAACTGTTCTGATTGTGGGTTACCAGGGGAATGGCTCACTCGGGCGCAGACTTCTTGACGGAGCCAAAAGCGTCAGGATATTCGGGAAGGAAATCGAGGTAAATGCAAAAATTGCTTCTATGGGCGGACTCAGTGCACATGCAGGTCAGAGCGATCTTGTTAATTGGTTCGATGCAATGGCCGCATCAAAGCCGAAACTGGTTCTGACACATGGTGAGGACAGAAGCAGAATAGTACTGGCGGAAATTATACAGAAAAGATATGGGATAACACCGTTAATGCCGAACTATGGAGAAATTATCACATTGTAACTTAAGTTCCCGCAGGCCCGGCGAAATGAAAGCAGATAGTTTTAATTTGAAAAAGATTGTTTTTAATCACGGATAAATCTGATATACTTTCAAAATTCTTAGCTAAATTTGATAATAAAAGCGGCAATATGAAGATGATCAGTTACGGATCAACAGCGCTATGGAATACAGTGCTTCTTTTTTCGGTTGTATTTGCCGTATTTGCCCTGCCTGTTCTGCCTGCAATCTGGCATAAGTCACTCTTCCGTCTTATTTATACAATCATCTATTTCTCAGCTATACTCTCACTTGAAAAACGCGGCAATTATCTGTTGGTGCTGTTTTTCTCAACTCTCCTAATTGAATGGGTATCGGGCATTTTTAATCTTGAGATACTTTTTATAATAGCCAAAGCAGTTAATATTATATTCTTTTTTGTAATTGTCACTTTGCTCATACGCCAGATTGCCACTGCAGGAAAAGTCTCTTCAGGTGTAATCCTGGGTTCTGTTACAGGCTACCTCCTGCTCGGACTGATATTTTCAATTTTTGTCATTTTTATTATGCAGAATGACCCGGGGGCATTCTCCGCTCCTCCTAAACAGGCTGTTGAGACTGAGGAGAGTATAAATACAAGTGTTCCTCTTTATTTTTCGTTTGTCACGCTTGCGACCCTTGGCTATGGAGATATAGTGCCCTTAAAACCATATACACGATCGCTTGCCACACTTATAGCAGTAACCGGACAGTTTTATATAGCCATAATTGTTGCATTGCTGGTAGGGAAATTTTCATCACAACGCGATACCTTCACTGATGAATAGCAGCTAATTATAAGCTTTCATTCACGATTATAAAATAGAATTGGAGTCAGTTCATACTTAAAATTTAACAGTTATGACGGAAAACAGCTTGATCAATGGGAATAATTCAATCCGAAAGACAATAGAAACAGTCATCAGACTCGCTTTGCTATTCATCCTGCTTTATTGGTGCTACACAATAATAAAGCCATTTATAGATATCCTTCTGTGGTCAGTTATTTTTGCAGTTGCCCTCTATCCGATGTATAACTGGATAAAAGGCAGGCTGAAAGGGAAAAAATCGCTATCAGCAGTAATAATTGTTGTGTATTATGCTTGTTGTGCTTGCTGTTACCGGCAGTTCTTTTCGCCAAATCACTTTATGAAGGAGTCACTTTACTGAGGACCCAGTATGAGACTTCCGGCAACATTATCCCTGTAGCTTCTGAAAAGGTAGCCACCTGGCCGGTTGTAGGACCTGTCCTTTATGAGAAATGGAATTGGATATCGCTGCATGTGGGAGATGCTTTGAAACAATATGCTCCTCAGATAAAACTGGTGGTAATGGGTCTGTTTTCATCAGTGGCTTCGGCGGGCGCAGCATTTATAAAACTCATCATTTCAATTATTATTGCCGGTTTTATGCTTATAAGCTCGGAGAAGGCCGGTAAATTTGCACATGAGGTATTTATTAAGCTGATTGGGGAAAAGGGAGTTATATTTGCTGCAATGGCTGAGAAAACGATAAGGACAGTCATCAAAGGAATACTTGGGGTCGCATTCATCCAATCGTTTCTGTTTGGAATAGGGATGGTTGTCGCCGGAGTTCCGGCAGCCGGATTATGGGTTATACTCTCACTCATATTTGGTATTGTTCAAATCGGGATTTTCCCGGTTTCAATTCCGGTCATTATATACGTTTTTGCCACAAAAAGCACCGGAATCGCTATAGTTTACCTGATCTGGAGCATAATAATATCACCTCTTGACAATGTATTAAAGCCGATATTACTCGGTCATGGCGCTAGTGGTGCCAATGCCGGTGATTTTTATCGGAGCAATAGGTGGCTTCATAGCATCAGGTCTTGTAGGGCTCTTTACAGGCGCCGTGATTTTTTCTGTGGGCTATAAATTATTTTTATTCTGGCTCGACGAAAGGAGTCTTGAAACAGAAAAGTGATTCAGTTATAATTGCCGGTAATTTATTTTCGATACATTCCTTAATTTTATCTTGCCATGACAGTTAAATCAAAAAAACAGGTTTCGGCAGCTATCCCTGCAGAAACAAACAGACTGAATGCTGATAAGGAGGGAAAGGCTTCCTGGAAAAAGTGGGGACCCTATCTGAGTGAACGGCAGTGGGGAACAGTGCGGGAAGATTACAGTGAAAACGGTGACGCCTGGAATTATTTCCCGCACGATCAGGCACGTTCGCGAGCCTATCACTGGGGCGAGGATGGTCTGGCAGGAATTTCGGATGATCATCAGCTCCTTTGCTTTGCAATCGCATTATGGAACGGAAATGATCCGATACTAAAGGAACGGCTGTTCGGTCTTACAAACAGCGAAAGCAATCATGGAGAGGATGTGAAGGAATACTACTTCTATCTCGACAGTACTCCTACCCATTCCTACATGAAATATCTGTATAAATATCCGCAGGCTCCATTTCCATACGAAAATCTTGTGAATGTCAACAAATCAAGAAGCCGTACCGACTATGAATACGAATTGCTTGGATACCGGAGTATTTGACCAGGACAGGTACTTTGATGTCTTTGTTGAATATGCAAAAGAATCAGCTGAAGATATTCTTGTTAAAATTACAGTTTTTAACCGCGGTCCTGAAACTGCATTCATCAATGTCCTTCCTACTCTCTGGTTCCGGAATGTATGGTCATGGGTTGAGAATGAGGCAAAACCCGTAATGAATCAGGTATCCGAGTCTCCTGCCACCCTGAAGATTGATCATGCTGTGCTCGACAATTATTTTCTGTATTGCGAAGGAAATCCAAATCTTTTGTTCACCGAAAATGAAACAAATAATGAAAGATTGTTCGGAACAAAAAACCGAAGCCCCTTTGTTAAGGATTCAATCAACGACTATATAGTTCATGGCAGAAATGAAGCTGTCAATCCGGAGAAGAGAGGCACCAAGGCTTCTGCCAATTATCCCTTGATTATTGAGAATGGTCGATCGGAAAGCATACGGTTAAGACTAAAGAGTAATCCAACCGCTGAATTTAAGCCGTTTGGTGAAAAGTTTGATGAAACCTTTACTGCCAGGATTAAAGAGGCTGATGATTTCTATAGTTCAGTAATACCTGCCTCCCTCGGAGCTGATGAAACTAATGTTGTAAGACAGGCTCTGGCAGGAATGATGTGGAGCAAGCAATTTTATCTTTATGATATTGATAAATGGCTTGAAGAACATGAGAACGGCAATTCTCATTCTTCTGCAAAAAAAGGTTCCAGAAATGAAGACTGGCACCATATGTACAACGGCGATATAATATCGATGCCGGATAAATGGGAATATCCATGGTATGCCTCCTGGGATCTTGCGTTTCATGTACTCGCCATCTCAATGGTAGATCCGGATTTCGGAAAACAGCAGCTGCGGCTTATGCTGCAGGGACACTACATGCATCCGAATGGTCAGGTACCTGCATATGAGTGGAATTTCAGCGATGTAAATCCTCCTGTACTCGCCTGGTCCACAATTTTCACCTATCGCCTTGAAAAGCTGACAAAAAACATCGAAGACACGAGCTGGCTCAGTGCCAATTTCATGAAGCTGCTTCTGAATTTCACATGGTGGGTTAACAGGAAGGATCGCAACGGACAAAATGTATTTGAAGGCGGATTTCTCGGACTCGACAATATCGGTGTTTTCGACAGGAGTTCGCCTCTGCCCACCGGAGGCTATATTGAACAGGCAGATGGCACAGCATGGATGGCGCTCTTCAGTCAGAATATGCTCGAAATTGCTGCAGAACTTGCTCTTAAAGACCATGCATACTCTAGATATGGCAATCAAATTTATGGAGCACTTCCTGATGATCGCCTCTTCAATGGTACGAATGGGTGATAATACCGGGATGTGGGATGAGGATGACGGATTCTTCTATGATGTCTTGCGCCTGCCTGATGGCACAGCCAGCCGAATGAAAGTCAGATCGATGGTAGGGTTGCTTCCATTGTGTGCCGCAACTGTTTTGATGGTGAACTTATCAGTAAATATCCTGAACTAAAATTCAGACTCGATAAGACATTACTCTCAAGGCATGAACTTTATGCAGCCATCCATAACCCTTTGAAAACAGGAGTGGCAGGCAGGAGACTGGCTTCAGTGCTTGATGAGACCCGGCTCAGAAAGTGTCTTGGTTAAAATGCTTGATGAAAATGAATTTCTGAGTCCGTACGGTATCCGCTCACTTTCCCGCTATCATGAAGAGCACCCGTATACAGTACATGTCTGCGGGCAGTGACTATACAGTAAAATACCTGCCGGGAGAATCGGATACAGGCATGTTTGGGGGCAATTCAAATTGGAGAGGACCTGTATGGATGCCGGTGAATGCACTGATAATACGCGCATTGCTTCAGTATTTTGCATATTATGGTGACAATTTCAAAATCGAATGTCCTACCGGTTCCGGTAATCAGATGAACCTGTACAAGGTGGCAGAGGAGATTGCCAGACGACTGTCAAAGATATTTCTGAAAGACGAAAAAGGTTCTAGACCCGTTTACGGAGGCACTGATAAATTCCAGGTAGATCCGCACTGGAAAGACAACATCCTCTTCTATGAGTATTTTCATGGAGATAACGGCGCCGGAATCGGGGCAAGCCATCAGACCGGATGGTCAGGTATAATAGCCAGAATTATGCATCTGTTCGCTACTACCTCTGAGGAACAGACACTTGAATTAAGCAAAAAAGCAGCTTTTATTGAGCTCGATGAGGATATTTAGATCCTGACGAAGAATTCATTCACCAGGTCATCAACAGATGTTTTTCTGCTGATATGGCCCAGAAGGTGCTCTATCACCTTCTGGCGAAACATATCCCGTACACCTGAACGCGCTTCGGCAATTTTAAGAGATATTCCCTTTGCCTCCAGTTCACTGTGAAGTTTTTTTATGAATCTTGCTCCTGCAATATCAACATAAGGTGATGTGCTGAGATCCCATATTACACTATTTCAGAGTGCATCTGATTTCAGAATTTCTGCCCAGATATACTGCGGATATTCTCAATATTAAAATAAAAAAGTGATGATTCAACCCTTATAAGCAAGATCCCAGGTATAGTCTCATTATCAGGATGTCGTTTAAGATCTCCGTATCGTCTTGTCCCCGGTATCCGACCAAGAAAGGTAACGTTGGGATTTGCTACTGCCCTGCAATAATAAAATAATTGAAACAATGGCTGCAAGAATTACACCTTTTAAAATCCCCAAAACTATCACACCTGCCAGGGCAACCATTGCAACGCTGAATTCCATCCGGCTTACTTTCCAGAGGTGTTTCAGACCCTTTTATGTCAACTAGCCCACTGATCGCAACAAGCAGAATGGACGCAAGCATAACATTGGGCATGATTTTTCATCAGCCCTGTTAGAAATAAGAGACATAAAGCAATAGTGCACCTGAAGCAAACACCAGTGATAAAGATGTTTTGGCACCGGCATTACTGTTTACTGCAGATTGTGATAAACCACCGGTAACCGGATAGCTATGACCCAAAGCTGTTGCAACATTTGCAGCAGCAAGACCAAGCAGTTCCTGCCGGGAATTAATTTCATATCCTCCCCTTTCTCCAAGGGTTTTTGCAGCAGAAACGCTCTCGATATAAGCAAGTAAGAAAGCATGCAAAAGCCAGAGGAATAACACCGTCAACATCTTTTATCCTAGAGATGGAGGCTGGAAATCAGGCAATCCGGAAGGCATCAAATCCGGCTACAGTAAAATCCTGAATCTTACAAGTGAGGTGGTTGAAATCAAAATGATTGACAATACAACCAGAATTATGGCAACCGGTCGCCCTGGGAAGAATTTCTCACCAAGTATCAGAAGGATAATTGCAGATACTCCAAATAATAATACCTTAATATTGGTTTCAGGCATTTGGTCAATCAAGTATTCCGGCCCTTTCAAAAAAGCCATTCCCTCCTCCCGGAATACCAAATAACTTTGGCAACTGGGTAAGTGCAATCGTTATTGCGGCTCCTGCTTTAAAACCAAGTAGTACTGATTCACTAATAAAATTTACTATACTGTTAAGGTGCAAAAGAAATGCGAGCAGGCTCATTAATGACCCATAACAAGGGCAGTAAGTGAAGCGATTTCAGCCCATCGCTGAGCATCTCCGTTTGCCATCGTAGCTATTGTAGTTCCTATAAGCAGTGAAATGGCCGATGTTGGACCAATGGCAAGTTGCTTTCCAGTACCGAAAATGGCGTAAAATATGCCCCCGATAAGATATCCATAAATTCCATACTGCACAGGCAAGTCCTGCAAGCGAAGCGTAAGCCATTGAAACAGGAATGGCATATGCTGCAAGTGTGATGCCGGCAAGGCATCACTCTGCAGATGTTTTGGTGAATAACCTTTAATCCACTGTAGTGGAGGGAATATACTTTTCCACATCTTATTTATTTCTCAGCCAGCAATTCCTGTTTTCAGCTGTTGCAACTCAGCAACCTGAGCCTCTCCTACTTTTGGATATGCCAGCTTCATGGAATCAAGTGCATGCAAGAACAGCGGCATGCAACAACTATCCTTGCATATGGCTTGTTATCGGCAGGCACAACATACCATGGAGATTTTTCAGTTGAAGTATTTTTTATCAGATCTTCATAGCATTCCTGATATTCCTTCCAGAACTTTCTTTCTGCGAGATCTGATTTGCTGAATTTCCAGTTTTTATCAGGCTTGTCAATACGTTCAAGAAATCTCTTTTTCTGTTCTTTCTTCGAAACATTAAGGAAAATCTTCACAACCAGAATACCATTATTGTTCAGATATTTCTCAAAATTCCTGATATCAGTCAGACGATCTTCCCATATATCCTTTGTAACAAGTTTTTCAGGCAGTTTTTGTGCAGCCAGAAATGATTCATGAACTCTGACAGCCAAGTACTTCTTCATAATAAGAACGGTTAAAAATCCCTATCCGTCCCCTTTCAGGAAGCTGCTTCATACACCTCCAGAGGTAATCATGATCAAGTTCCTCCGCACTCGGTGATTTAAATGAAGTAACCTGGCATCCCTGGGGATTAATGCCTGACATCACATGCTTTATGGCACCGTCCTTTCCTGCAGCATCCATTGCCTGGAAAATCACCAGCAATGACCACTTATCCTGGGCATACAATTTATCCTGCATATCGGCCAGAGCATCAACTCCAAGCTGCAATACCTTCTGAGCAACAGGCTTTTCTTCCTTCCCAAGATCAGAATTTACACTTGTAGGAAAATCCTTTAGCTTGAATTTTTTATCACTGGTTACACGGTATCTCTTCGACAGCTTCTTTGCACGGTTTATCAATTCTTTATTGCTCATACCAGCAAATTCATCTGCTCTTGATGCTGTTTTCGGAGCCTTCTGTTCTTTTACTACTTTCTTAGCCATATTAAAGATATTGATTAACTTATCATTAAAATTGAATTCTAAGATTTTACAGTTTCTGAAACCTTAGATTAAAAGTCCTGGAAATGAAGACACTAAGTTAAATATTTAAATTCAGATTCCGAAATTTATTTGTAAAATTAATCCTTGTCATCCAGTCCTGGTTTCACCTGCCATATTTCCCTGCAATAGTCGCGGATAGAACGATCGGAGGAAAATTTACCCATTCTGGCCACATTCAGGATCGACTTTCTTGTCCAGGCCTGCCTGTCACTCCAGAGTTCACTTACCTCGATCCTGGCAGTCAATATAAGCCTGGTAATCTGCAAGCACCATGAATGGATCGTGCCATAGCAGGTTCTCAACTATTGGTCTGAACAGCTCCCTGTCCCCTCCTGCAAGTCGCACCTGACGATATGAAATCAAGCACTTCATGCAGGACACTCGTTGCGCTCATAAATGCTTCGCGGAGTATAGCCGATCGATTTTTCAGACTGTACCTGTGCAGCGTTCAAGACCAAAAAGAAAGAAATTTTCTGCCCCTACTTCTTCCCTGATTTCAACATTTGCTCCATCAAGTGTTCCTATTGTAAGTGCTCCGTTCAGCGAGAATTTCATATTGCCGGTACCGCTGGCTTCGAGTCCGGCTGTTGAAATCTGTTCTGAAAGGTCTGCGGCAGGATATATGTGCTGGGCATTCTTAACATTGAAATCAGGAAAGAAAACCACCTTCAGCCGGTTATTTACAACCGGATCATTATTCACTGTTTCTGCAACTGAGTTAATAAGCCTTATAATGAGCTTTGCCATAAAATAACCCGGCGCTGCCTTGGCGCCAAAAATAAATGAACGGGACGGAATGCTCTGCATCCGGATCTTTCTTTAAGCGCAGATATAGAGTCAGAATATGAAGAACATTGAGGTGCTGCCTTTTATATTCATGAAGACGCTTGGCCTGTATGTCGAACAGTGATTCAGGATTCAATACTACACCTGTTCGTTTTTCAATAATTGACGCCAGATGACGCTTGGCCGTCAGCTTCACTTCATGCCACCTGTCCTGAAAAGCAGGGTCATCAGCAAATTTCTCAAGTTCTGTCAACCGGTAGAGATCATGAAGCCACCCATCTCCTATTTTGCCTGTTATAAGCTTTGTAAGAGGCGGATTGGCGAGTGCGACAAACCGTCTGGGAGTAACCCCGTTTGTAACATTGCAGAATTTTTCAGGCCAGATTTCGGCAAAATCGCGCATCACTGTCTGCCGTCAGAAGATCTGAATGCAGACCGGGCCACTCCGTTTACATGATGACTTCCAACTGTTGCCAGATTAGCCATCCGTATATATCTTTCACCTCTTTCATCAATTATTGATAATCTTGCAAGAGTTGCATCATCGGGATTGAATTGTGATCGGACCTCATCCAGAAACCTGCTGTTGATTTCATAAATGATCTCCAGATGTCGTGGAAGAAGCTTGCCAAAAAGACCCAAGAGGCCATTTCTCCAGGGCTTCAGGGAGAAGAGTATGATTTGTATAGGCAAAGGTTTTCTGTGTCATCTCTCCATGCTGTATCCCAGTCCATTCCGTGTTCATCCACAAGAAGCCGCATCAGCTCTGCAACAGCTATTGAAGGATGGGTATCGTTAAGCTGTATGGCCCATTTCTCATGAAAGGTATCAAGCGGCCGCTTCAGCAGCAAATGTAACCTGATCATATCCTGAAGCGAGCAGGTTGTAAAAAAGAACTGCTGCTGGAGACGGAGTGTTTTGCCCTGTATCACTTCATCATTGGGATAAAGAACTTTTGTAATGTTCTCGGAATACATCTTGTCCTCCACGGCACGAAAATAATCTCCATGGTTAAAAGAGGCAAAATCAAACGATTCGATTGCCTCTGCTTTCCAGAGCCGAAGAAAATTGCATGTCCCGACATTGTAACCAAGTATAGGTGTATCATATGCAACACCCTTAACCACAGTATCCGGAATCCAGCGTTTCCGGATATTGCCCTGAGCATCGGTCCACATCTCTGAATGGCCTCCGAATTTAACATCATATGCAATTTCATATCGGGCAATCTCCCATGGATTACCAAGATGCAGCCATTTGTCGGTGATTTCTGCCTGCTGGCCATCTCTGTATCATCTGGTCAAAAATTCCGAATTCATAACGGATACCATACCCTATTGCAGGAACTTCAAGAGAGGCAAGTGAATCGAGATAGCATGATGCAAGACGGCCCAGACCACCGTTACCCAGTCCTGGCTCTTCCTCCTGTTCAATTAGTTCGTCCAGATCAAGTCCAAGTTCAGACATGGCCTCCCTTGTCTGATCAAGTATCCCAAGATTCAGCAGATTGTTCGCAAGATGCGGTCCGGGAAGGAACTCAGCAGAAAGATAAGCGACAATCCGTGAGTCCTGTCTCTGCATAAATCTCATTTGTTTTTACTCCCTTATGCAGAACCCTGTCGCGGACAGTCATTGCAAGAGCAGTATATGCGTCGTTGCGGGTTGCAACTTCCGGCAAACGGCCCATTCCGCAAAACAGATTGTCGAGAAAAGACTGCTTCAGGTCGGCAACTGTCATCCCGGTGCGAACACTATCAGTATGTAAGATTTTTTTTATCATAATAATTAAATATTAAGGTTGATGAGATTTGATCCGTCCAAACAACTCCGTTTGACGGCGGAGTTTTTTTATTACCGATAGACGGAATTGCGGAATCTAATCGCCAGTTCCAGTTACCTTGAGTGGTACCAGGTACATTCATGCGTGATCTGGTGTCGAGACCAAGAATATCCTGCATAGGAAATATGACAAGGTTGGCAGGAGAACATTGCAGTGTCCGAATACTATCCCAATTGAAAGTTGATGATTGACCGCCGGTATAATCAATCACCTTCCGTTTCTGAAGCTGCGGAAGATTAAGGAACCAGCCTCTGATCGTATTATTGTCATGATTGCCGGTATAGGCAGCAGTAACTGATTCGTAGTTATGCGGAAGATGATCTGCTGAATCCTTCTCTGTTCCAAACCCAAACTGGAAGATACGCATCGGCAGCATTCCGAAAGCATCCCGAAGAGGCAATATCAGCCGGCGTTACCCTTCCCAGATCTTCTGCAATCATAGGACGCGGTCCGAGCTTCTCCTGACAGACTGAGAAAAGCTCGTACCCGGGCGATTTGACCCAACGTCCTTTCGCTGCCCCCTTTGAATTGGCAGGAATTGACCATGTGCGGCTGAATCCAAGAAAATGGTCAATGCGAATGGCATCAAACAGACTATACAACCGGCTAAATCGCAGTACCCACCAGCTAAAGTCAGTTGCTGATGAGCAGACCATTGATACTGCGGATGGCCCCAGCGCTGTCCGTTTGAATTGAACCGGTCAGGAGGATAGCCGGATACTCTGACAGGACGACCTTTGTCGTCGAGCTGGAATAACTCCTGATGGCTCCAGACATCGGCACTTTCATGTCCAACAAATATCGGAAGATCACCTATTAGTCCAATGCCCATGCTGATGCGATTTTTCTCTCAAAGCACTCCATTGGGTTTCGAATTTGAACTGCAAAAAACTGTGGTAAGACAATCTCATCAGCCAGACGGCGTCTGGCTGCATCCAGAGCATCTGGCCGGCGTAAGCGTATATCTTCCGGCCAGCCGGTCCATGATTTTCCTCCTGATTCAGTTTTTCAAGGCCATAAAAAGAGAAAAATCCTCAAGCCAGTAAGCATTTAGATTACAAAAAAGTTTAAAATCGTGTCCCTTCGTACCTTCAAGTCTCCATGAAACTGTCAAAAGCCATGCCGTAACCTTTTATCCCTGTACCTGTGTACCTCAGTAAAGTTAACCCTGGATCCGGAATCTTCTTTAGTCTGATTAGTCTCATCCGGTTTGAGCAACCCTTCCTGTTCAAGAAATTTAAGTGAAATAAAATATGGATTACCGGCAAATCCTGAGCAGGAATCATATGGGGAGAACGACGGGAGCGCTTCCCGGAGGCCCTACCGGGAGCATCTGCCACCACGACTGACCGGCTTTTTCAAGAACCTCACAAAACTGATGCGCCTCAGGTCCCAGGTCACCGGATCCATCTTTCCCCGGAAGGGATGTCAGATGGAGAAGAATGCCACTGCTGCGCGAGGAAAAGTCGAAATGAAACTTTTCAGGATCTTTTCGCATGACTTAAAATATCTTATAAATGTTTCATTAGAGTCTGACAAAACAACCAGCGAGTATGGATAAAGTTTATACATTCCTTCAGAAATCTCAACTGTTTCATTTATTTCTGAGATATCGTCAGGTGATTCCAGTGATGTATCAATCCACCTTTTCCAGTTACATTTTCTCTGATCAATATATTCAGGAAGCTCAAAATCAAGAGATCGCCGGTATAGGCATTTATCATGAAATGCATGTATAAGTTTCCGCTCAGAGACCTGACAGTAAATGCTATGCTATGAGAATTATCGGACCAGTCAGGACTGAACAATTTTACTCCATGCCAGGTAATAAGGTTCCTGTCCATAAGTTGCATCAGACTCATGCTGAACTCTTCCTTTGTGGTGTCACGAAACAGCCTGTGCTTTATTAATAATTTTAAGAACCTGTGAATATCAGCATGTTTCTCAATCAATTTCCAGTCAAACCATGTAATTTCATTGTCGTGACAATAGGCATTATTATTACCATTCTGTGTTCTGCGTACTTCATCGCCCATCAGGATCATAGGTGCTCCCACAGAAAGCAGTGTCAGTGCAAGGAAATTCTTTACCTGACGGTTTCTTAATTTTTCAATTTCAGGATCGTTGGCCGGACCTTCAACACCGCAATTCCAGCTGAAATTTTCATTGCCTCCGTCGCGGTTTTGTTCTCCGTTTGCTTCGTTGTGTTTTGAATTGTATGATACAAGATCATTCAGTGTAAATCCATCATGACAGGTAATAAAGTTTATACTTTGCTCCGCTTCACGGTTCTTATGACTATAAACATCAGGACTGCCAAGCATGCGTGAGGCAAATTTTGATATATAGCCATCTGATAACCTCTCATGAAACTTCTTACATCGTCTCTGAACATGCCGTTCCATTCTCTCCAGTTGTCGCCTATAAAGCTTCCTACCTGATATAATCCGGCAGCATCCCAGGCTTCTGCAATCAGTTTTGTTCCTGCCAGAACCGGATCCGATTCAATATCCCATAATACCGGAGGATTTTTCAGTGGTACTGCCATTTTCATCCCTTGACAGAATTGATGCAAGATCAAACCTGAAACCATCTACATGCATCTCCTTTACCCAGAAATGGAGGCTGTCGACAATCATTCTCCTGACAACAGGCTGATTTGCATTCATTGTATTACCGGTGCCTGAATAGTCGGAATACTTCGTTTTGTCATCTTCGAGAATATAATAAATGCTGTTATCAATTCCCTTCAGACAAAATACAGGTCCGGAAGCGCCAACTTCTGCAGTATGGTTGAAGACCACATCAAGAATTACTTCAATACCAGCCTTATGAAGAGCTTTTACAAGATCACGGAATTCATCCAGCACCTTCAGAGGATCCTTGCCTGTGCCATAGCCCTGATGCGGTGCAAAAAAGGATACAGGACTATAACCCCAGTAATTCACTCCGTTAGGAGCATCCTGAGCATCGAACTGAAAAACAGGCAATAGTTCAACAGCTGTAATTCCAAGGTCGGTCAGATACGGGATTTTTTCAATCAGACCGGCATATGTCCCACGTTTATGAGGATCAACTCCCGAATTTGGATTCCTTGTAAATCCTCCCACATGCATTTCATAAACAACAGTCTGAGCAAATGAGTCGTCGCGGGTGTTTATCACCGCTCCAGTCATATCCGGAGAGATCTGACACAACACTCTTCATTGATGGAGAATTCACCGTGACCGGGTTTACTGTGAAGCTGCCTGTCATAAGATTCAGGTACTGCAACTGCATTTGAATACGGATCGAGCAATACTTTACCGGGATCAAACCTGTGCCCTTTATGCTTCTCATCGGGACCATCTATCCTGTAGCCATAAAGTTGTCCTTTTTTGATGCCTGGTACAAATATATGCCAGTAGTGATATGTCCTGTTACGTAAAGGATCCAGTTCAAAAATCCGGGAAGGCTCAATATCTTCAATACTATCAAAAAGAAGCAGAGCAGCACTGCTGCAATTTCTCGAGAAAAGGGAGAAATTTACACCATGTTCAGTCAGGGTGGACCCGAGTGGAAAACTGTTTCCATAGTTTTCCTCCGAAGAATCATTTCCTGATTTTTCCATGACTGTTTCTTTAGATGCTTCTCAAATTTACTAAAAACCACCGAAACAGCAATGGTTTAAAAAGCTTCGCCTATATTAAGATATACGGATGCAAACTCTTTGCTGAAGCCTAAATCCAATGTGACATTTGTATTCGAGTATTTATTGAATTTCAGCCTGATACCTGTTCCGCCTGCAGGGTGCCAGTATTTAAACTGCTGGGTATTGTATTCTGAAGGTGAAGTCACACTGGCAAAAAGCACACCTCCGATAAGACCATTTGCTGAAATTCCAAACCGGTATTCTGATTCAAAATAGAGAATGGCATTGCTGCGGAACCTGTTCTGCCTTATACCCCTCGAAACGGATCCGGGAACCGGTTCCCAACGGTTTGCCGGAAGATCAAGATATGGCGGATTACCTGAAACTATAGTCCAGTAATAACTCCTCAGAGCAATGATTTTATACTTCCCTCCCGGGATAGGAAAATATTTCCTTGACTCCAGAAATATTGACTGCCATTTATCATCACTTCCCAAAAATGGATGATAAAAACTATATGTAAATCCTGCCATGAATCCATTCCGTGGATTAAGCTGGTTCTTCCTGAGATCATACATTACCGGGAATGTCAATCCTGATGAAATGGTATAATCCTTATCTTCAGGCATATAACCGCTAATAATATCACTGTATCGCTCTCTTCCACAGCAATGTTATAGTGATTGTCGTAGGCATAGCCAAGGCCAATTGAAAGATTTGGCAATATGCCTTTCATTGCGTTCTGATGGATCCTCAGTATGATCATAATCAATCATTGTAAGGTTTTCTTCAAGGCTGTTTCCTCCCAATCCCCATGTATTCTGGGGATAGTTAAGAATAAAGTATTCACCGATAAAATTCCAGCTGTTCCTGCTTAACCATATGTTTGGCTGGACCTGGAATCCATATTGCCCTCCGAATCCGATATAAGGATAAAAGTATATGTTTGAGACCTTTGTATCTGAAAGATCACCAAGCAGAAATGCCATGTTAAACGATGTAAAAACTGTTTTATCACCGGCTGCTGACGACCTTGTAGGAAAGAGCGAAAACCTGATTTTCCTGTCACTCCGCCTCTGCTCACTGTCTTTTATTTTGAAGACATTTACCAGGTATATCTACAAGGTCAATCTGTCTGATGGCACCAGTATCATTTTTGACAGAAATGGTGTCGGTAATACGATTAGCAGGAATGCTGTCTTGTTGCTGAGGATAAAGATTCAATAATGCACTGGCTGATATAAGAATTACCAGTAAGAGTTGTCTCATATAATATCAGTTATCTCAGTGAGTCCGGCATATACATTGCTCTAACAGAGGTACACTGCTACAGCCATTATTAATGATTCATGTCCCAGAGAGCAGATGTATCAAATTGCCAGCACAATGAGAAATAAAATAACTGTGAAGACTCATACCTTGTAAGGTCGCTTATGCTGAAGAGTGAACCGTCGCTACTGTTACTGCTGACCTTGTAATCAGTATTCAGAAAATCTGTGAGGTAATATTTAAATTTAAGATTGACACCGCCGGGAAACTGAACACCCGCAAAAACCGAAGGAAGAAAAGTTGGTGTCTGGCTTGAAAACCACTCGGTTGACTTGGTTTTTGGTCCTGAACGATCAAAGCTGTCTGTCCAGTATTTTTCTTTCAGATGAAAAGCCATCTCATATTCACCTCCGGCGAAGAAATATGTATGATCCTTGAATGAACCCAGTTTGATTGCCAGAGGGACTCCAAGCATATACTGCCGTCTGATAATATTGTACCTGGAATAATTGACATTGGCTCCGTCGCTTTCACTCACTGTCTGCGGAAGGTTTTCATCTGTTATCATACCTACGTTACGGACTGCCAAGACCTGAAAAGAATCCTATGTTATTATTAAAATCACAGTGAATATATTGTGCCAGGTGAAAAAATATTGTAAAACGCACATTGTTTCCGGCAAGACTGGCTCCCGGATACTGATTAAGAAATGCCTGGTTGAATGTTGTTTTGCTCTGGCTGAATATCATCTCGCCGCTTGTGACCGGATAGACATGCTGAGCCATTAAAGATATATTCATCAGCCCCAGCAAAATTATAACGCAGGTAAGTTTTGTTTTCATAGGTTATTTTTTGAGGATGTAAAATTAATATTTCAGTCAATATAATCAAAACTAAATTTCTGTGCAAACTGATGAGCAGGGTTCGTCTGCAGTAATCCTACCAGATGTAGGGTTGAGGTTGCCAGGAGTACCTCAGAAATCAAAATTTGCGAGGAATGCTATCCTAGTGGAAGTTCCTTTCTGTGTATCCAGGTTGGTTCTTGAACCTGCTGTTACCTCAAGACCAAGCCTGATTGTTCCTATGGGATTATAAAAAACGTTTGAAGCAAAATACCTGCTCGATTTGAAAGTATCTGCCGATTCAAAATCCTTTCCTTTAATGTTTGACGTTCCACTTGTGAGGGAGCATCTCCATGATGGATTAAAGATGTAAGTGTAAGTCAAAAATCCTCCCCTGATTGACTTTAAGAGTCATCTTTTCAATTGCGGGGTCATAAACTGCATCGAGCTCCCTGCCGACGAATCCTACATAATAATTCGCAATACCCTGGCCGAAAGAGTATTGACTGAAAATGAATGTTATGCTCATTTATATTAATATTTGTACTTAAAAGAACTCCCCATCCATACAGAACATCCATTTTTGTCTGATTAAGATATTGAATTCTTCTGAATATGCCTGCGATCTGAAAATGCCCAAGTTTGTTGAAATATTTATATCGTCCTGCTATATCAAAGTTGCTTTGTTTGTTTTTATTTTCAATGAGTGAATCGGCAGGATTATTAGTAATCACTCTGGGGTGATTCAAGTGATACTCCCGCAATGCTGTTTTTTCCGTATTTCCTTTCATACCTTACGATCCCGTGCCTCTTGTTGAGACTGCTGTTCGGGCCTTCAAAATCAACTGTTGTGGGCAGGGATGCATTATCCATGAATGTACTCCAGCTGTAACCGATCTTAAAAAAATTCCATTCCGCATACGCATGCCTTAAACGCAATAATGATTCGCTCTTGCTCGCAAAATCAGCTTCAATATAGGTTTTAATCTTTCCTACCCGTGTATTTGCATTGCCCTCCACCCCTATCCTTGATTGTCTGGCACCTGCATAAACACTTGACAATCCTTCAATTTTATCTTCACCAACAGGTATGTCATAAGGCATAAATCCCTCAGTGCTTGTCATTCCTGTAAAATCGTAATATGCATTTGCCCTTATGCTTCCCATAAACTTTATCTGATACTTTGATTCTGCAAGATCAAGAGGATTGATATCCTTAACCACTTTACTCGTATCTGTCTTTACCGGTTGCAAGGCAATAGTATCAATGCGGCTTGAAAATATATAAACTGTATCGGTCTTTATCTGCTTTTCTACCTTTGTAATGTCAAGCTTCAGCGTATCCCTTACCTGTGCCTGACCGTTGATATAAAACATGTCAGTATTATCAATAAAAATTTATTTCTCGAAGACATCATCAGATAAGGTTAGGATAAAAATTGATGACCATGTTTGATTATCTGTTCACAATGCAAAATTCCACTTATAGCAATTACCTTTTTTCAGGATCTCCCTGCCAAAGACAGGATATAAACCCGGTGCGGATGAAAAATAAATAATCTCTTCATTGTCAAAGACCAGGTCCTTCTTTTCATGAGGAGCCAGGTTATATATATTTTTGTTAATCCATATAAAAAGGGATTTGTCAGTCATGTTAAGCAATTCAATCCCGATAACGCCACTATCATTTTCTCCTGATCTTTCAAAGAAATGCTGTTTTTGAAAATTGAGGGTATCGGTGACTTTGATTAAATTTTCGTAGACGAAGCCAAATGAACTCGACTCTATATCAAAAACCTCCACAAAGCCATTCTGTAGCTTCGCGCGGAAGAATTACAAGAAGATTTGAACTGCCGACTGTAGATAATACCTTTGAATTCAGTCCTGGTCCCTCCCTGAAATTTATCTCAGACCGGGATCCTCCAAGCTTCAGCTGGCCAGACACATGGGATGTACAGAACAGGAACAGAAGCAAATAAACGGATGATCTGGTTAAAATTGGTTTCATGTGAATCAATATATCTTACAGGCAATTCAAAATTAATAATTCCATACTTATGACAGCATATAATGCCCGGATATTTCGACAGACTGGTGTATTATAGCGGACTTTGAAATATATTCAGTTAATGATTAAGACTTTTTATTCTGAAATGAAGGTATCCAGGAAAAATTTCATATCTTAACACAGTTATTTTCTATTAGTTACTGACTTTAATTACTTTCAATCATGTTAAACGCATTTATGTGGGGTCTGCTGGCTACCTCCTCTCTGATTCTGGGCGGAATTATTGCCTCAAGGTTCTCTCTCAGGAAAAAAACGCTCGGGATCATCATGGCATTTGGTGCAGGTACTCTTATTTCAGCTGTTTCATATGAACTTATTTTTGATTCTGTAAAACTTGCCAAAGGGACAGGTTTTCCTGCTTTTGGCCTTTTTTCGGGAGCACTTGTATTCTTTTTCAGTGACAGGCTGATTGAAAAAATGGGTGCCAAGCAACCATATGGATATTGGAGCATCACATCAATCCAGTCTGGTAGTACCGATGTTGCTTGGAATTATCCTCGATGGAATACCTGAGTCAATTGTTATCGGACTGGGCATTTTTGAAGGCGGAAAGGTAAGCCTGGCGATGCTTGTTGCAGTCTTCATCTCAAATCTTCCCGAAGCAATTGCAGGAACCACCGGAATGAAGGCCGGTGGATGGAAAAACAAGAAAATAATCATGCTATGGATATTCATTGCGCTTGTATGCGCAGTTTCATCAATAGCCGGTTACAGTCTTTTCAGCTCCGCATCAGCTCACTGGCTGTCATTTATCCAGGCTTTTGCCGGAGGAGCCATACTGATGGTTCTTGCCAACTCAATGATACCTGAATCATACGAACACGGAGGTAAACTGACAGGGATATTCACCGTTCTTGGATTCTTTGTTTCTGTATCAATGGTAATACTTGAAAATTATTCATAACTGATTCTTTAATTATAGAATTCAAAATTTTGAAAACAACTTGATGTTAAATTTTTTTATATTAATTTTGAGTTGATATATTAATACCTGAAAACCTCAACTAAAACAATATGATTATGAAAAAAAAGGTCGTTAAAAGGGCTAAGTTTTTTAGTTTTAATATTATTGGTAATTGCCTGTAATACAAAAAAAGAACAAACGGCAGTTGTCATTGACAAGGAACAGATAAAAAAAGAAATACAGGCAAAGGAAGATGAATATGCTGCCACATACAATGCCGGAGAAACTAAAAGTATAGGCTATTATGCAGATGATGCAACAACTTTTGCTCAGAACAAACCTCCGCTGGTAGGGAAAAAAGCTATTGTAGAATATCTTGAAGTAGGCATTGACTCCTTTGACAGAAACAATAAAATTTCATTTTCAACCAAAGAAGTTTTTGTATCAAATGATGGGAATATGGTGGTTGAAATTGGCTATTACACAGTAAGTTGACTCAACCAATGTTGCAATTAATACAGGAAATTACATGGTTCTGTTTGAAAAAAGAGATGGCAAATATGTCAGTGTCAGAGACATGAGCGCTTCTGACATGCCGAGGGATTAGAAAGAAACCAATATAGAAGTTAAAAGAGGCTGTCCTTTTGGGGACAGCCTCTTTTTTTTCAACAGAATTTTATCGTGGAGTTTTGAATTATCGTCTTCTGCCTCCTCCTCCGCCACCTCTGGAACCTCCACCACCGCTATATCCACCGCGGGATGAACCCATTGAACTGGATCTTGATGAAGAAGAAGCAGATGATCGTGACCTGGATGAAGATGAAGATGAATAACCTGATCTGGATCCGGTTGAAGAAGATCTGTTTGATGCGGAAGTTCCTGATGACTGACGCGTTGATGCAGACGCTCCGCCTGACTGACGGGTAGAGGCTGAAGCACCGCCTGACTGACGCGTTGATGCAGAGGCTCCTCCTGACTGACGGGTTGAGGCAGATGCACCGCCGGCCTGACGGGTAGATGCGGACGCTCCGCCGGACTGACGGGTAGATGCATTATTCCGGCTGTAATTGCCATTCGCCTTATTATGGTTTACAGTATTTGAAGTATTTCTTGAATTATTGTAATTGTTGTAATTATTTGTATTGTGAATCACGGTTGTATTGCCATGATAACCATAGCCTCCATGGTGGTAGTAGGCATGATGCCCGCATATATGCCGACAGCCATAACTGAAAATGCCATAAAATAAGGAGGATAATAACCATAATAGTAGGGCGGATAATAGGGCACATAGGCAGGAGAATAAACGTACTGGACGATTGGCGCTGATTCAACCACTATGGTAGTGGTAGTTGCCGGGACACTCACAGTTACAGGGTTGTCGCCTGTATATGCAGGATTAGCAGTAACTGAAGGAGTTTTCGAGGTTTTGGGTTCAACAATATAATCCTTACCATACAAATCCACGTCCCCAATAATTTGCATCGTGACTTTTTTATCTTTATCCTTTGATACAAGAATGACTGCAACATCCTGCTTTTCAGTCTTGCTGACATCAACCTGAAGAACAAAAGTAAAATCATCATCTTTTTGCTTTGTCTCAACCTTTATGAAATCTACTTTATTATCCAGATCCAGATCAAGATTATTGATCCCTGTTTTTTCCTCATTAAGGGTCTTTTCAAACTCTTCAATTGTCTTTGACTTCTGAAAAAGATCCATCACGGCATAAAGATCCAGGTTATCCCCTGGCAGGCCCAGCAAGATTGAATCCACGTCTGACTGGGAATAAACCGGCAAACACAACAAACACATTGCCAGATACAAAAAAGGTTATGAAACATTTCTTCATGAGATAATTATAAATAATTTAAAAATCCATGTTCAAATTTAATAAATTATTTAATAGGATAAAACAGGTTATAAAAGCCTGCTTATTCTAAGTATCATCTTAAAATAAATCGCTTTAAATTAAAAGGTTAAGTAATATCCTCAGATAAAGTTTGTAATTATCGTCTTCTCCTCCTCCCCCGCCTGAACGCGAGGAGCTCCTTGAACCGGATGAACCTGATCCTGATCTGGAAGAGGATGATGCAGATTTTGTTGAGGCTGAAGACTTATTCTGTGAAGAAGTTCTCGTGGATGTATTCGCAGAAGGTGTTGCGGCCTGACGTGAGGATGCAGAGGATCCCTTTGACTGACTGGTTGATGGTGATGCAGTTCGGTTTCCCGATGCAGAAGATCCGCCGGAAGACCGGTTGGATACATTATTACTATTATAATTACCACTGGCATTGTTACGGTTCACAGTATTTGAAGTATTTCTTGAATTATTGTAATTATTATAATTATTTGTATTGTGTATAACAACAGTATTTCCATGACCTCCGTAATACCCGCCATGATGATGATAATTGTTATGATGGTAGACACCTACCGCCATTACTGTAAAAGCAGCAAAATAAGGCGGATAATAGGCGTAATGGTATGGAGGGTAATATGGCACATATACAGGTGAATAGACATACTGAACCATGGGTGCCGATTCAACAACTACAACCGTTGTGGTCGTAGCGGCTGTGGTTACAACTTCGGTTCCGGTATACCCCGGATTTGCTGTAACTGCAGGGGCTGCAGCTTTTGGTTCAATTACATAATCCTTACCATACAAAGCCTCATCTCCTACAATTTGCATAGTCACTTTCCCATTTTTATCCTTTGATACCAAAACGACAGCAACATCCTGTATCTCCTTTTCACTTACATCAACCTGAAGGACAAATGCAAAATCCTGGCCATCCTGCTTAGTCATCACCTTTATAAAATCAACCTTGCTGTCAAGATTCAAATCCAGGTTATTTATACCTGTTTTTTCTTCATTCAATGATTTTTCAAAATCTTCAATTGTCTTTGACTGTTGAAAAATATTCAATACTCCAAAAAGATCCAGGTTGTCTCCCGGCAAGCCCAGCAGCGTTGAATCATTCCCGGTCTGTGAAAAAACGGAAACTCCTGACAAACTAAATGCCAGTACACAAAGTGATAATAAAAGCTTTTTCATATAATTCATGCTCAAAAT
This sequence comes from uncultured Bacteroidales bacterium, assembly GCA_963818295.1. Lineage (GTDB taxonomy): Bacteria > Bacteroidota > Bacteroidia > Bacteroidales > VadinHA17 > LD21. The sequence goes on from CAWFRW010000015.1 coordinate 46,508, forward strand.
TAACAATAAAATCCGGAAGAAATAATGACAATACAGTCAGGCCCTGATAAATCCCTAACATCCTGAAATAGCTTGTCTGACAATTAAGATCTTGCAGCAAAATGATTTTTTATCGGGAAAGAACAGGAATCTGCCTGTTAATAGACTCTTCCAGTGAGATCAGAGTCTCGGTCCTTACAATCCCCGATATATTCTGTATTGTATCAGTGAGGATCATCCGAAGGTGTTCATTATCGCGTGTATAGACTTTGATAAATAACGAATAATTTCCTGTAGTATAGTGACATTCAATTATTTCGGGTATATCTTTGAATTGATTTATTACGTCCCTGAAATGACCTGGATGATCCAGAAAAATACCAATGTATGCACAGGTTTTAAATCCTACCATTACGGGATCGACTTTAAACTCCGATCCTCTTATGACCCCGATCCTGATAAGCCTCTGTACTCTCTGGTGAATTGCAGCTCCTGACACACCACACTCCCGGGCAACCTCAAGGTAAGGAATCCTTGCATTTTTTGTAATTATATCCAATATCTTCTTATCCAGATCATCAATCAGTAAGTTTTCTGCCATTTTTAATATGAATTATTGAAAAAATGAAACAATTAGTTTTAAAATTCTTACAAATTTATAGTAAAAATAGAATATATGATCATTTTAGCGAAATGTTTGACAAAATAAATGCCATTCCGATAAGGAGGCTGTCTCAAAAGCCAAAATCCATTAACCGCAAAGTGCCCAAAGATTTTCGCTAAGTTCGCAAAGAGCTTAATTCCAATTTCTTATCTTTGCGTATCTTTGCGCAAGCCTTAGCGTGCTTTAGCGGTTAAAAAAGACTTTTGAGACAGCCTCCAAGCCTTTCAGTGATCTTTATCGTGGCCTGTTTATATAGCCAATTATTTCGCGGATATCTGAAAATCCCTTTTGAGACAGATAGTTTTCAATACCTTCAAGGATCTTTACCGGAGCCTGCGGATCAATGAAGCTGACGGTGCCAATCTGTACTGCAGCGGCGCCTGCCAGAAAGAATTCTATCGCATCTGACCAGTTCATTATCCCTCCCATTCCCATTACAGGGATTCTCACAGCCCTTGCTACCTGCCAGACCATCCTGAGCGCCACAGGTTTTATTGCAGGGCCTGATAACCCTCCTGTGATTGTTGAAAGTGAAGGCTGCATCCGTGAAACATCTATCGACATCCCCAGAAGTGTATTGATAAGCGATATCGAATCAGCGCCCTCCTCTTCGACAACCCTTGCAAAATCAACAATATTAGTCACATTGGGTGATAATTTGACTATAAGTATTTTAGAATAGGCGGCCCTGACTGCCCTTGTAACTTCCCTGGCAGCATCCAGATTTGTGCCGAACACCATGCCTCCCTTTTTTACATTCGGACAGGAGATGTTGAGCTCAATTGCAGGTATTTTTTCAAGCTTGTCTATCCTCTCGGTAAGAGCTACATAATCTTCAATGTAACTGCCATTTACATTGATTATCACATTTGTATCATACTTTGATATAACAGGGTAAAGGTTTTTTTCAAAATAATCAATCCCCTTATTCTGCAAACCCACCGCATTAAGCATTCCTGAGGGTGTTTCAGCCATCCTGGGTAGGGATTGCCTTCCCGTGGCTCCATTGTGGTTCCCTTGACAACAATACCTCCAAGACGCGATACATCAAAAAAATCATCGAGTTCAGGCCCAAAGCCGCAGGTGCCTGAGGCAGTCAGCACCGGGTTCTTGAAATGCAGGCTGCCTATTGAAAAACCAAGATTCACCATTTTAATTCATTTATATTGAATACCGGACCTTCGGTGCAAGTGCAGATATTTCCCCTTGTAGTGTTAACGATACAGCACAGACATATACCAATTCCGCAAGCCATGAGATTTTCCATTGATACTTCACAGATTATTCCATTTTTTGAGCAATAACCGGCTACAGCCTTCATCATTGCGTCAGGTCCGCAGCAACAGATCCGGTCATATCTTTTTTCTGACAATACTGAATGGTTGGTGACATAGCCTTTTTCTCCCGCAGAGCCATCTTCAGTTGTAAGGAATACCTTCCCTATTGTTCTGTATTCATCAAGGTCAATCGTGCGTTCTTTATTCCTGAAACCAAGCAACCAGTCTGGCTTGAAACCAATTGATAATAAATGCTTTCCGAGAAACAATAATGGAGCAACCCCTACTCCTCCGCCTACAAGCAAAACCCTTTCTCCCGGTTCAGGATCAGTGAATGAATTTCCAAGCGGATATATAAGATTCAGAGAATTGCCAGGTTCCAAATCGGAGAGTTTAAGCGTACCCGGACCCACTGTCTGAATAAGAAGCTTAAAGGTATTCTTCTTATAATCAACATCATGTATTGATATTGGCCTTCTCAGAAATGTTGCCGGACTGTCGTCGACCCTTACCTGAACAAACTGACCTGGCTTAAATTCGGGAATCGTTCCGTTCCCTGAGAACTCCAAAATAAATAAATCATCTGTAAGGCGCTTATTCTCAACTATTTTAAAATCATCAATGCGCTTCGTCATCTGGCTGGATTTTCGCACAAAGATAACTTTTATGCTCGATTTTTAAAGCAATAAATTGAAATTATAGGCAAGTCTGTTTACCTGGAAGTATATTCTTCAAAACTTCTGTCTGAATAGAATATTACTATGCGTGAAATCGAAGGTTTGCCCTGATGTCCGGCAGCAGATTCTTCAATTCCGTAAACCTCCTTTTCACTCCGCTTTTCATCAATACGTCTGACCTCAGGCTCCTTATAAAGCGTTTCCGGTGCAATTTTGCCATCAAACGGAAAGGAATCATCAAATAACGACTGCATTTTGGTCTCCTTATACATGGTTCCCTTGCCAAACAGGAGCCAGTCGCCTGAAAGGAACTGATACTTCTCAAGCATCTTAAGCACAAAGTCAAGACTGGGATTGTTCCTTCCTGAGAGGATATGGGATATTCCTGAAGGCTGCACGCCAATTTCTTCTGCAAGCTGGGCAGATGATTTGTTTTCAGTCCGGAGAAATTCAAGTAAACGCTCTTTCATATGAATAAAAATCGTATTACAAATGTAATTAATAATGACATTCCATTTGTAATTTAATTACATTACATTTGTAACTATCAGTATTTACCAATTTCAGTACCTGGCTAAATGAAATTGCTATAAGATTGATTATTATTTAATTACAATTGTCACTTATCTAAAGCAGTAATTGTGTTTAGCTTGCTAAAAGACTGGTATTGAGTTATTTATATCATTTTTCTAAAGCATTTGAGGCTTATTAGTGCAAAATTGAGCAATATTAGGTAATAATCGCTTTACTTAATACGCTTAAATCATTGTTTTAGAGTATTATATAATATATGTTGCAATAGTCTGATTCATTGTTAGAATTGTAAAGTCACTAATCTTCAATATATAGTTACAGGTGTAATTATTAATGTGAATTATGATTGATTTACATTTGTAATCACATAAATGGCTATACATTTGTAACTAATTGTCTTGTTGTAAATTTTCTTTAGAAGGCAACAGGAACCATTTTATTTCAGGATTGAATATTTACAGAGATCTTCAAGGCTGCATCCATATATCCGATTCAGGCTGAGTCTTGAATTTTGAATTCAGTTGACCGAGAAATTAAATTTCTCTCCTACAGTCCGGGCTGCTTTTAAAATAAGGATCCGTCGGTCAATAATTTTTTTTTGATTTTTATAAAAACAGAATTTCAGGAAGAAGGAAAAACTGGCTACTTAATTTTATATATCCCAGAATCACAAATACTTCAGTGTGGGTAAGGACTGCGTTGAATATTCAATTCTCGTTGAGTTAACAAAAACCTGAAATGACTGCAAATATTTGATATTTATGTATTTAGGACTAATATTCTGATGTATCTTCAGAAGTGGATTCTGCCGATTCCGGAAGATTCCTGATAGAATTTTAAGAAAGAAGAGCTTGAAATTCCGGTTACAGGATTGTTTTTTCTATTCTGCCTTGAAATTTCTGGCAGCATGAATATCAAATTCTTTCTCTGAGCGGGCAATTACACATGTGGCAAGACAATTGCCAATTACATTGACTGATGTCCGTGCCATATCCATCAGCACATCGATTCCAAGGATAATGAAGATAGGTTCAACAGGCAATCCGAAGCTTACTGCTGTTCCGAGAAGGATTACAAGTGAAGCTCTCGAGACTCCTGCAACTCCCTTGCTTGTCAGCATCAGAGTGAAGCAGATTACAAGCTGTTTCTCAATCGGAAGGTCGATACCGGCTGCCTGGGCAACAAATATCGACGCCAGCGAAAGATATAGTGTTGTTCCGTCAAGATTGAAGCTGTACCCTGTAGGTATTACAAAAGCAACAATTTTCCTGGGGATCCCGAACTTTTCCATTGATTCCATTGCCGATGGAAGCGCAGACTCAGAGTTGGAGGTCGCAAAAGCTATTGTTGCAGGTTCAGAAACTGCCTTTAAAAACGGAATTACAGGTATTTTGAAGATAAGTGCCACAGGCAGAAGGACAAAGAGAAGAAATACAATCAGTGCAATGTAGAGTGTAGCCAGCAGTTTAAAAAGATTAAACAGAATATCGAAATCCCATGTGACCCACGGTATAGGCAATTGCAGCAAAAACCGCTACAGGTGCAAAATACATGACAATATTTGTGAATTTGAACATCGTTTCGGCGAGGCTTTCGCAGAAGCGTATCATTGGCGTTCTTGTCTTTTCTTTTACCATAGCCACAGCTATTCCGAAAATAACGCTGAAGATCACAATCTGCAGAATCTGGCCTTCATAGATCGATTTCGCGAAATTTTCAGGAAATATATGAAGTATAAATTCAGCGGTTGACTGTGCCTTTATTGAAGTTATCGGAGCCACATCCGGATTGGGAGGCAGAACGACGCCAACACCAGCCTTGCTTATGTTGATTGCAAGCAGTCCGATAAATAAAGCCAGACTCGATACTATCTCAAAATAGAGAAGCGACTTCCAGCCCATCCTGCCAATCTGCTTTATATCAGCATGTCCGGCAATACCAACTACAAGAGTTGAAAAGAGCAGCGGAGCTATGATTGTTTTTATGAGTCTGAGAAAGATCTCACTCAGAACCTGCAGCTTCTTTGCATACATCCAGGAACATCATATCCGAATTCTGCACCGGCAACCATGCAGACAAGGATCCATGTGGTGAGTGATCTTTTCCTGATTGCGTAAACAACAAGAATTATAATGCTTAATAATCTGAAGATCAGAAGTATATTTTCAGGGATATCAACAAGGTGGTTTGCTTTAACTACTAACAGCAGTACTGTAATAGTAATGACAGCCCACAGAAAATAAGGAAAAAGCCTCCAGATACTCTTCATTCAAATATTCAGATATTCCTGACCCGGGTCAGAAGTTTGAAATCATCCGCAGTTACCTCCACAGCCTGAATTATGATCACTTCCGCAACCCGAGCATGAATTCATCGTTCCTGCGAGTTCATGATCACGTTGCATCCCTGACCTCAACAATCTTTACCTGAAAAGAAAAGATCAAGACCTGCCATAGGATGGTTGAAATCCATTTTAACGTATGTATCGGTAATCTCATTTATTACTCCATTGAGAGGATTTCCTTCAGTGTCCATCATAGGAACCTCATTTCCGACCCGGCAGATATCTTCATTGATTTTGCCGTCAGTTTCAAAAACAGAAACCGGAACATCAATTATCATATCTTCTCTTTTCTCACCGTAAGCTATTTCAGCATTCAAAGTGAAATTGAATAAATCCCCGTTGTCAAGGGAATTGATTTTTGCTTCAAAAAATGGAAGAAGCCTTCCTGTTCCATATATGAATGTAAGTGGTCTGTTCTCATCAAGAGTCTCAAGAATTCTTCCTTCTGCATCACCCTCCCTCAGTTCATAGATAAGCGAAACCATTTTATTTTTTTCAATTTTCATACCAGTTCTGTTTTTATTTTAAAACCGCCGCAAATATAGTTTAAATTATTTCCCGGTAAAATTGAGGAGCGAATAAATTCCTATTCTGATTTTCACGGGAAGAATAACATTTAAATTCCTTCCTGAGATGAAATCAGAAAGCTAAAGCTTATCCGGATTTCAGGATTGTTGTACAAGTGCATATCCTGAATCAGTTAAAGTCCACAGAAACATCAGGTTGATAGCTGCTCTCGCTCCCATCTGCTGGCTTATTCCAAATCCTCCAAGCAGAGTATTTACAGTGAATCTCTTAGCCTGGATTCTGAGGATCCCAGACAGCCGATTCAAGGCTTAACAGCTCATCTTCAAGATGGATAAAGATTCCCATATGCAGTCCAATGGGAACCAGATTATTGAGATCCTTCAGCGGAACATATTGGACATATGCATTACCGCCATACATTGTAGTCTCAAAATATGGATCCTTATAATAGGTGAAATTGGGACCTGCTGCAATTGCAATACGTGGTCTCACCCACAATCCCACTATCGGTGTCACATTGATATTTGTATATGTGCCGAACTGAAGCCCAAGGCTTCCGCCAAAAAACATCCTTTCCCTTAAAGGAGGTTTCTGTTCTCTTATCGTCTGCCCTGAAATTATTGATAATGAAGCAAATAAAAAACAAGATTGTAAGAAACCGTATTTTTTTGAAACTCCTGTTTAATAGTATTGTCACACCTGGAAACCATATTATACGATTTATAATTTCTTTATCCTGTTACAAATAAACGAATTATTTCTGCATATAATATTTCAGATATCCAATCTTTTTTACAGGTATTCTCTTCATTCAAGGGCCTTCATATCAATAAAGATCAAGCCGGAAAGAGATACCGGAAGAATTCTATTTTTCTATCTTTTCATACGAGGCAACAATACCCTTAATAAGAGATGAGCTGAAGCCATTATGCTCCATTTCATTCAGACCGACAATTGTGCAGCCTTTTGGAGTGGTAACCTTATCAATCTCAAATTCAGGATGTTCCTTTCGCTCAATTAATAATTCAGCAGCGCCTTTTACAGTCTGGTTTACAATGGCACTTGCAGTTTTTGCATCGAAGCCTATCTGTATTCCGCCCTGTATCATTGCCCTGATGAACCTGAGAACATATGCTATTCCGCATGCTCCAAGAATTGTTGCAGACTGCATTAATTCCTCATCAATTGTCATTGTGGTGCCAAAATTATCAAAAAGCGCCTTCACCGATTCAACATCCTTTTTACCCTCTCCGTTATGACAGATACATGAAACTGATCTTCCCACACTTGCTGATATATTTGGCATTGCCCTGAATACAGGCATTGAGATGCCAATTACCTCCTCGATCTGGCTAAGGGTTGTTCCTGCAGTAACTGAGATCAGAAGATGCTTTTCAGGCTTCAGATAATCCTTTATCTCACCAAGAACCTCAGCAATATTATAGGGCTTAACTGCAATAACAATGAGATTCGAATCCTTAATTGCAACAACATTATCATTTGTAAGCCTTAATCCCTTTGACTTCAAGGTAAGCCAGTTCCTGAATATTCCTCCTTGTAACCGTGATATTTTCGGGCGGAATAATATTTTCCTTCAGTAAGCCCTGGAGCAATGACAATCCAATATTCCCACATCCGATTATTGCTACTTTATCTTTTTTCATAAATATTTTTTTAAAGGAACACCATTTTTCAAAAAAGTGCAGATCTCCCGTCAGAGAGGCAATACCCAGAAAATCTGCCAGCAAATATACGACTAATGGCAAAAATTCTGTAATAATTAGATAATGTGTTATAATATATTGATAATTAAACACCAAGGACTGTCAAAGGCTTGCAGTCCAGATTACTCAAAAAGACTTTCTCAACATCCTGGAATATTTAGCGCGTGAAAGGGACTCTGGCTTAGAAAAAGAAACAATTAATTAAATAACTTAGCAAAAAAATATCAGAATTCAGTAATCCAAACATCCATGAATATTATTGTCAATGGCGGAAGCCACGGAATCGGAAGAGAAGTGGCGCTGTATCTTTCACAGGATACTAACAATCAGATAATTGTGACAGGAAGAGATGCAGATGCCCTGAAATCTGTATCGCGCTCTCATCCAAATATTCATGCAGTGACAGACAGACCTTTCCATTCAGGCTGAACTTGAAGGCACATACAGAGACAAAATCCTTCGTCATTTTAAAACTGTCGATATACTGTTAAATATGGCAGGAGCACTTGTATCCGAAGGAATTTACTGAGATTGAGGATCAACGAAGCAAGGTTAATGATGGAAACAAATTTTTTTGGTCCTGCTACTGTTATCACGGATGCTTAAACCATATATGAACCAGGGATCACATATCCTCAATATTTCAAGTATGGGAGGCTTCCAGGGCAGCGTAAAATTCAGGGGCCTCTCCTATTACAGTGCTTCAAAAGCAGCTATCGCATGCCTTTCCGAGTGTCTGGCGGAAGAATTCAGGGGTTCAGGTATAAGTGTAAACTGTATTGCCCTTGGAGCTGTTCAGACTGAGATGTTTGCTGAAGCTTTTCCCGGTTATAAAGCTCCTGTTGAAGCGGTTGAAATTGCGCCGTTTATATCATATTTCGCATTGAATGGCCACAAATTCATGAATGGGAAAATAATTCCGTTGGCTCAGAATAATCCGTGACAAAAATTAAGATAGGAAAAATCCTGTTAACCGCAAAGGTCGCAAAGGATCAGCACAAAGGACGCAAAGACAAATTATTGATATTATGCTCTTTGCGATGCTTTGCGTAAAAGGCTATCAGCGATACGTTTTTATCTCTATCTTTCCGTCGAGTGCAAGTAATCCGTTAAATGCCAGCGCTTTCAGCTCATCTTCACCGGGATAGACAATTACTTCGGAAATGAATCCGACCATTGCCTTTATCTTTTTTACGGTATCCTCCTGGTTGGCTATACCTCCTGTCAGTATAATTGCATCGACCTTTCCGCTTAAAACAGCAGCCATTGCCCCTATCTCTTTTCCGACCTGATAAATAAAGGCATCCCTGACAAGAATTGCCCTGGTATCTCCATTATCTGCAAGCCTGCATACGTCAATAAAGTCATTTGTTCCGAGATATGCCATCATCCCGCCTTTGCCGGTTATCATTGTCTTTATTTCAGCATGTGAATATCTGCCGCTGAAGCACAGATCAGCAAGCTGGCCGGCGGGCAGATCCTCCGGAGCGCTCAGGTGAAAATGGTCCGTCTCCGTTCAAGCGCATTATTTACATCCACAACATGTCCTTTTTTATGTGCTCCCACACTCACACCGCCGCCCATATGTGCAATTACCAGGTTCAAGATCTTCATATCTGCGGTTTATTGATGCTGCATATATCCTGGCAACTGCCTTCTGATTCAGAGCATGGAATATTGACCTCCTTTCGATCTCCGGATGACCCGATAATCCTTGCAACAGGCTGGAGTTCATCAACAACGACAGGATCGACAATATAAGCTTCAGCGCCGGGCAAGTGAGGATGCAATATCATCTGCAATAAGTGCACCCAGATTACAGGCATGCGTTCCAAAAAGTTCGCTTTTAAGGTGATCCTTCATTTCAGGATTTACCTTATAAACACCTGATTCAATTGGTCTTACAAGACCTCCTCTGTCCAACGACAGCCTTTATCTGAGACAGATTGACTTTTCTTTCATTCAGTTCGAACATTATGAGGTCTTTCCTGAAATTAAACTGGTCAGCTACTCTGCAGAAGGCTGAAAGATCCTCTGTTGTGTGTCTGAGTGTCTTGTCAAAAATCAGTTTGTCTTCCTCAAAAAGGGAAAACTTGGTTGAGGTGGAGCCGGGATTTATTGCAAGTATTAGTCGTTTCGCCATAGGATACTCTGTTTTTTCAGGTTCTATGCTTCAGCCTGACAATCTTATGCCATCAGGCATGAAAGGGCAATGCAGAAGTATTTCGATTTCTCGCTTTCACTTCTTGACATAAGGACAACCGGTTTGGAAGTACCCCTTATCAGTCCGGCAAGTTCCCCGCCGGCAAAAAGCATCAAGGGCTTTGTAAAACGGGTTGCTTGATTCAAGTGAAGGAAACAGCAGGATATCCGCATCACCATTTATTGGTGTTGCAACACCTTTTATTTCAACACTTTTCCTGTCGCATGCAAGAAAAAGATCAATCGGGCCATCCATGATGCAGTTTTTTATCTGCCCCCTCTCAGCCATCTTGCACATTATTGCATAATCTGTATTACTCGAAAAATGACGGCTCATTTTTTCGGATGGACCAATAAGTGCAATTTTAGGCTTTTCAACTCCAAACTTACGTGCCATTTCAATTGCATAACCTGCCATTGCATTTTTCTGATCGAGGTCAGGAAAAGGGATTACTGCAGGATCGGTAATAAACAATAATTTATGATAGGCAGGTATTTCAATGGCTCCCACATAGCTCAGAACTGCATCAGGAAGCATCAATCCCTTCTCCTTGTCCATTATTGCACGAAGAAAGATATCGCTGCCGACAAGTCCTTTCATAACAATATCAGCCTCACCGTTCCTGGCCATCCGAACAGCTTCCTGTGATGCTTTCACATCATGAGTCAGAAGATATTATTGTGAAGAGCTTTTCATCAATTCCGGCCTGTACTGCAGGCATCACTTATTTCATCAGGATTTCCAATCATCAGGGCTTCAGCAAAACCGTTTACAACAGCCTTATGAACAGCACCGATTGTGTTTGAATCCTGTGCCCAGGCAACAGCAATACGGCGCTTTTTCTCATGCGCCATAACCTGTTCCACCATCTGTTCAAGGGTAGTGATCATAGTGCTACCATCTGCTTGCGGCTGCTGCCAAGAGGATACTGTCAAATTTTGCCTGTTCGGAATCTGACCTTGAAGTGAGAACAATAGGGATCTGTGCGCCAAGAATTATTGAAGCTACCTTGGCTTTTGCAAAGAATACCAGTGATTTATACAATACGTTCCCGACTTCTATGTCGGGCATCAGCAACAGGTCGGTATCTCCTGCAACTTCACTCTTGATTCCCTTATTCTGTGCACTTATCAGGCTCACTGCATTATCGAATGCCAAGTGGTCCGTCGATTATACAGTTTTTAATCTGGTCGCGCTGATTCATCTTTGAAAGAAGTGCGGCATGGAGGGTTGCTTCCATGTTCTCATTAACCATTTCGACAGCTCCGAGAACAGCGACCTTTGGCAGCTTATAACCTAGCCTGTTCAGACAGGAAACTGAATTGTTCACAATGGCTATTTTATCCTTAAGGTTGGGAGCAATATTCATTGCAACATCGGTGACAGCTATCACTTTATGATATGTCTCTACCTCAAAAAGGGCAAAATGCGACAGGAGGTGACCTGTTCTCAGTCCCCATTCCTTATTCAGCACACACTTAAGCAGGGTTGACGTTCCAACCATTCCCTTCATAAGTACATCACCCTGCTTGTCACTTACCATTCTGACAGCCATTTCAACTGACATTTCAGTATTCGGTTCATGCACTATCTGCAGGCCGGTTATATCGTAGTTGTTTGATGCACAGATATTCTGAATAAGTTCTCTGTTCCCCACAAGAACCGGTTCAATAATATCTTCTTTCCATGCCTTATAGACGGCTCCAAGTGAATGCTGATCCTGTGCTGCTGCAAGAACCAGCTTCTTTCTTGGTCCGCCTTCAACAAGGCGCCTAAGGTCATTCAGATTCTTTAATACCATGGAGATAAAATATTTAGTTAATTATTTGAACTACGGTGTTCAACGATATCACGGGTCTCAGTGGCAATTACCAGTTCTTCATTTGTCGGGACGATCATTACTGTGACTTTTGATCCTTTTTTACTTATTACCATCTCTTTACCACGAACTCCTTCGTTTTTCTGTTTATCGAAATCAATACCAATAAATTCAAGATCCTTACAAATATTCTCCCTGTTTTCCGAGCTGTTTTCACCCACACCACCTGTAAATATTATCAGATCGACTCCACCCATTGCAGCAGCATAGGCACCAATATATTTTTTGATCCTGTAGTCGTACATTTTAAGAGACAGTGTTGCACGTTCATCACCTTCGGCAGCAGCTGTTTCAACTTCTCTCATATCAGAGGAGATCCCTGAAATCCCAAGAATGCCGCTATGCTTATTCAAGCAGCGTGTTAAGCGATGAATAATCAATCTCCTCCTTTTCCATTATCAGTGTCAGTACTCCTGCATCAACATCTCCTGACCTTGTTCCCATTATGAGACCTTCAACCGGGGTGAGTCCCATCGATGTATCCATTGATTTTCCATGTCTGATAGCGGTGATAGAGGCACCGTTTCCGAGATGACAGGTAATGATTCTCAGGGAGTTATATTCAACACCCAGTATCTCACATGCCCTCCTGGATACATAGCTGTGACTCGTTCCATGGAAGCCGTAACGCCTTATTCCGTATTTCTTATACAAAGAATATGGCAGGGCATACATGAATGAATAATCAGGCATAGACTGATGAAATGATGTATCAAAAACACCTACCTGCGGAACCTTTGGCAAAAGGTTTTTCATTGCATATATTCCCTTAAGGTTTGCAGGGTTATGCAGCGGTGCAAGATCGGAACAATCCTCTATTCCCTTTATCGTAACATCATCAAGATAACAGCTTCCCTGGAATGTTTCACCGCCGTGAACAACACGGTGACCAATGGCATCTATCTCATCAAGGGTTTTAATAACTCCCCTTTCGCTGCTCATCATCATACCCAGAATATATTCAATTCCGCTCTGATGGTCAAGTATTTCACCATCAAGCTTCACTTTATTGCCATCATGCCTTTCATTCTTTAAAAATGAACCTTTAAGGCCAATCTTTTCAACAATACCTTTTGCAAGAACCATACCCGATTTCATATCAATCAGCTGATATTTTATGGATGAGCTTCCGCAGTTAAGAACTAATACTTTCATTATCGATTATATATATTTATAATTATTTCAGGTTATCCAAATCCTTCACAATTAATTATTTACAATTAATAAGGATTACCCTGACTAATATTCAAAGAAGTTATTCTTATTAATTTTCACTCCGTCTTTATTATATTCATAAAATCCTCTTCCGGTACGCCTGCCCCACTGATTTGCTCTTACAAGCTTTTTCAGCAGAGGCGAGGATTTATATTTCAGATCCCCGAATTCATCATAAAGGTTTTCGCACCATCTGAGAATCTTATCAAGACCTATCTTGTCAGCCATCTCAAACGGTCCCAGAGGCAGTCCAAAGCCAACTCTCATAGTCAGATCGATATCTTCCATGGATCCTACACCTTCCATTAAAATTTCGCAGGCTTCATTGATAAGCGGAACAAACAGACGGGTGCTTATGATTCCCGGGTGATTCCTTGACAGGAATAACCTTTTTCCCAATCAGATTGGCAAATTTTATTGTATTCTCATAAGCTGTCTGTGAAGTATAGAGTCCCTTTACAATTTCAACAACCCTCGCATCAGCCTCGGGTGTAAGGAAATGGAAACTGACACAACGATCCTTATATGTCAGATCGGCAGTCAGTTCAGTTATAACCTGTGTGGAAGAGTTTGTTGCAATTATTGTATTTCTGTCAACATTTTCCTCGATTTTCTTCAATATTTTCATCCTGAGATCATGACTTTCCTCCCTGTTTGAAGATTTTACAGCTTCAATCACAATATCACATCCGCGGAATTTGCTGTAATCGGTTGTGCCTTTTATCCTTGAGAGGATACCAAGCTTTTCCGAATTCGTCATACCCCATCTTTCAATCATCCGGTTAAGTTCCTTTTTCAGCTCTTCATAAGCCTGATCAATTTTTTCCTGACTGAGATCAAGAAATATCACATCCAACCCTTTGGAACTAACCATTCTCGCTATATTCTGTCCAACTGAACCGGCTCCTACTATCCCTACAAGTGAAAAAAGTGTTTTTGGTTTAGTGTCCTTTGCCAATCCATAATCTTCCAGTTTCTCAACGCTTTCTGACATAACTATTTAATCATTAATTATTTATTTTATGAAATGATCTGAAAAAATCACAGATCCTTATTTTTTAATTCCGGCTGCCTGGTTTGAAGTGATTGCAATCATACTTACAATATCACTCACTGAGCAGCCTCTTGAAAGGTCATTTATTGGTGCAGCCATACCCTGAAGTACAGGTCCGATAGCCTCTGCATGTGCAAGTCTCTGTACAAGCTTATATGCAATATTACCTGCATTCAGGTCAGGAAAGATAAGAACATTTGCCTTGCCTGCAATCGGGCTGCCCGGCGCCTTGCTCTTTCCAATCGCCTCAATAAGTGCTGCATCTGCCTGCAGTTCGCCATCGAGCTGAAGATCGGGAGCCATCTCCTTTGCAATCCTTGTTGCATTTACAACCTTATCAACCATTTCATTCTTTGCGCTTCCTTTTGTCGAAAAGCTTAGCATTGCAATTCTGGGTTCAAAGCCACAAATTGCCCTTGCAGTGTGTGCAGATGCAACAGCTATCTCAGCAAGTTCCTTTTCATTTGGATTAGGGTGAACCGCTCCGTCTGCAAATATTATAACGCCATTCTCACCAAAATTCTTATCCTTGAGGATCATAATAAATGCTCCGGATACAACTGAAATGCCCGGAGCTGTCTTTACATAATGAAAAGCAGGCCGCAGAACATCACCTGTTGAATGATCGGCACCGGAAACTTCCCCGTCTGCATCACCGTTTTTTATCATCAGAACACCAAGATAAAGAGGGTCTTCAATCAGCCTTGACTGCCTCTTCCCTTGTCATCCCCTTGCTCTTTCTCAGTTCAACCATCATATCAATGTAATGATCCTTCTTGTGCGTGCGACCTGGGATCTATTATTGTTGCCTTTGAAATGTTCTTTAAACCAAGTTTTTCCGAATGTTCCTTTATCTCGGAAGGGTCACCGATTAAAATTATCCGGGCCAGCCCTTCTCCGATTGCAATATCGGCTGCCTTAATATTTCTTTCTTCATATCCTTCCGGAAGCACAATACGCATATTGTGATTTCTGGCATTTTGTTTGATGCGATCTAATAATTCCATTGTGTATCAATATATTAATAAGTTCGAAATTTCAGGATAAATGTACGAAAAAAAAGTCCGATTTAACAATTTTGAAATACATGATTAATGTCATTGTTAACACTTTTTAAAGAATTGAACCGACTTAAAAAAGCGGTATCAGGCCATTGAAGCGAATCATTTTCATAATTTAGCAGGATCAATTTAGCACTAAAAAATGGATAGTTTCGGAACACGCCTTGATAAACTGGCTGGAAGCCTTGAGGGCGACCTGAAGCATGACCTGCTTACTGCTCTTATTTACTCAACAGATGCATCTGTTTACAGAGAACAGCCTGTGGCTGTTGTCTGGCCCAGGGGAGCATCCGACATCAGGAAAGTGCTCTCATTTGCCTCACACGAGAATACCGGGGTGACAATGAGGGCCGGAGGAACATCACTTGCGGGACAGGTTGTAAGCTCAGGAATCATTGTTGACGTCTCGAGGTATATGAACAGGATACTTGAGATAAACAGGAAAGAAAAATGGGTAAGGGTAGAGCCAGGGGTTGTCCTTGATGAACTGAATATGGCCCTGAAGGAACATGGACTCTTCTTTGGTCCTGAAACCTCAACCTCCAACAGGTGCAATATTGGCGGCATGGTGGGAAATAATGCCTGCGGTTCTCATTCGATAGTTTATGGATCCACCCGTGACCATACTATCGAACTAAAAACACATCCTGAGTGACGGAAGTGAAGCTCTCTTCGGTCCCGTTGACAAGAGCCACATTTGATATTAAATGCAATCTGGAAGGCCTTGAGGGAGCGATATACAGGAATATAAGGAAGATACTTGCAGGATGAAGAGAACCGGCAAAATATCAAAGATGGCTACCCTGATCCTGAAATTCACAGGCGAAATACAGGCTATGCGCTCGATTTGCTTCTTGACTCTGATATTTTTAATGGAATCAGCACTTCGAAGCTTTAATATCTGCAATTTGCTTGCAGGGTCTGAAGGCACCCTTGCAGTAACCACTGAAATAAAACTCAATCTTGTACCACTTCCTCCCTCGTATAAAGCCCTTGTCTGTGTTCATCTTGAAAAGAGGAATGAGGCTTTCCGTGCTAATCTGATTGCATTGAAGCATATGCCTTCCGCAGTTGAGATGATGGATAACAGGATCCTTGAACTGACTGAAGGAAATCTAAGCCAGAGATCAAACCGATTTTTTCTTGAAGGAAAACCCGGCGCTATCCTTATAGTTGAATTTGTAAGGGATTCACAGGCTGATATTGACAAAAGCGCCAGTGACCTGATCAGTGAACTGAGATCGGCCGGATATGGTTACTCCTATCCTGTTATAAGGGGAAAAGATATTCCAAAAGTCTGGGATCTCAGAAAGGCAGGACTCGGTATCCTGGCCAATATGAAAGGCGATCCCAAACCTGTTGCCGTAATTGAAGACACTGCAGTAAATGCTGCACAATTACCGGATTACATGGAGGATATTGAAAAAATGCTTTCAAAATACAATAAGGAAGCTGTTTTTCATGCCCATATCGGATCAGGAGAACTGCATCTTAGACCTATCCTCAACCTTAAAGACCCGGAAGATGTGAAGGTTTTCAGAGCCATCGGCCTCGATACGGCAAAACTTGTCAGGAAATACAGAGGCTCTCTCAGCGGAGAGCATGGAGACGGCAGACTCAGGGGAGAATTCATATCCATCATACTCGGAGACCATAACTATGAACTTCTGAAAGATATTAAAAGGACCTGGGATCCTCAAAATATCCTGAATCCGGGAAAGATCACAGATACCCCGGCAATGAACAGCTCGCTGAGATATACTCCCGGACGGATTACTCCTGAAATAAGTACATTTTTTGATTTTACCTCCACCGGAGGGATCATAAGGGCAGCGGAAAGATGCAATGGCTCTGCTGATTGCCGCAAATCAGCAAAAATAGGAGGAGTCATGTGCCCAAGCTTCATGGCAACCGGAGATGAGGATAAGACAACAAGGGCAAGGGCAAATATACTCAGGGAATTTCTCAGCGGAGAGGGTGATCCGTGGAATCATAAAGAGATCCGTGAGATTCTCGATCTTTGCCTCGGATGCAAGGGATGTAAATCCGAATGCCCCTCCGGAGTGGATATTGCCAAGATGAAATCGGAATTCCTTCAGCATTGGTACGACAGGCACGGAATACCTGTCAGAACTTTGATCATAGGCTATATTGCTTCGTTAAACAGCCTGGGATCGCTCATGCCATCGCTTTTCAATTTTATCGTTTCAAACCGGGTTTCATCACTTCTTATAAAAAAATTGATAGGATTTGCCTCCGGAAGATCTATTCCTTTAATCAGCAGAATTTCATTCAAAAAATGGTTAAGGAAAAACCTCGAAAAAGTGAATCCCGAAAACCCGACCGGCTCTGTATGCCTGTTTGTTGATGAATTCACCAACTTTAATGACACCGAAACAGGAATATCAATCATAAAGCTTCTTACAGCCCTTAATTACAAGGTTATAATAGCAAACCACAGTGTGAGTGCAAGAACATTCATTTCAAAGGGTATGCTTAGAAAAGCCCGGAAAGTCGTGCGGAAGAATATAAGGATCTTCTCAGAAATAATCAGCAGTGAATTACCGCTTGTAGGCATAGAACCATCAGCAATTCTTGGATTCAGGGATGAATATCCTGAACTCGCAGGGGATGATTTAAAGGAAAGTGCTATTAGGATTGCGGGCAACAGCTTTCTGATAGAGGAATTCATTACACATGAATTCAGGTCAGGCAGGATAGACAGAAGTATTTTTACTGACGATGCGGCGGAGATTATACTGCATGCACATTGTCAGCAAAAGGCTATTGCATCCTCTTCAAGCACAATTGAAATGCTCTCGATACCTGCCAATTACAAAGTCTCTGAAATACCCTCCGGTTGTTGTGGTATGGCAGGGTCATTCGGATATGAAAAGGAACACTATAATCTTTCGAACAAGGTGGGTGAGCTTGTACTTTTCCCTGAAATACGCAAACATGATGAAAATACTTTAATAGCCGCACCGGGAACAAGCTGCAGGCATCATATCAAGGACGGCACCGGAAGGATGGCGCTGCATCCGGCTGTTATTCTGTATAATGCACTGAGGAAATGAGGAGTGAGGAGTGAGGAGTGAGGAATGAGGAATGAGGAATGAGGAATGAGGAATGAGGTGTGAGGTGTGAGGTGTGAGGGAGGTATTCGGTAATCAGTAATCAGTAATCAGTAATCCATACAGTAAGAACGTTTTAAAGCCCCCCCTGGGGGGGTTGGGGCATAGCCGTCAACCTAAGGGTTGAATTGTAAAAAAGAGGCTAGATACATTTTTCCCTGTGAGTTTTAACCCCTCCCTGCCCTCCCCTTAAAAAATACACCCGTAAGACATTTTTTAGTCCAGGAGAACATAACATATTGCACTAATAACAACAATAAACATGGTAATACAAGATTTTGTCTCGCTGCGCTCGGAATGACAATATCTGTTTAGTACAATAGGAGGGAGAGAGCGGCGATTCGAACGGCAATTTGTCTTTGGAAAACAAATTTCTATTGGCGAATCGCCGCTTCTCCCCATTGTCTATAGCTTAGCTTGTCATTCCGAAGCGCAGTCGAGGAATCCAATGGACCATCCGAATTTACTTTGAAGGTGTGATAATGATTTTGAAGTCTTCCTGTAGTGTGTGTGTAAAGGGTAGTTAAAAAATAAGGACGATGGGTAAGAGCTAACAATCTGATAATTCCGAAATTTTGTTCCTTCCCTTAGTCCTTAAGAGGGCCGAGCGTTAAAAATTGCCTGGCAGGCAATTTTAGCGAATGAATATGCCCACTGTCGCCCTCTCTACCAATGCAAAGAGGGGCAAAAGAAAATTGACGTATGGTAGTTCCCCCTCTTTGCGAGAGCAGAGAGGGGGATAAGGGGGTGAGTTCGTGTGGGTTAAGAGGGGGCATGGAGCATAGCAGGGGAAAATGTATCAAGTATGCTTTTTACAAATCATGTCTTAGGTTGACGGCCTTGGGGTTTGGGGGTGGAAGGGGTGGAAGGGTTAATCGGTGTCAGATATTAATTACAAAATTATCTGCATCATTCAGGAACGGGAATTTTGTTCTGAATTCATTGAGTTCATTTACAGATATCTCCCCTGTTACAACACACTCGCTGTTTGGATTCAGCACTCACTATTGTTTCACCCATGTAATTTATAAGCATCGATTCACCGCAATAATGGACTCCATTTCCATCCATTCCGACTCTGTTAACAGCAGCAACAAAGCACTGATTTTCAATTGCCCGTGCTCTTGTAAGTGTATTCCAGGCAGTTTTCCGTCTCTCAGGCCAGTCAGCCGAATAAATAATAAGGTCAACATCATTCCTGTTCCTGCTCCACACCGGGAAGCGCAGATCGTAGCAGATCAGAGGCAGAATTCTGATATCTCTGAATCTGAAGGTTACCCTCTCCCCTCCCGGCGTAAAATATTTATTCTCTTCTGCCATGCTGAAGAGATGCCGCTTATCATAATGATAATGTTCATTACCGGGAGATACAAACAGGAAGCGGTTAAAGAAAGAACCATTTTCTGATACAATATAACTGCCGCACAAACCGAAGTTTCCTTTTTCCGCCGTCCCTTTCATCCAAAGGAAGGTCTCCTGACCGGGCAATTCAGCCAGCCTTTCAGGGTTCATCGAGAAACCTGTGCTGAACATCTCGGGCAAAACAACAATATCACTGTAATTATTGAGTGGTTCTATCAGCTTTTCAAGTTCCCTGAAATTACTGATTTTATCCTCCCATAACGTATCTGGCTGAACAAGCGATATTTTCATATAATATGTCTTTACATGTAACTAACAAAAAAAAAGAGGCTGTAGCAAAGCCCCTATATATATTAATCAACCCTTTTAATTCCGAAGGGAGGACTATTTAACTTCTGAGATAACACCCGGATTATTATATTATTCCACGCTGTCCTATCTGGTTTTCATAGAAGCTGAATACTCTGTAAGAATGCCTTTTATCAGCGGCCGGTAATAAGACCAGAAGAATCTTCTGGGATCATCGGGTTTTTCTGTATAGAGGATTCCTCTGAGTTTATTGACTCCTTCAAATCTGGATGTCCAGAAGGGAATATCACTTGTTGCAAAATCGCCGGAAAAATAATATATCCTGTGGGATACACTATCCTGAACCACCGCCGGGAAAATATTTGAAAGATTTTTGCCAGCCAGCAGGGTATCACCGATTGTTGTTGTCTCAATCTGAAATCTTGAAATTATATTGTTCTGCCATCGGGTCAATTATATCGAACCACTTGTCAAATGCAACTGAGGCCGGAAGAGAATACTTTGAATTGTATGGTTCTTCGGTAACAATATGAGGCATCGGATTTTTCAGCTGAACACCCTCTTCAAGAACGAGGATCTCTTTCTCCGACAGAATGACGATTCCGGGTTTTGTAAATGCCCAGGCTCTTTTATATTGTTTCCGGTACATTGATGTCATCCAGATCGGAAAATCCTTGCTGGTTGTATCAAGAGAACTAAAATACCTTCCGGTCCATCCTGAGAAATTTATCCCGAGTTTCTCCTGTGTGCGTACTGATTCAAACTGAGCGGTCGGATAATCAAAACAGTTGTATTCCAGGATAATAAGTTTATTCCTGTCTTTCATCTCCTTGATCAGCAGAAAATCATTGTTATTAAGTCCTCCATATAATTTTCTTGATTTGCGGCTTTTATTTATCCCTTCGTACCAGTCATTAAAAAATACTCCATAGGTATCGGTAAAGTAAACCGCATCATTTTTTTCAGCAAGATTAATCAGATCTGTCAGCCTGTAATCGTTTCTCTCCCATTGTTTTTCCCTCAGGGGGCGCTTTGGGTGAAAATCCGTAATAATCATTTATATAGGAATAACTTTCATTGCCTTCTCTTTTAACAAATCTGTCATTCATCAATATCCAGCTAAAAGATTTGTGGTGATCGCGTTCCAGTGTCGGGACAGTTTTATCTACTAAAATTATGTCAATCGGCTTTTTCTCCTGGAAATTCCATCGGATCAGGTTAATGACCGGCAATACAATTATTGCTGCCAATATAATAAATACAATAAGCAGAGTTTTTTTCATAACTGAATATATCTGAGTGTATTCAAAACGAATAACTTTAATCTGATCTTTTCTGAAAAACCAATTTCAATTGTTAAAAGTATTAATTTATTTTTTTTAAAGAAAATAAATTCGAGGCAATTTAGTAAAATTTATTGAACCGCAAAGGCTTTCCTGTTTACTTCCGGAAACATTGTTTGCCTGACGTGCGACAATTCTATCGGTAGAAATATAGAATATTCACTGATCCTGATTTCATTAATTTCTTTGAACATTGAAGAGGAATTAAGGAAAAGATAAATTACTGCAGCGTTGAAATAGCTGCTTAACAAGAATTGTTTTTATTACTTTTACGCAAATATTTTTATAATGCTGTCAAATCAACCACTTGCAGAAAGGCTAAGGCCAAAAGGACTCGATGAGTTCTCCGGACAGGAGCATCTGGTTGGGAAAAATGCCGTTCTCAGAAAAGTTGTTGAGTCAGGAAATGTACCCTCATTTATTCTATGGGGTCCGCCGGGCGTAGGCAAGACTACACTGGCAGGAATTATTGCAAACACACTTAAAAGGCCTTTTTATCAGCTGAGTGCGGTTCATTCGGGTGTGAAGGAGGTACGTGAGACTATTGAAAAGGCAAAGAAACAGCAATTCTTCAATCAGCCTAATCCGATCCTGTTCATAGATGAGATACACCGTTTCAATAAATCGCAGCAGGATTCACTGCTGAGTGCAGTTGAGCAGGGTGTAATTACACTCATTGGTGCAACAACAGAGAATCCCTCATTTGAAGTTATATCTCCCCTCCTGTCCCGCTGCCAGGTATATGTTCTGAAACCTTTATCGGAAGATGAACTGACTTCGCTTGTAAAAAAAGCATTGTCGAAAGACACTTATCTATCTTCCTACGACATTGAGGTCATTGAATATGAGGCTTTGCTGAGAATATCCGGCGGTGATGCCCGGAAGCTGTACAATGCGCTTGAACTGGTTGTGAGTTCGGAGGCAAATGAATCATCTTCAGAAAAGATCATAATAGATAATGAAAAGGTACTGAATCAGGTTCAGAAAAATCTGGCGCTATATGATAAGAAAGGTGAGCAGCACTATGATATTATATCCGCATTCATAAAATCACTCAGGGGAAGCGATCCCAATGCCGCAGTCTACTGGCTGGCCAGGATGGTTGAGGGAGGCGAAGATCCTAAGTTCATAGCCAGACGGATGCTGATACTTGCAGCGGAGGATATAGGACTTGCAAATCCAAATGCCTTACTCCTTGCCCAGGCCTGTTTTGAGGCGATAAATGTTATTGGATGGCCTGAATCAAGGATCATTCTTTCTGAAGCTGCAATTTACCTGGCAACTTCACCAAAAAGCAATTCATCGTATATGGCAATTGATGAAGCTATTGCAATTGTAAGGCAGGAGGGCGATCTGCCTGTGCCGCTGCATATAAGGAATGCCCCCACCCGGCTTATGAAGGATATTGGTTATGGAAAGGATTATAAGTATGCTCATAGTTATGAAGGAAATTTTGTTACAGACAATTTTCTGCCGGATGAGCTGAAAGGTACCGTGTTCTATGATCCTGGCAGCAATGCAAGGGAAGAGGAGGTCAGGAAAAAACTGTCAGGCATGTGGAAGGATATTTATAAATATGATAAATAATTTATATGCAAAACACAATTCCGGATATTCCGGGGATAAAATTCAGAGAATCAGGCAATTTTTTTCTTTTTGCCGGCCCGTGCGTGGTTGAGAGCGAAGAGATAATCCGGGAAACAGCAGAACACCTGATCGCCCTTTCAGTGAAATACAATATTCCGCTTGTATTCAAATCATCATACAGGAAGGCAAACAGGTCACGCGGAGATTCATTCACAGGCATCGGGGATCTGAAAGCGCTCAGGATCCTTGCAGATGTGAGACAGAAATATTCAGTTCCGGTGGTTACTGACATTCATAATCCTGATGAAGCGGAGATTGCTGCTGAATATGTTGATGTTTTACAGATCCCTGCATTTCTCTGCAGACAGACAGATCTGCTGACTGCCGCAGCAAAGACAGGCAAATGGATAAATATAAAGAAGGGACAGTTCCTGTCCGGCGCATCAATGAGGTTTGCAGTCGAAAAGGTAGAAGAATCCGGAAACACAAATATTCTGCTCACCGACCGGGGAAATACATTCGGTTACCAGGATCTTGTGGTTGATTTCAGGAATATTCCTGTTATGCAGAAGATCGGAGTGCCTGTAATAATGGATATTACCCATTCGCTCCAGCAGCCTAACCAGGAAGAGGGGATTTCGGGAGGAAACCCGGGGATGATAGAGACAATCGGCAAGGCTGCCATAAGTGTGGGCGCCGATGGGATCTTCATTGAAACTCATCCCAATCCGGCCATTGCCAAATCTGATGGGGCAAATATGCTTAAGCTTTCGGAAATGGATAAACTTTTAAGCAGACTCGTTGCAATAAGAAAAACAATAAATTCATTTTAATAATTAAATCAAATTTAATTCATACTGTATGAAAAAACTGATTTTCCTTTTAACAGGCCTGATAATAATGTCGGTGATAAGTGCTCAGTCACTCGATGAAATAGTAAAGAAATATACTGCTGCCAATAAACTGGATAAGGTTGCTTCCCTGAAAACAATAAAAATAACGGGTAACATGGCAATGATGGGAATGCAGATGCCTATGACAATGTGGATGAAGAATCCAAACAAGATCAAAACAGTAACAAGTATCAACGGGCAGGAGATGATACAGGTCTTTGACGGGGTTAAAGGATATATGGTAAATCCGATGACAGGCTCATCTGCACCTGTGGAGATGACTTCCGAAGAGATAAAACAGACAATAAGGAGCAATATGTTCCAGAATTATCTTTCAACATATCTGAAAAACGGACAGCTTGCAACAGACGGGGAAGAGAAGGTGAATGACAAAACTGCCTTCAAACTGAAAGCCACTATGGAAGGCGGTTCAGTTATCTACCTTTTTATTGACAAGGCTTCATACCTGATGGTAAAAGTCTCTACAACAGTAAACAGCGGAGGAATGGCAATTACAATGGATTCTTTCCCGACCGATTATACTGAAACAAATGGATTCATCGTTCCGATGAAAACAACCGTATCGGCACAGGGAATGGAATTTGTAATGAACTTCACAAAAGTCGAGGTTGACACTCCGATGGATGACAGCATATTCAAGGTGAACTGATGAGGGATGAGGAATGAGGATGAGGAATGAGGGATGAGGAATGAGGGATAAGGACAACTTAAGGATTGAATTCCAGATATTCTCCCCTCCTTTTGAAGGAAGAGCGGCCGCAATACAATGATTGTCATAGCATTGCAAGCATCGGTTGCAGCCGGGAATTGGTAGGGCCGGGTCGCGACCCGGCCCTACCTCCTAATTGGGTCGTTTCCGTAGGGACAGGTCGCAACCTGTCCCTACCAAGGTACACCTAGTTTTTACCATATGTGAATGCGTTTAATTTTTCCCTCCTTTTTGAGGGTGAGAATATCAAGTGAAACGAAATACAGACAGGGACCCAGAATTCTGCGTCCCTGCCTTATTAAAATCTTGTGCAGCTGGTCTGTAAGCCGGCTCCTGTAAGGTTTTGTCTTCTGCAAGAGAAATTAAAACTTTTTCCATCATTTATCTTGATCGTGCATCACTGCACGATTCATACGACCTACCCCCCGGCAACGGACGAGCAATCCTTACTGCCGGTATACATGGTCTTTCAGCTCATATGGCGTACGGCTCCCTATGTTACCATAAGGACCGGTGAGCTCTTACCTCACCTTTTCACCCTTTCCCCTCTGAGCAAGGCCCGGAGGAGTGGTTATTTTCTGTTACACTACAATACCCTCGCGGATATCTTCCCGTTAGGAAGTATGATGCTCTGTGCTGACCGGACTTTCCTCCCCTTCAAACAGAAAAGGCGATGGAACGACCTGCTGCCCTGCAAAGGTAGTCAAATGATGACAAAGGATCAAAATATTAGTTAATTTTGTCGGCATGTTGATCAGGTCGTGCAGTTATGCATGACCGGAAGACCAAATATAAATAACTCAACCATTGAATATAAGCGATATCAATCTGAAAGAGTACGATTATGATCTCCCTCAGGAGAGAATAGCCCGATATCCTGCAACTGAAAGAGATCTTTCAAGGCTTCTGGTGTATAAAGACAATACAATTTCAAGTGACATCTTCAGGAATATTGATCAATATATTCCTGAAGGGATCTCTTCTTGTTTTCAATGACACCCGTGTAATAAGAGCACAGACTTCTTTTCAGAAAAGAGACCGGTGCATTGATCGAGGTATTATGTCTTGAGCCGCTTGCTCCCTCTGAATATGAGACAGCATTCGGGTCGAAGGAGCCGGTGGAATGGAAATGCATCGTTGGAAATCTGAAAAAGTGGAAGACAGGGTTTATAAGAACACCTTATATTATAGACGGAAAGAATTTCGAGCTCTCTGCAAAAAAGATCTGCCAGGAAGGTGAAGCCTGGAGAATACGCTTTGAATGGAGTTCACCCGGGATCACTTTCGGAGAGGTAATCGATTCAGCAGGCAGGCTTCCGCTGCCACCATATCTTGAACGAGAACCTGAAACTGACGACCTGAACAGGTATCAGACAGTCTACTCGCGTACCAAAGGGATCTGTTGCCGCACCAACGGCCGGATTGCATTTTACAGAACCAATTCTTGAAGGATTAAACGAATCAGGCATTGCTGCTACAGAGGTAACGCTTCATGTGGGCGCCGGTACCTTCAAACCCATAAAATCAGCAATAATTACAGAGCACGAGATGCACTGCGAACATTTCTCAGTAACAAGGGAAACACTTGAATTACTAGGGAACCACGAGGGGAAAATTATCGCAGTGGGCACAACAAGCGTGAGGACTACTTGAAAGCCTGTTCTGGCTGGGAGTAAAATTTATAAACAATCCGCAGATTTCACCTCTTGATCTCTCTGTGGGACAATGGTATGCATATGAATCAGAAACAGATATGTCACCAGCGGAATCAATTGAAGCCATACTGAAATTTATGACAATTCATAACCTTACAGTATTGCATGCCTCTACAAGCATAATGATCATTCCGGGTTATAAATTCAGGATGCTGAAGGGAATTATCACAAATTTTCATCAGCCAATGAGTACTCTGCTGCTTCTTGTATCTGCGTGGGTGAATGACAGAGTGGAAAGATATTTACAGCTATGCCCTGCAGAATAATTTCAGATTCCTAAGCTATGGAGATTGTTCAATCCTGTTCAGGCAGGATAATGATTTTCAATAAATAAGCGGTTGACAAATGACTCGTTAATTTTTTTTGATAATAAATTGATTTTTTGTTTATTTGGCACAAATTTCTATTTCATGAATGAAAACAGGTTAATGCAACAGGTAACAGCCATTTTTTCAATTTTTATGGTATTTTTTTATCTCGGAGTCGGCTGTTACTTTGTATTTTTTTCAGATCAGAGTTATCTCGACAAATCAGTCAGGGTAATTATGGGATCAACCTTTATTTTTTATGGATTATACAGAGCTTACAGGGCATATGTAAAAATAGTTGAAGCTTTTTTTTCAGGAAGATAAGGACAAAGAGTAGAATTGATGAATTACCATTAAAACTTATTTATTTAGTGATTACTCATTTTACTGTTGGCATGCACTTTGTTGTAAGTATTCTTAAACATTAATTAACTCATGGCAAAATTTTAAGAATATGAACAAAGTATCACTTATCCAAAATTTTATTATTATTGCGTGCCGTATTAAAAATTTCACGACCAATAATATTGTGAATAAACAAATCATTAATAATCATTTGCAAGTTAGTCGATTTCTTATGATATCGCTGCTGCTGGCAATAATCTCATGTTCAGGCGGAAATAAATGGAGTACAGACTGAAACTCCCACACGAGGCAAGATCAAAATTTCAGTTGATGAATCATTCCAGCCACTTATTGACAGTGAAGTATTTACATTTACTCATCTATATACAAGTGCAAAAATTACACCTCTGTATAAACCGGAGTATGATGTAATAAATGATTTCATGAATGATTCTGTCAAGGTAATTGTTACAAGCAAGAAGCTTTCAGACTATCAGATTCAGTATCTTCGTGATACTCTTGTTATTGCACGTACAACAACATATGCCTATGATGCACTGGCTCTTGTCACCAATAAGCAAAACAAGGATACTCTTATTAAATATAATACCATAAAGGATATTTTCAATGGAAAGACCAGTAAGTGGAAAGATATTAATCCAAAATCAAAACTTGGCGATATCAGGGTTATTTTTGACAATACAAAATCAGGTAATATAAGATATTTTAAGGAGCTCTTTGAGATAAAAGACTCTCTTGTCAGGTAATTTTTTTGCAGTTAAGAACAATGCTGAAGTAATTGACTTTGTATCAAGAAATCCTGATGCACTTGGAATTGTGAGTGTTAACTGGATAAGTGACAAGGATGATTCCCTTAGCATGAGTTTCATCAATAAGGTAAATGTGGTGGCTGTATCGCAGCAGTTTATCAATGATGGAAGTTATTACCGCCCTTACCAGGGATCTATTTATGATAAATCATATCCTTTTGTAAGGGAGATTTATTTTATTTCAAGAGAAACATTTGCCGGACTTGGTTCAGGTTTTATTAACTGGGCATGTGCAGAGCAGGGACAGAGAATTGTACTGAAATCGGGACTGGTTCCTGCTACAATGCCAATAAGGCTGGTACAGATCAAACATTAAGAATCAAAATAAATTACAGATATCTTGCACTAAGAATTGAAAATTTGAAACCGGAAAAACAGAAATTATTACTATACTTGACTCAAATAATTATAGCTATGAAACGTTTATTTTTAAGACCAGCAGTTATACTGGCAGCTTTGATGACAACTTTTGTGATTAAAACTCAGGCTCAGGATTTGAATTCTGCCATATCTCTGACCAGGAGCGAACAGTATGACAAAGCTGATGCAATGTTACAGGATTTAATCAAGAAAGAACCGGCAAACAGCAAAAATTACTTCTATCTCGGAGAGAATTACCTTGCTGATTATTTTGCCGATACAATCTCCAACTCACTTACGGTTGCAGCAAAATCTGCAAAGGAGGTTTATCAGAAAGGTGTGAGTGCAAATGCAAATGATCCGCTTAATTATGTCGGACTGGCTAAAGTTGCTTTTTTTCTTGATGATCAGAAAACTGCAGCTGAAATGAGGACCAAAGCCAGGAGCCTGCTTCCTGCCTACAAAAATATCAAGAAGATAGTTCCTCCTGCACCGGAATATGCATTTACACTTGCAAAGATTGCAGAATCATATATCAAAGATGATAAGGTGGATACCTCACTGGCACTGCCACTGATAAGGGAAGCAATAAGAATTGACAATAAGAACAGGGATGTTTACCTTATTGCCGGAGATATCTATATTCTTGTAAATGACGGATCAAAAGCTATTTCATATCTACAACCAGGCCCAGTTTGCAGATCCTCAGTCACCGACTGCAAATATGAAAATCGGTAATATTTATGTAAAAGGACGGGCACTTCAGGCAGCCATTCCGTATTTATGAGCAGGCTATTGAACTGAATGCAAATTATGCACCTGCATATCGCGAACTTGGACAGTTGTATTCACTGGCCGGAAGGTTTGACCAGTCAAAGGAGTATTTCAAGAAATATCTTGATCTCACAAAAGGTAATATTCCTGCAAAAATCAAGGTATGTGAATTCACTTTTCTATGCAAAGGAATATGATGAAGTAATAAAGAATGTTGAGGAAATATTTGAGGTTGATAAATCGAGAACCTATATGAACCGTATCGCAGGTTATTCATGCTATGAGAAAAATCCTCCTGATTATGAAAAGGCTCTCGCATACATGGAAGAATTATTCAGAACAGTGGCTCCTGAACGTATAATTGCAAAAGACTATCAGTATCTGGCAAGGATACTTGTTAAGAAAAATATAAATACTCCAAAAATAGCTGATGAGGCAATTGCTTTGAAAGCACAGATTGAAAAAGAAAAAACAAAGCTTGCAACAACTACAAATGCTGCAGAAAAAGCCAAAATAAAAGCCAATATTGATGAGATGACTCCACGTGCCGACAAACTTGAAAAGGAAGCCAGAAAAGCAGGTGATGAGGTTAACAGGGCATATGCTGCATATGGTAAAGTTACTTGAGCTAAAACCTGACGACAGGGCATTACTAAGCGAAATTGCAGGAGCCTACAATTCATTCAGGAATTATTACGGTGTTGCAAAGATCTTAACAAAAATGCTTGGCCCTCTTCCTGAAAAACGTGAAGATTACATGCAGGTGGGAAGGGCATATTATAATGCTGAAAGATACCAGGCTGCTGATTCAATATTTCATTGTAATACTCAAGACATCTCCTGACTATGTTCCTGCTTATCTCTGGATTGCCAGAACTTATTCAAAGATGGATCCTGATACCAAACTTGGGACTTGCAAAACCAAAATTTGAAAAAGTAATTGATGTTGCAGAACCTGATTCATCAAAATATGAATCAGAGATGATGGAAGCATTCGGTTATCTCAGCTACTATAATATGATGAATGATAACTATTCCAAATCAAAAGAATATTATAACAGGATGATCAACCTGAATCCAAATAATAAGGAGTTTAAGATAAAGGGTTATAATGGATTGGGTTCACTTGAGACAAAAATGGCAGGCAATGAGAAGACTACTTGAAGGAAGACTGCCATATCTGGCAAAAGCTGAAGAGGCTTATTCAAAGATTCTCGCTATCGATCCTAATAATGCATCAGCCAAAAGTTCGCTGAATTATATCCGTGATTTCCAGACACAGGTTAAGAAAGGTATCAATCCCAATGAGATAAAGGGTATTATAAGCAATGCCTCAGGCGCACCGATACCATATGCATCAATCAGGGTAAAGGATACTGCTGCTGAAAACCTGTCAAATGCCAAGGGCGAATTTAAGTTCGAAATTCCTCAGGGATCAGAAATTCTGATTATCAGTGCCAAAGGTTATAAATCACAGGAGATACCAATCACAAAGTCGAGAGTTTATAATGTTAACTCTTGCACAATAATTTAAACAGGAATGTGAAAATTTAAGATTTATCAAACGAAAGTATAAAAAACGAATTAATAACTTAATTATAACCAGAATAGGGTAAAATGTCAGTTTAACGGTCTTTTTGTTTAGAGAATTATTCTAAACAATGACAAAAGTTTAACAATATTCTTTGCTCTCTTGGAAAAAAACAATTCATAATATATATTTGCAAATCGTAAAATCTTAAACCTAAACAAATCGATAAAAAATGAGTAAACAAGGAAGTTCGTTCAAAGATGCGTTGCAGAATGTTTTTGCAACAAGTGCTATTTTAATAGCTTTTATAGTTGCCTATATTTTGTTTACACAAATAATGGGTAATCCTGTAAATTTTGAAGGTGGAAACCCAAAGGGGCAGCCGCTGGAAGGAAACTATCTCGGAATCATCTATAAAGGTGGTTACATTGTTCCTATCCTTATGACATGCGTTTTAGTACTTATCATTTTCATTTTCGAAAGGATTATTACTTTATCAAGAGCAAAAGGAAAAGGCAGATTAAACACATTTGTCCGCAATCTTCAGGTTCTTCTTGCAGAAGACAAAATTGAAGAAGCTATGGAAGCTTGCGACAAGCAGAAAGGTTCACTTGCAAATGTAATGAAAGCCGGTCTTTTACGTTACCGTGACCTTCAGAAAGACAAGGAACTTGAAAAAGATCAGAAGATCCTTTCAATCCAGAAATCTTTTGAAGAAGCTACAGCTCTTGAGCTGCCTATGCTTTCAAAGAACATGGTTATTTTCTCAACACTTGCTTCAATCTCAGTGTTGATCGGTCTTATCGGTACAGTTCTTGGTATGATCCGTGCATTTGCTGCTCTTGCCCAGGCTGGTGCTCCTGATGCCCTTGCTCTTGCAACCGGTATTTCTGAAGCTCTTGTAAATACAGCATTTGGTATTACAGGTTCTACATTTGCAATTATTGCATTTAACTATTTCTCATCAACAATTGACTCTTATACATTTAAAATTGATGAAGCAGGCTTCAGTCTGACACAGACATTTGCAGCCTCACTGAAGGCATAATTTTAAATTTATCTTTTGGTTTAAATCATATAATAAGAAACTACAATGCCAAAGATTAAATTACCAACAAAGTCGCCCCATATCGACATGACGCCAATGGTTGACCTGTTCTCGGTTGTGCTCACATTCCTTATGCTGACCACAACAATGAGACAGCAGGAACCAGCGCCTGTTGATACGCCCTTTTCAATATCAGAGAAGACCAACACCTGATTTTAACATGGATGACTCTTCTTCTTTCAACAGACGACAAAGTATTTCTGAATTTTGACAACGGACCTGATACTTTGCTGAAATTCAGACCAAAGATTCTTGCCGAGATGGGTAAAAGATACAATATCGAATTTACTGAGGCTGAATTAAGGGAATTTGAGAAATATCCTTCTTCAATAGGAGTTCCTATTCTCAAAATGAAAGAGTTTTTAGCAGCAAAGGATGCCAAGGAAAAGACTGTTTTTCAGACCGGTATACCGATTGATTCAACTGATAACCAGCTGGCGCTGTGGGTACTATTTGCACGTCAGGTCAACCCGAATATCCAGGCATGTATTAAAGGTGATTCAAAAACAGGTTTTCCTATTGTCAAGAAGGTTCTGGATATTTTGCAGGACAAGAATGTTAACAGGTTTAACCTGATAACAAGTCTTGAAGCAGCTAAAATTAACATCGAAGAAATACAAAAGTGATATGGCAGAAATAATTCAAGAGGAAAAGGAAGGCGGAAAAAAGAAGGCGAAGAAGCATGCTCCGCATATCGACATGACACCAATGGTAGACCTTATGTGTCTGCTTATCACGTTCTTTATGCTTACAACTGCTTTCGCAAAGGCCAAAGTAATGGAGATTGTTCTTCCTGAGAAGATTAAAGATCCAAATGCAGAGCCTCCAAAGATCTCAGCAAGCCGTACATCTGAACATCATTCTTGGTCCGGATGATAAAATTTACTGGTATCCTGGATCTGGTTAAACCAGAAGACTACAACAATCTGCCACCGCTTCAGGAAACAGATTTCAGTGCAACCGGTATCCGTCAGCTGCTGCTCGAAAGAAACAGGGCTCTTTTCAAGAAGATCAATGATTTCAATCAGCAGGTTCTCGAAGGAAAAATAATAGATCTCCCAGGATTCTGTACAGGGAGCTATAAGACAGCTGAAAAAGGATGATGATACAGGACCAATTGTGCTTGTCAAAGCCTATAAGAAAGCTAACTACGGTAATTTTGTTGATATCCTCGATGAGATGAATATCACCGGAATGGCCCGTTATACGTTCGTTGATATAACATGGTATGAAGAAAAAATGGTTGAGACAGCGGCTGGAATTGCATCTACTGTTACAGCTCCTGCCAAATAACCCGTAAACCTGAAAGAGATGGCAAAAGAAAAATTAAAAGCTCCTGCTTTCGACGATATCGTCTTTGAAACCAGGAATAAGGAGTACGGTGCATATAAACTTCGGACAAAGTATAATCGTACTGTAATGTGGGCATTGCTGGTTGGTATAGTAATTATAGCAACAGCTGTAATTACTCCTTACCTCAATGCAAAAGCATTGGAAAACAGACAAAAACGTGCTGAAAGGCAGGTAGAGATAAAGATGGAGAATCTGGATCAGCCTAATGAAACAGGTTGCTCCTCCTCCTCCTCCTCCTCCTCCTCCTGCAGACGTTGTACAACAGCAGAGATATGTTCCTCCTGTGGTTGTTGACTCAATTAAGCCTGAAGATGTTCAGAATATTATGACAGCTGATGATGCTCAGGTTGAAGTTAAAGACCAGGAAGTTGTTGAAGTTGTTGAAGTTAAAGAAGAGGTACAGGAAGCAGAACCTGAAGAAATCCCATTCGTGGTTGTTGAGGAGATGCCTATGTTCCCCGGCGGTGATGCAGAACTTCTGAAGTATATTGCAGAACATACAACCTATCCTGATATTGCAAAGGAAAATAATATCCAGGGCAGAGTAATTGTCAGATTCTGCGTTACTGCAAAAGGTGGTGTAAGCCAGGTAAGCATTCTTAAGGGTGTTGACCCCGAACTCGATGCTGAAGCTATCAGGGTTGTAAATACTCTGCCAGCTTTCAAACCAGGAAAACAGGGTGGAAAACCGGTTCCTGTCTGGTATATGGTACCTATAACCTTTACACTTAAGTAAACTCATTTACCAATATAGAAAAAGGCTGAATCGTTTGATTCGGCCTTTTTTGTTTATATTTCAACCTTATCTCATACGTCGCAACTCACCCTAAATCCCTCTCTCGCGAAGAGCTTGCCCAGACCGGATGACTCAACCGTATCAGATTTTCAGACTCCTGAATAGCCGATAACTTACGCCCCTTCCCCTCTTAAGAAGGGCAAGAATGTGATCTGAGTACGATAAGCCCTCCTGAGGGGAGGTTGGTGAGGTGTAAACTTGCGGCTCATGAGAGGGGATAGAGGTGTGAGTTCATGTGATTAAAGCAACTCCTTCTTCAGCAGCTTAATAAATCCCTCAATATCCTCTTCCTGAGTATCCCAGCTCGTCATAAGCCTGTATTCCGATGTCTTCTCATTCCACGGATAAAAGAAATAATGCTCCTGCATCTTTTCAGCAAGCTCCCCGGGAAGAATCACAAAGATCCCATTCGACTCTACCTTCTGCGTGATCTTCACCTCGCTGAACTGTTTCAGACCATCTGCCAGAAGCCTTGCCATTCTGTTTGAATGATCAGCACATCTCTTCCATAAATCATTACGGAAATAGGCAATATACTGCGCCGAGATAAATCTCATCTTTGAGGCAAGCTGCATACCCTGTTTCCTTATATATTTAAAATCTGCCGAGAGCCCGGGACGAAGAAAACATATTGCTTCACCAAACATCATCCCGTTCTTTGTGCCTCCGAAGGAGAGAATATCAACACCGGCATCAGTTGTAAAAGCTCTGAAAGGAAGATCCAGCGAAACAGCTGCATTGGCTATCCTGGCACCATCCATATGAAGCAACAGACCCTTTGAATGAACAAAATCTGCAATTTCCCTGATTTCGGATAGCAGTATAAACCGTTCCCATTTCAGTGGATTGTGTAACTGAAATTACCTTTGGCTGCGAATGATGCTCAAAATCAAAACCATGCAAATGGGTTTCAATCAGCTTATTATTTATTTTGCCATCAGGTGAATCAACGGTCAGTACCTTGCAGCCCATAAATTTTTCCGGAGCACCGCATTCATCCTGTTCCAGATGCGCTGTTGATGCGGCAATGACCGAATTATATGATCGTGTTACAGCCGAAAGGCCAAGAACATTGGCTGCAGTTCCTGTAAAAACAAAAAATGTCTCGGTATCCTTTCCAAAATGCTCTTTGAAAAGTTCCAGCGCTTTTCGTGTATAAATATCAGAACCATAACCAAGTGCATGACCCTCATTGGACGACAGAAGCTCTTTGAATATATCAGGATGAACACCTGCATTATTATCGCTGGCAAATCCTCGTTTTCCCATTTATTTATTATATAATATTTGCCATATACTCACGCGCAAGACTTACCTGCTCATCAACAAAATCAATACCTTCCGGTTCATGGTTTTCGTTGTACAGCGGATGGCAGAGCTCAAATGTGAAATAACCATTATAACCGATCATACCCATCTGCTGAATATAATGGTCATAATCAGGCATTATTCCGCCTGCATAATAATCAAGCAGTTTAGGCTTTATTACCTTGTTTTCATCCCTGTAATATTCTCCTCCGAAATGTGAGTGCACCTGCAGATCCCCGATAGTATGAACAGCATTTGCAATGTAATCCTTATCCTGTTTTTCAAAAATAGGAAGATCAAGACAAACCTTGAGCCATTTTGAATTCACCTCCTTAACCATGTTATATACGTCTTTCCAGCTTCTGATCAGAGGGGCATGATTCTGAAGCACCATTGTAACACCATTTTCCTCCCCGAATTTTGCAGCCTCTTTAAGACCTTCCTTTACAAAATCCCACCTGTCGTGCCATGTGACATATGGATATTGTCTCATGAAGGAATAATAACTGTCGCGGTCACGGACAAATTCATAGGTCCCCACCCCGTTATGAATCGGCACACCAGGCCATGCTGCAAAAAGACGGACAGTCTTTGCACCAAGATCTTTTGCCAGTCTGGCAGTTTCACGTACCAGCAGAAGCTGGCATTCCCTGAGCTCGGGTATCGGACTCGAGAAGTCATTGTTTGCAGCGACACAGGGTATTTCCAGACCATATTTTGCGAGAGAGTTCTTCATCTCATCGCGCTTTGCGCTGGTCGAGATCCATTGGATTGCCCATCGGACGCTTGTTATCGAGCTCTATCCCCTCAAATCCAAATTTTTTTGCCCGTTTGCACAATTCATCAAATGAGAGAGCCGCGCCTTTGTACCAGATACCTCCATATGAGATTGAATAGAGGCCAAGCTTTATCTTTCCTCCCTTTACAGGTTTGGAACCTGCAATGGCAGTATCCGTTGCAATGGAAGGATTAACACTTCCCAAGCATGGCTGCACCGGCTGCAGCACCGGATGTTTCAATGAATTTTCTGCGGTCCATTGGTTTATTTAATTTGGTTAAGAATTATTAAGTTTATTACCGAATACCGAATACTTTTTTTAAGCCACG
The DNA here is from genome assembly GCA_963818295.1 of uncultured Bacteroidales bacterium. Taxonomy (GTDB): domain Bacteria; phylum Bacteroidota; class Bacteroidia; order Bacteroidales; family VadinHA17; genus LD21. The sequence goes on from CAWFRW010000015.1 coordinate 82,540, forward strand.
GAGTTTCACGGAGTTATCACGGAGTAACACGGAGTTTTAAATCCTCAACGTTTTACCGAATACCGATTACCGATCACTGAATACCTTTTCTTACCCTGTGCTCCGTCTCCTGAGCCCTGAGCCCTGCGCTCTACGCTTTCTTCTTCTTCCTCTGCGAGAAATAAAGCATAATAAGGCCAAAAATAAGCATCAATACTCCCATAATCAGGTTTACATTGATATTCAGGGATTTCTGATACATTTCGGTATCAGACATTGTTGCCAATCCAAAAATTGAAATTAATATTCCGATGATTGAAAACATCAGACCTATAGGGATTCTAATATCTACCATTTTAATTTCCTCCTACCAAAACATTATTGTTAATACTATAGCTATGACACCAACCAAAATTGCCAGACCAGTTGGCCTTTCATACCATGGAAGATGACTGTCATTCAACTCTCTTGGTGTAAGAGAATAGACAAGCCCCTTCAATTCCTCATCTGTTTTTTTCTGTTTGGTTAAAAACGTTAAAACAACTGTTACAGTTGTACTTACTGTAAATGCAATAATAGCAGTCCAGAAGTTTTGTGCCATTTCAACAGGATATGTATGCAGATTTGCAATCCAGCCGCCTTTAATAATTGTGGTTGCTCCTGCCGGGACTGTCAGACCATGATGCACGAGTGCAAGAATGAATCCTGCAAGTAATCCTGTAAATGCAGCGTGACCAGTGGTTCTCTTCCAGAACATTCCCAGGAAAATCACGGCAAACAACGGAGCATTTATCAGTGAGAATATTGTTTGCAGGAAATCCATAATATTTCCGAATTTACTTGCAATATATGCAGATGCAATACTCAAAAGAATGCCGAAAATAGTTGCTATGCGGCCTACCTTGAGGTAGTGCTTCCCATCCTCTTCTTCATTGCCGGTTCTTGGCCGTATATAACTCTGATAGATATCATATGTCCATACTGTATTGAATGCAGATACGTTTCCTGCCATTCCCGACATAAATGATGCCAGCAAGGCGGTAATTCCCAGACCAAGGACACCTGCAGGCAAGTATTGCTTTAACAGCATAATTATTGTTAAGTTATAATCTGGTCCCCCTCCGGAACTAAGTGGCAGATGAAAACTTTTGCCCGGATCATTGGAGAGAGCCAGTGCAATTATGCCCGGAATAATAATCAGAAATGGGATGAACATTTTAGGTATAGCGCCGATAAGAGGCACTTTTCTGGCTGCAGCTTTTGATTCAGCCGCAAAAGCTCTCTGCACAATCAGAAAATTTGTACACCAGTAACCAAATGACAGGACAAATCCAAGTCCAAACAGAATTCCAAACCATTCAACACCAAGAGGATTAGATCCTGCTGAACCAGAGTACTTCCATGTTGTTGTAAAAGTGTCTGCTGCAAATCCTCTTGCCTGTGCAATAGGAGCCAGTTGTGCTTTGAGTCCAACCCAGCCGCCAACATCTTTCAGGGCTAGAAATACAAGAGGCAACAAGCCAATGACTATAATGAAGAACTGTAGAACTTCATTATAGATCGCTGAAGAGAGGCCCCCGAGATATGTATATCCAAGAACAATTAAAGCAGAGATCCACAGACTCAGGTTAAAATTCCAGCCAAGCACATTTTCCATGAGGAGAGCAAGCGCATACATTGATATTCCTGATGCAAGAACTGTCATTACAGCGAAGAGGATAGCATTTAATCCTCTCGTTTTCTCATCATACCTCAGTTTTAAAAATTCAGGTACCGATCTTGCTTTTGAGCCATAATAGAAAGGCATCATGAAGATGGCAAGAAAGATCATTGCAGGAATGGCGCCAATCCAGTAAAAATGAGTAGTCAGCATCCCGTATTTCATCCCTGATCCGGTCATTCCCATCACTTCAAGCGCACCCAGATTTGTGGAAATAAATGCCAGTCCTGCGACCCAGGCAGGCATCGATCTGCCAGCTTCCAGAAATGCATTTGCATTCTTCATGAATTTTCGAAGGAACCAGCCAATTCCAAGCACAAAAATAAAGTAGATTATCATGATCAGATAATCAATCCAGCTAAGGTCAACTTTCATAATCCGAGGATTTTAGATTTTAAATCAATTATAGTTATCAGGTAAATTAAGCATTCTCTTCATTAGACAAACGCCTAAAGTAAAAATACATTTTATGATCGGTTTTCAAACAATAATTCAGTTTTTTTTAGATTTATAATCAATTCAAAGCGTAAATCCGAGGCCTTCAAATACAGGCTTGCTGAAATGGTCGAAACTGCTGTCTTATCTTTCTCTGTGTGACTCTGTGCATTCTCTGTGCAACTCTGTGTAACAGTAAGTTAAGAACTTACACAGAGGGTCACTGAGGTGGCACAGAGGTCCACAGAGAAATTTATCAAGAGCCCTGATACGATGTATTTCAGTATCTTTATTGATTACTGAATAATTATATTTGCAGAAACAGATTTGTGAAAACCCGCTATTTCATATTTATATCATACAAGGGTACCTCCTATCATGGATGGCAGTTGCAGCCAAATTCGGTAACTGTTCAGAAGTTACTTGAGAATGCACTGAGTGTTGTTCTCGGTGAAGAAATTCATACTACAGGTGCCGGCAGGACAGATACCGGTGTGCATGCCCTTTTCTTCTGCGCTCATTTTGACAGCATTTCTCCTGATCTTTGCAATAGAAAAAATCTTGTATACAGGCTAAACAGCTTTCTTCCCGAAGATATCTCAGTAAGCGAAATAAAAAAAGTGCTTCCTGATGCAAATGCAAGATACAGTGCAATTTCAAGAACCTACAAGTATTATATTTCCAGGAAAAAAGATCCCTTCTTTAGACAGTTCGAGCTGGTTTCTTCATGGTGAATATCGATGTTGAAGCCATGAATCAGGCTTGCAGCTATTCTGTTCAGGTATTCTGATTTTACAAGTTTCAGCAAGCTCCATTCCGGCTACCAAAACCAATATCTGCAAAATATATGATGCTTTATGGGAAGAGGAAGAGAGTATGCTTGTTTTTACAATCAGGGCCGACAGGTTTCTGAGGAATATGGTAAGGGCAATTGTAGGAACAATGGTTGAAATTGGCTTCGGGAAAATGAATCCTGAGGAATTTGAGGAGATAATACTTGCCAGAGACAGATGCAGAGCCGGGACATCGGCTCCTGCTAAAGGGTCTGTTTCTGACTGAAATTGAATATCCTCCTGAAATATTTAAACAGGATAATTGTTCAAAACTGAATGATAATTATCACTTATATTATGGTGTTAATTATTTCACAATGATTAAATAATTTGATAAGTTTGTGCGGCTTTAATAATCCTAAATCTCAGTTTCTATGAGCAACGAATGGTTAATTTTATTCTTCCTTGTGGGAGCAATTTTTGTGGGATTGGTTCTGATCTTCTCAGGAATTGTAGCTCCAAAATCAGTCAAATCCCCAGAAATTCGACCCATATGAATGCGGTATCCCCACTGAGGGTGTCACCTGGCTGCAGTTTAATGTCGGATATTATCTTTTTGCAATTCTTTTCCTGGTTTTTGATGTTGAGACTGTTCTTGTATTTCCATGGGCTGTTGTAATGAAAGAGGTAGGAATGGCTGCTTTCGTTGAAATAGTAATATTCTTTTTCATACTTGGGCTCGGATTATTATACGCCTGGAAAAAACATGCACTGATATGGGAATAAAAGGAATAAAAGTATGAAGAGTTCAAGGATAATGAAAGCCTTGAATTATTAAATGCATCAGGATCAAATATTCTGTTAACTACAATAGATGATGTAATTAACTGGGGCAGGAAGAATTCATTATGGCCACTTACATTTGCAACAAGATGCTGTGGAATAGAGATGATGGCTGCGGGTGCTCCCAGACACGACTTTGCAAGATTCGGTATGGAAGTTTACAGAGCCAGTCCCCGCCAGGCTGATGTTATAGTTGTTGCAGGAACAATAGTACATAAAATGGCTCCTGTACTGAAACGGCTTTATGATCAGATGTCAGAACCCAAGTATGTTGTGGCTATGGGTGCCTGTGCAATTTCAGGCGGTCCGTTTTTCCTGAATTCATACAGCGTGGTCAAAGGTGTTGAGCATGTCATTCCTGTGGATGTTTATGTCCCCGGTTGTCCGCCAAGACCTGAAGCATTATTATATGGTATGCTTCAGCTTCAGCGTAAAATTGAAACGGAGACAATCAGATCGAGAAAAATAAGGAATGCTTCCCACGACTCAAAGTAATTACTTAATTCAGAAATCAGATATCAATGGATAAAACACAACTGGGAGAATTTATCAAATCAATCGATAAAGATCTTGAGATCACAGAAGGCAAACAATTCACTGAGGTAACAGTACCTGCATCCAAATTATATCAAATAGCCCGTCAGCTCAGGGAACATCCTGAGACTCAGTTTGATTTTCTGTTCTGTCTGTCAGGAGTTGACTACGGACAGGATCTGGGTGTTGTATATCATCTCCGCTCAACGGTCCACAATCACTCTATAGTTCTTAAAACACGAACTTCAGACAGAGTCGATCCACATCTCGATTCAGTTGCAGATATATGGAAAACTGCTGATTTTCATGAGAGGGAAGTATATGATCTTCTCGGGATCAAATTCAATAATCATCCTGATCTCAGGAGATTATTTCTTGACAGTTCCTGGGGATTCCCTTTAAGAAAAGACTATGTTGATGATATTAATATAGTTACAAAGTAATTTATGGAAGAAAAGGAAAAAAACATTACTCCGGACGAGCAGCAGGAATATGTTATAAATATGGGCCCGCAGCATCCCTCCACACATGGAGTGCTCAGGCTTGTTGTCTCGCTGAAGGGAGAAATGGTTAAGAGCGTTCAGCCACATGTAGGCTATATCCACAGCGGTATTGAAAAAATGTGCGAAAGTATTACCTATCCGCAGATTATTCATCTTACCGACAGAATGGATTATCTCTCGGCACATATAAATAATGAAGCTGTTTGTCTCAATGTCGAAAAAGCTCTGGAAGTTGATATCCCTGACAGGATAAAGGTTATAAGAACAATCATGTCAGAACTTACACGAATCCAGTCTCATCAGCTCTGGTGGGCTTCATTCGGCATGGATCTTGGCGGCCTGACCTGCTTCTTCTATGGCTTGCGCGACAGGGAAAAGATACTCGATATTTTCGAGGAGACATGCGGCGGCAGAATGATTGTAAGCTACAGCTGCCCTGGAGGTTTGATGTATGATATACATCCCAATTTTCAGAAAAGAGTCAAAGAATTTATAAAATATTTCAGAAAGATCTTACCTGAATATGATGATCTTCTTTCGGGTAATGTCATATTTCACGAACGAAGCAAAGGAATCGGACGACTTACACTTGAAGATGCAATTTCCTACGGAATCACAGGTCCCTCCGGAAGGGCATCAGGATTCTCGTGCGATGTAAGGAAACATGAGCCTTACAGCGCCTACGACAGGATAAAGTTCAAGGAAATCCTCTTCACTGAAGGAGATACATACAGCAGATATATCGCCAGAATTGACGAGATGTGGGAATCGATGAATATTATTGAACAGCTTATCGATAATATCCCTGAAGGCCCATATGCTGTTAAAATGAAACCGGTGATAAAACTTCCTGAGGGAGAATATTATCAGAGAGTGGAGACTGCCAGAGGCGAACTTGGTGTGTATATTATAAGTGATGGAAACAAAAATCCTTACCGGGTTAAGTTCAGGTCTCCGAATTTTGTTAACCTGTCTGTTCTGAACCAGATAGCCAGCGGCTTTAAGATTGCCGACCTTGTTGCTATCGGCGGATCGCTTGACCTTATTATTCCGGATATTGACAGGTAGCAGGCTGAGCATAGCAGCAAGGCTTTGCCAGCCATAGCTTTAGCGAAGGCTGGGCGAAGGGCGAAGGGATTGCAGAGAGAATAAAATATTTGAAATAGAAACGAGATTTAAATAACGAAGTATGCCGTTTGATATTTATGACTTTACGTCGTTTACAAAATGGATAGATACCAGTCTGCACAGTGCAATGTCTCCATTTATGACGACATTAACCGAGATGCTGATAATCGGTGTGCTGATATTGACTGTTCTATGCAATTGTCGGCTTATTTCTTGTTTATGCCGAAAGAAAAGTATGCGCATTTATGCAGAACAGGCTGGGTCCTAACAGAGTTGGGCCTTTCGGAATATTCCAGACAATTGCTGACCTTATTAAGCTGCTTTTTGTTGAGCTGATACCAATAAAGAATGCTGACAAGCTTCTTTTTAACCTTGCTCCTTTCATTGTAATAATTGCCTCTTTTATGGCTATTGCTGCAATCCCGTTTGCAAAGGGGCTTCATGCAATAGACCTCAATATAGGGGTATTATACGTCATCGCAGTTTCTTCGATGGGAGTTATCGGGGTGCTTCTTGCAGGATGGTCGAGCAATAACAAATACTCGCTTATTGGCGCCATGAGAAGCGGAGCTCAGATCGTCAGCTATGAATTATCCGTTGGCCTTGCACTTATCACAATTGTTATACTTGCAGGCTCGATGCAGCTCTCGGAGATTGTTGAGGCTCAAAGAACAGGCTGGTTTATTTTCAAAGGTCATATTCCCGCGTTTATTGCATTTATTATCTTCCTTATTTCGAGTACGGCTGAAACGAACAGGGGACCATTCGATCTTGCCGAGGCTGAATCAGAGCTTACCGCAGGTTATCATACAGAATATTCAGGCATTAAGTTTGCATTCTTTTTCCTCGCTGAATATATAAACATGTTCATTGTTGCCTCAATAGCCGCTACGGTATTCCTTGGCGGATGGATGCCATTTCATGTGGGCTCCTGGGAGGGCTTTAACCACATAATGGATTTCATTCCTCCCTTCATATGGTATATAGGCAAAACAGCATTTGTGATCTTTCTTATGATGTGGTTTAAATGGACTTTCCCAAGGTTAAGGATTGACCAGCTGCTTACACTGGAATGGAAATACCTCCTTCCCATAAACCTCGTCAATGTCCTGATAATGGCATTTATTGTCCTGATGGGATGGCATTTTTAATAATAAATAAATTTAATTTATATCTCTGAATGAGAAGTATTATAGATTATCTGAAGGAAATATTTTATGGCGTCTTGTCGTTGCTTAAAGGCATGAAAGTTACAGGGTCTTACTTTTTCAGACCCAGCACAATATTGACGCAGAAATATCCGAATAACAGGAAAGAGCTTGTAATGTTCGACCGCTTCAAAGGTGAGGTTGTTATGCCGCATAATGAGAATAATGAGCATAAATGCACCGGTTGCGGTATTTGCGAACTGAATTGTCCGAATGGAACTATTGAAATTATTTCAAAGACCATAATCACGGAGGATGGTAAAAAGAAGCGGGTAATAGATAAACATATCTACAGGCTAAGCATGTGCACCTTCTGTGCCCTGTGCGTAAAAACCTGTCCATCAAATGCCCTTGCTTTTTCGCAGGAATTCGAGCATGCTGTTTTTAACAGAGCCCTGCTTATTAAAACTTTAAATAAACCCGGTTCCCAATTAATGAAAGGAGTTGAATAATGACCTCTAATCAGATAATGTTTATTCTTTTTTCCGGAATGATAACTGTCTTCTCAATACTTACAGTTACTTCGAGAAAAATACTGCGTGCGGCAGTTTATCTGCTTCTGGTCCTGGTATCCACTTCAGGACTATACTTCATGCTTAATTACCAGTTCCTGGCTGCCGTCCAGCTGACACTCTATGCAGGCGGTATAGTTGTATTGATCATTTTTTCGATACTGCTTACAAGCCATATAAGTCAGAAGTTTGAGTCACCGGGAGTGAAAAAGGTAATCTTTTCAGCAATTGCTGCTGCAGCAGGAGCTGTTTTATCGATAATTACAATTCTTGATTACAGTTTTTCAGCAACCACACAAGCTGCAAGAGAGGTGGATATGAGACTTATCGGCAAGAGTTTGCTTTCAACCGAATATGACGGATATGTACTTCCGTTTGAGGTGATTTCAGTTTTACTTCTTGCAGCAATGATAGCTGCAATAGTTGTCGCAAAAAAAGGGGGTCCGGCAAAGGCCCAGTCACAAATATTAAATAAGGAATAATATGAGCACTGGAATACCCGTACAGTATTTTCTGATTCTGGCAACAATAATGTTCTTCACAGGAATCTATGGTTTTCTGACAAGAAGGAACCTGATCACAATACTCATGTCAGTGGAGCTGATCCTGAACTCTGTAAATATTAACTTTCTTGCTTTCAACAGATACCTGTGGCCGCATAAGCTGGAGGGAATGTTTTTCAGCCTGTTTGTTATTGCAGTCGCAGCTTCTGAAGCTGCAGTGGCAATTGCAATAATAATTAATATATACCGGAGGTTTACAACAATCAATGTTGAAGATGTTAATGAAATGAAGTTCTAATTACCACACTCTTAGGAAATTATAATATGATAAATTTCAGTTATACCGTTTGGATTCCTTTAATTCCTTTCCTGATGTTTCTCCTGCTGGGTCTGGCAGGACACAAACTTAAGCCTAAACTATCCGGATTACTAGGCACAGGCGGATTGGTATTAATAACAATTTTGTCGTATCTGACAGCTTACAGATACTTTTTTGCGGTTGAAAAGATTGACGAGACTTTTCAGAAAATAACTGCTTTCAATATAACCTGGTTACAGCTGACAGACAAACTGCATATTGACCTGGGTGTGCTGCTCGATCCTATTTCGGTGATGATGCTTGTTGTCATAACAACTGTCTCGCTGATGGTTCATATTTACAGCCTTGGATATATGAAGGGTGAAAAAGGATTTGAACGGTTTTTTGCATTCCTTTCACTATTCAGTTTCTCGATGCTCGGACTTGTACTTGCAACCAATATCTTCCAGATGTACATCTTCTGGGAACTTGTTGGTGTTTCTTCATTCCTGCTTATCGGATTCTATTATGAGAAACCATCTGCTGTCAGGGCTTCCAAAAAAGCATTTATTGTAACAAGATTTGCAGACCTTGGATTTCTTATAGGCATCCTTATCCTCTCCTTCAATACAAAAACATTTGATTTCATATCTCTGACAGATGTACACGGGACGGCTATAACACAGGGAGGGAGAATTGCTTTCATGGGACTTTCCGTCATGACCTGGTCAATGATATTCGTATATATGGGAGGAGTTGGCAAATCAGCAATGTTTCCCTTCCACATATGGCTACCTGATGCAATGGAAGGACCTACTCCCGTTTCAGCCCTTATTCATGCTGCAACAATGGTTGTTGCCGGTGTCTACCTGGTTGCAAGGATGTTCCCGATCTATGCAATCTCTGCCCCGGCTGCTCTTGAAGTTGTGGCATACGTGGGAGCCTTTTCATCACTGTTTGCGGCAGTTATAGCCTGTACCCAGACCGATATAAAAAGAGTACTTGCTTATTCAACCATGTCGCAGATCGGTTATATGATGTTTGCACTGGGTGTTTCAGGCTATGGCGGGCACGAAGGACTAGGCTTTATGGCATCAATGTTCCATCTTTTTACCCATGCAATGTTCAAGGCGCTGCTCTTCCTTGGTGCAGGCGCAATTATCCATGCGGTTCACAGCAATCATATGACAGAAATGGGCGGACTAAGAAAATACCTTCCTATAACCCATCTCACATTTCTTATCGCGTGTCTCACAATAGCAGGTATACCACCGCTCTCCGGTTTTTTCTCCAAGGATGAGATCCTTGCTGCTGCTTTTCATCATAACAAGGTGTTATTTGCCGTTGAATATGCAGTTGCTGGTCTGACCGCTTTTTATATGTTCCGGCTTTATTTCAGCATATTCTGGGGCTCCGACAGACATTATCATCATACTCCCCATGAGGCTCCGCTGACTATGACATTTCCGCTAATGTTCCTCGCTGCCGCTTCAATATTCACGGGATTTATTCCTTTCAATGACCTGGTTACTTCAGACGGAAAGCCTTTTGAAACTGAACTGGAGCTTATTGTCGCAATTCCATCAGTACTTATCGGACTTCTTGGAATAGGTATAGCATACCTGATGTATAAAAAAGAGACTGATCTTCCTGACAGATTTGCAGGGGTGTTCAAAAACGGCTATAAATGGGCTTTCAATAAATTCTATATTGATGAATTATACCTTTTTGTCACCAAGAAGATAATCTTCAGGTACATCTCAACTCCGATAGCATGGTTCGACAGGCACATTGTTGACGGCACCATGAATTCAATTGCAGCATTGACACAGGGTGTATCATTCAGGATAAGAGGATTCCAGTCGGGACAGCTGCAGAAATATGGCTTTGTCTTTGTTTCAGGAGTCATTATGCTGGCCTTATTATTAATATACTTGTGGAAATAACTGATAATCAAGAAAAAGACTTTTAATTATGGATATTTTAACCCTTTTTGTAGTTATTCCTTTTCTGACAATAACAGGTATACTGTTTCTTAAAGACACCAGACAGGTAAGGCTTGTTTCAGCATTTGGAATGGGTCTTCAGCTTATAATGGCAGGTATACTTGTGTATCTGTACCTTTCTGCCCGTCATGCAGGTAACACTGATGAGATGCTTTTCATAAAGGATCATCTGTGGTTCAGGAGCCTGAACATTCACTATGCTGTTGGCGTTGACGGAATATCTGTTGCCATGATCTGTCTGACTTCACTTGTTGTCTTTGCAGGCATATTTGCGTCATGGGAAGTTGTTTATCTCACAAAGGAATTCTTCGTCTCCCTGATCCTTCTTGCTTCCGGAGTTTTCGGATTCTTTATCTCGATCGACCTCTTTACAATGTTCCTGTTTTATGAGCTTGCAGTTATCCCGATGTATCTTCTGATTGGTATCTGGGGAACAGGACCAAAGGAGTACTCTGCCATGAAACTGACCCTTATGCTAATGGGAGGCTCTGCGTTTATCCTTGTAGGGTTGTTGGGGATATACTTTAATTCAGCTCCCGATGGCGGCAGTCTCACCTTCAACATGCTTGAGATCTCAAAGATTACAATACCCATAACCGCCCAAAGAATATTCTTTCCGCTGACCTTCCTTGGCTTTGGCGTACTTGGAGCTCTTTTCCCTTTCCATACATGGTCGCCTGACGGTCATGCCTCCGCTCCCACTGCTGTTTCAATGCTCCATGCAGGAGTTCTCATGAAACTCGGAGGTTACGGTGCATTCAGGGTCGCGATATTCCTTATGCCGGAAGCTGCAAAAGAGTTGTCATGGATCTTCATCATTCTGACATCAATAAGTGTTGTTTACGGAGCCTTCGGAGCAATAGTCCAGAAAGACCTTAAATATATCAATGCCTACTCCTCAGTAAGCCATTGCGGACTGGTGCTTTTTGCCGTTCTTATGATGAACCAGACTGCAATGAACGGAGCAATTATACAGATGATCTCACACGGACTTATGACTGCCCTCTTCTTTGCTCTTATCGGGATGCTTTATGGAAGGACACATACAAGAATGATAAATGAAATGGGCGGACTGATGAAAGTCATCCCCTTCCTGTCGGTTTGCTATGTTATTGCAGGACTTGCTTCTCTAGGTCTTCCCGGGCTTGAGCGGATTTGTTGCAGAAATGACAATCTTCGTTGGCGCGTTCCAGCATCCTGAACTGTTCTACAGGGTTGTTACAATTGTAGCTGTATCTTCGATTGTGATAACCGCCGTCTATATTTTAAGAGTAGTGGCGATACTGCTGCTTGGACCGACAAAGAACGAGCATTTTGAACATCTTCCTGATGCAAAATGGTTTGAGAAGGTATCAGTAATTACTCTGATCTCCTCTGTAGCAGCAATCGGTCTTGCCCCTTACTGGCTCTCATCAATGATCGGTGTCAGCCTGCATCCTATTGTTGAAAAGATAATTGCTATAAGCCCCTTTTAATTTTGAATTGTAATCATCTGGATAAGAATATAATATGAGCTTAGAAAACTTTTTTGTGATGCGGCATGAAATGCTTCTTATTGCTGCGGCTCTTCTGATTTTGATTGCTGAGCTTTTCACCCAGCCCGACAATAAGAAAAAGATAGGAATCTTCTCCATAATCCTTCTGGGAGTAATCACCATCGCCGGTTTTCTTCCTTCAGCAACAGGGAACCTTTTCGGAGGAATGTATATAGCTTCCCCTGCAAGGCTTCTGATGAAGAATATCCTTAATATCGGTGTTCTGCTTGTATTTATTCAGTCGGTTACCTGGCTCAACAGGGAGGAAAATTCAGAAAAGATAAGTGAATATTTTATTCTTCTGATTTCCACTCTGATAGGAATGAACTTCATGATCTCATCCGGTCACTTTCTTATGTTCTACATCGGTCTCGAACTTGCAACAATTCCGATTGCAGCATTGTCTGCATTTGACCGTTACAGGAACAATTCAGCTGAAGCCGGTATCAAACTTATCCTTTCTTCGGCACTTTCTTCCGGAATTCTGTTATATGGCCTGTCGATGATTTACGGAACTACCGGGACATTATATTTTAACGAAGTAGCCGGACTGATTAGCAATAACAGCCTTCTGATACTCGGTTTTATTTTCTTCTTTGCAGGTATGGCATTCAAGATCTCAATTGTTCCTTTCCATCTTGTGGACTGCTGACGTCTATGAAGGATCGCCAGTAAATATTACATCATATCTCTCAGTCATTTCAAAAGGAGCAGCTGTTTTCATCCTTATAATTATTCTTTTTACAGTATTCCCGGTTATAATTGCCACCTGGCAGAAGACTATTTATGTGACCGCTGTCCTTACAATGACAATAGGTAACCTGTTTGCCATCCGTCAGCAGAATTTAAAGCGTTTCCTCGCATTTTCATCCATCTCGCAGGCTGGTTATATCCTTCTTGGTTTCATTGGCGGAAATCAACTGGGAATGGCCTCAGTGATCTATTATATACTTGTATATATCTTTTCCAATCTTGGCGCTTTCGGAGTTGTTACAGCGATATCCAATGCTGCAGGGAAGGAGAATATTGATGACTATAACGGACTTTATCACACAAATCCCGGTCTCAGCCTTGTAATGACACTTGCTCTCTTCTCGCTGGCCGGAATACCTCCGGTTGCCGGTTTTTTCGGAAAATTCTTCCTGTTTACAGCTGCTGCAGAGAAGGGCTATTTTATGCTTGTCTTCATCGCTGTTGTAAACACAATAATATCCTTATATTATTACCTGCTCATTGTAAAAGCAATGTTCATTAATAAAAATGAGACTGCCATAGGAAATTTCAAGAGTGATTTTCTGACGAAGCTGGCACTCGGAATCTGCGTTGCAGGCATTGCTGTGACCGGTTTTGCAAGCATTCTGTTTGAAGCAATAAAGAGTATGAGTTTCGGGGTTTAATAAAAGCAATTGTCATGGCTATAAATAATGCAAAACATATAATTGGCGAAATAGAAGGAATAAGATGCACGATCGTCGAAGCAGGTGTTTCGCTTGAACGGGCAGCTTTTCTCAGGGAACTTCTGGAATTCAATAATCTGGAAGTTATGGAGCTGAAGGTTCCATCAGAGACAGCGGGCGAAGAACCAAAATATACAATTGGTGTTACAGATCTGTTGTTCAATCCGGTATTTGCGATATATGAAAGGCTTCTTAAAACAATGGAAGGTCCGGCAGTAACCCCTGGCTACTGGAAACAGGAGTGTACAGAATGTGACCCAAGATACTGGATGAGAAGAAAATCAAATCCGGCTTCAAATCCTCATTAGCCATTTAAAACAGTTGGGATCGTAATAAACTATGATCTGATACTTTATCAACTGTAAATTCGTTTTCATAAATTACTCATCCATTAATGAAACAATCAAAAAAGTTTCTTTTTGTCTTTGTTTTAACCGTAATCTTTGCATACCTGTTTTATACTGCATATAGCGATATTAAGAATAGAACGCTGAATGAATTTAATATCCAACAACTTACCCTGGCAAAACAGGCATCAAAAGGGGTAGAAAGTTTTTTTATTTATTATCAGCGTGAACTCGAGTTTTTATCAAAACTTGAATATGTGGTTGGATTAAATGACCAGGGAAAGCAACTTCTTGCAAATTTTTACAATTATCATTCCGATCAGATAGAAGCAATCACTCTTGTTGATTCAAAGGGAATACTGCAATACACTTTTCCGCATAATAAAGATGCTATCGGAAGGGACATATCAAATCAGGATCATATCAGGACTTTAATTGAAACGCATCAGCCAACGGTAAGTAATGTATTCACTTCAGTCCAGGGATTTAGAACAATAGCCTATCATATCCCTATAATGGATGGAGACAAGTATCAGGGGAGTATCGCAATATTAATTCCTCTTGAAAAACTCGGTAAACAATTTATCGAAAATATAAAAACCGGTGAAACCGGATACGGATGGATGATAAGCAAGGACGGAATAGAACTGTCTGATCCTCAAAATAATCAGTCTGGAAAATACGCTAAGGATATTTACAGAAGCAATCCTTCTGTGTTGGATCTTATTGATAAATCACTGGCAGAGAGTGAAGGCACTTCGATCTGTTACTTAAAACCTCTTGACAATAAAACTAAAGATCTGTCAAAAACTCTGGTGGCATTTTACAGGGTTTCCCTTGACAATACATTCTGGTCTATAATAATTTTTACGCCTGAAAAAGAGGTCCTTGCAAAACTCATCTCCTTTCGAAACCGTTTATATATCCTTTTTAGTCTGAGTATTATCTTCCTGGCAATATACTTTTACCTGTCCCTGAAAGCGACTACCATAATGAAGGAAGAGAAAAAGAGGAATGATCTGATAAGCATATTGCACGAGAGTGAAAAGCGGTTCAGGATTATTTTCGAACTTTCACCTGCCGGCATATTGCTTATTGATCAGGAAGGTAAGATAATCGAAGTTAATTCAGCTTTTTGTGAAACTTTAGGATATTCAAAGGAAGAATTACTCTCAAATAATATCAGAATATTTTCGGATCCTTCAGGAATTGATGAGATTGAAAAAAATATCTCTGAAATTTTCTCGGGGAAGACACTCAAACACGAGGTTACAAATATAAGAAAGGGAGGAAAAAGAATATTGGTAGCATTGTATGAAACCATGATCATTCTGCCTGACGGGAAACCGGGTATACTCTCTGTTTCGAATGACGTTACTGAAAGAGAAAAAGTGCACCGGGAATTGATCTTAGCAAAAAATAAAGCAGAGGAAAGTGACCGGCTCAAGTCGTCATTCCTGACAAATATGTCTCATGAACTCAGAACACCACTGAATGCCATTATTGGATTCTCCGGCCTTATGATTGATACCGGCTATGACGATGAAACAATATCGTACCTGAAGATCATTGCGGATAGCGGGCATCATTTGCTGGGTCTTGTGGAGGAAATTCTGGATATATCGATGATTGAGACAAAACAGATTAAAATCAATTATGAAAAAGTCGGAATAAAGTCAATCCTGTATGATGTAAAAAACATAATAAGCGGGGAAATACTTAACGAGAAAAAAGCTGATATTGAATTAATTCTGAAGATTAATCCCGGGCTTGAAGAAATATTCATATATACAGATGGAAGAAAACTAAAACAGGTTCTGCTGAATCTATTAAAAAATGCATTAAAATTTACAGAAGAGGGCTATATAGAATTTGGTTTTAGTGAGATTAAGAAAGACAAATCAAATTTTTTAAAATTCTATGTAAAGGATACAGGTATTGGCATTGAGAAGAAAAACCATGATGTTATATTTAACATTTTCAGACAGATAGATGATACACACACAAGGAAATACGGGGGCACCGGTATCGGACTTTCAATTGCAAGCAAAATTATAGAATTGCTTGGGGGTAAGATATGGCTGGAATCCGAACATGGGGCTGGTTCGGTATTTTATTTTACCGTGCCGGTATTATCTGAAATAAAATATCAGGAGAATTATCCTCCGGATATTGAAAGTATAAGTGATAATGATTATTCAGGAAAAACTATCCTTATTGCTGAGGATGAGATTTCAAATTATGAATTTCTGCGAATTCTTTTTGAAAAGATGAATATCAGGGTATTATGGGCAAAAAATGGGATCGAAGCTGTTAGTTTTTGTGAAGCTGACACTTCAATTAATCTTGTACTGATGGATATCAAAATGCCACTTTTGAACGGGTTTGAAGCCACCAGAAAAATCAAACGGTTAAGACCCGGATTGATTGTTGTGGCACAAACAGCTTTTGCAATGGCATCTGATAAAGAGGAAGCTCTTGATTCAGGATGTGATGACTATCTGTCCAAACCGATTAATATCGGGCAATTGAAATATCTTCTGCAAAAGTATCTCTGACACATTTAGTGAAGATGAAACCATAGGGACTGATCTCCACCGGCTATAATTGCACTGGTAGAATTTTAGTATTCTTTTTATCGAGTAATAATGATACTGCCGCGATAAACTCTTTTTGAACCAATGGCTTCTGGAATACCATATCCGCACCTAAATATTTTGCACTGGGAAGATAACCCTGGGGACCGATCCTTCCTCCACCTGAAATAGCTATTATCTTCAGCTCTGAATATTTTTTTCTGAGTTCCAGTATTGTTTCCAATCCTTCTTTACCTGGCATTATAATATCAGTTACCACCAGATCGTGTTTAGTCTGCTCAAACAGTTCCATGCCTTCTATCCCGTTTAAAGCCACATCAACTTCATGACCTTCCCTTTCAAGCATTTTTTTGATCATCAGGAGAATGGAGGGCTCATCATCGAGAACAAGAATTTTAGCCATATATTATCAAGTTTTTGAATTGTTCTTATCAAGTACTCTTCTGATTGTCTTGCTGAAATCGTCCAATCGTATTGGTTTTAAAATAACCTCAGAAATTCCGCTTTGAATTAAGATCTCTTCTGATAAATTATCAGCAAATCCTGTAATGATTATTATTCTTAGTCCGGGATTTATTTCTTTCATCAGGGAAGCGAGCTCTGTTCCTGTTATTCCGGGCATACTCTGGTCAGTCACAAGCAATGAATATTTCTCAGGATTCTTCTTAAACTCCTCAAGCGCAGAAAGGCTGTCATCCTGTATCGAAACCTTGTATCCAAGATTCTCAAGCATTTTTTTTCCCATGAAGGTAATTTCCGGTTCATCATCGACAAACAATATGTGCTCATCTCCTTTCACAGGTTTTTTGTCAGATTTATAAGAATCCAGTGTATCACTGCCATATTTAGGCAAATAAATTTTAAATGTCGATCCTTTCCCTGCAGTACTGTCAACATCTATTGCCCCTCCGTAATTATTTATTATTCCGTGAACCACTGAAAGACCCAGCCCTGACCCTGACCCTACCTCTTTACGGGTAAAGAATGGCTCAAATATCCGTTCTTTTGTTTTCAGGTCCATACCATGACCTGTATCTGAAATAGTCAGCAATATATAGTCTCCGCTTTTAAGATTAGGGATTTTTTCAGCAGATTTCTGACTAACTGTAACAGCATCAAGTCTGACATCAAGAATTCCGCCGTTTTTCAGCATGGCATGATTGGCATTTGTACACAGGTTCATGACTATCTGATGGATATGTGTAGAATCTGCAAGTACCGTACCTATATCGTGATCCAGATCATGCCTGATCTCTACACCGGGGGGAAAAGAGGCTTTAAGCAGATTTAGCACCTCTGCAACAATTGGCTGCAATCGGATAGGTTTCTTTTCAAAATCTACCTCCCTGCTGAAAGTCAGGATCTGCTGAACAAGATCTTTTCCCCGCAGGGCAGCATTGTTAATCTGTTCAATATCAAATCTCAGGTTACTCTCCTCCGGGAGTTCCTCACGTGCCATATCGGTATAACCCAGAATTGGTGTCAGAATGTTATTGAAGTCATGTGCGATACCTCCTGCCAGAGTACCAATTGTCTCCATTTTCTTCAGTTGAAATAATTTCTTTTCGAGTTCGACTCTCTCCCTTTCAAATTTCTGGCGTATTTCGATCTCTTTTTTCAGGTCTATATTTGTATTTGAAAGTTGCAGTGTCCTTTCCTGAACTCTTTTTTCAAGCGCATTGTTGGCAGTTTTGACATTTTCCTTTTCCTGTTCGAGCAGTATTCTCATATAGAACTCTTTCCTGGCTGACAGTTCAAGTGAATAACTTATTAACATTCCAATCATATTGGCGCTGATAAAGAAATAATTATTATTTACGAGGATTGTAACCGGAGTTTGTGAAAGCCAGACTGCTGAAATTTCATATAATATTACAATTGACCATCCGGCAATAGAGGCGTAAATAAACCTGGCCCTTATGAATGTATACCCGAATATGAAGATCAGGATCAGTCCTGCATAGTATGTATATACCTCTACTTTGGCGGCATAAAAGATCATTATTATTATCCCGAACCCCGTGGTGAACATTATCCATGAGATAATGAACTGCATGTACTTCTTAAATAATTTCGAATAGGAAAAAATGAAAACAGCAATCAATATAGGGAATACAACTCCGAACCGTATAAACCAGAAAACTGCCTTCAGATCAGGAACCATTACAGCATCAAGAAAAGCAAATGCACCATAAAAGATCATTGACAGGATTAATGAAAATCTGAAAGGAGTGAGTGATTTTATAAAATAATCTTCCTGGAATTCCTTCTCATACTGTTTGAAGTCAAGAGTAAAAGAAAGAGTAAGATAATTTATTGATAATGGCTCCTGTCCTGCTGATGGATACCCCAGAAAGCTCCTTCCCACACTGTTGAAAATATTCATTTATAAAGCAATTAATGTATCACTTATTTATGAAGGCATGGTTTATTGATTTTTTCTTATTTTAAGGAAGAGGTTAATTCCGAGGGGTTCCTTTTCTACACTAACCATCTCTTTATCAATGTTTGCCTCAGAGGCGATCCGGAATAGGTCAGATTCGGCCCTTAGATTAAGGTACCAGTCGGAGAGTACTTCCATGAGCCGTTTTGTCGGATTTTTTGTACTGAAATTGCTTATCACCATTTCTCCGTCCTCAGTAAGGCAGTTTATATATTTCCTGATGAGAAAGGTAAAATGTTTATCCTTGAAATAGTCAAACAAGCCTGCACTCCAGATCAGATCATATAATCTGTATGAATTGAAACGCAATGCATTAATCCGGTTGTATGTGATCTGACCATTGAACCTGTGATTCTTTTCCATTGAAAAATCAATTGCAGACTGGTCAAAATCAATAAGATCAAAACTTATAGTACTTGGCCCTGAATAATTGCTCATAAATTCATAAACATCTGAAGCAGGTCCTGATCCAAGTATAAGAACTCTGGGTTCAGTTTTTTTTGTAACAAGCATTTTACAATATTCCAAAAAGAAATCCTTCCTGTTCCTGACTGCGATTGCCCCGGGTTGATTCTGAAAGAAAAGATCCCAGTTCTTGTACTTCGGATCTTCATTAATCTCAAATTTATAAATCTTATCTATAAGTGTAAAATCGCCCGGGTAACCAAATGGTTTGACAAATCCATGACCTATTAGTGTATTGTCATTAAGGACGGTTTTAATCCTTCCTCTGAATTCATCTATTTCAGCTGCGCTGAGGTTGTTGACTATTGTAGTGAATTCGCAGTAATCCGGCGGCTCAGGGCCTCCTTTTCCAATCAGATAATCAATAAACTCAAATACACCACTATCAAGCCTATTCTTAAGCTCACTTGTATTCCTCATAACGGAGATGAAATAAAATTAGAAGACAATGACTTTTTAGTTCCCCAAGTAAATAACGTCTTAAATATAATTTTACTTTTCATCAATGCAATGCATAAATCCAAAATTCGATCAAAATTTACATGAACGGGTGAAATTGAGAAATAATTATGATGGCTTCTAAGTCTCAGGGATTCCTGAAACATTAATATGACGGTACTGAAACAATCTAACAGTAAAAATCATAAATTATCATCATTCCAGATCTGCCAGGCCTTTTCAGCCTGCGAATGAAGCATTTTCAGACCGGGAATGACAGTACATCCTCTTTCAATGCCGGCTCGTAGAAAAAATGTAATCTCCGGATTATATACGAGATCAAACAGGATATGATTCTTATTGAGCAGGGCGTAATCAATTTCGGGTCTGTGTTCTGTGGCAGGAAACATCCCCAGCGGTGTTGTATTTACAATAAGAGGGGATTCAAATATAAGCTCCGGAGTAATTTCTGAATAATTTATCATTCCGGGTCTTTTGCTTCTTGAAACCTGTGTGATATTAAGACCCAGTTTTCTTAGTACAAAGCAGACAGCCCGTGAACTTCCGCCTGTTCCGAGAACAATTGCATTTTTTATGTTTCCCTGAAGATGGGGCAACAGTGATTCGGAAATACCCGTAACATCGCTGTTGTAACCGGTTAAATGGATTATGTCGTCCACCCGTCTGATTTTCAAGACATTCACCGCACCAATCTCCCTGGCCTCTGGATCCAGTTTGTCAATATAGCTGATAACTTCGGATTTATAGGGTATAGTAACATTCAGGCCCTTCAGATCCTTTTCATCGGCGATAAGTTTTGGAAGTAATCCGATGTCAGGGATAGGAAAATTCTCGTAGCTGCAGCCGGTGATATTCTCTTTTAGAAACTTTTCAGAAAAATAGCCTTTTGAGAAAGAATGCCCGAGGGGATATCCTATAAGGCCGAATTTTCTCATTTTAGACATTTGAAATATTAAATAACTGATAAGGATCTCTCAGAGAAACTAATGCTTCATTTCATCCGGCAGGAACTGAAAAAATGTATCCCCGCGAAGCCCGAGCCTCAGCGACTCGAGAGGAATGATCTCGGTCGGCGCTATGTTGCCAAGATTTACATTAGCCCCGAAGTGTTTTATAAACCATGCCTGCTGTGACTTAAGCGGAGCCTCCCATAAGACATTCTCAAGTTTTACATGCTCAGATATAGCACTTATAATCTTGTTATTTATTGAACCGTCTTCATTGTATATCCCTGTAGTGCCGGATTCCCTTGCCTCTGCAATAACCTTTACCGATCCGGCGTTGAGTTCTGCTTTCATCATGGTCACCCACTCATCAGGAGAGAATATAACATCAGCTTTTTTGGATCCGACTTCAGAAATAACAGTGAACTTTTCTGCTAGCTTTGAGATATATTCAAGTTTTTTTTCTCTTTCAATATCAAACGATCCGTCGGAGACCTCAACCAGCTCAACCTCGTATTTATTCATAAAGTCGATATACTCATTGAACATATTCCTTATAACAAATGCTTCAAAGAGAGTTCCACCGAAATAAGGGATGACACCGGCTTTTTTATATATCTGAATTTTCTTATCAAATCCGGGAGTTATAAGGGATGTTCCAAAACCAAGCTTGACAAAATCAGTATATTCACTGCCAACTGACATAAAATCTTCAGCTTCCCTTATGCTCAGACCTTTGTCCATAACCATGGTAAGACCTGCATTTCTTGGTTTAGCTGTTCTCTCTGGCAAAAAAGGAAGAACATTATTCATTTTCAGATATATGATTAGATTACAAATTAACCGGCAAGTGCGCTTTCATCAAGAAGTTTTTTCATCTTCCTTGTTAAAAGCTTATTCGGGAAGATCTCCTCAAAATCATTGTATAAATCCCTGTCAAGATTTACAGCGATAGAAAGGTGCCTGAACGCTTTTTCAGAAGATCCTCCATGCAGGTAGAAAGATGCCAGGAGATAATTAATCCCCGGAATATCGCCGGTAATCTTATAAGCGTGTTTAAGGTATGGAATGGCTTTGGAAACCAATCCATCCCTTACAATTATTTTTCCAAGGTCTATCCAAACTTCATCATAATACGCGTCGAGCTTCAGAGCCTCCCTGAAACATCTCATAGCTGCCTTCTTCTCCCCTTTTGAATAGTGAGCTTTACCAAGGAGATACCATATTTCAGGATTTTCATCGTCAAGCCTGACTGCCTTTCTGAAATAAATAAGGCTGTCATCAGTGTTTCCTGTATTGAGTGCGAGGACGCCCAGTCCGAACCACGGATCAGCATAGTCAGGAGCCAGCTCAATTGCCTCCTGATAATACTTTCTTGCCATTGTGACCTCACTCAGCTTCTCGTAACATTCAGCTAGATAAGTCATTGCTTCAAAACTATCAGGCTCGTTTTCAAGGTATTCATGGTATACCGGAACAGCATCTGCAAATCTTTCAAGATTATTAAGGATATTGCCCTTGTTAAAAAGTGCGAATGTATTCTGGGAATTAATTGCCAGGGCAAAATCGTAAGCTTCCATTGCATTGTCATACATTTCAAGCTTATTGTATATTATTCCCAGGTTATACCATGCACTGTCGGAAAATGGCTCCTCCTCAAGATATTTAAGATAATAGACTATGCTGTTGTCAAAATCCTCGATCTTCTCATAAGCATATGCAAGATCGTAGAGATGCGCCTTAAATTCAGGCTCCAGCTCAACCAGTCTTTCCATATATGGAATCAGATGTTCGTAGTAATTCAGATTCTGAAGTACCGACGTTATTGCAAAAAGTATATTTTCAACATCCTCAGAGTCAAGCGTCAGGGAATAATCAAACATTTTCTTTGCACCCTGAATATCACCAAGCATTCCATATGCAGTTCCTTTGGCAATATAGAGTTCATGGTTTCCCGGCTCAATACTTTCAAGCTTTCTTAACAATCTGAGAGCTTCAACAGCTCTGCCTTTATCGAGTAAGACTCTGGCTTTTCTGAGCTGAATAGACACTGAATTTGGATGCTGTTCTGTGGCAAGTGTTGCTGCCTCGAAAGCCTTTACAGAATTGTTGCTTTCAATATAATAATCTATAATGGTCTCAAATTCAATAACATCGAAAAAATAACTCTCATTATTCTTTCGCATTTTCTCAAACTTCTGCACTGCATTTTTCACCTCTTCCTCATAGGAAGAACCATACTTATCCTCTTCCATGCTGCAACTAGTTATGTATCGCCACAAAAATAACACTATTTTTAATATGCCTGTTCACTCTAATATTCAATTATTAACATTTTAACTATTTTATAAACATTTCATATCCAATAAAATACATAATATTGACTGATTTATTTTTTATTTTTTCAATCTTCACGCAACCTATGATGACAAATCTTCATCTATTGATTGTAGGAAATGAATCTCCATAAAAATATACCCTATTTACCCTAGAATTAACCTAAATTCTATTTTTGAAGAACCGGGCCAAAGCCCGGTTTTTCATTTTTATTATAATAAATTTGCAGGAATTGGTTATTGACCCACTAATGCCATCAGATATGAAAAAATCATTCTCAGTAAGTGGTATACCATTGATTTTATTTATGTTGCTGACATCCGTAATGCTAATTAACTGCAAAAAATCGGACGACCCGTACAAATTTCCTATTGGTGTTTTCCCTGATTCTGTAATAAATCTTGCCGGTTTAAATAGTGCCTATGACGATTATAATTCCACCGTTTCAGGAATAACTGGTGACCTGCCGGTTGTATTTTCAAGCAACAGACGAAGCCAGGGCGGTCAATTTGACCTTGAACAGGGTCTTATAACGTTTATATTCGACAAGGCTGACGGCAGCTTCGAAATAAACAGCGGGATGATGCAGGATGCATTCATTAAAAATCTTATTGCCAAATCTGAGACAGCTGAGAATGATTTTGGTCCGTACCGGGTCTTCAGCATCACAGACGGGATGGAATATTTCATTCTGTCATCCCTTAACGGAGAGGGAAACCTGGATCTTAAATATTGTACAAATCTCCCGCCATTCGGAACAATAATACCAGAGGTATTTGGTCCCTATCCTATCGGATTGCTGAATTCGCCTTTTGATGATGCTTATCTTACATTTGATACCGATCTCGATACAGCCTACTTCATATCAAATCCTGAAGCCAATTTTGATATTTATTTAAAGGAACGCCCTTCAGGTCAGGATATTGGCACCTGGTTTAATTCTGACTTCAGCCAATCTGCGAAAGTTGACAGCATTAACAGCCCGGGTGATGACAAATGCCCGATAGTGCATAATAAAATGCTTGTATTTACTTCCAACAGACCTGGCGGATACGGGGGCTACGATCTCTACTATTCTCTCTTCCGCAATGGTAACTGGAATGCACCTGTCAATCTCGGAGCGGGCATAAATACTGCATCAGATGAATACCGGCCTGTTATAGGTTTTCATGAGGATTTCTCGAATATCTTTATGATATTTTCTTCAAACCGGCCAGGAGGAATGGGAGGATTTGATCTTTATTTCACAGGACTTGACAGTCCAAAATAAAATGGGATTTTATTCAGTCCGGATTTAACCTTTTTCCCGCAGCCACAAGCGTGTTTCTCAAAAGTGAAACTCTCGTCATCGGTCCGACCCCTCCGGGAACAGGAGTGATATAGGAACATTTCGGGGCCACATTTGTAAAATCGACATCACCGGAAAGCTTAAAGCCTGATTTTGAATCACGGCTTTCGACTCTTGTTGTTCCGACATCGATCACTACTGCTCCTACTTTTACCATATCGGCGGTTACAAATCCTGGCGATCCGATAGCAGCAATAATAATATCCGCCTGGCTAACAATAGATTGAATATTTTTTGTCCGGCTGTGTACCACTGTGACAGTAGCATCTCTGCCTTTCTGGGAGAGAAGTATGCTAACAGGCCGGCCGACAATATTACTGCGTCCGATCACTACACAACTTTTTCCTGAAGTATCAATTCTGTATCGGTTCAGAAGTTCAACAATTCCGTAGGGTGTAGCCGGGAGAAACGATGTGAGTCCTATCATCATCTTTCCGAGATTCACGGGGTGAAATCCGTCGGCATCCTTCTCCGGGTCAATGGCTTCAATCACCTTATGTTCTGAAATGTGCGGGGGAAGCGGAAGCTGGACAATAAAACCGTCTACATCCTCATCTTTATTAAGCTTATCGATCTCTGAGAGCAAGGATGACTCTGTAATATCATTACCGAATCTCAGAAGTGTTGATTTGAATCCTACTTCTGCACAATCTTTCACTTTGTTGGCTACATATGTTTCGCTGGAGCCGTTATTTCCGACAAGTATTGCTGCAAGGTGAGGAACTCTTTTGCCCTCAGACACTATTTTTGCAGACTTCTTCAGCGATCTCTTTCTTTATTTCGGAGGCGACTTTTTTACCATCAATCAGATTGTACATAGCAATGATTATTTTTTACCCATAAGCTTTGCCACATTACCGCTTTTAGTCATCATCTTCATCATCTTCCTTGTCTCATCGAATTGTTTCAGAAGCTTGTTAACCTCCTGAACACTGGTACCGCTTCCCTGTGCGATTCTTTTGCGCCTGCTGCCGTTGAGAACAACCGGATTGACTCTCTCCTCTGGAGTCATACTTCTTATAATTGCCTCAATGCCTTTAAAGGCGTTATCGTCAATATCAAGATCCTTTACGGCTTTTCCGACACCGGGTATCATAGCCATAAGGTCTTTCACGTTACCCATTTTCTTTATCTGCTGGATCTGGGTAATAAAATCATTAAAATCAAACTGGTCCTTTGCTATCCTTTTCTGAAGTTTTCGTGCTTCCTCAGCGTCAAATTGCTCCTGAGCCTTTTCGACAAGGGAAACTATATCACCCATTCCCAGTATCCTGTCGGCCATCCTTTCGGGGTAGAAGATGTCTATAGCATCCATTTTCTCGCCCGAACTTACAAACTTGATAGGCTTGTTTACAACAGATTTTATAGAAAGTGCTGCACCTCCTCTTGTATCGCCATCAAGCTTTGTCAAAACAACTCCGTCAAAATCGAGCCTTTCATTGAATTCCCTGGCAGTATTTACAGCATCCTGTCCGGTCATTGAGTCGACAATAAAAAGGATCTCATGAGGATTGACGGCATCTTTTACAGAAGATATTTCCTTCATCATCTCTTCATCGATAGCCAGACGTCCGGCCGTATCTATTATGATAAGGTCGTGTCCCCTCTTTTTTGCCTCCCTGACTGCATTCCTGGCAATTACAACCGGCTCCATATTTCCGTCCTCGGTATATACCGGTACTTCAACCTGGCTTCCGATTATCTTCAACTGTTCAATAGCTGCAGGCCGGTAAACGTCGCAGGCTACAAGTATCGGATTTTTGCTTCTCTTCGTCTTTGCCCACTTTGCAAGCTTTCCGCTGAAAGTTGTTTTACCTGAACCCTGGAGCCCGGCAATAAGTATAATCGACGGATTGATCTTTATATTTATATCGGTCTTATCACCGCCCATGAGCTCAACAAGCTCGTCATGAACGATCTTTACCATCATCTGTGATGGATTAACTGACTGAAGAACTTCCTGCCCTAGTGCCTTCTGCTTGACTGTATCGGTAAACTGCTTGGCAATTTTAAAATTGACGTCGGCATCAAGCAAAGCCCTGCGGACCTCTTTAAGTGTTTCAGCTATGTTTATTTCCGATATTCTGCCCTGTCCCTTAAGAATCTTAAAGGACTTCTCCAACCTGTCACTTAAACTTTCGAACATATCTTTTGCAATAAATAAATTATTCTAATCAATTGCTCCGAAGTCTGCGAAGTCCGAATGTCTGATGGCACTCTGTCCTCTGGCTTTTGACCTCGAGTCTTCCAATCTTGACGCGAAGCTATGACTTCTTCACATTCTTTCAGGCATTTCAATTCCCAGAAGCCACATGCCTGTTGAGAGGACCTCGCTTGTCAGCCTTGAGAGCACAAGCCTGAAATCTCTGACTGATCTCATCTGTCTCACCAAGAATTGTATAGTCGTGATAATACTGGTTATATTCTCTTGCAAGATCATAGCAATAATTCGCAATCAAAGCAGGACTGTACTCGGCAGCTGCAGCAGAAACAGTATCTGAAAATTTGCGCAGCAGCTTAATAAGATCAATTTCTTTGACTACTGGTTTGACAGAGATTAAATCAGGAGTTTTTTCAACTGAATTCCGGTCTGTGCGGCTTTTCTGAGTACTGATTTTATCCTTGCATAGGTGTACTGTATGAAAGGCCCTGTATTTCCGTTGAAATCAATCGATTCTTCAGGATTGAATGTCATATTCTTCCTGCGGATCAACTTTAAGGATATAATATTTCAAGTGCACCCATCCCGATTTTCCTGAAAATATCTTCCTTCTCACTTTCGTGAAAAATCAGAGAGTTTTCCCAGTTCGAGTGACACTTTCCTCGCTGTCTCATGCATTTCTGCGATCAGGTCATCTGCATCAACTACAGTACCTTCCCGTGATTTCATTCTGCCTTCAGGCAATTCAACCATTCCGTAGGAAAAATGTATCAGACCATCTGCCCAGCTGTAGCCCATTCGCTTCAGGACTGCCTTTAAAACCTGGAAATGGTAGTTCTGTTCATTCCCTACAACGTATATATTCTTATCAAATTTGTAGTCATTATATCTGTCAACCGCAGTCCCCAGGTCCTGTGTCATATAAACTGCCGTGCCGTCGGAACGAAGCAGCAGCTTCTGGTCAAGTCCGTCGGCTGTCAGATCAGCCCAGATCGAACTGTCATCGTTTCTGTAAAGAATATTCTGTTCAAGGGCAGAAAGAACAAGCTCCTTTCCCAGTTTGTATGTTTCTGATTCATAATAGATCCGATCGAAATCCACACCCATTTTCCTGTAGGTCTCATCAAAGCCGGCATAGACCCAGGAGTTCATCATTTTCCAGAGCGATATAACCTCCGGATCACCTGATTCCCATTTAAGCAACATTTCCCTGATCTCCTTCATAATCGGAGCAGAGGTCTTAGCCTCTGCAGGCTCATACTCCATCAAGGATAAGTTTATCGACCTGAAATCTGTATGCCTTTTCAAAGAGAACATAGTATTTTCCTACGAGATGATCTCCCTTCATCCCTGAAGACTCCGGAGTTTCTCCTTTTCCAAACTCCTTCCAGGCAAGCATCGATTTGCAGATATGGATTCCCCTGTCGTTGACAATATTTGTCTTGATAACATTATGCCCCGTGGCGGATAATATCCTGTAGAGAGAAAAGCCCGAGAAGGTTATTCCTTATGTGCCCGAGATGAAGGGGCTTATTTGTATTGGGTGAAGAATATTCAACGAGAATTGTCTCAGGATCAGTAAGCTTGCATTCAGCCAGATGATCCTTTTCAGATGCCATCTTTCCAAAGTAGTCGATCCACCATGCGTCAGAAATTTCAAGATTCAGAAAACCCTTGATCACATTGAAACCTGAAATCGGTGCAAAATTCGCAATCAGGTAGATCTGCAATGGTCTCGGCAGTTTTTTCGGGTGTGTTTTTTGAGAATCGCAAAAGAGGAAAAACAACAAGGGTGAAATCACCCCTGAAATCTTTTCTTGTTTCCTGCAACTGTATCTGATCATCTGCAACTTCGCTATTGTAGATATTTCTAATAGCTTCCTTTATTTTACCTTTAAGAATGAGCTCCATTTCTTGTTTTCAAATTTCAGGCAGCAAATATAATATTAAAAAAGATCGATCTAAAAGAAAAGATGATCAAAAAGGGCGGTTACAACTCACCCGGGTGGTCATGGTTTATACCAACGTACAAAATTATTTGACAATCGAGTGGTTCTTTTTGATAAAGATACCTATCATCTCAAAAAAGATATCCTATTTTTGGATATATTAAAATAATGCAAAGTAATATATCGATTATTGTGGAATTAAGCACCCTATTTATAGAACCCACGGCTAAAACCCCCCAGATTGATTTAAATCCAATGACCGGGGAGCTTGATCCTGTCAGGAAGGTCTATTCCTGAAAACGCAAGTAAGACGTACGAAAATATCCTGACCTGGGTTACAGAATATGCTAAAAGACCACGGCATACAACAAATCTGAGGTTTAACCTGGAATATTTCAATACATCTTCCTCAATATGGCTGGCCAAGATCGTCAGAGCGCTCTGTAACATCGAAAGCAATGAATTCACTTTAATGATTCATCTCTATTTTGCCATTGATGAATTTGACAATATGGATGTTGATGATATAAAGGATGAACTGCATCCCATAATACATATGGTAGGTACAACTACCGTCAACCTTCTGATTAAGCTTTACGGCACCGATGAAGACGGAACTATCCTGAAAGAGTCGATGGTTTTGCTTTAATCCGAGCCTTAACATTTCAATTAAAAACATCTTTTCTTAGGTTTTTTTGACCTAACTTTATTAGGCCAAATTATTGTAGAGTCATGCGAACAGTATTTATTGTATTGTTGTCAATAATCTGTATCATGGAGACATTTTCTCAAAACCTAAGTACTGACAGACAACCGGTTGCAGCCGGTCGATTTTACTCCGCCAACAAACAGACCCTCACAGGTGACATTTCCGGACTTTTTGCGGATTGCAGAAAGACTCCCTCAGAATGGAAAGTAAGAGCGGTTATAACTCCACACGCAGGATATGTATTTTCCGGAAAAATTGCAGCTGAAGCTTATCACGCTATCCCGGCAAATTCCGTTTATAAAAATATCTTTATAATCGGTTCCAGCCATGTAATGCAATTTGAAGGGGCTTCAGTCTATAAATCAGGAGACTACATAACTCCTCTCGGCAAAATCCAGGTAAACAGGGAAATCGCCGGCAAGCTGGCAGACGAAAACAAGGTATTCGACTTCCCGGAAACAGCACATTTGAAGGAGCACAGTCTTGAAGTGCAGATACCTTTTATTCAATACTATTTCAAGAATCCACCGCAGATTGTTCCAATAATTCTGGGAACACATAATGAGTACACAGTCAAAAAAATTGCTGAGGCTTTAAGACCATATTTTACAGATGAAAATCTCTTTGTAATAAGCAGCGATTTCTCACATTACCCATCCTATACCGATGCCAGAAGAACAGATAGCATTACAGCACTGGGTATATCCTCAGGAAAAGCGGAGACTTTCCTCTATAACTTAAAAAAGAACTCTGATGAAGGGATTCCAGGTCTTGCTACAAGCATGTGCGGCTGGACCTCAGGACTCACACTTCTATACCTTACGGAAGGCAATAAAAACCTTGAAATAAAACATTTAGATTACTGCAACTCCGGGGACTCTCCTTATGGCAATAAAAAAGAAGTAGTAGGATATCATGCCTTTGCTGTAATTGACAAACAGGAAAAAACTGAAAAATCAGAAAGCCAGCCAACAGATATTGTATTTACACGGAATGAGAAAAATCAGCTTTTCAGAATAGCGGAAAACAGCATCAGGACAATGCTCTATGAAAACAAAAAGTATATTCCTGAGGAAAAGAAGATGACAGATAATCTAAGGAAACAGCTCGGCGCTTTCGTAACTCTGAAATTGAATGGCTCACTAAAAGGCTGTATCGGACGATTCATCTCATCTGATCCTCTTTATATTGTTGTCAGGGAATCGGCACTTTCATCTGCATTTGAAGATCCCACGGTTCACTCCTTTGACAAAGGAGGAATTTGAGAAAGCGGAAATTGAGATTACGGTACTTGGTCCAATGAAAAAGATAAATGATATAAATGAGATTGTTCTGGGAAAACATGGCATTTACATCAAGAAGGGATCAAGATCAGGTACAATGCTGCCACAGGTTGCCACTGAGAACAAATGGACAGTGGAAGAATTTCTCGGCTATACATCGCGTGACAAGGCTGGAATAGGTTGGACCGGGATGGAAAGATGCAGAGATTTTTATCTATGAAGGTATCGTACTCAGAAGATAACGGGGGTAAAATATGTATCATGTTATTGGCACCGGGATAACTGCTGTGCTCTTGTATTTAATAAGCTACCTTTTTTACCGGATAAACTATTTTTCTTACCTGTTTCATAAAAAACTCTGGAATATAATTCTTGGCTGCAGCATTTCTGTGCCACTACGGTTGCCGGAATGTTCATGGCTCTTCAGATAACTTATAAATGGGATCTTCCCTTTGTAAAAACTGTGCTGAAATGGCACGTCGAATTCGGGATTGGCATGGCATTCACCGGGCTGTTCCACCTTATCTGGCATCTCTCCTATTTCGGCAAAATATTTGAACGGGATCAGGAACTAAAGCGAATCTGTCGTAATTCATAACCTCAGTGAATCCGATATAAGTCTCAATCTGTTTATCATCGGACTTGTAAGCTCTGCAGTGCAGCTACTGATGCTGCGTGAGATGCTTAACATTTCAGGCGGGTACGAGCTTGTTACAGGCATTTTCCTGGGTTCGTGGCTGCTGGGGTCCTCAATCGGAGCGGCACTTGCAGGCAGCTCAAAACTGGCTGACATCAAAAAAATAAATCTGATATTTTCATTGAGTCCGGTTTTTTCAATTGCAATGATGTTCTTTCTTTCAAGGATGTTTTTGAGTACAGGGGAAACTCCGTCATTTTTTGTAAGCCTGATCTATACATTTCTCGTTTTGCTCCCATTTTGCATTGTATCAGGATTTACTTTTGTTAAACTTATCTCATTTGCAGGATCAGGCAATAATTTTGCTCCCGGAAAATCATTTTCAATAGAGACAACGGGAGGGGTGGTTTCAGGCGTATTGATTTCTTTCCTTACTTCAGGCATATTAAATACCTACCAGCTGCTTCTGCTGGTTATTCTTTTATCTGTCTCCTATGCAATGCTTGCATTCAGGCTGCCGGGATCAGGGGCAAAACTTGCAGCCAGACTTATAATTCTTTTAATTGCCGCTTCAATAATTCTGTCAGGCCCCGATAAACTTTTCCGCCAGATCCTTCTGCCGGGGATCAGGGTAACAAGTTCTGAAGATACACCATACGGAAATATAACATACGGTGATTATAAGGGCGAAAAAAGCACATATTACAATCAAAGGCTGTTAACATATAATTATGATATAGCAGAGCAGGAGGAAAACATTCATTATGCCATGCTACAGTGCCAGTCTCCTGAGAAGGTGGTTCTGATCTCGGGATCACTCTCCACCCAGCTAAAGGAAATCTTCAAATACAATGTGAAAGAGATAGTCTACATTGAAAGAGACCCGGCACTCACCAGGATCTGGTCGTCACCCCCGGATTCCCTTAAAATGAAACTCTCCGTTGTCAACAGCGATGCATTCAGGTATATCAGAAAAACAGGCGGAACCGTTGATGTAATTATACTCTCTGTTCCTCCACCGTCGACTCTCCAATTGAACAGATACTATACAACCGAATTTTTCAGGGAGGCAAGGAAAAAACTCAATGAAGGGGGAGTTTTTATGTGCTCGCCTGGTCCGGGAAATGACTACTTCAACAGCGAATCGGTAAACCTGTATTCATCGGTATTCAACAGCCTGTCATCCGTTTTCAGGTATGTCAGACCGGTTGTGGGAAATAAACTCTATTTCATAGCCTCTGACAACGAAGTATCGGTTGCTTTTTGCGCTCTTGACTGCCTCAAGAAATATTACAAATGTTTATGTAGGCCCCGACTTTCTCTCTGATGACCTGACAGCCAGAAAAACCGAAGATTTCACCGGTCTGATTGACAAAAACATGCGCCAGAACCATTCATCTTTTCCGGTGGCTGCCTACCATTATCAATTATACAATTTCAGCAGGGATTCAGGTGAGAAGAGGGCAGCCATCATAATGCTTTTACTCATCTTCGCTGCACCCCTGCTTTTAATAAAAAAAAGATATAATCTAATGTATTTCAGCGCCTGTGCACTGGCAGGCTTTGAAATAACAGTGCTTCTGACACTGCAGATCATGATTGGCAATATGTATCAGCTGACAGGTCTGGTTATTGCCGGATTTATGGCAGGTCTGGCATTGGGTTCCGGTACGCGGGATTTAAATTGCTCAGCCGGTTATCATTTGTAAAAACAGGAATTTTACTTATGCTTGTATATTTTCTGACCGGATTGCTCTACAATTCAATTACAGAAATAAAATACGAGATACCTGCGCTGGCTCTGATAATCTGTGGCTGCCTTTTTGCCCGCTTTTCTGACAGGCAGAATCTTTAACAAACTAACCTCCGGAACAGCCAGGAATAAGTCAATGCTTCTGCAGTCTACAGCGCTGATCTTGCCGGATCTGCTCTCGGGTTCATAATGGTTACCGGGTTATCGATTCCTCTCTTCGGGATCAGAACTTCAATATTTATCCTGTCAGTACTTATTTTTGCAGGAGTAGTTTTTGGTACACTAAGGAACAAGTTGTAGTTTTATCATTGTATTTCCTTATTTGTTTAAATGGAATCTGCAGGGAAGTAATATCACCAAACGGGAATTTCTTGAAAAAGTCACTGACTCTGTCTGCCTGCATGGTATGTTGTCCGTACAAGTCGCTCTTATCTGTTACACCCCCAAATCCCACAA
The DNA here is from genome assembly GCA_963818295.1 of uncultured Bacteroidales bacterium. Lineage (GTDB taxonomy): Bacteria > Bacteroidota > Bacteroidia > Bacteroidales > VadinHA17 > LD21. Next base: position 115,862 of record CAWFRW010000015.1, read on the forward strand.
GGGGGGATTTAAAATCCCTCACCCCCACTCTGGATGGCGGGGGGGGCAAAAGAGTCGCCATGTACCAGGAGGAGACAGCCAGGGGAATCATGTGCAGGATATGTCCGAATGAATGCGTGCTGAAGGAAGGTGAGTTAAGCAAATGCAATAACCGCAAGGTTCATAACTCAAAATTATATACCCTGGCTTTTGGGAATCCCTGTTCGGTCAATGTCGATCCGGTCGAGAAAAAGCCGCTCTTCCATTTTTTACCCGGGTCAAGGACTTATTCAATAGCTACTGCCGGCTGCAATCTTGTATGCCTGAATTGCCAGAACTGGACAATATCACAGACAAGTCCGGATAAAACCAGGAATTTCACTCTTTCCCCCGCAGAAGTTATTGAAGAATGCAAGGCAAGCGGCTGTAAATCAATAGCATATACCTATTCAGAACCGACAACCTTTTATGAGTACGTCTTTGAGACAGCAACTCTTGCCAGGAAAGGCCGGCATAAGAAATGTTATAAAATCAAATGGATATATCAATCCTGAACCATTGAAAAACCTGTGCACGGTAATTGATGCTGCCAATATAGATTTTAAGGCAATAACTGAATCGACTTACCTTAAACTGACAGGCGGAAAATTACAGCCGGTACTTGATTCACTCAAGGTATATAAGGATATGGGGGTGTGGCTCGAAATCACGAATCTTGTTGTTCCCACCTGGACCGATAATCCGGCAGAAATAAGAACTATGTGCAAATGGCTGTCGGATAACGGTTTCAGAAATACTCCGATACATTTCAGCAGGTTTTACCCCGTTTATAAGCTTGAACAATTGCCACCGACTCCTGTTGATATACTAAACAGGGCAGCCGCTATTGCTGCAGAAGAAGGTTTAATTTATGTGTATACAGGCAATGTCCCCGGAAATGAACAGTCGGAGACCAAATGTCCGGAATGCAGGACACTCAATTGTCAGAAGACAGGGATTCAGAATCGAATCAAATACAATATCCGGAGGTAAGTGCAGCAAATGCGGACACACAATCGATGGGATCTGGAACTGATTATTTAATTGTTCCATAAGAAATGGTCAAAAAACGCGTTAACAAACTATGAAACAATCTGAGGCCAGAGAACGCATTGAAAAGCTGCGTTTGGAAATTGATGAACATAATCACAAATACTATGTACTTAACAAGCCCGATATTTCTGATTTTGAGTATGACCTGCTTCTAAATGAACTTGACACCCTTGAAAAGAAGTTTCCTGAATTTATATCTGAAAATTCTCCAACCAGAAGAGTAGGCAGCGATATTATTGAGGAATTCATACAGTATGAACACAAATATCCAATGCTCTCGCTCGGGAACACTTATAATGAAGAAGAGCTCAGGGAATTTGACGCAAGGATCAAAAAGATAATACCCGGGTCAGCAGAATATGTATGTGAGCTCAAGTTTGACGGGGTATCGATAAGCATAACTTACAGGGATGGCATCCTCTTCAGGGCGCTGACTAGGGGTGACGGAACAAAGGGAGATGATGTAACTTCAAATGTAAAGACAATCAAGGGCATCCCGCTAAAATTAAAGGAAAAGAATGTTCCTGCTGAGTTCATTGTCAGGGGTGAGATCCTGATGCCAAGGGCTGTCTTCAATAAGATCAATGAAGAGAGAATAAAAGCTGAGAACGCACCGTTTGCAAATCCGAGAAATGCTGCTGCAGGGACTATTAAGCTGCTCGACAGCCGGATAGTAGCATCAAGATCACTTGAATGCTTCATATACTTTCTTCTGTCAGATGATCTTCCCGCCGGGAATCATTATGATAATCTCAAAAAGGCATCAGAATGGGGTTTCCATGTCCCCGACAGTTTAAAACTCTGTAACGGGATCGATGATGTGCTGAAATTTATATCTTACTGGGAATCAGAAAGAAAAAATCTTCCTGTGGATACTGACGGTGTCGTCATCAAAGTAAACTCTCTGAGACAACAGGAGGAACTCGGATTTACGGCGAAATCTCCGCGGTGGGCAATAGCATATAAGTATAAAGCTGAAGAAGCCCTCACAAGACTTTTGTCGGTAACGTTCCAGGTTGGCAGAACCGGGAATGTAACGCCAGTTGCCAATCTTGAACCTGTCTTTTTATCGGGATCAACAGTGAAAACGAGCAACTCTCCACAATGCAGATCAGATAGAGCTTCTTGACCTTCATCTCAATGATATGGTTTTTATTGAGAAAGGTGGTGAGATAATTCCAAAGATAACAGGTGTGGACCACTCCTTCAGGAATGAAAACAGCCTGAAAGTAGCCTTTATAACTCACTGTCCCGAATGCGGAACCGAACTCATAAGAAACGAAGGTGAGGCAAATCATTTCTGTCCAAATTACCTTCACTGCCCTCCGCAGCTGAAAGGAAGAATAGAGCATTTTATAAGCAGGAAGGCGATGGCAATTGACGGACTTGGAGAGGAGACAGTCGATCTTCTTTTCAGCGGTAAGCTTATTCGAAACTTTGCCGATCTTTATGACCTGATGCCTGAACAACTTATTCCACTTGAAAGGCTTGGGGAAAAATCAGTTACACAATATTCTGAACAGCATTCGCAAATCGGTTGAAACTCCCTATCAGAGAGTATTATTTGCACTTGGAATAAGGCATGTAGGTGAAACGGTTGCCAAGACACTTGCAGCAAAATTCAGGACAATTGATGATCTCATCTCTGCAACAACGGATCAGCTTACCGGCGTTGCAGAAATTGGTCCGAAGATAGCTGCCAGCATAGTATCATATTTTTCTGACAGCGAAAATCTCGAACTGATTGAACGGCTGCGGTCAGCAGGAATGAAATTCAGCGCTGAAAATGAAATGGCCGCTCAGGGAACTTCACTCAGCGGAAAAACAATAGTTATATCTGGTGTTTTTATTAAGCATACGAGAGATGAGTATAAGGAGCTGATCGAAAAGAACGGAGGAAAAAACAGTTCATCAGTATCAGGAAGTACCTCTTTTATCCTCAGCGGAGAAAATATGGGAGAATCGAAAAAGGAAAAAGCTTTATCACTTGGCATCCCTCTTATTGAGTGAAAATGAATTCCTTCAAATTATAGGAGAAGATTAATAAATACCTCCGGCTGATTTTAATAAAAAACTGTTAGGTTTGCAAAATGGAACTATTCAAGAATATCAGGCTGAAGATCGGTAAACTTATGCTTTCAAAAAAGGTTGCCAGGACAAAGAGAAAAGTATCTTATTCCACATTTCAGGGATGTCAGAAAAATCGGGATTGTATGGGATGCATCAAAGACCGTTGAATTTGCAGGTTTAAGCAGATTCCACCAGAGAATGCTTGATAATAAGATTGATGTAACCATCTTCGGCTATTTTCCCGGAAAAAATCTTCCTGATCAGTATACTGCAATAAGGTATCTGACATGTCTCAAAAAGGATGAACTAAATAAGTTTTATCATCCTGATTCATCTGAAGCCAAAGCATTTATAAAGAATCCTTTTGATATCCTTATTGATATTAATTTTGACAAACAGTTTCCTCTTAGCTATATAACAGAACTCTCCAAGCGCCAGGTTAAAGGTTGGATTATTCAAACAATGAAAAGTCAGAATCGCCTTTCGACCTGATGATGAACATTAAAAATCCGGTCGATATTGACAATTACCTTGACTCAGGTTGTCCATTACCTTGAAATGATAAAAGACAAATCAATTAAAACAGTTGAATAATATAAATGCAGATGAAAAAATTCAAAGGAACAGGAGTAGCAATTGTTACACCGTTTAAAAATGACTCAAGCATTGATTTTGCAGCGTTGGGCCGTGTCATTAACCATGTCATAAGCGGAGGTGTCAATTACATTGTTGCCATTGGAACAACCGGTGAATCTGTTACTCTGTCCAAAGAAGAAAAGAAAGCCATTATCTCATATGTTGTTGAGACAGTTGACAACCGGGTACCCATTGTTTACGGTATAGGAGGAAATAATACCCAGGAGGTTATAAATCAGATCAGGCATGCTGATCTCGAAGGTGTGGATGGGATCTTGTCAGTTGCGCCATATTATAATAAACCGACCCAGAGAGGATTATTTCAGCATTTCAAGGAGATTGCCACATGCAGTTCCTCTTCCTGTTATAATTTATAATGTCCCCGGAAGGACATCCTGCAACATAAGTGCAGAAACCTGTCTTGAGCTGGCACATGCATGTGAGAATATTGTTGCAGTTAAAGAGGCTTCAGGTGATTTAGGCCAGATCATGAAGATAGTCAAAGGGAAAACCTGAGAACTTTGGTGTAATATCGGGTGATGACATGCTTACAATCCCGGTAATTGCTGCCGGTGGCTCAGGAGTAATCTCTGTCATTGCAAATGCATTTCCTTCACAGTGCAGCGAACTTGTAAATCAGGCACTTAAAAATAATTTTAAAGCAGCACGCGAAATACAGTTCAGATTCCTTGAGCTTACAGAACTACTTTTTACTGAGGGCAATCCGGCCGGTGTAAAGGACATGCTTGCAATAATGAATCTCTGTCACAACATAGTAAGGCTTCCTCTTGTTTCTGTAAGCAGGCCAGTCCATACAAGGATTCAGAAAGCAATTGAAGAGCTGAACAAAGGCTGATCAGATATTGGCATCTGCAGCTGCACCCTGCTGCATGCCATGACATTGCTTATATTTCTTCCCGCTTCCGCATGGACACGGATCGTTTCGGCCAACTTTTTTATCAACCCTGACAGGTTCAGTTTTCTGATTTCTCTCCTGACTGCCGCCTCCTGTACTGCTATACTGCGAAAAGTCGCTTTTTGATGTTCTCAGATTACTCATGTCAACCTGGCGCCTTCGCTGTGCTTCCTTTACCTGTTCAGGATCCTGAGTTGGTATATGTCCTTTCATAAGCGTACTAACAACATCCTTGTTAACCTTTGTGAGCATTGTCTTGAACAGCTCAAAAGACTCAAATTTATATATCAGCAGCGGATCCTTCTGTTCATATGTTGCATTCTGAACCGACTGCTTCAGCTCATCCATCTCCCTGAGATGCTCTTTCCATGCATCATCGATAGTTGCAAGCACAACTGTCTTTTCATATGACCTTGCCAGCTCCCTTCCCTCCGACTCTGCTGTGGCTTTCAGATTTGTAACAACCTGAAATACCCTGACACCATCGGAAATCGGAACAACAACATTCTCGTACGCATGTGCCATCCTGTCATATACATCTTTCAGAACCGGATACGCCTGTGCTGAAATTGACTCAACTTTCCTTTTATAAGTATCGAGAACCTTTTCATAAACCTTTTCGGTTACAACTTCGGAACTGGCTTTTTTGAAGTCCTGATCAGGTACGGGAGAATCCATTGAAAACGAGCGTATAAGATCAAAATCAAATCCTTCAAAATCGCCGTCTCCATGATATATTCCAACCAGGTTTTCAGTAACATCGTACATCATATTGGCAATATCGACACTCAGTCTTTCTCCAAGAAGGGCATGTCTTCTTTTCTTGTAGATCACTTCTCTCTGCGAATTCATTACATCGTCGTACTCGAGAAGTCTTTTTCTTATTCCAAAGTTGTTTTCCTCAACCTTTTTCTGTGCTCTTTCAATAGATTTGGTGATCATTGAATGCTGGATCATCTCACCATCCTTCAGGCCGAGCTTATCCATTATGCCGGATATCCTTTCGGAACCAAATAGTCTCATCAGCTCATCCTCGAGCGACACAAAAAACTGTGAGGAGCCCGGGTCACCCTGTCTGCCTGAACGACCTCGCAGCTGTCTGTCAACCCTTCTTGACTCATGTCTTTCAGTACCGATTATCGCCAGGCCTCCTGCCTTCCTTACATCCTCGGTAAGCTTGATATCAGTACCTCTACCGGCCATGTTTGTGGCTATTGTTATAGTACCTGTTTTCCCTGCTTCAGCAACAATTTCAGCTTCCCTCTGGTGAAGCTTGGCATTGAGAACGTTATGTCTTCAGCCCTTTCATCTTCAGCATCCTGCTTAACAGTTCGGATATCTCAACAGATGTTGTTCCTACAAGCACAGGACGACCCTGCCTGTACATTTCAGCGATCTCATCTATGACAGCATTATACTTTTCCCGCTTTGTTTTATATACAATATCTTCCCTGTCAGTTCTGATAACCGGTTTATTTGTCGGGATAACAACAACATCAAGCTTATAGATATTCCAGAATTCACCGGCTTCAGTTTCAGCTGTACCTGTCATACCGGCAAGCTTATGGTACATTCTGAAATAGTTCTGCAGCGTAATTGTTGCATATGTCTGGGTTGCTGCTTCCACCTTTACATTCTCCTTTGCCTCAATAGCCTGGTGAAGACCGTCTGAATATCTCCTGCCCTCAAGTATCCTTCCTGTCTGCTCATCGACAATCTTAACCTTATTATCCATCACAACATATTCAATGTCGAGGTCAAAAAGAGTCCATGCCTTTAACAACTGTGTCATCGTATGAACACGCTCTGATTTAACTGAATAGTCCTGCAGCAGTTCATCCTTAATCTTTAATTTTTCCCTGTCAGCCAGATTTGATTTTTCAATATCTGCAATCTTTGAACCTACATCAGGCAGAATAAAGAAGCTTACATCCTCAACAGAAGTAGCAATAAGATCAAGACCCTTTTCAGTCAGTTCAATGGAATTTGCCTTCTCATCAATAATAAAGAAGAGCTCATCCGTTGCCTTATGCATATCCTTGCTGTTGTTCTGCATATAAAAGTTCTCAGTCTTGAGAAGCAACGACCTGTTACCCTCTTCACTGAGGAACTTTATCAAAGCATTATTTTTCGGAAGCCCCTTATATGCTCTGAGCAGAAGCAAGCCTCCCTCATCGTTCTTATCGGCAGCAATAAGTTTCTTTGCATCGGCAAGGATCTGGGTTACAAGCTTTTTCTGGGCTGTAACAAGCTTCTCCACCTTGGGCTTCAGCTCATCAAATTGCTGAGTATCGCTTTTAGCAGTCGGACCGGAGATTATAAGCGGCGTTCTTGCATCATCAATAAGTACAGAGTCAACTTCGTCAACAATTGCATAATGGTGCTTCCTCTGAACCAGGTCCTCAGGATTAATAGCCATATTATCCCTCAGATAGTCAAATCCGAATTCGTTGTTTGTTCCGAATGTTACGTCAGCATTATAGGCTTTTCTTCTGTCGACCGAGTTGGGCTGATGCTTATCGATGCAATCGACTGTCAGACCATGAAATTCATAGATCGGCCCCATCCATTCAGAGTCACGTTTTGACAGATAGTCATTGACAGTGACAATATGTACACCTTTTCCTGCAAGGGCATTGAGAAAGACCGGCAGAGTGGCTACAAGGGTTTTTCCTTCACCTGTACCCATCTCGGCAATTTTCCCCTTGTGAAGAGCTACACCACCGATTAACTGAACATCATAATGTACCATATCCCAGGTAATCTCATTGCCTCCTGCGATCCATGTGTTGCTCCAGAGCGCCTTGTCACCGTTTATTGTAATACTCTCCCGCTTTGAAGCAAGATCCCTGTCATATTGTCTGGCTGTAACCTCGAGAACACTATTCTCCTTGAAACGTCTGGCTGTCTCCTTTACAATTGCAAATGCCTTTGGCACTGCCTGATCCAGAACAGTTTCAAGCTTTTCGTTTATCTGCTTCTCAATTTTATCTATCGCATTATAAATCTCTTCCTTCTTATAGACATCTTCTTCAATCTCAGCCTTTTCCCTGAGCGACTTTATCTCATTTTCATCTGAAGCAATACTTCCGAGTATCTCCTTCCTTATTTCATCCGTACAACTCTCTCAAACCATCATTGGAAAGATTCTTAACTTTTTCAAATTCAATATGAATCTTTTCCACATAAGGGTTTATCTCCTTTATATCCCGATCATATTTATTACCCAGAAAAAGACCCAAAACATTATTTATAATGCTCATTTTTAGATGATTTACATTTTTTAAAAATATCCTGCAAAATTAGCTTTATTTTCCAATAAAGGATTCTAAAAAATCATTTTATACAAAGATGGTGCCAGTAAAGGAAGATCCTTTAAAATTGGATACAACAGGCCGGTCAAAAGTAGTTTGCCAGGGCCCGCTTTCTATTTTATCAGACTGTATTTAATTGTTTTGATCCAGTCGTCCCTGTACAAAACAATAACATATATGCCGGTAGGGCGGTCAGATATATCAATAATATTTTCCTCATCACCTGGCAGGTATCCGCTTTTGATAGTTATGCCGGTTGCATTGTAAATGCTGTACCGGATTGGTTTACCGCTTGAAGATTCATCAGTGCCGGTACTTATCCTGATAAGGCCATGACCCGGATTTGGATAAACTGTCACCGATCCTTCGCTCTGCAGAGGTTCGACAGCATCAACAAGAGGGTTTATTTTCAGATCTTCGATTATCCAACCCCATCCATGTGCAAAAGGATCAGAAAACAACCTGAATCTCAACACTATAGTATCTCCAACAGTTACAGCTGAGGTTGGACTGAAGAGTATTGAATGCTTATTCAGCATCGATTCATTTCCAATGGCTGTTGAATTCGTTCCGTCAGTTGAATTGTTGTAGGCAGTTTCCCATGTCTTAAAGAAACGGGAATCATAACCATCCGCAAGTTTGAACCATGTTTTCCCAAAATCTTTTGAGCCCTCAGCAATAACGTAATCATAAAATCCATCTGAACCAAATACAGACCCCGGCTCACCCTGGTTCAACAAGAACAATCTCATTGAAGTTTACAAGTAACCCTGATTCATTTAATTTCAGCGGATGCCGAAGTACTGAGACATACTGAATTGATTTATCATTGTCCTCAGGACTTTCATAAGGATGCTTTGTATTGAGTCCATAATTTTTGAATCCCAAAGGTTTGAATATCTCAAACCCATCATTAAAAAAGTCATCTGAAGCATTTCCGGTGAAGTCTGTTGAATAGCTACTCAGGACAACCGTGGAAGGTCTTCAATATGAATAGTATAAAACCCTGACTGCCGGCTCGGTTGAACTATTGGGCACCCTTGCTGAATCCGGTGGCAACTATCCGGTACTGAATTGAATCACCTCCATTTAGAAACATTGATCGTGTGACAATTTCCGCTTAATAGTTGTTGTCTTTACCTGCATGCAGACCAATAAATGACAGGAGGACCATCATTTACCCTGTACTCTGCAAAAACCGTGTCTATACCCAGATTATCGGTTACTGTTGCAACAATCTTTATTGTATCAATTCTGTCAAGAAATGAAGTAAGAGGAGAATGTTTAATCACAGGACTTTACTGTATCAGTTCCAATATAAACCGAGTATTTTAAAGAATCTATCGAGCGAGGGGGATCTGTATATCCGGTTAAAACAATCATTTGTAAAAAAATAGTACTGAATCTCACTATTATATGACGGAATATCCAGAGTACATGTATAAGTATTATCTGAACCGGGAGAAGTCATGAACAAAGTATCTGAAGTAGTAAAATTATCATATGAGAATACTGCTCCCACCTGTTCGTGATTGTAAAGAGTATCTGAAGCAATTGTAACTGAAAGCGGAAGTACATTCAGATGTGCTTCTGTATCATGAGTTGCTTCATGGATAATTCTTGTATTAATCCAGCCCAGGTCGCCTAGAATTGAAAAGGTTAACTTCCCCGGATCGTGGATTGCTTCTCCCATATCGATGAAGGGAGTCATTAATGTATTGGGCTCAGAAGTAAAATTTTCGTCAAGATGTGAAACGCTGGAACCACTATCCCAGGTACGGGGTGCATAAATACGCCCTCTTGAACCTGATGTATAGTAACTAAGAAGCGGGCCGTTAAAATACAGGGATCCTCCGGTCATTTGACTGAGCAGCCCGGCTGAATAATTCTTAAACGACAGTTTATCAGTCAGCTTCTTACCCTGGAGATTTTCAATAAATGTATCGTAGATCAGCGGTATCGAATCTATGCCATACCAGCCGACAAGGTTATCTGTATCCATACTGTCAAAAAAACCAAGTCCGTGACACACCTCATGAATCGTAACTGTAACCAGGTCATACTTCTGAGGCGGAGTGTTGCCATCAGTGCCTGTATACCAGTCAACTGAACTGTTAATTCTCAGATTTATATCACTTTCGAGGCTGTCGTTAAGATGCCTGACCTGCAATTTTTTCTGCCAGTGCAACAGGATAGATTGCAAGTGGATTCTGAGCATCGATACCCGCATCCGTCTGCATAACCTGTAATGCTTGAGTTTGCAAGAACACCCGAGGTTGTTATTCTCTCCCAGCTGGCTGAAATTGTGATCTTTGTATCCAGCAGGAAGGATGGCTTCCAGGATCGACATGGCATACTCCACAGCGGCTTTCGGAACAGGAGTAAAACCAGTGTATTTTACCGTTATTGAAGCACCCCCTTTTGATCCTGATTTCTTAAAAAAAGCATCGGGAGGCGGAATATAAATCCTGTTGATCTTATTTCCTGCATAACAAACACCAGTCACAGCGGAATTTGTAACGCAGTTTCTGTGAGGCAACAGGATCAGGTGAAGCAGCAATACAGAGAGCAATCAGAAAACCAGAGATGATCTTTCATGCAGGTTTGCCGGTACCGGATGTCTTTCGCAGTGTCAGTATATCCCTGTCAAATTCGTACATATTATTTGCACCCACAAGTCTTACCTTGTCCAGGATGGTTTTAACAGATGCTTCTTCCTCAACCTGTTCCATTACAAACCATTGCAGAAAATTGTGAGTATTAAAATCCTTCTCTTCAAGAGTCAGTGAGACGATCTCGTTTATACTTGCAGTCACAAATTCCTCATGTTTAAGGACTTCCTTGAAAACAGCTTCCACACTTTTATATTCTGCTTCGGGTTGCTTAAGTGCCGGGATAACTGATTTTCCTCCGCGTTCATTTATATATTTAACAAACTTAAGCATATGAAGACGCTCTTCATCAGCCTGGGCGTACATCCAGGCTGCAACTCCGCTGAATCCGGATGTTTCAGCCCATACAGCCATTGCAAGGTAAAGGTTTGATGAATAACCTTCTCTCTCAATCTGCCTGTTGCAGATATCTTCAATTTTTTTCTTTAACATAGCTCAGAATATTTTAAGTTTAACAATATAATTATTTCAAGAGACAGATTCAATACTTAACAACTCTTCAATCTTCATTATCAAGTTCATTAATTGAAAAGGGTTTGGAATATATGGCATCTGCACCAAGAGCTTTGGCCAGATTAAGATAGCTTCCAGGACCGGCTTTGCCACCACCTGATATGGCAATCACTTTAAGGGAAGGCTTTACTTCCCTCAGCTTCATTATCACCTTCAGTCCATCCTCTTCCGGCATTATAAGGTCGGTGACTACAAGATCAGTAATGGATGGCTTAAAATGCATAATGGCTTCCTTACCATTAACAGCCTCAATGACTGTAAATTTACGTCTTGTAAGAGATATGCTTATCATTTCCCTCAGTTCCTTATCATCCTCAACAATCAATACACCTGCCATTTATATCTCAATTATATGTCCAAACTAACCTAAAGAGAGCATTATCGCATTCCTGATCTCCTTAAGGGAAACAGGTTTGACGAGATGTTGTTTAACAATTCCCGAATTTAGTAAATTTTCTTCAATCAGATCCTGTTCACTGTCTGTTATAAGTATACATGGGGTGTCAATCTTAAGCTGATTAAATACAGATATTATTTCTTCGGGCTGCACCTGCTTTGACTCGCTCATGTATATTATAAGATCCGGGCGTTCGCTGATCAGATTCATCATTCTGAGAAGGTTACGCCGGTCCGCTATATAAAGCAGGTCAAATCCGCTTTTTTCAAGAGCTATTGAAAGTATTTTTGATTCATGCTTGTTTCCTGTAATAAAAAGAATTTTCTTCCTTATCTATTCTCTGCCGGGACGCTCATATATTCTTTGGTAACCGGCAGGTATACATAGAAGGTCGATCCCTGCTCTGTCCTGCTTGAAACCATGGATCTCTCCCTCCATCTCCGTAACGATCCCATGAATGACTGATAATCCCAGTCCGGTGCCTTTTCCGACTTCACGGGTTGTAAAGAATGGTTCAAAGATCCTTTCAAGAACCGATGAGTCCATCCCCTTTCCTGTATCTGAAAAAGATAAGAGAGCATATTCATCAGCAACAATATCCTTATTCAGTCTCATGCTGCACCATTTTTCCCTCAACAATTGTCATTTGAACAGTTAAGGTTCCTCCGTTCTCTTCCATCGACTGGATAGCATTTGTCATGAGATTCAGAAATACCCTGAAAAGCTGTGTCGGATCAGCAAGAACATTTGCGTTCTTATCTCCTATCTTGTTTTTTATAGAGATGTTTGAAGGAACAGATGATTTTACAAAACCTATTGTCTCCTTAAGGACATCCGCCACATTCACTGATATCTTCTCCTGCTCGACATGCCGGCTGAAATGTAAGTATCTGGTTTATAATTGACTGTGCTTTTAAGAACAGCTCCCTGTATCTTACTGACATTATCTGAAAGCACAGAATCTTTTGGAAGATCTTCCTGCAGCATTTCTGAATATCCCGATATTGTAGCAAGGATATTGTTGAAATCATGTGCTATTCCACCCGGCAAGAGCCCCTATTGTCTCAAGCTTCTGAGCCTGAAGCAATTTATTCTCGAGGAAAAGTTCACGTGATGAATCTTCAATTGCAAAATCAATAAACGAAGGTTTATCTGATCTGTTTACAGCCAGAAATCCGCTTATCCTGCATGGAATTTCATTCCCGTTCCAGTTCTTCAGAAAGACTCTGCCGAATGTTTTTGAATGAGACTCTATAAGTTGTTCAACCTGAATATCAAACAATACATCTACCGGATAAAAGCTTCTCAGGTTCAGATTCAGTCCCGTAATATCATCGGGACACTCCATGATCCTGAGAAATGCTTCATTTGCATGAATGATTTTACCGTCAGGATCACAACGGATAAAACCAATTGGAATATTTGTTTCGAACTTTCTGAGCTCCTCCTCCTTTTCAAGTACATTCTGCCTGGAGACTCTGAGCTCATGGATATCGAAAGGTTTCAGCCATAAGATGTGTAATCCCGTTATTCCCCGCATTTAGAGCGGACGGAATACAACTTCATAATACCTGACTCCCAGACGGGGAGTATGGAAAGAAGCTTCATAGCTCACAGTTTCACCGGAAAAGCAAAGGTCAATTTTGTTCTTTATATTATTTCTGAATATATCATCGCCCCAGACATCGGAAAGCGACCTGCCAACTATTGAATTATTTATTATCTGGTGCTCTTTGCAGAATGTTGCATTTACCTTCTCATAAACATAGTCCCGGTTGATAATGCTTATCATTGACCTTGAATGGTTTATGATCTGTTCAAAAAAGATCCTCTCATCAGAAAATGATTTCGGAGTATTTTCGTTTCCGGTAACTGGCAGGTTTTTTTTCACGGCTGATTTCTGAACTTCATTTAACTGTCTCTTTACAAATCAAATCTTTCAGGTAATATCAAGATTGAAAGTTTTTCTTCATCTCTTTAAGAACAGGATATTTATTAAAGAGATAATTATATTTCTGCTCATCGGTATAAAGAATATCACTTGTTTCAGTGATGTCAATTGTAGTTTCGATATCAAGCTCAGGAATAATGAAACTTACTCTGAAGGTAGTTGACAAGACGTTGTTTATAGTTCTGGATAAAAATATCTTTCTGTGTGGCATTGCTGAGATGTATCCTGATTGTCTGATCATTCTCAACCTCAGGTTTGATAGTTTTGAACATACTTATTATTCTTGAGCCTTCACCATTCAGCTGGTTTATGAAATCAGGCCAGCATGCTTCAAAGGCTTCGACTGAGAAAATTTCCTTTGATCCGGATTCGCTAATGCAACGGGCATTTCAGACAGGTCTGCCAGGTTTATCCTCTGCAGGGAGATCACTCTGACATAAGATCTTTTATTGAAAAGGTTTTAGGAGGTTTTTCAAATACCGGAACATGTTTACCCGGCAGGAGGTTCTGTCCTGGCAGTATCTGTCTCTATTACCGGGTTTTCGCTGCGCAATATCTCTGATCTTGAAGGAGGCGGAATTTCCTCTTCCACTCTCTTTACCGGGCTGTTGACTCCGGTTTCAGTTCAGGCTTTTTTTTTTCAGGTTCTGATCCGTTTTCTGACATCAGCCTGCACAGCCGGATAAGTGCAAGTTCTACATGCAGCCGCTGATTTTTACTGCCTTTATATGCAAGATCGCAATTGGTGCCAATCTCGAGGGCTTTAAACAGGAAATCGACAGTGCATCTGTCCTGTCTGTTTCAGGTACCTCTGTTTCACCGATGCAGTGGTCTCAAGGAGAGGCAGAGTAGCTTCATCCCTTGCAAACCAGCAGGTCGCGCAGATGGCTGTTCAGTCCGGATATAAAATTATGTCCGTCAAAGCCCTTTTCAAGGATCTCATTAAAAGAGATGAGCACAGATGATACATCGCCAAGCAAGTGCACCGTCAATAGTTTTGAAATAGTATTCAAAGTCAAGCACATTGAGGTTTTCAATCACATCCTTATATGTAACTGTTTTGCCAGTCAGACTCACTATCTGGTCGAATATTGAGAGGGCATCACGCATTGCCCCGTCTGCTTTCTGTCCTATGATATGCAGAGCTTCCTCTTCAGGATTTATACCTTCATGTCTTTGCAACATACATTAATCTTCCGACAATATCCTCAATCCGGATTCTGTTGAAATCGAAAATCTGGCATCGTGAAAGGATTGTTGGTATTATCTTATGCTTTTCAGTTGTTGCAAGTATAAAAATGGCATGTGACGGCGGTTCTTCAAGTGTTTTCAGGAAGGCATTGAATGCTGATGAAGAGAGCATATGAACTTCGTCAATTATATAAATGCTGTATTTTCCTATCTGCGGCGGTATCCTGACCTGGTCATTCAGGCTGCGGATATCCTCCACCTTGTTATTTGAAGCAGCGTCAAGCTCATGAATATTAAACGACCTCAGTCGAGTTGAATGAAAGACATGATTCGCATTTGTCACAGGCTTCGGCATTTTCACCGAGATTGCTGCAGTTTATTGTTTTGGCAAATATCCTTGCACAGGTTGTTTTACCAACTCCGCGCGGACCGCAGAACAGGTAAGCATGAGCCAGATGATTATTTTTTATTGCACTTTTCAGCGTATTTGTAATCGTGTTCTGACCGATGACCATGTCAAAACTGGCAGGACGATACTTCCTTGCTGAAACTATGAAGTTTTCCATAAAATGATGACTCTCGTTTTCTAATATCGCGAATCACAAATATAGTCAAAAAGCCAAAAGGTAAAGCAAAAGACAAAAGACAAAAGTAAACAAGACAAAAATTAAGAACTGTCACAGAGAACCACAGAGAAGCACAGAGGTCCACAGAGAAGAAAATCGTTCAGGGAAACTCTGTGAATCCTCTGTGCATCTCTGTGTAAGTTCTTTTATAAATTAAATAAATGGATTTTTTCATCCGATTATTTTTGAAAAAAGCAAAATTGTTGTACTTTTGCGCACCAAAATATATAACTAATAAACAATTAATTACTATGTTGAATCAGTACGAAACCGTTTTCATTGCAACTCCCGTTTTATCTGAGAACCAGATGAAGGAAGCGGTACAAAAATTCAAGAAGGTCATTACCGATAACAGCGGTGAGATCATTCATGAAGAGAACTGGGGCCTGAAAAAACTGGCCTATCCCATTCAGAAGAAGTCGACAGGGTTCTATTACCTGGTTGAATTTAAAGGAGAGGGTGATCTAGTTGAAAAACTCGAACTCCAGTATCGCAGGGATGAGAGGATTATCAGATTTTTAACATTCAGAATGGAAAAATTCGCTGTTGAATATGCTGAGAAGAAAAGGAAACAAAAAGAATCAGGAAAAACGAAGGAGGAATAATTTATGGCACAGAATGAATCAGAAATCAGATATTTGACTCCACCAACCGTTGAGATCAAGAAAAAGAAATATTGCAGGTTCAAGAAAAACAGGATCCGTTACATAGATTATAAAGATCCCGAATTCCTGAAAAAATTCCTGAACGACCAGGGAAAAATTCTGCCACGCAGAATTACAGGTACTTCATTGAAATATCAGAGGAAAGTGGCAAAAGCCGTTAAAAGAGCACGTCATATCGCTCTTCTTCCTTACGTTACTGACCTATTAAAATAAGGAGGATCAACCATGGAAATTATACTAAAACAGGACGTTAATAAGCTCGGTCAGAAGGACGACATCGTAAATGTAAAGGACGGATATGGAAGAAATTTCCTTATTCCGCGCGGATATGCCGTAGCTGCAAGTTCCTCTGCAAAAAAGATGCATACTGAGAATCTCAGGCAGAGAGCTCACAAAGAGGAGAAAATTAAAGCCTCAGCACAGGAAATAGCAGAAAAGCTGGCAGGTGTCAAACTTGTTGTCGGTGCAAAAACCAGTACTTCAGGCAAGATCTTCGGATCAGTAAATACTATTCAGATTGCTGAATCGCTGAAAGAGAAGGGATTTGAGATCGACCGCAGAAACATTACCCTTCCTGAAGACCAGATTAAGGAAGTAGGTAGCTACAAGGCTGTAGTTAAGCTTCACAGAGAGGTAAAAGTTGAAATTGATTTCGAGATCGTAGGAGAATAAATAAATCTCTGTAATTATAAATATGGTAGGGACGTTGCATGCAACGTCCCTACTTGTTTTATCCTGCAACGTCCATACCTGTTTATTAGCCCGCATCATTATTTCACGGCAATCGTCTCTATCTCGATCAGTGCACCGAGAGGCAGCTCCTTCACGGCAAAAGCAGCCCTTGCAGGTTGATTTGTAATATAGAATCTGCCATAGACTTCATTCATTGCCTTGAAATTTGCCATATCGCTCAGCAGACATGTGGATTTTACAACATCAGAAAGAGCATAACCTGCTGCGTCAAGTATGGCAGTAATATTTCTGAAGACCTGTTCGGTCTGAACAGTAATATCTCCCTCAACAAGCTTTCCTGTTTCAGGATTGATTGGGATCTGCCCGGAAACATACAGTGCTCCGTTTATCTCAACAGCCTGGCTGTAGGGACCTATTGCAGCCGGAGCTTTTGTATGTGCTAATAATCTTTTTCATATCCTGATATAATAATATTATAAAATCAGAAAATCAATGTTGACGATGATGAACCGCTCATTCTAATATGAATCATGGTAATCTTTTCTTCTCTCGTATTTCAGATCGCCAAGCACTGAGGCTTTGGCCCTTATTGTAAAATTCCATCCCTTCATGGTTCCGACAGGTATCCAGTTAAGGTTCATTTCCCAGCAATGGAGATCGCGTCTGACACCTATGGAGGTCATGGTTATTTGTTTTTGTTTAAAATCATATCCGCTTACATATGTTATTGCCAGCATTTTTGTAAGGGTAACATTGCCGTTCATTGCAATGGCCTGTGTCACATTCGATTTAAGACCGGGTTTTGAATAGTTAAAGCTGTAACTCAAATTCATTGTCCATGGCACATCAAACTGCTGATAACCATATTCATCCCTTGGAACAGCGTTCTGGTCTGATTCGTCCCTCTGGCCCGATTCTCCTGCATTTTTTCAAATCCCTGGCTGAACATATCGGCTCCACCGCTGCTCCCGAGCTGTCCTGTTTGTTCTTGGTCTTGTCACGGGCAAGAAATTCGCTCAGACTGAAATCCAGACTGGTTGTAAAACTTGTGAGCCTCAGCAGCTGGTTATTCGCCGTAATACCAAAGGTATTATAAACCTTTCCCTTCTCATCGAGAGCATAAAGTGAAAAACTGCTGTTTGCAGATACATTAAAGTTATTGAAAAGAGTTGTCCTGATTGACATTGTAACAGGCGACCACTTAATTGAATCGGCAAAGACATTGTAGGATGTATTTATCCCGAAATTGTCAATTATCTTAATCTTCTTTGGCTTTCCGGTTGTGTCATTTTTCGCAAACATCTTACCTTCAATAATATTTACGAGTCCAAAGGATACTATTCCGCTTCGTCTTTGATGCTGAAGGTGTTCCGAAAATATTGCCCTCGTAGATTGAATAATCCCGGAATCTTGTACCGGTAGTATCTATCTGCACATGTTCATACATATCAGTGCTCAGACCCGGCACTGAAGGAACATAGTTAAAACCGACCGATGGCTTCATTACATGTCTGATAGCTGTCAGCCGTGCATCAGGATTTGTTGAATGAATACATTCCGAAGATCTGCGGATTATAAGAGGCGCTTATTGCAGGATTTATTGCCTGGCCATAAAAAATTCCCTTTGATGTTTCAGTTATAACCTCCTGCTGTTCTTCATCCCAGTAATGATGTCTTTCTCTGCGAATACATGACGGCTGAATAAGTCACATGACGGAGAGATCGAAAAATTCTTGAACGGCCGTATCTGCAGGCTCACCGGAGCTTCCTGCTTGAAACCGTTGTCCATTGTATCCCACACCTCCTTTGTAAAAAGCAGACTGTCGTAAGTATTAATCTGATTATCAAAGGCTGCAGAATACTGAAACTGAAGCTCCTGATACCATTTTGTTGGTCCGGTGCTGTTCTTGCTCTTCAGCGGATAAATTCTTCCGACATTGAAATTGGCCTTGGGCAGATTCAGACTCACTGTTTTCTTCTTTGTATTCTGACTGTGGTTTGCACTCGCAGCAAAATTGAAAGGGGTGCCCTCCCAGGTTTTTGAATAACTCACACTCGATTGTTTTGTGGTTGTCACATGTTCGGATACAACATAACTGTTGTTCTTTTCATAGCCGCTTGAGCTCATATTCACACTGGCTGAAAATCTTGATCCGGGAGAAGCCTTCGGATCCTGGGCGAAGACCCACCCGAGCTTGTAGTTGGTCGACTGGCTGAAGTCCTCCAAATCCTTGTGGCCGGTAATATTATTGGCGTAATTGAATAAAAAATTACCATTGTACTTATAAAGCTTGTTATAGTTTGTCTGAGCACTGGCCAGCCACGAACCGTTTGAATAGAGACTTCCTTTAACGGTCAGATCAAAATAATTGCTGAGTGCAAAATAATATCCTCCGTCGGTAAGAGAATATCCGCGTTCCCTCTCTTCCCCGATCTGCGGAAAAAGCAGACCTGATGCAGCCTTTTTATTATTTACCGGAAAAAATCCAAAAGGAATTACCAGCGGCAAGGGGATCCCCTCAAGCACGAGGTTGCCCGGACCGGAAACTATCTTTTCACCAGGGTAGACCTTTGCCTTGGGAAGGTTAATGTAAAAGTGAGGCGTATCAGCATCGCAGGTTGAATATGTGCTCTTGAGAATATTTGAGGTACCATCCTCAAGCAGCTTTGTAAAATTACTGTGGAGAAGCCCGTCAGCCTGCTTTGTGATTATATTCTTAACGACCGCTTTTCGTGTTTTGAAATTATACGTAAGTTCCTTTGATTCAAACTCCTGGCTTCCCTCCTTAAAAACCGGTGATCCAATAACCTTACCGGATGGTATCTTTCCTTCCTATTGCAAAAAGAAGGTTTGTACTCATATCGAAGGCTATTGAATCTGCTTTGATCTCGATCTCGCCATAATTTACAACAGCATTCTGTACCAGGATAACCTTCTTATTGGCAACATCCCTCTTTATATAATCAGTCGCCTTATAAGTAACCTCCTTGTCAATAGCATTTGATGATGGCTTACGAATATTGGCAGGAATTGAGTCTTTTACATGCAATGTATCCCTTATAAGAATTGTATCTTTTAACAGAAGTGTATCTCTTAACAGAGTGTATCTTTAAGAATTGTATCTTTTAGGAGTATCCTTTACGAGCCTATCCTGCGGGTAATGACAAGAGAGTCCAAAACAGTACCACCCTCCTGAGAGAACAACACAAAAGTATGGACCATCATTAGGAAGATTATAAGGAACCGCTTTTCTTTAAAAAAATACAACTTAAATGCTATTTTTGTATAATTTTTGTGAGATACCAGGATGCCAGCGCAAAACTAATTAAAAAAGACGAACATCAAATGAGTACTGGATTTAAAAACGGCAAACATTGTACCAATCATATACACCTGACAAAATTAGTTTTACTGCTTGCTTTTCTCAACTCTCTGCCTGTTTCATCCTCAGCTGCCAGGGGTGACAAGAACTGGGTCATTGTGATTGATGCAGGTCATGGCGGAAAAGATCCCGGAGCATTGGGCTCATTCAGTGCCGAAAAAAATATTAACTCTTGCAATAGCCTTAAAACAGGTAGTTATATTGAAAAGAATCTTAAAAATGTAACTGTTATATATACAAGGAAAACTGATACATTCATTGAGGTGAAGGACCGGCCGAGATTGCAAATAAGAATAATGCGGATCTGTTCATTTCGATTCATGCCAACTGGGCCAAATCAAAGAACTATTCATGGTACTGAGACATTTGTTATGGGGCTGGCAAAGGACCAGCAGAATCTTGAGGTAGCAATGAAAGAGAACGAGGTCATTCTTCTTGAAAATGATTACTCCACATACATATGAGGGTTTTGATCCAAAATCACCTGAATCCTATATTATGTTCACCCTGATGCAGAATATTTTTCTTGAAGCAGAGTACCAGCCTGGCTTCGAAAATTCAAAGCCAGTATAAAGGATAAAATCAACAGAATCGACAGGGGAGTAAAACAGGCAGGATTCTGGGTATTATTCATGACCACAATGCCAAGCGTGCTGACTGAGACAGGTTTTATTACACATCCTGATGAGGAAAAATTTCTTAATTCAAAAGAGGGACAGGATAAAATAGCCTCTTCAATCTTCAAAGCCTGCAGCGATTATATTACTGACATTGAGAGCAAAAGCAGCAAATTCCCTGTAAAAATGCCAGAATCAGGAGTCTGATGCTGAAAACTCTGCTCAATCAGCCTCAAAACCGGGAGAGATAGTATTTATGGTACAGATTGCAACATCATCTTCAAAAATTGAAATCAAACCTGAAAACTTCAATGGTCTGAAAAATGTTACTGAGATTAAACGGTCAGGATCAGTCAAAGTATGCAACAGGAAATTTTTCTGACTATATCGGCTGCAGTAAGTTACAGAAAAGAAATTGAAGCCATCTTTCCTGATGCATTTGTCATAGCAGTTAAAGACAACAAAATATTACCTTTGCAGCAGGCTTTGGATGAAATGAAAGAAATTATCAAACGCGATACTAAATGAAAAAGATCTCAAATGAAATTAAAGTTGGTGCAGTTGCCTTATTGACAATACTGGTTTTCATCTGGTTATACAACTTTCTTAAAGGGAAAAGATTATTTTAAGAGCACTAATTATTATTATGCCGTTTATGATAAAATTGGAGGCCTTGCAGAATCAAGTCCTGTTGAGGTTAACGGTTATAAGGTCGGAGTCGTTCAATCGATTGAATTCATTGATCCCACAAGCGGTAAACTTCTTGTTGAATTTTCGGTAGGCAAAGATTTCAAACTCCCTGTAAATACTGTTGCCGAAATAGTATCCCGTCTCACTTCTTGGCGGAATGAAAGTTCAGTTTGTCTATGGAAACGGTCCCGGATTTTATAGCGAGGGTGATACAATCCCCGGAAGACTTGCTGTATCAATCGTTGATAAAGTTGAAACAGAACTCCTGCCGGTAAAAGACAAGATTTCAAATCTCATAGTTGTTCTCGATTCAGTTATCAGATCTGTTGATGAACTTATGAATGAGGATTTCAGGAAGAATCTCAGCGGAACAGT
Source organism: uncultured Bacteroidales bacterium (assembly GCA_963818295.1). Classification (GTDB taxonomy): domain Bacteria; phylum Bacteroidota; class Bacteroidia; order Bacteroidales; family VadinHA17; genus LD21. The sequence goes on from CAWFRW010000015.1 coordinate 137,642, forward strand.
TGCCAATCTGAACAGTACAACCGGCAGCCTCAGCAAAATTATGGTTTCAAAGGAAAAAGATCTCAAAGCCACAATTGATAACCTTAATAAGTTCTCAGGTATGCTTGCACAGAACTCAGATAAGATGAGCAGTACCTTCACAAACCTCAAAACAATATCCGACACTCTTGCTGCTGCTGATATTTATACCACGGTCACAAATCTGAAGACAAGCCTTGAAAAAGCATCCAACAATGATGGAAAATCTGAATAATGGTAAAGGATCTGCCGGACAATTCCTCACAAATGACTCAATTTATACAAATCTCAACAATAGTCTGGCAAGTTTAAATGAACTTTTGACTGATATGAAAGCAAATCCAAAGACGGTATGTTCACTTCTCTGTTTTCGGTAAAAAAAACAGCGCTCCTAAATAATATTACTTAAAATTCAGATAATCTTCATCTTAAAATTAGATAATAAATCAATGGCAAAATTGTCCTAATTAATGCTCCTGTTTGTTGAATTTTGACTAAGATTACATAACAACTTGTAATACACTTATAAACCACTTCATATATCTGTATATTAGCTGATATATAGCACTTTAATTATTTTAATTTTTTTTCAAATTATAAGTTGCTGATGTTTAAAAACATATACTTTTTTCGAAAAAGTCAAGCGAAAAAAATTTTTTTTATTAGTTTTTTTTTTACAAATATTGCTACCTGAATCATCAAGATTCCGACCTAAGAATTTTTTAAATAAACCTACCTAAATGAATAAGTCACATAATGACGTTTGGAATAGTTGTCTGCAAATAATAAAAGATATTATTCCATCCATCAGTTACAAGACCTGGTTTGAACCGATCATCCCTTTAAAACTGGAGAATAATGTGCTGACAATTCAGGTGCCCAGTCCGTTTTTCTATGAATATCTTGAGGAACAGTATATTGATATTCTGAGGAAAGACTCTCAGGAGAGAGATTGGTACGGAGGCAAAGCTTGAGTATAACGTTGTTATGGAGAATACCAATTATTCTGATGGTAAGCCATATACAGTAAGATATCCATCCAGAAATAAAACAGATCTTAATAATAAACCTGTTCAGGTTCCTTTCGAAATTACACAACCTTCAATAAAAAATCCATTCGTAATACCCGGAATCAAAAAAGTACATTTTGATCCCAGACTCAATCCCGATTACAATTTCAATAATTATGTCGAGGGTGAATGCAACAGACTGGCAAGATCAGCAGGCATTGCTGTTGGAAACAACCCGGGTGGAACAGCTTTCAACCCGCTCATGATTTATGGTGATTCAGGTCTTGGCAAGACTCACCTGGCTCAGGCAATCGGAATTCTTGTAAAAGAGAAACATCCGGATAAGACTGTCCTCTATGTAAATGCAAATAAATTTCAGACACAGTTTGTTGAATCAGTCAGAAATAATAACAAGAATGATTTCCTCCATTTTTATCAGATGATCGATGTGCTCATACTTGATGATGTGCATGAATTTGCCGGGAAAGAAAAGACTCAGGATACATTCTTTCATATCTTCAACCATCTTCATCAGTCAGGCAAACAGCTGATCCTTACCTGCGACAGACCTCCGGTTGAACTGCAGGGGATGGAGCAAAGACTGCTGTCAAGATTCAAGTGGGGACTTCAGGCTGACCTGCAAAGACCTGATTACGAAACCAGGCTGGCTATACTCAAGAAAAAAGCATATAATGACGGAATTGAACTGCCTGATGAAATTTTCGAATTCCTGGCTGTAAATATTTCAAATAATATACGTGAACTGGAAGCTGTACTTATTTCACTTTATGCACAATCAACACTCAACAGAAAAGAGATTACCCTCGATCTGGCAAGGCTGATGGTTGAGAAGCTTATAAGCACCTCAAGACGTGAGATAACAATTGAGTATATACAGAAAATAGTGTGTGATTACTATAAGATCCCTATTGATCTTATCCAGGGGAAGACCAGAAAGAGAGAGATAGTACAGGCAAGGCAGGTTTCAATGTATTTCTCCAAAAGCCTCACAAAAGCTTCACTGGCAAGTATAGGATCACATATCGGAGGCAAGGATCATGCAACAGTTCTTCATGCCTGCAAAACAGTGAATAATCTGATTGACACTGACAAGCATTTCAGAAATCAGATTAATGAAATTGAGAAAAAATTAAAAGTATAGAAATGGACAGCAATAATTTTGCAGAAAAATTTTATGAAAAATACGGGAACAGGAATAACAAACCTGTTCTTTTTTTCTCCCCCGGCAGGGTTAATCTTATTGGTGAACATACTGACTATAACGGAGGATATGTTTTCCCCTGCGCACTTAATTACGGCACTTACCTCCTGCTCAGGAAAACTGATGAAAATATTCTCAGATTCAGCACTGTCAACTTCAATGACGATTCAGTGTAAAATCTGAACGGCTTATTTGTCAATAAAGGGAAAAAATGGACTAACTATCCTCTTGGAGTTATAAATGAGTTTTTAAAAAGGAATATTAAGATCTCCGGACTTGAGACTGCTCTTTTATGGTGATGTTCCAAATGGAGCAGGTCTCTCCTCTTCTGCATCAATCGAAATGGTCACTGCAGTGGCTCTTAATGAATTCTTCAATGCCGGCTTTGCAACAATTGACCTTGTTAAAATGAGCCAGAAAGCTGAAAATGAATTTGTTGGAATGAATTGCGGAATTATGGATCAGTTTGCCGTGGGTTTTGGGAAAAAAGACAATGCCATTTTTCTGAATTGCGACACACTTGAATATGAGAATGTTCCACTTGTGCTGAACGATAATTCACTTATTATAACCAATACAAACAAAAGAAGAGGACTCACTGATTCAAAATACAATGAGAGAAGAAGTGAATGCGACAGAGCCGTGGAACTTCTGCAGTCATACAAACCGATCAAAAATCTAAGCGAACTCAAGAACAGAAGAGATCGGGATACTCGAAAAGTATATAAGCGATCCTGTCATTGTAAGAAGGGCGAAACATGTAATCAGTGAAAACGGAAGGGTACTTGGAGGCAATAAAAGTATTGAAGAAAATAACTTGTCAAGGTTCGGCGAATTAATGAACCAATCGCATGATTCGCTTAAAAACGACTATGAAGTGACCGGTTTTGAACTCGATACCCTTGTTTATGAAGGAAGAAAGCTTCCCGGAGTTATAGGCACGAGAATGACAGGAGCAGGTTTTGGCGGATGCACAGTGAGTATTGTTAGGAAATCCGAATCAACAAAATTTATGACTGAACTTGCAGCTGCCTACCATAGCAGGACGGGTTTAGTACCTGACTTCTATCAACCGGAGATTGGTAATGGAGCCGGCAGACTGAAAATATTAAAATTGCCTGCCGGATCTATTGTTTTACTTTTAAAATTTCTGCTGTCAACATCCTTTACGCATCGGAAACCCACAGTTGCACATCTGTCAAATCCAGGTGAAACCATTAGCAAAATCTGGGTCTTGTCAAGAGGCTGAGGTCCTCCCTGTACATACCACCAGCTTGATTCAGGCTTATAATAACTACCTCCCCTTATAACGGCAAAGTAATTTGATCCGTTAAAATAGATGTCATTTGTCATCTGCCATACATTTCCGACCATGTCAACAGCGCCATACGGACTCTGTCCCTTCGGAAATGCATCGACCGGAGTGGGTCTGTCAAACCCGTTGTTGCACAATGTTCCGTGAAAATCATTGCCCCAGGGCCATTTCCGCTTATCTGTACCCTGTGCGGCGAGTTGCCATTCGGCTTGTGTTGGCAGCCGTTTTCCTGCCCAGGCTGTATAGGCTTCAATATCTTCATGACTCACATAAACAACAGGATATTTATCCTGCCCCTGCCTGAATGTTCCGGACTGCCAGTGACGAAGATAGGCTGATGTATCAACCGGCCTGTAACCTGTGTTTGTTATGAAATCATAAAACTGTGAATTTGTAACAGGATATTTATCAATAAGAAAACTGTCGATTTTTGTTGTCAGATCAGGCTCAGGATATTGAATGAATTCATCCGAAGCTGTCAGACTGACTGAAATGGATGAACCAGGTACAAGAACCATATCGGAAGGTACCGAGGCAGCCCTCTCTGTTCTGACTACTTCACTTATGATCCATGGTTTGCCTCCTTTTATGAATAAAACATTTTCGTCTTTTAGTTTCTGGTTTCCGAGAAGCTGTAAAACAATTTTTCCTTCATAGATTCCAAACAGATCCCTGACTCTTACAGTCGTATCCTGAAGGATTGTCAGGTCCTTGTGCGCTGTCTGATATGAAGGATTTCCTTTCCAGATTATTAGCTCACCGGTACCGCTGTGATGATATCTTTATTGAATCACCCTTTACAGATGCATTCAGAAGGTTTGGAAGTTCTGCTATACAATCAAGGGAACCTTCCCTCCGTGTACCTGAATATGAAGAATTCCATCCGTCAGTGTTTGCAGTGAGAAAGCTTTTTCCCTTCTCAGCTAACAGGGATTAATAACCTCATGATTCCAGAGGGAAACATAGTGTTTTCCGGCGGTACTGTCGATTCTGAAAAGCTTTCCGCTGAAACCCTCAGGTCGCATATTCAGAACCGTGAATATTGTCTTCTCGCCTGACTTTCCATTTGTTTACATAGATATTATCAACAGAGGTTTCAATCAGCGGAGTCCAGCCATAATCAAGAAATGCATCGTTATTTTGCCTGAGTATAAAGGTGGTATGTGCCAGATAATTGAGGTCATTCCTGTAGTTGTCATCGCGGCCGCCTGGTCTGAACATATTCAATTCAGTGCCGTAACCATTGAAAAATGATACAGCTACTTCCCTGTGTATAATATCTTCGCCCACATCGCAAACCCTGAAAATAGAGAAATCAGGTTTTATAAGCTTATTGAGGTTCAGTTCAGGGCTGTAGTAAATTGCATTATGAACACGGCCTGCGATTATACCCGGCATATTCACAGGTGTTGCCATACCTTCGGAATACATCACCACTCCTTTTCTGACACTATCTGCTGCATTCTGAAGTTCAGAGCCTGAGTTTCCCATTGTATCAAGAACAACGCCATCTGCTTCAGTCTCGGAAAGCAGGCTTGCAAGACCCTTGTAATGGTCTTCCTTTCTTGTACTGTTATCCCAGGGATTATATGCTATAAAGAATCTTGTATCAGACATATGGGACATCTTTATAAAATTTCTGAGCTGCTGGGTTCCACCCGGAAGATCCCTGTACATATCCCACTGGTTTCGCTGATCAAGTCCAAGCCTGGGCCATGTTGGCCATATTCCGCAGACATCAATTTTTCCAAACAGCTCAATTCCCTTTTTGATTACATCTGCATAAGTATACTTGCCGGTAAACCTGTCATAGAATTCCCTGTCCCATGCCATCTGAAGCACAACAAGATAACTCTCCTTTATCCAGGCCAGGTCATTTCTCTCATAGAGTGAATTATCAAATTTTTCAAGATCATAAATATATCTGTCCCTGAACATCATCCGTAGTCCATTCTGCCATTCTCCCCTGAAGACATCAGCATGAAGTGAATATGTTACACTTGCTTTCGGAGGCAGCTTTGTTTCATATCTTTCAATTAGGCCTCCTTCGGTACCGATCCTGCGTGAAAGAGCACATACTGAGAGTTCATATCCTGCAAAGAAGGATGTGTAACCAAGGTCCCAGGCATTATCGGGAAGAATGACCCTCACCGGTCTGAAACCAGGGCGGAACAGCTTTGCACGGGCAAGGTTCCATGGGCCATCACCTGTAATATAGACCGAGCTGTTATCTTCAGCAAATGGAACGATATTACTTATTGAAAGGGTATCCTGGCTCTTGTTTTCAAAAACGATTTCTCCGCTCCATCTTCCGTCAGTTGAATCTGACATCTGAATCTCGACTGACAAACCGTTTTCGTATGCCTGTGAATAGATATCACCCTCTTTCTCGGCATTTACCATTGAGGAGTTGAATAATTTGCCATTCATCCGGAAACTGAAAAGAGGCCTGCTTTTGGCCATTATTACTGAGCTGCTGTCAGAGAGTACTATCTGATCGGCTGCCAGGCCAAACGTATTTGCAATGGCAACATTATGGAGGGTCTGTGTGAAGCCTTCGGGTGTTAGAATCAAAAAAAGAACAAGGATTACTGATACCTGCTTGATAATGGCTTTCATAGACAGACTTTTTTTGTGCAATATAAAACATAACAGCCATTATTAAAATGACAGGAGATAGATAAATGGACCATTTTTTTTCTTTTAACCAAATATGTTGTACATTTAGAAACGATTTCAAATAGGAAATATGATGGAGAGAACTATCAAAATCCTTATGCTTACCTGTAGCCTCATCCTGATTACACTCTTCGTCTCTTGTGCATCATCCAAAAAGAATCCTTATTACGAAAAAAGAAAGAAGGCTTCACACGTCAATACCACTCAGGTAGGAAGAAACAAATATTTTTTCTCAAACGGATACCAGAAAAAACTTTATAAAAGCTATAAAAGGTAATAATTCCTGCTTTTGCTACTCGCACTGAAATGTGAGTCCGTCATATGCGAGAGTGATCTCGGGCGGTAATTCCTTTGAGACTTCGGCATGACAGCCCATCTGGTGACTGATATGGGTTATAAAAGCTTTTTTTGGGGAAATCTCCCTGATAAAATCTATCGCTTCACGTAAACTGAAATGAGAAATGTGTTTTTCTTTTCTCAGAGCGTTAATAACCAAATACTTAACCCCATAGAGTTTTTCCTTGCTCTCCTCCGGGATGTAATTTGCATCAGTTATATATGCAAAATTGCCAATCCTGAAACCTAATACCGGAAGACGGTAATGGAAGACCCTCAGCGGCATTATCCTTATGCCGTTTATCATGAAACTCTGATCATCTATCTCAGTAAGCCTCATTTTCGGTATACCCGGGTACTGGAATTCCGAGAAGACATAGGCATATTCCTTTTTCAAAGCTTTAAGGACTCTCTCTTCAGAATAGATATCTATTGCATCCTGACTCTTATAGTTAAATGCCCTGACATCGTCAAGACCGGCTATATGGTCCTTATGCTCATGGGTAAGAAGAATCGCATCAAGCCTGCATACATGTTCCCTGAGCATCTGCTGCCGGAAGTCAGGACCGGCATCAAACAACAGCGATTTACCATCCGTCTCAAGGAGGAGAGATGTTCTCAGCCGTTTGTCATGAGCGTCCTCTGACCGGCATATGTTACAATCACAGGCAATTACAGGGACTCCCTGCGATGTTCCTGTACCTAGAAAGGTTATCTTCACAAGTATAAATTTTCATAACAAACCTATATTAAAATTAGTTAAAAGCCAATACCGGCGCTGAAATTTGTTTCTGCTGCCGCATCAGCTAATTTGTTATATTTGAATCAGAAAATGAATAAAATGGCCGGTAGTATCTATCTCATCCCAGTTACCTTAGGAGGTGATGACTTTCAAAAAGTGATCCCTGACAAAGTTATAAGCCTGACAAGACAGCTGCGATATTTTATTGTTGAGGATATCCGCAGCGCCAGAAGGTTTTTAAGGCTCATAGATAAGTCATTTCCAATTGACGATACAGTATTTATGGTATTGAATGAACACACAGGGGAATCCGAAATCGCTGATTATCTTGAACCTGCAATAAAAGGAAATGATATTGGTATAATGAGTGAAGCAGGCCTGCCCGGCATTGCTGATCCCGGGGCAAAGATCACAGCCCTGGCCCACAGGAAACACATCAGGGTAATTCCTCTCTCCGGACCCTCTTCAATAATCCTTGCACTTATTTCTTCAGGGTTCAACGGACAGAATTTCACATTTAACGGGTACCTTCCTGTAAAGCCCGGCGAAAAGATAGCTCAGATAAGGGAACTTGAAAAAAAATCACGCGAAGGCTATGCCCAGATATTCATGGAGACTCCTTACAGGAACCAAAAGATGTTCGAAGCATTGATTGCAACCTGCAACAATGATACAATGCTGTGCATAGCGGCTGATATAACTCTTCCTGCGGAGTCTATAATATCAATGAAAATATCTGACTGGAAAAAAAATATCCCTTCACTGAATGATAAACTAGTAGTGTACGTTTTGCAGTAAAACTTTTATTTAGCGGGATGTAAAGCCTTTACAAGCTCAATATCAAACAATAATGGAGTATACCCGGGTATATACGGATACTTCCCGTTTGTCCCGTATGCAAGATTTGATGGTATGAGCAGGCTGCATTTTCCTCCGACTTTCATAAGCGTTATACCTTCGTCAAAACCGTGAATATTATAACCGACAATGAAGTTATAAAGTTTTCCGGTTGTTACATTGGAGTCAAAGACTGTTCCGTCAAGAAATTTTCCGGTATATTTTACCCATGCTGAATCGCCGGCAACCGGTGAAATACCTGTCCCGGTTGTAACTTCATAATAATATAAACCGCTGGTTTGCTTCACGAAATTCAGAGAGCTGTTCTGAGCGAGGTAATTATTAATATCTTCCTTTTCCTGTTTGGCCGCTTTGTTTGTCGGATCGCATGCTACAACCGAAAGCATCAAAATTGCAGCGAGAACTGAAATGGTTACCCCGAAATTCTTTCTAATCATCTATCTTCTGTTTAGGTTTATTAAAAAACATAAAATGTGTCAAAAATCGTTCCAAATATATTAATCTTTAGTGCTGAAATCAAATTTTGAAAAAATTATTGACGGGAAGAACCGATCGTGAACTCACTGCCGGGACGGGTCGCGACCCCTCCATATGAGAGCATCCCCGTTATCTTGTGTAGGTTACCTTGTTTTTACTTGAATTTTATAAACAAGGACAGCCCTGGGAGGTATCTGCTTACGATCACCGATCAATCCATAGGCAAGAAAGGGAGGAATAATGAAGATTGCTTCTGATCCGGGTTTGAGCAACCTCAGACCCTCATTCAGACCAGCTTCAATTTCACTCCTTCCAAGTATAAGTTCCTTAGGACCCAGTTCCTTTGAAGAATAGCATCTGGTTCCATCAAGAAGAGAACATTCATAATCCATTACAATCCTGTCCTTTTCACCAAAGGTCTCCCCTTCTCCCTCCTTTGTGATCTGATACCACAGTCCGGTTGTGGTCTCAGTCATTTTAAGATTTTTTCTTTCAATATAGTTCTGAATCCGTTCCCTGTCTTTTCTGACCATATATCTGTTCAGATCCACCATATCGCTGCTGCCCGGCTGCCGGGAAGCGGACATTATCTCCTGATCCCTGCCTGCATGAGCTAAATGCGACTGTAAAAAATAATATTATTATGTATCTGTGGCTCATTTGCCTATTCACCTTCGTCAAACCGCCATACATTCTCCCTCAGAACCTGAAGGAAATAGTTTATTGTATTTTCAAGCGTATCAGGGTGTTCACCTCCTGATGCATTGAGATGTCCCCCACCTGAAAAATATAGGGAAGCCAGTTCGTTGGAAGGAAACTTGCCCTTTGATCTGAATGATATTTTAATGAAGCCGTCCTTTTCTATGAAAATAGCTGAAAAATGTATTCCCTTTATTGATAAAGGCATATTGACAAATCCTTCAGTATCACCCTTGACATGGTTATATTCCTTCAAGTCATCCCTGCTGAGGTAAATATATGCTGTCATTAATTCAGGCAGCACAACCATTCTCTTGTTAAGCGCAAAACCCTGGAATCTCAAACGATCGGCTGAGAAATTGTTATAAATGCGATCAAGTATTTTCTCCTTCTCAAGTCCTGACTCAAGAAGATCAGCCACGATTCTGAATGTGTGCGATGAATATGATCCATGTTCAAAGTTACCTGTATCAGTAATAATGCCAACATACAGAGCTTCCGAGTAGGGTTTGCTTCTGAAAGGCTCATCACCGTTCATGCTGCAGACAAGATCATGAACCAGTTCTGCCGTTGAGCATTTGGTTGTATCAGATATTACAAGATCTGTAAAATCCTCAGGATCAAGATGGTGATCAATGAGTATTTTTTTTGCACCGGATGCCCTTACAAATTCTTCAGCCTCGCCCAGCCTGTTGGCGTGATTAAAATCCAGCAGGACAATCAGATCTGCCTCTTCAATAAGCTTTCTGCATTTTTTTCTCTCTTTGATAAAGATCTCAATAAGATCTGCACCGTTCATCCATTTCAGAAACTCCTGAAGGTAATTAGGAGTCATCATGCTGACTTTTTTACCCTTCGACATCGAGAAAATGATATAATGCTAATTGTGAACCTATTGCATCTCCATCAGGATTTATGTGAGAAATCAGCAGGATATTGGCTGATGTTGAGAAAAGATTTGATAATTCTTTTGTATATTTGGATAAATCTGCCACTTTTGCTACTGTTTTTCTTAGGTAGGCAAAGTTAGAAAATATTCCTGAAGGTCAATTCTGATGTTAAATTTCAAAAATAGCTTTTATGCAAGGTGATATTACTTTTTCAATTATTAAGCCAAATGCCGTAAGAACGGGCAAGGCAGGACCAATTCTTGCCATGATAAATGAAGGTGGATTTGAAATTGCTGCACTGAGAATGGTAAGGATGACCCTCCGTCAGGCTGAATCTTTCTATGAGGTTCATAAGGGAAAGTCATTTTTTGATGATCTTGTTGAATTCATGACATCCGGACCGGTTTTCGTAATGATCCTGAGGCATGAAAATGCAGTTAATGAATTCAGAAAACTGATTGGAGCCACTGATCCGGCCAAAGCTGAACCGGGTACAATCAGAAAGATCTTTGCTGTATCTGTTCAGATGAATGCAGTTCATGGATCAGACAGCGATGAAAATGCGATAAGGGAAGCAAACTTCTTCTTCTCGGAAATCGACAGGTTCTTATAAACAGACTCTTTTCACTCAGGTCTTCCTGATATAATTCTGTACTCCGGAATTTTCTCACGCTAAACATTAAATTATGTTTAGTGTTATTAGCTTTGTGGAATTTTAAAAATTCATATGAACCCAACTATTAAGCAAAGACTTGTCTGACAAGAAAAATCTCGAAAAATTATCCTCGGCGTTTACGCTTTCAGATATGGAGATATTTATCTTCCCTGAACTCTTTTTTCCTCTTGTTATTGCTGATATTATGTCTCCAATATTATGGAGCTGGAGGGACGATCCATGGTTTAAGGATATTGAGAAAAAAAGCTTCAATAATAAGGCAAACCGGATCAAACAGTATATAATACAGAATTATGTTTTCAACCTTGACCTCTCAACCTGGGGTCTGACATCAAAAGGCAACGAAATCGCCAGATTCAGCGATTTTTTTGATATGGAGCTGCTTAAACAGTCAAATGCACTTTTCGGCTATGAGGGAGACAAATACTATTTCGATATTGATATAAGAAAGCATTTTGGTCTTGACAAATTTACATCTGATATAATACCATACTGGAAGACCGAGACAATTGAAGCAATGACAGCCTTCAGGCATAAAGAGACTTTCAGCACCGGAGCAGGCGAATGTGTATCTCTTATCAGCGCTTTATGCCGCAGCAATGTTCGTTGTTGGAAGGATTCCGCTCGAAAAGATCTTCCTGATAGCCACTCCTCTTCATTCACAGAATTTCATTACTGAAAAGGAAGGACTTATTACAAATAACCGGAGGATTGTCACAAAGAATATGTGGTATAACGGCACCTCTCTCTCTGAAAAGGCAAGAAGAGCCCTCGAAAATGAGAAGGTAACAATTGTTTCCCACATTTCCGGATATATTCATACTGTTTATAATGAGGCAACAATAGACCGGGATGCATATAACCATTTTTCTGAAAAGCTGAAGGATTTTCTTGTAACTGACCTGACCAACCTTGTATTCATTAATTTTCTTCGTTTCAAGTCAAAGTATAAAAGCCTTTTTCAGTATTGCTGCGATTGTGCAGGCAAAAAAAGGTACATCGCACTCGATAAAATGTTTGAATATGAGCATACAAGCAAATTCAATGTTTCGGCGGAGAGCAGGGAAACGCTTGTAAAGGAGATCGAGGGAGATGAATTTCATCTCAGCCCGATACAGGGAAGGATTCTGCTAAATGATATAGAACCTATACTTGAATCGAATCAGGGAAAAGATCTGGAACAGATCAGGGATGAATTTATAAGAGTTTCCACAGATGTGGATGAAGAACAAATAAATGCGATGTTTAAGGACCTGAAGGAATTTATTTATACAGAACCGAGAATTCCTGATCAGGAAAAGAATTACAGGACAAACATAAAGCTCAATATATCAAACGAGAACAGCCGGAAGGAAATAATTGATGAAATTGTAAAAACAAGTGATCAGTCAGAATTGTCACATGCTTGCAATTTATATTTACAGGGACATGAACAGGATAGACTGGCTTCCCTTTATAAAGGCTGCAATTGAACGAAATCCGGTCTGTTTTACAGATCTTAATACAAAAAGTATTTCTGAAGTGTATGCAATCCTGCACAGCATGCCGGATGAATCAATTTATGACGGTCAGAGGCTGGCTCTTCCGGATGAGGTCTGGAATTTCAGACGCGGTGACGGAATTGAGAAATCGCTTTTACTGGCAGACTATCTTACAAATATGACAGGAAACCGCTGTAAAAATTGTCATAGATCATCATAAGGTAATCCTGAATTATTCCGGAAAAGATTACCATTTTAAATCACATAAAAATTTCAGAAAGATCGATCCTGATAAAGGGAAATGAATATCAGATTAATTGATCTGATCTGACTTTCACCTGAGAACAATTTCCTTTATTACCTCAGTACCTGCATTCTGGTTGAGTTTTTCCCGCAGTGCTTCCCTGAGCATAAGCAATTCATTTCTTACAACCGAGGAATTAAGATGGACATACAGGATATGATCCTTTATATAGATTTTTGTTGTACGGGAACTTATTGCTTTTCCCACAATTTCTTCCCATGAGTTGATCACACCTGCCTCACTGAGCTTATCTCCGAGATTCATCTCCTTGATGTAATCCGTGAGCAGCTTCTGCAAGCGATATTGTTTTACTTCGTCTCATGGCCTTATTAGATTCATTCTGTGAATACTCCTCAACCTTGTTACCAGAAATCCTGAAAAGCTTAAAATCAATATTGTGTGAAAATAAGAATATCCTGCAAACGGCTCTGATGGGTATCAGTTATGAAGATCTGACCAAACCTGTGATTGCCCACCAGTTTAATTATCTGTTCAACCCTTTCGGCATCAAATTTATCGAAAGATATCATCAAGAAGAAGAATTGGAGAAAAACCTGCTTTTCGCTTTATGTAATCAAATTTTGCCAGTTTCAACGCAACAAGATACGATTTCTGCTGTCCCTGTGAACCAAGTGATTTAACAGGAAATCCATCCATTTCCAGCAGCAGATCATCTTTATGAATCCCGACTGTTGTATACTCCAGAAACCTGTCTTTTGTCACCGAATTCATCAAGTGCTTCCGAGAAGTTGCCATCCGCAAGGTGTGAACGGTACTGCAATCTGACCTTCTCCTTTCCGTTCGATATCATTTCATAATATTCCTGGAATACCGGAATAAGTTCATTTACAAGAATATTTCTCTCACTGAATATATACTCTCCGTACTTCACAAGCTGGGCATCCCATACAGATAGCATATCAGGATCAAACCTGCCGGTTGTCTTAAAATCTTTAAGAAGCTTGTTTCTTTGCTGAAGTGCCTTGCTGTACCTGAGTACCGAATCGAGGTATTCAGTGTTGTACTGGCTTACAATTTTATTCAGAAATTTTCTCCTGTCCTCACTTCCTTCAGTCACAAGCGCAGTGTCGGCAGGGGAAATCATAACCACAGGATATCTGCCCCACATGGTCGGAAAGTTTCTGATATTCCTTTCCGTTTCTTTTTAATAATTTTTGCTTCTGTTTCTGAAAAGCACAGTATATATTATCTTCTTCACCATCTCTTCTGAAATGTTCCCTGAATAATAAAATAGTCTTCCCATGCCTTATGCTTATGCTGTCGATGCTGTTAAAAAAACTCTTTGTAAGCGACAGATAATGAATTGCATCGAGTATATTTGTTTTGCCTACCCCATTATTGCCGACAAAACAGTTTATTTTGGACGAAAACTCCATCTCGCCAAGCTCATAATTTTTGAAATTTGTAAGGATAAGTTTTTTGAGATACATGAAGAAATAGATAAAAGATAAAAGTTAAAAGTTAAAAGTATGAAGGTTCAAAGTTAGAAAAAGATAAATTCCATCCCAATCTACGATAATATAAGTCGAAACATACACTGTTTATTACTCAATAATCTATTATTCAATTATATATCAATTATATATCAACAATATTTCAAATATTTCACTCTTCTGCTGATATTCATTAAATAATTGTTTTAAAATTACTTGAAAAAAATTACTTTTGCGGTGGAAAATTTTGAAGTTAAACAGTAAATACCAGTATGGCTAAGAACAAAAAGGATGTAAATCCACAGACTATTTCAAATGTTGAGCAGACACTTACCAGGACAGAACAATTTCTTGAGGAGAATTATAAAACCTTACTGACAGGTCTGGCAGTTATTATTGTATTGTTGGTTTGGGCTGGCTGGGCAAGATCTATCTGAGTAAGAGAAATGATGAGGCTCTGTCTCAGATGTACCAGGCAGAAAGATATCTTGAGATGGATTCACTCAAGCTTGCATTGAATGGTGATGGCAACTACCTTGGATTTCTTGATATAGCAAAAAGCTACAGGCTCACAAAATCGGGCAATCTTGCTCTCTACAGTTCAGGAATTTGTTATCTGCATCTTGGCCAGTATCCAGGATGCGATTGATTTTCTAAATAAATACTCAAAAAAGGATAAAGTAATCGGATCTCTGGCTATTGGTGCAACAGGTGATGCATATGTTGAGCTTGGCGATCTGGAAAAAGGTATCTCAAAGTATATTGAGGCTGCTGATTTTGCAAAGAACTCATTCAATACTCCATTGTTCCTCATGAAAGCCGGTGAACTGTATGAATTGAACGGCAAGTATTCCGATGCATTGAAAATATACGAAAGAATAGAAAGTGAATATCCTGAGAGTACTGAAGGATCAACAATTGACAAATATATTGCCAGAGTAAAGCTTCTGATAAAGTAATTTCTGACTAATACCTTTATGGGTACAACAAATCTTTCAGCATATGATCCGGATAGTGTTCCGGATGCAAGTGACATGCGTTTCGGCATTGTGGTCTCTGACTGGAACAGTGAAATTACATGGGCACTTGCTGGATGGTGCCGTAAAAACACTTAAACAGCATGGGACTGATGACGATAATATTATTATAAAACATGTTCCCGGTAGTTTTGAACTTACCCTTGGAGCTCAGTTCCTTGCTGAATACGATGATCTTGATGCTGTTATCTGCCTTGGATGCGTTATTCAGGGTGAGACACCTCATTTTAATTATATCTGCCAGGGAGTAACACAGGGTATTACCAGTCTGAACATGGAATATAACATACCTTTTATATTTGGAGTGCTGACTACCAATACTCATCAGCAGGCTGCCGACAGAGCCGGCGGCAAACTGGCAATAAAGGTGATGAAGCAGCTGTTACAGCAATCAAAATGGCTGCTCTGCAGCGTGAAATGGAGAAATAGAGTCATGCAGCAAAATGATACAAATTCAGGCTTACCTACTTATCTGAAACATAATCCTCTGTATGGACAATAGGAACATTTTCCTCTTATATCGGTTAGTCATTATAAAAGGCTCATCAATACTGAAAATATTGCTGATCAACGCCTTTAAGATTTTTCACGAAATCGTCTCTTACTGATTGATAATCATCAACTTAAATCTCATTTTTTGTGTCAGTCTTAATTTTAAGTTTATCATTATCAGACGATTCAGTAAAGCTTTCTGACCTTGTAAACTGATGGTCTAAGGCTTATTCCCTGATTATTCATCAGGTAGGCTTCGCAATAGAGCAGTGTCTGAAGCCATGCATCAGCATCTTTCTTCCTGTCATCTGCAAACAGATCTTCAATTGAATTTATCTTATCGGCAACTGTTCCTGTCTTATAATCAACAATCCTTGTCACACCTCCTGTTACATCAATCCGGTCTGCCTTTCCACCAGTGACCACATCAATGGCTGAATCTCCTGATAAAATGGAAACAGGAAAGCTGAAGACCGATTCCAAGATGAAGTATTTTGAAAGGAGCAAATGATTTGTCATTTCTCAGGATCTTCATGACATATGCCAATAATACATCTCTTATTATATATTCGTTTCCTTCAACAATCCTGTCTGACTCGCTGCTGAATTTTTCGTTAACAGCAGCAATTACTAGTTCTTTCAATCAATTGTTTATCCCTGATAAACAGATCAATGCCTCTCAGCGTGACAATATCTTGCCGATAAAATCGCTGTAAAGTTTCTTCATAACATCATGCAGAATCTCACCAAGCATTGCAGGATCAATATCCCTGATGATTACATCAGGTTCTTTCAACCCGTTCACATAACGGTAGTAGAATTTCATCCTGCAGCTCAGCCATGTATTGATTGCTGAAGGAGATAGTATCCTTTAATTAGTCTTTATCAAGAAACCGTGAATTGAGCTGCTCTGATGTGTTCTTCCCTCTTTTCAATCTTTTCGCCGATTGATCCATGGGATTTTATTTCAAAACTCAGATCGAGAAATTCAGGTTTCAGAACAGGATCATATTTCATCTGAATAAGAAAACGGCTCATCTCTCCGCTTCTTAAACCTTCAGAATTGGAATTATACAGAAATGTCACATTTTCTGCTCTCTGAAGTAAGACGGTAGAAATGATAGGCATAGATTGACTCCTGGTGATTAATTGAAGGCAGTCCGAAGGCTTCACGCAGGCTGAAGGGTATGAATGAAGAACCTGGATGAGACAGAGGGCAAAACACCTTCATTGACAGAAAGAATAATACAGATTCTTGAAATCAAGAGTTCTTGTTTCAAGTATCCCCATGATCTGAATGCCCGACAATGGTTCACCTGAAAAAGGAACCGACTGCATTCTTAACAGCTTGTCGAGAATTCTCATGTATGTCTCTGTGGAAAAAGTAACATCACCGCTGTACAACTATTGTTTCAAGCCTGTTTAATGACAGAACTACCCTGTAAATAAATTCATTCCTGATATTCACCGATGCACTGCTTTTGCCTGATTCATCCGGTTTACTTTCAATCCCTGATGCAATAAGTGAAAGAATATTTTTAAAGTAGCCGGAAAGCATAGCTGAAGTTTCCGGTCTGGTAAAGATCCGTGAAAGATATGCTGATTCGGAAAAACGGTCAGAAGGAACCCACAACAGGTTGGTCTCTGTTATTTCACTCAATGATCTCATTATCCGATTCACCAAGAAATTCTGATATCAATGTAGTGTTTCAGTGATGCTGATTACATCCTTATAATCAAATCTTACGCTATCACCTCTGCACGGAAGCATTTCTCTGAAGATCCATAAGATGCTCTCATAAGAGTATAAACAAGGCTCTGTTTAAGAGGATATCCCATTGTAATATTTATATCCCCTATATTTTCCGGCAGGCTTGTCAGAACAGGCATCAGCAGGTTTTCATCAGCAAGAACAATGGCTGTATGATGTGCTAGTTTCCGCTGTAAGATCAGGCAAACCTTTGCCACAAGCTGCGGGATAAGCTTCACCTGTGCAACATCAGATGATGTTTCAATAACACGGCGTCTTGACCTCAGGTGCACCTGCCGAAAGTAAAGTATCATAATTCCAATCCGACTGGCATGTCATTGCCAAACATTTTGAGATTTTCACGCATAAAAAATCCGGCTGAATTCAATTTCCCGTCTCTGATATAGGAATTATCATAATCCCAGTAGAATCTGGCTTTTCCTGCTTTCCTGAAACCTTTTCATAACTCACCTTCTCACATTCATTCAGGGCATTGAATCCGATAAAATGAACCATGATCCCATTCGACTCCGGAGTAGAAATTCTCATCCAGTTTTCAGCCAGATCTCTGAATATCATTCCCTCATATGCAATATTCTGTTCTCTGAGTGAATTTCTGAATCCGGAATACAGATCATAAAGAACAGACCATATATCAGTAAATCCTGATTTTTCCCTGGTAGGCTTATCCAGGATCGAAATTAATCCAGAATTTTCTGATTATTTCAATCTGAGCCTCGGTAAGTCCTCCGAATTGCTGATCTATATTTTTAATATCCAGTACATTACGAAACAACAATTGAGCATTTACAAGATATTTGTCAACATCATCAAAATCATCCAGAAGCATATCGCCCCAGAAATAAAAATCATCAAAACTTTCAGGTGATTTCTTCAACTTACGGTAAACCTTATAAAGTTCAAAAAGAAGGATCTCTCCAGAAGCTGTCTGCAGAGATGAAAATGATCTGAAAAGTTCATTAACTGTATAAATTGCAGGAGCCCAAACCGGTTTCTCAATTCTTGCAGCAAGATATTTCATGAAATATAATCCGGCTCTCCTGTTTGGAAAAACAAGACAATGTCGATTAAGTGTATTTCCAAACTCTGAGTGAAGTGAGCGGGCTATATTTTCAAGAAAGTATTCCATAATGCAGGCGTGAGGTGTGAGGCCTGAGGCCTGAGATTTTCAGATTAATAACATTTGAAATGATGTGCCAAATTTAATGAAACCAGTTCAGCCTATCGCGCATAAAGTGATTATATTTGTTTTAAGACAAATCATTTTGCAATATGTACAAGAACATCACTGCTATTGGACTGACGATTATATTGATTATCGACGGATGCGGTCAGACTGACAATCTTACAATTGATGAGACCCGCCTGAAATTTGACAGGGCTGAAGCAAACGGAACAATTGCAAATGAAGGGTTTAACAACTGCCTTAAATATGTACACGCCTGGCTGGATCTGGCTGACTCTGCAACAGGCTTGATTCCCAGAAATATCAATGACAGAAAAAGCAAAGATATCTGGAATGCAAAAGACTGTGCAGCAGATAATTATCCATTCATGGTCTTAAGCTCAGCGCTGCTTGACCAGGAGCTTTTCAATGGTAAAATGACTGAAATGCTGAACACTGAAACAAAGATAACCTCAAGGCTTGGAGCATTGCCGGATACCTATTCATTCTCAAAAAAGGGCTTTGCGCAGAGGAATGTTGTATTGTCTGATATAATATTTGGTTCAGCCGAGTATGTTAAAGACGGATTAATCCCCCTGACCGAATGGCTGGGGCCAAGTCCCTGGTCAGAACGGATGATCTCAATAACTGATGATGCGTGGAAATATGCTTATGTTAAAACAGCTTCAGGAAATATTGTTTCCGATGATCCTGAGGTAAATGGTGACATGTTGCAATCATTATCAAGAATTTACTGGATGACAGGCGACAAAAAGTATCTTGACAAGGCTATTATGATCGGTGATTATTATCTCCTGGGGAAAAATCATCCGACAAGGAATTTTAAAGTGCTAAGACTAAGGGATCATGGGTGTGAAATTGTTTCAGGACTCTGTGAGCTTTATGCTACTGTCGCTTTCGCTGATACTCTTAAAAAAGAGGCATACAAAGCCCCTGTATATGAAATGCTTGACCGTATTCTCGAGATTGGCCGCAATAATGACGGATTATTCTATAATTCCATCAATCCTGTAAAAGGAATTCCTGTTGACGGTGCTCTGGCTGATAATTTCGGCTATACGCTAAATGGCTTTTATACAGTTTATCTGATTGACAAAGTTGAAAAATACAGGGAAGCTGTTGTGAAAGCATTATCAGCTCTTAATGAGAAATACCGCAATTATCCATGGGAAGGCACAAGCTCAGACGGTTATGCCGATGCAATTGAAGGTGCCCTTAACCTTTTTGTCAGAGAACCAGTACCTTCAGCAGAACATTGGATAAACAGTGAAATAAAGGTGATGTGGAACAAGCAAAAGCCTTCCGGGATTATAGAAGGCTGGCATGGTGATGGAAATTTTGCAAGAACAACTATTATGTATTGTCTTTGGAAAACAGCTGGCACATATGTCAAACCGTGGAGAAAAGACATCGAAATAGGAGCTGTATATGAAGAAAATATATTATATGTGACAATAACTGCCGGAGAAGATTGGAATGGTCGTCTGATGTTCGACTTAAAAAGACATTCTGAATTTATGCATCTTCCTCTGGACTGGCCGCGAATAAATCAGTTTCCGGAATATTTTACTGTTGAAAAGGATAAATCATATCAGGTAGAGGCTGAAAATGCAAGAACGAAGGAGATTATAAATGGCGCGGAATTATACAAAGGATATTATGTAAAAGTCAGAAAGGGAGAATGTGTAAAGCTGATAGTAAAACCGGTTATACTTTGACTTCACAGGTAATCTGAATCAAAATCAATCCTTTGTTCCGGGTATTGAAATTATTGGTTAAATTTAGGATTCTTAACAAATAATTGTCAGATAAATCAAACCTGATTTAAATAATACTCTTATGAACAGACGTGAATTCACCAGACTTGCTGCTGCAGGAACAGCAGGTATCGGTATGTCACCCGCCATTATTACAGGTTCAGGATGGAAAGGAGCCAATGACCGGGTTAATGTTGCTGTTATAGGAATACGCGGACAGGGAGAAAATCATATTACCGGATATGCCGGGACAGATAAAGCCAGAGTTGTTGCATTATGTGATGTTGACAGCAATCTTTTCAATGAAAGGATAAAGAAACATTTCACCGAAAAGGATTTGCCAAAGCCAAAAATTTATACTGATTTACGAAAACTTTATGAGGATAAGGATATTGATGCTGTTTCAGTTGTGACTCCCAACCACTGGCATGCACTTGCTTCAATATGGGCAATGCAGGCAGGAAAACATGTTTCAGTTGAAAAACCATGCTGTCATAATTTTCATGAAGGGCAGAAACTTGTTGAAGCTGCTGAAAAATACAAGGTAATAGTTCAGGACGGTGCGGAACAGAGAAGCAATCCATGTGCCCAGAGCATGGCTGATTATCTTCACAGCGGTAAGCTTGGAGAGGTATATATGGCAAAAGGATTGTGTTATAAATGGAGGGACACAATCGGAAAAACTCCGGATGAACCTGTACCTCCGCAGGAGTTGATTATGATCTCTGGCTCGGACCTGCTCCGAAACGTCCATTCTCAAAAAACAGGTTTCATTATAACTGGCACTGGAACTGGGATTATGGAAATGGGGATATGGGAAACCAGGGTGTTCATGAGATGGATATTGCACGCTGGGGATTAAATGTTACCCTGCCTGTAAAAATAAGCAGCTACCGGAGGACATTTCATGTTCGATGATGATCAGCAGACACCAAACGATCTGATGGCTGTATTTGAATTTCCGAATCCTGACGGAGGCGGAGACAAGAAGAAAATCCTCCAGTTCGAAGTACGCCACTGGATCACAAACCGGGAAGGAATAAAAAGCGATAATCCAGACCTCAGACAATGCATATATGGTAAGTTCAGAAAATACAGTGGGAAACCTGTTTTACGGCTCAAAAGGATTTATGACAAAGAATGTTAATGAGTGGCAGACTTATATTGGGAAAGAAAGAGTAGACGGTGAAAAGGGAAGTGGTCTTGGTGACCATTACCTGAATTTCATAGAGGCAATCAGGGCAAATGATCAGAAACTGGCAATGGCAGATATCCGTGAAGGATTCTATTCCTGTGCACTGGTGCATCTTGCAAATATTTCTTACAGGCTTGGACGGACTCTTGAGTTTGATCCTGATAAAGATGAAGTTTAAAAATGCTCCCGATGCTGATGCAATGCTGACACAGGAATACAGGGAACCGTTTGTGTTACCGGAGATAGTTTAGAGTAGACGTAGGCGTGAGGTGTGAGAGAATTGAGGCGTGAGGCCTGAGATGTAAGCATTAAGCATTAAGCATTAAGATTAAGCATTAAGCATTAAGCATTAAGCATTAAACATTAAGCATTAAGCATTAAGCATTAAGCATTAAGCATACAAAATTAAACATTACCAATCCGAAATCAACCAATGATTAAATCTCCAGACCCATTCCAGCATAAGATGGATTGTACTGTTCTTTCTTTTCCTTGCGACCGTACTGCTTTACCTTGACCGTTCAGCTCTTGGCATAATGGCTCCGTTTCTTCAGAAAGAGATAGGATGGAGTGAACAGCAATACGGAAATATAAATACGGCATTCATGATCGGATATGCGATCTGCTTCCTTTTAATGGGACCACTCACAGACCGGATCGGGACCAGAAGAGGCTATGCCCTGTCGGTAGGGCTATGGGCTGTCGCGCAGGCATCTACAGCTTTTGCAAGGTCATGGATAGGATTTGCTTTTGCAAGAACAGCCCTTTCGATCGGGCAATCAGGAAATTTCCCGGTTGCAAATAAGGTTCTTGCTGAATGGTTTCCAAAAAAAGAACGGGCGCTGGCAGTCGGGCTGTTCAACGGCGGATCAAATATTGGGACACTTATATCTCCTCTCGTTATCCCTGTAGTTGTATCTGCATTTGGGAATGACTGGAGAGCAGCTTTCCTCTGGACCTTTCCTGTAAGCGCTGTCTGGATTATATGCTGGGTTCTCTTTTACAGGAAGCCTGAAAAGCATAGACTTGTCAGCGCTGAAGAACTGGCATATATCAACAGTGATAATCACGAAACAGGACAATGGAAGGATAAGCTGGTCAATTCTGCTCAGAAAAAAAGAGATCTGGGGCATATGTGCAGGAAAATTCATTGCTGATCCGATCTGGTGGTTCTATCTGTTCTGGGGAGCAAAATTTCTGAACAGTAAATTCGGATTAAATCTGAAAGAGATAGGCTTGCCTTTCTTTTCAATATATCTGATATCATGGCTGGGGGGAATATTTATCGGCTGGCTTTCCTCTGCATTTCTGAAAAAGGGGTGGTCACTGGACAGGGGACGGAAGACCGGGTTCCTTGTTTGTGCCATATTTGCCCTGCCTGTAATTGTTGTGCCCTATCTCAATAATATGTGGCTGGCGGTTGCTCTCATTGCACTTGCTGCTGGAGGTCACTGCGGCTGGTCGGCAAATCTCTTCAGCCTTGTATCTGATATTTTCCCCCGCAGGGCAACAGCCTCCGTTACCGGTATCGCAGGGTTTGCAGGAGCCGTTGGCGGAGCTCTCATTGCCCAGCTCGTAGGCAGATTGCTGCAGAATATGGGAAGCGAGGGATATTATGTCCCATTTGCAATCGCTTCAGTCGGCTATTTTATTGCCCTGGCAATAATTCATTTACTTATACCTAAAATAAAACCTTTAAGTCTTTAATTTTTATGACAAGTTCTGAAAGACTGGATATAGCCCTCAATCATAAGGAACCCGACAGGGTGCCATACGACCTGGCAGGTACAACTGTAACAGGCATCAGTAAAAAAGCATTCCTTAAGGCAATGCAATTCCGCGGCTTGTCTGAAGAATACGACAGAAAGGAAATTGATCCGATACAGCAGATAGTGACTCCTGTAGAGGAAACTCTTATACAATTGAACGCGGATACCAGACGCATCGGTGCCCGTAGGATCCCTGATTTTGAAAGGATAGTTAAGGTAAAGGATGGAATCTCGGAACTGACTGACATCTGGGGATGTACCTGGAAAATGGATGTGAAGAAGGACTTTTATTTCAACCAGTATTCGTATCCTATGGAACATGCAGGCTCTATTGAGGATGGGTTGAAAAATTACAGGTTTCCGAAGATTGAAAGCCACTCTGAACAAATCGTGCACGATCTCTCCGAACAGGTAAAAAACATTTCTGATTTCGGTGTCGTTGCAGACAGGAACTGTGCAGGCCTGACTGAAACCTCATTGAGGATAAGGGGATATGAAAACTGGTACCTCGATACCATGACTGACCCTGCCGGGGTTGAGAAACTGTTCGATCTTATAATTGAGTATAAGGCAGCCTACTGGGATCTTGTTATTGACTGGCTTATTGAACATAATCTTCAGAACAAGGTAAATGTGGTCTCTGAATGTGATGATCTCGGAACCCAGACCTCAACATTGCTGGAACCTGCAATACCTCAGGAAGACAGTGATACCAAGATTCGCGTACTTATGGAACCGTATCAGAAAGAGGATGCCTCATGTCAAAATATTTATGCACACATGCGGATCGGTAAGAGTATTGCTTCCTGATCTGATAGAGGCAGGTCTGGATATTTATAATCCTGTGCAGTTTACTGCCGCGAATATGGATCTGAAGGGTTTGAAGAAGGATTTCGGAAAAGACCTTGTCTTCTGGGGAGGTGGTGTCAATACCCAGTCAACACTTAAAAATGAAACACCTGAAAAGGTCAGCGATGAAGTTAAAAGGATCCTTGATATCATGGCTCCGGGCGGAGGATTTGTTTTCGCCCCGGTACATAATATCCAGGAAGATGTGCCGCCGGAAAATTTCTGGGCAATGTGGGATACTTTGATGGAGTATGGAAAATACAGGTAAGGGCGCAGGGCTCAGGGCGCAGGGCTTAAATTCGGTACCGCTGAGGGGGTGTAGAAAAAGTCTTTTTAACCGCAAAGTACGCTAAGGTTTTCACAAAGTGCGCAAAGATATGACATTGATATAAAGACCTTTGCGAGCTTTGCGTAATTGCTTTGCGAGCTTTGCGGTTAATGGATTTTGACTTTTCCTAGAGCCCCCATGGAGGGGTTAAAACTTATATACCCTGCCCTGCCAGGTATCGAGCTCTTCGAGCCGCCTTTCAATAAGATTTACGATCTGGTCAGCCCGCTTTTTTCCCCAGCCAATACCTGTCAGAAAACGCGGCGGAGCCTCTCCTGTGAATCGTTCGATTACAATTGCCGGATTAAGCCTTTCAAGGAAACGAACTATAAAGTCAAGATATTCTTCCCATGGGAAGAGCTCAAAGTCATGCGGATTTTCCTGAAATTCTTTTTCCATCAAAGTTCCCCTGATAATCTGAAGCTGGTGAAATTTCACGGTTTTAAGCGGCAGTTTTGAAATAATATCAACCTGGTTAAGCATCTCCTCCCTGGTTTCTCCGGGAAGGCCAAGAATAAAATGGGCCCCGGTATTAATGCCATATCCTGCAGTCTTTTCAACTGCAGCAACAGCCTCCTCAAATGTATGTCCGCGATTAATCCTCAGAAGAGTTTTGTTGTAGCACGATTCAATCCCATATTCAACAGCCAGATAACATTTTTCAGATAGCTCCCTGAGAAGGGCAAGCTTATCTTCATCAATGCAATCCGGTCTTGTACCTATAATAAGACCTATGACTCCGGGATAACCCAATGCCTCCTCATAAAGATCCCTGAGTCTTTCAGCAGGAGCATAAGTATTTGAATACGCCTGAAAATAAGCAAGATATGACCTGGCTTCACTGTACCTCCATTTATGGAAGCTTATACCTTCCTCAATCTGCTGACTAACTGATTTTTCAGGCTGACAGTAGGATGGATTGAATGCATCATTATTGCAGTATGTGCAGCCACCTGTCCCTTTTGTGCCATCCCTGTTGGGACATGTAAATCCGGCATCTATTGATACTTTTTGCACCCTGGCTCCATAGATGCTGCGGAAATAGTTGGAGTAGGCATTAAACCTGCGTTCATGTCCCCATGGAAAAATCCTTCTCTCTTTTTTATCTTCAGCCATTTAAGCAGATACAATTATATTTTTATCAACATACCAGATAAATGCCTCGATTCCTGAATACCCCATCTCAGTCATCAGCTGTCGATATTGATTTACCTGTTCAGCATAACGTGCAGATTCATCCCCGAACTTGAAGTCTATAATAATGGCTTTGCCATCCCTGAATATCACCCTGTCAGGACGTTTTGTGGTTCCTGATGGCATCAGGATGCCTGCCTCGTTAAGAATTTCATTACCTGGCATGAACCATTCCGAAACACGCGGTGAAGCAATCAGTATCCTCAACCCTTCTCTCAAGATCCTCAGATTCCTTTTCTGTTACTTTTCCTTCAATAACCAGTTTTCTGACTGCATTTTTTATATCATCCGGAGTCTTTATGCCTTCAAAAATCTCATGCATCAGCTTACCGTAATTGATTTTCTTTCTTATCTCCTTTTCTGCTGATGAAAAATAATTCTCTCCATGCAGCTTAAGCTTTAAAGAATCCAGGGCCTGGCTGACAATATACTTTCCGCTGAGCAGATCGGTTTCTGCAGGGATTGCCTTTTGTTTTACAGGAATTTCGCCGAATTCAAACAAATGTTTTTCATTGTCAAAGTGTTTGCTGATCTCAAAATCGAGCGGACTATGAGCCGGATTAGCCGATATCATAGAATTTTTCAGAATTACTGCAATTGAATTTTCTGTTGGCGGATTGTCCACTGAAAAACCGTAAATAACCTCCTTTGCCCGTGTCAGGGCGACATAAAGCAGGTTTATATTATCAACATAAGCTGAATGTTTTTCCTCAGCATAGCTTGAAGCAAACCATGTATTGTTCAGCTCGGAGCTGTACTTGACCGGAACTACTCCTATATCGTTGAAAGGAGGGGTTTCAGGCCTGACCCAGAGGAAGGGCTGTTTGAAGGACATATGATCAAGATTCCACGAAATGAACGGCAATATGACAACTTTGAATTCAAGTCCCTTCGATTTGTGAATTGTAAGTATGCGCATCGCATTCTGGTTGCCGGGCAGGACGACCGATTTGCCCGAACCTGTTGTTTCCCACCAATCAAGAAATGACTGAAGGTCACCGCTTTTATTCCCGGTAAAGCTCACCACATAATCCTGAAAGGAATTCAGATAGGCAACATTCGATAATGAGTTCCCAAGTCCGAAAAATCCTATTATGCTCTCTGTAGCCTCGAACAAGGACATTTGTTTCAGTCTGTCGAGGAAATTCTCGTAATCAGCAGGGAAGTAATTTCGCGAGATCTCTATTATTTTATCAGCTGAAAGAGACACTGTTTCAGCTTCCGGATTTCCTGCTGACAGCAGAAAGAACCTGAGCATAAGGGCCCTGCTTATGATATCGCCCGGATCATTGACTGCTGAAAGCACTGCAATTATAAAGCTTATGGCGGCAGAATTTGATAACAGCAATGAATCGCTTGAAACAACATTGTAATTAAATGTATGCCTCTGTTCATCAGTACAGAGTGAACTGTAGTCGATAAACCTCTGCAATACCCTTGAACCTTCTCTCCCATCCCTTACAATTATTCCGATATCGGAGGCATTATATCCTCTTGCCTGA
Organism: uncultured Bacteroidales bacterium; assembly: GCA_963818295.1. GTDB lineage: Bacteria > Bacteroidota > Bacteroidia > Bacteroidales > VadinHA17 > LD21. The sequence goes on from CAWFRW010000015.1 coordinate 164,883, forward strand.
AGTGATTCAACAACTCCCGGAAGCTTTTCCAGAACACTTTCCTTCCATTCGGATTCCTTACTATTTTCAATGAATTCAATTCTTACATAGCCCCCCTTTTTATTCCCGGGATCAGTCTGAACAGCTTCTGAATAGATCTTCCTGAAGCTTATCTGATCAGGATCGCCGGCAAATACAACATCAACCTGTTCAGGTATAACTGTGAAAAGAGCATTGTTGAATTTAATAATATTTGAAAGGCTTCTCCAGTTATTTGTCAGTGGTTTGCTGATAAATCTGTCATTATCAACGAGGTTGTCAAGATCTCTGCCCAGAATTTTCCAGTCACTGTTTCTCCAGCGGTATATTGACTGCTTCACGTCACCCACAACCAGATCATCGAATCCTTCAGCCATGCTGTTGTCAATGAGCGGCTTCAGATTTTTCCATTGGATTATTGAAGTATCCTGAAACTCATCAATCATGAAATTTTCAAACCTGTTGCCTACTTTCTCATATATAAAGGGAGACTGATCTTCTCCGGTTATAAGGCTGAGTACTTCACCTGCATCGGACAGCAGAAAGCTGTTTTCATTTGTTGTGATAAGATGTATGTTATATAAAACATCTGAAAGGATCCCAAGGGCATAAATATTTGACAATATTGAATTTGCCGTTTTATAGTCCTTAATATTCCTGTCATAGAAATTAATTGTTTCAAGCAGAATGGTTTCGAGTCCGCTGCCGATAGCATTCTGCAACGGCGCAACAGGCTGACCTGTGGACCATTTTGGAGGTGTTTTGGCTATCTCACGGACATAACTTGTTGGTTCCTTTATAAGACCTGCAGCAAGACCCTTTATAAAGCCCGGCACTCCCCTGCCCTTCTGATAAAACATATCATCTGAAAGTCCAAATTCAGAGAATATTTTTGCAGCCCTTGCTCCCTGTTCGGCAAGTGTTTTTTCAAATGATACTGCCAGTGCTCTTATCTTTCCAATGTATGCGAGCAGGAACTCTTTATTCTCAAGATTGGAACGCTCGCCGGAAGAGAGAATTTTAAATTTCTCCTTAAAGAGTTCTTCGGAGAGCCTTATTATGCCATCCTTAAGGTTCCAGCTTCTATCCTCTTCAATATTTGTCATCGCATAATCTGTCAGCCATCTGTTCAACTGTGTTCCGGTGATGGCTGATCCAAGCATTTCATCCACTGCAGAGGAGAGAATAGTACTATGATCCAGCTCAACATTAAAACCTGAGTGCAGACCTGCCTCCCTTGCAAATGCCCGCAAGATCCTCTGAAAAAAGCTGTCAATTGTCGAAATTGAAAATCTGGAGAAATCATGAAGAATTGTATTCAATATCTCACCCGATTCTTTCCTGACCCACTCTTCATTTTTTCCGGTGCTCTTCATGAGAACCTTCAGGTAATCGCAATTCTGACCTGAGGAAAGTTTATGAAGATTATCGAGAATCCTTGATTTCATCTCTGCAGTGGCTTTGTTTGTGAAGGTCACCGCAAGGATCTTCCTGTAGTTATATCTCGACCTGAAGAGACTTGTAAGATAAATTTCAGTCAGGGTATAGGTTTTACCTGACCCCGCAGAGGCGCTATAGATAGTTAACGTGCCTTTTCCCATGATGGCATAAAGTTAGCTATTTATGGTTTAGGATCATTTTTTTTTAACTTTGCGCCATGAAAAAAAGAGTGGTCGTAGGATTATCGGGAGGTGTTGACTCGAGTGTTGCAGCCTGGATGCTTAAGGAACAAGGCTATGACGTGATTGCTCTTTTCATGAAAAACTGGCATGATACAACAGGCTTGCTTCAGAGCGATTGCCACTGGGAAGATGACCTTATGTTTGCCGAAATGGTTTCAAAGAAGCTTAAGATCCCGTTCCATCAGGTTGATCTGAGCATCCAGTACAGGGAAAAAGTTGTTGATTACATGTTTTCTGAATATGAAAAGGGACGAACTCCAAATCCGGATGTGCTTTGCAACAGGGAAATAAAATTTGACTCATTTGCTGATGAAGCAATAAAGCTTGGAGGGGATTTTGTTGCAACCGGACACTATTGCAGAAAAGAGGAATTCAACCCGGCAGGCAAGACAATCTACAGGCTTCTTGCAGGGCGCGACAAGAACAAGGACCAAAGCTACTTTCTCTGCCAGGTGAACCAGCATCAACTTTCCAATGCGCTCTTCCCTGTCGGCGATCTGACAAAAGCTGAAGTGCGTGAAATTGCCGATAAGCTGGGACTTGCCACTGCGCACCGGAAAGACTCCCAGGGAATCTGTTTTGTAGGAAAGGTTCACCTGCCAACTTTTCTGCAGCAAAAGCTGAAGGCGAAAAAGGGGTCAATAATAGAAATCACTGACAATTCAATATTTCCTTTCTTTGAGCCGGGCCTGCCCGATGAAAATAGCCAGGATGAGGTTCTCTTAACGATGGCAACGCCATTCACCTTTGAATCATCGTACGGCAAAATAATAGGAGAACATAACGGAGCTCATTTCTTTACTATCGGCCAGCGAAAAGGCATGAATGTTGGTGGTCATAAGGAGGCTCTGTTCGTGATCTCAACAGATGTGCAACAAAATATTGTATATACCGGAGAAGGTCAGACCCATCCGGGACTAAACCGCAAAGGCCTGTTCATAAGCCATGCTGAGATGCACTGGATACGACCCGATCTGGAGATGAAAATGGGTGAAAGCCGCGACTATATGGTAAGGATAAGATACCGTCAGCCTCTGCAGGAAGCGAGGCTCTTTTGCCGCGAAAAAGGATACTACATTATCTTCAGTGAGCAGCAGAGGGGAATTGCACCGGGTCAGTTTGCTGCCTGGTACGATGGTGAGGAACTGGTGGGATCGGGAGTAATTAGTGGGTAGGCTCAGGGCTCAGGGCTCAGGGCTCAGGGCTAGGGCTCAGGTCAGGGCTCAGGGCTCAGGTGGATACCCCACTGGGCCGGGGGTGAGTTCGTGTGGAAAAGAGATTCGCCTTGGAAAAGTTTATTTATCAGCTAATCTAAAAAGCAGCTTCACGTTCGGATCGGGAGTTACTGAGACAACACTTACAGACTGAATATTAATCTTTGTAAGTCTATCCTTTACTGCAATTTTTTCTACTCTTTCACCTGAATTATCTTTTACAAGAAGTTCAAGATTAAATTCAAAAAGATGATCCTGTATTTGTTCAATATAGATTTCAGTTACCCCCTTTTTCATATTGATTTTCTTCCATATTTTCAGTTCAGGATAACCGGCGACATAAAGCCACTGACTGAAAAATCTGCTGAGATCCTTACCGCTTGCCTCCTCCATGGCCTTCTCAAAATCAGAGCTGAGAGCATTTGAATTCTTAAAACGGTCGTAATACAATCTCAACCCTTTTATGAAAGCAGCATCTCCGGTTTCATCCCGTAACATATGAAGTGTCCATGCCCCTTTCTGATATGAATTAACGCTGAGGAGTTTCATAAGGTCAGTGATTGTGGTATCTATTAGAGGTCTTGAATTTTTTCCGGAGTCCTTAATAATTTCGTTTCTCTTTTTGGCCATATCTGCTTCAAGTTCCTCCCTTCCCTGGATTGACTCAACATACATCGAGGTCAGATAGGTTGCAAAGCCTTCGCTGAGCCATATATGATGCCAATCAGCTTCCGTAACACAATCGCCAAACCATTGATGCGCTATTTCATGCGCGATAAGCTTTTCTGCCTTACCCTTTCCCGTCACTGAATTTTCAGCATAGAAAATCGCTCCGGCGTTTTCAAGTCCGCCATAAATTGTTTTTGACTGAACGTTTGCAAGCTTTTCAAAAGGATACTTTCCTATAAGGCTGCTGTAAAATGCCATTGGTTTCACAGCAACCGAATAGTCATAAAAACCTTCAAGCCGGTTTTGGGGAAAAACCCATGAAGAAACAGGCACTTCATCTGCCGTCTCTTCATATTTCACTGCAAATCTTGCGGCCCCAAAGGTCATAACTTTAACCGGAAGGGGAATTTTTTCACTCCAGTGTGTCAGTTTCATATTGCCTTCCAGATCCGACTCTTCGATCAGTCCGCCATTGGCTACCACTCTGTACTCTCCCGGGGCAGTTATAATGAAATCTACCGAAGCCTTATCATAAGGATGGTCAATGCAGGGCAGATAGTTTTCAGCCCTGTCGGGCCAGTGGTCGGCAAAGAAGGTCCGGTCACCATATTTATTTCTCGAGATTATCAAGTCCGTCTGCCGGTATTCCACTGTATCTTATAACAAAGTCGAGAGTATCGGACTCGGAGGCACTTTTTGAAAAAAACACGGTCAGTTTACCATTCTCATGTTTCCACTTAACCTTTTCATCATCTAATGAAATATCTGAGACAAGCATCCCTTTATGATCTCCGTCAGGACCACTAAGATCGAATGAAACCGAATCGGTTTTGCTCATGATTCTGATCCTGATATGAGTGATGCCCTCAATTACATCAGTTGAGTCATTTAACCTGATTGCAAATTCATAATGCAAAACATCTGCATTTAGATTTCGTTTATATCCGTCATGGCCTGAAACAAGCGAGAAAACCGGGATTAAAAACAGAATAAATACTAAATTTTTCATCATCAAAAAATCTGTTTCAAAAACACTGCGAATTCTGCATTTAACAGCAGCCAGTTCATTTGATTTCAGTTTATGCCCTTATTTAGTTTCTTTTGCCAGCTTACAACAAAAACACCGGCAAAAATAAGCAAGGCTGAAAGTACCATTACAATATCGATATGATCCTGTCCCATAATTGAGGCAAGGTATGCTGCAATGACCGGGTTGATGTAAGTATAGGTGCTGACAATTGTCGGGCTTAGACGTCTCAGTCCGAAGGAGATCAAAAGATACCCCAGATAGGTTGCAAAAACAACTACAAATCCTATTCCAAGCCAGCCATTTAAAGTTATTGCTGACCAGTCCATTGTGCTCCATTGGCTGTAGCCAATCGGAATTGTTGTAAACATCCCGAATGTAAATGTCCATTTCATTACAGTCACAGGGTGATACTTCTCAAGCATTCTTTTAATAATTACTGTATAAAACGCCCAGCTTATTGTATTTATCAGGGTATAGATATCGCCTACAAATGTATTGCTGCTTAAGTCAGGAGTACCATTCTGAAGAATTAAGAGCAATACTCCGGAGAGTCCTATTGCAAGACCTGTACCTTTCATGAATGATATATTTTCCTTGAGAATAATTGCAGCGAAGACGAAGGCAAAAATCGGGTTCGTTGAGATAATTATCGAAGAATTGACAGGAGATGTATAATGAAGACCTACCAGAAAAAGAATCTGGTTTATGACAACACCAAAAAATGAGCAGCCAAGAAGATATAACAAATCCTTTCTTATTACTTTTTCCTTTGGCAAAAAAAGGCTTGTAATCCAGAAGAGACCGGCTGCACTGATACTCCGCAAAGCGACAAGTGCAAGTGGTTTCATCTGATCAGGCATGACAGTTTTGGCAATGGAGTAATTCACTCCATAAATAATATTGGCGATCAGAAGTGAAAGATGTGCCCATGTATTTAACCGGCTCTTATGCATATATTTGATTTGAGTGCGCAAAAGTATGAAAAGAGAGATGATTATCAAAAAAAGATCAGGAAAAGCCAGCCATTAAATTCCATTTGATCAACAATGGGTATATTTGGAAAAATTGAGATCATGACTATTGCTGATCTGTAATTGGAAGGTTGATAAATATATTATATTGAAATAATAATGAAAAAAATATCGCTTAATCAGTGGCGGAGCCAGCGGACTTGGGCTTGAGATTGCTGATCATCTGGTCAAATCAGGCAAAAATGTTATTATTCTCAGCAGGAACGGAGAGAAACTTGAGCATGCATCAGCACGGCTTCGCAAATCAGCGGCAGACAATTCAGTCGGATGCACTCATCTGCAATATCGGAAGCGGAGAAGATGTCAGAAAAGCCGGGGAATATCTTGTAAAAAACAGTTTATCAGTGGAGTATCTTTTCAACAATGCCGGTATCGGGTTATTTGCAAATGCAGAGGCTTCAACATCGGCAATGATAGATACGGTTTTTGAAGCCAATCTTAAAGGAATGATACTTCTCACCTCTGAAATATTACGCATCACACCAAAAGAAGAAGAGCTGACAATTGTCAATATAATGTCGACCTCCGCCCTGATAGGAAGAGCTCAGGAGACAATCTACTGTGCAGCAAAATTTGGTGCAAGAGGTTATACTGAAGCACTGAGAACTGAATTTAAGGGAACCAGACGTAATATAATTGCAGTTTATCCGGGTGGCATGAGAACAGACTTCTGGAATATAATTGATGAAAACAAGGATTTAAGCAGATTTATGGATCCGGCAGAGGTCGCCGAAAAGATTGTAAATGCTGTTACTGTTTCGGATAAAATGCTTGTTACGGATATAACAATCAACCGAAAATAATTTCAGATCAAATCAGGGAAAGGTTACCATGCGAAATCGAAATCATTAACCGCTAAGTATAGTAAGAGTGACCTATACCTTTTCATCAATGTCGGAAATGATCTTGTTACCGACAGAGCGAAGACCACAACGACCTTGATGGGTAAAAATGATTTTCGAGCGGCAGGTACGAGAGTTTTAGGTTAAGACAACCTGTTCTTATAGTCGCCGTAACCAAATTCCCTTATTAATTTGAATTTTCCCTCTTTAGTCCACATGCCGATTGAGGGATGATGGACACCATTGAACGTGGTGGTCTTTACCATTGTATAATGGATCATATCAAGAAAAACAACCCTGTCACCTGGCTGGAGCGGAGTTTTCAAAAGACCAGTCTCCCATGAAATCACCTGAGAGGCAGGAGTTTCCACCCAACCTGTATAGTTGGTTTCCCTGGAACAGGATCGGTAGCATTTAATAATTTTGGGTTTATAGGGCATCTCGAGGCAATCAGGCATGTGTGCAGTAAAGGAGACATCGAGAATGGCAGTTTTAATGCCCTGATTTTCAACAATATCTTCAACTGTTGAAACTAATTCTCCTGTCTCCCATGCAAAAGCGCTTCCTGGTTCAAGGATGACATGAAGCCCTGATTTTTCCCTGAATCTTTTAAGAATTTTTATCAGGTGAGGAGATATCATAATCTTTCCTTGTCATCAGATGTCCGCCACCCATATTGATCCATTTCAATTGAGGAAAAAATTTTCCGAATTTCGCCTCAACTACCTCCAGTACTTTTTCAAGAGCATAGGAATCAGATTCAAAAAGCACATGAAAATGAAAACCCTTCAATTCCCTCAGGCAAACCATCCTTAAGATCATCTGCAATTATTCCAAGCCTTGATCCCGGGGAACATGGATTGTATAAGCCATGGCTTATCTCTGAAAATTCCGGGTTGATCCTCAAACCTGCGAGATATTTTTCGCGGAGCTTCAGCCAGATGGGATGAGAACTTTTTGAACTGGTTCAGTGAATTAAAAGTCACATGTGAACTGTATTTCAGCACCTCAGAAAAATCAGCTTCCTTATAGACAGGAGAATATGTATGTGCACGGAGAATGGATCTCTTCAAAACAAAGCCGGGCTTCATCTGCCGAACTTGCAGCTGCACCGGAAATGTACTCCCTCAGAACAGGAAAGACTCCCCACATGGCAAATCCCTTGAAGGCAAGGATGATCTCTGCACCTGATTCGTCAGATACATGTTTTATCAAGCGAGAGGTTTTTACGGAATCTCTCTTCATCTATAACGTAGCACGGAGAGGGTATTATGTTGTAGTCAATTGGCATAGTTGGAAGATAGGGATGAGGGATGAGGTGAGGGATAGGGATGAGGGATGAGGGATGAGGGATGAGGGATGAGGTGTGAGTGTGAGGCGCAGGATGCGCTTTAATCTCCTGATCCGATGCCTGATGTCTGTTGCCTCTAGCCTGATCCTTCAGTCAGAGTTCCAGATCTATATCATGCAGCTCCACCCATGGCAGACCAAGCCTGTTGAGCTCAGCCATAAACGGATCAGGATCAAATTCCTCAACATTATAAACTCCTGCTTTTTTCCAGATGCCTGTAAGATACATCATAGCACCTATTGCTGCAGGTACTCCTGTTGTATAGCTGACTCCCTGTGTTCCGGTCTCTGCATATGCAGCTTCATGACTGCAGTTATTGTAGATATAATAGCTCTTTTCCTTTCCATTTTTTAATCCCCTTGATTCTGCATCCGATTGATGTCTTGCCTGTATAATTCTCACCAAGTTCACCCGGATCAGGTAGTACTGCCTTCAGGAACTGAATAGGAATGATCTCCCTTCCTTCAAACATTATGGGTTCAATTCCGGCCATTCCGATATTCTGAATAACACGCAGATGTGTGAGATACTCAAGTCCGAATGTCATCCAGAACCTGGCTCTTTTAAGGGTCGGGAAATTCTTTACAAGTGATTCAAGCTCTTCATGATAAATTATATACGATTCTTTTGGACCTATTTCAGGATAATTCAATGGTTTGTGTATTGCATGAGGTTTCGTTGTGACCCATTTACCGTTTTCCCAGTATTTACCTTTCTGGGTTACCTCCCTGATATTGATCTCAGGGTTGAAATTAGTTGCAAACGGTTTACCATGATCTCCGGCATTGCAGTCAACTATATCGAGGTAATGCATTTCATCAAAATGATGTTTTGCAGCATAAGCTGTAAAAATTGAGGTTACTCCCGGGATCAAATCCGCATCCCAGGATAGCTGTAATGCCTGCTTTCTTATACCTGTCCCTGTAAGCCCACTGCCAGCTGTACTCAAATTTAGCCTCCTCAAGCGGCTCATAGTTTGCTGTATCAAGATATGCAACCCCGGTTTCAAGGCAGGCATCCATAATATGAAGATCCTGGTAAGGCAATGCCACATTGACAACTATATCAGGACCAAATGACCTGATAAGTTTTACAAGAGCCGGTACATTATCAGCATCAATCTGAGCAGTCTTTATCCGGTCGTTTCCAATCTTTTCGGCAATTGCATCGCATTTGGACTTTGTTCTGCTGGCCAGCATAATTTCTGTAAAGACTTCCGGCAATGAGGCCATTTTATGAACCACAACTGTACCTACACCGCCGGCACCGATAACCAATACTTTTCCCATGTATAATTGTTTTTATTGTTAATTCAGGCTTTTTTCGAATCTCATTAAGTAAGTCATTGATTTTCGCAATTAAATATATATCTGATGTTAAATAGTTTGAAATCAATGAATTATACCATATCTTTACCTGAGCAAAATATTCCCTGAAGATAAATATGTTTTAAAATTAATACCTGTTCAAATATAGAATTAAAAATAACGAATGCGGAAGCATTTTCCCGACTTTTGGCAGTACAGCTCTGGTTCAGAAGACTGAAACCTTCCGATTATCAACCGGACCAATTTATTTCTGCTTATATTTGTAACTTAAATTTTCCCGATCACCGCTATGAAGCTGATAAATCCCTTGCTGATTTTAAGGATATTAAGCAGGATACTTCTTATTGAAACATTTGCATTTCTTGCTTTGCCTGCCGGTAACATTAATTTACAAGGAGCCTCTGTCACCATTTTTGTTCTCTGCTGCTATAAGTCTGGCATTTTCCGGACTCTTCTTTCTGGTCGGAAGAAAAGCTGATACTGACAAGTTCAGCAACAGGGATGGATATCTGGCAGTGGTTATTTCATGGGTATTATTTTCAATGGCAGGAACATTGCCATATCTTATAAGCAATACAATTCCATCATTTATCGATGCATTTTTTGAATCAACATCCGGATTTACAACAACAGGTTCGTCAATTATAAGAGATGTTGAAATACTACCCTACTCGATCCTTTTCTGGCGCAGTCTGACACACTGGTTCGGAGGGATTGGAATCATTGCACTTGTTATTGTCGTCCTTCCATCCCTGCGGGTTACCGGCTACCAGCTTTTCAGTCTTGAATCATCAATGAAGGAGAAGATTCACCCAAAAACAAAGTCAATCGGCTTCAGGATACTCTTTATATACCTTGGACTGACACTTGCTGAGATAATTTTGCTGAATTTTGGCGACATGACCCTTTTTGACAGCATTTGTCACTCCTTCGGAACTGTTGCAACCGGAGGCTTTTCCACAAAAAATGACAGCATGATGTCATATTCATCTTATACACAGTATGTTATTCTGATCTTCATGTTCCTTGCCGGCATCAGCCAGGTTATCTATTACTTTCTTGTAAAACTCAATTTCAAGAAAATAAGGCAGAATGAAGAGTTATGGTTCTATATCGCAGTAGCACTTGTTGCCGGAAGCATTGCAACAATTACCCTGTCAGTAAATTCAAACAGGACCTTCGAAGAATCATTCCGTGAAGGATTTTTTCAGATAATATCAATAATCACATGTACCGGATATTCTTCGGCTGATTATATACTATGGCCATTATCCTCTGTACTTTTAATATTCCTTATAATGTTTGCGGGCGGCAGTACCGGGTCAACAAGCGGTGGCATAAAAATGGCCAGGCATCTGATTGTTATAAAGAATATCAAGAATGTATTCATCAGGCTCAATCATCCCAAATCTGTTTCATTTGTCAGATTAAACGGAAAGATCATCACTGAAAACACTAATATCTCAATTCTCTCATTTGTGGTTTTATACCTTTTCCTGTTTCTGATCGGATCGGTTCTTGTAGTTTTAACAGGTGTTGATCCGGTTACAGCTTCAAGCTCTGTTGCATCCTGTATGGCAGCGATCGGTCCTGGCCTGGGAACTGTGGGACCAACAAGCAGTTTTGCAAATATACCTGAGATGAGCAAACTGATTCTGAGTCTGCTTATGATAATCGGAAGACTTGAGATCATAACAGTCTTTACAATCTTTACAAGAACCTTCTGGAAACTCTAGAAAGCGTGCGGGGGTACAAACGTGATTTTCTCTGTGACCTCTGGAAAGACTCTGTGATCTTTGTGATAAGTACAGAATTAATTGTTACACAGATGGCACAGAGAAGACTACAGAGGTCCTAGAGAACTTCTGACACAGCCTATTCTACTCCCCGGAACCAAGCAGTTTTCTTACCTGTTCAAGGCTTTCAGGTGTGCCCACATCAACCCAGTAACCTTCATCATGTCTGAGTGTATATATTTTATGGTCTGCTGCGAGTCTTAAATACAGATCTATCAATGTATAGATGCCTTCGCCCATATACTTAAAAATCTCAGGTTCTGCTATATGCATGCTTGAAAAAGCAATTTCAGTAAGACCCTCATCATTTTCGCATGCGAGAATCTGATCACCTGTGGAGATATTACGCCAGCCCCTCAGCCTGCCTTCGTTGTCGACAAGAAGAAATCTTTTTCCCGGGACGATTTCTGCACTGCAAGGGCAGCCAATCCCTTCTTTTCGGAGTGTAACCTGTAGAGCGCATGAAAGGTCAAGATCAGATATTATATCCACATTATAGAGAAGAAACGGATTATTGTCAAAAAAGTCTCCTGGCCTTATATAAACCACCTCCGTTTTCGAGCAGCATATCTCTTTCATCTGAGACCGATATACGGAATCCCATATTATTAAGTCTCGCAACTTCAGATTCTACCATATCGGCAAAGTGATGAACATTGATTATTATGTCACCGAATCCTTTGGCTGTACAATTTTCAACTGCTCTCTGAAGAGCTGTTTTTCCATTAATGTCGACAAGCGCCTTCGGAATATTCTGAGTTATTTTCCCAAGCCGTTTTCCGAGGCCTGCGGCAAATATCATTGCTTTCATTCAGTATCTGTATTTATGTTTCTGGTTGTTTTTACTTTTTGTCGTTTTAACTCCCATCAAACCCACCCCTGGACCCCTCCAGGGAGTGGAACCAGATTTCTTACTCCGTGAAACTCCGTGCCAACTCCGTGAAAATCCGTGGTTAATGGATTTCATTTACTCAAATTTCTACTTAACTTAAACCCACCACTGACCCCTCCAGGGAGGGGAACCTCATAGTATCACCTCCGACTTTTTACTTTTTATATATTACTTTATTGTATGTTCTCTTTCCAGATCTTTATATATCTGAACACCCGGTATGGCCCTGGCTGTCTGGGTTAATTCAGGAAGTGATACAGGAAGTTTCCCTGAATCAATAAGACGTATAAGAAGGACAACAGCAGGAACTATGCTCCCTGTAAAAGTTGGCTTCCTTTCATACAATCCCCTGAATCCAAAAGCTCCGAGTGCCTGCATCAGTCTTATCATACTGAATCCAGTGAAATAGCCTGTGAATTCTTCTTTCTTTTCTCCTGATTCAGAACAGAAAGCCTCAATATAATAATCGAGAAGGCTCTGACGGAAATTTTCAGGAATGTGCGCCTTCGCATCATACAGCAGTGATGCCACATCATACTGTGGAGCTCCCTTTCTCCCACCCTGATAATCTATGAACCATGGAGATCCATCAACAAGCATAACATTTGCTGACTGAAAATCACGGTAAAGAAAGAAGTCCTGCCCAGGTTCAAGAAGAAAATCCGATAAGCATCTCAAAATCATGCTCGAGCCTCCTTTCATTAAAGGGAACTGCAAGAAGCTTGAGAAACATATATTTAAAATAATTCATATCCCACATCATCGATTGCCTGTCGAAACTCTTATGGGGATAGCAAAGTTCAAGGTTCAGTCCCTCGATCCCGTTAATCTGGAAACGGATTAGCTTGTCAAGTATCTTTTTATAGATTTCTTCTGCTTCACTGTCAAAACCACCCGTAGAATGCTTATTCTGAAGCCATGTAAACAGGTTCATATCACCCAGATCCTTAAGAAAATAGACATGTTTTTCAGGCACAAACCCAAATACTTCAGGAACAGGTAATCCCTTGGAAATAAAATGATAAGTAAATCCGATAAATGCCTCATTTTCTTCATGATTGGAATTAAATGCTCCAATTACGCTTTTTCCTCCGGAGTAGATCCTGAAATATTTCCTGTCAGATCCTGATTGCGGTAAAGGCACAATTTCAAATTTCGAATCTCCAAACAATTCCTTGTATCCGGCAGATACTGCTTCTATTTCACTCATTCAATTTTACTTTTTACTTTTTATACTTCAACAAACCCACCCCTTACCCCTCCCGGGAGGGGATCTTGCTATATTCCGTCATTGCGAAGACCGCGCAGCGGTCTGAAGCAATCCTCTCTCTACTCTTACAATCTTATCATAATCTTCTTCCTGTACAGTATCAGCGCCACGATCCACAGAAGAAGAACCTGAATAACAGCAAACAACAGGCTCCCATTCAGATTTCCTGCGACAGGGACACATACCTTTTCATAAAACCAGGTATAGAAACTGATCTTCTCCCCTCCTGAGTGAATTTTAATTACATACAGCATCAGCTTGGTCCAGACTGCAGCAAGGGCGAAAGTAAACAGGGCATTTGTGCCAAAAACCACAAAAAAGGTTCCCCACTTCTGGAATTTCAAAACATCTGCAACCAGGTAGATAACTGAAAGTACAATCATTGCCAGACCTCCTGTATAAAGAACATATGAACTTGTCCATAAAGCCTTGTTTATAGGAAAGATCATCCCCCACAAATATCCGAGACCGGTTGTACCGGCTCCAATAAGAAGAAGTTTCAGTACGGTCTTGCCGCTTGCAGATCCCTTTGAAAGCAAGTCACCAACAAAATAGCCGATGATCACGGTGCATATTGCTGGTATGGTACTCAATAAACCCTCAGGATCAAATGGTATTCCAAATCCTTTATACATATGATTTTTTCCCAAGGATTGCGAGATCGACCTTCAGTGCAAAATTATCATTCAGACTATAGGGATCAGCTCCGCCAAAAAAAGCAAGCAATGCCCAGTAAAGAAGAAGGAGAACAGCTGTTACAATCCAGAGATATTCCTTTTTCAATGCCAGACAAATTGTTGCCCCGATACCATAGGCGATTGCAATCCTCTGCAGTACTCCCATTATTCTGAGCAGTTGAATAGTCTCTTGCGAAATATGGAAAAATAGTGAGTAAAATGGCCACCGCAAAAATGGCTGATCATGCGCCTGAAAATCCTGAAAAGAGAGCTCCCGTTAATCTCATTGCCATATTTTTTCAGAGAATAGAAGGTTGAGATTCCCACAATAAAAAGAAAGAAAGGAAAAACAAGATCTGTCGGAGTACAGCCATGCCATTTTGCATGCTCCAGAGGGGCATAAACATATTTCCAGCTCCCCGGAGTATTTACTATAATCATAAATGCAATTGTCATACCCCTGAAGATATCAAGGGAGACCAGTCTTGTACTGCTTTTTGCCATAGGTTAGTAGAAGTAAAATCATCCAAAAGTAATAATTAAAGATGATTAAACAGGTGAATTATATAACCGCAGATTCAAACAGGCATGAAAATTTTTATCACGGGAAAAAGATAATATAGCCATGATTTTTTCTCCGCTGATGTCAGTCATTATTAAATTGTGTTACTTTTGAAATGATTCCATATGATAATGTGATATACCCGAAAAAAATCCTGACAGATGAAAATGATAAATCATTAAGGCAGCTGCTGATTCTTGCAACTGCTTTGCTAATTTACAGTAATGCACGGTCTCAGCAGACAGATCCTCCCTTTCTTGAATACATGAATCATCCATGGGTCGATTCGGTGCTCAAAACTCTTACGGTTGATCAGCAGATCGCTCAGACTATATGGATTGCAGGATGGTCAAATGATGACATTGAGGCTGAGGTTGAAGTCAGCGACATGATAAGAAAATTCGGAATCGGGGGAATTATCTTTTTCCAGGGCAAGGCCGAAAAGCAGGCTGAACTAACCAACTATTACCAGAAAATTTCAAGAGTGCCCCTGCTTATTGCAATGGATGCTGAATGGGGTACAGGGATGAGGCTTGGCAGTGTTGAAAAATTCCCCTTACCAGATGACTCTTGGCGCAATCAAAAATGATTCACTGATATATATGTTCGGTAAAGCTGTTGCAAACCAGTTCAAAAGACTTGGTATGCATGTGAATCTTGCTCCTGTTGCAGATATCAACATCAATCCGAAAAATCCGGTTATCAATTACAGGTCGTTCGGTGAGAACAGGGATAATGTGGCAAGGAAATCCGTTATGTACATGAAAGGGATGCAGGATAATGGAGATAATCGCAACCGGGAAACATTTCCCCGGACACGGCGACACCAATGTTGACTCCCACTATGACCTGCCTGTGATCACCCATACAAGTGAAAGACTCGACAGCATGGAACTATTTCCGTTCAGAGAACTTATACAGGCGGGAACCGGCAGCATAATGACCGCACATCTTAATCTTCCTTCGCTCGATTCTTCAACCGGTGTTCCTTCAACACTTTCACCGGTTATAATCAATGACCTTCTGAAAAAGAAACTTGGCTTCAGGGGACTTGTTATAACAGATGCAATGAATATGAAAGGCATTACAAAATATTTTCAGCCGGGCGAGGCTGATGCCAGGGCACTTGCTGCAGGCAATGATGTTATTGAATATGTCACTGATGTAGATGCAGCTATAAAGGCAACCAGGGCATATATCACAGCTAAAAAGCTTACAGATGAGGATATTGCTTTGAAATGCAGAAAAATCCTTGCGCTTAAATTCTGGTCAGGATTGAACAGGATCAATCCTGTCAGTGACGTGAATATAGAAAAGGAACTATCTCCGGGATCAACAAAAGCACTTATATAATGATCTGTATGCCAATGCACTTACAGTGCTTAATAATAACCAGAATACAATCCCTGTAAAAGACCTGCAGCATATAAGGATAGCCACAATTGGCATAAACAGTGATAAGATAACAACTTACCAGGAAAGAGTTTCAAAATACCATCCTGCAGATCATTTCACTTATAGACCCATCGGATACAAAAGCATGCGATTCACTGTTTGAAGAAGACTTACACGGATACGATCTGGTGATTGCAGGTGTATTTGGTCTTGATCAGCGTCCAAATATGGACTTCGGTATAAAGCCTGCCCTGACAGGTTTATTGACAGGCTTACTTCGGAAAAAAAGACAATTATTACCTGGTTCGGTAATCCATACGGTATAGCACGGATTAAATCACTTGAAAAGGCTGACGGGCTTATTCTGGCATATCAGGATAATAACTATACTGAGGATCTTGCAGCACAGCTTATATTCGGAGGTATCGGTGCGCAGGGAGCTCTTCCTGTGACAATCAACGAAAAGTGGAGATCAGGCTTCGGGATAATAACACCGGGAGGTCTGCGTCTAAAATTCGGAACACCTGAAAATGCAGGTGTCTCCTCAGTGATGCTTGAGAGAAAAATTGACTCACTGGCTATCGAAGGATTAAATGCAAAGGCATACCCCGGATGTGAGGTAATGGTGGCACGAAAAGGAACCGTGATATTTGAAAAGTGCTATGGCTATCAGACATACGACAACCGGACACCAGTAAAAGAAGAGGATCTTTTTGATCTTGCATCAGTGTCCAAAATTTCGTCATCGCTTCCGGGATTCATGCTGCTTGATACAGAAGGGAAATTTTCTCCCGACAAGACCTTAGGCGAATATCTGCCCTATTTTAAACATTCAAACAAGGGCGATATACCAATGAGGGATATTTTTGCTCATCAGGCAGGTCTGACACCATTCATTATCTTCTGGAAGGAGACAATGAAAAAAGATGGCAGATACAAAACAAGAATTTACAGCCATGAAATATCTCAAAAATATCCGCTTGAGGTTGCACATGGACTTTACATCAATAAAAATTACAGGAAGAAGATGTTCTCCGAAATAAAGAAAAGCCCGATCGGAGAAAAGAAATATGTATACTCTGACCTGACTTTCATTATTACTCCTGAAATAATTGAAAAGTCTGACAGGTCAAAAATGGTATGAATTTGTTACTGAAAATATTTACAGGAAGATCGGGGCTTACGATATTGTTTTTAATCCCGATCAGAAATATCCTCTTACAAGGATAATCCCGACAGAATATGATTCACTTTTCAGAAAACAGCAGCTTGTCGGGACTGTGCATGATGAGACTTCTGCAATGCTTGGAGGAATATCTGGTCATGCCGGACTTTTCGCCACTGCAAATGATCTGATGAAGCTAATGGAGCTCTATCGCCGGATGGGCGATTACGGAGGCGAGCAGGTGATCGGAAGGGATGTAATGAAAGAATATACAAGGGTTCAGTTTCCTGAGAATGGAAACAGAAGGGCTCTCGGATTTGACAAACCACTGCTTAACAATTCTGAACTGCCTCAGAGTGAAACATATCCGACAAGAGGTGCCTCACCCTCGAGCTTTGGACATTCAGGTTATACCGGAACATTTGTATGGATTGACCCCGAACACGAAATTACATATGTTTTTCTTTGTAACAGGGTATATCCTACAAGGAATAACAGCATTCTGTCTGATCTGAATATAAGGACAGAAATCCTGCAGGCAATTTACGATTCTATTGAGAAGTAAATCTGAAACAACTGCAATCAACTTACTCTCCATTAATTATAATAATTAATAAGTAAGAAAACATATGCTGAATTCAAATACAAGATCCAGGAAATATTTATCATACAATTGGTTTCTATACTCTGTTGTACAATAGCAATATCATGCAATAAGTCAGAAAAACGTCAGGTCATTTCTCTAAGCGGACAATGGAATTTTCTCATTGATTCAACATCAGCAGGCGATTCTGCCGGATGGGCTGAGACAGGATTAGCTGCCGGAATGTCCGCAAGGTGGAGGTCCCTCATACATGGAATGCCGAAAAAGCTCTCGCAAGGTATACAGGCAAAGCCTGGTATGAGCGTACTTTTAGTGTTACGCATGAACAGCTTTCACAAATCACACGTATCCAGTTCGATGCTGTCTATCATGACGCCGTTGTCTACGTAAACGGACATAAAGCCGGCGAACATCTTGGCTCAGGCTACAACCGTTTTTTTATCGATGCCTCCCCATATCTGAAGACCGGAGAGAACAGACTGACAGTTTGCGCTGATAATTCATTTTCAAGAAGCAATATCCCCTTCATGAGAAGTTATGACTGGTCAAATGATGGAGGAATTTACCGCAATGTATACGAAGTTATTACAAGCAGATCTGCCATCAGAAACATTCATGTCGCAGCTATACCAACGGATGGTAGAGGCGTTGCCGGTATTGAAGTGAATTTTGTTGATCCTGAAATTATCGATACAGCAAAAGTTACATTCAAAGCTGTTGTAACCGAGGAAAACCAGCCTACCCAATCAGTGATTTTTGAAGGTCTTCTGAAAGGGAAATTCGAAAGCGGAACCTTTAATGCCGATCTGAGTTTTGATAATATAAAGCTCTGGCATTTCGATTCACCGAATCTCTACAAGCTTGACGTGAAGTTACTGGCAGACGGTATTGAAAAGGATGAATTTTCGACTGTATTCGGATTCAGGACAATTAAAGTTGAGAACAACAGGTATGTACTGAATGGTGAACCAATGCGCTTAATGGGTGTCGAATGGATGCCCGGATCGCAACTTGAAAAAGGAATGGCTGAATCAACAGCTGATTTTGACGCCAACCTCAACCTGATGAAAAATGCAAACTGCATTTTCACCCGATTCCACTGGCAGCAGGATGAATATATTTTTGACTGGTGCGACAGACATGGGATACTTGTGCAGGAAGAGATTCCTTACTGGGGTATCTGGACTATTCTAAACGATACTTTATTGCCGCTTGGAATGAAGCATCTCGATGAAATGACCGATGCCCACTTTAACCATCCTTCAATTATTTCGTGGGGGATCGGAAATGAATTGCTTGCACATGAACCATATATAAAGACTGGATTGAGACAGCTCTACGATCATGTAAAATCAATCGACCCTTCGCGGTTATCAACCTACGTCTCTAACAGCCTGCACTTTGAAATGCCGGGCGAAAATCCGGGAGCGCTACGATGCAACAGCAGATTTCGATATGATGATGTTCAATGAGTATTACAGTTCATGGTATAATAAGAGTATCGGCGTAATTTCAGGTGAACTCGACAGAATAATCGGTGAATATCCCGGAAAAACAATGACAATTTCTGAATGGGGACTTTGCGACCCGCCAAAAGACGGAGGAGACGAGCGAAGGGCCAGGGAGATGGCTCAGCAGACTGGCTATTTACGGATCGAAGCCATACGTTGCGGGGGCAATATTATTTCTGTTTGAATGATTACCGAACACAACGGAGCGAAAATTATTCCACCGGTTATCCTCAACGCGATCATGGTGTTTCTGACGGGCGCCAGAACCCGAAAAAATCTTACGAAACATTAAAAAGTATCAGTTCGCCCGTTGAAATACAGAAAATTTCAAAAAAAGACGGGAAAGTATTTATCAGTCTGCGAGGCAAAACAGGCATACCAAGTTATATAGTCCGTAATTATACGATTAAATCCGGTGATCAGAAGGTATTAATAGATGAACTGAAGCCCGGGGAAGAAAAGACATTCGGGATCAGCGAAGAGAGCAAAGATTTTGGAATTTACAGGCCGACAGGCTTTGAGGTATTGCATATCGATCTCTGAAAATAATCAACATATAAAAACAATTATTTATGAACCGTTTACTACTATCATTCATTTTGATCTTATTTGCAATTACATCTCATGGACAAGCCCTTTTTGACAAACCCCATGATGTAAATACCCGCTGGGCAAGCGCCGAAAACTGGTCTGGGAAAAAAGGCGGCGGAGGCATGTCAAACGGAGGAAGAAAGGGATCGCCTTCCTTCAGACTAAAGGCCGGGCAGGATAAAACACTCGCTGAAGCATCAGGAACCAGCGGGATCATAAGAAGGATATGGCTTACAATAGACGAGCGGACACCTGAACTACTAAGGGGAATAACGATTGAGATGTTCTGGGATGGTGCTGCCAGTCCGGCTGTATCGGCTCCATTAGGTGACTTCTTTAATCATGGTCTGGGACAAATGTCTGTTTTTGAAAATGCACTTTTCTCAAGCCCTGAAGGCCGGAGCTTTAATTGTTATATCCCAATGCCGTTTAAAAAGAGCATGAAGATCGTAGTCAGAAATACCACGCAGAAAGATGTCGCTATGTTCTTTTATGATGTAGACTATACTTTAGGAGACAGGGTTGATGAAAATGTCCTCTACTTTCATGCTTACTTTAATCAACAGACCGCAACTGTACCAGGAAAGGATTATGAAATCCTTCCTGAAGTTTCAGGTACCGGACGGTATATAGGTGCAAATCTGAGCGTTGTGGCCAATGACAGGAAATATTCAAGGTCGTGGTGGGGAGAGGGTGAAGTTAAAATATACATTGACGGCGATACTGATCACCCGACATTGTGCGGAACAGGTACGGAAGATTATATCGGAACCGGCTGGGGACAGGGCAGATATGTCAATCAGTACCAGGGATGCACTATCGCCAATGAAAAAGATTTTCAGTACGCCTTTTATCGTTTTCATATCCCTGATCCGGTCTATTTTTATAATGATATTAAGGTTACAATTCAGCAGATAGGTTTTGCCGGAGTTGATGCAATTGAGAATCTTGCCAATATGAAGGATCCTATTTATAAAGCGAATGAAAAGATGGATCCTGTTGATTTTTCAGAGAAGATGAGTTATCTGCTTTTTGAAAGATCAGACAATGTCTCGTCATGTGCCTATTTTTACATTGATAAACCCTGACAATCATTTCAAAAATAAAAGCCTGAATTAAAAACTCCCTCTTTGTAATAAAAAGTCATAAATGAAACCGCTATACCTGATTACAATATTACTTCTGGCTGTTATGTCAGCCTGTAAAACGCCACAAACCTCCATAATTAAGGATTCAAATACATTAGCGCCTTCTTTTGTAGCGCCACGAACGACTGATCGCTTCAGACTTTTTGATTCAGACTGGAGATTTTTCAAAGGTGAGCTTACAGGGGCTGAAGCCCCGGGCTTTGACGATAGCAAGTGGAGAAAGACCGACCTGCCGCATGACTGGAGTATAGAAGATTTGCCGGATCAGAAGGAAGGCGAAGTCGTTGGACCGTTCGATAAGAAAAGTATTGGTCTCTTTTATACAAGCTATACTATCGGAGGAACAGGTTGGTACCGGAAGTCATTTATCGTGGATAAAGCTGATCAGGGGAAGGAGCTTTCTATTTATTTCGATGGTGTTTATATGGAATCGGATGTATGGATAAACGGTCATCACCTTGGTTCTCACAAACATGGCTACACACCTTTTTTCTACAGGCTCAATGATTATCTGAACCAGCCCGGACAGGAAAATTCAATTGCGGTGCTTGTTAAAAACATCGGAGAAAACAGTCGCTGGTATTCAGGCTCAGGCATCTACCGCCATGTCTGGCTAAGAGTAACGGATAATTTGAACATTCCCGTTTGGGGTGTTTTTGTTACCACACCGGAAGTTTCGAAGGAAAAATCAAAAATTAAAGCTGTGGTCTCGGTAAGTAACAACTCTGGCACAGTAGTTCAATTCACTGTAAAAAATACTATCCTTTCCCCTGAAGGAAAAGAAGTTATCAGTGAGGAAAAGAATGAAAAACTGAATGCAGGAGAAAAGACAGAAAATGAACAGCTTATTGATGTTCTTTCACCGGAACTCTGGTCTGACGAGACTCCCTTCCTCTATACCCTTAAAACAGAGTTGATCAGTGATGGAAAAGTTCTTGACTCTGAGGAGACATCCTTTGGTATACGAAGTATATCATTCAGTCCGGAAAAAGGTTTTTTATTGAACGGCAAACATGTAATACTTAAAGGGGCATGCATTCATCATGATAACGGTCCGCTCGGGTCTGTTGCACTTGACCGGGCTGATCAGCACAGGATAGAAATCCTGAAAGCGAACGGATTCAATGCTATCAGAACGAGTCATAATCCTCCTTCCCAGGGATTTCTGGATGCATGCGACAGATATGGCATGCTCGTGATGGATGAGGCTTTTGACATGTGGCAGAAACCTAAACGTCCGGATGATTATCACCTTTTCTTCAATGAGTGGCATGAAAAAGATTTACGTTCGATGATTCTGAGAGACCGGAATCATCCATCTGTCATAATCTGGAGCATCGGCAACGAGATCTCCGAACGTGCAGATTCTTCAGGACTTAGAATAGCAAAGGAGTTGATCGGCATCATAAAAAGTATTGATATTACAAGGCCTGTTACTGAAGCTATCTGCGAATTCTGGGAGACAAAAGGACGCAAGTGGGAAGATTCAGCTCCTGCATTTGCATTATTTGATCTGTGCAGCTATAACTATGTTTTCGGAGAATATGAAAAGGACCATTCAACATATCCTGAGAGGGTTATTGCAGGAACAGAATCGTTTGCCCTGGATATTTATCAGAACTGGAAAATGGCGACTGAAAAGCCGTATGTTACCGGCGATTTTGTCTGGACCGGGATGGATTATCTTGGAGAGGCAGGCATCGGTCAGGTAATGACTGATTCGACTACAATGTGCTGGCCATGGATGAATGCCAACTGCGGGGATATTGACCTTATCGGATACAAAAAGCAGCAGTCTTATTACCGTGATGTTGTATGGGACAGGAGTAAGCTCGAGATGGCAGCTGAAGAGATTCCACCTGCCGGAAAAGAATGGATGATAAGAGCATGGGGATGGTATCGCGAATATCAGGGCTGGAACTGGCCAGGCAACGAAGGAAAAAATATGAAGATACGTGTATACACAAAATGCGAAGAGGTGAAACTTGAACTGAATGGAAAGCTAATCGCTTCGCAGAAATCAACACCTGATTCGAAATTTACATATCTCTTCAGCGTACCCTATGAGCCTGGAGAGCTTAAGGCAATTGCTTTCTCCGGCGGTAAGGAAGTGGCTGTAAAATCACTGATAACCACAGGCCCTGCAGAAAGGCTAAAAATTACTCCGGACAGAACGGAAATCACAAGCAACAGGAATGATCTTGCTTATCTTACAATAGAGCTCACCGATTCGAAAGGCCGCAGAGTAACAGATTCTGAGGCCAGTGTGTCGTTTAAAGTTGATGGAGAGGGCAGAACTCGTGGCTGTAGATAATGGTAATCCACGGGATCCGAAAAGCTTCCAGGCTGACAGCTGCAGGGCTTACCATGGACGGTGCCTGGCTATAGTACGGCCTACAGGGAAATCCGGGAAAGTAATATTGACAGCAGGGAGTGAAGGACTTCGTTCTGAAAGCTGTGAAATAGAAATAAAATAAATTCTCCAACTAGTTACAATGGGGCAAAAAAAAAGAGGCTGAATATCAGCCTCTTTTTTTGTGCCCAGAACAAGACTCGAACTTGCACACCCTTGCGAGCACCAGCCCCTCAAGCTGGCGTGTCTACCAATTTCACCATCTGGGCGATTTAACTCAGGGCTCAGGGCTTTTAGCTCAGGGTTAACTGCCCTGTGCTCTGCGCTCTGCGCACTGAACCATTTAAGTGCCCAGAACAGGACTCGAACCTGCACATCATTGCTGACACTAGTCCCTGAAACTAGCGCGTCTACCAATTTCGCCATCTGGGCCTGCTCCGGAAAAGAACTTACTGTTTAATTGTCCTTAACAGCGCCGCAAAAATAATAAAAAAATCAAAATAAAAGATTGTTAACTGAAAAAAGTCAAAATCAAAATATTTGTCACAGTTATTACTCCGCTAAACTACAAGGATCATTGATAAGGTATTGTTTCGTATTTCCCTTCAAATTGCTTGAAATTCTCTATTAAAATGATCACTTAAATTATAGAAACACAAAAAATATACCAATTAAATATTCCGTATTAATTAAAAGTATATTTTTGCCCTCTGATTTTAAGTTTATGAACCAGATGTTTAAAAAGCCCTTGAAGTGTGTCAGGCATCTCTCCCCCGGGTCTGTATTGTCTTCATTTTAAATAATGGATGTCAAATAAAATAACAGACCTGCGAATGAAAGCAGGTTTTTTTTTGAAATTTAATTTAGAGATATGAAAATAATGAAATTTGGCGGAACATCAGTCGGTAATCCGGACAGGATGAAAGCGCTTATTCCGCTGATATGTGATAGTGAAAGAAAGATTGTGGTTCTGTCGGCCATGTCGGGTACGACAAACAACCTTGTTGAGATCACTGATCTGTTGTTTGCCGACAAGATAGACGAAGCCTCTGCTAAAAATGATGAGCTCAGATCGAAGTACCATAAGGTAGTCGATGATCTCTTCTCAACGGATGAATTCAGAAATTCGGGCCATGAGCTTATTGATTCACATTTTGAATACATCAGGAATTTTACACTGAGGGTATTTACAAAACTGCAGGAGAAAGCAATTCTGGCTCAGGGCGAGCTGATTTCAACCTCTCTTTTTCATATGCTGCTACAGGAAAGAAAAATCAAATCCGTTCTGCTGCCTGCTTTGTGTTACATGCGCATAGACAAGGACGGAGAACCCGATGCATTCTATATTAAAGAAAACCTGAGAAGGGAACTTAAGAAGTATGTCACTGACGATATTATAATCACACAGGGATTTATTTGCAGAAATGCCTATGGTGAGATAGACAACCTCAAGAGGGGCGGCAGCGACTTTACTGCATCACTGATCGGTGCAGCTGTAAAAGCCTCGGAGATCCAGATCTGGACCGATATTAACGGGTTCCACAACAATGATCCCCGTTTTGTTGAACATACCGAAGTGATCCGTGAGATATCTTTCGACGAAGCAGCTGAGCTGGCATACTTTGGTGCCAAAATATTACATCCGTCAAGCGTCAATCCTGCCCGCGAAAAAAACATACCGGTAAGACTGAAGAATACTATGGAGCCTGATGATCCGGGCACTCTTATCACATCTGAATGCATACTTCAGGATTACAAGGCGGTGGCCGCCAAAGATGGAATATCAGCGTTAAGGATAAGATCTGACAGGATGCTCATGGCTTACGGATTTCTGAGGAAAGTGTTTGAGATTTTTGAAGCCTACAGGACCCCAATTGACATGATTACGACTTCTGAAGTATCAGTCTCAATCACAATAGATAATCCGGAGTTCCTCAAACAGATTGCAAATGATCTGAAAGAACTTGGAACAGTCGAGGTAGAAGAAAATCTTTCAATCGTGTGTGTCGTTGGAGACTTCAGAACTGAACGCACAGGGTCGGCGCCTGAGATATTCGAGGCCCTGAATACAATACCACTCAAAATGATCTCGTATGGAGGAAGTCCGAACAGCCTGTCACTTCTCATTGATACGAAAAACAAAACACAGGCTTTGCGACTACTCAGTAAACATCTTTTTAACGCGAAAAATGATCAGTGATTATACAATAGGGAAATTCCGGGAAATCGAAACTCCATTCTACTTTTATGATCTTGATATTTTAAGATCTACCCTTGAAATAGTAAGTAAAGAATCGCATAACTCGGGATTCATGGCTCATTATGCTTTAAAGGCCAATTCAAATCCGAGGATATTGAAAATAATTTCATCTTATGGACTGGGAGCAGATTGCGTAAGCTGGAATGAAATTGCGGCTGCCATCGAGGCAGGTTTTAAGCCCTCAGGCATAGTCTTTGCCGGAGTCGGCAAGACCGATAAAGATATTGAAGCAGCACTTCAGGCGGGTATTTCATGCTTTAACTGCGAATCAATACCGGAAATCGAAGTAATTAACGAGCTTGCCTTAAAAGTGAACAAGACGGCATCGATAGCCCTGCGGATAAATCCTTATATCGAAGCTCATACTCACAAGTATATTACAACCGGAATCGAGGAGAGCAAATTCGGAATCAACACCTGGGAGATCGATGAAGTCATAAAGAGACTGGCAACACTATACAATGTAAGACTGATAGGGATCCACTTTCATATCGGATCGCAGATATCAAGGATGTCTGTTTTCAAGAGCCTCTGCGCACGGATCAATGAATTGCAGGAGTGGTTTTCATCCCATGGCATTGATCTGACAAGTATAAATGTGGGCGGAGGACTTGGCATTGACTATGAAAATCCTGAGAAAAAGCCACTATTTGAAGAGTATTTCTCATTGCTCAATGAGTTTATCAATCTGCGGCCCGGACAGACACTTCATCTTGAACCGGGGCGCTCAATAATAGGACAATGCGGAAGCCTGATTTCAAGGGTTCTTTTCATCAAAAACGGTAGCAATACAATGTTTGCAATAATAGATGCCGGTATGACAGATCTTATCCGGCCTGCTCTCTACCAGGCTCATCACAAGATAGAAAACCTTACATCAAAGGGACATATCTACAGGTATGATGTGGTGGGCCCTGTATGCGAGTCATCCGATACATTTGCAAAATATACAGAACTGCCTGAGACAAAACGGGGAGATCTGCTGGCAATAAGATCTGCAGGCGCATATGGTGAAGCCATGGCATCCAGGTACAACCTGAGAAACCTTCCTGCATCGGTCTTTTCCGACGATCTGAAATAATTTTCAACCTCTGTGAGCTCTGTGGTTCTCTGTGGACCTCTGTGTAAGTTTTTAAAAAGTTACACAGAGCACACAGAGAAGTCACAGAGGTTCACAGAGATTATTATCTTAGGTTATTTCTTGTCAGCTGCCTGTCTTAGCTTGCTGTGATTGATCCCGTAGAAGAAATAGATCCCGAAGCCGATAGCCATCCAGATAATAAGCCTTAACCATGTATCCAATGGCAGTGCCGCCATCTGAATAAAGCAGATTGATGCTCCAAGTATAGGAATTGTTGGTACCCATGGTGTTTTAAAGGGACGTTCAATGTTTGGCTTCGATTTTCGCAACACAATGATGCTAATGCAGACAATTATGAAAGCCAGCAGTGTCCCGATTGACACAAGTTCTCCAAGTATGCTTATCGGCAGTACTCCTGAGACAATCATTGCAATGCTTCCTGTAATTATTGTACTTACATAGGGTGTTTTGAATTTAGGATGAACCTTTGAAAAAACTGGCGGCAGAAGACCATCCTTAGACATTGAAAAGAAAATTCTTGGCTGTCCCATGAGCATGACAAGAATAACAGAACTTAATCCGGCTATGGCTGCAACCTTCACAATAGGCCTGAGCCAGAACATCCCCTTCCCCATCGCATCAACACCCACAGCTACAGGATCAGCCACATTCAGTGTGGTGTAACTAACGATTCCTGTGAGTACTATGGCAACGAGTATATATAAAACTGTGGAGATACCCAGCGATCCGAGTATACCAACAGGCATATCACGCTGAGGATTCTTAGCCTCCTGGGCAGCTGTAGAAACCGCATCAAAACCAATATAGGCAAAGAAGATAACACCTGCTCCCCTCAGAACACCGCTAATGCCATATTTACCAAACTCATGGCTATAGGCTCTCATCCAGCCCCAGAACCCGCCATAATCAGAAAACGGAGCGCTCTCAACCTTGTTTGCAGGAATAAAGGGATGCCAGTTTGCCGATTTTACAAACATAAAACCAATCGCTATAAACAGAATTATTACCGATACTTTGGTTATTACCATAACGTTATTGAAGTTTGCCGACTCCCGTATCCCGATAACAAGAAGCGTGGATAAGAGCGCTACGATGAACATGGCAGGAAGATTGATAACACATGTAACATGAGCCAGTGTATCAACCTGGATACCTGAGGCTGCAAGTGTTTGTGCAAAAGTATCGGATAATGGCTTCCATCCCATGTTCGGAACATCTACCATTACAGTGCCCACAGCTCCTGTAAACTGAGGAGGAATAAAAATATTGAGATCTTTCAGAAAACTCACAACATATCCTGACCAGCCTACAGCAACAGTAGAAGCTGCAAAAAGGTACTCGAGAATAAGATCCCATCCTATGATCCAGGCAAGAAATTCACCGAGGGTTGCATATGAATAGGTGTAAGCACTTCCTGCAATCGGAATCATTGAGGCAAATTCTGCATAACACAAACCTGCAAAACCACATGCCAGACCAGATATTATAAATGATAAAACAATACCAGGACCTGCATACTGGGCAGCTGCCTGTCCGGTCAGGACAAATATGCCGGCTCCTATTATGGCTCCGATTCCCAGTGTTGTAAGATTCAGTGCCGTCAAAGATCTTTTTAACCCACCTGATTCCTTTGATTCACTGAATAACTGAGGAAGTGGTTTTGTTATGAATAACCCGCTTTTTGCCATCTGATTTTTAATGAGTGGTTGGATTTTTAATATATCTCTTACAAACGTAACTTTTTTTTTGTAAAAATTTTATTTATTGCCATCTAAAAATGGGAGAGTTCAAAGTGAATATCCTTCTGACTTTTTAACAGAATAAATATTACTTTTAGGAATGAAATCAAAAATTAATATAATGCGTAATTATCTGCTTCTGATATTATCCTTTACGGTATTATCATGTTCACCTATTAACAAATACAAGGATCTGCCGGAGGTCCTGTCATGGGAAAATGAGATTCAGAAATTTGAACAACTCGACAAGAGTGAGTCATATTCAAAAGATGCCGTTCTCTTTGCAGGCAGCTCAAGCATAAGATTATGGACCACGCTTGCAGAAGACATGTCGCCGTATCCTGTTATCCAGCGCGGCTATGGAGGGGCAAAACTGAGTGATTTTGCTGTTTATTCGGACCGTATATTTGCACCACATCAATGCAGGGCGATCGTTATCTTCATAGCAAACGACATAACCGGAAGCGAGACGGATAAAAGTCCAAAAGAAGTAGGAACGCTCTTTAAATATGTACTGAAAACTATCCGGAAAACTCATCCTGACACACCCGTATTCTGGATTGCGGTAACCCCTACCGCTGCAAGATGGGGAGCCTGGAATGAAATTCAAAAAGCAAACAGCACGATAAAAGAGATCTGCGATCATAACAGAAACACCTGGTTTATCCGTACCGATTTTGCTTTTCTTAACAGCGATGGAAATCCAAAAACCGAATTATTCGTTGATGACAAGCTCCACCTTAACAGTCAAGGATATGCTGTGTGGACCGAAATCGTTAAGAAGGAACTTGAAAAGGTAATTCCGGTTACAAAATAGATGTTGTGTAATAGTTCTCTGTGTAACTCTGTGTCTTCTCAGTGATCTCTGTGTAAGTTCTTAATTCCTTATTACACAGAGGGACACAGAGAAGACACAGAGGGACACAGAGAAGAAAGATATTGCTATTGATTTTTATTCACCCTGCGGTTATACAGCTCCTGCCAGTTCTCAGTCGCTGAATCGAGCGGAGGCTGGATCTTATCTGCCGCCTTCCTCTCAAGTTTCCTGATAACTAATGTCCTCTTTCCGGTTTCGGGACGTGTCCCATTCATTGCACCTTTTGTATGCTGAACAATATCCACATATGCAATGAATCTGTTTATCACATGAGGCAGAATTTCAGGTGTCCGGATAAATCCAACATCTTCAGCGGCAAGAGCATAATTATCATGATCCTGTTCATATACATCCACATAGTGAATAAACGGATCAAGTCCTGCAAAAACTGCAACCCCATACTGATCAGAAAATCCTTCGGCAACCATATTTGTCTGATCCTCCCAATCCGGAAGAGTCGGATAGAGAATTATGCTGGCATCCGGAACCACATACTCGTCATAATATTCAAGCACTGTGATCTCGAGTAGAGTAGGTACCATAACAGTTAAGGTAAGTGAAGCCTTATCCTCAAGATTGCTTTTTGATATTGCAGTCAATTTAACCTCATATGTTCCGGTAGCATTAAAGATATGCCTTGGATTTGCCTCATTTGTTATATAACCGTCTCCAAAATCCCATTCAAACCTGTTGGCATCCTGGGAATCATTGTAAAAAATTACATCCTGACCGACTTCAGGCTCAAGTGTATCTGTATGAAATACTGCCACTGGTGTTTTTTCGCAGGAAGCCAGAATAAATGGAATCAGAAGGGCGAAGTAGAAAATCTTTTTCATGTTGAATATATAAATTGATTTAAATGCAGTTCCCAAATAATGTGCCATGAATTTAAAAGTGAATAATATCTTAAATTTTACAACGATAGCACAACATTTTAAAAGTCAAATTTAAAAATTATAATTACCTTTGCACTCCAATAAAAAGATGCAATAATAATGATAAAGATAACTTTTCCTGACGGAACTGCAAGAGAATACAAGGAAGGAATAAGTAGTTTAGAGATAGCTGAACAGATAAGTCCACGCCTTGCGAAAGAGGTTTACAGTGCCACTGTCAACGGTGAAATATGGGATCTTACAAGACCTATAGATAAGGATGCATCGGTTAAGCTTCACAAGTGGGACGATGAAGCGGGAAAGCATGCCTTCTGGCACTCCTCCGCCCATCTTATGGCTGAAGCGCTCGAATCACTTTATCCGGGAATGAAATTTGGAATAGGGCCTGCAATCGAGAACGGTTTCTATTACGACGTTGATCCAGGTGATGACAAGGTTATTACAGATGCAGATCTCAAGGCTATTGAGGACAGGATGAAGGAGCTGGCTGCAAAAAACCTTACATACAGCAGAAAACAGGTGAGCAAAAAAGATGCTCTCGATATTTTCACAAAAAAAGGTGATGAGTACAAGGTTGAGCTTATAAGTGAACTCGAAGACGGCACAATAACACTATATACCCAGGGAAATTTTACTGATCTCTGCAGGGGACCACATCTCCCATCCACAGAGCCGATGAAAGCAATCAAGCTTCTAAGTGTTGCCGGTGCCTACTGGCGGGGCAATGAAAAGCGCAAAATGCTCACAAGGATTTACGGAATCACTTTCCCGAAACAAAAACTGCTCGATGAATATCTTGTTTTTCTTGAAGAGGCAAAGAGAAGGGATCACAGGACGCATAGGTAAAGAACTTGAATTATTTACCTTTTCTCAGAAGGTTGGAATGGGACTCCCGCTCTGGATGCCAAAAGGATCGGATTTAAGACAGAATCTTATAACATTTCTCACCGGGCTCCTGAGGAAAAGGGGATACAAGATCGTAACAACACCTCATATAGGCAATGTGAATCTTTACAAGACATCAGGCCATTTTGAGAAATACGGCGCCGACTCCTTCCAGCCAATTTCAACACCACAGGAAGGTGAGCAGTTCATGCTCAAGCCGATGAATTGTCCCCACCACTGCGAGATATACAATGCAACACCGCATTCTTATAAGGACCTCCCGCTCAGGATGGCTGAATTCGGAACGGTATACAGGTATGAACAGAGCGGGGAACTGCACGGACTGACAAGGGTACGAGTCATTCACCCAGGATGATGCGCATCACTTCTGCAGGCCCGATCAGCTGAGGGATGAGTTCAAAGAGTATTATCGATCTGATACTTTATGTTTTCAGGATACTTAATTTCAATGATTTCACTGCGCAGGTATCGCTCCGGGATCCTGATAACAAAGAGAAATATATTGGCTCTGATGAAAACTGGGAAAGGGCTGAAAGGGATATAATAGAAGCTGCTGCAGAAAAAGGTCTGGAGACCACTGTTGTTACAGGCGAAGCAGCATTTTACGGACCCAAAGCTTGATTTCATGGTGAAAGATGCCATCGGAAGAAAATGGCAGCTTGGTACTATCCAGGTTGATTATAACCTCCCTGAAAGATTTGAACTTGTCTACAACGGAAGCGATAATCAGAAGCACAGGCCGGTAATGATCCACAGGACTATCTTCGGATCGATGGAACGGTTTGTTGCAGTGCTTATAGAAAATACTGCCGGGAAATTCCCTCTTTGGCTGGCACCTGAAAAGGCAGTCATTTTGCCTATAAGCGAAAAATTCAATGATTATGCTTTAAAAGTTTTGGAAATTCTAAATAATTCCGATATTTGCACACTAATTGACGAGCGTAGCGAAAAAATAGGTAAGAAGATCAGGGATAATGAATTAAAGAGAATTCCCTACCTTCTTGTAATAGGTGAAAAAGAGGTTGAAAACGGAACAATCGCCGTCAGAAAGCAGGGTGAGGGTGATAAAGGAAGCATGAAAATTGAAGAATTTGTGAGTTTTATTGACTCGGAAATTAAAAAAGAGATTGCATTTTAATGCACCATACAAAGAAAGTATTAACTAAAAGAAGGAGGAAAGAGCTATAGCTTTACCAATTAAGCGAAGCCCGGCAAGGATCACCCAGCCGGCTCACAAAATTAACCAAAGGATCACAGCCAGAGTGGTCAGAGTAGTCGGCGAAGAGGTAGAATCAGATGTGATGAACATTCAGGATGCCCTCCGGCTTGCAGATACACTGGAACTTGATCTTGTGGAAATTTCTCCAAATGCAGATCCACCTGTCTGCAGAATAGTTGATTATCAGAAATTTCTCTACCAACAAAAGAAAAAACAGAAGGAAATAAAGGCCAAAGCCTCAAAAGTTGTTGTTAAGGAGATAAGATTCGGACCGAATACTGATGATCACGATTATAACTTTAAGCTCAAACACGCTATCCGTTTTCTGGAAGAGGGAGCAAAAGTAAGGGCATATGTGTTCTTTAAAGGAAGATCAATATTGTTCAAGGAACAGGGAGAAGTACTCCTGCTTCGATTCGCCAATGACCTTGAAGAATATGGAAAAGTGGAACAGCTTCCAAGACTTGAAGGAAAAAGAATGATTGTATCTTTTTCACCAAAGAAGAAAAAATAGTTTTTTAATATATTTGAGATAGAAAGATGCCAAAAATGAAAACTAATCCCGGCGCAAAGAAGAGATTTACTTTGACCGGAACAGGAAAGATCAAACGGAAACATGCATTTAAAAGCCACATCCTGACCAAAAAATCAACAAAGCGTAAGAGAAATCTTACTTATGCAGGCCAGGTTCATAAAACAGACCTTAAGAATGTTAAGGTTATGCTGGCAATGAGATAATTGTTATCCGATTGATAAAATTAATATAGTACTAACAGATTGTTCAGCAAATAAGAGTCAATTAGCAGACCGCTGACATTCAAAAAAAATGAGTTATGCCAAGATCAGTAAATGCAGTCGCGTCAAGAGCCAGAAGAAAAAAGGTTCTTAGCCAGACAAGAGGAAATTTCGGTTCAAGAAGAAATGTAATCACAGTTGCAAAAAATACCCTCGATAAAGGTTTAGGGTATGCATACCGTGACAGAAAGAAGAAAAAAGGCTTATTCAGAGCTTTATGGATACAGAGAATAAATGCCGGTGTACGCCAGTATGATATGAGTTATTCCGAATTCATCGGAAAAGTTGCAAAAAAAGGTATTACACTTAACAGGAAAACCCTTGCAGATCTTGCAATGAATCATCCTGAAGCCTTTAAGGCAATCGTTGAAAAAGTAAAATAGGTAATTTTTACATATAAGAAAGGGACCACGAAAGTAGGTCCCTTTTTTTATTTTCAGGGGCTAAGGCTTTTTAACCGCAAAGGTCGCCAAGGAAAGACGCAAAGATCGCAAAGATGTCTTTGCGTACTTTGCGAAAACCTTAGCGTGCTTTGCGGTTAATGGATTTCATCTTTCTCCAAGGGTTTAGGTATTATCTCACCTTCATGAACATCCTGTTAAAACGGATCTTCTTTATGCCTTTTGATTCCTTATCAAGAGAGAGCCAGATAAATTTCGGTTTCCCAACAACATGATCCTCGGGAACAAAGCCCCAGTACCTTGAGTCTGCCGAATTATGACGGTTATCCCCCATCATCCAGTAATAGTTCATCTTAAACGTGTAGCTGTCTGACTGAACATTATTGATGAAGATCTTATCTCCTTCAACTCTCAGATCGTTTCCTTCATATACATCGATTATACGTTCATAAAGACAGAGATTGGATGTATCAAGCTTAACAACCGCACCCCTGGGATGGTATCCAGATTGGCCCAAAGTTATCCTCATTCCATGCATACACAGGATTATACGGAAAAATATGCGGAGCGAATTCGCCGGCCTGAGCAATTACCGGTGACACCTCACTAACATTCGAAAACCTTCTTATGGTCTCGGCATTCGACCTTGTGAGTGGCATAAGATAGGCTGATCCTGATATCATTGACTGATCAGACCTGTAAATATTCATCCTTTCAAAGGCTTTCGGATTTATTGTTGTCCCGTTTGTCTGCACAACATAGGTTGTCTGCTGTGTCTGGTTGTCCTCAACCGCTTTCCCATTAATAAACAAGACGCCGGATTTAATCAAAAGAGTATCCCCCGGTATTCCGATGCATCTTTTCACATAATTATCCCTCCTGTCAACAGGTCTGTAGATAACGGTATATTTCCCACGGATCTCATTGCGTGCCATCTGCATATAATAACTGTCGGGTTTTAGGGCTGATCCGCTGTAACTGTCTCTTGTTTTCAGATCCCTTGCACTCCGCCTTACAATCTCGTAATAACTTGTAGTGGTTTCCTCAAGCACTACAGTGTCACCGGCCGGAAAGTTAAATACGATGGGATCATTATTCTTCACCTTGCCGCAGCCCAGCAGACGCTTATACTTCCAGATGACAAGATTTGACCACGACTGACCATTTGTTAAAGGCATTGTATTCTGTGTGAATGGAAATGCAAGGGGAGTATTCGGCATCCTTGGACCATAAGCCAGTTTGCTCACAAAAAGATGATCACCTACAAGAAGTGACTTTTCCATAGAGGGTGTGGGAATACGGTAATTCTGAAAAAGAAAAATATTGATAAGAGTAACAGCTATTACTGCAAATATCAAAGCATCAAGCCATTCAACAAAAGCGCTGTTCTTTCCGTTACGCTTTTTCCAGAAAGTCCAGTTAACCTTTTCAGTGATATACAGGTCATAAATGATTCCAAGGCCAAGCAGCAGCCAGTAGTTGCCAATCCAGATAACAATCAGAAGATAAATAATTGCTACAATTGCAAAACGTCTATAATTTCCAGTGAAATATTGCTTCATATTTATTTTTTTTGTATCAGTAAAAGTAAAAATAATTATCAGAATCCCATTACATCACGCATTGTGAAAATTCCTTTTCTGGAATGAATAAACTCGGCTGCCACCACTGCTCCCATTGCTAATCCCTTTCTGTTCTTCGCGTCGTGTCGTATGCTGATGGAGTCTATTTCCGAATTCCAGGTAACAGTATGAATGCCCGGAACATCTCCTTCACGAACAGATTTTACTGGAACACACTTATCCTTCTTCTCATTTTCAAAACACCATCCTTCATACTTTGGATGGCTGCCAGATATTCCCTGAGCCAGCGTTATTGCCGTACCGCTGGGAGCATCAAGCTTTTTTATATGATGAATCTCCTCGATACTTACACTATATTCTTCATACGCCGACAGATGCCGGGCTAGTTCTTCATTAAGCCGGAAGAAAATATTGACCCCGATACTGTAATTTGAAGAATGAATAAACGCTGTATCTCTCCTTTTACAGATCTCAACAGCTTTTTCATAATCGTCAAGCCACCCGGTCGTTCCTGAAACTACAGGAACTGATAATTCAAGACACCTCGAAATATTATCAAAAGCAGCGTCCGGAGATGAAAACTCTATAACTACATCAACCTCTGACATTTTATCTTCACGAAGTTCATCCCTGTTGTCTATATCAATAATCAGCTTTATTACATGCCCCCTTTTCAAGGCTATTGTTTCGATCTCATGACCCATACGGCCATAACCTATTAGCGCAATGTTCATAATAATAATTTTTGCGAAAATACCTTTTTTGAAAGTGCTGACATAATTTTAATTCAATAAAAATTCTTAACTCTCAATTTGCAGGCAGTTATGCGTAGAACTTTAAGTGAGCTGCAGTCCGGAGTGCACTCCGGGCACTTCTCAATTTTTATTTGTGTAATCCCATGTAAATTTTGTGTTTTTAAATATGTATATTTCAACATTCAAAACACATTAATATGAAACATATATTCATTTCCTTATCAATAATATCCATGGCATATCTCAGTTCATGTTCAGGAAAGGAAAAAGCCGATCTCGTAATCATAAACGGGAAAATTCTGACTATCGACAAGGATAATCCTGCTGCTGAAGCTATTGCAATCAGAGGTGAAAGCATAGTTGCAGTCGGTTCAACAAAAGAAATATCGGGAATGATCCTGGAAGGAACAACAAAGGTTATCGATGCCGCAGGCAGGCTCGTCATGCCCGGATTCAATGATGCTCATGTGCATTTCGGTCCGCTGGACCCTGACTATATTGAATTGAGGTATACTACTGATCCCTCGGTGATTACGGAAAAAGTCAGGGCGCAGGTTGCAAAGTCAAGGCCGGGAGAGCTTATAAAGGGCGGCCACTGGGAACATGAGATGTTCATCGATAAAAAGTGGCCTGCAAAGGAACTTATCGATAAGGTATCACCGGCGAACCCGGTTGTTCTCAGCAGAGCGGACGGGCATTCTGTACTTGTAAACTCATTTGTATTGAAAGCATCGGGTATTACAAAAAACAGTGTCAATCCTTTCGGCGGGGAGATACAAAAAGATCCTGTAACCGGTGAGCCAACAGGCATATTGAAGGAAAATGCAGAAAGCCTTATAGTTACCGGAGAATCTAAACCCACCAGGAGCAGGGAAGAGGAGGATGAAAGAACCTGGCAGGGTTATCTTCTTGCTGTCAGGGAAGCCAGGGAACTCGGAGTAACAAGCATTCAGGTTCCGGGGAGCGGTGATTTTGAAGCATATGAGAAGCTGCAAAAGGAAGATCTTCTGACATGCAGAATTGATATAGGAGAATCGCTTTCAGCCGATACTCTGATCCTGAAAAAATATCTGACACTTGAGAAAAAATATCCGCGTGAAGGCAACTGGATAAGATTCGGATACCTTAAAGCATTTATTGATGGTACAATCGGTTCAGGCACTGCCCTTATGTTTGAACCGTTTTCTGATAATCCTGCTACCTCCGGTCTGTCAATGATGCCCTATGAAGAATTTGAAAATATGGTAATTACAGCCGATAAAATGGGTTTCCAGATCGGAGTCCACTCTATTGGTGATAAAGGTAATAACTGGACTCTCAATGCATTCGAGACTGCGCAGAAAATGAATGGCAAACGCAACAGCCGCCACAGGGATGAACATACCCAGACTCTGCAGCCTTCGGACATTCCAAGGTTTGCACAGCTTGGGGTTATAGCATCGATGCAACCCACTCACTGCATATCCGACAAAAAATTCTGTACAAAACGCATTGGCCCTGAAAGAGCAAAGGGAGCGTATGCCTGGAAAAGCCTTGCGGATGCCGGGGCAGCAATAGCTTTCGGTACAGATTATCAGGTTGAACCGCTCAATCCGATGGAAGGACTCTACGCCTCGGTGACAAGGAAAGAGAGACTCGGAGAGGAAGGCGACGGTTGGTATCCTGAACAGAAAATTTCAATGACTGATGCAATAAGATATTATACCCTCGGATCAGCATATGCCCAATTCATGGAAGACAGGAAAGGTATGATCAAAGCCGGTTACCTTGCAGATATTGTAATTACTGATAAAGACCTGCTTACAATTCCTGAGACAGAAATAATGAAGACGAAGGTTGATTATACGATTACCGGCGGCAAAATCGTCTATTCCTCCAGTCATTGACTATCCCAAGCTGTAAGATGGTATTGTGATTTTTGAAGAACTTTTTTTAACCGCAAAGGTCGCAATGGGAAGACGCAAAGGTCGCAAAAACCATAATATCAATGATTTGTCTTTGCGCACTTTGCGCAAACCTTCGCGTCCTTTGCGGTTAATGGATTTTGACTTTCCCAACAGCCCAAAATTTTTGTGAATATCCGTTTTTAAATTATTGCTTTTAGGTTTAAAGCTATTAGTGTTTGGTGGTATCAGATAGCGAGAACAATATTCTCATAGCTTCATCCCTGTCTGAACCACAAAACTCCCGTTCTGCTGTAAAGTCTGTACAGACCTTAGGCTTGGAAGGATGATTGTAAATGGCGCAGCTGTAATCCTCACGCAGATGAATACACCTCACCCCTGCCGGCTTGCCATCCGGCATTCCGGGAATCACGGATGATATTGACAGGGCGATACAGCAGGCTCCGCAACCCTCACGGCATTCCATATATATTAATTTGGATTTCAGAGTTTAGCGTGCAAATATATTAAAATATTATTAATTAAGATGTTGGCGTCCGGGAAATCAAAAATCCATTAACCGCAAAGCACGCCAAGGGATTACGCAAAGTTCGCAAAGCCGTCAACCTAATAGTATTACAATGTAAACAAGGGCTTTATAAGTTTGAGGCTGTAGAAAAAGTCCTCTGTGAAACTCTGTGCTGCCTCTGTGTCCTCTGTGTAAGTTCTTAAAAGAGTCTTACACAGAGATTCACGGAGAATGCACAGAGTCACACAGAGAAAGAAAGGGTAAATGCTTCGACTTTTTCTACACCCCAAAATATCTGAAATTCAACCCTTATGTTAAAGGCCATGGCCCTGAGCCGTTCCTCACAGTCTTGCACCGAAGCCAAATTCTTACTATTTTTACAAAAACACCATACATGAGAATTGATATTATTACCGTTTTACCTGAACTGATCGAAAGTCCCCTGAATCATTCAATTGTAAAACGGGCAAGGGAGAAGAAACTGGTGGAGATAAATGTTGTGAACCTCAGGGATTTTACAAATGACAAATACAAGAGTGTGGACGACTACGCGTTTGGCGGAGGTGCAGGAATGGTCATGATGATAGAGCCCGTATTCAAGGCAATTGAAAAGCTGAAGAACGAAAGGGAGTATGATGAGATAATCTATACTTCGCCCGATGGTGAAAAATTTAATCAGAAGATGGCAAACAGGCTGTCAATGAAAAACAATCTTCTTATCCTTGCCGGCCATTACAAAGGCGTTGATCAAAGGATCCGCGACAATCTCATTACAATGGAGATATCTATCGGCGACTATGTCCTTTCAGGTGGTGAGATACCGGCTGCAGCAATAACCGATGCCATTGTAAGGCTTATCCCCGGCGCCATATCGGATGAACAGTCTGCCCTCTCCGATTCATTTCAGGATGATCTCCTTGCTCCTCCTGTTTATACACGCCCATCTGACTTCAGAGGATGGAAAGTACCCGATATACTTCTTTCAGGAAATACAGGTGAGATAGAAAAATGGCGCCATGAGCAATCCCTTGAACGAACAAAAAAACTAAGACCTGACCTCTCGAACGATGAATAGAAAAACTATCCTTACGAAAACTGCAACAGCGCTTTTGATCGTTGCAGCGCTTTTTTCATGCTCAAAACCAGGTTCACCCGATCTTATCAGAGAAGGATTCATAAATCCCCCCGATTCTGCCCGGCCCGGTGTCTACTGGTATTTTATGGATGGAAATCTTGACAAGGCGGGAATGACTGCCGATCTTGAATCGATGAAACAGGCAGGCATCGGATATGTGCTTTTCCTTGAGGTGAATGTTGGTGTACCACGCGGGAAAGTTGATTTTCTTACAGAGGAATGGCAGGATCTTTATAAGCATGCCGTAAGGGAAGCGGAACGGCTCGGAATAAAAATTGTTCTCGGAT
Organism: uncultured Bacteroidales bacterium; assembly: GCA_963818295.1. Lineage (GTDB taxonomy): Bacteria > Bacteroidota > Bacteroidia > Bacteroidales > VadinHA17 > LD21. Next base: position 204,379 of record CAWFRW010000015.1, read on the forward strand.
CAGGTCCAGGCTGGGCGGGAAGCGGTGGACCCTGGGTCACTCCGGCCCAGTCGATGACTCATCTTGTATCGAGCGATACAGTGGTGGCAGGTCCTGCTTCGTTTGATGGCATTCTCTCAAAGCCCAAACCGAGGAAGCCCTTTTTCGGAGAGGAGAGTCTTACTCCTGCTCTGAAACAATTACGTGACAACTGGTATGAGGATGTTGTCGTTCTTGCATTTCCAACGCCTGAAAATGATTTCAGGATCAAAGACATTGATGAAAAAGCGCTGTATTACAGGGCGCCCTATACTTCCCAACCCGGTGTAATGCCTTACATTTCAGCACCTGCATCCTTCACTGAAATACCAGGTGCAGCCATTGACAGGTCAGAAATCATCAACCTTACAGATAAACTCAGGCCTGACGGAACATTGAACTGGGAGATACCTGCAGGGAAATGGACAATCATGAGATTCGGCAAACGCAATAACGGGGCAGTCACACGCCCCGCCCCCGCTCCCGGCCTGGGCTTTGAAGCCGATAAGTTCGATACAGCATCATTCAACGCCCATTACGATACCTATATCGGAAAGCTTGTTGCCAAGGTACAGCCTGCAGGGAACAAATCCGGCGGAGGATGGACAATGATTCATATTGACAGCTGGGAGATGGGTTCACAGAACTGGAGCCCTGATTTCAGGGAAGAATTTATAAAAAGACGTGGATATGATCCTCTCCTGTATCTTCCTGTATATTCAGGCAGGATTGTCAATAGTCTTGAATTGAGCGAACGCTTTTTATGGGATATCCGTCAGACTTCAAGCGAGCTGATAGTTGAAAACCATGCAGGGCAGTTTAAAAGACTCGGAAGAAGAAACGGGTTCCGTCTTTCTGTGGAACCTTATGATATGAACCCTTCCGCTGATCTGGATCTTGGAGGTGTCGCGGATGTTCCAATGTGCGAATTCTGGAGTGATGGCTTTGGCTTTAACTCCTCATTCAGCTGTTTTGAGTCCACCTCGATTGCTCATGTCGCCGGGTTACCGGTCGTGGCATCAGAATCCTTTACAGCCGATTCCCCTGAGGCCTGGAAAAAGTATCCCGGGAATGTGAAAAACCAGGGGGACTGGGCTTTCTGCGTCGGAATAAACAGGTTCTTTTATCACACATTCGCTCATAAACCCTTTCCTGATAAATACCGTCCAGGCATGACAATGGGGCCCTATGGTGTTCATTGGGACAGGGGCCAGACCTGGTGGCCTATGGCAGAAGCCTACCATAAATATATTACAAGATGCCAGTTTATTCTTTCTCAGGGCAAGGCTGTTGCAGATATCCTCTATCTTACTCCCGAGGGAGCGCCCCAGGTCTTCCTGCCTCCAAAATCTGCCCTCGAAGGAACCTCAGTACTGCCTGACAGAAAAGGCTATTCATTCGACGGCTGTTCCCCTGCATTCCTAATGAAAAATGCAACTGTAACGGATAGACGAATAGTGTTTCCGGGAGGCGGCTCCTACCGTCTGCTCGTATTACCCAATACCGGGACGATGACACCTGAGCTTGCAGCTGCAATAGGAAAACTGGCCGCTGATGGAGCAACAATTGTTGGAAATCCGCCCTTAAAATCACCTTCGCTTAATAACTACCCTGAATGTGATTCAATAGTCAGGTCAATTACAGAAAGCGTCTGGGGCAAAGATAAGATACCAATGGAACTCACTGCCGGGGAATACGGGTCCGGAAAAATCTTCAGGGGAGGAAATCTTTATGACAACAAATTATTAGCCAATGGAATAAAGGATTCGCTCTGTCTGTATCCCGATTATAGTCTGACTGAATCACTGCTTGCAGAGGCAGGAGTACAACCCGATTTCATGTCATCGGGGAATATCCGATATACCCACAGGCAAATGGATGACAGGGATATTTACTTCATTTCGAACAGGACTGATGAGGCTGTTTCAGATACATGCCGGTTCAGGTCCGGAGCACAGTATGCAGAGGTATGGGACCCTGTAACAGCAGAGATCAGACCGACAAACTGCAGCCCTGACAGAGATGGCTTAACTGCTGTCGCTGTAAAGCTTGATGCCTATCAAAGTTGTTTTATAGTGTTTTACAAAGAGAAAAAATCGTCTGAAACTGAAAATGCAAAACCTGGTATATTTGCTGCTAAACAGACAATATATACTCTTGAAGGTCAATGGGATATTGCCTTCGACACAACATGGGGCGGACCGGGACATATCGTTTTCAATTATCTGACAGACTGGTCGAAAAGAGAGGAAGATGGCATCAAATATTATTCCGGCAGCGCTGTTTATACAAAGACATTTGACCTGCCTGAGAGTTTTTCAATCAGACAGGATGCCCAATATTACCTTGATCTGGGCATTTTAAGGAATCTGGGACGTGTAAAACTAAACGGCCGCGATCTTGGTATTTTATGGACTGCACCATGGCAGCTCAATATAACAGACCTGTTACGGCAAAAGGGAAATGAGCTCGAGGTTACGGTCACCAATCTCTGGATCAACAGACTTATCGGTGATGAATCTCAGCCCTGGGACGGTGTTACCGATGGAAAGTGGCCTGAATGGCTGCTCAACGGAACAAAGCGCCCTACAAACCGTTTTACATTTACTACTCATCGGTTTTACAAGAAAGACGACCCGCTTTCAGAATCAGGCTTGATCGGCCCTGTAACAATTAAGATGACGAAATAAACCATTAACCGAATGTGCCCGAAGCGCATGAATTTTGATTTTGAAATAATAAAAAGCTTTCGTAAGATTGTAAACATAATTATCTGATTTTTAAATATCTAATAATCAACAAAATGAACACACAGGATTATATAAATCGCGAGGATAAATACGGTGCACATAACTATCATCCTCTTCCGGTTGTACTTGAAAGAGGAGAAGGACCATTTGTATGGGATGTTGAAGGGAAGCGATATTTTGATTTCTTATCAGCATATTCAGCTGTAAATCAAGGCCATTGCCATCCTAAAATTATAAAGGCCATGACTGATCAGGCACAAAAACTCACTCTTACTTCAAGGGCATTTTATAATTCTGTATTAGGTGAATATGAGGAGTTTGTCACAAAGTATTTCAAATATGATAAGGTTCTTCCGATGAACTCAGGCGCAGAGGCAGATGAGACAGCTCTTAAGCTTTGCCGGAAATGGGCATATAAGAAAAAAGGAATTAAGGAGAACAATGCCAAGATTATTGCCTGCGATGGAAATTTCCATGGCCGCACAATTTCAATTATCTCAATGTCAACCGATCCGGATGCAAGGAATGACTATGGACCGTTTACACCAGGATTCATTATAATCCCCTATAACGATCTCAGCGCACTCGAAAATGCTTTGAAAGATCCCGATGTTGCCGGTTTTCTTGTCGAACCTATACAGGGTGAAGCAGGCGTTTATGTTCCTGATCCGGGCTATCTGAAAAAAGCATATGATCTCTGCAAATCTAAAAACGTCTTATTTATTGCTGACGAAGTTCAGACAGGTATCGCTCGTACAGGAAAACTTCTTGCCTGCGACCATGAGGGAGTAAGGCCGGATATACTCATTCTTGGCAAAGCCCTTTCAGGAGGCGTTTTACCAGTATCAGCAGTGCTTGCCGATGATGAGATTATGCTTACAATAAAACCGGGCGAACACGGATCTACATTCGGAGGAAACCCTATCGCAGCGAAGGTGGCTATTGCTGCCCTTGAGGTGGTACGGGACGAAAAACTAGCTGAAAATTCAGAAAGACTTGGAAAAATTTTCCGTGATGAGTTCACAAACATCAAATCTGATATGATTGAGCTTGTGAGGGGAAAAGGGCTGCTTAATGCAGTTGTGATAAGACCAAAAAATGGCAAGGAAGCATGGGATGTCTGTCTTGCGATGAAGGAAAAAGGACTGATTGCAAAACCAACACACGGCCATATTATCAGGTTTGCCCCACCGCTCATTATTACTGAACCGCAGCTAAGGGAGGCGATAGGGCTTATCAAGGAAGCTTTCAAACTGTTTGAATAAGTAATATTCTGAATAACAAACACCTGTCACCTGAAAAACAGACTGTACAGCAATAATTTTCTCTTAATGAATACAAATAATGTCATGAAATATATCATAAGGATACTTCCTTTGATACTAATCCTGTTTTTAATTTCTTGCTCTCAAAACAGGAATGTAACTGTGAAGGAACTCAGAAGCCATGTGCAATATCTTTCATCAGATTCGCTCAAAGGGCGTCTGACCGGATCAGCCGGTGACAGCCTGGCTGCTGAATATATAAGGAAAGAGCTTATCTCATATGGTTTTGTGCCACTTTCAGGCGACGGATTGCAAAGGTATGAAGTGACAAAAAGGGTTATTGCAGGAAAGAATAATTCTCTTCGGATCAATGGAAACGATTATGGTCGTGACATAGATTTCATGCCACTATCCTTCAGTTCAAACGGCAATCTGGAATCAGAAGTAGTTTTTGCCGGCTATGGCTTCAGTATTAATGCTGACAGTATAAAGTGGAATGACTACGCAGGAATGGATGTAAAGGGTAAGTGGGTAATGATACTCAGGGCCGATCCTGAAGCGGAGAATACTAAAAGTCCTTATATTCAATACAGTGGCGACAGAGATAAGGCTTTGCTTGCAAAAGATATGGGGGCAGGAGGTGTCCTTCTTGTCTCAGGCCCTGTTGCCGATTCCCAGGATGCATTTGAACAGCTGAACAGTGAAGGATTTTCTGTTGGCATTCCCGTATTCAGGATCAAAAGAGAGGTCGCCGACAAGATTCTTTCAAAGTCCAAAACAACAATTGAGTCTCTGGAGAAGAATCTGAATTTAAAAAAGAAACCGGCAGGATTCCCAACAAAAGTATCCGTAGCTGCAAATGCTGAAATAGTACGTGAAACGGCAAATACGCGCAATGTGGTAATGCTCCTGCCGGGAGAGGACGAACAGCTTAAAAATGAATATATCATCATAGGTGCTCATTTTGATCATCTTGGAATGGGAGGACCCGGGTCATCAAGCAGGGCTCCTGACACAACCGGAGTTCATCATGGCGCTGATGACAATGCTTCAGGAGTATCATTGATGCTTGAACTTGCCGAAAAATTCGCACTTACCAGAGGAAGCCATAAAAGAAGCATTATCTGCATCTCATTTTCAGGTGAGGAAGAAGGTCTTTTAGGATCAAAGCATTTCACCGACAGTTCAGGCATCGATCTTTCAAAGGTGAATGCCATGGTGAATCTGGATATGGTCGGAAGGCTTAATGATACAAGCATGCTGCAGATATCAGGAGTTGGAACTGCTGCAGGGCTTAAAGAGCTCGTAAACGCGAAAAGCGATACATCGATTGTTAAACTAAAGCTCTCTGATGAGGGATATGGTCCGTCAGACCATTCATCTTTCTATTTTAAAAATATCCCTGTGCTCTTTTATTTTACCGGCGCCCATATGGACTACCACACACCATCAGATACCTGGGAGAAGCTAAACTATCCGGGAATGGTTAAGATTTCGGAGGATGTGTTCAGTATAGGGAAAGAACTTGCAAATGCTACTGCCAGGCTTCAGTTCAGGGAAGCAGGTCCAAAGGTGGAACCGGTGAGATACCGGAGGGGAAAAGGTGTTAGTCTTGGGATCATGCCTGACTTTGCAGGAGTTATAAAAAACGGATTACGGGCAGATGCAGTTACTCCGGGGAAACCTGCAGCTCTTGGCGGAATGAAAAAGGGAGATATAATAACAGCAATTAACGGAAAGACAGTCAATAATATACAGGATTATATGTCGCGTATGAGCCAGCTTAAGCATGGTCAGACAATTAGTGTTGAAGTTCTCCGCAATGGAAAAAATGAGGTATTATTGATACAATTATAGAGTATTAATCGTCTAACAGAATATATCACTTAATATTTCATTATATGAAAAAGTTTCTTCTTTGGACATTAGCCTTTATTATAACAGTTTCAGCTGCGATTTACCAGAGACATACAGGTCCGACATATCCTAAAAAAGTTGAGATCACAGTTAACGGTCAGGCTCAGAATCTAAAGCTTGTTCGCAGCCTGGCGCTCGATGAAAGGCCGGAAGTTAAGCTGAATCTCACAGATACCACAATCAAGGCGAAGCTTTTCTTCAAACGCTTCAGATCTGACGAAGAATACCAGTCGGTTGATTTTCAGTACAAAATATATCCTGTTCATTCTTTTGTGATGAACAGGATTTTCAAGATGACTGAAGAAAAGGGATTCTTTGCCGTGGTTCCGCAACAGCCTGCAGCCGGCAAACTCCAGTATTACATCGAAATAACAGATTCAAAAGGATCCCAGACCTTACTCAAGGATAAGCCAGTTGTAATAAGGTTCAAAGGCGGAGTCCCGGGTTTTATACTCCTTCCGCATATCCTGTTCATGTTTACTGCAATGCTCTTTTCAACACTTGCAGGATTAATGAGTGCAATCAAATATCCACTTTATAAAAAGTATGCATTCTGGACTCTTATCCTTCTCACCGCAGGAGGAATGATACTTGGTCCTCTTGTGCAGTACTACGCCTTCGGAGACCTCTGGACAGGGATTCCGTTCGGCTGGGACCTGACAGATAACAAGACTCTTATCGCATTAATATTCTGGATATTGGCCGTCATAATGAACCGGAAACAGGAAAAACCCTTCTATACTGCACTGGCTGCGGTAGTACTGTTGCTGGTTTATTCAATCCCTCACAGTTTGTTCGGTTCCGAGCTTGATTATTCAACCGGACAGGTGACTCAGGGTGTGATCCTTCTCTTTTTCTGAAATTAATTGTAAAATTTTTAATTTCAGTGCAGCATTTAAAATTATGCCACGTCTATTGATTAGAATTTAAACAATAGAACGTGGGTGCAGCAAAACATATACAATCTAGTTTCTCCCCTTAAGATGGCAAATGTAGAAGCGGCATTCAGAAATTTGCACCAGGATTTAATTGACGGGTGCAAAATCGGCGACCAGAAAGCCCAGTTCCAGGTTTACAAATTGTACTATAAGGCAATGTACAATACAAGTCTGAGAATAGTAAGCGACACAATGGAAGCTGAAGATATAATGCAGGAATCGTTCCTGTCGGCCTTTGAAAAAATTGACACCTATTCGGGAACAGTGAGTTTCGGAGCATGGCTTAAAAAAATAGTTATAAACCGGTCACTGGATGCACTGAATAAAAGAAAAGCGGTCTTTGAAGATATTGAGTCACATATTGGGATCAGGGATGAAAGCAGCGACGATGCAGCCAGATATGAGGAGCTGGATCTTAAAGTCGAAGAGGTGAAGGAAGCGATTGAAAGACTGCCGGACGGATACAGAGTAATACTTTCTCTCTACCTTCTTGAAGGTTATGATCATGATGAAATTGCTGAAATACTTTCAATCAACAGCAGCACTTCACGATCCCAGCTCTCAAGGGCAAAACAGAAACTCATCGGGGAATTAAAAGGAAAATGAAAAATTTATCGGGTATGAAAACTATAGAAGACATAATCAGGAATAACAGGGACTTTTTCGAAGACAGGGAGCCTTCTGAAGGTCACTTCGACAGGTTCAGCGTAAAGCTTGAGATAAGATGCAATTCCAGGGCAATACAAAAGAAGTATAGTACCTTATCTTCTAAGAGCGGCAGTAGTTACACTTCTTGTTACTCTGTCATCGCTCTGGACCTGGGATCATTTCATTCGTAAGGAAGCGGCAGAATGACTCTTGGACAGGTATCACCTCAGTACAGGGAGGTTGAAAACTACTACATGCACCAGGTTAATCTGATGGAAGGCGAAATTGTAAATACTGATCTGCATAATAACCCCGAACAGAAAGAGATGCTTGTAAAGGAGATGAAAAGCATGGATTCAACCTATGTCTCACTTCAGAAGGAACTTAAAGCAAATCCAAATGATGAACGCATCATAAATGCAATGATAGAACATTACCAGACTAAGCTTGAAGTTATGACCTATATAGTAAATCAGCTTAAAACAATCAGGAATGATAACTTAAACAAAAAAGAAGATGAAAAAGTCATTTTATAAATCAGGATTACTACTCATTATAGCATTCCTTATTGTACCACTCGTCATTAAGAGCGGAAGAAGTTACAAAGGAGTTCCACAAGGAGTACAAGGCAGGACCAAATACCACCCTCAATATCAACAATAAATATGGTGATGTGGTAATTCAAAGCTGGGATAAAGATCAGGTAGTTATTGATGTCAAAATAACCGTCGAACCTGCCGAATGAGGAAAAAGCTCAGAAACTGCTCAGCTATATAGATGTCCAATTTTCTGAAGGTGAAAACATTATCTCCGCAAAAACAGTAATTGATGACAAGTTCAGCTTTACAGGCTGGGGAGGAGATTCCAAAAAATTCAGTATCGACTACAACATCAAAATGCCTGCAGAAACAGCTCTTGCCCTTGCAAACAAATATGGCAATACAGATATAAATGAACTTCACGGATTGGTTGACCTGGATATAAAATACGGAAACCTCACAGCCGGCAAACTGACAAGGGGAAATGTAAAACCTCTCAACAGCCTGAATCTTGCATACGGAAAAGGTACTATTGATGAAGCCGGATGGCTTGACCTTACAATAAGATATGTTGGAAGTCTTGGAATAGAGAAAAGCCAGGCACTGCTTCTCGACAGCAAATATTCAAAACTGTCACTCGGTGAAACAAGCTCCGTTGTTGGTGAAAGCAAGTATGATAATATCAGAATAGAGAAGATAAATAATCTCGTACTCGAAAATGGTTACTGTGACGTAAAAGTTGGTGAACTGACCAAAAAACTCACATACAACGGAAGTTATGGCTCCTTCGAAGTCGAAACAATCCCGGCAGGATTTGAAAAAATGAATACAGACACAAGATATATGGGGGTTAAGCTTGGAATAGATGAAGCTGCAAGCTATAAACTTGAAGCAAAACTATCCTATGGCGGACTGAAATACAATGAAGAGAAATTCAGGAACCAGAAAAGGATCATAAATAATAACTCAAGTGAGATTTCAGGCACAATAGGCGATGATGCCTCACCGGCCTCCTCTGTTAGTATAACATCTGCTTACGGCTCAATAAGACTTAACCAATAATCGTTTAACTATAATTTTTAAAAGCGGAATTACGAAAGTATTTTCCGCTTTTTTTTTGCAGCAATATGGCCGGATCTATGTCTTTTAGTAAATGACTCCAGGTGATCTCAGAGCAACAAAGGAAATACAAAGTATATGAAACCAATGACAAAAATAACCGGCCTGCTGATTCTTAATATTGTTTACAACAGCGCTATCGGCGCAGACTGCAGATTGCTTCATAAAGAAAACATTTTATGCCTCTCCTGGAACAACACTTCATGTATTAAATAAATATGGCGATGTTAATTTAATTGCAAATAACAGTGATTCAATCTCAATCTGCGCTTCAATTACAATTGAACAGGAAAATAAGGAACTTAAAAGAATAAATATGACATTCATAACTCCAGACATTCAAAAACTGAATGATACTGTTTCTGTCATAACAAATTTTGATAAAAGGTTTTTTGCAGAAACCTATAGAAAAGGAAGGAAAAGCTTCAGCGTTGATATACTTATTAAAGCTCCGCGATATATCAATGCAGAGATCACAAATGAATTCGGGAATATAACTGCTGAAGAATTTTCAGGAAAATTCAGGATCAGACTTTCATATGGAGTTGTTTCCCTTTCGAAACTTACAAGAGGCAACAACAATCCGATCAATTCGATCAATATTGACAATTGCAGGGCAAACTTAGGAGACGTAAACTGGATCTCTGCAACAATCCGAAACTGCACATCAGTGGACATAGGTAAAGCTCAGGCACTTCTTATTCAGTCTGATTTCTCAAAAATCAGGATAGGGAGTGTGAACTCTATTGTAGCAGACTCAAAATCCGATATTTATACTATAGACTACCTGAAAAATATTATCTCTGACAGTCGCTATACATCTTTAAAAATCGGAAATTTTAATGGAAAAATGCTATCAAGAGTAAATTACGGATCTGTTACAATAAATGCAATTCAGAAAGATTTCAGCAATATTGATATAACATCAGTTAATGCCCCTGTTGAATTTGCAGCAGGAAATGGCGTTTCATTCAGGTCTGATATTATTGCAACAGGTGCAGAAGTTGAGCTCGCCAAAAAATATCAATCAGGGATAATAAGAAAAGAGAGTAATAATTCAATATCCTGTACCGGCATTTATGGGGATAACCAACAGACCGAATCGGTTTTAAGAATAAGGTCGGAATCAGGGAAGGTTACTATCCGATGAAATCTGAGAAAAAGTCCTCTGTGGAACTCAGTGCCACCTCTGTGCTCTCTGTGTAAGTTCTTAAATTATTGTTGCACAGAGAACCACAGAGAATACACAGAGTTACACAGAGAAAGCCAAATTTTCCAGACTCCGTTTTTAGATTACACTCTTTGATTGGGGATATGCTCCTACTCGTCCTTATAAATGAACACTCCGGTTTTACAATCCGAAGTGGCAAATCCCCTGAGCATGCCGCTTGAGTTGAATGGCATCGAAACATTTCCGGACCTGTCGACACAGATTACACCCCCGCTCCCACCTGCCCTGACAAGCTTGTCATTTACGACAAGCTCTGCAGCCTCCCTGAGTGAAAGAGCCTTGTATTCTATCAGTGCTGAGATATCATGTGCGACAGTCCAGCGGATAAAATATTCCCCGTGGCCTGTTGCAGATACCGCGCAGGTATTGTTGTTTGCATATGTGCCGGCTCCAATGATTGGTGCATCACCAACCCTGTTATATTTTTTATCTACCATGCCACCTGTGGAGGTCCCCGCGGCAAGGTTTCCGCTTTTGTCGAGAGCACAGCAGCCTACTGTACCATTTTTTTCCTTCTTTATGATCTCCTGCAGTTCGTTGAATCGTCTGTCTGTATAAAAATATGAGGGAGGAACAATTTCAAGGCCCTGTTCCCTGGCAAATTGTGATGCACCAGCACCTGTCAGCATTACATGTGCGGAATTTGTCATCACCTTTCTCGCAGCAGAAATCGGATTCCTTATATCAGTTACGCAGGCGACCGATCCGGCAGCGAGGTTAGACCCATCCATTATTGCAGCATCGAGTTCATTTTTACCGTCATGTGTAAATACAGCGCCTTTCCCTGCATTGAACAGCGGATCATCCTCAAGGAATCTAATTGTCATCTCGACAGCATCAAGAGCAGAACCACCCTCTTCAAGGATCTTCTTCCCTGTTTCAAGGGCTTCTGAAAGAGACTTGCGATAATCAGCATCAAGCTCAGGAGATATTTTGTCTCTCGACATTGAACCGGCGCCTCCATGGATAACAATTGCCCATTTTGGCTTTTCAGGTGAGGTTGGTAAATCCTGTGCTTCGGCAGGCTTTGTTCCCATCCTGCATGAGAACATGCTGATTGATAAATACAGAATTAAAGCAATATTCAGAATGCCTGGTTTCATATGATTAATATTTAATGACTTACCGATTACCGCCTTTTGCCTTCCGCCTTCTGCCTTCATCTTTGCGAACTTTGCGTTAAATCTTTGCGTGCTTAGCGGTTAATGGATTTCTTTTTTTAACCACGGATTACACGGATTGCACGGATTGAATACACGGATTCAGCTAACTTTACGGTAATGGATTTCTTTTCTTTTAACCACTTAGTTTCACAGAGTTTTTACCGATTACCGATTACTGATTACCGCCTTCCGCCTTCCGCCTTCTGCCTTCTGCCTTCTGCCTTCCGCCTTCTGCCTTCCGCCTTCCTCAGAAATCCATCTCCACCACCGTTATTCCCGACCCGCCAAACTCAACATGCTCATCCCTGAAACTCTTCACAACATCAACGGTATCAAGGTATTGCCTTACCAACTGACGCAGGATGCCATTGCCTTTGCCGTGAAGTATCCTGAGATGACGATGCTGTACAATAAGTGCTGTATCAATAAGGTCACGCACCTGATTTATCGCCTCCTCTCCTCTCACTCCCCTGATATCTATCTCTGGCTTGAAATTAATATTTCTCTGAACGATTCCCGGATCATTTTCCCTCACAGGCTGGTTTGCCCGAAGGCTTTTTTTAAGCTCTGACCTTGTGATCCTTTCGATTTTATCAGCCGGCACAAAGAATCTCAGGCTACCCGTCTCAATCTGTATCATTTTGTCCTTTATCTCGATCACCTCACCTGCTGCCATAGTCTCGATCATTCTAACCGCATCTCCCGGTTTCAGCGGCTGGTCAGGCAATGGCACAGTCACTTTCTTATCCAGGACTTTCGGAGGTTCGGTTTTTATCTTTTTTGCTTTTGAGCTGAGCTCTGCTATCCTTGTTTCTGAGCTGGTTTCAGCAATTGCAGTCTCTTCAATCACCGCCGCCTTGAATTCCTCGAGCTGCTGTCTCACATCCTTCGTTTTCTCCTTCTCAGCCTGCGACTCCCTTATCTGCCGGATTGTGCTTTCAATTATCCGGTTTGACTCCTTCAGCAATTGCTGGGCCTCATCCTTTGCCTTTGTTATGATCTCCTTCCTGAGCGATTTTGCGCCGGCAAGCTCTTTTTCATACTCTGACATCAGCTCTTCAAGCCTTTTTTCCTGCTGTCTTATATTTTGCCGTTTTGTCTCCCAGTATCTTTTATCACGGGCGATATCCTTAAGATGCCTGTCATAGTTTATATTCTTAACCCCGGCTTTACCCGATGCTTCGGCCAGGATCTCTTCAGGCAGCCCTATTTTTCTTGCAATTTCGAAGGCAAATGAACTGCCAGGTTTTCCGATTGTGAGCTGAAAAAGAGGCTGCATAAGATGGTTGTCAAAAGCCATTGCACCGTTAACAATACCATCTGTAAGCGATGCGAAGTGTTTCAGATTTGTATAATGTGTCGTAATAACACCGAATACCCTGTGTTTATTCAGTTCGCCAAGAATTGCTTCAGCTATGGAACCCCCAAGCATTGGTTCTGTACCTGTGCCGAACTCATCAATAAGGACCAGGGTCTTTTCGTCACCGTTCTTAATAAATTGCTTCATATTAATCAGGTGCGAACTATATGTACTTAAATCATTATCAATACTTTGTTCATCACCAATATCAATCAGGATATTTTTGAAAATACCAGTCTCCGAACCTTCCGCCACAGGTATTGTCAGTCCGCATTGCAGCATATACTGCAGTAACCCGACTGTCTTAAGGCATACTGACTTTCCCCCTGCATTGGGTCCCGAGATAAGCAGGATCCTGTCATTGTCATCAAGCACTATTTCGAGAGGAACGACTTTTCTGCCGGGCACCTTTTCAAATGTCAGTGTCAGAAGCGGATGCATGGCTCTTTTCCACGAAAGGAAGGGCTTATTGATCATCACCGGCTTTATTGAATGAAGATGGTTGCCCAGCAGAGCTTTAGCTCTTATAAAATCAATTTCACCCAGAAAAATATTGACTTCTATCAGTTCATCAATATAGGGACGGATATCATCAGCGAATGAAGTAAGAATCCTTACTATCTCTCGCTTCTCCTCATATTCAAGCTCAATCAGGTCGTTATTTATCTCGACAATCTCCTCGGGTTCAATAAATACAGTTTTTCCTGATGCTGACTGATCATGAATAAGTCCCCTGATCTTCCTTTTGTCATATGAGCTGACTGGTATGACACCTCTCCCGTTACGAACAGAAGCGGAGGTATCTGAATCAACAATGCCATCTGCCTGCGCCTGTCTGAGAATGGCATTCAGCCTCTTTGAAACCAGTATCCCCTTGCTTATAAGCTCCGACCTGATCTCCCTTAACCTTGGCGATGCATTATCCTTAACAATACCTTTCCTGTCAATAATCCTGTCAATGGCTTCAAGAATATATGGATACATTTTCACTGAGCTGCACTTCTCGCTGAGAACCGGGTATTTAGCTGCCTCCCTTGTCTTAAAAAATCCAAGTATTGCCTTCACTGTTTCAAGCGTGCGCTTCAGATCAAAAACTTCCTGAACTTCCGGAAACGTACCTACGATCCGTATCTTATTAAGGCAATCTGAGATATTGTAATAATGATCTGAAGGGAAAAAATCCTCAAACAGAAGAAGTTGCTGAAATTCGTAGGTTGTTGCCAGATTATGTGAAAGGGTTTCAAAATCGTCGATGAATTCTATTGATTCAGCCTGCTCAGCTCCCATAGGGCTAAGACATTCTTCGGTCAGCAGTTTTCGTATCCTGTCAAATCCTATCTTGTATTCAAAATTTTCCGGGTAGATCATTTTATATTTAAAAGATAAAAGACAAAAGTAAAAAGATTAAAGTAAAAGATATTATTTTGTGGTACCGCAAATTGAAGCACTGCGAAATGGATATGGGAGACCCCCAAACCCCCAAGGGGGGCTTAGTATGGAACCGGTTAGGATTATGGGAGACCCCCAAACCCCCCAAGGGGGGCTTAGTATGGAACCGGTTTTTAAAGGTTAAAACAGGGGATTGGCAGGCTTTTAAGTCCCCCTTGGGGGATTTAGGGGTAAAACAAAAAATGGACAGGCTTTTAAGTCCCCCTTGGGGGATTTAGGGGTAAAACAAAAAATGGATAGGCTTTTAAGTCCCCCTTGGGGGATTTAGGGGTAAAAAAAAGATATAATAAAAACCTCTAACCTGATATAAACTTAATAAACCGGATACAAGATGAAAAGAAAAAGATTGATTATAATGGGATTAATATCACTGCTGATCCTGAATATGTTACAATGCAGGATCGATGCACAGTCTTTACAATCAATTCCGCTTAAGGAACATCCGCGTCCAGATTTTCAGCGTGAGACATGGATGAACCTGAACGGAACCTGGGACTTCAGATTTGACCCTCAGAACAGCGGTGAGAATGAAAAATGGTATGATAAGCCTGATTCATTTGACAAAAAAATTCTTGTTCCTTTTCCATGGGGATCAAAGCTCTCGGGTGTTGAAAATGAAGCTGAGATTGCATGGTATGGCAGGAAGATTGAAGTACCCTCAGAATGGAACGGAAAGAAAGTTTTTATTGTATTCGGAGCAAGTGACTGGATCACTACAGCATGGATCGACGGAAGGAAGCTTGGCACTTTTCAGGGAGGGTATACGCCTTTCGAATTCGAGATCACCCCTTATATCAAAAAGGGGACAAAGCAGGAACTTGTTGTGAGAGTCGACGATTCACCCTTCCCCTACAAGCTTGAAGGCAAGCAGGGCTACGGACAGGCAAAAGGCATCTGGCAGACAGTCTATCTTGACGCAAGGGGAGAATGCTTCATAAAATCGATAAGATTCACTCCTGATATTGACTTGCAGAAGGTAGTTGTAAAAGTGACTACCAGTCAGCCAGGATCGGGTAATACTTCAGTTAAAATTAAATTTCTGAATGGAAGCCAGGCAAATCCTGAGATCACCAGTAAAATGCAAAAGGGATCAAGCGAAGTTAATCTTGAGATCCCAATAGAAAAAATGCAGTTATGGGATCTGAATAATCCTTTTCTGTACGATATTAAAGCGTCAGTGCTTGAGTCAGGCTCCGAGCTCGATTGCATACAGAGTTATTTCGGAATGCGCAAGATAAGCGTAATCAATTTACCCGGTACAAAATACCCGTATGTTGCTTTGAATAATAAACCGGTCTATCTGCAAATGTGTCTTGATCAATCATATACGCCTGACGGTTTCTATACTTTCCCTTCTGACGAATTTATGAAAGATGAAATTTTGCGCTCAAAGCGCATTGGATTAAATGCAAACAGAATTCATATAAAGGTTGAAGTTCCCAGAAAGCTTTACTGGGCTGACAAGCTGGGACTCCTTATAATGGCAGATGTCCCAAATTTCTGGGGTGAACCCGACGCCAACGCAAGGAAAGAGTATGCGGTCGCGATGAACGGTATGTTTGAGAGAGACTACAACCACCCGGCAATCTTTCAGTGGGTTCTCTTCAATGAGACCTGGGGGCTATTCACTGAAATCAAAGGATCCACGAAGAAAAGGCTCTATCTGCCTGAAACACAGACATGGGTTCAGAGCGTTTACAGACAGGCCAAAAATCTTGACAGGACAAGGTTGATAGAGGACAATTCGGCATGCAACTATGATCATGTTATTACAGATGTAAACAGCTGGCATGTATATATTCCGGGGTATGAGTGGAAAAAGCAGCTCGATGAAGTCTGCGAAAAAACTTTTGCCGGATCAAAATGGAATTTTACCGGAAACAAGGTACAGGGAAATCAGCCTCTCATTAACAGTGAATGCGGCAATGTCTGGGGATACACAGGCAGCACCGGTGATGTTGACTGGACATGGGACTATCACCTGATGATGAATGAGTTCAGAAACCACCCAAAAATAGGCGGATGGTTATATACTGAACATCATGATGTAATAAATGAATGGAATGGTTACTACCGGTATGACAGAACCGAGAAGAATACCGGCCTCGACGGCATTGTTCCGGGTATGACTTTAAACGACCTGCACAGCAATATTTACATATCAGCTGAGGGTCCGCTCTGCCGGAATGTCAAACCATCCGAGAAGATCCGGGTACCACTTTATGCATCCTATATGACCGGCAGCGACCTTGGATCGAATCTGATACTCAAAACATCGCTTTACGGATGGGATCAGCTTGGAAACTACCTTACATTTTCAAACTCGACACAGATCATCGATTATAAACCCTGGAGTTCGGGTAAACTGACTCCCCTGGATATCCAGATGCCCCCATTGAGAGGCCTTGCAATTCTTTCACTTGTAGTTGAAGATGCAGCCGGGATGGTTTTGCAGAGAAATTTCACTACATTCCTGATAGGTGACGGCAACTCTGAGCGTCAGGAAACGATTAATACCGGCGGAAAGAATATTAAAGTTTCAAGGTTTGCCCCTGACAGCTATAAATCAGAGTCATGGAGCGTTAACCAGTGGAAGGTACTCGATGGACTTAAAGTTGACGGAGCCGGGTTCGGATACTTTGAATATGAAGTCGCAATTCCCGATGATGTAACAGCTGATAATACTGAGGAGATTTCAATTGTGGCGGAACTATCTGCAAAACAGCTCTTCGGTAAGGACAGGAAGGATGCAAAGCTTCCTGACGGTGACTATATGCTGGGAAAGGGAACAAATGATCCAAGCGCCAACCCAAACTCATATCCCATGACCGATGTATACAAATATCCCTCAATGGTCAGAATAAGCGTCAACGGAGAATCCATAGGAACGTATTTTCTTGAGGATGATCCTGCCGATCACAGGGGTATACTGTCATGGTATTCACAACCACAGGACCATAAACTTTATGAAGCCGGTTCGTATGGCTACCTTGTAAAAGCCTCGGTGCCAAAAGCCATTTTAGAAAAAACAAACGGTAAGAATCTGAAAATCAGATTTGAGGTGGATAAATCACTTCCGGGCGGATTAGCAGTATATGGTGAAAGGTTCGGGAGATATCCTGTTGATCCGGCAGTAATATTCGTGATGAAAAAATAGGGACCAATAAATAAATTTAAATGAGACTGTCTCAAAAGTCCTCTGTGTAACTCTGTGAATACTCTGTGATCTCTGTGTAAGTTCTTATTTGTTTGTTACACAGAGGTTCACAGAGAAGACACAGAGATTCACAGAGAAAACATCAGAATAGTTTTAAACTTCTGAGACAGCCTATTAGACCCTCAGCCCTAATTGCGAACTTTGCGGTTAAAAAGGACTTTTGGGACAGCCTCATTTTTGCAATTAATCGTTTTTAATAGCGACATCCTTCATCGATAGCTGGACGCGTTTTCTTTCTATATCAACGGCAAGAACCTTCACCATTACATGCTGGTGCAGTTTCACAACTTTTGAAGGGTCACTTGTATAATTCTTGCTGAGATTTGAAATATGAACAAGGCCATCCTGTTTGATGCCTATGTCGACAAATGCTCCGAATTTTGTAATATTTGTGACTATTCCGGGAACAACCATTCCCGGAATCAGATCTTCCATGGAGTGAATGTCTGCGAAGCTGAATTCTTTGATCTTTGACCTGGGATCACGTCCGGGCTTTGCAAGCTCATCTATGATATCCTTTAATGTCGGAAGACCTGTTGCGGGTGTTACATATTTTTCAAGTCTGATCTCCTTTCTCTTGTTTTCATCCGAGATCAGTTCACGCAAATCACATCCAAGGTCTTTTGACATTTTTTCCACCACATGATAGCTTTCCGGATGCACTGCACTCGAATCCAGAGGATTGTCAGCATTGCGTATCCTGAGGAAACCTGCGCTCTGTTCAAACGCTTTTGCTCCCATCCTTTTCACATTAAGCAATTCCTTTCGAGCCCTGAACGGACCATTTTCTGCCCTGTAGTCCACAATATTCTGTGCGAGCTGTGGTCCCAGTCCTGAAACATAGTTAAGCAAGTGTTTGCTTGCAGTATTAACTTCAACCCCAACTGCATTCACACAGCTGATTACAACATCGTCAAGTGACTTCTGCAGCTTCTGCTGGTCCACATCATGCTGATACTGACCCACTCCAATCGACTTGGGATCGATCTTAACAAGCTCCGCAAGCGGATCCATGAGCCTGCGGCCAATGGAGACTGCACCACGCACTGTAACATCATAATCAGGAAATTCCTCCCTCGCCACTTTTGACGCAGAATATATAGAGGCTCCTGCCTCACTCACAACAAAGACCTGAATATCGGTATCAAACTTGACCCATTTGATGAAGTCTTCCGTTTCCCGGCTTGCTGTACCATTGCCAATTGCAATTGCCTCTATCTTATAGGCATTTACAAGTGAAAGGATCTTCTTTATTGACATAGCTGTCTCATTCTGAGGAGGATGCGGGTAGATCGTTTCATTATGCAAAAAATTGCCCTGTCTGTCGAGACAAACTATCTTGCAACCTGTTCTGAAACCAGGGTCGATCGCAAGTACATTTTTCTCACCCAGCGGCGAGCCAAGCAAGAGCTGACGCAGGTTATCGGCAAATACATTTATTGCTTCAACATCTGCTTTTTCCTTTGAAAGATTTCTGAACTCTGTTTCCATGGAGGATGAAAGAAGTCTTTTCCAGCTGTCTTTAACTGCACCGCCGACAATATCAGATGACGCATTCCTTCCCTTAATGAAAATCGAATTGAGCATGTCGATCGCATTATCCTCTACAGGTTCGATTGATAGTCTCAGAAATCCCTCCTCCTCTCCTCGCCTCATTGCAAGGAGCCGGTGCGAAGGACACTTTTTCAAAGGTTCTGACCATTCATAATAATCACTGTATTTTATACCTTCTGCCTCTTTTCCTTTTACAACCTTTGAATAGATCACAGCTTCTTTTTCAAAAAGATATCTGAGCTGTTTTCTGGCCTTCTCATTTTCACTTACCCATTCAGCAATTATATCGGATGCCCCTGCAATAGCTTCGTCAACGGTTTTTACATCATCATTCAGGAACTCTTCTGCCTTAAGCTGGGGATCATTCAGTTTCTGATCCATCAATATGAGTGCAAAAGGCTCAAGCCCCTTCTCTTTTGCTATTGTAGCCCGGGTCCTGCGCTTTGGCTTATAAGGAAGGTATATATCCTCAAGTTCTGACATTGTAACAGCCGCATCAATTTTCTGTCTCAGTTCAGGAGTCATCTTTTCCTGTTCCTCAATCGACTTTATGACAGCTTCCTTACGGGCATCCAGATCCTTGAGCCTCTCATACTCCTCCTTTATATGCATGAGCTGAACTTCATCCAGGCTGCCGGTCATCTCCTTCCTGTACCTGCTTATGAACGGGATTGTAGCACCCCCATCCATAAGCCTGATTGTATTTTCAACCTGCCATTCATGAAGTCCGAGTTTCCTCGCTACAAGTAAAATATTCTTATTAGTGCTCATAAATCTTTTATTCTACATATATAACCAAACCTTTCAGATACTCACTTTCGGGGTGATAAATATTCACAGGATGATCCGGAGGCTGATTGAGTTGGTGAATGATCCTGACACTGCGACCCGTATTTGCAGCTGCTGCAAAAACTGATTTCCTGAAATTTTCTTTTGTTACAACCTGGGAACAAGAAAAAGTAAAGATTACACCTCCCGGTCTTATTTGCTCAATAGCCTTAATATTCAGACGCTTATACCCCTGCAGGGCATTTGAAAGCACGTTATGATGCTTTGCGAATGCAGGAGGGTCGAGAATAATAACATCATACTCGTTTTTTATATTATTAAGATATTCAAACGCGTCTGTCTGAAAAGCCTCATGCCGCGGATCATTCCCGTAATTGAGTGCAATATTTTCTTTCGCCAGCTCAATCGCCGGAGATGAACTGTCAACTGTGTGAACCGCGTGAAGCATTATGCATTGCATATACAGAAAAACCGCCAGTGTATCCAAACATATTGAGTACACTTTTATTTTCAGTGTATTCAGCAAGGAGTCTTCTGTTTTCCCTCTGGTCAATGAAAAATCCGGTTTTTTGACCTGTGGTCCAGTCAATCTTGAATTTGTAGCCATTCTCAGTGACAATTACAGGTCCTGATGTTCCATACAAAAACTCATTCACTGCATTAAGACCTGCCATGTGAGGAAGAGTGGATTCGCTCTTATCATACACCGCTATAAGTTTGTCATTCAGCAGTTCCACAAGAATCGAGACAATCTCCTTTCGGATCCTGTAAAAGCCTACCGAATGCAGCTGAATCACTGCCACTCCGTGATAGTAATCAACAATCAATCCCGGTAAACCGTCACCCTCGCCATGTATAAGCCTGAAAACATTTATTGCAGGGTCTGTAATAATTCCTGCTGCCCTCCTGAACTCAATTGCTTTTCTGATACGATCCCTGAAAAAATCAAGATCCGGTTCAACCTGTTCAAAAGAGATAATCCGGATTGCTATTGAACCAGGCTGGTAATGCCCGATAGCCAGAAATCCATCCTTATTGTCAAATACATCGACAAGATCTCCTTCGACAGGATTGCCATATATCTTCTTTATAGCTCCCGAGAAGATCCATGGATGATATCTTCTGACTGATTGTTCCTTGCCTGATTTTAGTACTATCTTCGTTCTCTCCACAGTAAAAATTAGCTAAATAAAATTGTTAAATATCGTGACCATTTGTAAGCTTTTTATAGATCTGATGACAAACCCATGCATCAGTTGCTGCATAGATCTCCTGCGCTTCTGAAAGTTGTTCAGCTTCCCAGTCTGTTACCTGCTGCCGTTTTGAGATCCGGAACCCAAGAATAATTGCAGCCAGTTTTTTGAGTCCCGAACTCTGAATGCCAAAATCCTTGACAAATGTCTGTAAATCAACAAATCCTGAGGGTTCAAACTTTTTTACACCTTTAAGAAATCGAATATCGTCGTGGACTGCAACGCCTGCCTTGATCACTTCCGGGTCAGACAACAGATTTATAAGCTCATCCGGCAGTCCAAGCTTGTTTATCCTGAACAGGCACGCAAGAGTGCCTGAGGATAGCTGTATCAATGACACCTTGTTTTTCCTGCCTTTTTTGAATGTGGGTCGGGTTTCGGTATCAAAACCAAGCAGCTCTTCGCCGATAAGCCTTGGAAAGACCTCATTAAAAGTTTCAATATCCTCAACTAAAACTATCTCCCCCTTGAACCATGAAAGCTCAAGCTCAGAAAGCTCTTCAACAGAAATATTCTCCTGATACTTATTATTCTCCATCTCCATTTAGATCTTTTTGCCTGCGTGTAATAAACCAATCAGCAGTATTTCTGCTTTCGTCATCATTTGTTTTCTCCTCAACCTTACCGATCTCTTCGCCGGAATAGATGAATTTATGAATAGCTCTCATTGAATTGACAAGTTTTTGACCCCAGAAATTCTCAAAATTCATCCTGCACTCCCAGATTGCATCATTCATAACCTCTGCGGTTCCCGTCTGGTAGAGAAGAAGAAAATCTTTGATATCCTGGTAGATATCTGCCATATTCTCAGAAATGCTCGATATTACAGGACCATCAGCGTCTTTTGACTTTTCATCAAAAACCTCAAGATAATCATCAGCCGTACCAAACTTCTTCTTCAGTGTTTCATTTACAATCATCCAGTCAGATTCTGTTACAAACTTCTCATTGCCATCCTCGAAATAAGGATTCAATTGTGGCAGCAATGAGGCTTTTATATACATAAGCGGCAGTATTCGCTGAAATATCCTTAACAATTCATCGCCCTTCAGTTGTGCAGCACGCTCAGCATATTTACAGAATTCATTTGCAACAGCTACAAATTCAATTACATTCCTTGAATATGCAGGATCTGTATTTTCTTCCATTAATTCTTCGATTTAACCTGCAAAATTAGTCAATTTTCCAAGTAAACGGAGGCGGCAACCCTCTTTATGCAAAAATCGTTTAAGAGATAAATCTAATTTTTAAAAATGAGGCAGAAAGTGCAAGGCCGGGTTTAAAAAATAATTTCGTCGGATGTACAGGAATAATTTCCAATTAATCTTAATTTTAGTACAGATTACTGAACGGAATTATTTATAAGTCCTTCGTGTACCTTTGTGAAACCCTTTGAGCCCTTTGTGTTTAATATTAAAGCGGTTAAACACAAAGGAACACAACGGATATCACAAAGGATCACAAAGGTGAGATTTAAATTGCATCTTTGATTGTAGCTGACTTTACAGACCTTAATCAATTTACAAAATGAAAAGAAAAGATTTTTCAAGAAGGCAGTTCATAGCAACTGTCTCTGCCGGATCTGTTGCTGCAGTAGCCTCCGGCACAATTCCATCATTCGGGAATATTACAATTATTCCTCAAACGAATGGGAAGCTTGCAATTCTTGGAGGAAATCCAGTTCGTAAAAACAAGGAATGGCCGCAATGGCCATATGTAGATGAGAAGATGGTGGAAGCAGTCACAAAGACTACAAGGAGCAGGATCTGGTGCAGAATTCAGTCTGAAAATGGAACTGTTCCCACCTTTGAAAAGGAGTTTGCGCGGTTGATGGAATCCAAATTTTCTCTGGGGACTGGTTCCGGTACACAGGCATTGAGCACCTGCGTTGAAGCCATGGGCTTCGGCCCCGGTGATGAAATTATTACCTCGCCTCTCACAGATCCGGGCACCCTCTCCTCAATACTTACAAGCAGGGTGCTTCCTGTACTGGCTGACCTCGAAAAGGAATCATTTCAGATTGATCCTGATGATGTTGAAAGAAGAATTAATGAAAATACCCGTGCCATCATGCCTGTCCAGATCGGCGGACAGCCATGCAATATGGACCGAATAATGGAAATAGCAAAAAAGCATAATCTAAGGGTTATTGAAGATGCTGCCCAGGCCCACCTTGCAGTCTACAAAGGCAGGAAAGTGGGGAATATAGGCGATCTTGGCTGCTTCAGCTTCCAGGCAAGCAAAACGATAGCATGTGGAGAAGGGGGAGCCATAATAGGCAATGATGAAGAATTGATGGATAAATGTTTCACTGTGCAAAACCATGGAACAAACAAAAAGGGCAGAACAGTAGTAATCGGGCCAAAATACCGTATGAATGAGTTTGAGGCTGCGATCCTTCTGAGCCAGCTTGCCGGCGTAAAAGAACGCTTCGAAACGCGTAACACAAACGCCCGTTATCTTAATGCCGGGCTCAGGGATTTCCCGGGACTTGTTCCGCAAAAACTACATGAAGGAACTGAAAGCGGATCGTATTATCTTTACATGACGACCTACAAAAAAGAACAGTTCGATGATGCTCCGAGGGATAAATTCCTGAGAGCTCTTGAGGCTGAGGGAATAAGCCTGAGTACATATCTTCCGAAAGGTCTTCATAAGGAGCCATGGTCCGATCATATTCTATCACTGAAGGAATATCAGAAAATGTACTCTCCTGCACGTCTGAAGAGCTATAAAGAGCAGCTAAGCTGTCCAAACTGCGACAAGGCTATTGATGAAATTGCCATGATATGGGCTTCCGGGCCTCTTCTCGGAACAAAGGATGACATGGACGATATCATCAATGCAATAATGAAAGTGCACGAAAACCGTGACCAGCTGAAACTGATTTAACTGATAAATATTATCTGATTGCTAACAGGAAAATACAAAATTCTTTATGAGAAACTGATCGGTACTATCGATCGGAAAAGGATTTTTCATGATCCGCTTTACACCCTTGCCCTGGGAACCGATGCCAGTTTCTACCGGCTGATCCCTGAAATGGTTATAAGAGCGAAGGATGAGCGAGAGGTAGCCCTGATACTCAGGGAGAGTTCAAAAAGCCATATACCGGTTACCTTCAGGGCAGCCGGGACAAGTCTGTCGGGGCAGGCGATTACTGATTCACTTCTTGTTATTGCCGGAAGCAACTGGAAAGATTACCGGATCAGTGATGACGGATCAGAAATAAGGCTTCAGCCGGGTCTTACAGGCGGGCGCGTAAATGCGCTTCTCTTCCCATACGGAAAAAAGATAGGGCCCGACCCTGCATCGATAAATGCGGCTATGATCGGTGGGATAGCGGCAAACAACGCAAGCGGAATGTGCTGCGGTACAGCCCAAAACTCGTACAATACAGTTGCAGGTATGCGAATCATCCTTGCAGACGGAACAATACTTGATACATCTGATGAATCGGGCAAAAACGCATTCCGGAAAACACATGCAGGCATGATTGAAAATATTTCAACTCTTGCCCGATCCGCAAAAGCAAACAGGGAACTTGCAGATAGGATCAGGATGAAGTACAGAATGAAGAATACTACGGGTTATAGCATAAATGCCCTGGTTGACTTCACCGATCCATTCGACATCATCGAGCATCTGATGATCGGCTCGGAAGGGACACTGGGTTTCATATCTGAAATAAATCTTAAAACAGTTACCGAACATCCGTTCAGAGCAAGTTCGCTCATGATTTTCGGGAACATTGAGAACGCCTGCAGAGCAGTGCCTGTGCTTAAGACTACTCCTGTTTCCGCAGTTGAGCTTATTGACCGTGCAGGTCTAAGGTCTGTTCAGGATGAGAAGGGAATACCGGAATTTTTGAAATCTCTGAAAGAAGAAGCATGTGCCCTGCTTGTTGAAACAGTTGCTTCGGATAAAGCCCAACTGACTGATAACATAGAAAGGATAAGAAGTTCACTCTCAGGGATACCAATGGAAAAAGGTATTGAATTCAC
The DNA here is from genome assembly GCA_963818295.1 of uncultured Bacteroidales bacterium. GTDB lineage: Bacteria > Bacteroidota > Bacteroidia > Bacteroidales > VadinHA17 > LD21. The sequence goes on from CAWFRW010000015.1 coordinate 229,593, forward strand.
AGATATTCCTGCTGAATATGAATTGCTCTGGAAGATCAGAAAAGGGCTGTTCCCCTCTGTCGGCGCCATGCGCAAAACGGGAACAACAGTCATTATTGAAGATGTTGCATTTCCTCTCCAAAGACTGGCCGAGGCGACTCTGGATCTGCAAAATATCCTTAAAAACAATGGCTACAGCGAAGCTGTGATTTTTGGTCATGCCCTGGAGGGGAATCTTCATTTCGTTTTCACTCAGGACTTTGGCACAAAAACAGAGATTGACAGATACGGAAAACTTATAAATGAAGTATCGGATCTCGTTGTAAAAAAGTATGACGGCTCTCTTAAAGCTGAGCACGGAACAGGCAGGAACATGGCGCCATTTGTAGAGATGGAATGGGGAAAGGAAGCCTACGCACTCATGAAAGAAATCAAGCACATCTTCGATCCTCTGAATATCCTTAATCCGGGTGTAATACTGAATACAACAGAAGACATTCATCTCAGGAATCTGAAACCAATACCTGCTGCAAGTGAGATAATCGATAAATGCACCGAATGCGGATTCTGTGAACCATCATGCGTTTCTGCCGATCTGACACTCACCCCGAGGCAGCGGATAGTAATTCACAGGGAGATTAAGTCTCTCGCAAAAAGCGGTCAGCAACCACATATCGCAGCCTCACTTGTTAAGAACTTCTCATATTCAGGAAATGAGACCTGTGCCACCGATGGACTTTGCGCAATGAACTGCCCTGTTAAAATTGATACAGGAAAACTTGTCAAACAACTCAGGTCCGAACAGATTGACAGCGGAGAGGTAATTGCTCTCAGGCTGGCTGACAACATGACTATCGTGACTGCCACAATGAGGGCTGCCCTGAAAATAATCAACTTTTTTCACTCCATTTCCGGAACAAGGCTGATGAAAGGTTTCTCCTACGGATTGCATAAAATGTCGATGAAGAAGATCCCTATGTGGAATCCGTATATGCCAACAGGTGCAAAAAAGATCAGGAAATATCAGTCCCCGGCATCTTCAGGTGCGCCCAGGGTAGTTTATTTCCCTTCTTGCATAAACCGTTCAATGGGTGTTTCAAAGGATCATAAAAATGAAAAACAGGTTTCTGAAAAAATGTTGCAGCTTGTAAGAAAGGCCGGTTACGAACCTGTTTTCCCTGAGAACCTTGATAAACTTTGCTGCGGAATGGCATTCTCGAGCAAGGGGTATAAAAAGGCAGGAGAAAAAAAATCTGCCGAACTGGAGTCAGCCCTCCTCAAAGCGAGCAATAATGGCCAATATCCTGTACTCTGCGATATGAGTCCCTGTTTGTATACAATGAGAGAAAATATGAAATCAAACCTGAGACTCTATGAACCGGTTGAGTTTATTTCAACATTTCTCCTTCCTCAACTGATTATCAAACCTCTCGATGAGACTATTACAGTGTTCCCTGTGTGCAGCATGAAAAAAATGGGTCTCGATGGAGATCTGGCCGATCTTGCAAGAAAATGTGCAAAGGAGGTAATTGTTCCTGAAACCAACTGTTGTGGTTTTGCAGGAGACAGGGGTTTCTCATATCCTGAACTGAATGAACACGGATTACGGCAGATAAAAATTCAAATTCCCGAAACTGTAAAGAATGGCTACTCTACAAGCCGCACCTGTGAAATCGGCCTTACTCTTCATTCAGGAATATCCTATAAATCTATCGTTTACCTCGTAGATCAGGTAAGTAGTCCAAAAACTGACAAATAAAATTTTTGCTTAATGAAAGATAACAGGCGAGCCTTTATTAAAACCCTGGGCGTGGGTTCCGGGGCATTATTTGTAAATCAAATTCACACACTGAATGGACTTGAACAGGGTCTGCCTGAGGTAGAAAAGTATTCCGCAGTTTTTGCCCGCAGAATAATTGACACGGATATTGTAGTTGCCGGTGGCGGCATGGCGGGAGTATGTGCTGCGCTTGCTGCAGCCCGCAATGGTTTTAAAGTGGTGCTGATACAAAACCGGTCAAGACTTGGAGGAAATGCAAGCAGTGAGATAAGAATGCATATCTGCGGTGCAACTGCATTAAATCAGGTTTGGAGAGAAACCGGTATCCTTGAGGAGCTGATGCTGACAGAATCCGTTACAAATCCACAGGTCACATATGAAATGCTTGATTTTGTGCTCTATGACAAAGTGATCTCTGAGAAAAATATTACATTATTACTCGATACTCTCCTTTTTGATGTAAAAACAGATGGGATAAGCATCAGGTCGGTAAAAGCCATTTGTTCCCTGACCGAAGAATTATATGAGATAAACGCCGCATATTTTGCAGACTGTACAGGTGACGGTACTCTGGCGGCTATAGCTGGTGCGGAATTTATGCATGGACGGGAAGAGCCATCAATGGCAGACTGAAATGAATGCCGATGGACAATGGATTGAACTCGCCTGGGAGAATAGTCAACATATCTCGGTGATAGAATGCACTTTCGATGCAGGACTCAACAGATTCTTACGCCTTTCACCCGAATTGTCTGTATTTGAGAATCAGATCAGGGGCCCCCAGCCTGAAACGGTTTCAGATTTTAAGATCGAAGTCATCCATCGGAATAAGCTTGTTTATGAAAAAAATTACTCCGGAAATTATCTGCGGAAAATTGTTCACAGCTTCCACCTGGTTGAAGCTGATCTGGTTCGCCTGACTGTGAAAAAAACAAATGGAGATAAACTTGCCCGGATATTTGAGATCAGATGCTATAGCTAACCAACTTTTATCTGAATTGAATCTTATCTTTATCTTTTTTCTGTGAAATATTTTAGCATTTAATTTATGAGGCTTCTTTTTTTGTTTTGCCTGATCTTTCTTTCTTCCGGTAAATCCTTGCACTCACAAGATCAGGGAGTATCATCATCCCCGCTTTTCTCAAAACATGGAGGATTTTATACCGGCTCGCAGTCAGTCGAATTGACAAGTATTTCTCAGGGGGCTGAAATCAGGTTTACAACTGATGGCAAAGAACCGGATTCTCTCTCAGCCCTGTATACCGGACCAATCACAATTACAAGATTCTACAGCATTAAGGGCAAGAATATTTGAGACAGGTAAAGAGCCTGGAGAAATTATAACTCAGACTTTTTTTATTGATGAAGAAATCAATCTGCCTGTAATATCGATTGCGACTGACCCTGATAACTTCTTTGATAATCAGAAAGGTATTTATATTACAGGCACAAACGGAACACGAGGGGCATGTGATCCGACAATCAGAAATCTGAACCAGGACTGGGAAAGGCCGGTAAATATTGAGCTCTATGAAAAGGATGGAACACAGGGAATAAACCAGCAGGCAGGGATAAAAATCTACGGGGGGTGCTCCCGTACACGATTTCCTGAAAAATCACTTGCACTCTACGCAAGAAATGAGTATGGAAAGGGCTCATTCGATTATCAGCTTTTTCCGGACAAGAACATCTATAAGTTTGAATCTTTTGTTTTGAGAAGCTCTGCAGATGATCAGGTAAGTACGTTTATGCGTGATGCATTGGCACAGTACGTATCGATCGGAGATATGGATTTAGACATTCAGGCATACAGGCCGGCTGTTGTATTTCTCAATGGAGAATATTGGGGCATTCATGACATCCGGGAGAAAATAAGCGAGAATTATTTCAGATCGAACTATAATATTGATGAGAATACTATCAATATTCTTGAGGGGAACGGGTATGCATCTTACGGCAGCTCATCCGGATATACTGATCTGATGAACTTCATTGCAGATAACAATCTGGCAAACAGGGTGAACTATAACTTCGTTCAGAGTCAGATGGATATCGATGAATTTATTGACTATGAGATACTGCATATTTATCTTGCTGAAAGAGACTGGCCGGGCAATAATATCAAATTCTGGAATTCTGGCGTCAGGGGGCATGAGAAATGGAGATGGATCTGTTACGACCTTGATCAGACCTTTGTTCGCACAAATGCGAATACCTTGGCTGACGCGATCGCAACGAACGGACCATCATGGCCTAACCCGCCATGGTCTACATTTCTCCTGAGGAATTTATTGTTGAATGATGATTTCAGAAACAGGTTTATACAGAGCTATGCATTTTATCTGAGCACAACTTTTAAACCGGACCATCTTACACCTATTGTTCAGAAATTCAAGGAGAGACTCGAGCCGGAAATCCCGCGTCATGTAACAAGATGGGGAGGTCAGCTCGACCCCGACTTTAATGAGTCATGGACTATCTCTCCAACGTTCAGCTCACTTGAACAATGGCTGGGTAACGTAGATGTTATCTTCGATTTTATAAATAACAGGCCGGCTTATGCCATAAACCATTTGAAGGCCATATTTGGCCTTTCCGGAATGTCTGTATTAACGATGCGTACAAATCTTCCCGGAGCAGGCAACCTGACTATTTACAACAGAAAAGTCCCTCAGCCGGAATTTAAGGGTGATTTTTTCAGGGATGTGCCAATCAGGGCAGAAGCAATATCAAATGCCGGATACAAATTCTCTCACTGGGAGTTCGCAGGGACTATTCACCCGACCGACTCCGCCTCTTCGATTTCTTTTACATTGCAAGACAATCTGGAGATCACTGCCATATTTGAAGAATATACAGGCACTGAACACTTCATAACCATTAATGAAATTAATTACAATTCATCACCTCTGTTTAATTCGGGTGACTGGCTTGAGATTTTCAATAACCAGACTAATACATTAGACCTCTCAGGCTGGACACTCAGAGACAGCAATGAAAAAAATTCATTTGTCTTTCCCAAGGTACAAGGATTTCTTCAAAAAGATATCTGACAGTCTGTGAAGACATTGACCTGTTATATACTCAATTCCCCCATACTTTGGATTGTATTGGAAATACAGGCTTTGGCTTCAAAAACGAAGGCGAGGTATTGGCTTTGTATAACGCAGACAATCAGTTGATTGATTCTGTACATTACAGTAATGTAGATCCATGGCCTGAACTGGCGGACGGACTTGGATATTCAATGATCCTGAAATCGCCGGATCTGGACAATGATCTGGCTGAAAACTGGACATCTCTACTGAATGGCTCTCCGGGCAGAAACAACCAGGAAGTTACAGGTATTCCGGAAAATCCCATCCATGAGGACTCAGGTAACACAATCAGACAGAATTATCCGAATCCCTGCAAATCTGCCACAACAATTAACTATACACTTGCAGCAACTGGCTGTGTCAGCATAAAAATTTATACAGTTACAGGCACACTGCTGGATGAGCCTGTTCATGCAGATCAGAGCCCTGGTTCATACACAATCACACTTAATGTTGAGAGTCTGACGGATGGTATCTATTTCTATTCAATGAGGGTGGGTGATTATTTTGTCGGGGTCAGAAAGCTCATTGTATCACATTGAAAGCACTGAATAATGTTCATTGACACCAGTGAAGCTTATGATCTCTGTCAGGATGGATCTTATTGTGATCCAGCAGCCAGCGTATCACCTTAACAACCTTTTCTTCAGGGCAATCAATCATTTTTACAAGCTCTTCCGCATCAGGATTATTGACGGCCAGTATCGATTTTATCTCATCAAGGATTAAATCGAATTCATATTTGCTGAGGTCAAGCTCATTCCTTTCCCTGCACACATCACAGATCCCGCAACGGTCTGATTCCTCTCCGAAATAATCGAGGATTGTTACTGACCTGCAGCGGTTCTCTGATTCAGCATAATCGATCATTCGGTTTAGCCTGATCTCATATTTCTCCTTTACGTGCAGATAGTTTTCAGGAGAGATCAGGAGTGCTTTGCGCTCGAGCCGCTCCTCTGTGAAAATCACAAGCGCTGTCTTTTTCCCCGGTATGTAGCGGATAATATTGAGCGAGGAAAGCTTAACCAGAAACTGGTAAATAGTATCGCGTGATGCGGCAGATTTCCGTGAAAGAGCCTCCTCATTTATCGGCACAAAATCTGTAAACATCCCTGTATATGATCTCAGCAGAAGCTTAATAAAAATATCGAATGATTCGTTTGCCACCTGAAACTTGTAAAGGTCATCGCGACTGACAATGAAATGTACCCTTGACGGATTGTTTATCTCCTCGGTGAATTCCATATACCCTTCCCTCTGAAGAAACTGCAGACTGTTGTATGTCTCAATAACCGGCAAACGGTATTTTGAGACAAAATCGGTCATATTGAAATCAAAAACATTCTCTTTTCCTGCCCCCAGCGGCACCTGCAGAAAGTTGCACAAAGCCTCGTATATGTCCTTAATTTTTTCAACAGGAGGAAATTTCTTTCTGATAGAATCGGTAAGCCTGCCAATATCAGGAGGTGCAATAAGAAGCACTGCAAAAGAGGGTTTGCCATCCCTGCCTGCCCTTCCGCTTTCCTGGTAGTAGTTCTCTATCGAATCCGGAATATCCCAGTGGATCACAAATCTTACATCAGGTTTATCAATGCCAAGCCCGAAAGCATTTGTTGCAACAATAACCCTGACAGTATCTGATGTCCATGCTGCCTGCTTCTTGTCACGCATTTCATCCTTCAGCCCTGCATGATAAAAATCTGCACTTATACCATTCTCAAGAAGAAGCTCTGCAACCTCCCTGCATCTTTTCCTGCTTCTGACATATACTATACCGCATCCTTTAAACTTGCCAAGGGTCTTGAGAAGATATGCGGCCTTATCCTCTACCCTTCTGACCAGGTAAGAAATATTCTTACGGGAGAAGCTTGTCCTCAGAACATTTTCATTTCGAAATGCAAGCCTCTTCATAATATCCTCAACCACCTGCGGTGTTGCAGAGGCAGTGAGTGCAAGGAATGGGACCTTTGCGGGTATATGATCCCTCAGCCTGGCGATTTTCAGATATGATGGCCTGAAATCGTAGCCCCACTGTGAAATGCAATGAGCTTCATCTATTGCAACCAGAGAGAGGTTCATGCGTGTGACCTTAGCTTCAAAAATTCGTGTGGAGATCCTCTCGGGCGAAACATACAGAAACTTATAATCGCCATATATTGCATTTTCAAGAGCATTGTCAATTTCCTCTGACGACATTCCTGAATGAATACCCAGTGACTTTATTTCCAGACTGTTAAGCCTGTTTACCTGGTCTTTCATCAGAGAGATAAGCGGGGTTATTACAAGACAGATCCCATCATTGGCCAGGGCAGGTACCTGAAAGGTAATCGACTTGCCTCCGCCGGTCGGCATCAAGCGCAAGAGTATCCTTCCCCTCTGCAACTGATCTTATTATATCTTCCTGCAGCGGTCTGAAGGATGCAAATCCCCAGTATTTTGTCAATATCTGCCTGTATGGTTCTATGTTCATCTGTGAAGTGAATCGAAACATCTGATATTACAAATGTAGTTTTTTTGCAGGGACGGGTTGCAACCTGTCTGTACTTTTTGAAGGGACAGGTCGCTGCGTGTCTGTACTTTTTGAATGACAGGTCTCGACCTGTCACTACTGTAATTCAATTTTTTATGAAGGTTAAATGAAACAGATAATTACAGGAGTTCTGATTTTTTTTGTAATTTGCGCCAGCAAAAATTTAAATCTCTACCCGATGTCATTTTTAAAGGATAAGATACTTTATGAAGGATTGACTTTTGATGATGTTCTTCTGGTTCCTTCATATTCTGAGGTACTTCCAAGGGAGGTGGATCTCAGTTCGATGTTCACGAGAAATATCAGGATAAATACTCCGGTTGTGTCAGCGGCAATGGATACTGTCACTGAAGATGAACTTGCAATTGCGATTGCAAGGGAGGGAGGAATCGGAGTGATTCATAAAAACATGACTATTGAGAAACAGGCTGCCCAGGTAAAACGTGTAAAAAGGGCTGAAAATGTAATGATATTCGATCCTATCACAATTAACCTTGACGCCACTGTGGCTGAGGCTATGAACCTGATGAGCGAGTATAGGATCGGAGGAATTCCGGTTATTGACAGTAATGGGATACTGAAAGGGATTGTTACAAACAGGGACCTGAGGTTTGAGAACAACCGTGCAACGAAAGATCACCGAAGTTATGACAACTGACCTGATCACAACAAATCACCAGACCAATCTTGAGGCAGCAGCAAGAATACTTCAGAAACATAAGATTGAAAAGCTTCCGATGATTGATGAAGCTGGCAAGCTGATTGGATTGATCACTTACAAGGACATCACAAAAACAAAAGACCGCCCGAATTCATGCAAGGATGACAAAGGAAGACTGAGAGTTGCAGGAGCTGTTGGGATTGCAGCTGACACCATGGAAAGAGTTGAGGCACTCATAAATGCAAATGTTGATGCCATTGTCTATTGATACTGCTCATGCACATACAAAAAGTGTTATCAGAATTCTCAGGGAGATAAAGAAGCAATTATCCCGGCTATTGATGTGGTTGCCGGAAATATAGGAACTGCCGAAGCAGCCAAAAAGCTTGTCAGCGAAGGCGCAGATGCAGTTAAAGTAGGGATAGGTCCCGGATCAATATGCACTACCCGGGTTATTGCAGGAGTCGGAATACCTCAGCTGTCGGCAATTTATAATGTAGCCAAGGCTATTGAAGGATCAGGAATTCCTGTAATTGCAGACGGTGGCATAAGATATTCAGGCGATATAATAAAAGCAATTGCTGCCGGAGCTGACTCAATTATGGCAGGATCACTCTTTGCCGGAGTTGAGGAATCACCCGGTGAAACAATAATTTACAATGGACGTAAATTTAAGGCTTACAGGGGCATGGGATCTATTGAAGCAATGCAGCAGGGTTCAAAGGACCGCTATTTCCAGGATATGGAAGATGATATCAAAAAGCTTGTTCCGGAAGGCATTGCAGCAAGAGTCCCCTACAAAGGAACACTATCTGAAGTTATCTATCAGATGACCGGAGGACTTAAGAGCAGGAATGGGATATCTGGGAGCAAAGGATATTAGCACTGTCAAGAAAGAGAGGCAAATTTGTAAGGATTACAAATTCAGGAATTATTGAAAGCCATCCGCATGATGTTTCAATAACCAGGGAATCACCGAACTATAGCAGAAAATCATTTGAATAACAGGTATCAGCTAATTCTGATGAAAATCAGATTCTCTCAATTAATATTATTTACTCACTGTCTTGCCATTAATTTGTCAGGCACAGGATCTGAATACCAGAATTTTGCTGACTGTTGCGAGAAAATAATACAGAAGCCGGAGAATTTATAAGGATGTATAAAAAAAGCCTCGAACCCGGAAAAAATCTGATATTGATGATTATCTGCAACAGTTCATCACTGTTTAAACTTAAAGGTGGCTGATGCAATGAGTGAAGGATATGATACAACAAAATCATTCAGAAATGAGCTTAATGGCTACAGGAACCAGCTGGCACAGAATTATCTTACCGATACACAAACAAAGGAAAAGCTGCTGAGGAAAGCTTACCAGAGATCACTTACAGAAATAAATGCCTGGCATATTCTTATTGCAATGCCTCCGAATGCCTACTCCTGCCGATACACTTAAAGCCTGGAAAAAAGCATATGAAATAAGGGTCAGAATCCAGAACAGAGAACCTTTTGAGGAGGTTGCAAGAAGTACATCAGACGATAAGTCGGTAAGATTAAATGGAGGAAACCTTGGTTACTTCACTGCATTTCAAATGATTATGCCATTTGAAGATGCTGCTTATTCAATGAAGAAAGGATCAGTTATCAATGCCTGTCAGGACACCATATGGTTATCATATTATCAAAGTTGCTGATATCCGGCCTTCAAGAGGAAGGATTCAGGTAGCTCATATCATGAAAGAATTCACCTCCGGGGACAAGCGAGGCAGATGCCAGCAAAGCTGAGGAGGAGATTAACAGCATATATCTATAAAAGCTTAAGGAAGGGGCCTCTTTCAGCGATCTGGCAGAACAAATATTCCGATCATAAGGAATCAGCAGCAAAAGGCGGTGTACTTGAACTGGTTCGGAACAGGAGAAATGATCCCTGATTTTTCAGAAGCAGCATTTGCTATTGCTGATACCGGTGAATTTACAAAACCGGTACGGACAGTTTACGGCTGGCATATTATAAAGCTTCTTGGACAGAAAACCTCCCGGATCATTTGAAGAAACAAGCTCTTATCTTGAAAGCAGGATAAACAAGTCATACCTGAATTCTCTCAGCAAAAAAACATTTGTTGACAAGCTTAAGAAAGATTATAAATTCAAAATAAACAGGATAGCGCTTGACTGGTTCACAGTAAATACTGATACCCTTATAATGCAGGGTTTGAAAAAATACGAACGGTCTGCAATACCTGATGGTATTATCTATTCATTTACAAACCAGACTCTTAAAAACACAGAATTTGCTGACTATATTGAAAGACACGGAACGCTTATCCTTACACGCGATTCTGCATATTTTATAAAAACTCTTCTTGAGAACAGTGCTTCTGATCAGCTTATTAGTTATGAGAATTCTGTCCTGGAGAAAAAATATCCGGAGTTCAGGTATCTTATGAACGAATTTCACGATGGTATTCTTCTGTTTGACATTTCAAATACAAAAATCTGGAACAGGATAAACCATGATTCCCTTGGATTAAGGGAGTATTATGAGAAGAATAAATACAACTTTCTATCTGCCAGACAGATAGAAGCTAAGATTTACACACTCAAAACAGCAGGCGGTGAGGAGGCTCTTTCTTCAGCATACAGAAAATACTCGGGGAAGTCCGATGCAGACAAGCGGCTTCTGGAGAAATTCAATAAAAACAAAGATACCTTCTTACTATTCAGAATGGCATATGGAGCCAAGGTGAAGATCAGGAGATTGACAAAGTTGAATGGACTGCAGGAACTCATATCTTTACAAGAAATGGCTACCCCGCAATAATTATTATTAAAAAAGTCACAGATCCGCTACCTTTGGAGTTTGAAGCAGTTGAAGAAAAGATGATGACAGGATACCAGGAATTCCTCGACAGGGAGTGGATCAGACAATTAAAGGAAAAATATATCGTTAAGATTGATAGTTTTGTATTCGGCGAAGTTAAGAAGAAGTTGATCGATGAATAAATTAAATATTTTTTTGCTAATAGCCTGTATAGTTATTAGTTGCAAAAGTGAAAACAGGGAAGCAAAAAGAATTCCGGTAGCAGAAACAGGTAAGGCGGTGCTCTATTATGATGAAATACCCCAGCTGATACACGAAGGCATAACTGAAGCAGACAGCATCGCTATCATACAAAATTATATAAATAAATGGGCTAAACGTGAGCTATTGCTGCAGAAAGCAGAGGAGAATTTAGCTCCCGGAATGAAAGATGACATTGCCCATCAGATTGAAGAGACAAGGACTAATCTGGTCATTTATCAGTACCAGAGACAAATGATGCTTGAGAAGATGGATACTGTCATATCCGAGACAGAATTGGAGAATTATTATTCTTCAAACGAACAGAGCTTTCTGCTTACCTCAAATATTGTAAAAGCTCTGTTCATCAAACTTCCGGCTGAGACACCTGATATTGATAAAGTAAGGAGACTTGCACGTTCAAACAACCAGGCCGATCTTCAGCAGCTGGAACGTTTCTGCTTTCAGTTCGCGGAGAAATTTGACGACTTCAATGAAGCGTGGATCCCCATGACAAGACTGACAGTTGAATTGCAGCAGGATATTGACAATGAGGAGAATTTTCTGAAGAGAAACACATTCTTTGAGACAAGTGACTCAGGCTCCGTTTATCTTATCTCTGTGCGCGATTACAGACTCAGAGGTACCCTTGCCCCTTTTGAATATGTCAAGGATGATATAAAGAGAATCATATGGAATACAAGAAGATTCGAATTCATTCAAGCTCTGGAAAATGGGATTTACAATGATGCTCTCGAAAAAAATAGTTTCAAGATATATTAATATTAGTGATGAAGAAAAAGCTTAGTTTTTATCTGGTTCTGATTGGGTTGTTTATTCCGGGGACATTCGTGCTGAATGCACAGGTACTTGTTGAGTCAATTGCAGCAATTGTTGGTAATGAGGTTATTTATATGTCTGATCTGGAGAATACTCTTACTGATCTCAGGAGAAGCGGCAACAAGACCCCTTTCAATGAGCTTAGATGCAATATTTTTCAGGAAATGCTTATTTCCAAGCTTTTCATAGATAAGGCAAGGATTGACAGTATTATAGTTTCTGATGATGCCGTTGACGCCGACCTGAATATGCGAATGAATGATGCAATAAGAAGGGCAGGCAGCGAAGAGGCCCTGGTGGATTACTTTAAAAAAAGCATGGTTGAGATCAGGAGAGATATCAAAAAAACTCTTCTCGAACAGGAGACAGTAAGAGAGGTTCAAAGCAAAATTTCAGAACATATTGATATTACACCCGGAGATGTCAAAAGATATTTCTCAACAATCCCGAAAGATAGTCTTCCCATTATTCCGGCAAAGTATGAAGTAGGAGTCATCCAGTTGGATCCCCCTTCAAATGAGGATAATAAATCTGAAGCACGTCAGAAGCTTCTTGATATAAGAAGCCAGATTCTTGCCGGAAAAAGCTTTAATGTGCTGGCGATAATGTATTCTGAGGATACCGAATCTGCAAAAAAAGGTGGGGAAATAGGATTTCTTACAAGAGGTGAACTTGAAAAACCTTACGCAGATGCGGCTTTCAGCCTTTCGATGGGTACAGTTTCCAAAATTGTAGAGACAAAATTCGGATTTCATATTATACAGCTGATCGACAGAAAAGGCGAAATGGTAAATACCCGTCATATCCTTATCAGACCACAGGTAAAACCAGAACAGGCAGAACAGGCGATTGCCAGGCTTGACAGCATTGCAAACCAGATCCGTAAGGACAGTATCAAATTTGAAATGGCAGCCATGAGGTACTCAACACATAAGGACTCCAGAATAAATGGAGGAATTCTTGTCAGTCCTAATCCTTCAGAAAGAGTTTCATGGCTGACTCTCGAAGAGTTGAACAAGGAGATGTATGTGAAAATCAGAGACCTTAAAGTCGGTGAAATTTCCGACCCTTTCAAGACAACTGATGAAAGCAATAACCCGGTCTTCAGAATTGTCAAGCTATTAAATGAGGTACCAGCCCATACAGCCAATCTTAAAGATGATTATCAGATCCTCTATAACGCCACGCTGATGAATGCAAGGTCAAAGGCTTATGACAAATGGATCAAGGAAAAAATCAAGACAACTTATATCAGGATAAGTGAAGAATATAAAACCTGTGACTTTTTAAAAATAGGATGGTTGAAATAAAATTCTTCAGTAAATTTAATAATACACTGTCATTCAGATTTATACAACTGTTTGTAATATTTTTTTTGGTTTCAGTTGACCTTCAGTGCTCAGGCAACCCAGCCCGAGAGAGCCGGAAGAAGAAAAATCGATCTCAAGAATGCTGATGAGGATTCTATTGAGAAGGATAGCATGGGGAATGAGATGCACAGGCTGCTGGGGAATGTATTATTTTTCCACAACAATATTACACTATCATGTGACAGTGCTCATTATTTTCCACAGCTAAACCAGATAATCTCATACGAGAAAGTTCATATAGAACAAGGTGACACTCTCGATCTCTACAGCGATTATCTCTTCTATGACGGCAAAAGTGAAACGGCCCTTGCCAAAGGAAATGTTGAACTCATCGACAGGGAAACTCATCTCTATACTGATACAGTAAATTATGATGTCAGGAACAGAATAGCCAGATATGATGACAGGGGGAGAATAACAAATGCACAAAATACCCTGACAAGCATTATCGGGGTCTATTATGTTTCGCAGAGTCTGTTTCATTTCAAGGACAGTGTCAAAATAGTTAATCCTGATTATGTGATGACTGCTGACACAATGGACTACAATACAAATACTGAGATAGCATACTTTACTGGTCCGACTGAGCTCAATGGAGACAGCATCTATCTTTACTGCGAAAAAGGATGGTATGATACAAAAAACGATGTCACAAACATATGGAAACATGCTCTTATTGACAATAAGAAGCAGATTGTGAATGGCGATTCGCTCTTTTTTGACAATATTACAGGCTTCGGACAGTCATTCGGAAATGTCGTCATTCAGGATACTATAAACAAACTGATTGTAAAGGGAGAATATGCCTGGTACTATAAAGAACCTGAAAAGTTCCTTGTAACAGACAGGGCAGTTTTTATACAGGTATCAAAAAAAGATTCACTCTTTCTCCACGCCGATACGATATCTTCAGTTACAGTAGCAGATACGACAGAGATAGCTTACAGGCTAATGAAGGCCTTTCACGGCTGCAGGATCTACAGCAATGGCATGCAGGCCAAATGCGACTCTCTCTCCTACTCTTTCCAGGATTCAGTCATCAGACTCTACAGGGATCCAGTATTGTGGGCAGATGAGAACCAGCTTACAGCCGACTCAATGGCTGTATTCACAAAAAACAGACAGACAGACAGGCTTGAATTGTACTCTTCTGCATTTGTCGCAAGCCAGATTGATACAATAAGATTCAATCAGATAAAAGGCAGAGCTCTCACTGGCTTATTTAAAAATAATGAACTTTACAAGATTGAAATAAAAGGCAACGGAGAGTCAATATATTACCTGCTCGATGGTGAAAACATTGCAGGTGTAAACCAGTCGAAATGCGTAAATATAGATGTTTTCATGGTTAAAGGGAAAATATCAGAGATATATGAACACCAGGATCCTGAAGGGAACATTGATCCTCCGGAACCAAAAATACCTAAAGCTCTGAGATTACCTGGTTTTAGCTGGTTTGAAGCTCTGAGACCAAAAGACAGGAATGATATTTTCAGAAAAACAAATAGTGACTGATGGCAGAGCATCAGTCATTATATTTTAGTATTCATCCTCATTAAAAAAGAAATCGTCCTTACTGGGATAATCAGGCCAGATATCCTCTATGCTTTCATAAATATCGCCCTCATCCTCAATTTCCTGAAGGTTTTCTATAACCTCCATGGGGGCACCCGACCTAATGGCGAAATCAATCAACTCATCTTTTGTGGCAGGCCAAGGAGCATCTTCAAGTTTTGATGCCAATTCAAGTGTCCAATACATATCTTCCTGATTAAGTTTGCCTATTTAAAGTCGCAAATATTGAATTAATTTACTTAAAAAACAATACCTTTTTTAAAGAATTTTAACATATTAAACGGACCATATAACTTCTTCATTATTAAGGTCTAAACTTAATCTTCTCGATAAAACGAATAAAAAATCAGAAAGACGGTTCAGAAATCTTGTTACTATTTCCGGTGTTTCTTCTGTTTCTTTCAGTCTCAGTACTGCCCTCTCAGCACGTCGGCAGACACATCTGGCTATGTGACAATATGATACAAGTACGCTGCCACCCGGCAGAATGAAATTCTTCAATTGCGGAAGATTCTCTTCCATTTTATCAATTTCTTTTTCAATAATTAAAGTACAATCAGGTTCAGGAAGCACCTGACTGCTTTTTTCATTTGCTTTGTCATATGCAAGTGCTGCCGCACACCTCATAAGCTGATCCTGTACATAGATCAGAATCCCGCTTACTGACCTGCCATGTTCATGAACCCGCAGAAGCCCAATCCATGAAATAAGCTCATCTACAGATCCATATGCTTCAACTCTGACAGACTGCTTCGGAACTCTCCTGCCTCCTGAGAGGGAGGTTGTGCCGTCGTCACCTGTAAGTGTATATATTTTCATAAACAAATAATTCAGTTATAACGATCATGAAAACAATCTACATCTTCACGTAGTTCGTATTACGATAGTCTTGTGCAATCTCACCGTCAAAAAGTCTGATTATACGGGCGGCATGCTTTGCGATGTCCTCTTCATGGGTTACAACAATAACCGTATTTCCCTTCTTATGAATGTCATCAAGAAGTCCCATGATATCTATTGAGGTTTTACTGTCGAGGTTTCCTGTCGGCTCATCAGCAAGAATTATTGAAGGTTTGTTCACCAAAGCCCTCGCTATTGCAACCCTTTGTCTCTGACCTCCTGATAATTCGTTCGGTTTATGGGTCATTCTGTCACCCAGCCCTACCTGCTCAAGAGTATCCTTAGCCATTTTTTCCCTGTCGGCCTTTGCGACACCTGCATATATAAGAGGAAGTGTCACATTCTCCAGCGCAGAATACCTGGGGAGAAGATTAAATGTCTGAAAAACAAAGCCTATTTCCTTATTCCGGATCTCGGCAAGATAGTCATCCTCCATCTTGCTGACATCAGTTCCGTTGAGGATGTATGAACCACTTGAAGGAGTATCAAGACAGCCGAGAAGGTTCATGAGTGTTGACTTACCGGAACCAGATGGCCCCATGATCGCAACATATTCGTTTTGTTCGATATTTATTGAAACTGATCTCAATGCTCTTACTACCACGGATCCTACCTGGTAATTCTTGACAATATCATGAATTTCAATTACATTGTTCATAACACCTGAATTTTGAGTTTCCGAAATTAGATTAAATTAGTCAAATAATAAATTAATAAGACTTAATTTTTGTTAATACCGTATTATATAGTTATTGCGGCCAATTCCCTTTCTGAAAAATACAATTCCCATCCTGTGGATATCAATCGAAACCGAGACTCGTGGATGCTGTGTGATCTCAAACCACGCCTCTTCCATCTCCCTCGAATAATTAATATCATCGATAATTATAACTGTATTATTATCTGATATTTCAGCCATTTTTCCAAAATATCCGATAAGCTGTTCTTTCCTGTGATCCCCATCGATGAATATCAGCCCGGGGGGGGTCAGAGTACTGATTATTCCCGGAAGATTTTCCCTGAATGATCCTATATAAAGTCTCACATTATTCAAACCAGCTTCCTTAAAATTACTCTCCGCAATTGCTGCAGTTGCAGGGCAGCCCTCCATTGAATATATCAGCGAGTCACCACCCCTTGTCGCCATATACATAGTACTGATCCCGAAAGAGGTCCCGAATTCCACAATCATACCTCCTCCAAATTCTGCAGCCATTCTGGCAAGAAGCAATCCGTATTTTTGAGGTACCGCCGAATCCCTTGCAATGTCTGATACTCTTTTAAGGGTATTATTCCCCCTTTCCGAACCGGACCCCAGGTCAGTAACGTCAATGATCCTTTTATCCCTTTTAAGTCTTTTTCTGACATTTTCAATATAATAGACAACAGCAGGATCGGTTTTATTCCGAAACACCCTGCTGACAAGGTCAAAAACGAAAGGACTGTGAATGCCATGGCCTTTGCGGTTCCGGGCCACCATTATATATTTAAGATACCGGGAGATCCTGAAAAAAATCAAAGCTCTATTCATATTGTTATTAGGACAGGTGACCAAAAATACTTATTTTCGACTAGCTTTTCATACAAAATTTCTCAGATTTCATGGTGATGATGACGCAGGACTTTCTTGATACAAATATTACTTATTTATCAGGAGTTGGTCCAAAGAGGGCTGAACTTTTAAATAAAGAGCTCAGGATTTTTACCTATCGTGATCTTTTATACTACTTTCCATATAAATATATTGACCGGACTAAATTTTATAAAATTGCTGAACTGGATCCTGATCTTCCTTTTGTACAGATAAAGGGAGTTATCAGGGGTTATTTTACAGAGGGGAACGGACCGGGGAGAAGACTTGTTGCAGATTTCCAGGATGACACCGGAACTATCAAGCTTGTCTGGTTTAAAGGACAGAAATGGATAACGGGGAACTATTTACCGGGGATAGAGTTTATTGTCTTTGGGAAACCGGGCGTTTTCAATGGAATGATAAATATAATTCATCCCGAGATTGAGGCTGTAAACAAAATGGCTGAAAGGATCAGCTCCGCCTTGCAGGCTCAGTATAGTACAACCGAAAAGCTTAAAAATCAATTTATTACATCCAAATCAATAAGCAAGCTTACAGGTAACCTCCTGAAACAGTTAAAATTCAGGATCCCTGAGTCACTTCCATCCTGGCTCACCACAAAATACAAACTCATGGAGCTTCATGACTCCCTTCATAAGATCCATTTTCCGGAAAATCCCGATGACCTTGAAAGGGCAAGGTATCGGCTTAAATTCGAAGAGCTTTTTTATATACAGCTGAATCTGTTGAGATATAAGACTTTCCGCAATATCAGAAACAAAGGATTTGTCTTTTCATCTGTCGGTATGAATTTCAACAATTTCTATTTCAATAACCTCCCGTTTTCTCTTACAAATGCTCAGAAGAGGGTAATGAAAGAGATCAGGAAGGATCTTGGCTCAGGAAGGCAGATGAACCGTCTTCTCCAGGGCGATGTGGGCAGCGGGAAAACACTTGTAGCCCTGATGAGCATGTTGATTGCAATAGATAACGGGTATCAGGCCTGCATTATGGCGCCGACAGAAATTCTTGCAAATCAGCATTACGTTACAATCAGTAAATTTCTTTCGGGAATTGATCTGAAAATCAGCCTTCTGACCGGATCGTCCAAAAAATCCTCAAGAAAGGTTAT
This sequence comes from uncultured Bacteroidales bacterium, assembly GCA_963818295.1. GTDB lineage: Bacteria > Bacteroidota > Bacteroidia > Bacteroidales > VadinHA17 > LD21. The sequence goes on from CAWFRW010000015.1 coordinate 248,092, forward strand.
TTCAGAATCCCTTCTTGACAGCTCACTAAATATACTGATCGGAACCCATGCTCTTCTTGAGGAGAATGTTCAGTTCAGTAATCTTGGTCTTGTAATAATTGATGAGCAGCATAGATTCGGTGTGGAACAGAGGGCCAGGCTCTGGCAGAAAAATCTTCATCCTCCTCATATTCTTGTAATGACTGCAACACCTATTCCAAGGACTCTTGCGATGACTCTTTACGGGGATTTAGATGTATCTGTGATCGATGAACTGCCTCCGGGAAGGGTCCCGATAAAAACAATGCACTTTACTGATGCTGAAAAAAATAAGGTATTCGGATTCATGAGGAGCCAGATTGCAGAAAACAGGCAGATCTATGTCGTCTATCCCCTTATAAAGGAGTCGGAAAAAATGGATTATAAAGATCTTGAAGATGGCTGGGATACAATTTCGAGGAACTTTCCTCCTCCGAAATATTGCATAAGTGTTGTTCACGGAAAGATGACTCCTGCAAACAAGGAGATGTCAATGAAGCTCTTCAAGGATGGAGTTGCACATATTCTTATAGCTACAACAGTCATAGAAGTCGGGGTCGATATTCCGAATGCCACAGTAATGATAATTGAAAGTGCAGAAAGATTCGGATTATCGCAGCTTCATCAGTTAAGGGGACGCGTAGGAAGGGGTGCAGACCAGTCTTACTGCATACTTATGAGCTCTGATAAACTGTCAAGAGAGGCGGCAAACAGGATTGAAGTAATGGTTAAATCTTCAGATGGCTTTGAAATTGCAGAAAAGGACCTCGAACTCAGGGGACCGGGTGATATCGAAGGAACTCAGCAAAGCGGCATACCGTTCGACCTTAAAATTGCCAACCTTGGAAAAGACGGACAAATAATCGAGTATGTAAGAAATATTGCCGAAGAGATACTTGCGAACGACCCGCTTCTCGGGGATAGTCAGAATCTGTTGCTCAAAAGCGAACTGAGCAGGCTTTTCAGTCAGAAACAGTCATGGAGCAGCATAAGCTGACCCATCATATTTATAATCGATATAAATTATAAAATAATGCTAAAAACTGACAAATAACATTCTCTTTTTCTTTGGCAATTATAAATTTGTCACTGGAAATTTTAATCAGTAATGCTCAATTCAGGCCATCCAAAGACCTTATGCCATAAAGGCATTGTACAAAAATCTGAAAACAAATCTGTTCTGGTCGTAATCATTGCGCAAACAGCCTGCTCAGGGTGTCATGCTGAAGGTGTCTGTACTCTGTCAGGTAGTGCGGAGAAGGTTATTGAGGTAACTGGCACATACAATGTGAATCCGGGTGACGAAGTTACTGTACATATGAAACAGAAATCGGGTTATACGGCAGTGATTCTGGCCTATATTATTCCCCTCTCAATAATTATTTCATCGCTGATTCTTCTCAATGTTCTGAGAGTATCTGAACTGACAGCCGGACTATTTTCTATAGCGATGCTTATCCCTTACTTTGCTGTTCTCTTTTTTTCAGGAAGCAGATAAATGAAAGATTTGTTTTTACCTTAAATTCATAACAGATGAGCCTGACGATTCCTTTAACTATAATAAGCCTTTGTCTTCTGGCATTTGTATCGGCTGTTATTCTCTATTTTGTTGCTCAGAAATTTAAAATTTTTGAAGATCCAAGAATAGACGAAATTCAGTCCATTCTTCCTTCTGCCAATTGCGGAGGCTGTGGTTTTGCAGGGTGCAGGAATTTTGCAGAAGCACTTGTAGCTGCCGATAGTCTGGACAATCTCAATTGTCCGGTCGGCGGACCTGAGGTGATGGGTGCCGCTGCGGCTATTCTTGGAAAAACAGCTCCGGTTGCAGACCCGCTTATAGCTGTATTGATCTGCAATGGCACTCATGAATCAAGGGTCAGAACGTCAAAATACATCGGGGCCTCAGATTGCAGAATAGCTCATAACCTTTACATTGGCGAAACTGATTGCAGCTATGGCTGTCTTGGAAATGGCGATTGTTCAAGAGCGTGCACTTTTAATGCAATTCAGATGGATCAGACGAGAGGGCTGCCTGTGATTTCCGACGACAAATGCGTGGCGTGCGGTGCATGTGTAAAGGCTTGTCCGAGGAATCTAATAGAGTTGAGAAAAAGGGCAAAAAAAGACAGGAAAATCTATGTTGCCTGCTCCAGCTGCGACAAAGGCGCTATCGCACGGAAAGCCTGCAAAGTGGCCTGTATTGCATGCAACAAATGTGTTCAGGTTTGTGAGGCAGGTGCTGTTACAGTTGAAAATAATCTGGCTTATATTGATTCCCGAAAATGTACATTCTGCAGAAAATGTGTGTCAGTATGCCCTACAGGTTCAATAGTCGAGTTCAATTTCCCTCCCAGGAAGCTAAAAAGCGAGCTGGAAGCTGCCAATATTTACGGTTAATAAAATACTAAATAAAAAAAAGACTGTGTTCAAAACATTCCCATCCGGAGGTATTCATCCTCCAGACCTTAAGCTGACAGGCAGTTCGCCTGTATTGATCCTACCTTTACCCGAAAATGTTACAATTCCTGTTTCTCAGCACATAGGTGCACCTGCAGTTCCGCTCGTTGGCAAAGGCGACTTTGTGAAGACGGGCCAGCTTATCGCAGAAGGCCGGGGATTCGTCTCTTCCAATATCCACTCATCAGTTTCAGGAAGGGTCAGCAAAATTGATTCAATAATTGACGCCACAGGTTACAGACAATCAGCGATCTTCATCGATGTAAGCGGGGATGAATGGACGGATTCAATTGACAGAAGCAGTGTGGTTGACCGGGAGATAAAACTCCCGTCCGGAGAGATAATAAACAAATGCAGGGAATCAGGTATCGTTGGCATGGGTGGGGCTGCATTTCCTTCACATGTAAAACTGACTATCCCAGAGGGAAAGAAATGCAACTTATTGATAATAAATGGGGTTGAATGTGAACCATATCTGACATCAGATCACAGGCTTATGGTAGAGAGAGCTGAGGAGGTCCTCACAGGAGTCACTATTCTGATGAAAGCTCTGAATGTAGATAAGGCCATGATCGGGATTGAGGCAAATAAGCCTGATGCCATAGCCGGTTTGTCGGAGGCCTCCTTAACGTTCAAGGGTATTTCTGTTCATGGCCTTAAAGTGAAATATCCCCAGGGAGCTGAAAAACAACTCATTAAAGCGCTGACAAACAGGGAGGTTCCCCATGGAAAGCTTCCGCTTGATCTTGGCATCGTAGTTCAGAATGTAGCCACAGCCTTTGCGGTTTATGAAGCTGTACAGAAAAACAAGCCACTATTTGAAAGAGTTGTTACGATAACCGGCAAATCTCTGTCTCACCCTGGAAATTATCTAGTAAGGATCGGAACTCCAATAAGCAAGTTGATTGATGCTGCAGGCGGGTTGCCCGAGGATACCGGCAAGGTAATAAACGGAGGGCCGATGATGGGAAAGTCGCTAAATAACTACCTTGTGCCTGTAGTTAAAGGAACATCCGGCATCATTCTCATTCCGGAGGAGGATGCTATAAGAGCAGCCATCAAACCCTGCATAAGGTGTGCAAAATGCAGTTCGGCATGCTCATTTAATCAGGAACCCTTCCTTCTGGCTGCACTTGCAGAAAGAGGGCTATGGGAAAGAGCTGAACGTGAAGGAATAACAAAATGCATGGAATGCGGTTCATGCAGCTATGTATGTCCTGCAAACAGACCCATCCTCGATTATATCAGACTTGGAAAATCAACAGTCAACAGTCTGAAACGTGAACGAAATGCAAAATAATAACAAGCACTCCAGAAAATGAGCAATCTCCTGAATATATCTCCTTCACCTCATGCCCACACGAAAGAAACGACTGACAAACTGATGTTTGGAGTGGTAGTGGCACTGTTGCCGGCTTTCCTTGCCTCAGTCATATATTTCGGAACAGGCGCAATCATTATCACGGCAACAGCAGTGATTTCATGCATAGGGTTTGAATACCTGATTCAGAGATTCATACTGAAAAAGCCAATATCAATTACTGATGGATCTGCCCTTGTCACTGGTCTGCTTCTGGCATTTAACCTTCCTTCAAACCTGCCACTTCCAATAATTGTCCTGGGAAGTCTTGTCGCAATAGGCATTGCAAAGATGACCTTCGGAGGGCTTGGCAATAATCCTTTCAATCCCGCGCTTGTAGGAAGAGTCTTCCTGCTTATATCCTTTCCTGTGCAGATGACCTCATGGCCTGTTCCAAAAGGCTTCCAGACAGGTTATGCTGATGCTGTAACAGGGGCGACACCACTTGCTGTCATAAAGGAAGGCATTAAAAATGGTGAGTCACTTGCAAACCTCATGGCGCAAATCCCCTCTTCATTCCAGATGTTCATGGGAAAAATGGGAGGATCAATGGGTGAAGTTGCCGCAATTGCCTTGCTCATAGGCTTTGCTTTCCTTCTTTATAAGAAAATCATAACCTGGCATATACCGGTTTCAATTATTGCAACCGTAGCTCTCTTTACCGGCATACTGTGGCTTATAAATCCAGGCTCATATGCAAACCCTCTTTTCCATGTTCTGACCGGAGGAGTGCTCCTGGGGGCAATCTTCATGGCCACTGATTATGTCACCTCGCCCATGAATCCCAGGGCAATGATAATTTATGGCTGCGGTATAGGCATACTGACCGTAATAATTAGATTATGGGGAGCATATCCTGAAGGCGTCTCTTTTGCCATACTCATAATGAACGCATTTGTACCTTTAATGAACACATATATTAAGCCAAAAAGATTCGGGGAGGAGTTAATAAATGGCTAAGACAGAATCCACATTCAGAAATATGGTACTTTCACTTACCTTAATTTCACTTGCAGCATCGGCCTCTCTGGGATTTGTTTATGTATATACCAAACAACCCATAGAGCTGTCGAACCTTAACAGGAAACTCAATGCTATCAGGCAGGTCACACCGGAATTCAACAATAATCCGAATGAAGAGATGTATAAGCTGCCAACAGGAGAAGGAGACAGTCTTGAAATTTATCCGGCAAAAAAAGATAATGTACTTGTAGGTTATGCAGTAAGCACAAATACGAAGAAAGGTTTCAGCGGTAATATAAGACTGGCAGTGGGATTTAAAACCGATGGAACAATCTTCAATATTATGGTACTTGAACATAAGGAGACCCCGGGTCTTGGAAGTAAAATGGCCGATCCTCTTTTCAAGGATCAGTTCATTGACAAGAATCCGTCGGACTTTGCACTGAAGGTAAGGAAAGACGGCGGGCCCGTAGATGCAATAACGGCTGCAACAATTAGTTCCAGAGCATTTTGCGATGCGGTTTCAAGGGCATATAATACACTTCAGAAAGGAGGCATAGAAATGAATCAGTTCAATAATTTTACAAAGGGATTTTTTAAGGAAAATCCAATCCTCGTCCTGGTTCTCGGGACCTGCCCTACCCTGGCAACAACATCTTCTTCACTGAATGGGATGGGCATGGGTATTGCCACTACTTTCGTACTTATCGGATCGAATATTGTCATTTCCATGCTCGCCGGTCTTATTCCTGATAAGGTAAGGATACCGGCATTTGTGGTGATCATAGCCTCCTTTGTTACAATTGTTGACCTTCTTATGCAGGCATATGTTCCCGGCCTTTATGAAAAACTAGGAATTTTCATTCCGCTTATCGTCGTTAACTGTATTGTACTCGGACGAGCCGAAGCTTTTGCGAGCAAAAACTCTGTCTTCTCATCAATGCTTGACGGACTTGGTATGGGACTGGGATTCACTATGGCTCTCGGTATTCTTGGAGCATTCAGGGAGATAATGGGAAGTGGTTCTGTTTTTGGGTATAAATTCATTCCGGGCGATGGAATTCTTGTATTTATCCTTGCACCTGGCGCATTTATCGCCCTGGGGTATCTTATTGCCCTGATAAACCGGTTAAAAAAAACTTAATTAGATTACTATGGAATATATATTACTTATAATCTCCGCAGTCTTTATAAATAATGTAGTACTGGCTCAATTTCTTGGCATTTGTCCTTTTCTGGGCGTATCCAATAAGGTAGAAACAGCTCTAGGTATGACCGGAGCAGTAACATTTGTAATTGTGCTTGCCACAATTGTAACCTATCTTATCCAGACATATGTTCTGAACAGACTTGGAATCGGCTTTATGCAGACAATTACATTTATTCTTGTAATAGCTGCCCTGGTGCAGATGGTTGAGATCATTCTGAAAAAGGTAAGCAAATCTCTATACCAGGCACTTGGCATCTTTCTTCCACTTATAACAACAAACTGTGCTGTCCTTGGTGTGGCAATACTTGTGATAAAAAAAGAGTATAATCTTATTCAGGGTGTTGTTTTCGGAGCCTCAACAGCCATCGGATTCGGGCTCGCACTCGTTATTCTTGCAGGAATAAGGGAACAACTTGAACTTGCAGATATTCCAAAAGGAATGAAAGGGGTGCCGATTTCACTCATAATAGCCGGTATCCTGGCTATGGCATTCATGGGTTTCACCGGGATTGTAAAATAGTTAAAATGCAAAGGGTTAGTCAATAGAACCCATTCCCCTGATTTGAATGAAGGTCAGAGGACGGTAACCCTCAGCAATAAGGCCGGAATAAAATGACCTGCAGTCAGGCTGTCTGCTTTTCCCACATCTTAAAAAAGCTTAAATTCTCATATCTATTGTAAGAATTTAATTAAATTTGCTCGTACCGATCCTAAGATTGTAATTCAGCAACCTGTAATATCCAGATTCGACATGTCAATTCTTAAATCATTTATTTTCCTTATCACTGTTCCATTTCTTTTAACCGGATGCAAACAGCAGTATTCATCCGCCGGGTTATACAATTCCGCTGTCATAATGCCTGTTAACAGTTCAACAAACGGAGTTGAGGGACCCGCAGTCGACCAGTCAGGTGCACTCTACTGGGTAAATTATGAAAAACAGGGAACAATAGGGCTTTTATCGCCCGGTGGCGCTCCCGGCCTCTTCGTTGAACTAAGCAACGGAAGCATAGGCAATGGCATCAGGTTTGACAGTCATGGAAATATGCTGATTGCTGACTATACCAACCATAATGTTCTGAAGGTTGATATGACAACAAGGGAAGTTACAATATTTGCTCACGAAGCGCGAATGAGCCAGCCAAATGATATTGCAATCGACAGCAGGGACAGGATCTATGCAAGTGACCCTGACTGGAAATCAGGTACAGGGAAGGTATGGAGAATTGACACAGATGCATCGGTTACACTGCTCGATAGTCTGGGCACCGCTAACGGAATCGATCTCAGTCCCGATGACAAAACTCTCTATGTCAATGCCTCCGGAAATATTTATGCTTATGACCTTTCACCCGAAGGGGCGATCAGCAACAAAAGGGTGCTGATAAGCTTTGCTGATCGTGGAATGGATGGAATGCGATGTGACATAAAAGGAAACCTCTATGTTGCAAGGTTTGGCAAGGGAATGGTGGTTAAAATATCTCCTGAGGGCAAAGTCATCAAAGAGATTAAACTTGTAGGTAACAAACCGACTAATGTGGCTTTCGGAGGCGCTGACGGATGCACAGTGTATGTAACACTTCAGGATCAGGGCAATCTTGAAAGCTTCAGGACTGATCAGCCGGGACGCGAATGGGAAATGCAGAAGAGATTGAATATAAAATAAAAATTAACTCATAACCAACTTACCAAGTAAAACATGAAAAAAACAAAACTGCTGCTTTTTATAATTTCGATTATGATAACAGGCCTTATCAAAGCCCAGACATATAATATTGTCATCAAGGGCGGACATGTGATAGACCCCGCTAACAATATTGATGCGGTGATGGATATTGCTGTAAAAGATGGGAAAATAGCTGCAATCGCAAAAAACATTGATGAGAAAGAGGGGATACAGGTTGTTGATGCAAGGGGACTTTATGTTACTCCGGGGCTCATTGATATACATGTCCATGTCTTTTACGGCACCAATCTCGACCAGCAGTATATGAATGGTCCAAATGCATTACAACCGGATGGATTCACATTCAGGGTGGGCGTCACAACAGTTGTTGATGCCGGATGTGCAGGGTGGCGTACATTTCCGGAATTCAAGAGACAGACTATTGACATCTCCCAGACAAGAGTGCTTGCTTTCCTTAATATCGTGGGAGAAGGTATGAGAGGGGGTCCGTTCGAACAGAATCTGAAAGATATGGATCCTAAACTTGCCGCTGATTTTGCAATGAAGAATTCAAAAGATATTGTCGGAATAAAGCTTGCACATTACAGTGAAAGGGACTGGGCTCCCGTCAAATTTGCAGAAGAAGCCGGAAGACTCGCAAATATGCCAATTATGGTCGACCTGGGAGGCGCATTGCCTGCACTCTCACTTGACACTTTGTTTATGCAGATTTTCCGTCCGGGAGATATCTTCACCCATTGTTATGCGCAACTGGGAGCAGGCAGGGAAAGCCTTGTTGATGTAAAAACAGGAACTGTAAGACCAATTGCATGGGAAGCCCGTAAAAAAGGTATAATCTATGACGTTGGCTACGGAGGCATAAGCTTTGCATATTCACAGGCAATTCCTGCAATAAAGGCCGGTCTTTTTCCCGATGCTATAAGCACGGATCTTCACATTGGCAGCATGAACGGTGCAATGAAGGATATGCTTACTACAATGTCAAAATTTTTAGCCATGGGAATGGATCTGAATAGTGTCATAAATGCGAGTACATGGAAACCGGCCCAGATTATTAACAGGAAGGAGCTTGGAAACCTCACGGTCGGAACAGAAGCTGACATAGCTCTCCTGAGTGTCAGAAATGGCAAATTCGGGCTCTTTGATTATACAGGCTACAAAATTGAAACAGATAAAAAACTTGAATGTGAGATGACTATAAGAGCTGGAAAAATCGTTTATGATGTCAATGGAATTGCAAATCCGGTCACATTAAACGGGAAAAAGAAAGCAAAATAAAATTCAAAAGAAATTAAAAGAAATTATTAATCAATATAATAACAAACCGAGATGAAACGTAGAGAAGTAATTAGGAACTTATCAATCCTGCCTGTGTCAGGAATGGTTTTGGGAAGTGTCATTCCGATGTCATCTGTAATGGGAGCTCCTGCAGTAAGTGAACCGCCAGCCGCTCCTAAAAGAGATCTGATAAAGGAACTTGGATTGCGGAAATTCATCAATGCCGCGGGGACATATACTTTTATGTCAGGCTCGCTTATGCACGATGAGGTCGTGGAAGCTATAATGGCCTGTTCAAAAGAATTCGTTCTTATCGATGATGTACAGGACAAAGTCGGAGAGAAAATTGCCGCCATATGCCATGCAGAAGCTGCTACAGTTACTGCCGGATGCTGGTCAGCGCTTGTTCTTGGAACAGCAGGTGTGCTTACCGGTATGGATCCTAAAAAGGTTGCACAATTACCAAATGTGGAAGGCATGAAGTATGAGATACTTGTACAGAAAGCACATAACCAGGGTTATGTTCATGCACTCACCAATACCGGGGCTAAAATAGTTGAAATAGAGACTGCTGAAGATCTTGAAAAAGCTGTAAATGAAAATACGGCTATGATGTGGTTTCTTAACTATGCCTGCAAACGACGGCAAGATATCAGATAAGGAGTGGGTAGCGCTGGGCAAAAAACATAATATTCCTACAATGGTTGACATGGCAGCAGATGTACCTCCGGTTTCAAATCTCTGGAAATTCAACGACATGGGATTTTCTCTTGTATGCGTATCAGGAGGAAAAGATATACGCGGCCCTCAGAGTGCAGGAATCCTCATGGGGAAAAAAGAGCTTATTGCCGCTGCAAGGCTTAATGCACCACCAAGAGGAGGCAATATAGGCCGTGGCATGAAGGTTAATAAGGAGGAAATCTTTGGCATGTGGGTTGCACTTGAAAAATTTGTAAGCATCGATCATGATAAGGAGATGAAAATGTGGCAAAGCCAGATTGCTGTGATCGAAAATGCAATTAAAAAAGTCAAGGGAGTCACAACAAGTGTATCGATTCCTCCGATTGCAAACCAGACCCCTACCCTTAACTTTTTCTGGGATAAAAATATAATTAAGCTGACGCGTGATGAATTCCAGGACAAGCTCAGAAAAGGAGATCCTTCAATTGAGGTTATCGGTGGCAAGGAGGAAAGCATCAATATAACTGCATGGATGTTGAAACCCGGTCAGGAAAAGATTGTCGCTTCAAGAATACAGGAAGTCCTTGGTAAGGGAGTCTAGGATGTTTTCAATCATCTAAAAAGTCAAACAATGAGAATAAAAACAGTTTATTATTTGTGTCATTTTTCTTGCAGGTATCATGCTTTGTCAATGCCCAGAATTACTCTACAGTAATAAAAGGCGGACATGTAATTGATCCCAAAGAATAAAATCGACGAAATCATGGATATTGCCATTAATGATGGCAAGATCATGATTGTTGCAAAAAACATTGATGCACAGGAGGTGAAAAGGTTATCGATGCAAAGGATATGTATGTTACACCGGGACTGATTGATATGCATGTGCATGTATTTTATGGAACCAGGTATGATCAGGCTTTGATGGATGGAGGAAGCTCTGTGAGTCCTGATGCATTTTCCTTCCGGGCCGGGGTTACTACTTTTGTCGATGCTGGCAGCTCGGGATGGAGGCATTTCCCTGATTTCAAAAAGCAGATAATCGATGTATCACAGACAAGGGTTCTTGCATTTATTAATATTGTTGGCGAAGGCATGAGAGGCGGAGTATTTGAGCAGAATATAAAGGATATGGATGCCCATAAGGCTGCCCAATGTGCAAAGATCATATCCAAAGGATATCGTCGGATTCAAGCTTGCACATTATGATGGTCACGACTGGGCTCCTACAGACAGTACTGTAGCTGCCGGAAAGATCGTAAATCTTCCGGTTATGGTAGATTTTGGCGTAAGCGATCCTCCATTCTCATTGGAAGAGCTTCTCATGAAACATCTGCGCCCGGGAGATATCTATCACTCACTGCTATGCTTACTGGCCAAAGACCCGTGAGGCTCCGGTAGATGAGAACGGAAAAGTAAAACCTTTCATCTTTGAAGCACAGAAAAGCGGCAGGATCTTTGATGTTGGACACGGAGGCGGATCATTCTTCTGGAGCCAGGCAGTACCTGCCATCAAACAGGGTTTCGTTGCCGATTGTATCAGTTCTGATCTCCATACCGGAAGCATGAACGGCGGAATGAAGGATATGTGTAACCTTATGTCCAAATTTCTTAATATGGGTCTCTCTGTTCAGGATGTCATTCTTCGCTCTACATGGAATCCTGCAAAGGTGATAAACAGACCCGAACTGGGAAACCTGAGTGTCGGGACTGAAGCTGATATTGCAATTTTCAGCCTTGTAAAAGGAAATTTTGGATTTATCGATATAACAGGTGAAAAACTGAATGGAACACAGAAACTTGTCGCAGAACTTACAATGCGTGCCGGAAAAGTAGTCTGGGACCTGAACGGAATGGCTGCATCCTCCGTGAGGAAGTAGCAAATTCAAATTTAGAATTTTATAATACAACAACTTAAATATAATTTAACTCCAATTTAATTTTAAACAACTATGAAAACAGAAAGAAGATCAGCTCTGAAAAAAATGTTCGCCTCCGTGGTAGGTTTGGCTGGAATAGGAATAGTTGCCAATGCAAAAAGCAATGACGCACCTGAAAAGGAAGCAGGTAATGTAACCACTTTACAGGATGTGCCTTTGTTTTCAGGCAATACAAAATTTGGAAATCTCCTCTTCGTCTCCGGAAAAGGTGCGCATGTTGCTCCTTTTGAAATCAAAGCCCATACAGAAATTGTACTTCAGGAGCTTGAAAAAGAACTGAAAAATGCCGGTTCCTCAATGGAAAAAGTCCTCAAGGTAAATGTATATCTCAATGATATTGCTGATTACAAGGGGATGAATGAAGTTTTCAAGGGTCGTTTCGGAGCAAAACCTCCTGTAAGGACTACAGTTGCTGTCGCCAAAGGCGGAGTACCAGGAGATTCACTTGTTGAAATGGATTGCATTGCCTATATCTAAACAGGTCAATTAGTTCATAATCCACGGGGCTGTTGAACAAGTCTTTTTAACCGCAAAGGTCGCAAAGGCTTTACGCAAAGGTCACAAAGAATTAACTATGAATGTTTTATCTTTGAGCACTTTGCGCAATCCTTAGCGTACTTTGTGGTTAATGGATTTTGACTTTTGAGACAGCCCCAAATTTGTATATTCATATTTGCAAACACAATTGACCTGTCATTAGTATGAAAAGTATGTTAAAATCAGCAGCAAAAATCATTTTATTGATACTGGTAACCGGTTTGTTTTCCTTCACCGGTATAACTGATAATAATTCACATCTCAATGATATCCGCATTGAACGTCATAAAGCCATACCGATGAGTGACGGTGTGATATTATACGGCAGATGTTTATCTCCCGGCAGCTCCCGGTAAATATCCGACACTTGTTACACGTACTCCATATGGAGTACAGCGTGACGGGGCACATGAGACACTTGTTAAATTTGCCCAGCGGGGCTACGCTGTAATTACAGTGGATGTTCGTGGCCGATATGAGAGTGAAGGAAAATGGGATCCTTTCAGGTACGAGGGAAAAGATGGATATGATATAATTGAATGGGCAGCAGCACAACCGTTTTCAAACGGGAAAATAGGCACAAACGGAGGCAGTTATGTCGGACATAACCAGTGGGCTACAGCATCACTTCATCCGCCTCACCTTGTAGCTGCGTTCCCTGTGCTCGCATCAACAAATATTTATGCCAACTGGATAACCATGGGCGGAGCCTTCAGGCTGAGCTTCAACTATGGCTGGGGAGTTGTGCGCATGCCAAACAGGATAATGCTCCCTCAGTACTGGCATACAGATAACTATATGCCTGAAAATCTTAAATATGAAAATATTCTTATGCACCTTCCCCTGAATGATGCTGATGTTGCGAATGAAGGCTCACCGGTACAGCATTACCGCGACTGGCTGAAACATGAAAGTTATGATTCTTACTGGAAAGCGATAAGTGATGAGGAACACTTTCGCTGATATCAATGTGCCGGTACATACTCTCGGCGGCTGGTTCGATATCTTCCTGATGGGAACAATAAACGGTTATGTCGGAATGAAGAATCATGGAGCCACTCCTGAAGCCAGGGCAGGTGCACGGATGATCATCGGGCCATGGGGACATGGTTCAACTCAAAGCTACGGCGGTGTGGATTTTACACCTGCTGCCTTTATAGATATGTTTGAGACTCAGCTCCGATTTTATGATTTCTACCTGAAAGGAATACAGAACGGGCTTGACAAGGAGAAACCTGTTCAGATCTTTTACATGGGCGCCAATAAATGGCATGGTGAATCAGACTGGCCGATACCAGGAACAGAATACCGCGACCTCTTTCTTAACAGTGAAGGATCAGCTAATTCGGTTCGCGGAAACGGAACACTGTCATTTTCAAAGCCTGAAAAAAGCATTTCAGATATCTACAGATACGATCCAAACAACCCTGTTCCGACAACAGGAGGTAACAATTGCTGCGGCACTCCAACAGCTGCCGGACCAGTCGATCAGCGACCGCTTGAAAGACGCGAAGATATCCTTGTCTATACAAGTGATTATCTGAAAGATCCCCTGACAATTGCAGGGCCTGTAAGAATAAAGCTCTTCGCAGCTACTGACGGACCTGATACCGACTGGATGATAAAGCTGGTTGATGTATACCCCGACGGCAATGCAATGCCGGTCTCGGAAGGAATTCTCAGGGCAAGGTTCAGGGAAGGACTCGATAAATTAAAGCTTCTTACCCCAAATCAGACATATGAATATGATATTGAGATGACAGGTACCGCCAATGTATTCAAGCCGGGTCATCGCATCAGGATCGACATAACTTCGAGTAATTTTCCGCAATTCGACAGGAATCCTAATACCGGAGATCCTCTTGGCAGCAGCGCCAGGGTAAGAATTGCACAACAAACAATTTTTCACGGAGGGAAAAACCCCAGCCATATCGTGCTTCCGGTTGTTCCTGCATTAACAGAAAACTAAAAATATAAAAGATAAAATATGAAACGCAGAGATGTAATAAAGAATTTATCAATATTGCCCGTTGCCGGAGCGGCCCTGGGGGCTTCATATCCATTAGGATCACTATCAGCTGCTCCGTCAGTCTCTGCGTCACCAAAGCGGGATTTCTTCAAAGAGCTTGGTGTAACTCCCGTTATCAATGCAGGCGCAACCATGACATACCTGTCGGGATCTCTAATGATGCCTGAGACCCTTGAAGCCATCAATTCGACGGCTCACGACTTTGCAAATATGTATGACCTTCAGGACAAGGCAGGAGCGAAGATTGCTGAGATGCTCAAATGCGAAGCTGCGATGGTCACATCGGGCGCTGCTGCTGCTCTCGTGCTGGGGACTGCTGCCTGTCTTACAGGGAATGACGGTAAGAAAATTGAACAACTCCCCTCCCTTCCTGGTCCGCAGCGTGAAGTGATTATCCAGAAATCACACAGATATGTCTTTGATCAGGCTGTAAGAAGTACCGGTATCAAATTTGTTGAGGTTGAAAGCACTTCAGAAATGGAAAGGGCTATTAATGAGAATACTGTGATGGCTCTGTTTTTCAATGGAGCTGTTTCATGGTTCGGGGTACCCGATAAAATCAGTCACGAAGAATTCGTTAAGATTGCCAAAAGCCGCAACATACCAACCTTCATTGATGCTGCTGCAGATGTGCCACCTGTTGAAAATCTTTTCAAATATCAGAAAATAGGCTTCGATCTTGTTACCTTTTCAGGAGGTAAAATGTTGCGCGGACCACAGAGCGCAGGGCTTCTCTTCGGAAGAAAAGATCTCATTGAAGCTGCCAAGCTTAACAACAGCCCCCACGAGTGTCCGATAGGAAGACCCATGAAGGTAAACAAGGAAGAGATTTTTGGAATGTATGCTGCAGTGAAATCATATATCGAAAGGGATCATGAAAAAGAGTGGCAGGAATGGCTCGACAGGATCAAAAGAATTGCTGCTCATCTTGAAAAAATCCCAACTGTGAAGAGTGAGACACACATAAGCCCGGGACCGGCCAATGCACTACCCGGGATGAGTGTTAATTGGGACCAGTCGAAGGTTAAAATCACTCCAAAGGATGTAGTAAAGGAGCTGCTGGAAGGAACTCCAAGCATAGTTGCAGGTGACAGGGGTGAATCTCTTGGCGTTGGCGTGGTACTTCTAAGGCCGGACCAGGTAGATATAGTTGCACGCAGGATTAAAGAGATCCTCGAAAAAGCGATTGTCCAGGGAAATAGTTAACCTGTCTACCACTCCGATTTGAAATGATAAGTTCCGGAGCCTGCATTAAATATTACATAATTGCCGGCTGAAGGGTAAACTCCGTCAAGACCTTTATAGCTTACTCCCGTTATGTCTGCTGCTTTGGCACCATCATTCCATAAAGCTGTTCCTCCTTCACTTATTGATACACCGGACAGCCCGAATGTCGGAATGTAAACCATGGCAGAACAATTTACAGGTATAACAACTGTGAGGGAATAAGTATTGTTGCTCTTTTTCCAGTCTGAGGTCACAATTCCTCTTACTGTTTCCAATGAATACGAAACCGAAACCGGCACATATGATGTTGCCTGGGTTGGTCTGATTCTTATTTCTTCGAATCCGGGCCTGGCACTTGTTATACCGGCCAGATTTCCGCAAACCCATTCAGGAAAGGCGTTGTTCATATGATGCTGTTGCGATCCGCCCCCGTCCCACTGTTCCGGTGTATTCGTCTTGCCCTGAGCCACCCAGTGGCCAAAACCGGGTCCTGTGGAGTTTGTATGAATTCTTCCAACCAGATCATCCCTTCCATATTTTGACAACACCTGAAGCATATATCCATGTGCATTCTGTCCGCAATTGATGTGGTAACCGCTGCTTATGATACTATTAATCAAGGCATTTAAAACATTATTCTCTTCCCCTGCCGGTTGCATTCCATGATGCAGGGGTACAGCATTAGCAGTCTGCTGTGCGCCATAATTATGTTTTGAATAATCAAAGTATTTTGCATTGAATGCATCCTTTATATTGCCTGCAAGAGAGCCGAATCTCTTCGAATCCTCAGAAAAGCCAAGAACAGCAGCCCATTTCTGCATTGAAGTTACAAAATCATAATATACGCAGGTCTCAATGAATTTAGTGCTAACTGTATCAGGGTCCAACCAGTCGCCCAGTCCATATCCCACCAGATATCCGGAAGACCGGGATGTTATGTAACCAAGGGCTTTTTTGGCAACTTTATATTGTTTATGGAGTATTGAAGTGTCGCCATACTGCTGGTACATCAGCCAGGGGAATCTCATTGAGGAAATATCATAAAAAGGGCTGCAGGAGAAAGCGCTGTTTGTATCCAATGGTTCCCTGTAAAAGGGAGACATTCCAGGTATCCAACCTTCTTTCTGCTGCGATTCGGTTATATCCCTGTTAATTTTTCCAAACAGCGTCTGAACATCAAACAGTACCTGGAACGAAGGACTTGTAAAATTAATGTCGTTCATCCAGGCAGCTTTCTCACGGTGAGGACAATCTGTTATACATGAATAAAGATTTGATATAATTCCCTGTCTGTTTATTTCAAAAATTTTATTATACACTGAATCTGAACTTATGAAAGTTCCCACAGGATTTGCCGAACTACTTAACACATACCCTCTGGCGCTGGTTAAATATGGCAAGCTTCCTCCACTATTAAGGGATGCACCGGTTACTGTAATTGTACGTTGTCCGAAATAGTAAAATTTTGGCCTGAAGATTTCGGTCATGCCACCTTTTAATGTATACCGGCAATATGTATTGAATTTGCCGGTCCCGTCATCCAAAGTGACTGTTACTGATTGTCCTGCCGAACCAATTAAAGTAATGTCAAAGATTCCCGCATACGTTTTTCCAAAAACAATATCCACATTCTTTCCGTTTTGGGTCATAGTTATCGGGTACAAGGTCTCAACAACTTTAACCGGAGGTTGCGACTGTGCAATAAGTCTTCCACCTGGTGAGGTTGTTGTTACAGCATTTACCCATCCCGAGTCTTTGTATCCGGGAGCGTCCCATCCAATTTTCTCTTTTCGGGCGTCATAGTCCTCTCCTCCAAACACAGTTGAGAATGAAACCGGGCCTTCAGACGTTTTCCATGTTGCGTCGCTTTTTATTTTCCCTGAAGTTCCATCAGTATAATGGATAATCAGCTCCATGATCATACGCTTTTCTCCGTCTGAATGATCTGAATACCCTGAATATCTTTCGCCCTGTTTAATAATGTCCATGAATCCATCAGCCAGCCATACGCCTATTACATTATTCCCTTTTTGCAAAAGGCTTGTAACATCAAATGTAACATACTGTTGTGATTTGGAATATTCAGTCCAGCCCGGGTCTAATTCATGGTCCCCTACTTTTAATCCGTTTAAATGCAATTCAAATTGACCGATACCACAAATGTTTGCCGTGGCATAACTGATTTTTTTGGTTATACTAAACTGCTTTCTTAGCATATATGGCACGGAAGTAACATTGTTGCTTGCCTTTATCCACTTTGCTGTCCAACCTGATGGATTTAAAAATCCCGTAATAAATGTTTTTTCTTCACTCCAGGGCGATTGTCTGTTTTCATTATCCCATGCAGCCACTTTCCACCAGTATTTTGTATTGCTTGCCAGGGTTTTGCCTTTATACTTTACGCCATACTGATCAGAAGAGGTAACTTTTCCGCTGTCCCAGATATCACCTGTATTTGCGTCTATTTTATCCTGACTTGAAGCAACAAGGATCCTGTATGCTGTCTGTCTTTCTCCCCTGTCGTAGTCATTAAGGTACCAGGCAAAGCCCGGATTTTTAACATCAATGCCAAGCTGATCTGTGTTTTCCTGAACCCTTAAATTTGTAGGAGCCCCCGGGCCTGCCTTCAGTAAACAACTGAAGAAGCTCATTATTAGGATTGATAACAGAGCGCTTTTTCTCTTTTGCATATAATTATGTCATTTTATAACCCGTGGTAAATTGAATCCATCACTCAGGTATAAATGACAACTTCACGCTCTGCATCCCATTCCATTCCTTTAACATACATATTGTACATACCTGGCTGGGAGAATCCGTCCCAGACAACCTGATGCGTTCCCGGCTCAAGGTCATCTGCATGCATTCTCCATACAGTTTCACCCTGGCTGTTAAGAATATCCACATAAACGTCGCCCCTGGCAGGAACATTAACTTCCATTACGACCTTATTTTCTGAGTCAGTTCCAATGGCCTTTATCGAAGGTTCTTCCGCCTTTGATAGTGACCCATTTTTCCATGCGCTGTAGTTAAAAGGCTCATCGCACATATGGTATCTGTCCTCAATCATCCCGTTTGTATTCCTGCTGAGATAATATGTGAGCAACGGCGTCCTTTTCAGGGAATCAAGCTTAACCTTTGTAGCCTTGTTGTCTTTCCAGAGGTATACAGGTATATCTGACGGATCAAGAACATTTGATAGTCCCCTTTCTATACCGATATGGAAAAGTCCGAAATTTCCCGGCTCATGTCCTGCCAGCCAGTGAGCAATTATATCCACGCGGAAAGCGTCCTTGCCGAATATAACATTGTTACTCATAAAATCCATTGCTTTACCATCGTGGGGGCCTCCCTGAAAACCATCCCCATCACGCCCGTAAATTCCTTCTACAATATTAATTCCTGTGGGTGTAATACTATAGGAATCCAACATTCTCTGAGCCCATTGCTCCATCCAGAATCCTGCTTCGAAGGGAGGTTTGTCCATTTTTTCAGCCCAGCGGGGATAACCTTCCTTAACATGTTTTTTATGCAATTCACCAACTCTAGCGAGGTAATCAGGCTGAAAAAACTGATGGTATCGTTTATCATAAGTTTTGAAAACATCAACTGTTCCGGCACAGTAAGAGTGAAATTTCTTTCCAGTTATTCCCTGGAGGTTTTTTATTGAGGCCGTAATACCCATCTGGTGAGCCTTGAACTTTGCTATATTGATCAGGAATGTTTCTGGTCCGGTCATTGGAGCCATAAAACCAACTTCCTTAAACACAACACCGTCAACTTTTTTAAAAATTATTTCATCTCCCAGATCCCAGAAATCCTTTGAAGTAAGGTCTTTCAGATCAAAATTATTTCTTTCCGCCATGGCGGTATATCCATTCGGTTTCCAGAGAAATGTGCAGGCACACTCCCTCAGGTAAAATTCACCTGGCCCTT
>CAWFRW010000016.1:0-107237 GCA_963818295.1 uncultured Bacteroidales bacterium
GAATATGATCTGAACAATGAGATGATCCATGGCAATTATTATGAGGAGAGACTTGGACCGGATATTACGAAACAGATGTTTCAGTGGGCGCATAACGGTGATCCGGATGCAAAACTTTTCCTCAATGATTACGATATTCTTACCGGGAAAAGGCTGGCCGATTATATGGCTCAGATCCGGACATTGCTCAAGACAGGGCGTGCCCATTGCAGGTATTGGTGTTCAGGGACATCTCCATGCGGAGACTTTTGACAGGGATCAGCTCAGGAATGCACTTGATTCACTGGCTCTTTTCCATCTGCCGATCAGGGTGACAGAGTTTAATATGCCGGGTCAGCGTTCAAAATTCCATGTAAATAAGATAACTGAGATGACACCTCAGGAGGCGGAATTAAATGCAAGGGAGATTGTTGATTATTATAAGATCTGTTTTGCCCATCCGGCTGTAGAGGGAATAATTATGTGGGGATTCTGGGAAGGGGCTAACTGGATCCCGGTTTCATCGCTGTATAAACGCGACTGGACTCCTTATCCTGCTGCTGAGGCATATCATAATCTGATATTTAAAGAATGGTGGACAAGTGAATCAGGGACTGTAAATAATAATGGAATTTATTCAACCTCTGCATTCTTTGGCAAATATAAAATTACTGTCAATGGCAAGACCGAGGTAATTGACCTGACAAAAGCAAAAGGGAAAATAGTTGTGGATTTCTTAGAGCAGAGATACTCGGATTCTTCATCAGTTATCTGACGATTTCTTCAATCTCGAATATTTTATTGCGGTCCCATTCCAGCCAGTATTTCAATGCATTATGCCGGATCAGCTTCCAGTAGCCATCATCCATCAGACCGAATTTCAGAATTCCTTCACTTATATCTGATTCAACTTTATCGAGGTATTCCTTCCTGAGTGTGATCCTTACTGAACGTCCTTTGAATGTAAAAATCGCAGACGGTTTTGTTATAGTGTCGGCAGCAAGATGAATTGTCCCCATTCCAAGAGTTGCACCTGTACTGACCTGGATGCCGTCGTTAAGACAGCTGTAGGGAGGTTTTGTAGCCTGCATATGTAACAACATTCAACATATCGGGTCCGACTCCGAATAATTCCCTTGCCCTTATGCCCATTTTGGCGCCTACGATTGAAAAGACCCCAAGATGTCCATGAAATTCATCAGTCATAACATTTGCCTTCCACTCGTCATATCCATAGCGGGCGATGGCGGAATCAATTATCGGACGGATATCATACCTGAACAATTCACGCTGCACAGGGAATCTGCTGAATACAATATTGCTGCCGGTAAAATAGTGCCTTTTATCATATCACCAATTGCCTCCTTTACTCCCGGCAGATCATAATCCTTTGCATACCTTACATTTAATCTGTCAGTCATTGTATTTATGCTGAACAATTCGGGATTTGTAAGGTATAAGGCCACAAGGTCATCCGACAAGCCTGAAATGATTCTGCTCCATTTTTTCCACAACTGCCTTCTGACTGTGTACATAAAGAATAGCTTTCCCAAGTCTGGTCTCAGACTGCACGCTAAAGTTATAGATCGTTGAATCGAATAAGGCATCACTTTTTCCCAGATTTGAAATAACATCGATTCTTACTCCTGATTTGAAGACTGCATCTGCACTCTCCCTGTCGCATTCATAATTAAACCCCTTTAAGTGGTTTTAGCAGCTTCATTATACCATATGATCCTTTCCACCTCTTTAAGCTGATCCGGATTACTTTTTAATAAACCTGGCAATATTGGTAAGCGGACCCAGACAAACGAGTATGATTTTTTCACTATTATTCTTTAAAGATTCTGTAAGACAATCTTCTGCATTCATAACGAGGGCTGATTTTACAGGTTCTGTTCCCCATCTGATCTCTCTGTTGAACTGGCGCCATGGAGGATTGATACCTTTGAGAGCAGGACCTTCAGCAAGGGAGATACTTTCTCTGTCGAAATCATGTAAAAGTGAAGCGACTTTTTCAAGCTCCTTCATCAGGTGGCAGTGAACCGTCTGATAACAGAATTGCCTTGATCGTAATCTCCGGGCGTTGCAAGTAAATAGCTGATTGCACGCATATCATCAATGGCGCCGTCGGTATCTATTATAATTGTGTGGTTGATTTTGGAAGGCAATGGCTGCGACCATGAAAGCCTGACAAGAAATATAAGAATCAGGAATATATATGATTTTTTCATTTGTTCAGGTGTTAATATCTTGATAAATGGTTTCATTAATTTGTGTTTCAAGAATATACGACTAAACATGAAGAAGTTTAAATGCTACTCCTTCAGCACGCGAAGAATAGCTGATAATCAAAAACTATTCAGTTCTCCGATGCCTGACCAGCCTGTCAGTTATGCCGCGAAAATTAGTAAAGGAGAATATTGTGGTTATGGAGCCAGCATCTGCTTTACTTTGGCAGAGATCTCTTTTCCATCAGCTTTTCCTGCAAGCTCTTTTGTAGCGACACCCATCACTTTACCCATATCAGCGGCTGATTTTGCTCCGAGACGGCTGACAATTTCAGTTATTATCAGGGTTAGTTCCTCGTCGCTCATCTTTGCAGGGAGGTATCTCTCAAGAACATCCGCCTCAATAACCTCCTTCTCATACAGATCCATCCTGTGTTGTTCTTTGTAGATTATTGCAGATTCCCTTCTCTGCTTTACAAGTTTCTGGATAATCTTCAACTCCTCTTCCGGTGCAAGAACCGAAGTGGCACCCTTTTCAGCTTTTGCAAGAATGAATGCTGTTTTTGCAGCCCTGATAGCCTCAAGAGCAATTTTATCCTTGGCTTTCATGGCGTTAATAAGATCGCTGGCAATTTTTTCGGCTAATGACATAATTCAAAGATTTATAGATCAAAAATACATATAAAATCTCAATTGTCATTCGGATGGAGTCGGAAGTCGGAAGTTATTAAAGGAAGGTATTCGGTATTCAGTATTCGGTAATAAAGTTCAAGGTTCAAGGTTCAAGGTTCAAGGCTCAAGGTTCAAGGTTCAAGGTTCAAGGTTCAAGCGTTTAGGGTTTAGCGTTCTTAACTCTGTGAAACTCCGTGCCAACTCAGTGCAACTCAGTGGTTAAAAAAGATTACGAATAATAGAAATCCATTAACCGCAAAGTACGCAAAGGATTGCGCAAAGGGCGCAAAGGATTTTCTAATATCAGCGAAGCGTTATGACAATTAAATGACAGCGCAGCTAATGACTATTGAATGACAGCGCAGCGTAATGACTATTGAATGACAGCGAAGCGTAATGACTATTGAATGACAGCGAAGCAAATGACTATTGAATGACGCGAAGCAAATGACAATCGAATGACATTTAATTGTTTCCGGTTTCAGTTTTAATATTGAATGCAGGGGCTTTGTAATCCTCAGGAAGATAAGCTGAAGGAATTGTTGTCATATTACCATCGCGTTCCGAACGGTAATGGGGCGACATGATCTCAATCCCTCTTTCATTACAAACATCCTGGATATTCCGATGGAGATCGGAATATATAACTGCTATCAAACTGGCCTCCCTTGTATAGGCATTTATCTGGTATGATACATAAAAATCATCAAGGCTGGTCTGCAAAACGAAAGGCTGAGGATCACTGATTATCTTTTCAGTCTTCAGGGCTGCATCAATAAGTGCTCTGTGCATGTCTTTCCATGGTACGTCGTATCCTATTGTCACTGTCGTATGCACTATTAATCCTTCAGTCCTGGCAAAGGAGCTGAAATTGGTTGTACTGCCTGTAAGAATTGCGGTGTTTGGAATTGTAATCTCTTCATTTTTAATTGTTTTGAGGCGGGTAACAAGCATTGTCTTTTCAATTACATCACCTGTAATATCGCCTATTTTTATCCGGTCGCCTGTTTTGAACGGCCTCATATAAGTAATTACAAGTCCGGCCACTGTATTCGCTATAACAGAAGGCGATCCAAGTGAGAAGAGCACCCCGATAAATACTGATACTCCTTTGAAGATGACTGAATCGGAACCAGGAAGATGGGAAAAATAAGAACGAACATGAAAGCGTACATAAGAAATCTTGCTATCGTATAAGTAGGCATTGCCCAATCAGCATGAAATCCTGATATTATTAATTTCCCCTCTTCAATTTCAGTGAAAATATATTTGATTAAGCGTAAAGAAAACTTCATTATAATAGCTATTACAAGAATACTGAAAACGTGGGGCAGGTATTTCCAGAAAGCAATGAGGATTCCTTTGAAGGGTGTCCATACAAGCTGAACAGGCTGTCAGCCCATCCGCGGGTGAAGGGGAAGATACTGAATATGGCAGGCAGGGTAATATACAGTAATATGGCATATAGCAGCCAGCGGAAAATTTTGGCGAGCGACTGGATAACATTATACTCCTGTTCCGCGGTGAGGAATGTATAATCGCGGTATGAGAGATTTTTCAGCCATCGTCTCTCTCTTCGCAGAAATGAAATTCAATAACGATGATGAGGCTTTCCTGATAAGCCAGTAATGAGTCCGGCGCATAAAATGACTATTAAAACAAGCCCTGATCTGGAAAGCATTTTTGAGAGGCTGTAATTCTTTTTTGCCTTCAATATAGAGTTCTCTATTTTAACTTTGAGCTCGTCAGCAGCCTCTTCCATCGTTTTGCCATACCATAAAGCATCTATTTCGGAGATGCCTATAATTATGATATCATCGTAAACGACATCGACTGTATAATCGGATTGCTGAACAGTTATTGAGTCAGAATTGAAGAAATCATCCTGGTATACTTTTTTTATTTTTCCTGTAATGAGATCGGCCCTTTCTGATGGTGTTGAAGCTCCAAGTTTTGAATAGATATAAAAAAGTGGTATCATTCATTACTCCAAGCACTGGATAACCCCTTACATACTGTCTGAGTGAATCGACTATCAATTTGTTCTGATCTGAACGTTGATTTTTGACATCGGTCAGTTTGCCCCTTATTTCATGGTAAGCTGAGTCGTTGGGGAAACCAGTGCTGCTGTCAGTTACACCAGGCTGGCCGGATATTGTTAACCCGGGGAAAAGGAATAGTATGAATATCAAATTATTTTTAACAGATCTCATACATTTCATTTTAAATTTTCAAAATCAAGAGGAAGCATTTACAAAAATACACTCTTTCCAAACTATCCGCAATAAGATAGTGAGAACCAGCCTTGAAAATCGCCCTGCAATGTTACGATAGAGAGGTACTGCTTGTCCGTAAGGATACAACCGCACCTGTCAATAAATCATTATCCTTTTAGAGGATAAGGAGTCCTTAACTGTTTTCCCGCTGTTGAGTTTTCCCGACATTGCATCCTGTCTGAACTCTTTGCTGGCATCATAATACTCTTCTGAAAGATCAATATCAGAGATAAGTATACCGGGTATATTTGCCGCAAGCTTATTCTGAACCAGTCCGTCGGGTGTTATAAAATGACATGGCCAGCTTTCGGGTGCAGAGGAGTTGGTAAGCGACATGTAAAAATAATTCGTGGCTGCATGGGCCTGTGCTGATACAGGCATTATTATCGGGTGGATGCTTCCTTTCAATTGCCTTGCATTATAGAAGGATTGAAAAAGCAGATCGCATCCGAGCTTTCTGTATTCACGATATAACTCCGGAAACCTCACATCATAGCAGATCAGCAAACCGCATGTCACACCTTTTATTTTAAATGTCACAAAATGATCGCCGGGGGTGCAATATTCAAGATCTGTCCCAGTGCAGAAGCGTTTATCGTACCTGTCAGTAATTTTGCCTTCCGGATTAATTACATAAAGGCAGTTATGAGGTTTGTGTATTTCCGCTGAGTTTATGCAGCGATCCCATTACCACCCAGATATTAAGTTTTTTTGCAAGGGCCATGACTGAATCTGTCATTCTGTGAAGTTCATTCCAGTCGAAGTCGTCAAGCGACATCATATCTGTACCCGGATAGCCCGATAATGCACATTCAGGGAAATGAGCCACATCAGCTTTTTTAAGCTTTGCCTCAATGATCTGGGCTTCGATATACTGATAATTATCCTTCAGGTTAGCCGATACCGGGAACTGGCATGACGCTATACGGATCCTTCCGCCTTCCTGACCAGCTGTCTTTTTCTGAGCCCCGGTACTGTAAAATCCCGGGCAATACAGAGAGTATTGATAATAAGTCTGATAAGCACAAAAAACTGTTTGCACATCTTCTTATTATTTTAGGATTCTCGCAGCATTATCGTGATAGATTTTTTTAAGTATGTTTTTTGGAAGTCCGAAACCATTCAGCGCCCAGTGATATCCAAACAGGTCAGTTTCATAAAAATGTTCGTCATTGGATTCCAGTATTCTGAATGTGGTACGGTACATTGCAACATCGTATGACATATCTGTTCCATATAAAAGTTTGTCCTGGTATTTTTCGTAAAATTCCCGCATATATTTTGGAATAGGGGCTGACTCAGCATACCGGGCTGAGATGTCGGCGTAGAAGTTTGGGTATTTGTCGAAGAGAAGTCCCAGCTTTTCCATGTCGTGATTAAGGTTTGCAAAATGGCAGGCGATAAACGTTGTTTTTGGATTATTTTTTACAGCATTTTCAAGTGTTTGAAGGAGGGCATCAAAGCCAATGATTCCGGGTTTGGTCATATCGATCATCCATGTCTGTGCATTCATCAGTCCATCGTTTGTGGAATCCATTTTTTCATACATCCAGATGGGATCTGCGACATGAATGCTGATTGGCATTCCCAGCTGGGCACATTTCTCGAACAGTGGCTTCATCCTCGGATCATCAAAATGCATTCCCCATGCTTTTACCGGATCATTGAAAAACATACCCAATCCCTTGTCTCCCTCTTCGCCTACACCTTTTGCTCCTATTTTGAAGCAGCGTTCGAGTTCTTTTACGGCAGCCGGTCCGTATCCGGGTTTATCGTATCCTGTATAATCAAATCCGCACCATACTTCGAAGCGATTGCCGTACTTTGAATAGAGTTTGCAGATGGTGTCAAATTTTGGTCCTGATGTTTCGGTCAGGATAACTGATTTCTCAACGCCGCAGGCATCCATTACTTTTATCCATTCCTTTATCTCAGCATCAGTTTGTGCATAATTGTGTGTATGGGCATCAATAATCGGGTAAGCTGCCCTTTCGATATTGCTTACGGGAATTTTATATATTGAGACAGGGCGGTAGTCTTTCAACAGGATATTCTCTGCATTCTGTGCCTGGAGGTATGTGCCGGCTAAAATGGCCAGACAGAGAAGAGTGATCTTTGTTTTCATATGTTTATTATGCTTTATGAATAATTGTAAGTTTTTTCTCAATCAGCTCCACCACTGTCTGTGTAGCATCAGGGAATACAATGCGAAGGTCAATTTCATTGTTGAATTTCAGTCTCTCTTTCAGGGCAAGCATGAATGTGTTCTTTGTCTCAGTGGCAAGGTTTATCTTGCATATGCCGTTGGCTATGGCCTCCCTGAGAATATCATCAGGAATTCCGGAGCTGCCGTGAAGAACAAGTGGAGTGGGGATGGCGGCATTTATCCTTGCCAGCAATTCTATATCGAGCTTTGGAGTGCTTTTATAAAAACCATGAGCTGATCCGATTGCAATGGCGAGGGCATTTACATTTGTGCTTTTAACGAATTCGATTGCATCTTCAGGCTGTGTAAAGTGATGCAGATCATGTTCCTGTCCAAGCTTTGGCACAAAACCAAGCTCAGCTTCTACTGCAGCATCATATCTGGCTGCAATCTCAACTACCTGCCGTGGTTATTGTTATATTTTCTTCGAGAGATTTTTCGCTTGCATCAATCATGACTGAATCGAATCCGGCATCGAGGCAGCTGCTGTACCATATCAATCGAGCCACCATGATCGAGATGAAGCCATGCTTCAACTCCATAGACTTTCATTGCAGTTTTCGCCATTGCAGTGGCAATAGGCAGGCTCATATAGCGGATTGAGCTTTCGGAGAGCTGCAGTATCACAGGCATTTTAAGATTTGATGCAGCCTGAAGGATACCTGAAAGGGTTTCAAAATTATAGAAGTTGGCAGCCAGAATGGCTTTTTTTTCAGCTTTTAGCTGTAGGAGTTTTTCCTGTAGTTTCATGACTCACAATTTGTAGTTGAATCTTTCAAGTGCTATTTCCCTGATCGTTTTCGAGATTTTCGAATGCTGTTGTACCTCCGGGCCTTGTAGTGTTTATGGCACCTGCCAGCGCACCTGTTTCAAGACATTTTTTCATAGGAAGATCCTGTATGAAATTCTTTTATGAAGCCGGCATCAAAGCTGTCACCGGCACCCACACAATCAATCACCTGTTCATTTTTAAAGGCCGGCTGTACAATCAGATCTTTGCCATCCCAGCCAAGTGCTCCTTCACTGCCATTTTTAATTATAATATAATGAGAAAAGTGTTTCAGCTTATTTATGCCCTTTTCAACAGTATCACACCCTGACAGAAATTTAAATTCTGCCATATTTGGAAGGAAAACGTCAACAAAAGGCAGCAATTCTTCAAGCGGAAGCTCCCATTTTTCTTCCGGATCCCACTGTGTATCAAGCGAGGTAGTGAGCCCAAGTTTTTTTGCATGTCTGAAGAGTGCGGTCAGATCCTTCCTGATACCAGGTTGCATGAAGCAGTTTGCAAAATGCATATGCCGTGCCCCGGCAAGAAATTCAAAGTCGATATCTCCGAGCCTCAGATCATTCATTGCTCCGGGGTAGGTGACATTTGCCCTGTCCTGATCATAGTTGAGAACAATTGTAGCTCCGGTAGCCAGTGATTCAGATTTTATTATCCTGCTTGTATCAACATTTTTTCCTTCAAGTGATGACAGAACCACGTCAGCAAAATTGTCTTTGCCGATCTTCCCAATGAATGCCACCCGTGGTCCCAGAGCACTGAGGTTGCTTGCAAATATTGCAGAAGAGCTGCCAAGAGTGACCGACATCGAATTGGCCATTATCTCCTTGCCTATAACCGGCAGGCTTTCAATCTCATTAAGAATAATGTCGACATTCAGTTCGCCGACCACTATTACATCGATCTTTTTTTCAGTCACAATCATAACTTTTTACTCCGTATAAAGGTAGCATGTAAAGTTTAAACTTTACATTACTCTGCTGATATACAAATTCTTTATAAAAGCTTATTTAATCCTGTGAGGTTGAATCTGTAAAAATAGCGGTCCATTGCATTCTCAATTGATGATTCCACAATACCGGAAGGCATCAATTCCCTGGAGGCTGATGTTCCTGTAGAGCCGGGTGCGGACGGCTACCACCTCCGGATCTTCCCAGATGTAGCGGCAGCCTGTTTTTATCAGCCACTCCTGACGTTCGGGTGCAACGGAATAGAAATTAGCAGGATCTTCACCAGGCTGAAGCCATTTTTTCCAGCGGTCTGATTTTATGACAGATTCCCAGAGCTGTTTTTTCATCTCAGCCGGCTTTCCTATTCTTCCTTCATTTACAAGTGATTGCTGCAAATATTCAAGTTCCTCCAGACCGTCGTATTCTTTCTCTGTGAATTCAGGGCCGACATTTGCAGCGCCCATTCCTGATTCGGGATAGGCTTCAGGATTTGTTACATTATCAGAGTAGTGTCCCTTGATAAGACTTCCGTATTTACGGGCTATTGCTGTAAGTTCTCCTGCAACAAGCGGATCAAAAGTGGAGGTGTGAAGGTCAGTGCCAACCTTTCCGACCACAAAGCATGGCCAGGCTTCTTCAATACCTTCCCTCTTAAGTCCCTGTTTAAGCAATTCCAGAAATTGCCTGAATATATTAAGATCAGCCAGACCGCCATGTACCTCTTCTGTTCCTACTTCGTATGAAATACGGGGATAATTATTCCTGGTCCTGAATTTTTCTGTATGCGCGATTAATTCAATAGTCCGCTCGGCAACAACCTCAATACTGATCTGTTGAGAACCCTGAAGTGTAATATCTACTGTAGGATCAACGTGTATAAGATCAAAACCTGCTTCTATTGCGGCTTCAAAGGATTTTTTAACTGCCGCCAGTGTCTTGTCATAGGGCCATTTCTCTGTTCTGTGAAGGTCTTTAAGCCACGGACCGCCGTGATCGATTGCAATTATAACTGGCGATTGAACATTAAGATTACGGCAATGGAGCCTTATTGTTTTCACGAAATCGGCATGTGTAAGACCTGTATAACCACCATCAAGATCCACCTGGTTCAGTGTGGCAGCAAACTTAACCGGGGCATCGCAGCGTTTTGAAGATTTGAGCGCAGCCCTTATTACTGAAACGGAATTCGGACAGGCTGCAAAAATAGTCCTTTTGACACCTGTCTGAGATTCCAGTTCACGGATCCTGTGCAGAATAAAATCCATGAGAGGCAAACCGGCAGATGCGGCCCTCTCTCTGAGTTCCCTGTTCATTTAAATAGATTAATACTTATATATTGTTACATCCTCCACCACCCTGGAGATAGCACCGCTTTCAGAGGGAGAATCCGGATTAAGTCCAAGTGCAAGCGATTTGTACAGCCCCAGCAGCTGGGCCGGCAGTATACTGCAAATCGCAAGCATTTCTTCATCAAGATGGCTTCCTGATTCAGAGAGTTTGATTTCGAGATCGAATTCCATCCCGTTTGCATCGTATTCGAAGATTCCGATTGTAAAAAGCGGTTTTTTGCCCTTTTTCATTGAAAGTACAAGATCTCTTTCGTATTGCATTACGAACGGGACTGTTTGAAAATATAAAAACTATCAGTGTATCTTCGTCAGTCACTGCTTTTGGGCCATGACGAAATCCAAGATAGGAATGGTTTTTACAGATTATGTTACCGTCAGTCAGTTCCTGAAGCTTGAGGTTGGATTCAGTGGCTGTTCCATAAAAAGGACCTGAACCGAGAAAGACGACCCTTTTAAAATCAATGGATGCTATCTCTTTTATTCTTGGGTGCATATGTCTTCAAGGATCTTTACTCCATAAGTGTGAAGTGTCTCAATCTGAGGAGCAAGAGTTTCTATTTCATTCAGCCGTGCCATCAGCAGGCCGCAAAGAAGCATTCCTGAATAACTTCCCGTCATTGCAAGGCTCTTGTCATTTGCCTCAGGAGGCAGCACTATAATCAGTTTGGGTGAGTCTGTTTTCCATTTTGCAAGGTTTCCGTCCGGATCACATGTTATAATTAGATGGAAACATTTTTTGCACAACTTGTCAGCCAGATTGACAACGGCAGTACTTTCAGGACTGTTTCCTGAACGTGCAAATGAAACCAGCATAATTGTTTCATCGCTGAAAAAATAGTTGCCGGGATGCGAAACAAGGTCAGTCGTAGCCACTGCATCGGTATGAACCTTAAGCAACCGGTTGAATATTCCATTCAGTGTAAGTCCTATATAGGCACTTGTTCCGGCTCCGGTGAGGATTATTTTTGAAACGCCGGGCAGCACTTCTGTCAGAAATGAGGAAATTCTCACTTTTTCTGCCAGTACCAGCTGGTACACATTCAACCATAACTCAGGTTGTCCGGCAATTTCATTTGCAGTATGCAATGCTCCGGGCACTTTTATCAACGGGATCTCCAGATCAGATGGACGCATAGACATATATATAGTAATTTTATGTTGCAAATTTACATTTAAACAGAGATAAATACAAATTTAATGAAAGATAATAATAGATAAATATAAGTATTTGAAAGATTATTTCTATGATTATTAATATTCTGTTTCAGATTCTTTTTTAATTAATTAAGATTATTATCTTTACTTTCGCAACATCTGTAATAAATAAAACCATCCACAATGAAGACACGCAAAAGGAGTTCCACTGTTGAACGGAGAAAGAGTATTTTGACCCAGATCAATGAATCAGGACAGGTACTTGTTCATGAACTTAGCAAAGAATTCAATGTAAGTGAAGTGACAATCAGAAATGATCTTGAGCAGCTTGAAAAGAAAAATATGCTTATCAGGGCACGTGGCGGAGCGATAAAGGCTGAAAGAGGGGTGGGTATCGATTACAGGTTGTCGGAAAAGGATAAGCTAAACAGTGATGAGAAGTCCAGAATCGGGAAAAAAGCTGCGCAGTTGATAAATGAACATGATACTATAATTATTGATTCAGGAACAACTACTATGGAGGTTGCTAAAAATCTGAACCACCTTACTGACCTTACTGTTATAAGCAATGCAATAAATATAATCAGCCAGCTTATTCAGCTGAAAAATCTTAATCTCATAATCCCCGGAGGTTACCTGAGAAAAAACTCCCTTTCACTTGTAGGTCCTCTTGCGGAAAAAAACCTTCAGAACCTTTATGTTGATAAGGTATTCATCGGTGTTGACGGGTTTGATACAAAACATGGTATTTACACGCCAATATTGAGGAAGCCTATTTTAACGAGATAATGATAAAAATATCGAAGGAGGTTATTGTTGTGTGTGACTCCAGTAAATTTCTCAGACGCAGCCTGGCATATATTTGCGGTATTGACAAGATTCATGCTGTTGTAACTGATAACGGCATCACTGATGAAGACAGGAAACGACTGGAGGATTCAGGTATCAGGGTCATTATTGCCTGATTCTGATTGATCAAAATATGTATTATAATCCTTTGTGGCCCTTTGTGAAATCCTTCGTGATACTTTGTGTTTAAGCTATTTAACTGATTAAACACAAAGGACACGAAGGATTTCACAAAGGCACACAAAGGAATTTTACTTTTTGACGGTCTTATTCATTGTTACCTGAATCCTTTCGCTGAAATCAGGTAAGGGGGTGACGAGGTTGCCAACATCCGACCAGTCGGAATTCATTATACTCATCGAAAAGGAGAAGGCATCGGAACTTATTTTAAAGACCTCCCTTGAAATACCAAATTCCATTTTAATTGTATTTCCCTCCTTGATAATATAACCCGGTTTTATAGCATTCTCATTATCGAATCCCACAAAAGGCCATCCAGGATCACCATTGGCCAGGTCGACAATGCTTGGAGCAAACCATCCTTCTCCATACAGGTTGCCTTCACAGCCGTAATCAACGCCCATCTCTTTCATTGAAAAGCCTGTTGAAACTGAATTATCAACATCCATGTATACTCCGAAAATATGGTCGACAATCCCTGCATTTTCTGCAATTGAATCGAATTCTACATATACATAGATATAATTGGCATCATAATCGACTTTGGCAGTATCCACTGCACCTTTGCCCGAGAGCATAAAATCAGGATAGGTTACCCCGTTCCAGTCATCAAAAGTAGCCATCCTCAAGGTCGACCACACGATGCTTTATCCACTCTGAGCATTGTATGGAAAACGTATGATTTTCCGTCAAGTGATCCGTTCATTGTAATTACATAATTGCCAATCGCAGAGTAGGTATGTTCGACGGAATCACCTGCGACAACCGGGGACTCATCTCCAAAATCCCAGGAGATCTCTGTAGCCCCATCCGTTGCATTTACGAAAGTGACTGTCAGCCCATCATAATGTGACCGGAAATCAAGGGGAGGAGTTTCCTCAAGATTGTAGTTCCCCTCCTTGCTGCATGAAAACCAGATCAAAGCTATTGATGCAGCAATCAGAAATTGTATATGTTTAAAGTATTTCATATGCTTTGATTTTTTACTCGTTAGGAACGCAGAGTTTGTTTGTACTTATTTCACTGCTGGGAATAGGGTAGATCACATTCGGATCGGAGCATGTGAAAGAGAACACCACCGGCATCAAGACCCGGTTCGGTTGAGGCAGGCACTCCATTATAGCTATCCAGGTGAAAGCCCCAGTAATTACGGACAATATCCTTCCCGTTTCTTAAAAGGTCAAAGATGCGGTGACCCTCGAAGGCAAGTTCTATTCTCCTTTCCCTTAGAACGATATCAAGAATTTCATCATTTCCGATACTTCCCTCATCATAGAGATAATCTGATATATCCTCACCTTCAGGAACAAGAAGACGGTTTTCGAGTATCAGGTTCAGGTCAGCGACTGCAGACGAAACATCATTCTAATTTTGCATATGCTTCTGCCCGGTTAAGATGGACTTCAGCGAGTCTCAGAAACACCGGAGAGCTGAGTGTTGGTGATCCATCCTGTTCAGAAAATTTGCTTATATAGTACATGTTAACACCATTCTTTACAACCGGTACATCAGTCAGAATATATTTCCATCTCTGATCAATATCCATCATCTGCGGTTCCGAATCCCATATCTTTCATCAGGGAAGGAGTGGCCCCCTCTTCAGCCCAGCAATTATTACCGTTATAGATCATTGATGCCACCGAGCCCTCAAGCTGATCATCAACAAGGTTGTACGGAATAAGCCATATGCTCTCGTTTCCGGTTTTTGCAGATGGAAAGTAGGAAGGAAAGCTTTCAGCCGTTTCAAGTGAAAAGAAGCCTGAATTGATTACCATGATCAGAATACATTATACAGCTATCGGGTTCATTTTTATACAGATAAACCCTTGATAGAAGCGCCCATACAGCCTGTTTGCCGGCAAATTTGTGATTGCTGTTGTCTCTGTCACCGGGCATTTCGTCGCCCATCAGTGATTCTGCAGTCTTAAGACTCTTAATAATATAATTGTATGTCTCTTCGAGAGTGGCTCTGGCCTTCGGCATATTATCGGATTTATCCTCGCGCAGGATCACACCGGGTTGCTGTTTGTTGGCATCACTGTAGGGTTTGGCAAAAAATCTTACAAGGTTGTGAGTCGCATATGCCCTCAGAAAGTAGCTTTCGCCCTTCAGCTGGTCAGTCAGAGGGATCGCTTCCTTTAAGGTCTGCCATTGATATTGCAACGTTTGCACCATAGATAATTTTATATGACATTTCCCAGAGATAGTTGATATTCGATTTTTCAGCAGTCCTGTCCCTGAATCTGAAACTGTTAATCAGGTCATCTTCAGTTTTATAGGCACAGACAATATCATCGCTTGCGAAATCGCTCATCTGGTAGAACTGTCGGATATAGCAATGACTGCCGTAGTCGGCAGATTCTTTGAATATTGCATAAAGGCCGTTGACAAGACTTGGTAGTCCGTCAGAGGTGGTTGTCATCTGTTCGCTCGTCAGTGCATCTTCAGGAATAACTTCAAGATCGCATTGGGTTAAAGTGAAAATGAGGAGCAGAAAGCCTGTGTATTTAAGTATATTTTTCATATTCATAATTTTATTAGAATCGGAAGTTCAGACTCACAAGGTATTGCCTGTTATTTGGGTATTTGAATTCGGCATAGCCCGGAAGAAATCCGTGTTCCGGTGTAATTGATACTTCAGGATCCTGCCCCCAGAAATTGGTAAAAGTATACACGTTATCAGCTGACAGTGATATCAGGAGTCCCTTTATTTTCACTTTTGATAGCATCCCTGCAGGAAGATCATAGGAGAAAGTCAAATTTCTTATTTTCAGGAAGCTGCCGTCATCAATAAAGCGTGTTGAGGGATCAAATGAGTTTCTGGCATTCTGGGGAAGGGGTTTTGTGGCTATGTCTCCCGGTTGCTGCCATAGTTTGTAATCATCGCGCGGCATCATTACATTGAATTGTGTTTCGTTCAGGTCATGATCCACATATCTTCTGAAATAATTGAATATTTTGTTGCCTGTAACGTATGAAAAATTCCCTCTCAGTGAGAAAGCTTTATAGCGGAACTCTGAAGAAAATCCTCCCTGGTATTTTGGCATCGGAGTGCCATATTCAATATACCTTGCATCCTGGTATTCATGAGTTGTCTCACCATTTTTGTCAACCCACAGCATTGATCCGTTTGCAGGGTCGATCCCGTAAAACTCCTTCGCATACCAGGAATAGAGAGGGGCGCCGTTATGATAAACCTGCATCACTCCATAATTATTCGATGTAATTATTGTATCGCTTCCAAAGTCAGAAAGCTTGTTTTTGTTGAATCCAATTGAGAAATCAAGCGACCAGCTGAAATCCTTTGATTTGACTATCATTGCCGAGAGGCTTATATCAACTCCCTGGTTCATATCTTTTCCGATGTTCTGCCATTGTGTCCTGAATCCACCGGAGGGAGGAAGGGCGCGTTCAACAAGAAGATCTTTTGTCATATTTCTGTAAACGTTCACCTCCAGGTCAATTCTTTTAAAGAGGCCCAGTTCGAAACCGGCATTGACCTGATCGGTCTGTTCCCATGTAAGGTCAGGGTTTCCCATCTGGGTTGGGACGGCGGCTGGTTGACCGTCATACTGGGATGAGAAGCTGAACATTTCCATATAGCGGTACGGACCAATATCCTTCATTCCTGTTTTGCCCCAGCTGGCCTTCAGCTTAAGATTCGTAACAGCCTGAATATTTTTAATGAAATCTTCATTGCTCATCATCCATGCGGCTGAGAGGCTTGGGAATCTGGCAGTTCTTTGATTTGGTGCAAATTGCGACGACTGGTCAATGCG
The DNA here is from genome assembly GCA_963818295.1 of uncultured Bacteroidales bacterium. Classification (GTDB taxonomy): domain Bacteria; phylum Bacteroidota; class Bacteroidia; order Bacteroidales; family VadinHA17; genus LD21. The sequence continues at coordinate 16,414 of CAWFRW010000016.1, forward strand.
GTATGAAGCCGACACAAAATATTTATGGGCATAGCTGTAGTTTGCCTGTGAAATCATTGACTGCATTACAGAACGGGTAGGAGCGCCGCTTATCTGGTAGGGTCCTGAAGCTACAGAGGGAACTCTTAGTCCTTCGGGAATGCCCATCCCGGAACCAAAGATATAGTCATCAGTTCCTCCCTGGGCTTCATAACCAATTAGACCGCTGACAGAATGAACAGGTCCCTCAAAATTGAACTTCAGCAGATCAGTCGTTATTCCGCCATAGTTGAAATTGTTTTGTGAGCTCACGTAGCCAAGGCCATAATAGACTATGTTGTCGGCGGATTTCGAGTAGTAGGTTTTGTCCATTGATGTATAGGCGCTTAATCTGTTTGTAGTCACAAAGGAGAGCCAGTTTGTTATTTTGACATTAAGATCGATATCATAATCGAAACTGAATCCCTTTGTGCTGAGTTCAGAATTCTGAGCAGCCTGTATCGGATTTATCTTGTCTTTTGACCATATTCCTTCAGCCGTTTTAAAGCTCCTTGCATTGCCGTTTTCATCATAAGGATTGTCCCACGGCATGCTTACATAGGCATAATAGATATTCATATAGTCTGCACCCCTGTTCTCTGATCCGCTCAGATTTATATTATTCGACAAAGGAGACTTTATCTGAAAAATTATACGTTGTATTTGCACGCAGGTTGACACGTTTGAAATCAGTGTTTATGAATGTACCTTCTTCATCATAATAGCTACCGCCGATATAGTATGAAAGTTTATCGCTTCTTCCAGATGATGAGAGAAAATAATTCTGCACCAGGGCTGGTTTGAAAGTTTCAGCCAGCCAGTCAGTGTTTACATCCAGCAGGGATGCCGGTCTTGCTTCCTTGAACTTCCTGTCATCGACAACGAAGGTCACAGGATCGCGGAAGAACTCCCTGTGGTAATCGTATAACGTTTTGCTGTCCATCATATTTGTATTGCCATGGTCCGCTGTCCGGAAGCCGGCAACAGCCTTGAATTCAAACTGGGGTTTATCGGTGGTAGCTTTTTTTGTTGTCACAACAACGACTCCTCCATTGGCCTGCGACCCATACATCCCGGTAGCCCCTGCATCCTTGAGGACAGTAATTGTCTCGACATCGTTTGGGTCAAAAGTTCCGCCGATGATTCCGTCAACAACATAAAGAGGTCCCTGAGGGGCGCTGAAAGAGGATATTCCCCTGATACGTATCTCGGAACTCGATCCGGGAGCTCCCGAACTGTTTATTACCTGTATTCCCGATACTTTCCCCTGCAGCATTGTTCCGATGTCATTTGAAGTGACATCCATTAATTTATCGGCTGTAACAGTTGACACAGCGCTTGTAATTTCATTTTTCTTCTTTGGTGCTGTAGCCCATAACAACTACCGATTCCATTGCAATAAGCTGGGGTTCAAGTGTAACATTAATAGTTGTATTGGTTCCGACTTTGAATTCAAGGGGTTTGAATCCGATAAAGCTGAAAACAAGAATATCTTCTGCCTTTGCGACAGAGATACTATATGAACCGTCGGGACCAGTCACAATACCTTTCCCGGTTCCCTTTATCTGGATATTTACACCAGGCATACGCCTGGTTATCCTCGGAGGAGATCACTTTGCCTTTTACTGGGATTTGCCCATAGACAAAAGAGCAGGTTGCCATTAAGAGCATTAACAACCCGGCTTTTTTAAGTTGCCGATACAAAAATTTCATCAGTTTCAGGTTATTTTATTGGACAAATCAGAGTAGCTAACTTTCATTTCTCTTCAAGATCTAATTTACAAATCTTTTCAGACACTGATATATCATATTTTAAAGTTTTATAAAACAAATAAACTTATAAAAGCTTATTCTTAATATTCATATATTTGTTAAACGTCAGTAAACGTTATATGTTCCTTTTGTTTTAACGAAAGTGTTTTTCAAGTTTAACCAGGAAGCAGAATTTATTTATGAGTAATCCAATAACAGCGGCAGAGCTTTATCCCTGGTGTAAAATTCCATATAAGGAGCTTGAAAACAATCCACTGTTGAAAGTTCCATTTCGGATTGTGCAGGGATTCAGAATGAGATGGGAATGATCATGGCCAGGGAGCTGGTCGATGAAATTGCCGCGAACAATGCTGCAGGTAAAGCAACAAGGGCCATTATTCCATGCGGACCTGCATGCTGGTACAAACCATTCACAGACCTTGTAAACAGCGAAAAGTCAGTTTGAAAGGCTTTGTTGTATTTCATATGGATGAGTGTCTCGACTGGCAGGGCAGGGAGCTTCCCCGAAAACATCCATACAGCTTCCGCGGATTCATGGAAAAGCACTTTTATGCTCCGGTCTTACCAGGCCTTATCGGTACCTGAGGAAAACAGGAAATGGCTTAACGGAGGCAATGTAAATGAGATCAGAGATGAAATTGAGAAAGCGCCGATAGATATTACTTACGGAGGGTGGGGGCAGGACGGACATATTGCATATAATCAGGCAAGAAGACATCCGTTCAGCCATGTAACTATCGATGAAGTCCGTAATTCAACTATCAGGGTTCAGGACAATAATCTTGATACAATTATTGCCCTTGCCCAGCGTACATTCGGATCTGCCTACCAGTTTGTTCCTCCGATGTCGGTAACACTGGGCGTTAAGGAGTGTTTATCGGCAAGGAAAATACGATTATTCAGTGATACCGGGTCATGGAAACAGACAGCCCTGAGGGTTGCCCTCTTTGGTCCTTTAACCCCTGAATACCCGATAACTTTATGTCAGGAACATCCTGATGCACTCCTCACAGCCACTGTCTCAACGGCTTCTCACCCGATAAGCGAAAATCCTGACTGGGAGCTAATTTATTGATTATCAGAATGGACAGTAGAAAATTAAAATTTGGTCCGGACAGGCTGCTTTATGATGGCATTGTAGGGACAGGAGGCATAGGATCGGGAAAATTCTTTGTTCTGAACGGAAACCATACACTTGGAAGAGAGGAGAGCAGGAGCGGTCATTTCCTTGAAATCAACGATTATTGCAAACAACATATAATACTTCATTATGTCAAAGTCTTGCTGGGACCATCCTTTGAAGTCATTCCGGCAGGCAAGGTAGGGAATGATGATACCGGACAGATCCTTCTGAATGAGATGAATGAAACAGGTTTCGATATGAAACTGGTCATGAAGGAACCAAAGGTTTCAACCCTTTTTTCGTTCTGTTTTTATTACCCCGACGGGAGCGGAGGCAATCTGACCACTGATAACTCAGCATGTTCAAGGTTGATGCAGCATATATTGAAAAGGCAATACCTGAAATAAAAAGGCTTGGAACAAGAGGGATCATAATGGCTGCACCTGAGGTTCCGTTTGCAGCCAGGAAAAGATTGATTGAGCTTGGAAAACAGTATGGCCTCTTTTGTACAGCCTCTTTCACTACCGGTGAAATTGACGAACTGATGAACAGTGATCTTGTAGGTCAAGACTGATCTGATTGCAATTAATTCAGATGAGGCTGCAGCAATTGCAGGGATGAAATATCGCTGGACCGAGATCCTTTAAAAGTTGTGAAATGGCGGCATTGAGAATCTTGTAAGGATAAATAAAAATATTATTGGTATCGGTTACCGACGGCAAGAATGGCAGCTGGTGCTGGGATGGGACCAATCTTACCCGGTTTCCGGCTGTTAAGGCAAATGCGGTCAGCACTGCAGGAGCAGGAGATGCTTTCTTTTGCAGGGATCATTTCGGGTATTGCTCTTGGTCTTCCTCTTTCTGAGGCACAGCAGCTGGCAACACTTGTTGCCGGATTGAGCGTCTGTTCTCCTGATACAATTAACAAAGATATTGACAGGCATTCACTTAATAAGTTTTTGCACAGTTCGGAGATGAATTTTTCAGATACTATCTTAAAACTTTTGGAGGATTAAAAACATGGGAATCGTTATGCGAATAATTCAGCAATTTGATCCGGCCCGTGAGGATCAGTTCATGGCATTGGAACGCAAGTTTGATGAACTTGAAAAAAGACGTCCGGATTTTCCAAAGGGACAGGCGGATGCAGCCGGTATCATCTCCAGAACCAGTGAATACACTTATCTGGCAATGCGATTTTCCGGATATAGAGACTGCATTCATGGCTTTGAATTTCTTTGAGGGTGATGAGGCGCATGAGAAGCTGTACAGGGAGCAGGTAGAGCTGATGAAATCTATCAGGATAGAGTTTTACAAGACTCTCGATTTCTGAAATTCTTAAACAAAAGGATCACAAAGGATTTCCATGAGATCTCAGGGGAAAACTCAAATTGATTCCAATTCCTTAAATTATTCTTTCAATATATTGTCATCTTGGTTATGTTGCTTAAATTTGAGTAGGGATAAATGAGTGTTATCTCAGAATATCATTATCGTAAAGAAATATTTTCAACCTAAAATACCTTCAATTATGCTTAAAAAGAATTTGTTCTTTCTGTTTTTTATTGTTTCTCAGATGGTTACTGGGCCAGAAGGCTACGATAACCGTTCAGTCCAGAGACATATTGACCTATCCTTACAGCGATCCCAGTCCTACTGCCTCTCCTTAGTGAAGGCAGGCCTGAAATATATCCCTATTTTTCCTTCAGCGGTTACAGTCTGAAGGGTCAGATGCAAAAGTGGAATGTTGTAAAGCTCGAAAATGATTATGTTGAAGTCTATGTTATGCCATCAGATGGAGGAAAAGTTTGGGGAGCAATAGAAAAATCGACAGGCAAGGAGTTTATTTACCGCAATGAGGTGATGAAATACAGGAATATATCAATGCGTGGTCCATGGACATCCGGAGGTATTGAATTCAACTTCGGATATATCGGGCATAATCCTTCGACCTGTGTTCCGGTCGATTATAAGACAGTGGAGAATCCCGACGGAAGTGTCAGTTGTATTGTTGGCAGCCTCGATCTTCCATCCAGGACAAAATGGGTTGTGGAGGTAAGGCTTCAAAAGGACAAGGCATATTTTGAAACCAAGCCATGTGGAGCAATCCGACTCCTCTTCCCCAGACATATTATAACTGGATGACTGCAGCAGCAGTTAGTTACCGATGATCTTGAATTTGCATATCCCGGGAGTGATGGCTATCGGACATGGTGGTGAATGGCAGGTCCATGGCCTGTCAATAAGGAAGGACGTGAATCTGTCATGGTATAAGAATAATAATTTTGAATCAACAAATCTTACCATGTTGTCGGAGAATTCAATGATTTCATGGGTGGATATTATCATAACTCAAATTTTGGTTTTGGTCACTGGGCACTTAATGATGAAATGCCCGGACATAAACTCTGGCTATGGTCACTGGCAAGGGATGGAGGAATCTGGGAAGATCTTCTGACGGATTCTGATGGCCAGTATATGGAATTCCAGGCAGGACGTATGTTCAATCAGTATGGCGGATTCTCAGCATTTCAGACTCCTATCTCACAGACTCCTTTCAATCCTGGTCTTACCGACAGATGGCACTGAGATATGGTTCCCTGTTAAAGAAATTGGCGGACTGACAGATGTTTCACCAATGGGTGTAATGAATGTTGAAGCTGAAAACGGAAAGCTTAGATATAGGTATAAATGCTCTTGCTTTTGCTCAGGGCAAAGATAGTTGTAAAGTCAGAGGGTAAAGTTGTATTTACCGAAGAGAAGAAATTCAAACCAATGGATGTTTACAAAACATCTGTTGCAGTAAATCAAAATGCTGATTATGAGGTAACTGTGGAAGGCATGGATCTGAAGTACAGCCCGTCAAAAAGAGTTGTGCTGAGCAGGCCATTCGTATTCATCAATGCCAAAGGATCTTTTACACCGGAGCATCTCTTTACCAGGAAGGCATGGAACTTAAAGAAGGAAGAAATTATCATACAGGCAGAAAAGCTCTTTAAAAGGTGTCTTCAGAAAGATCCTCTTTACATAGATGCCTATGCAGCTCTGACAGAATTATATTATCGCAGCATGCAGTATGACTCTGCACTCTATTATGCAAACAGTGCTCTTCAGCTTGATACATATCATCCGGCAGCCAACTACTTTGCCGGGATTACCTACCTGGCCATAGGTGAACTGGAAGATGCAATTGAATCACTTGGATGGGCAGCACGTTCACCTGAATACCGTTCTACTGCTTACGCCCGGATGGCAGACAATTGAACTTCAGCAGAATAATAAGGCTCTTGACCGAACATTATGCTAATCTGGCACTCGATTACAACCGGAACAATATAAATGCACTTCAGGTGCTGACGGTTCTTTACCGCAAATCAGGAGAAACAGTTCTGGCAGATAAATATATTCAGACATTAAGCTCTCTGGATCCACTGAGCCATTTTGCTGATTTTGAACGATATCTGCTTCATAACTCATCGGAAAATCTTAACACGGTTCACCTCTACAATAACTAATGAGATGCCTTATCAGACATTCCTTGAGTTATGCATGATCTATTATGGATTCGGATTAAAGGATGATGCTACTTGCAGTACTGGATAAATCACCTTCACATCAACTTGGTTACGTTATGGAAAGCATATCTTAAGGATGATGCTTCACTGCTGAATGAAGTAGCAGCCGCATCACCGGCATATGTATTCCCTTACAGGACTGAAACTGTTTCAGCTCTGAAATGGGCGTCAGTCAAAAAACAACAGCTGGAAATTCAAATATTATCTGGCTCTTAATTATGCTGCTAATCCAGCGTCGATGCAGAGTGCTTCAACTTATTCGAAGCCTGTGGTCAGGAACCTGATTTTGCACCATTCTATCTGACCCGTGCCATCATTGAGAAATCAAGGGATGAGAAAAAGGAGTTATCGGATCTTCAGACTGCACAAAAACTTACACCTGATGACTGGCGGACTTATCAAAACTGATCAATTATTATAATGTCAGTCAGAACTATCAGATGACATTACACTCTCAACAGAGGCATTCAAAAAACATAAGGACAATCCGAATATTGGTCTTCAGTATGCTATAGCCCTGATAAACAACGGTCAGTATGCCAACAGTCTGAAATTACTTGAAGGCATGAATATTTTACCTTTTGAAGGGGCAAGCTGAGGGAAGGTTGTATTTGAACAGGCATGTCTGTTCTTATCAATGGACCTGATAAAAAATAAAAAGTACGGAGATGCTGTTAAAATGATTGAAAAGTCAAAAGGCTGGCCTGAAAATCTGGGCGTAGGAAAACCATATGATGTTGATATCAGGATACAGGATTACCTGAATGCATATTGTCTTGAGAAGATGAAGAAGGCAGGTGAAACAGCAGTGTTAAAGAAATCAGTTGTTGATTATACAACTAAGAACAGTCATCCGTCATTCAGCAATATTCTTGCAATTGAAACTCTTAAGGCGCAGGGAGACAAAACCGGAGCAGAGGATCTGATTAAAAAAATGCAGGATTCCAAAAATCCGGTTCAGAAGTGGGTTGTGGCAACTGCAAAGAATGATCAGAGTGCTGCTGCCGGTCTGGAGAAGGAATTTGCAGCTAATACTAATTTCCTGATTATTAAAAAGGTACTTGAGGTTACAGCAAAATAGAATGTTATGTTGGTAATGTATTCAGAGTAGAAAATAGATCGAATCCACTAGTCCTGAGTAGTAAGTTTTCGCAAAGGACTTAAGTGACCATTGTGATGTTTACAATCATTGAAGTGTATCACTTTGACGTACCTCCGAAGGATTACAAAGTTTTATTTTTTTAGAACTAAAGTTAACCTGGTTTCAGTAAACTTATAAATTGGGAAAAGATGTCTCTAGAAAATAAAACTAATCATAACAGCATTTCTGACACTTATTTCAATGGAAATGAATTCACAGACTCCTACCCATATATTCCGTCTGGCTTTGGTTCAGATGTATGTTGAACCGGGGGCACTTCAGAAAAATCTGGAACATGCAGCTGATCTGATATCAGAGGCTGCAAGCGGAGGGGCAGACGTTGTTCTGTTACCAGAGGTGATGGATCTTGGCTGGACTCATCCCTCCGCAGGGAATTAGCTGATTCAATACCGGGAGGAGTTGCCTGTTCGGCTCTGTGCAAGGCTGCCAGGGAGAATAAAGTTTATCTCTGCGCCGGGATCGTTGAAAAAGACGGTGAGCATATTTACAATTCAGCCGTTATAATTGACAGTGATGGAAAGGTACTTATAAAGCACAGGAAGCTTAATGAACTCGACATAGCTCATGATGTTTACGATCAGGGTGACAGGCTTAATGTCTGCAAGACTCCATGGGGTACTTTCGGGCTCCTCATCTGTGCTGATGCAAATGCAAAGGATCATGTATTAACCAGGTCGCTCTGCTATATGGGAGCTGATGTGATACTCTCTCCGTCGAGTTGGGCCGTTCCGCCTGATCATGATAATTTAAAGGATCCTTATGGCGATACCTGGCGAAATGCCTATAAGCCTGTAGCAAAGGAATTTGAAGTATGGATTGCCTCAGCCAGCAATGTTGGTCCGGTTACTGAAGGACCCTGGAAGAACTGGAATTGTATAGGCTGTTCACTTGTAATAGCTCCCGATGGAGCGGAACTATTAATGGGACCCTATGGCAAAGCGGCTGAGAAGATCCTTTATTGCACAGTTAATCCGTTAAAAAGACCAGCGAGAGGTACAGGCTGGTCAGACCGTTAATCAGAAATGTATTATCTGTTAAAGTTTGATAAAGATTTTTCGTTTGTAAAAGAAATAGCAGATATACCACATCATAGCAGCTACAATAATAGTAGTTATTACGCCAACCGTTATTTCACCGCCCCATCCGAAGATCCTTGAGGTAAATGGTTCAGCCATTCTTTCAAGTAAGTTTTTGCCTCCAAGATTTGAAAAGAGGTAAATAAGAATTGGATTCATTCCGGCAATGGCAAAGAAAAGTCCGAATTTTCTGAACTTCATCACATCGATAAGCCAGTAGGAGAAAGCCATGGCTGTTAAGCAATATCCACCGCTTACAATCATGAAAGAACTGGTGCATAACCGTTTAATAATCGGAATAAACGGATCCATGCAATAACCGATGATTATGCCGGAAACCCCGATTATAAGCAGGACCGTTATCTTTTTTCTCTGAGACCACTCTTTCATCAGCAACATTCCCACAAGTACTCCCCAGATTGTATGAGCGGTTGTTGGAACTGGCATTAAATGAAACCCAGTGATCGTTACTTAAGCAGCCTGCAGTTGCGAGATCAAACCAGGCACCGAAATTATGATCAGGGGTAAATGGCTGATTAAAACCCTCAACGGGCCAGAGCCTGTATAAAAGGTCAGACAGGAGGATCATGCCAAAAGAGACGGCTAATTGCCATTTAACCTCTTTTTGCATTATCAGAAATGCGATGATATATGTAAATGATAATTGTGCAAGGACGTTCTGGAAGCCAATATGATTCTTCTCTGATCCCAGCATAAAGCCTAGTGCCAGTAACCAGAATGAACGGGTCAGGGCATGTAAAAATGATTTTTTCCAGCTATCTCCTCTTGCAAGTCTTTTAGCAAGTGAAAAGGGCATTGCAACACCCACAATAAACATAAAGAACGGCTGAATCAGATCCCAGGCATACAGCCCGTTCCATTCAGCATGTTCAAGCTGTTTATTGATGAGTTCAATTATAACACCTCCTTTTTGATTATCAGCCAGAATATGAAATACCCCGGTAATTCCTGTTACAAGCATGAACATTGTGAATCCCCTGAAAAAATCAATCGAAAGGATCCTGTCCTGTTCCTGGTTTAGCTGAATTTTATCGCTCATGTTTTTCAGATCTTTATGAAGAGTTTATTTTTATAAAGCCAGAAACAGAGGTACCATTGAGCCGCCCATGCACAAAGACTTGTAATAATTGCAGCAGTTATTTCACCGCCCCATCCAAACAGGGTTGTTGAAAAAGGTGTGAAAAACCTTCTGAGCACTTCAGCTCCGCCTAAAGAAAAGAAGAGATAAATAAATATTGAATTCATCCCGACTATAATAAAGAATTTGGTTGCGGTGAATATTTTCCTTACATCGATAAGCCAGTAGGAGAATGCCAGTGCAAGTATGGCCCAGCCACCGCTGGCAAATACAAATGAGGAGGTGGCAATTTTTTTGATTATGGGTGTGATATGAAGAATATCAAGCGAGTAGCCGATAATCAAGTCCGGAAACTCCGGCAATAATCATTATCTGTAATCTTGTTTTTTACATGTCGGTCACTTCTGAGCAGCTGACCGAACAGAACGCCCCACACTGTATGGGCAATGGTTGGAAAGGCATTTATTGAAGCCCATATGCTTGCCTTATCTACACCCTCAATCTTATTATTTGCCCATGATCCGAGATTTTCATACGGTACCCATGGGTGGTTAAAGCCGTCAACAGGAAAATATCTGTAAGCCAGATCAGTGATTAACAGAACGATAAGTGTGAAAATAAGCTGAAATGAGAAGCTTTTTTTCATTATCAGGAAAGCCACAAGGTAGGTGACTGACAGCTGTGCAAGGACATTCTGCAATCTGAAGACTATTTTGCCCGGGTTCCATGCAGTAAAGAGCCCATCCGAAGAAAAGCAGCAGGGCTGAACGCCTGAGGGCATGCAGCAGGATTTTCCTGTCTGAATCACCTTTCTTTTGCCTGTTAGCAACAGCAAAAGGAATAGCAACCCCTACGATAAACATGAAAAAAGGTTGAATCAGATCCCAGAAATGCAATCCATTCCATTCATGATGACTGAACTGAGTACCAAGAAATTGCATGATACTGCTTCCCTGAATGGATTGAATATGGCTGTAGATCTCGGTACTTTCGCCTATCAGAAGAAACATTGTCAATCCTCTGAAAAAATCCACCGAAAGAATCCTGTCCTGTGCCTGGTTAATTTGAATCGGGTTAGTCATTATTCTTATATTTGGTTTAAAAGTATGCAGCTTTTTATTTTAACCACGAGTATCACTGAGTTTGCACGGAGTAACACGGAGTAAAAGATACTAATCTTAATTGCTTCAGCCTCTTAGCTCCACATCTCTCACTTCATGCTTGAATGGTCGACCTGTCTACGAATAGGTTAATAAATTTTCGTTTCGCTTCAAAACAAAAATATAATATTATTATTCATTACGAATACAAATTCTAATTTATTCAATAAAACAATAATAAGAAAATGAAATAGAATCTGACTGGTGGTTGAAATTTATTGACTTTTTTACTTGTTATGCATATATTTGAAGAAAAAGTAAGGAGTTATGTTAAAAAAGGGAAAGGTTTCAAGAAGAAATTTTCTGATCAAGTCAGGAATGGGGGCAGGTTTTGCCGGATTGGGATTTACTGCTCCGGACATTTTTTCAGAAAGGACTCATTCAGCTGATTCATCATTTACCCCTGATAAAATTTCACCAAGGGAGGTATGGGTGATGAGTATGGCTAAAACAGGTTTGGAAAATGATAAGGATATTGTTGAAGGGATGATTAACCGAATCCGGATAATGTCATTATACAAGCCTGACATAATATGTTTGCCTGAGGTCTTCAAAGGTACATCTGCAAAGGAAGCGGAAACAGTTCCCGGATCTACAACTGACAGGCTGGCTGTTATCGCAAAGGAGTTGGGATGCTACATAATATGTCCGCTTCATACAAAAAAGGGAGGCAAGGTTTATAATTCGGCTGTACTTATAGATCGTAAGGGAGAGTTGGCTGGTCAGTATGACAAGATACATCCTGTTTCGGTCGAAAGTGAAAGGGGAGTAACTCCCGGGAGTTCTCCGCCTCCGGTCTTCAGAACAGATTTTGGTACAATAGGGATTCAGATTTGTTTTGATATTAACTGGGTTGAAGAGTGGAAAAGCCTCAAGGAGCAGGGAGCCGAAATTGTATTTTGGCCATCCGCATATCCGGCAGGCAGAAATCTTCAGGCATATTCCTGGTTATTTAAATATTATATTGTTGGAAGTCCATGGCGTGATCCGGCAACAATTTATGATATTTCAGGAGATCTGATTGCTTCGAGCGGCCAGTATGAGCATTGGGCTTTTGCAAGATTAAACCTGGAGAAGGTATTTCTTGAGATTACTGATTATGCTGAGAGGCTGAATGATATGAAGAGAAAGTATGGAAGGAAGGTGCTTATTCAGTATTACCATGATGAAGACTGGGTTACAATCGAGAGTCGTTCTCCTGATCTGAAGATAAGTGAGATATTAAATGAATATAAACTGGTCCCTCATTGGGACTATATAAAGAATGAAGAAAAGGAGCAGGAGAGATATCGCAGAATGTAACTCAAAAATATGAAGTCAATATTATTTCGGCCACCTGCCGGACGGCTGACATCGGTTGATTTCCTAAGGGGCTTAACGATGTTTTTTATTATTGGAGGTGAACAGATTTTTATCAGTTTTTATAAAATCTGGCCTAATGCTATAACTGAAACCTTCGCCAGAAATATGGAACATGCAGGATGGGAAGGGTTTTATTTTTATGACCAGATATTCCCCTTCTTTTTGTTTCTGGTGGGCCTGCTTATACCAATCGTAATCTTACGCAGTAAAGAGAAAGGCAAAACCAATAAAGAGATATTCTATCATATAAGCAAACGTACTATAGTACTTATATTGCTTGGTCTTGCCAATTACGGACTGCTTCGCTTTGACTGGCCTGCAATGAGATGGTCCAGTGTGCTTGGCAGGATAGGGATCTGTTATTTTTTTGCAGCATTGTTTGTTATGCATACAAGCTGGCGGACCCAGGTTATTGTAATAACTGCAATCCTGGTTGGATATTGGGCTGCAGTGCAGTTTATCCCTGTTCCGGGTCATGGACCCGGGGTACTGACTCCTGAAGGCTGTCTGACCACATGGCTTGATCAGAAGATAATTCCCGGAACACTTGGGTTGGGTATTTATGACAGGCAGGGTATCCTTTCCACATTTACCGCTCTTGCTTCAACAATGATTGGCGTTTTGGGAGGCTACTGGCTATGTACCGGGAGGACAGAAAATCAAAAGATAATTGGTTTCATAGTTGCAGGCGTGATTCTTTTGTTTGCAGGATGGGTATGGGGACAGTATTTCTTTATAAGCCGGAACGTGTGGACCAGCTCATTCGTACTTTATTCATCGGGATGGAGCTTTCTTGCACTGGCACTATTCTACTGGATAATTGAGGTTAAAGGATTCAAACGGTGGACTTTCTTCTTTGTGGTGATAGGACTTAATGCCGTTACAATTTGGGTGGGACAGAGGTTTATTGATTTTAAATTCACCACTGATGCTATTTTCCTCGGTGTATCAAAATACTTCGGAATATTGCAACCGCTTTTTCTCGCGGTCTGCCTGGTGGGTATAAAGTGGCTTTTTCTCTGGTTCCTGTATAAAAAGAATATTTTTCTTAAGGCATAGTACTATTGTCTTATAGCCTGTCTTGCTACAGGTGGTTCCTTCCCGGAGTGAACATTAAGCAATCTTGTGAAATGTCTCTTTTGTAGCATTGATCATATCCGCATATGGCTGATCGGTGACATCAACCAGACCTATATTGTAATTCTCACCATCGAACCTGCCTGTTGAAGGCTGGTCTATCCACTGAAACCAATGGGCTCCGATAAGAGCCGGATGGGAGGCAGCTTTTTCAACATAATACCGGTAAGCAACAGCCCGTCTCTTCCATATTGCTTGTCTGAGCCAGACCGGGAGCCAGTCCGCGGCCAGGAGTGCCGAAATGAAATTCACCAATAATTACAGGCAGACCGGTCTGGTCATAAATGCTTTGGATCTCGTCTACGGGAGCTTCATAGCCATAGTGATTGATACTGAAAACATCGAAATATTTCCTTGATGCCATCACGATTTCTGAATCAGGAGTATCTCCGAAGCGCAATCCCAGGTTCAGGTGATTCGGATCATATTTCTTTATTGCAGAACAAACAATATCAATAAATCTTGAATAAGTTTCATAGGCAAATTTCTTACGGCTTTCAGGTGTAGTCACCGGCGGAAAGATATTTCTTCAGTGCTGTCTTCATTGGCGTATCTTTACCATCCAGTATAACCTGAGCCAGTTCTGTCTCTCTTCCTGGCCATGGGGGCTCGTTGCCAATGAAATATCCGATAAGATACGGATCATCCTTTTTTGCTAAACATTGAGATGCAGCAGCTGAATCGACCATTGCAGCTATATCCCGGAGCGTAAACATCAGGCATTCCCATATCGCCTGTTTCAATTCCCCAGCCTTCAAGAGTGGCAACATAGGCTTTCTGATGACTCTTTCCGAGATTAGGATCGGACCAGTTTCCGATTGTATTGATACCCCAGTTGGTTCATGCGGAGAACGGTCAGATTTATCCATTTCTGATACCAGTCAGAATCAAGTCTTCGTGACAGGTTCCAGGAATAAAAAGAGTAGATCCCGTCTTTTTTTTCAAAATGTCCGGATCCGGACAGATTGGCATCGGGAGGCAGCGCCTTGAAAATATATTCACGTCCGTGGATCCTTGCCAGATCAGACTGTGAATTAATGCAGCAGCTTCCGTTTGAGAAGAAGAGGTGACCTTCAGGATCGACAAACCACCATTTTTCATCAATCTTTTCAACACTGAAAAAAACCTGTTGCCTTAGCCTTTGTATCTTTGAATCCCCCGTATCTGGATATTTCAGAATTTACGGCCTGTAGTGATTTTTCCTCCTCAGACCATGCTGCTTTAAGATCATCGAGCGATTTTGCCTTTCCGGGCCATTCAGACATATCCATTGTCCAAACTCATCAACAAGAGGTGTTGATGTAAGGATTGAGTCTTCCGCAGGTCATTGGTCAGCCTTACATTGCGGATCTCAAGCGTCGGAGATCCAATCGGCAGATTCATGGCAACACCCAGTGAGTCAATATTGATTAACTGGTCCTACAGCACCAGTGAATCCGATCCAGTATCCCGGGCGCGGGGTTTTCCAGATTGATGCCTGGTCCATCCCCTCCGTATTCATCTTTTGAAAATGGATAAGGGGTATTGATGCCCGTATCCATACACCCTGAAAAGGTAGTATTTCGAGTTTCCTGGTTCCTTTTGCGTCATAAAGTCTTAACTCAAAACGCTGTGTGGTTGATGAGTTAAGATCGAATGTCAGGAATGCCTGATGATGACCAGTCTGATGGCATTTCAGGATTCAGTTCCTTTAGTGCCCATGTCTTTTCGGTATAAGTGCCTTCGAATTTTACAGGCTTCGGTTCATTTCTTTGCGGAACAGCCTGCCAGGAGTAACCCTGATGCTATCAATAAATTAAGATAGTGTTTTCATGATCATTACGACTCAGCAGAATGATATTCCGATTGATTTTGCTATTCCTCTTACATTGGCAGCTGCCTGTGTGTATTCCTCTTTTGTCTTCAGATGTTCAAGCATTAAGGGCACATTTTTAAGTTTGCTCAGTTCTGTCAGAAAGACTTTATAATCGAGTCCGCCTGTACCCAGGAGCACTTCATCAAGATGAACCGTGAGATGTGTACCCAGCCGGATATCCTTTGCATGGCAGTTTTTGATGTAAGGACCAAGTTTCGCGAAGCATTCCTTAATGAAAGCTCCATTGTTATAATATCTTCCCGGGGAGTTGATCATATTGACCGGATCAAGATGCACGGCAAGTTGTTTTCGGTCAATTGCTTTTATAAGCTTCAGGTATGAATCCGGTGAATCGGGCAGGGCCCATGGCATTGTTTCAAGTGTATAGAATGTGCGAACAGGTTTTACAGCATCGATTATTTCCCTTGTAACCTGAACGATCATATCGAATGTTTCGTCGATCATGTTTTCCGGATCGGGGCCATCCCATTGTTCTCCTCGGGAGCCTGTGATATTGACGCAGCAGTCTAGCGCCAATAAGGTCGGCCAGAGCGAGCGAATCCTGACATTTTTTAATAGCTTCCTTCCTCTCTTTATCATTCCTGCTTATCGGGTTGCTCCAGGCACCTACTTCGGATATTATAATATTTGCATCTTTTGCTGCTTTCTCAAAGGCCTTTACAGTAGGGGTATCAGTTCCGACAGGTACCGGACAATAAGCTGCACTGTATCCTTCGGTTTTTACTGCTTTTATCCAGTCTTGCGGGTCTTTGAAATCTCCGAATACAGGACCGCCAAGGCGGATGCAATTTGAAAGCGGCCGGAAGCTATTTCGTCATTGCATTTTGTTTTAGTGTTATGAGAGCTGCTGCACCGGTGAGGGAGAGTTTTGTAAAGTTTCGGCGGGAGAGAGGCTTTTTCATAGGAGGAGGTATTAAATGCTTAAGTGCTGTAGAATTATTTGGATATCTAAGGTAAATGTTCTTACAAGTATACAGATCTACGCATAAATTTTTATAAACAGTAATCTTGTACTTAAATGAACTTATATATAAATGTATCTTATATATATAGACATCTTATATATATATAAATATTAAATATATTGAAATCTTATATATATAAAACTTTTATAGATCTTATGAAGTTATTATTTATCCACATTAACATTTTAATATTCAGATATATAAGAAACCAGATCGCGACTATTCAAAATCACTTGTCATCTGCAAAAAACCTTCCTATCTTCTTCATGATCTCTTTCCTCAGCTCCATTACATCTATAACACCCTCGTGACTGTAGACAATCTCTCCTCCGGGGGCAACCAGCAGCGTATATGGCAAAGCTCCCGGCCAGTTTTTATCGACAGCCTCAATAAGTGCATATTTATCGTCTGAACTGAAGATATAGTTTTTTGTGGCTGCATTCTTCTCTTTAAGAAATGCTATGACCTTATCCTTTTTCTTCAACCCGTCGGTGTTTATTGAAACAAACTCAAAATCGCGGGCTCCATACATCCGCTGCATTGTAATAAATTCCGGGAATTCTATGACGCAGGGTCCACACCAGGTAGCCCATACATTAATAAGACGGTATTTGTCTGATTTGTTAGCTATTACTTCCTTGATTCCCTTTACATCTGCTTCGGTAACTTCCACCGGCTTGTTCTTCCACTCAGCATCAAGCCTGGTTCTCCATTCGATCTTGCTGGCCCATTTTATTGAACAGCCGAATGTCTTGGTCTTTTCAACCGGTACAGGCTTCCCCTCAAGCAATGCAGTGATTGCATTCTTTGCGTCATGCTGTGTGGCTTTTACATATGGATTCTCCATCTCATCAATCCTTCCGCAGTAACGAAGCTTGCGCTGGCTGTCGAAGATGAATACATGAGGAGTTGTTGTCGGTCCATAAGCCTTCGCCATTTCCTGCTTGTCACCGTCGTAACAGATATGGCATAGTGTATTTCTTATCCTTTGCCCTGATCTTCATCTCCTCAAAGGAATCTCCAAGATCGCTGTATCCTATTTCTTCAAGACACACTGCCTGTGGGTTATTGGGCGATATCATCACAAATTCAACCCCTTTTGAATGGTAGTCCTGATATAACTGCATTATCCTGTCTTCATAAGCCTGGGCAGTCGGGCAATGATTTGCAGTGAAGATAATCACAAGGATCTTCCCCGCTTTGAAATTGTTCAGTGTATATGTTTTACCATCAACCCCCGGAAGGGAAAAGGCAGGTGCCGCTGCTCCTATGTCAAGAGTTTTTGGATCATCAGCTCCCCTGAGAGCTCCACTGCCAATCAAACCCGCCATTACCACGAGATTAAATAAAATTAATTTCTTTTTCATGTATTTAAAATATTTAGTTATTAGTCTGATTCTGTATTCGTAAAAGGAATAATATTTTAACATATGAAACCAACAATAATAATATGTTATTTTCCGCAATTATGATCATCATCCCTTATTCGTGGAAAAGTAAAGATATAAAAGTTTTCAGTAGTTTATTTTTTCAGTGATTCATAAATATGAAAGGTATCTTTTGCCAGTTTTAAGGCTTCGAGCCTTTCATCCGCTTTGATCTGTAACGCGCATGAGTTATCGATTGTATTCATTTAAATGTATTGATTTCCCGGAGGGAGGTAAAGCAACTGTAAACCTTAGCTCAGTGAAAGGTGATCTGGATGTGGAATGGTTTATTCCTGCTACAAATCAGACACTGCCAGGGCCAAGGGCAATAAAGGGAGGTTACTTTGCCAATTTTGTGGCACCATTTATCGGAGATGCAGTACTTTATCTGAAGAAAAAGTAGTTCTTTGATCTCCCGTTAGCGCCGATTTGTAATCGGTGCTATAGAAATTATTGATCTTAAGTCTGGTTTTGGCACGAATTGCAAATTCGCGCCAACGAATCAGGGTTAGCCCGTTAGCGCCGTCCCGACAGATATCGGGATGTAATCGGTGCTAAAGAAATTATTGATCTTAACTCTGGTTTTGGCACGAATTGCAAATTCCCACCAACGAAGCAAGGTTAGTCAGGTTGACGGCCTTTCAGGGGTAGGTAATATCTCCCATCTGAACAACCTCAAAATCAGTGGCCTTAAGAGTTTTAAGCTGGTTAAGATCATCATTGTTCCACCTGTCATCAGTGGCACCGGAAAAGAAGAAATCAGAGCCTATATCACAAAGAATGAGCCCGTAGTTTTTCATAGCGGTTAAGATCACTTTATTGTCGGTTGAGAAGCCTGAAATATCAAAACTTCCTTTTAGCCTCATGCGAATACCCATTGGAACCGGAGCGGCCGGGTCGTTGTTTGTTCCGCTTACCAGATGATTTGCAGGAGCTGTGTATGCCCTTGTTACTTTGCTCCTGCTCAGCGTAAAACGGATCGCATGATCAATAGTCCCCTTCTTAACCTCATCATATCGTACAAGCAGTGGAAGAATCGGCATTCCGGCTGCATCGGCAGATGTCCATCCTTCCGGCCGTGTGTCATTTACCTTCAGGTCCCATACTGCTCCGCTTGAAGCCTCCCATGAATTGTTGCTTATACTGGCATTATAGAGTTCGTATAAAACTTTATTATCAACGTCAACTGCGAGCACATGACTGTCGCCTGAGCCGTCTCCCTCAACAGGAGCTGTGACGGGAATGGGGTAGGGGCCCGGATCGCTCTCATTACCATAGTTATCGTCATACTCATTGCCCCTGAAGATAACAGGTATCAATGATTGACTTTTGCAAACAAGGATGAAAGGAATCCCAAAATGCCGGCCTTCATAAAGACCGCTGCCAAAATCAGGGTGGACAGAAGGCGAACCGATGAGTGCCATTATGGCATCGGAATGAGAGTCAACCGGTGTTGCTGAAATATTACTGTTTATCGGATTATCTGAGGGGAAAAGTGCAATATCCTCCAGTTTTGTCAGGTCGGTGACTATGCACGTACTGGTTTCAACTGGCGGATTATCTGAAGAATTATCCGAACATCCTGCCAGCAAAAGGGCAGGAAAAGCTATTATCCTGATCAGTTTAATATTGAAAGAGAGCATCATATATTGCATTTCAGGTTTTTGTTCAGCCTATTTCACTGCTGAACCGGAAGATAACAGTTCAGCAAGCTGTTTACGGTATTCCTCAAATTTGTAACCTCTTGATGACCAGCTTACATCTTTCTGGTGATTTTGCTTCCCAGACTCCTGTCAGGCACACAATTATCCACAATGGTTTTCATCTCTTTTTCAAGCCCCATCTGTTTTGGCCAGCCACATATACTCAAAATCCTGTGCCCCTCTGCGCCAGTTTTTTGCCCTTACTGAGGAGAGAGGTCCGGCCAGATGTCTGTCCTGATCAGGGAAGACTGCATCCTGTCCGGGATAGAGGAAGGTACCATCGCCGTTTATCCTGTCTTCATATGTCAGCGGATTTTCAAAAACATCTAGTTTCGTCCAGAAGGTTGTTGACCAGTAGAAATACTGATCAATATTATACTTCCACACAATCCATGGCATGACCCTGAATTCCACTGCATCAGCATCACTCACAACTGCACCCATGCCGGGACTGAAGCCGTTATATATTCCGAATTTCCTGCCCGAGTGCCTTTTCAGACGCCACCTCATCAGGTGTAAGTTCGGTTACCCATTCCTGGGCTGATATTGACCAGAAATCGACATATCCCTTCAGATCCGGTCTGATTTTGTTTGTGACAAGGGTTGGTATATTTTTCCCCGGGCCAGGATTGGTGTGTGTCCAGTTTGGCCTGCATCCTGATTGTATCTATATGATCCTGTTCCCTTTGCATTTGTAGGTCCTTTGAAATCAGGTTCATCGGGATATAGGTATTTATGACGTTCAACATCCGGGGGCATTGTTCATGAACCAGTGTTTCCCAGGCATCAGACCCTTTCCACCAGTCGGCCCTGTTCATCTTTTCAAGACTTCCTCCATACTCCTCAGGAAAATCACCTCCAAAACCGATAGAAAATGTAGTGTTGCCTGTGTTGTCACCCGGACCGGCATAACCTATTTCAGCTGTATATGTTTCACCGGTAAAATACTTTTTGAAATAATTTGTCATATCATTGAGGTTTGCAACCTCCATCACAAGATCAAACCTGTGACGGTGAGCGAGCTGGTTGTATTTCAATTCAAGATCATAATATTCCTTGCTTCCCCTTTCAACATTGTGACGACGCGGCAATTGCACCGGGGGAATATCCGAACATCGTCTTCATATGTGTTGAATCCGGAAGTGTAAAATCATATACCTTCAGATCTGACCGGTATTGTTTTGAATACTTTGTCTCCGTTGTAATTGTCACCTTTCCTGTATAGTTTCCCGGAGAGGCATTTCGCGGGAATAAGAATATCGACCCAGACAGCCTGGTTTTTATTAGCTTCAACCTGAGAAAGGAGCACCTCCTTTTCCCGTGAGCTCGCAGAAAACGGTATCAGGCAATCAGGGACCCATCCGGTATAATAGGCTGATGGAGCTGAGCTGTCGGCAAAAAACCAGAGAGGAGGTGACCGTTTTACCATATTCAGATAATGTTCGGTAAAGAGTTCAGTATTCCTGCCCCTGTAGTCGAAAGGATCGGAGGGTCCGGTTGCAGACCCGGGTATTGAAGAAGCTGCCGTTTATAAGGTCGCTGACAGTAACATTGACATTTTTTGCCCCTGTCGCATCCGCCTGAATGATCAGCTGAAAAGCAACAATTTCATTCCTGCCTCCAAAGATGTTAACCGAATTATTCTGCCAGACGCTGTTTTTAGCATCGGAAGCAAGCGGATTTGTAATATCCTCCTGTTTTATTTTTTCCCCGTCATCAACAGCCCAGACCCTTGCAATACCTGTCGGCTTGCTGCAGGAGATCAATATAAAAATGATGCCTCGTAAGGTAAGAGTTACCTGAAAGGTTCCTCAAATTGGAGAGATGAGTGTTGTGTTTTCATAGGGATTGTCGTTATATGATGTAGGTTGCAATTTGATTATTTTCGCGGGAAATGAACACAGACTGCAGGATGCATAGTGAAGAGGATATAATTTCTCTCCGTCATTTACTATTACAGGGCTTGATTTGTTTTCTCTCATTATTGGATTTTTGTCATATTTTGTCCAGTGGATGAGATCTTCAGACACGGCAATGCATGATGTCCATTCATGCCAGTCTTTGAATTCCGTTGCATGATAATACCCATAATATCTGCCATTGTATTTTATAATCTGATCCATGGCGACTGCAAACTGATCGTATATTTCAGGCCCCATTTTTATCACAGGCTCATCCTGTTTATTTGTCCAAACCTTCATGTCGGATGAAACTGCCAGCCAGATCCCCAGATCGTCCCTCTCATAAAAGAGATACCAGAGACCATTTTCGTACCATATTGCAGGAGTTCCGAATGATCCTTTATCAAGAGGCTCTCCATTGCTTTTACGAATATCCAGTCTGCCCTGTTCTTTCCAGTGGATCCTGTCTGTTGATGTCATTAAATGTGCAGTGTCGCCTCTGCCCTCTGCAAACATATAATATGTGCCTTCATGTTTTATAACTGACATATCTTCAACCCAGCCAGAATCATAGATAGGATTATCCTTATATCTTGTCCAGTTTATTCCGTCAGTTGATGTGGCAAGACCAAGATGTTTTTCAACAGTCTCAGCGCCCTTATATCCTGTATACCACATATAATATGTGCCATCTTCGCGAAGGATATATCCTCTTTCTCGGATCTTCTGATCCCAGGTGTCTGTACCTGTACCTGAGAAGACCGGATTATTTTTGTAAGCGACAAAATCGTGAGTGCTGCAGGAAACCTGGCAGTATCCGTTTGCATTGAATTGTTTGCAGAATTGACAGGATGCTTTTTGTTTGCAGCAGGTAAGAAGTAAAGCTAATATTACAATGTAAAATGAAATTTTCATAAGTATATCGGATTAATTAATCATTTCAAGGATTTTGAAGTCAGCAATAAATATATGATTCTTTTCTACATTTATTTTCGAATTAAAATTAATTAAAATATGCTCTTATACAGGTGTTTAAATCATCTTTAATTCAAGGATCTGTGCAGCAGCCAGAAGGACCATCCCGGGAATAAAGCCCAGATAAGCCTCATCCATCTGCAGTTGTTTTTGCTCTGCAGGTATTGCCCATCCGGTATATGCATTACTTACTTTGCCCTCTTCGGATACACATCCTGAAATAAATTTCCAGGCTTTTTGAACATAATTATTGTAATCTTCCGGAATCCATCCTTCATCCATTGCTTCCTGTATACATCCTGCAGTCATTGCTGTTGATGTCACCTCTTCAGGAGAGTCCAGGGTCATCAACCCATACATGCAAGCCTCCGTTCGGACCCTGCCGGGCTACAAGTCCATCTGCAATCTGACAAAATATACCAGTAAAATATTTATAGTCAGGGTGATCTTCTGGTAAATGACGCAACAGGGCAGTGAGTGTATAAACCATCCATCCCGAAGCTCTGCACCAATATGTTTTGCCAGGTTCTTTTTGTTCAAGGTAAATTGTTCTTGTCAGACTGTTTTTCAGTATCATAAAAAAGATTTATTGATGTCTTTGCCTGAAATACTGCATTCTTTAAAAACACCTCTGCTGTGTTTTTATCAACAAGCGCAGAGGCATCAGCCATTGCCCCTGACAGAAAAATATCCCACATCAGGGATACACCATTTAAAATAGTCAAAATCATCATGAGCCATATAGCCAAAACGATCGCGTGCAGAATAATGCAATATTGCGTCAGCAACAGAAAGGCAAACATTCCTGGCATCTTCATTTTTTGTCTGCTGGTATAATACATAGCAGGGAAATGATACTCCTAGTGTACCGGCATAAAGAGAAAACGGCAGCACTCCTTCCCTGATAATTCTGGCTTTGTTTCCATGATAAGTATTTAAGTATTCCTCATCAGTCAGCTTATTATCATGTTCAATGTGATAGCTAAGCCATTTTTCAACATACTGAGGTTCCTTCCGGATAACCCTTTTTTGCCCATCGTAATATTGCTTCTGCCTGTATAGTCCCAAACCAATCTGTATTAAGCTTATCATACGGCTGTTTCAGTGTTGAGTTTATTAAGGCTATAATATTGGACGTTAATACCGGTTTTCCTGTTTTGTCTTTTGATGATCAATTTATCTTCTGGGCATTACCATTTGAGAGAAAGCAAAAGATAGCCATTGATAAAACCAGCAATCTGTTCAGGAGGATCTTTTGATTTGAGTCATTGTATTATTATGAATTGTAAAATTACATGTTTGAATTTCTTTCTGGCTAATAGGCAAGAACTGGTGTTACAATATCTTCTTTCGCATTCTGATCTCCTTTTGCAGGTCCATGCCACACGCCTCCCCCAAAGGTTACAATATAGATCTTTTCAGGATCAGCTGGATCAGGATCCACTCTTTTGCCCCATTTGAAGTTATAGCCTTTTATGCGGCTCCATGTTTCACCCCTGTCATCTGACCGGTATGCTGATCCGTTAAAGCCGCAGGCATAGAATGTATTGTTGCGGGGATCAAAAGTGATATCATGGATATGCTGATCTTTTGACAGTACCTGTTTCCAGTTCAGTCCGTTGTCAGATGAAACAAAGATTCCACCACCGGTATCCGGTGAGAAATTGCCGGGAGTTGATCTGCCCCAGGCTGAAAGCAGCAGGCGGTTGTTATTTGCAGGATCTATTACAAGGCTCATCGGACCATTTGTTCCGTCAGGAAGTTTGATCTTTGTCCAGGTTTCAGCGCCGTCTGCGGAACGGTAGACGGCTCCGTCGAGTTCATTGCCGATACTTCCGTCATCGCTGCGTCTGCAGACAATCAGAAAAAGCTCTCCGTTTTTTTCATTTTTTGTTATCCTCCATGCAAATGGTTCTTTGCCGTCAATGCCTTTGTTTTTCAGAGTCCAGCTTTTTCCTGCATCAGTTGATTTATACACTCCCTTACCAAAAGCACATGCGTATAATATCGTTGATTTTTGATTGACTGAACGTTCAATCAAAATATGTGTTATAGCAGCTTCTCCGATATCCCCGCTTACAGGTTTCCAGGTTTTTCCTCCGTCTTCTGTTATCAACTATACCTCCTTCATAACCGGAAACTCCACTCCTTCTCCACATTTTTGGACGGGGAAGATCATGTACATCGCTCATGGCTGCCCAGGCTCTGCCTTTTACATCCGGATCAAAGGCCAGCCAGTAGGTGCTGTTGATCCAGTTCCGCGGTATTCCATTGTTTACCGTGGCGCTCATCCAGCTTTCACCGCCATCACTGCTTGCCATGAGTCCTATATCCGTATTTGCTATGAACATATGTTTTAAATCAAAAGGATCGGCAACGATAGTGTACCCTGTTGTAACCTCTAGTCCCCTTGAAATCCATCCTGCATCCTCTTTCCTCTTCGTATATAACTGTTCCCAGCTTTTTCCTCCATCAGTGGTCTTTATTGTTCTTCCAAAATCAGTTGTATAGCAAATATCAGGATCTGAAGGTGCAACGGCAATTGAGAATGGATTCTCACCCCATGTAGGTCCGAACCGTTCATCGATCCATCCTTTTTTATAGTTGGGAGAATAGCTGTAAGCCACCTTTTGTAACCATGTCTTTCCATGGCAGGCTCCATGTTTTGCCGTAGTCCTCACTTTTGGCAACTCCGATACAAATTGTATCATTTGGCACAATCAGACCGGCATAGGAAACATAAACTACACCCGGGTGATTAGCACTTGTGGCCAGAGTACGCCATTCGGGAAATCCGGAGTTTTCAGATGCGTAGCTTTAACAGATTCTTCCTGCCTGTTCTCCCACGTTTTCCCTCCGTCTTCGCTATAATAAATTCCGGAATTATCTCCTTCAGGATTGAAATATGATTTTCCGGAGATTGCATAGATTATAAATTTGTTCATTGTTTTGTCAAAGCCAGCTGAGAATTCGTTAATATTTTTTACACCTTCGGGTGCAGGATTGGTATTCCAATTCCCGTTTTCCCTGACAATAACTGAGTTATTGCATGTGATGTAGATTGTCCTGTTTTCTTTTGGAGATGACGGAACAATAAATATATTTTTAGCTTCCTGACCGAGTTCTTTTTCTTTTGACCAGTGAGCACCCTGATCATTTGATATGAAGTAGCCCGGAGCATTATTGATCGAGATAACTGCATGCAGTTTCATTGAATTCTCAGGATCGACTGCCAATGCAATGACATCCCTTCTGGTGCTGTCGCTGGTTATAATCCTCTCTTCCGCATGGTCTCCTTTTGAAACAACCCCGTTAATTTCAGAAGGGACGGGATAAATTATATTCCATGTATTTCCCCGGTCGGTACTTTTAAAAAGGGCAACGGATTTTGCATAAACTACATTCGGATCGACGGGATCAAGTACAAAATATTTCACAGGTCCGAGCAATGAGAACATTCTCCACGACTCTCCCCCGTTGTAGGTAACAAATGAACCGGTCATGTCGCATGCCACATAGGCATAATCGGGGTCGTGCGGACTGACAGCAGGCCAGAACATTGCACCTCCTCCTCCATATCCAGTGAAACCCCAGGCATCGTTGCGGCCGTTGGGATTATTAATCAGAACAGGGTTCTTTGCAGCTGAGGAACAGCCAGTTATCATAATGATTGCAACCGGGATCAAAATGAATCCGGTTCTGATTAATTGTAATGCTTTATTCATTTCTTTTTTTTTATGAATTTAAAGGTTTTAATTTAAGGTGCAAAATCGAAGGAGGTGGAAGAATCCTGGCTGTTCAGAGCCCGGACAGATAGACTATCTGGTATTATAAGAAAATGATAAGAGATATACCGGCTTGCAAAAATGCTTACCGGTATATCTAACCTACCCTTAAACCAACATGAAAAGCAAAAATTAACTTAACCACTAAAATAAGATCTGACTTAAAAGGCAAAATTTTTGGGCAATTATGTTTTATTTAACAGTGATCTCTCCCATTGGATACCATCCATCCTCTTTTATACCAGCGATAGCCAGTTTCACCCTCGGTTCAAATGAAGCCGGTGAGACAATTGCGATTTCAAGATTATAGGATCCTGCAGGCATGTCATAGGGAATATAGAGGACTTCATCACATACAATATCCCCGGGCAACCAATCGGGCAAGAAAGCGCAGGTGGTCAGTACTTTTGTAAATTGAGAGTTTTTGAGCCTTACGGCAAATTTGTAGTCTTTATAAATTGGGGCTACTCCGATATTTTCCCATAAAGTATTGACAGACAATTGTCCCTGGCGGTTAACAACAGATGGATATTCAAATTTCCGGAGTACGAAGCGGTATCCCATTTTATTTAACCATTTGTCAACCAGAGGACTCCACACCTGAGGCACATCTGAGCTTTTTGCATTGAAGGATGTTATGTGCCATTTAAGTGCCTCTCCAAATATGTAGTTCACAGTTTTTTCATCGTATTTAAGTGAATCCAGCCAGTGTAAAAAGGTCCAGCATATCTCCATTGTAACCGGCGATTTTTTCCATGCCTCACTCATTCCGCTTTTTATGATGTCTTTAGGATAAATATCAGCCATATGGCTCCAACGCTTTTCCAGCCAGATTTCATTCGTCATGTCACCAAGACAATCCATTCGATAACCCAGATGACGCATTTGTGGTCCGGTCCCATTATTCCTGCCATCCGGCCATGAAGCTGCAATTGGGGTACCTTTTACAAGAAGTCCCGGATCAGGGGCATCCCCGTTCACAGGTTGAAAAGTAAGAGGAGTTTTCAGGAAGTTATCCAGATATGAATTTATCAATGAGTGCCGGGTCTTGTCAGTTAACAAATGAGTCCCGTCACCTTCACCCCAGAAGCCCACAATTGAAACATCCACCGACTCCAGGTCCGGATGGCCATCATATCTTTGTCCTAATGCCTGGATCATTCCGCCAAAATATTGCAGATATCGCGGGTCTTCAGGATCGATTCTCCATTTTTCTGAAAGTAATTTTTCCCCTTTGCCTACAATTTTTCTGTACCAGGCCGGAACATCGTTTTCGTCTTCTCCATAAGGGGCAATCCGAAGCATTAATGTCTGTCCCCGTTCGGCAGCTGTCCGTAATGCCTTATCAATCATTGCCCAGTTATATTGGCCGGGTTCCTGCTCCATGAATTTCCAGTAGACTCTGAGATAGGCAATTGAAGTCAGGGGGTAGTTCTTATTGTTAAGGTCACCATCGAAATCCTGATAAACAGGAGGGAGGCCTTCTGTCCACGTTGCGCCTTTATTCAGGTTATCGCCGTTAAAACGTTGGAATGTCATAAATCCGATCCCCGGATTGTTGAGGACGTCAAAAATTTCTACAGGCCTTACAACTACCGCGACGGGTGATTCCTGGGCATTAACATAAGCATCACAAGTTATAAAACTGAGGCACAAAATAATTATCATTTTTCTCATTGCAGGTTGAATTTTCTGAATTTAAAATTTGAAACATCAATTACCGGTCAATAAGCCATAACAGGGGTAACAATATCTTCAATGGCATTGGGATCACCTTTTGCTGGTCCGTGCCAGACACCTCCGCCATAAGTATTTATATATATCATTTCCTGGTTTAACGGATCAATATCAACGCGTCTTCCCAGTTTGTGATTAAACCCTTTAATTCTTTCCCAAGTTTCACCATGGTTTTCTGAACGGTAAGATGAAAAGCTAAACCCACAGGCATAATACATTTTATTTCTGGGATCAAAAGTTAGATCAAAGATGTACTGATCTTTTTTAAGAGTTTGTTTCCAGGTATTGCCTCCATCTTCAGATATGTAAATTCCACCTCCGATGCAGGGAGAAAATTGATCCTTTGTATTTCTACCCCATGCTGATATTATAATTTTATCAGGATTATCCGGGTCAATCAGTAAACCTGTTAAACAATTGGTTTCCGCAGGAAGCGGTTTCTTAATCCATGTTTCAGCTTCATCAATTGAAGTGTAGAGGGCTCCATCCTGATCATTTCCAATACTACCTTCATCATTTCGCCGGTGTACAAGTAAAAATAACATCCCATCCTGAGATCTTTTTGTTATTTTAAAAGCCAGAGGATCTTTCACGTCAATACCATTATTTTTGAGTTTCCATGTTTCTCCACCATCAATTGATTTATAAACACCTTTGCCAAATGCACATGCATAAAGAGTTCTTTTTTCTTTCCTGCTTTCAGTATCAATCAGAATATGTGTAAACGCTGCTTCTCCAATATTTTCACTTTGGGTTTTCCACGATGAACCGCCATCTTCAGTAACAAGAATTCCACCTGTAAAGCCAGCAGTTCCGTTTTTCCTCCACATCTTATATAAGGGAAGGTCATGTATTCCACTCATTACCGACCATGCCTTTCCTTTAACATCAGGGTCGAATTCCAGCCAGTATGTTGTATTTATCCAGTTATCTGGTATCCCTTTATTCTTTGTAGCACTTATCCAGCTTTCACCCCCGTCTTTACTTTCCATCAGACCGACATCGGTATTTGCATTAAATACATGATTCAGGTCGAATGGATCAAAAACTATTGTATATCCGGTAGTGACATCCATCCCGGTTGAGCTCCATCCTCCACTTTTTTTCTTTCTTGAGTACAACTGTTTCCAGTTTCTGCCTCCATCTTTTGTCTTTATTGTTCTTCCAAAATCAGTTGCATAACTTATATCCGGATTATCAGGAGATACTGCAATTGCAAATGGATTTTCACCCCAGGTTGGACCATATCGTTCATCCAGCCATCCTTGTGAATAATTGCCTGAGAATCTGTAATTCTGATCTATTAAACAATCTTTTAACGACAATTGCCAGGTTTTTCCAAAATCTTCACTTTTTGCTATTCCGATGCATGTGGTGTCTCCATGAACTTTCAATCCATTATATGATACATATAATACATTTGGATTTAATGAACTTGTGGCAATGCATCTCCATTCAGGCTTGTCAGAGTTTTCCATGCTGAGATTTATGAGTCCCTCTTCCCGGTTTTCCCAGCTTTCACCACCATTTTCTGTATACCAGATTCCGGATTTATCACCGGCAGAATTAAAATAAGATTTTCCTGATGTGGCGTAGATAATATACTTATTCAGTTTTAGATCAAATCCTCCGGCAAATTGTGTAAGCTTTTTCACTTCCTCAGGTCCCTTATTGATTTTCCATAACCCATTTTCTTTTACAGTTATGGTATTTTCCCCGGTTATATATATAGTTCTGTTCTTTTCAGGAGAAGAGGGTAATACAAAAATATTTTTTGCACCATCCTCAAGTATCTTATCTTTAGTCCAATGTGCTCCGGCATCATTTGAGAGAAAAAAGCCGGTTTCATTATCGATTGAAATAGCTGCATAAAGCCTATTAGAATTGGCTGGGTCAACACTGAAAGCCAATACTTTTCTTCTGGTACTGTCTTTGGTAATAATATATTCATTTGCTTCATCGCCTTTTGATACAATACCTGTGATTTCAGAAGGATCAGGATATATAACTTTCCATTCCTTCCCCTTATCAGTACTTCTGAATAAACAGATGGATTTGGCATATATCGTATTTGTATCCAATGGATCGAAGGCAAAGAATTGGACCATCCCACGTAAATTGATCATTCTCCACGATTCTCCTCCATTATAGGTAACAAAGGACTGGCTCATATCGCAGGCCACGTATGCATAGTCCGGATCGTGATAACTTACAGCGGGATTGAACATGGCGCCTCCTCCTCCGTAGCCGACTATTGTCCAGTTATCGTTACGGTCATTTGAATATTTAGCTTTTTCAGAACCAGATTTTTCTCTTATTTGGTTACATCCCGTCAGCAAGCCAGCCATAATTATGAGTCCAATGAATGCTAAAGGCACAATTCCTGATCTGGTTATAATGTTATATTTCATTCTGATTATTTTAAACATTGTAATTAAAATGGAGTTCAATGCGTGATAAATGATAAAACTAAAGCCCCGCCCGGCATCTGCGGAGCTTTAAGTTTTAATTGGAAATGTATAGCCTATTAGTATCCGGGATTCTGACCCAGTAAATTAGCATCATACTCAGGTATAGGGAATAAATCAGCAGTCACATGATATTGAGTTAATTCTTTTCTTACCATATCAAACCAGCGGCTTCCTGATTCAAAGCATAATTCAAATTTTCTTTCCTGAATCACTTTATCTTCGAAAGCCTGCATTGTCATACCCGTTGCGGCAAGCTGTTCTGTGCCGGTACTCCCGTTTGCACGGTTAATTACCTCATTAATTGCATCGACGGCTTCCTGTGTAGGTCCGCCATTTTGTCTGTTGGCAGCCTCGGCATAGATTAATAGTACTTCTGCATATCTCAAAATCGGAACGTTCATGGGATACACTGCCTTGGCAAGTATATCTTCAGCATTCACGTAAGGATAGTTGAATTTACTTATAATTGGTGCATATTCAAAAGCCTGTTTCCATGGGATCAGAATTACATTTCCGGGATCGGCCAGCACATCGGGAATTTCAATTTGTATGTAGGCGTATTTCCTTGGCTGTTCAGGAAAATCATAAGCTGCGAAAGTTGTATCCAGTGCACCATCGCTATAACCTCCGGAGTTCTTTGAAGCTAATCCGTTGGGTATCCCAACCGCATCGTCGGTTGTGGCTTCAAAGGCAAACATCATTTCGGACGCACGTTTACTTTCCAGCCTGAAAACATCAGAAACATCGGGGATGAGAGCGAATTTATCACTTTCAATTATTTCATTCGCCAGACTGGCTGCATTTGCATAATTGGCTTCCTGTTTCAACGGCGCTGTTGCCATTGTCAGATAAACCTTTGCAAGTATTCCCTTTGCAACCCAGCTTGTTGGTCTCCCCGGGGTTTCGCTCCAGGAATCAGGCAGGTTATTTACAGCAAACTGCAGATCGCTTATGATAAGGCTATAAACCTCCTCAACCGGAGATTTTGTATATGGATTTGTAACCGGATTTGGTGAATCTTCCTCGATCAATGGGACTTCACCATACAGTCTTACCAGGTTAAAATAATTTAGCGCTCTGATAAATTTCGCCTGGGCGACAATCACAGCGAGCTCATCTTCACCTGCCCCCTGAACCTTTCCTGCATTGACTGATCTGATCACATTATTAACGTTAGTCAATGACTTATAAGATCTTTGCCAGTTCGCAATACCATAGTCAGTTCCAAGAACAATGGGTGCGTCTCTTATGCCATCATTATTCAGATCTGTGTATCCATTCTTCTTTATATCATCCGGTCCCAGAGCAACATCCACATTCATTTGCGACATTGCTCCTATTAACCCGGATTCAGCTTCTCCCTTATTTGTGTAGAAGTTGACTTCGCCGACAATGCCCTGTGGATTTTCAACCAGGCTTGTTTCACATGATACAAGGCAACAAAAAGCAATTACAGGCATCACTTTCAAACTGTATCTTTGCAGAATATGTTTTATATTTTTTTTCATTTGTTCACACGATTAAAATGTTACATCAATACCCATTGAATATGTTTTGGACTGAGGATAATTACTATTATCTATCCCTGAGCGTCCGTCACTCGCTGAAAAAGAACTCGCTTCCGGATCATATCCTGTATAGCTTGTAATCGTAAAAAGATTTGTGCCCGACAGATAAATTCTTAATCTGTCAATTTTAATTTTCTGACAAATAGATTGAGGGAAGTTGTAAGCAAGATTCAATGTTTTCAGTCTAATAAAGGATCCATCTTCGACAAAATGAGAATTTCTGCCGTTTACTGAAACATTCGTGGCTGTAATATCATGATCCAGATTATATTGTACTCTGTACGATTGAGTTATCCATCCCGGTATATCTGTGTTCTGATTAGTCTCAGTCCAGTGATCAAGCAGCCGGGTGCTTGTACCTGTCAGCAAACCCCAGTTGGTCTTTTCAGTAAAAATCCTGCCGGCATTAAATATTTGATTTCCGTATACGCCAAGGATTGTAGCAGTAAGCTCAAAAGACTTATATGAAAATGTATTATTAAAACCAATACTGAACTTTGGAGCTGTGCGGGCAATTATTGTCAGATCCGAAGCATTTATTTTATAGTCTCCGTTCAGATCCTTATATTTTGGATCACCTGGCATCTGGCCGAATTTGTTTGCTTCTTCTTCCTCACTTGTGCTCCATATACCTTCAAAAAGATGACCTTTAAGTGTTCCAAGAGGTTCACCCACGATCAGCCAGGCTATATTATTAAATCCATATCCGCCTCCCTGGCTTGTTGACTGGACAAGTTCAGAAATCCCTCCCAAGATCCAGGATTTTGCTTTTATTGGACGAAAATATAAAACTTGTATTCCATCTGAAGTTACCGATTAGCGGGTCTCCGCCAATTACAAACTCAATACCTTTATTTTCCATTGAACCGACATTCTGCATTACAGACGGAGAGGCTGATGATTCTGACAGACCATACCCTGTATACCATGGGATCTGGCGGGCAAGCAACATATCCGTTGTGGTTTTCTTATAGACATCCATCGAAAAATTCAATCTGCCTTTAAACAGACCAAGATCCATTCCGATATTGATTTGCTCAGTGCTTTCCCATTTAAGCTTGTCGTTTTCCGCGGTAGCAGCATAATATCCAATATTTGTTGAGCCAAGTCCATCGTATGGGTAATTGGCTCCGGGAGCGATTGTCGAAAGTGTTGAATAGGGTCTGACAGCCTGATTACCCAATATACCCCAGCTACCCCTGAATTTTAAATTTGAAAAAAAGTCCAGATCATTTATGAATGTCTCATTGGACGCTGTCCATGCCAAAGCCAGAGACGGGAAGTAACCCCATTTTGTGCTCGAGCCAAAAACAGAAGAACCATCCGCGCGATATGAAACTGTTGCTGCATATTTATTATTAAAAGTATAATTAACACGTCCAAGGTAAGAATTCAATACCCGCTTTGAAATGCCGTTACCGGTTACAATCAGGTTTGTAGCGCCCGATAATGCATAAATGCTTGTAATATCTGTGCCGAAACCATCCCCCTGGAAATCATAATATTGATAGTTATCAATCTGGTATTCAGCAACACCTGTGAATATTAGCCGGTGTTTATCCTTAAACGTTTTATTATAGGTTAAAATATTGGAATTCTGATATACTCCACCTGCACCCACGTGAACCTCACCCAAACCATCGACTCCGGCTCCTTCAAATGTCTTTCTGTTCAGATACCTGAGATTGTTCTCATTGTAAATGATCGCTCCTCCCGTAACTTTCAGGTCGAGCCCTTTCAACAATTTGAAATCCAAATAGGTATTTATATTATTCCTGTTAGTTTTAAATTCATTAAAAGTTTCCATGGCAGACATGACAGGATTTGCGCCTTCATCATGTCCATATCCCGGTTCATGCACAGTGTAATTGCCATCCGCGTCATAAACAGGAGTAGTTGCATCCCATTGGTAGGCCTCATTCGATGCCTGACCGATAACAACTCCGCTTGCAGTACCATTTCCGAATGGAGGTACATTTGATACTTCTCTTGTGCCTGACCAGTTCAAACCAATAGTTAGCCATTTTTTAACATCAGCATTAATATTTGCGCGAAGAGAGTAGCGCTTATAGTTGGTGTTTATCATTATACCTTTATTATACATGTAACCACCCGAAAAGAAATAATTCATTTTATCTGTTCCGCCATCAATTGATAGCTGATGATTATCTATCTTGCCTGTTTTGTAAACTTCTCTCTGCCAGTCTGTTCCTCCGTTTTTCTCAAAAGCAGCAACTTCTTCATCTGTAAAAGGTTTGAAACCGGCCGGGGGATAGTCTACATCCAGAGTTGCCGAGAATTCATTTGCCGCACGTGCAAATTGGCCGGCGTTCATTACGTCAATTACATTTGCCAGTTTCTGGAAGCCTCCGTTATAACTATATTTTATAACCGGTTTACCCTCACTTCCTTTTTTTGTAGTGATTAAAATCACGCCGTTAGCGCCCCGTGAACCATAAACAGCGGCGGCTGAAGCATCTTTCAGGACTTCAATTGATTCTATATCATTTGGATTCAAAGATCTGAGATCTCCTCCCTGCAGCCCGTCAATAACTACAAGAGCATTACTGTTGCCGGTTAGTGAATTGCCACCTCTGATCCGGATAGTTGTATTACCCCCCGGAGCGCCGTCTGTATTTGTAACAGTTACGCCGGCAGCATGCCCCTGTAAAGATTGATCAACCCTTTGTGTGGGAAGAAGTGTGAGGTCTTTTGATTTAACGCTGCTTATAGATCCTGTAAGATCGCTTTTTCTCTGCTGACCATATCCCACAACAACCACTTCCTCAAGATTTTTAACATCAGGTGACAGAGTAACATTTATCGTAATCTTACCCCCGACAGGAATTTTGAAAGTAGCATATCCGATATACGAAAATACAAGGATTGCATTTTCTTCCTGTACCTCAATTGAATAATTTCCATTAACGTCTGAAATTACTCCTTTTAAAGTACCTTCTATTGATACATTCACTCCAATTAAAGGTTCATTGGTTGCAGCATCAGTAATTGTGCCTGACACTTTACCCTGCTGATCAATGGCTTCTTCCCTGGCAAATACAATCAGTTTATCCATTACTACATAGGAGAGATGAGTGCCATCAAGAGCTTTGTTTAATATTGATGCGACTGTGGCTTCGTTTTCATCAATATTGACAATCTGGGTCACATCAACCTGATCTGTCTTGTAAAAGATTTTAAAGTCACTTTGATTTTCAATGGCTTCAATTACGCTTAGAAGTGACTGACTTTCCGGCTCAAGCTTAATTATGCTCGATTGTCCATACCCGGTTGAAAAGCATTGAAGTGTACCCAGGATAAGGAAAAACGTTGCTAGTTTCATAATTAGTGAGATTTTATGAAGGCATTTCTTTTCGGGAAGAACGCCCAAAATCAATTCTTTTTTCATAAATTTGATATGTTTTTAATTAGTAAATACCCATTTGGCTTCTTGCGGAGGTTGATGGGGAAAATTAATTCTGAATTGCCGGAAGATGTTTCAGCATTTTCCGGTTTTTCATTTTCGGATGGAGGTAGGTTTGTTTTTTTCCAGTGGCATCAGATTTTAGGGGTTAAACGATTTTCTTTTTATTTGGATATTATTATTGTATCTTTTTCAACCCTGAATGTAATCGGAGTAGTGATTTTAATTGCTTCAAGTACCTGGTAAACCGTTTCATTATGAACGAATTTTCCACTGAAGCGTTCTGATTTCAGCTCCTCGTTATCAATTCTTATTTTGACATTATACCATCTTTCCATCTTTATGGCAAGATCCTCGAAAGACTCTCCTGCAAAAACAAGCAACTGATCTTTCCAGCTAACCAGGTTACCCGCATCGACTTTTTTTACAATGAATGAAGGTATTTGTGAAGCTTTTCTGTCGGCCGGATCCTTTTCCGCTAAAGTTGCCATTTCATTAGGCTTAAGGATCATTACTTTTTTATTCCCATGAAGCTCTTCAACTTCAACTGCACCTCTGACAACTGTGGTTTGAGTCTTATTGTCGCCCGGATAACATCTTACATTAAAGGCGGTGCCCAGGACATTTACTTTTACATCATGTGTATTCACGACAAAAGATTTACCGTGTTTCTTTTCTACATCAAAAAAGGCCTCCCCTTCAAGAGTAACCTCTCTTGAAACATCACCAAACTGAACAGGGTACCTTAATTTACTGGCTGAATTGATCCACACATGGGAACCATCAGACAGGACGATCTGAGCTTTTTCTCCAAGTGGCACAATTATCTCATTATATGCAAGATCCTGATTATTTATGTTCCGGGTACTGAATACATTCCACAAGGAAGATAAACCCAGTACCAAAAGACCCACTGCAGCAATTTTAAGCCAGATTGAATTAAAATTCCTTTTTGATTTCCAGGTTTCGCTTTTCTCCTCATTGATTATCTTCATCAGTTTAAGTAAAGACTCGCTTTTATCAACAGGCACCCTGGCTTTTCGTTTATTCAGCAGAGTCTTAAGTACAATTACAGCATCTTCAATCTCCTTCTTTTTGTCAGGATTATCTGCTATATATTGATTCCAGATTCTAACAGATTCCGGATTCTCATTCTCTGCAAATTCACGAAATGATTCGTTTAGAATCAAATCTCCCAATGTATCAAAATCAGCTCTTTCCAATCGTTTTTTAAATAAGTTTAATAATCGAATCTATAAGCAACACGGAGATATTTTTTATTTATACTCAGTTATCCGGAGTATTTTTAAAAAATAAATTAAAATGAAGGGAATTAGCTAGCTCAGGATAATAATGCAGGACAGAATCACACCGGAGTTGCGCATAACCTGCAATCCTCTGCAGATTGAATTTCTGACCGACTGCACATTCATGTTCATAACCTGTGAAATTTCATCAAATTCCATCTCTTCAAAATACCTGAGGTATATGGCATGGCGCTGACGTGAAGGTAACTGGTTCAGCAAACTGATGATTCTTTCCTGCATTTCTTTTTCGATCTGGCTGGATATCATGAAATCTTCAGCATTGAATTCAATACAATACAATTCTTCATCCTCCAGATCAATAGTAAGGGTTTTTTTTTCAAGCTCAATGATGTCAACGATATGATTGCGCAGTGATCTGAAGAGGTAAGGTTTGAGCTCCCTTACAGGTTTCAGGTTGTTACGGTTTTTCCAGAGTCTGAGGAAAAGATTCTGAATACAATCGTTAACTGTTTCAGGATCGCGGCTTAGTTTTATGCCGTAACGGTACAAATCATCGTGGAAGGCAAGATATATTTCTGAAAATGCATGTTTATCACCCTGAAGAAATAATGGCCACCAATTTGATTCATTCATCTGGTAAAAACCGGTTAGCTTAATTGCAAGTACATGTTTGTCTTAAAACGACAGTAAAGTCAAATTTATAAAAAATAAAGGAGCATAAATATTATATTCAGGTCTATTATACCAGTGTATATGAAATAATTTATACATCCTCCAATTCTGGTACACCATGCCAGACGCTTGAACCGAAAGTGGTAATATAGATCTTTTCAGGATCGTTCTGATCAACTATAATTCTCTGTCCCCAGTGAAAATCATATCCTTTGATCTTTTTCCACGACTGTCCGTAATCATCACTGCGGTATGCTGCCTGGTTGAAGGTATTGCTGTATAATCTTCCGGGATGATATGGATCAACTGTAATATCATAGATATATTGATTCTGGTCAAAAATGGATTTCCAGGAATCACCGCCATCCTCTGACAAAAATATTCCGCCCGGCATATCAATAATTTCATTTTCCCCTGTCGCCCTTGCAACATCTCCTCCTACAAGATCACTCAGATCAATATCTGACCAGCAGCCAAGATAGAGGCGGTCAGGATTACTGCGGTCATAATCAATTCCATTCGGGAATACAGGGCCATTTGAAATATTAAGTTTTGTCCATGTCTCCGCCTTGTCGGTCGATCGGTAAACAGCCCCTGAATAGAATCCCCTTCCTTTTTTACCATCCTTATGCATTGGGGTGGCGCTTACTGTCAGGAACAGTACTCCCTTTCCTGTGAGTGTAATTTCAAATGCACAGTTGTTCTCTTCTAAGCCGTTGTTTTTTAGCTGCCAGGTCTTACCGTCATCAGTCGATCTGAAGACACCTTTTCCATATGCTGTTACATAGAGTGTGCGATTTCCGGGTGCCGATTCCGGATCTAATATTATGGATGTTGATGGAGAATCTGCACCCATCCCTTCAGTCATAGCGGTCCAGGTTTTTCCTCCGTCATCTGAAACACAGACGCCACCGCGGCCCATCTCCCTCCATCGGGGATTCCTTGTCATCTTTCCCCGCGGAAAATCATGCAGGTTGGACCATACCGACCAGACCTTATCTTTAACGGCAGGATCAAATGCAAGCCAGTAACAGGTATTGACCCAATCTGCCGGTACCCCGTCGGCAGAACGGGTCCAGCTTTTACCGCCGTTAAATGAATGGTGATAACCAATATCGGTATAACTGATTGCGATGTGATTACTGTCAAAGGGATCGAAATGAACACCGTATGCAGTTGTCACATCCAGTCCCCTGCTAATATATGATCCATCCGGTTCACTCTTACTGTAGATCTCTTTCCAGCTTTTTCCACCGTCTGTTGTTTTCATTGTGCGGTACCAATCGGTAACGATAGCAATATTGCCGTCCCCGGGAGCAACTCCGACATCCATCAGACGGATATATTCACCCCCGAAAGCTTTTTCTGTCCAGGCATCAGCCAGGTTAGCCACACCAATGCCATCCTTTACCCCATACTTTCCTGATCCTCCTCCGCCTTGCCATGCCCAGTACCATGTATTGCCATTATCTGTTGTTTTCAGGGCTCCGTACCAATATCTCAAGCCTTTCCCATCCTTATTTTCTTCGTACCGGTTAGTGATAAGATAAGCCTGACCGGCATCATATTCAGCACACGATATCATTGAATAGCTTGGTTTTATACCTGATGCCTTGTTTATAACAACCGGATCAGTAAGCTGATGCCATGTATCTCCTAGATCTTCGGATCTCCACACTTCACTGTATCCGAATTCACCCTCTATTTTTTTTGAAGAATCATGATGAAGAGTATAGAATATTATTTTCCCTGTACCTGCTTCTGTTCCTCCTGTAAAAGAAAAAGCAGGAGAGATTCCCTCGGGGAGTTTTTTGCTGAGGAATTTTTGGGATGTTGTATTGAATACGACTATTGATGATTCAGAGAAAATATAAACGTCATCTTTCAGAGCTGTTTTGTTTGCATAGATAAAACTGACGGACTGTTCGAGAGTTTCCCTTTTCCATTTTTTGTCATTGTCATCCGGGTAATAGAAATAATTACCCATACTGAAGAAAACCGAACCTGGTTTAGACGGATCTGCCCTGATTGCTCCGATCCTTCCTGATTTCGTGTCATACAGGGAGTTTTCTGAAGTTTTGATGCTATAATCAGCATGATCGCCCTTAAACTCTTCGCCTGAGATATCTTCCGCATACGGGAAAATGCGCGTCCAGCTCTTTCCCCCGTCATCTGAACGGTTCAGGCTTGCTGAGCCTATGTATACAATATTTGAATCGGAAGGATCCCATGCGAATGATGAGGCTCCTCCTGCAAGGTTTATCTGTTGATACGAGTTACCGCCATCATTTGTGAGGTATGATCCTGTCATGTCGCAGCGCAGGAGGAATCGATCTGCCGATTTGTATGAAAATGTGGGTATAAAAACTGCGCCTCCGCCACCAGGGCCGAGTTTTGCCCAGCTGTGTTCAGACTGATCAGTTTTTGTGTCTGATGGAGCAGGGTGGCAGGATGTAAAAAGGAGAATCATGCAGGGGAGGACTACCTGGCAAATATTTATTCTTGTTTTTCGCATACAGTATATTTTTGTTGAGATTAAATTTACTATTCAAAGAATTCTTGGGTTGCACATATTTTTTTCCTGTGCCCGGACAAGCTGTACAAATGTACTAAACAACAATAATTTATTTTGTATAAAGGAATGTCTTATTTAATTTCAATAAAATGATTAAGTTTCATGTCATGTAAAATGACTTTTTGTATTGTGGTTTGCGTTTTTTCAGAATAGTAAACCAGAAGCATTTAATCATCGAGGTACTAAAGGCTTATATTTGTATATTGAAAACGATCCAATATTATCTGTAAAATATGAAAAGAAGGAAATTTCTGGAACAAGTTTCACTCAGTGCTGCAGGAATAGGTTTGATCAGTTCATGCACAGGAGAAACAAAAAACAGCGGAAATTTATCCGGCAGTCAGCCAGCCGGGCAGACACCCGTTTACCGGACAAAAATCAAATCATCGTTTGCCGGTGCAAATACCCGAAATGCCAATGACAGGGTTATTCTGGCGCTTATCGGAGCTGGAAACTGGGGAACAGGACTGGCTTTAAGAATCAGTGATCTGAATAAGAATATTGTAATAAAGTACATGTGCGATGTCGACGACACCCGTGGTGGCAGAGCTATTTCTGAAATTGAGAAGAAGCAGGGATTTGCACCCATCCGTGTTAGAGATATGCGCAAAGTATATGATGATAAGGAAGTTGATGGTGTAATTATAGCAACTCCCCAACACTGGCATGGATTGGCCAGCATCTGGGCAATGCAGGCCGGGAAAGATGTTTATGTGGAAAAATGTGTCTCATTCACAATTCCCGAAGGACAGAAAATGATCGAGGCTGCAATGAAATATGAAAGGATCTTGCAATGCGGCACTCAGAACAGAAGCGCGCCATATAATTTTCATGCACGTGATTATATAAAGAGTGGAGCGCTTGGAGATATTGTGGCAGTTGATGTTATGGAGCTCGATGAGGGTCCTGTTCCCTTTAAGGAAAAAGAAGAATCATCGGCACCGGATACAATAGACTGGGATTTATGGCTTGGCCCCGCTCCCAAGGTTCCATACAACATATCGCGGAATAAATCGTGGCTGTATTACTGGGACTACTCAGGGGGAAACGAATTATCAAATGGAGCCATTCACCAGATGGATCTGGCTCGTTTTGTGCTTGGCGATCCCGGATTTCCTAAATCAGTTTACTGTACCGGAGGAAGATATCTATTTGACGATAAAAGGGATGTGCCTGATTATCAGATGACCACCTACGAATATGACAAATTCATTCTTACTCTGAAAACAGGAGCCTTTACCCCATACATGTCCAAAGCAAGCGAGGAAATCCGTAATGGCGATCTCTTCCCCGAATGGAAGCTGAATTGCGACAAGATTATAATTTATGGAACGAAACAGGTAATGTACCTTGGCCGGATGGGTGCCGGTTGGCAGGTTTTTGAAAAGGATGGGAAAATCGCGGCTCAGGAATATGGAAGATTTCCCCTCTCAGATCATCTTGCAAATTATGTTGATTGCATCCGTTCAAGAAACCAGCCCAATGCCGGCATTGTGGAGGGACATAAAAGTTCAGTTCTTGTTCATCTGGCCAACATATCGTACCGCTCAGGCAAAAAGCAATTACTTTTTTCTCCTGAATTTGAGATAATTACGAATGACGACAAAGCCCAATCGCTGGCTGAAGGATATTACAGGAAAGGATTTGAACTTCCGGCGAATGTATAAATTAATGTAATTAATAAAAAAATACTGATTTCCGGCATTAGAACAGGTGCCACTGATTCACAGTAGATACGCAGGCCACTGTCGGGGCAAATGAGTAATGCATTTCTTAATTGTAAAGAGATAAAGAATATAAAAGAACTTTCAGGAATGAAAAACAAAATTATTGTCGGCAGATATGGAATGGTACAGTGGTTTTTCTTTCAGCATATGGGCTGGGGCACGATATTGAATATTCTTACGGTTTTACTTATTGTAACAGCAGGGCTGGAAGTGAATGGGCAGGAACATGCTATAACAAAAAAGAATATAGCCTTTATTGAATATCCAGGCTTTCCACAGGCTCACTCATCATGGGGCAGCATAGGCTATAATTCTGTAAATAAATTAGTTTATATCGGAGTAACGAACCATCACGACAAGGTAGGTCTTTATGAGTATTCCCCCGGACGCAGAGAAATGAAATTAAAAGGCTTCATAAATAATCTTGGGTATCTAAGGCCTTTCCAGTGGCAGGCAAAGATCCATTCAAAAATTGTTTTCGGAGCTGATGGTACAGTCTATTTCACCACTGATGGAGGAGAATCCAGGGAAGAATATTTAATGGACCACCCGCAAGGCTATGTTGGAGGATTCTTCATGAAATGGGATCCGGCAACTGATCAGATGACCAATTTAGGCATGGCAATGCCTTTTGAGAGTCTGAAGGATATAGATATTGATCCGGCCACCAATATTCTATACGCCATCACCTATCCTCAGGCTCATTTTATCCTTTTCGACCCTGCTGCCAATGATTTACGGGATCTTGGGCGTCTGGCCAGTTCTCACGTGCCACGAGTAATTTTCACCGATTGGTGGGGAAATTGTTACTACGTGGATTGGCGTCAGCGTTTAGTCAAATATGAAAAGGAAAAAGGATGCCTTATTTTTGACAAAAACAGTTTGCCTGCTTTCGATGGCACCCCCGGCTCTAAGATTATAACCGGCATAACAGCATATGCGAAGGATGAGAAGAACAAGATTATTTATATTATCACATACGGTGCAAAAATAATTGCTTTTCATCCTCAGAAGGAGGGAATCGGTTCTGTTGACGATTTGGGAGGAGTCGCAGATCCAGAGGTTAGACCGCAATGGGGACCTTATGTTCCAAATTTAAACCTGGGAAATAACGGGAAACTTTATTATATAATTGGGGGTCATGGAAATTATATAAAACAAGATACAGGCATTTTAATGGAATTCGATCCTAAAAAGCTTACCCGTAAAATTATTTATGAATACGAATCAGATGTGCTGGCCGAAGCTACCGGTTCAGATATAAAAGATAACGAAGGAAATCTTTATTTTGCAGCCAGACGAGAGAGCAAAACAACACTTGCTTCTCATCCATTTTTGATCAAATTT
Source organism: uncultured Bacteroidales bacterium (assembly GCA_963818295.1). GTDB lineage: Bacteria > Bacteroidota > Bacteroidia > Bacteroidales > VadinHA17 > LD21. Next base: position 59,319 of record CAWFRW010000016.1, read on the forward strand.
AATCCGGAAAGAGAGGTTCGGAAATGAAAAGCCTAATAAAAATATCATGTATCATTTTAATAGCGAGTCAGTTCTATGGTTCGCTGCTGGCACAGTATACTTTTTTTACTCCAAAAGAGAGCTTTGCAATCGAAGTTTCCCTGCCTAATACAGGACTGAAACGATTGCCTGTCTACCGGAATTCAATTTCCTCATTGATAGTTACAGGAGATCATATCATCGGTGGTACCACTGCAATTGAGGGATTAACACCTTATATTTTTGTGGCCTCAATGAAAGAGCGTCGGGTAATTGGAAATTAAGGATATAAACGAGATCATCCCTGGACAAAAGGCAATTCCAACCGGATTTTGCCGTGGTGACAATAATTCCTTATTTGCTGGGACACTTGCAAATAAAAACCCCGATGGTACCGATGGTGACGGGCATTTATTCCGGCTTGACATTAATCAGGAAGGCGAAATACAAATTATTGATTTGGGAACTCCTGTAGAAGGTGAAGGTATATTAGCACTGGTAATGGTTTCTGAGAATAATTCACTCTATGGTGTGAGCTATCCTTCGGGGCTGTTCTTTAAATATTCTATTGATTCCAAAGAGATACGACTTTATAAAGATATTACTGTCACTGATAAGCAGACTGAGTTACTGAAAGAATATGAGCTTGGTCCATCGGATTATCTGTGTAAATGCCTGATTCAGTCTGATGGTTTGATATTTGGCAGTACGCCTGTCAATAGTTTATTTTATTTTGATATGAAAAATGATAGTTTTCATCTGTTCAGTGATATTCCGGAGGTTTGGGGAAGAAGAACGCTTGGGCAAACAGAGTCCTGGGCAAAATCTGTCAGTGGAAAGATTTATGGAGGGAATTCTGGAGACGGACAACTATTCGAAATTGATCCTGTCACAAAAAAAGTAAAGAACCTGGGCAAGCCAATCGGAATGAACAGGTTACGAGGGTTAACCTTTGGAAAGGATGGCAGACTCTATGGCATCGCGGGAGGTCATCCCGGGTATACACACCTGTTCAGTTACGATGAACAGGAAGGGTTCCGGGATTTTGGAAATCCTGAATTTACAATGACAGCGCCGGGTATCGACCAGGGAATATTATGGAGAGGCTTTCAGCTTGGAACAATTACCTCATCACAGGATGGCATTTATATTGTGATGGGTGAAGATGAATCACTCAGTCAGTTGTTGATATTTGCTATTGAGAATAAATATGAGCAAAGAACCGGAATGTAAACCGCACGATATTTTTTTTGAAGAATTGTTCACTTATGGCATTGCAGAACAATACTTAAATGTTTCATATTTCAGGCCCCCAATCTGGAATTTTATTTAAAGATTCAGAGAAAAATTGTATTCTTGCATATGATAAAAATTGACCAAAAGCTTAAAGCTGCAGACCTTACAGGTAAACTTGAAAGATTCTGGCATCTCTCGGACCAGAAGATTCAACTTATCGGGTCTCAATATGATGATTCAAAAGGATCTCCTGTATTTACTGTAAATGGAAAATATTCCACAAGAGGATGGACTGAATGGACGCAGGGTTTTCAGTATGGGTCCGCCCTTCTTCAGTTTGATGCTGACGGAGAAAAGAAGACTCTTGAGAGTACAAAGAAGAAGATTCTGGAGAAGATGGCCCCGCATATAAGCCATATCGGCGTGCACGATCATGGATTTAACAATGTAAGCACCTATGGTAATCTTTTAAGGCTTATGCAGGAGGGGAAGATCCCATTCAATGAATGGGAGAAAAACTTCTATGAGCTTGCCCTGAAAATATCAGGTGCTGTTCAGGCTGCAAGATGGACTACAATTAAAAATGGTGGTTTTATACACTCATTCAACGGACCACACTCTCTTTTTGTGGATACAATACGATCGGTCAGGGCCCTGACTCTGAGCCACATGCTTGGTCATATCTTTCAGGGGGAGGGCGATATAAAAATCAGTCTGCTTGAACGTGCCATACAGCATATCCAGGCAACGGCAGGCTACTCTGTTTTCTATGGTGAAGGCCGCGATATGTACGATGTGAGGGGACGTACTGCCCATGAGAGCATTTTTAATGTAAAAGACGGAAATTTCAGGTGCCCCGGCACCCAGCAGGGTTATTCCGGATTCAGCACCTGGACAAGGGGTCTGGCCTGGGCAATGTGTGGTTTTGCAGAGCAGCTCGAATGGCTCGACGTAATTGGTGAAACTGAACTGGAGCAGGCAGGAGGGAAGAAAGTGATTTCTGATCTCATGTTAAAAGCAGCAAAAGCAACATGCGATTTTTATATCGATAATACGCCGGCTGATGGTGTAACTTACTGGGATACCGGCGCACCTGATCTGCACCGTATTGTTGATTATCTCGATAAGCCCGCAGATCCGTATAATTCCTTTGAACCTGTCGATAGTTCTGCTGCAGCAATAGGGTCGCAGGGATTGCTTCGTCTGGGAAGATATCTTATTCAGAAGGGTGATGCTGAGGAGGGAAACCGTTACTGGCTGGCTGGCCTGACAGTTCTCGGATCGTTACTTGCAGAACCTTATATAAGTTCAGACCCCACTCACCAGGGCCTTTTGCTCCACTCAATTTATCATCGTCCCAACGGTTGGGATCATATCCCTGAAGGAAGCAGAATTCCATACGGGGAATCAAGTATGTGGGGCGATTACCATATTCGTGAAGCCTCCCTCTACCTCCAGAGGGTAATCAACGATGAAAATTATTACACCTATTTCAGTTGCGTCAAATGAACCAATTAACTGTTGCCGGTCTTTCACGGTTGTGTCTTCATACAATTACAACCAGACCATGGAGCATTGAAGAGGCTGCCAGGAATTACGCAGCCGGAGGTGTAAAAGGAATAACTGTCTGGCGTGACGCGCTTCAGGGTCGCGACATAAAGCGAACCGGAGAAATGCTTCGTGAGCAGGGTCTTGAAATTGTTTCCCTCTGCCGCGGCGGATTTTTTCCGTCCATTGATCCGGGCAAGAGGAAAGCGGCTATCGATGATAACAGAAGGGCTATTGAAGAGGCTTTCAGCCTTGGTACAGATAAGATTGTACTCGTGTGCGGCGCTGATCCGGCCCAGTCACTTGAGGATTCAAGAAAACAGATTCATGACGGAATAGCTGCATTAATACCTGAGGCGAGTGGTGCCGGGGTAAAGCTGGCGATCGAACCGCTTCATCCGATGTATGCAGATACACGTTCGGCAATAAATACAATCGCTCAGGCAAACGATCTTGCCGAAAAGCTGGATTCCCTTTGGGTGGGTGTCGCTGTTGATGTTTATCATCTCTGGTGGGATCCTGCTCTTGAAACTGAGATAAAAAGATGCGGCCGCAATAATAAATTACTCGCATTTCATATCTGCGACTGGAAATCACCCACAACAGATATGCTTAATGACCGTGGACTGATGGGAGAGGGGTGTATACCTATCAGAAAAATAAGATCATGGGTTGAAGAGGCAGGTTTCAATGGATTTATTGAAGTTGAGATATTCTCAACTGAATACTGGAAAATGGACCAGTCGGAATTTCTGGGGAAAATAGTGAAAGCGTATAAGGAGTTTGCTTAAAACGCCTCACCCCCGGCCCCTTCTCCTCCAGGAGGCCTCATCCCCCGGCCCCTTCTCCCTTCGCCTTCGCGTAGCCGCTTCGGCGGAGCAAGGCGGGGAGAAGGGGAGGAAGAACAAGGATAATCAGTGTCTTAGCCCCTCTCCCCCGGGAGAGGGGTTGGGGTGAGGCGGATCCAAATGAGAGGGGCAGGGGTGAAGCGATTTGAGACCCCCCTGCCCCCAAGGGGGGGTGAAGAATATCAAAGCCCCCCTTGGGGGGTTTGGGGGTATAAAGCAGGTGAGAAAGACAATAGTGGGCGAAAACATAATAAACAAAACATATTTACAATGAAACAGCATAAAGTAGGAATAATAATGAATGGCGTAACAGGCCGCATGGGAACAAACCAGCATCTGTTACGATCTGTTAATGAGATAATTAAACAGGGAGGGGTGAAGATCGGACCGGGAGAGACAATTATGCCTGATCCGATACTGGTTGGCCGTGATGAGAACAAACTGAAAAAGCTCTGTGATATGACAGGTATTACAAGGATGAGCACTGACCTTGACAGCGTCCTGAAAGATCCTGCAAACATTATATATTTTGATGCGCAGACAACAGGCAGAAGAGCAGATGGCGTACGCAAGGCGGTAAAGGCCGGGAAACATATCTACTGCGAAAAACCTATTGCAGTCAGCACTGAAGTCGCCATGGAGCTTTATAATCTTTGCACAAAGGCAGGGCTTAAGAACGGTGTAGTCCAGGATAAGCTCTGGCTTCCCGGAATAGTTAAGCTGAAGCGTCTTATTCAGCAGGGCTTCTTTGGAAAAATTTTGTCAGTAAGAGGTGAGTTTGGATACTGGGTCTTTGAAGGCGACTCAATTGCTGCACAGAGGCCATCATGGAATTATCGCAAAGAGGATGATGGAGGGATTATTGTCGATATGCTCTGTCACTGGCGATATGTGCTTGACAATGTATTCGGAAAAGTAAAGGCTGTTTCGTGCCTCGGCGCAACCCATATAGATAAAAGGGTTGATGAGAACGGGAAGGAATATAAATGCACTGCTGATGATTCAGCCTATGCAACCTTCGAGCTCGAGGGAGGGATTATTGCACATTTCAACTCATCCTGGACAGTCAGGGTAAGGCGCGATGATCTTCTGACATTACAGGTCGACGGAACAAAAGGTTCTGCAGTGGCAGGACTCCGCGAATGTTATATACAGCATTACGGGAATACCCCGAAACCTGTCTGGAATCCTGACATCGCCCAGCCAATTGATTTTTATGCAGGATGGTCCAAAGTACCTGAACAGGAGAGCTATGATAATGCCTTCAAAGTGCAGTGGGAGTTATTCCTGAGACATGTGGTGAAGGATGAGCCTTTTCCATGGACACTGCTTGAAGGAGCAAAGGGAGTGCAGCTGGCAGAAAAAGGGATTGAAAGCTGGGAAAAAAGATGCTGGGTGGAAGTACCTGAATTATAAATTTATACAATAATATTATGAAAACATCAAGAAGGAATTTTATTGCAAAATCCGCACTGACAGCTGCCGGTGTTGCTTCCGGCCTTAATTCTTTTGCGCGCTCTTCAGCCAATGAAATGAATAGCTCAGGATCCGGCCTCCTAAATGCTGTAAAAGATCCTGATGCATTTAAGATCAGCATATTTTCAAAGCATCTGCAATGGCTTAACTATAAGGATATGGCTGCTTTTGTTGCTGAGCTGGGATTTGATGGCGTGGATCTGACAGTACGTCCGCAGGGACATGTTCTGCCGGAAAGAGTAGAAGAAGATCTTCCAAAGGCGGTGGCCGCAATAGAAAAAGCCGGAAAGAAAGTATATATGATTACAACTGCAATTAATAATGCAGATGATCCTGTGAGTGAGAAGATTCTTAAGACCGCCAGTTCGCTGGGTATACGTCATTACAGGATGGGATATGGATACTACGATAAGAAGAGGTCAGCGGAGGAGAGTATCAGCATTGTGAATGAAAATCTGGAGAAACTGGCAAAGCTGAATGAGAAATATTCAATTTCAGGTGAATATCAGAATCATTCGGGAGATTATGGTTCGGGGATATATTTTGGCGGCCCGGTATGGGACTTGATCGCTGCTCTTAAAAAAATCAACTCTCCGTTTCTGGGATCGCAGTACGATATTTATCATGCAACGGTAGAGGGTGCCAATGCCTGGCCGGTTGCTCTGGAACTGATAAGTCCCTATATACGATCAATGGATATCAAGGATTTCTACTGGTCAAAAAAAGATGGAAAATGGTCATCAGAAACTGTACCACTTGGTGAAGGGGCTGTTGATTTCAAAAGATATTTCGGTTTGGTTAAACAGCTTAATATCAGCTGTCCTGTCTCTATACATTATGAATATCCGACAGGAGGGGCAGAGCATGGAGCAGAGGTTATTACAATGAAACGGGATGAGTTGTTATCGGTTATGAAAAAGGATCTTGAGACCCTGAAAGGTTACCTGAAAGAGGCAAAACTTATATAATTATCATTCTATGTTGCGGACTTGCGTATTATTTACGGTAATTTTAATATTCTCAGGAGCAGGCTTTGGCATCACAACCGGCTTCATCGATCGCGGTAACAGGAGGAGAGGATAAATTATATTCGCCCTCAGATAAAACCGGACACTATATTCTGGCATCCGGAAAAAAATCTTTTTACAGGATTGCGATAGATCCGATGGCTTCCGAATCAGAGAGATGGGCTGCGGATGAACTTCAGCACTGGCTGAAGGAAATTACAGGCGCTGAACTGCCGGTTCAGGAGATTAGTGATAGCTATTCGGGTCCGCAGATAATTATCGGGTACAATAATATTATTAAGAAAAAAACAGGAGCTGTATCGCCTTCAAAATCAGATGAATCATTCAGGTATTTCAATTCAGGTCCTGATATATTATATTTTTGGCGGAAGCCAGCGTGGCACAATGTATGGAGTGATGGCATTTCTTGAAAATGAACTGGGATGCAGATGGTATACTCCGGCTGTTAGTGTTATTCCCAGGCGGGATGAAATTTCCTTTAAATCGTATGATCATTCGGAGTCTCCCGGGATAAGGGTTCGCAACGACTTTTATTTTGAGGCATTTGATCCTGTCTGGTGTGCAAGGAACAGGATGAACGGAGCCATGGGATCAACAGATGATACTCTTAAGCCGGAAATGAACTGGGCAGTCCCCAGGAAACAGCCCGGAGGAGTTGAGAGTTATTGGGCAGTGCATACATTCTATCCTTTGGTGCCACCTGAAGAATTCTATAATAAGCATCCTGAGTACTATAGCCTTATAAATAATAAGCGAATTCACGAAAATGCACAGCTTTGTCTGACAAATCCCGACGTTCTGAAGATTGTAACGGAACGGATTAAAAAAATTATGCGTCAGAATCCTGAATATCTGATATATGATGTATCCCAGAATGATTGGGACAACCCATGTCAGTGCGATAAATGTCAGGCTATTGTGAAACGTGAAGGGCAGTGAATCAGGCCCGGTTTTATGGTTTGTCAACCAGGTTGCTGCAGGCAGTTGAGAAAGAGTTTCCTGATAAGTATATCGGTACTCTTGCATATAAGTATACAAGAAAACCCTGTAAAACAATTCATGCCCGGAAAAATGTCGTAGTTCGTTTATGCAGCATTGAATGTTGCTTTTCGCATGATATAAAATCATGTCCGCGAAACGAACCATTTCTTGCAGACCTTAAAGGATGGTCAGCTGTGGCTCCAAACATGTATATCTGGGATTATGTGGTCTATTTTCAGCATTATCTGATGCCATATCCGAATATCCGTGTCCTTCAGCCAAATATTCAGACATTCAGGGAGAACAATGCTATCGGAATAATGGAACAGGCTGCTTATCAGTGTCGTGGAGGTGAATTTGCAGAACTCAGATCCTATGTAATATCCCGTCTTTTGTGGAATCCCGACTGTGATGTTGAGAAGGTAATCGATGATTTCATTTACGGGTATTATGGAAGAGCCGGAAAGAATGTCCGCGAGTACTTCAATTTATTATATTCAGGGATCACTCCTGATACCCATATGCATATTGAAACGGGTAATTACAAGCAGCTGACAGCCTGGGACAAGCTCTTTTCCGATGAGTTTATAGCGAAATCGGGCAGCTATTTTTGAAGAGGCTGCTAAAGTGGCCGATAATGATGAAATATTGCATCGTGTTGAACTGGCATCACTGCCTGTCTTGTATCTTAAATGCAAAAGGACACCTGTTATTGCCCGGAATGATGGGACTTATGCAAAATTCACAGAAGTCGTAAAGCGGGAAGGAATTACCCGTTATGCGGAATACGGTGAAGAGACTGTAAGTTCATTTCACAGCACGGTTGAAAACGCAAAATAGATTTTACTTCAGCCACTTGTCAAACCAGTCGAAGGCTTCCTTCTGCATATCCGCATCAAATTTATGTTCTCCGGGATAGAAGGAGCATTTATAACGGTCAGCGGCATTTGCCTTTTTATATACCTCTTTTAGTATTTCGTCGGCAGCCTTCATCTCCGGTACAGTATACAGATCGTCATCCGTATCATTGAGTACCATGGTAGGCAGCGGAACCCGCAGACCAAGAATTTCAGGAAAATCAAGCTCATTCGGCAAAATTGGCACATAGGTCATCCAGGTATGGGTGAAGGATTTATTCAGTACGAAAATCCTTCCATGTAGTCATGAATCCGACACAGACAGCACATTTGATCCTTGGATCAAGTCCGCCAGTGAAAACAGTGCGCATACCTCCTCCGGACAATCCGCCGCATCCTATCTTTTCCTTTATCACATCTTTTCTGGCACTCAGAATATCCAGAGCAATCCTGTCTTCGGCAATAAAGACACCCGGCCATGTGGTACCGGCACTGAAGAGCGATTTTGCCATGATATCTTCATGGTTTCCTGCCCACTCGTTATATGCTTCTATGTTCTTCGGATCTTCAGGGTTGTTATCATTAAGTCCATTCTCTTGTTGTTCAGGAACATCCTGAAGCCAGACTCTCCTGCTTGCAAACGGGAAAGCATCAGATACCATCACAACATAACCTCTTCTGGCAATTTCATTAGCCCATGCACTGCCACCGTAGTAATTCTGCTGATGTTCTTTCATAAGCTGGTGTTGACTGTCACCGGTTTTGGTTATCTTTCTGGTTCCGAAATATTTATTGCCTCCGTGATCATGAAATGCCATTATCCCGGGTAGCGGGTCCTTAAGCATTCTGAAGGTTTCAGGATTATAGCATCAGTAGGCCGGCCATAAGGAAGTTTCCAGGAGAGTTCTTCTATATGCAATCCATCATAGATGTACTGTTTTTTTACAGTCACCTCAGGCATAGTACCTATATCAGGGATTGCGAGATCCTGTCCTGTAGCCTTTGCTTCTGCAGCCTGATGCCATTACTCATATCAGTCGAACTCCTTTCTTCTGAAAGACAGTGCCGGCACCTTGTCATTGGCAAGTGTTGTTGCCCATTTACCATATTGTCCTATTAAGCTTAAGTCGTTATTGTCTTGTGTCATAATATCGTTTTTACTTTTTTCAATTATTGATGGAGTGAAAGCAGACTCAATACCTGTAAGAGATGCACCTTTAAGAAATCTGCTTCCGGCCAGACCCAAACCTGCCATCCCGGCATTCTTCAGGAATTTTCTTCTGCTGTTTTTCATTTTAAGCTTCGGTTGGATTATGAAATGCTCAAGAGATTAGTTCATTATTCACGGATGAATTTAATACAAAATCAATTAACTGCAAAGTACCTCCCCTGCTATGATATGTAGGAATTTCAAAAACGATAACTCTGCGTACCCGTTCTGCTCGAAAATGCCATTTACTTACCAGCCATCCCCACAGGGGAGTAGTAATTCCGATCGTTTCATTCCTGCTCCCCTTGGGGATCAGAAGGGGGTAAAAACGATAGAAAATGAAGTTCACGACTTGAACGAAAAGAGTTTTATAGTAGCACGCAAAGGATTTACGCAAAGATCGCAAAGTCATTTTTTATTTATATCTTTATCAGGGAAGCAATAATTAAGCATTTCAAAGATGAAAAATATCAAATTCTGCTCTGATCATAATCTTGACTACTTCAATATTGTCATATTCAGCTATCATTTCAGGTCAAACCTTTTCAGCGGAGAAATTTGCCAATCCACCGATTCAATACTGGCCCAGGCCACTATGGTTCTGGAATAATACCGAGGTAACTGCAGATGGAGTACTCAGTCTGATGCAGGCAATGCGTGATAAATGCGGTTATGGAGGTTTTGGGGTTGTCCCGTTCGGAAAAAACTTTAAACCTGAGTATCTGTCAGAAGATTATTTAAAGATTTACGGCAGTATGCTTGCAAAGGCAAAGGAACTGGGAATGACTATAAGCCTTTATGACGAATTCGGGTTTCCAAGCGGTTCGGTAGGGGCCTTCGCAGAAGGTGACGGGAAACCTCGTTTTCAGCAGAAATATCCTGATCTGACTATCCAAAGGCTTGATAAAGAAGAGGAAGAGATAACAGGTCCTCTTAGCTATAAGAAAAAGGTACCTGAAGGAAAACTTATGGGCGCTGTTGCAATGGAAGTCAGACAGTAAGGAACGGGTTGATATTACAGGCAGTATTGCTGATGGAATGCTTAAATGGAATGTTCCTTCCGGGAAATGGAAAATCATGTTATTCAATTGTGTGATTGATGGCAATCCTTTGGCAGATTATCTTAATCCGGAAGCTGTGAGTCATTTTACAAAAATGGTACATGATGTTTACTATGAGCATTTCAAAGATTATTTTGGTACGGTTATTTACGGGACTTTCTTTGATGAGCCTTCCATGTACCGTGCAGACTTCAGGATGTGGACAGACAGGTTCAATGAAAAATTCAAGGAGAAATATGGGTTCAATCCTGTAACCATGTATCCGGCAATGTGGTATGACATTGGTCCTGAAACAGAATCAGCCCGCAATTATTTGTTTGGACTTCAGAGGTGAATTGTTTTCAAGGGGATTTCCCAGGGTTGTCAACGACTGGTCTGTATCTCATGGAATAACTGCTACCGGTCATATAGCGCCGGAGGAAGCGCTGGTCCCTGCAAATTCATCAGGTGATCTTATGCAGACTTTTAAATACCTCGAAATACCGGGAATAGATAAGATAGGTGGCCATCGGCCTGCAGAAAATTTCTATAAATTAGTCAGCTCCTCAGCTTATAACTGGGATAAGAAGCTTGTGATGTCTGAGACTTTTGGCGCCATGCCAAATTATGATGAACCGGGAGATCTCACATGGAATGATATCTGGTCAATAGCCAATGACCAGTATACAAAAGGTATAAACATGCTGATTCCTCATGCTGTCTGGTATGATAATACAAAGGTCACCTATAAACCTGAGCTTTCATACCGTAATCCGCTCTATGCCGACAGCCTGAAGGCTTTCACAACCTATCTCTCCAGGCTCAATGTGATTTTGCAGTCGGGGGGACGACATGTGGCAGATATTGCAGTGCTTTATCCCGTTCATTCACTTTTAGGTGATCATTATTTCTATACAGAAACAGGACCTGCAAATGTAGACGGATGGGTTGACCCTCAAAATCAGTTTTATAATATGGCAATCTCAAAAATCGATTATGTGAATGTTGGTAACTGGCTTATTAATGGTAATGGTCTGGATTTCACATATATTCATCCTGATGTCCTTGATGAGAAATGTACAGTTGCAGGCAACAGGCTTGAATTAAAAAACAGTGTGAATCATGAAAGTTTCAGGATGTTAATTCTTCCTTCATGTTCAATGGTATCATTAAGCAATCTCAGAAAGGTGACCGAATTCTATAATTCAGGTGGAATGGTCCTCTTTACAACCCGGTTACCGCATAAATCAAGTGAGCCGGGAAAAGATCAGGAAGTTGACAGCCTTATCAGATCTGTCTTTCCCAAATTTGAAGACGATGCATGGGTTATAATCGAAAATAAAAAGGGAGGAAAGGCTTGCTTCCTGCCGGAAGCGGATGCCGTAAATCTTGCAGAAATTCTGTATAGCTCAGGGCTTGAATATGATGTCAGCCATCCGTTAAATCCTGATCTTCAATATATTCACAAAGTAATAGACAACAGGAATGTTTATTTCTTTGCCAATATCGGGGCAGGCCATATTCAGACGGAAGTGACAGTCAGAGGAGATATGGCACTCGAAGTATGGGACCCTCATACGGGTGAAACCAGTCGTATATCCACTGAAACTGTAAAAAAGGATACTCCTGTTCAGATTTATACCCGTGCAAATCTCGATCTAAAACCTTACAATTCATGCTTCATTGTGGAAGCAGGCGGCAGGCGGAAGGCAGAAGGCAGTAGGCAGTAGGCAGAAGGCAGTAGGCGTAGGTAGAAGGCAGAAGGCAGAAGGCAGAAGGCGATAATCGGTAATCGGTTATGAGCCAGAGCGTAGAGAGGGGAGCCTGGAGCGTAAACAGTTCAAGGTTCAAGAGTTCAAGGTTCAAGGTTCAGAGGTTCAAGCTTTGCCAGCCGTAGCTTTTATTAACCTTTGCAGATATTCTGGTAGAAGGTAGCGAAGGCTCAGTGGTTCAAGGTAACAGAACACATATGACGCTCATTAATCAACTATTAATGACAGCGAAGCGAATGACCATTAATGACAGCGCAGCGAATGACCATCAAATGACGCGCAGCAAATGACCTTATTTGACGAGTTTTTCAATTGATGGTTGAAGCGCTTCAGCCATACGCATCATTCCAAGATCATTTGGATGGACTCCGTCTACAGTTCCCTCTCCATCGTTTCCGATGAGGCCGTCGCCCTTTTTGTAATAGATCTGTTTTATTCCTGCTTCCTTCAGTGTATTGAATGCCCTGAACAATTCAGCATTCTTTTTTGCATTATCAGATTTCTTCGGATCTCCGAAACCGTTTACATAATAGAAAGCTTCAACAAGCAGCACAGGAATATCCGGTCTCTTCTTCTTCAGAAATTTTACAAGTTCAACAGCCCTGTCATAAATCTGTTCAGTCTGTGTATTGGGATTACAATCAATGACATATAATGAAGCATCTGTTTCGCTCATAGCCTCGCCTACTGGAATATCGAATGTTCCGCTACCGCTGAATCCCATATTTATGAAACTGCGGTCCATTGCTCTTTCAAGGATATTTGTAAAGGCCATCCCCGGTCTTGAAGCACAACCTCCCTGGGCAATACTGCTTCCATAATAAACCACCGGCTTTTTATCGATCAGATAATTCTCCACAGGCAATGTAATTTCGGCGTTGCTGTTTACCCCGACTGCTAATGAATCAATACCGTCATATAAAGGCAGGTTCAGTAGATATTCCCTGAAAATGCTTCCGCTGGTTTTAACAAGCGTAAATTCATTGACTTTTCCTTTTACCCTGGCAGTATTTATATATTTCCATCCTTTTCCGGTCCAGGCATAGAGATCGACTCCTTTAATTCCGGTTGAAGGCATATGATCCATAGTGTTATCCCCGAGAAGTGTCCAGCGAACTGCAATTTCATCGGCATTGGTCCTGAAACGGATTGAGATACCTGCCGAGTGCTGGCCAAGATCCCAGACATCTTCCCGAAGCTTGTTTTCATACTCTTTCGGGAAGCGGGCATAATTCTTTTCCTGATGATATTTCCCAATGATCTTCAATGACTGCCCGTCAACATATTTTAATGTATCTCCTTGTTCAGGATTCTCACATACAGCATTACCTGTGTTTCCCAGGGATAAGATTCCGGCCAGGAAAAATATTCTGCAGATAGATCCGCTTAAAGAAATAGTTCTCATCTTTTTATCTTTTTAAAGTTATTATATGTTCTGAGAAATAGCCTGAACCTGTTTTCTGCCGGATCGGATGAGATCTGCTTTTCAAGTTTTTCTGCCCCGGCTTCATCACCCTTATTGATTGCAATCAGCCATTGAGCTTTAGGTGATGATGATCCTGATGATATTTTCCAGTTATAAAGTGAATCCTGTTCTGTTTTCCATCTTGCAATCGCCTGGTCAGCTTCCCCCTTTCTGCCATGGTTTATCAGGACATTATTTGCAATGAAAATATTTGCCGGATCCTGAAAAAGTTCATTCATCGTAAGCGAGTAATTCATTATCCCTTTGTAGCAATCATCAGCAGGCTGTTTTTTATCAAGCATTTCATAGCAATATGCTGAAATATAATCCTGTAATCTCGTATCCGGAACATATGGTTTTCCCGCTCCCAGATTCTCAGGCCATTTTTCTGAATTTTCGACATATTTTATTGCATCTCTGTATTTTCCTTTTTCAGCCAGATCAACAGCAAGGAAAAGATTTGCAAGTTCATAGATGTCGTGTCCTTCATGTGCTCCCTCCTGGGGAAGGATTTTCACTTTCTCAAGCACTTTCAGACATTCGCTGTATTTTCCTGTGTTCAGCAATGCTTTTGCAAAATCAGTTCCGATAACCGGATTTCCGGAGAATCTGGAGTAGGCCTCCCTTGAATTTTCAAGCTCCTTCTGATATGCACCGTTTGACTGCAGAAAGTTGATCAGGTAATGCCATGTCCTCCATTCTCCCGGATTTATCTTCACGGCAGTGCTGAAGTCATCGCAGGGGTGACAGTTATCAGCCTGGATATTCCGGAAGAGAGAGCCTCGTGCAATGTAGAAGGGAGCATAATCCGGAATGATCACCGCATAGCTCAAACATTTCCTCTGCTTTTTCATTTCTGAGGATATGCCAGTAGATGAGTCCCAGGTAATATTTTGATTTCCATGACGGATCCCTCTCTGCAGCCCAGGTCAGGACAGGGATAGTTTCAAGCCGGTAGGGGAATACAAGGAAAGGAGACATCTCAGTTGCCATGTTAAGATACATCCTGCATTTCTCTTCGGAGGAATTGCGGTAAAGATATGCAAGCCAGTAATAAACGAGAGGGTAGGCAGGGGATTGTTCCAGAACTTTTATGGCTTCATCATCAAGACCCAGGTTCGCATATGCCAAAGCGAGTTCCAGGTAGGTCTCATGGGGCAGTTCGTTCCTTATTAAGGATGTGAAGCTCTTAAGTGTTTCGGGGGAGGGATTATGTAAGTATTGTTCAAACCGTATGAAATGGTCGAGCGGGTCGATTTCAAGCAGTTCATTCAGAATTTTTGCAGCCGCCGGATTATTGTTTAATTTCCTGTAACTTGCAGCCAGCAGCTCATAGGCAGGAATATTATACCTGTTAAAATCGAGAGCTTTTTTTGAATATTCCACCCCGCCTGAAAAATCCTCTTTCTGTATTCTTAGCCCTGCAATCTGAAGGAAGGCTGCCGAGCGGTACTCCATTGTTCTTGCAGCGACGGTGAAAGCCTCTTCGGCCTGATTAAGCTTCTCCATACGGCGGAGGATCATTCCACTGATAAAATTGGCGGAACCATCATATGTATCATTCTCAAGGACCTTTTTTGCGGAGTTGAGTGCCTCTGTGTAATCAGCCCGTCTGTAATAAAGCTCTGCTAACCTGTAAAGAGCTCTGCTGTGGCAGGGTTCTTTCTTAAGGCATTCAAGGTAATATTCAAGGGCATTGTTATATTCTCTCATGGCATTCATGTCTTCGGCAAGCATGAACAAATGCTCTGCAGAGTTAAAGTCCCGGTTAACAGCTGATCGGGAAGGCCTTTCGGCAATGAGATCCTGGTTGTCAGAATTATAGAAAAGCTTGTTTTTGCCTATCGTGACTTCAATCTTTTCAGCATTATGACCTTTCATTGAAATCTTCTGATGCCAGAGCTGCAGGGGTTTAAGTTTTATAAATGTTGAGGATAATGTTTTTCCGTCAGATCTTATTATAAGTGAATCGCCAATCTCACAATTAGGGCTTATAAGAACCTCAAGTGAATCGCCTGAAACCAGTACATTCAGGGTGCCATAATCGGATGCGTCAACAATTCCCTTTGTCCGAACCAGAGGAAACCAGTATTCTGTTTTGGTTTCAGTATAGTGTGGCCGGATGGAAAGCTGATTATACGGACTGTTATACCCGCTCTCGCGGTTTGCCTGATTGAACTTGACACCTGATTGTGCTTCGATATACTGTCCGTCGTCATCAGTGAGGAGGTCTTCCCAGATGGCGCCGTCCCTTGACAGTGACCAGATCCATATTTTCTTACCCGGAACGTCGCTATAGGGTGCAGAATGTCCGAATCCAAAGTCGGAATCATGCCAGTACCCTCCGAACCAGCTTGTAAACAAGCCTGAAACATGATATGATTTGCTGCTTCCGAAGTTATTGTTCTTATACCACGAAAGATCTCTTCCCTCTTTGTCAACAGGCCATTGATTTACGGCACCATCGTGTCCGATATAGAAATTGCCGGGGAAGAAGAACTGCAGGTCGTCTGAGGCCCTGAAGCCACCGTTCTCCCAGGAGAGGTAGGCATCGTGAAGAGGTGTGGGATTGTACCACATGCTCCGTGTTTCAAAATATGCTTTGTCCTTTGGCAGCACGATATTTACACGCCATTGTGTCCGTGAGGCCAGATCCAGTCCTCCCACAATGCAACTTACACTGCCATCGTTATTTTCCCTGATAATATAATCCACTGGAGAAGCAGTCCATGGTGCATGACCGAGGTCTAGTCCGAAGTTATGTTCAATCCCTCCGCTTGTCCAGGGGCCACGGATCCCGATTGCACGGAATTTCATCACATGGTTCTGATAGACGAATTCAAGGCCGGTCGATTTCTCGATTGCTCCCCATACCTTTCCACCAACCTCAGGAAGAACTGTTACATTTATGAAATCATTGTCAAGCGAGACTACCTTCCAGTCCCTGTTTATTCCTGCATCCGTATAACCGTCAAATACATAATAAGGATAAAACGGTGATGCCATTGAACTGACAGCCATTGCAGGAACAGGGTTTGGATCGGAATACGGATAGGTCAGGATTGAATTTAATTCCTCTTTAATGTGTGCCTTCTGACCGTAGATACATGTATTTAATGAGAAGAGGAATAAGAGTAATTTCAGAAATCTGTTAAGACCCCCAAACCCCCCGGGGGGGGCTTTAAAACTTTCTGTATAAATATAAGTCCCCCTTGGGGGATTTAGGGGTGTCAACTTATATTGAAAACTGTTCAATAACCTACCAAGTAGAAGACTACATACCTTATAATAAATCATAGATCATTTGCTAAAAATAATATACCCTGTAGATTAAATATCCGGGATTAAGTATTCATTATCATTTCAGAACATTCACTATAACACCTGATGGATTCTTTTTGTCGTGGTAGATCCTGTGAGTAGCTTTCTGGAAATCACTTGCATCAGCATTGTAGATATCGATAAACTTCTGGGGATTAAGGTCAACAAGCGGAAACCATGAACTCTGCACCTGGATCATGATCCGGTGGCCTTTTCTGAAACAGTGCGATACATCGGGCAGATTATATTTCACCTCTGTTATCTCTCCGGGGGTAAATGGTTCAGGCTTTTCATAGCTGTTGCGGAATTTGCCTCTCATCACCTCTGCCCTCACCATCATCTGGTACCCGCCAAGCTGCATGTTTTCAGGGTTCGGCACCGGATTAGGATAATTATCAGGATAGACATCTATGAGCTTGACCACATAATCTGCGTCTGTCCCGGTAGTTGAGACAAGCAGACTGGCTATTACAGGTCCGGCAAGAGTGATATCTTCAGTCAGCTCATCTGTCTGATAAACCATAACATCTGGTCGCCGTGATGCAAAACGCTGGTCGCTGATCATATATCGCTGTGTCCGCTGAAGGTGAATTCCGTCATCGTACGGAACAGGTTTGGCAGGATCGCTTACATATTCGTCGTATCCGGAATTATCACCCGGGGCATTAAATGACAACCCTCCTTTCTCAATGAAATAGAGATTTTTTTGAACTCTGTTATCCGGAGGCCATTTATCATAGCGTCGCCATTTATTACTGCCGGTTTCAAAGATCACTGCTTCTGAAATACCGGGGTCGGGTTTATTATTCAGATAATGCTGAAAGAATGGGAATTCTATATTCTCCTGGTACCAGGTACTCGTGTATTCATCTGTTTTGATATCACCGAATATTTCGGCAGTTTCACCATACCAGCCGCCGGTTCCGCCTGACCATCCTCCGTGGTACCAGGGGCCCATTACAAGTGTGTTATTATTGCCTTTATTTTGTTTCTCAAGTGCTTCATAGGTATGAAAGGCGCCGAAACAATCCTCGGCATCAAACAATCCGCCAACAACAAGGGTAGCAGGCTTAATATTTACGAGGTGTGTGCGTATATTCCTTGCTTTCCAGAATTCATCATAGGTGCCATGAGCCATCAGCTCATTCCAGAATTTCATTGAATCGGCAAAATATCTAAGCTTCACATTTTTAAGTGGTCCAAGCTCAAGATAGAACTTGTAATTATCCTGTGTGTAATAGTTAAAAGGTTTAGGTCCCTGATCCGGAGTAATTGGCTTTGGCCTCGGAACACCGAAGGAGGAGTAGAAGGTAAAAGCATCAAGCATCATAAAAGCTCCGTTGTGATGGAAATCATCGCCGATAAACCAGTCTGTCACAGGTGCCTGAGGCGAGACAGCTTTTACGGCCGGATGGGCGCCGGGTAAAGAAGCAGAAGCGTAGAACCCGGGATAGGAGATACCATATATTCCAATATTTCCATTGTTTGACGGGAGGTTTTTCAGGAGCCATTCAACAGTATCGTATGTATCGCTGCTTTCGTCAATGTCATTTTTACCCTTCTTTGCCGGGTTGTGCGGGCGTATGTCTGCAAAAGTGCCTTCACTCATCCACCGGCCTCTTACATCCTGATAAACAAAAATATAGCCCTCTTTGACAAACAGCATCGAAGGCACCAGGCCTCCAGGGTAATTTTTTTCTCCATAAGGTCTGAGTGAGTAAGGAGTTCTTGTTATCAGAACAGGGTATTTCCTGGTCTGATCTTTGGGGACATAGATTGATGTGAATAGTTTTGCTCCATCGCGCATGGGGATGTATCGTTCCATTTTTGTGTAATGATCCCGGATATATTTTTCCCTGTCACCCGACTGAGCCTGCATTGTCAGGCTGCAGAATAGCAATATGCAGAAAAGACTTTTTTTCATCTTATTTCTTTTCATAAACGATTTCTTTCGATCCCGAGATCTTATTCCCTGTTGCAGTGATTTTTGTGCTGTTGGGACCAACCAGGATAGCTGTAGTCTGATTGCCTTTTCCGGTCGAACGGATTGTATTGTTTGTTATCGTAATATCATGGGTAACACCATTGATATAGAATCCGCTTGATTCATGAGCCATCCCGTTGTTTTCAATTATGTTATTTATAAAAGTATTACGGTGTCCGCTGTTCTGTTCATTTTCATCACGGAAGAGGACACCCTGGAAGCCATTTTCATATAAATGGTTATTTTCAAAAATATTGTCTGTGTCCTTATGCCCGATTGATATGCCATTATCGCCGTTTGAGTAGGAGGTATTATTTCTGAAGATCCCGTTCTGAACCCGCCAGCAGAGATAAATGCCGTCGCCCTTGTTATGATGGCTAATGCAGTTCTCAACAATCGAATGATCCGATCCGGTTCCCGGATGAAATCCGAGTCCGTCACCGTTTGATACTTCACATCCTCTTACAGTGATCCTTTCGGTTATCTGCCAGCTGAAGGAGTCGCCATTGAATTCATTCACAGTCACATTCTCAACAAGGCAGTCTTTTGATTTGTGGATATATACTCCGCCTCCCCTGCATCCGTTTATATAGTCATTTGTCTTCTTATTGCCTTCGACAAGAAGGTTGGCAATCTTTACATTTGAGACTCCAACCGCTTCGATTATTGAGCACCCGTTCGAAATAGATCCTCCATACTCGGCTATATAGTCAAAAACTGTTCTGTTATCAAAGTAAATAACATTGTCCTTAATATCAGTTATTATGGCGGTGGTAACATCCCAGCCCTGGTTATGATCGTCATCAGAGAGCTGGATACCCATTCCTTTTTTAAAGCCGCTGGCATCTTTTACATATGCTTTTTGCATACCATAGTCAGCATCAATAGTATAGGTGGTTCTGAATCCATCGCATTTTTTAAGGATAGTAGTTTTGCCAGATCCGATAAGCGCTGTATTGTCGGGAATCCTCACAGGGCCGATTATGTCATAAACACCGGCGTTTAATTTTACTGTGCCGCCACCTCTCGTTTTTATGGCATCGAGGGCTATCTGTATTGCTCCTGACGTGAAACCCCGTACATCAGCATCCGGGCCGCCAACAGTAATTATCTTATCAGCATAGTTAATATCGACAAGTCCGATTCCCTGGCCGTAAACAAAAGTATTTACAGAAATGAAAACCATGATCATGCTTAATAAAGTGAGTGTCTTATTTTTCATTGTTTCTTACCTCCGTTATTTATATTATAAATATTAAATTCAATTAATTCATCTACTTAGTGATCCTTTGTGAAATCCTTAGTGACCTTCGTGTTTAAATTATCATTTAATTATTCAAAGTAATTTCGTCTCTATTGTTTAGCTATAGCTTCATTAATCATTTTACCCATTGCAACTCTCGATTCATCCCATTTTGATGCATCAAAGCTCCATACATCAAGATTACCGATAGATTTGGGTCCGAATGGCAGCTTTATTATACTGTTCACAACAGAATCTACCCGCACGCTGTTCTTATCAAGTTCTGACAGCAGCCTCATATATTCATACTCCTGAACTCCGTCGCGCATTGCTTTCAACCTTATTGAGGGGCATGGTCCGTCAACATTGGGCACCACTCCCGGACTATATACAAGCAAGGCATTGCCGTTCAGTTTTTTATATGTGAATTCGGATTCTGACTCTGAAGTAGCCTTCGATGCATCTTTCCACGACTCAGGGTCATACCATCCGTTAATCCAACCGGCTCCGGCACCCCAGCTGATCCAGGAATAAGTGCTGTATTTCCAGCAGCTCCAGCTGATTGCGCGGTCATTTACAAGAGGCAAATCAATGAATGTCGAGCTCCCTACCCAGCTGTTTACCTTGCTTTCATACAGCATTGGCCCGTAGAGCCAGACCTTGATCCCCATATCCTGGTATTTTTTGATTGTCTTGTAATCATATTCAATAGTATGTGATGCCCACGAGTTTATTGAGTTTTTGACTATCTGCAAAGCTTCTTCGGAATACCCGCCGTCGATTCTGAAACGGGCCTCAGGATAGTACAGCCTGAACATATCTCCATAATAAACCATCCTGCTCCAGGCTTCCGGGAAATATGATTCATCCAGCCCGTTCAGATAAACTGTTATATCTGTTTTTTCAGGATCAATGAGTGATCCAAAGTGGCTTCGTACCTTTTTTATACAATCGATATATATTTCCCTGTTGGATGGATTGCGTTCCACATCAGGCTTTCCTATATCCGGCCAGCCTCGCGTGTCATGTTTGCCGTATACATCGAATGGGAGAACAAAAGTTTCGATAGGTTCGCCATATCCCGGACCATATGTATAACCATACTCAGCTGTGAAAGCCTTCCCGGTGAAATATTTGTCAAGCCTTTCATCAAAAGATTTCCAGTCAATATTGATCTCATTATTCTTTGAAGGTTTCAGGTCAGGATCATATGTAGGATCGAGCAGTGCAACCCTGTTGCGTTTAAAGAGCTGATAGAGAGAGAGCTCATCTTCTTCAGACATATTCCTGAGGAAGCCTTCATGCTGAAGGCTTGCCTTGAATTTGTTCTCATTGGGTATTTCAAAATCCCAGAGTGTTAAGTCAACAGGGATCTTTTGGATCTGACCATCGATTGATACAGATATTTCACTTGAATATTTACCCGGGAGGGCTTCTTCCTTTTTGAATGGAACATACTGGTCTATCCAGACAATCATTGATTTCTGATTTTCAACACGATTGTTGAAATCGGGAATCCAGAGCGGATAGGTCCACCGATGTCTCACGGCTGAAGAATCATCCTGGATATAGCGGAAGGGGATCAGGGCGTCGGGATACCATCCATTGCCGAGCGAAGCCGTTGAATAACCTGTACTGGGCGATTTTACCTGAACTGACCATTCAAGAAATAATTCAGGTCTGACAGGCAACTTTATTTTGTCACTGCTGAATTCAGGCAGATCAATCCTAATGTTCTTCAGTGTCTTACCGGTATTATTTGTAACCACCAGCTGACACGAGACATATTCACCCCTGGCTGCGAAAAGAGAAACCCGCTCTCCGTTGTAAATCTGGTTCTTTTTCAGAGGATCAGCCTGTTTTGCCATTTTTCCTTTAAGTAGACTAAACCGCTCATCAATTATCTGATTTGTTGTCGGGTCCATCCTCACTGATGATGGTAAAACGGAAATTGTCCAGCCAGATGGATTATTGCTGGTATTCACTGATTTACAGCTGAATAAAATTATTGCAAGAATTGCGAAGTAAATTTTCACCATTTTTATAATATTGCAAAATGACAGTTAAACATATTCAGATTTTTTCCCTGATAATTTGTAAACTTAAAAATAAGGATTAAAATTAACATAGCTAATGAGTGCCTGGAGTTTTGAGTGCCTAAAGTGCCTAAAGTTAATAATAATAACCTGAAAAACAGACCCGGTAAACCTGCATTGTCGTTCAAAATAAAAGTTGTAAAATGAATTCAAAAGAAAGGGTTCTTGCTGCTGCAAGCCATAAAGTCACTGACCGTGTTCCCATAACGTTTGATGCCGCGATGGAGGTGTATTCTGCTCTTTACGAGTACCTTGGGATTGAAACTAAAGAACAGCTTTTTAACAGGCTGCACGTTGATACATGGATGATATTGCCGGGTAACTTTATTTACACAAGGGAGGAGGAGGATAAAATTGAGAAGACAACGGTATGGGGACATAAGACAGTAGTAAAGGAGTTTCCGGGAGGGTCTTATGACGAAATCTTCTTTAATCCCCTGGCAGGAAAGGATGAGATATCTGATTTAAAGAAATACAAATGGCCCTCACCCGAAATATTTGATTTTTCACATTTTCCGCATGAAGCTAAAATGCATTCAGACAGGGCAATAATAGGAGTTTTTACATGGGGTCCATATTTTATTGCTTCATTTTTACGGGGGATTGAAAATCTGATGATTGACTTTGCCATAAGAAAAGATTATGCAGCATATCTGATTAATAAATTGGCAGATATATCGTGTGCTGCACTTACAGGAATGCTCGAATCTTATGGAGACGGGATTGATATAGTTTATATGGCCGATGACTATTGTTCTCAGGACGCTCCGATGTTCAGCCCTGATGACTTTAAGGAATTAATAGCTCCTTATCTGAACAGACTTGTTGCACTAACCCACAGGTATAATAAGAAATTTCTGATTCACATTTGCGGAGCTGTAAGACCACTATTGCCACTTCTGATAGAAGCCGGCGTTGACATGCTTGAGCCAATCCAGATAAGGGCTGCAGGAATGGACCCGGCTGGTTTGAAAAGAGATTTCGGCAGGGATATTTGTTTTTACGGAGGCATTGATATCCAACAGATATTGAATAACGGTACACCGGAGCAGGTCTCGGATGAAGTGAAAAGACTTATCGACATTATGGATTGTAATGGCGGGTATGTATTAGGACCCGGTCATACATATATTCAGATTGATACTCCTGTTGAAAATATTCTGACCATGTATGATACTGCTTACTCATATACCCGCAGATAATAATCAATCTACGAATAATTGTTATATTGTATCCATAAAAATTCCTTATCGAGATCAATAATGATAGCTGCAAAAAACTCTGTAACCAGGCCTGTTCAGGCTAAATGGATGACCGTTGGTACAATAGGTTTGTTTTTCTTCATTTTCGGTTTTGTAACATGGCTGAACGGGATTTTGATACCATACCTTAAAATATCATGCGAACTCACACATTTTGAATCTTACCTTGTAGCATTTTCATTTTATGTTGCATATGTTATAATGGCAATTCCGGCATCCTGGCTCCTCAAACGGACCGGCCTGAAATCTGGCATGATGTACGGTCTGTTCGTGATGGCTGCAGGAGCACTCTTTTTTGTTCCTGCTGCAATGACAAGGACCTATGGAATGTTCCTTACAGGACTCTTTGTAATGGGAACAGGTCTCGCAGTCCTACAGACCGCCGCAAATCCATACATAACCCTTCTCGGTCCCATTGAAAGTGCTGCTCAAAGGATTAGCATCATGGGGATCTGCAATAAATCGGCAGGTATAGTTGCAACATTTATTTTCGGGGTGATGGCTCTCAGTGACGGGGATAGTCTACTGGCAAGCCTGAAAAACATGGATGATATTCAGAAGGCTGTTACCCTTGATGAACTTGCTTCAAGAGTTGTCATACCATATATAGGTATGGCAGTTGTACTTGTTTTGATAGGATTGTTTGTAAGGTTTTCCGGCCTTCCGGAAATTGATCCCAATGATGAGAACAGTGAAGAGGATGACAGCGCACACTCTTCCAGAACATCTATATTCCAGTATCCCTATCTGCTTCTGGGTGTCCTTGCTATCTTTTGTGATGTAGGGCTTGAGATAGTTGCAGGAGATACTATAATAAGCTATGGTCTTAGTCAGGGAATACCGGTATCAATAGCGAAACATTTTACCTCACTTACAATGATGGCAATGATTATAGGCTATACAACAGGTGTTATAGTAATTCCAAGGTATATTTCTCAGAGCACTGCTCTGAAGATATGTGCGATATCAGGTATTGTGCTTACCTGCCTGGCACTTATGGTACCAGCGGCAGCTTCCGTGGTGTTTATTGCCCTGCTTGGCATGGCTAATTCGCTCATTTGGCCCTCAGTATGGCCACTTGCAATAGATGGGCTGGGCCGCTTTACCCGTATCGGGTCCTCACTGCTTATAATGGGTAATCTTGGAGGTGCCCTGGTGCCTCTCCTTTACGGACGCCTGGCAGATATAATAAATCCCCAAATGGCATATATTGTTGTTATTCCATGTTATTTCTTTATTTTATATTATGCAATTTCAGGCCATAAGGTTGGGAAGCGTGTAAAACAGTTGCAGGCACGGGCCTAAGTCCCCGGGATCCGGAGCTGCATTATATTTAACAGCATTCTGAGTTTCATTTAATATATACTGATATGGAAAAGGTATCAAGAAGAGATTTTATTAAAACCGGTACAATAGCCACAATTGGCATGACTGTTTTATCCGGAAAAGCTTCTGCATTTGAACCAGCCGGCAAAACGGTGAGAGTAGGAGTTATAGGTACCGGCAACAGGGGAACAGGGCATGTAAATACTCTGCTGACAATTGAAGGAGCTGAGATTGCGGCAGTGTGTGACCTCCAGGAAAGCAAGGCATCGAATGCTGCGGATCTTTGTGAAAAAGCAGGAAGAAAGCGGCCAAAAGTCTATTCCGGCAGTCCGGACAACTACAGGGAACTGCTCGATAAAGAAAATCTTGATGCTGTTATAATTGCGACCTATTGGGATTCACATACGGCTATTGCTCTTCATGCAATGAAGAACGGCACTTATCCGGGAATAGAGGTACCAGCTTCGTTAACAGTGGATGATGCCTGGAGCCTTGTAGAGACCTCGCAAAAGACAGGGATCCCATGCATGATGCTTGAAAACTGGAGTTTCCGGCAGGATAATCTTGCAGCCCTGAATATGAAACGTCTGGGTATGTTCGGGGAGATCGTCCATTGCCATTGTGCACATTCTCACGACTGCATCGACCACTGGTTTTTTGACAGCAAGACAGGAGACAAGAAATGGCCGGCCGAATACCTGCTAAAATATAACAGGGATCAATACCCTACACACAGCGTTGGACCGATTATCAGCTGGATGGATATTAACAGGGGCGATAGTTTTACAGAGATCTACTCAACGGCTTCAGCCTCCAAAGGGATCAATGCATATTTCAAAAGGGAATTCGGGGAAGATCATCCAAATGCAAATCTTAAATATAAACAGGGAGATATTGTTACTTCTCTGCTAAAGACAAAAATGGGCAAAACCCTTGTCATAAATTATGATATGCAGCTGCCCCGGCCATATTCAAACAGATGGCTGCTTGAAGGGACGCTGGGCGTATATGACGAAGAGAAAAGTTCGATCTATCTCAGAAAGAATAGTCCCAAATATCATGAATGGGAGCCATGGAAACCCTACGAAGAACAATATAACCATAAATGGTGGAAGGCAGATCTGTCGTCACAATCTCATGGCGGAACCGACTGGATTATGCTGAATCAGTTCATTGATTCTGTTAAGGTAAAGGGACCCACACCTATCGATGTATATCGATTCAGCAGTTATGACAGCCATCGTGGAGCTTTCCGGTATTTCAATAGAAAAAAATGCTCCTGTCGCATTTCCTGATTTTACAAAGGGTAAATGGCAGACAAACAAGCCGTATTTTGCGATGGATAAGAGTCTTTAATGCTCGAAAGCCTCACCCCAAACCCCTGTAGAAAGCGGCAAGATCCATTAACCGCAAAGGTCGCAAAGGAAAAACGCAAAGATCGCAAATAGTTTAATATCAATGATTTGTCTTAGCGCCCTTTGCGCGAACCTTAGCGTGCTTTGCGGTTAAGATGACTTTTCCATCAAACCTGATTAAAAGGGGCTGGACAACCTTAATTGATGGCAGAAACAAAAAATGGAAATTTTTGTTAGTTTAACAAGTTGATTTTTAAATGTTTGTTGTTAAACCTATCAAATTTAAGATTTAATATTTCCAGAAATGAAAGTAAAATTTTGTAAAACAGAAGTAGAATATCCCAGCGAGAAGCTGGGAGAACTGCGCGATTCCGGTCATTTGCTGAATGATATAGAACAATTAAAATCACGGATTAAACAGGATGGCTATTTGCTGATGAGAAATCTAATCGCCCCTGAAACTGTATTGAAGGCCAGGGGAGCTATTGTAAATTATCTTGAGGAGAACAGGGCGCTTGTTGAAGGAGAACCATTAATGGAAGCCGTTATGCCAAAGTCAGGCAAAGAGGTGAGAATGACCGGTCAGAGCGCCATAACCCACCATCCATCATCACTGGCAGTTTTTGAGAATAAGGGTTTATTTGAATTTTTCAGGAATTTTTTCGGAGAGGAAGCTGTTACATACGACTATAAGTGGCTGAGGGCAGTTGGAAATGAAAACTTTACAGGATGTCATTATGATGTTGTATATATGGGGAGAGGTTCAAGAAATGTTCACACAGTCTGGATCCCAATTGGCAATATCCCTGTAAATCAGGGAACTCTTGCAATCCTGTGAAGGATCACATAACCTGGAATCTTTTGCCCGTTTAAGAAATACTTATGGCGGCATCGATGTTGACCGTGATATGATCAGCGAGGGATGGTTCAGCTCTGATCCTTATGAGATTACTGAAAAATTCGGAGGGAGATGGCTGACAACCACATTTAATCCGGGCGATGTTCTTATATTTGGACTATTCACAATGCATGCATCCACAACCAATCTGACAGACAAGTTCAGGATAAGCTGTGATATCAGGTTTCAGCCCGCAGGTGAAAAGATGGATGAACGATGGGCCGGTAAAAAACCTGTAGGGCATTATGCATGGGGTAAGGAGGAGAATAAAGAACGTCCCATAGCGGAGCTCCGGAAGGAGTGGGGTATTTAAACTGAATTTAACAAGACCAGATATTTAATAAAACATTATGATTACTATTGAAGCAAGTGTTTCCAAAGGATGGCTCCATACGAACGGTGGATTTCTGTTTGACAACCAGTATTATCTCGATCCGGTCCACCGGTGGGAACAGGATAACATTATCAACAAATTTGTCAGGGAGAGATTTCCACAGCTATGCGATTTACAATATGGAGGCCAACCTTCTTCAGGCTAAGCATGTAAGGGATAACCATGTTCTCGTTGGAGCTATACAGCCTAACATGATACTTGCAACAATCCTCGGGGCACAGTTCTCATTTTTCGAAGATAAGGACGCTGATGTCTCAGGCAGACCACTTGAGTTTATCACAAAGAAGGAAGAGTTGCCGCCTCTGTCAGCCATCCTTGAACATTCACTTGTCAAGGATCTTGAAAACCAGATAAGGAATATAAACACAACACGGCCCGACCTGAAGGTTATTCCGCCTTTCTTCTGGGATGAATCGGGGAGAGCAACAGTTCATGGTATTATTACTACATCCTTAAAGCTCACCGGCGACAACATTATGACAATGATGATGTTCGATCCGGAACTGGCACATGCAATACATCAGTGGATCGTCGATGCCTATATAATACTTGTGAGGCATTTTGCAGATGTTGGAGATCTTCCGGTTACCTCAATTCATGTGGGGGAATGTGCAGGCACAATGATCTCCTCGGAGTTATATGAGGAATTTGTTGTTCCTTATATCAGTCAGTTTGGTGATGCGTTGGGAGCAGTGCGGCTTCATTCATGCGGGATCTCAGATCATCTTATAAATGCTTTCTCACATATAAGAAATCTTAAAATAATAGATACGGGTTCAGGAACTTCGGTGGGGATAATAAGACAGCTGATGGGTCCGGATTTTATTATTCATATTGCTCCCCCCATGGAGCTGATGATGAACGGTGCACCACGGTCAGAGATTCTGGGATGGCTTGACAGGACACTGACTGAAAATGAGGGAGGGCCACTGCAGATCGCTTATCACATAGAACCGGATTATGAACTTGGTAATTGCCTTGCAATGCATGACGATCTGGAGGGCAGGGGGCTTATTTCAAATAAGAGACTTTACTAATATTAAAAAAGGCGAAATCCATTAACCGCAAAGTCCTGGCCCAATCCTTCGCTATCTGAGTTTAACCCCTCCCTGCCCTCCCCTTAAAAAATAAGGGGAGGGTCAGCCGGAACAAATTTATATTAAGCTCTTTTGCCCCTTCCCTTAATCTAAAAAGAAGGGGTTAGGGGAAGGGTTTGTAGGGCAATTCTGATATCAACCCGGCGGTAATCAAAGAGATGGCGTTGAATGGGTTTGTTAAAGCCCTCATCGCTGAATTCATAACTTTCACATTGCAGCCAGAGATTCAGCTCTTCTCCCTGAGGCGCATCAGGACTTATTTTTATCACCGACTGAAGATTGGGAGCACCGCTCCATTCAGCTCCCTTGATGTTATATTTCAGTTTCGGTACAGTGATCCATCTGTACTCATCCTTATTTAAAAGGAAAGCCGGATGAAATGTATTTTTATCGCCAGGTCCCCAATCCTTGAGGAAGCCTCACCCAGAGTACAATTGTTTCTCCCGGCTCCGGAATAAAATTACAATTTCCTGATCCCCCTGAAATGGTCAGCAGAGTGTCTTTATGTAACTGATTGTTGTAATAATGTACTTTTCTGCTTGCACCGTCAAGGATTATTAAATCCGAATCAGAGCTTAATTGAGGAGTCTTGTTTACAGGGTAAACGAATATTTCAGAGACTGCATGAACGGAATCATTTGATGAAATTTCGAGCGAGACCTTAGTTATAAAATTCTCACTGTCGGGTTCGTTAAACTTCTGGCTGGCAATAACAAATGGAAACCTGTCAGTTATCTTAACCTTTTCACCTGGTCGCAATGCGCCCAGGGTCAGCGTATCAGTGTAAATTGTCAGAAATGATTTTGGGGTATCCGCCCGGATCTTGACAGGACCTGAAATGCCTGCACCGACGTTTACAAGAGTAAAATTAAGTGTATTCACAATATTTTCTTCACAATAGATACCTTCCCTGTTAAATTCCGGTATCAGAAATAATCTGGCTCCGGTTCCCATTCTGGATATTCCAACAGCATGGCCTCCCCCGGACAGCTTTATTTGCAGCCGGCCTTTTTTATCAGAGTGAAGATGTGATGATTTCACCTTACCGGTAGTTCGGTTGAAATCTGTAATAATATAGGTTTCTGAAGGATGATATAATGTATCAGTAACAATTTCAATCTCTTCATCCAGGATAATTGGCCCGTCAGGAAGATATGCACGCGAACACACCAGCATGCCTGAGGCAGTCACATTTTCAAGAATTGTAATGGCAGCTTCATTCCGTCTGACATCGACACTATAGTTCCACACTTCGAAGTGACTGAATGGATCTGCGTGATGCCAGTTGACAGGGAAAGGATGAACCTTTGAAAATTCCGTCATATGGAAATTGAACTGCTCAGGAATATCAACAGCCCTGTGATCGGGGTAATTTACTTCATGAAATTCAAAATGAGATAGATCGGCCAGTTCCCATACGGCTTTCTGTTCCCGGTAATACTGACGGTAGCGATCTCCGCTGGCAGCTGTCAGGCGAAGGGGAATCCCTTTCAGGCTTCTGTAGAGTTCCCTGTTCACAAAGCACACCTCTCTGCCAACATCTCCGAACATTGCAGCATCCGGTGAGGGAGAAAACATGCTTGCACTTCCGAACAGATCTTTATTCTGACTCGCTATCCACGGCGACATCAGCCCACCCATGCTCTGTCCTGAAACTGCCCGGTGGTCGCGGTCCGGTATAGTTCTGAAGAGTGAATCGATTACATCTGTCAGTTCCCTTATATATTTTGAGAACAGCATACCTGTCAGGGCTTTGTTATTCTCCTGTGTCCGTCTCTCATATTCGAATGCCAGTCCGTAATCCCATGTTGCCCCTGACCCTGTTGTGCCGTCCACATTCACAATGATAAGGTCATGAGAGTTTACATAATCATCAAATTCAGTTTTATAAGTTTCCTGCTTACTGTGTTCCGCCGCTGCCATGAAACCAGTACAGGACAGGATAGCGTTTTCCCGATTGAGAATAATCGGGAGGCAGGAATACGCGGTAATTGCGTGTCCTCCCAAGTACAGAGCTGTAATGAGTGTGGTCCTCGATTTTTGCAGCAACGCTGGATGTAATGAAAAACAGTGAAATTAAGCATGATATCAGGGAAATTCTTAAAATTGTTGGTTTTTCCCGATTATAAATGTAAGTCATGAACTGATTTTTTTGTAAATAAATGAGTCACTTCAGTTTGATGTCAGCAACGACATTTTTAGTGTTCTGCATTAAATCTACGTATAAAAGATGATATTTATTATTTTCGTATGAATGATTAATTTGCGGCGTCTGGGAAATACGTCTGGATCCATTAACCGCAAAGGTCGCAAAGGAAATGCGCTAAGAGCGCAAAGAGTTTAACATAAATTCTTTGCCTTTGCGTCCTTTGCGAAAACCTTTGCGGTCCTTTGCGGTTAAAAAGGCTTTCCCTCTGCAACAAAGTTATAGCCTTTGTTTTCAATTTCTTTACAGCACCAACTTTTTCCAGATCTCCCATTACGACCATTGGGTCTACGGCCTTGGACTATAAGGCCGAACCCGGCTGAATGAATATTTTAATGACATGAAATTCCCGTAAGATTAATTTGAAAAATAACTACTTTAGACATTTAAAATTGTTCCGCCCGGGAAAATAAACTTATCAATTAGTATTAAAATGAAAATCTGGTTTTACCTAATTACAATTATTTTTATGGCATCATGCAGTAAATCTGAAAAAGTTCTTTACCAGGAGCTTACTCCTGATGAATTTACAAAACGGCTTGAAGAGTGTCCTGTGGCATACCTGCCCCTGGGTACCCTTGAATGGCACAGTAACCATCTGCCGCTCGGGTCTGATGGCCTGCAATCCATGGGTTTCTTTGAGAAGCTTGCTGCTGAGGCAGGAGGCATCGTAATGCCGATGCTCTTTATAGGTCCCGACGGGTATGATACATTGATAAACGGACATGAGTACTATGGTATGGATTGCGCCAGTGTGTTCAGTGATCAGGGAAATTATGAAATTCAGCAGCTTAAAGGCAGCGCTTACTGGGTCCCTGATTCGACTTTCGATATAATGATGAATGGAATAATGAAGCAGCTGAGCAGGGCCGGATTTAAAATAGTCGTGGCGCATGGCCATGGGCCCTCCACAAATTACATTGGCTCAAAAGCGCAGGAATTCAGGGAGAAATATAATCTTACTGTCATGAATTGCTGGGGCAACGACACTGATGATCTCTGCCTTATGTGCGACCATGCCGGGGCAAATGAAACCTCCATCATGATGTATCTCCATCCGGAGCTTGTTAAGATTGAAAATCTGCCGGCCGATCTGGCTGTCTGGCCTCTTGGCATGCTTGGGAAGGATCCCAGGATCCACGCCAGCAGCAAGCTTGGTAAGGAAATCATTGATTTCGAACTTAAAAAGATGAAATCTGTCATCAATCTCGAATTAGGAAAGCTGCAATAATTAAATCGTTTTTCAATCTGTTTAAATACTCCGACATGCGATACTTATTTTTACTTCTGTTACTTTTTCCTATTACAGCTTATAGCCAAAAGGCTGTCATTCAGGAAGCCGACAGGCCAATGACCACATATCCTTTTTCAGATCCCGATCCGGTGGCTCGACCGGGACGAGTATACCCTTACTTCAGGTTCGACGTTTTCACAACTCATCCTGTTATTCAGGAGTGGAAAATGGTTGAACTTGAGAACGACTATATCAGGCTGGCGATTATGCCGGATATGGGAGGCAAGGTGTGGGAAGCCTACGAAAAATCAGGCAATTTCCCGTTCATTTTTTCAGGTCATTCGGTCAAGTTCAGGGATGTAGCCTTAAGGGGAGCATGGACTTCTGATGGCCTTGAATTTAATTTCGGGGATATCGGACATGCCACAACTACCTCTACACCTGTTGATTATTTTACCCGTACAAATAAGGATGGAAGTGTCAGTTGTTTCATTGGTGCTACTGAATGGGCTTCCGGCACCACATGGCGTGTTGAGATAAAACTCGAGCCGGATAAAGCTTTCTTCACCACCCGTTCATGGTGGTATAACGGCACGCCGGTGGAGCAGGAGATGTATCACTGGATCAATGCCGGTTTCAGGGCTCCGGGAAACCTTGAATTTATTTTTCCGGGAACGCATTATATCGGCCACATGGGTGAATATGATACATGGCCGCTCGATTCTGCAGGACGCAAGATCTCCTTCTATGAGCATAACAATTTCGGAAGCATGAAATCCTTTCATGTACTGGGCCAGCCAACAAATTTTTACGGGGGGTTCTGGCATGATTACAATATGGGTTTTGGCCACTATACTCCATACTTTGAGAAGCTTGGCAAGAAGGCCTGGTCGTGGGGATTGTCGGGTGAGGGTTTAATGTGGGAAAAGCTTCTGACCGATACCGACGGACCAAATGTCGAACTTCAGTCAGGACGTCTGTTCAACCAGGCATCCAGCAGGCAGTGAGTTCACTCCGTTCAAGCATGTGGGTTTTGCTCCCTATACAGCGGATACCTGGACTGATCACTGGTTTCCTGTCAGACATACAAGGGGACTCACAAATGTCTCTCCCAGGGGAGCGTTAAATGTAAGGGCAGAGGATGGATGGCTGAAGATTGACTGGATGTCTCTTGAAAACCAGACAGATACACTTAAGGTGCTATCCTCGGGATCCTCTCTGTTAAAACGTAAAACTGATCTTAAGCCAATGGAACTCCTTCGTGATTCTGTGAAGTGGAGCGGAAGCATTGATGAGGTTATTGTCAGATTAGGAGATGATGTCCTCACGAGTGATCCCGGAAAACCTTTAAACCGTCCTCTCAAATCGCCTGAGAATTTTGACTGGAAATCGGAATATGGATTACTGGTTCGCGGAACAGACCTGAGCAAACAGAAAAATTACAGCGAAGCAGAAGAGTACCTTATGAAGGCAATTGAGATGAATCCGGATCTGGTTCCTGCCCTGACTCAGATGGCGCAGATAAGGTACAGGCAGGGATTATATGAAAGTGCACGACAATTTGCCGGCAGCGCACTTGCAGTAAATACCTACGATCCTGAAGCCAATTATTTCTGGGGCCTTTCAAGCGGGAAGTTAGGCAATGATGCCGATGCCCGGGATGGATTTTCGGTTGCAACATTATCTCCCGGCATTTCGCCATGCTGCATGGCTCAGACTTTCATATCTGGCCATGAAGACGAAGAGACTGGAAGGAGGCGGAGAACCTTATCGACAAATGTACAGAGAGCTACCCTCCTGATGAACTTGCATGGAATGTCAAGTCAATCATACAGAGGAACCTTGGGAACAGTGAAGCTGCACTCAAAATTCTGGATCAGCAGATTGAACTGGATCCGCTTAATCATATGGCACGGTTTGAAAAATATATGATCACAGGTGATGAGGCGGACAGGGATGATTTTGTATCTCTTATACGTCAGGAGCTATCGCATGAGACCTTTATTGAGATGGCTATACAGTATTATGAATGGAATATGGATGAGGAGGCTTTAATGATCCTCGATCTTGCACCCGAACACCCAATGGTTCAGGTTTGGCAGGCCTGGCTGCTCGACAGGGCAGGCTATGAATCAGAAGCTGACGCAAAACTCATGCTCGCTGCAGATGCATCGCCCGATCTTGTATTTCCTTTCCGTCCGGAAATGGTTGAATTGTTTTCATGGGCGAACCAGATAGTTCCAGACTGGAAATGGCTTTATTATGAAGGACTTATATGCTGGCAGCATAACCAGGTCTCTCTCGCCCGTTCCTTTTTCAATTCCTGCGGGATGGAGCCTGACTTTGCCCCCTTCTACCTTGCAAAGGCAAAGTTATTCAGTGATGATCCGGCTGTTGTAAAAGAATCGGTAGAGGAAGCATATGCTCTTGAACCTGATTCATGGAGGACAGCGATGGAGATGGTGAAGCTTTATGTCAGGGAAGAACAGCCTGAAAAAGCTCTTCAGACTGCGAGGAAAAATTATAAACTACATCCCGATAATTGCATGGCAGGGCTTCAGTATGCTAATATACTCAGTCTGAACGGAAAATATTCAGAGACTCTTAAGGTATTGAGTCAGATTCAAATGCTTCCTGCAGAGAGTGATAAGTGGTCGGGCGACATTGATGCCCACAGCCTTTTCAGAGAGACAAATATACGGAGCGCCCTGAATCAGATGAAAGCCGGTAAGTGGAAGAACGCACTCGGGTATCTTCAGGCGGCAGAGACCTGGCCCCCAAACCTTGGCTGGGGTGAACCTTATTTCGCTGACAACCGCCTTACTCAGTTTTTAATTGCTTACTGCTCTGACATGATGAGTGATAAAGTCCAGTATGACAAATCGTTATCCTACATATCAACCTATAAAAATCCGGATGGTGAGACAGATCCTCTTGAAAACAGACTCTCCGTTCTTGTAAATGAAGGCGGCAGGGACTTCAAATCAATTACTGAGGCCTTGATTAGTGATCAGATCAAAAGCAGGGAGATCGGGATCTTAAAGACATTTTTGACAATTCTTTAATCGAATATTTACAATACACGGGAAACATAATGCATCATTTTGCTCGTGATTTGTTTTTGGCTGATTATTCTTGGTGATCCTTAGTGTCTTAGAGCCTTGGTGGCGTCTTTTACCTTGCCACTAAGTCACTAAGTCACCAGGTAACACCAAGATAAATCCAGGAATATCAACTGATATTAAATTACTTATTTATTGCTGTATATAATATATCCTTAAATGAAATACCGGCTTATTCTTTCTTTTCTGATTCCTTTCTCAGTAAGTGCACAAAAGTCAGTCATCAGGGAAGTTGCACGACCAATGACGACATATCCTTACTCTGATCCTGACCCTGTTGCCAGACCGGGAAGGGTTTATCCCTATTTCAGGTTTGATGGTTTCACAAACAAATCAGAAATGAGAAACTGGAAGATGATAGAGCTTGAAAATGATTACATAAAGCTTGCTGTTATGCCTGAAATGGGTGGAAAGGTTTGGGAGGCGATATGAAAAGTCGCGCCAGTATCCCTTTGTCTTTTCGACCCATGTGGTAAAATTCCGTGATATTTCGCTGCAGGGGAGCATGGACGACAGGTGGACTGGAATTTAATTTTGGCGATATCGGTCATGCTACAACCGCATCGACTCCTGTTGACTATTTCACAAGAACGAATGCTGATGGCAGTGTCAGTTGTTTTATCGGAGCTACCGAATGGGCATCAGGCACAACATGGAGGGTTGAGATCAGGCTGGCTCCCGATAAGGCTTATTTTACCACACGGTCATGGTGGTATAACAATACACCGGTTGAACAGGAGTTTTATCACTGGATTAATGCAGGGTTCAAGGCAGAGGGCGAATCTTGAATTTGTATTTCCGGGAACTCATCATGTCGGTCATGGAGGCGAATCTGATACCTGGCCGATCGATTCCATGGGACAGGAATATTTCATTTTATGAGAACAATAACTTCGGAAGTTATAAATCGTATCATATATTCGGACGTCCTTCGAATATTTATGGAGGTTACTGGCATAATGATGAAATGGGTTTCGGACGTTACTCTCCCTATTATGAAAAGCTTGGGAAAAAAGTCTGGGTCCTGGGACTTTCACAGGAAGGAACCAGATGGGAAAATCTTCTGGGTGACAATGATGGTCTGAATGTTGAACTGCAATCTGGACGGCTCTTTAACCAGGCATCACGAGGTAGTGAGCTCACTCCTTTCAAGCATGTTGGTTTTGCTCCTTATTCGGCTGATACCTGGAGTGATTCGTGGTTTCCTGTAAAACATACAAGAGGAATGACAAATGCTTCACTCAGGGGAGCTCTTAACCTGCGTATTGAAAATGGATGGCTGAAGATCGACTGGATGTCGCTTGAGAACCAGTCGGACACACTTAATATACTTGCTTCCGATTCGTCCCTGCTTAAAACGGAATCTTGTGCTTAAACCGATGGAGCTCTTTCGCGATTCACTTAAATGGAACGGAAGCGTTGATCAGCTGGTTGTAAAACTTGGGGATGATTTTATTACTGATGATCCTGGCCGGGCAATCAACCGTCCGCTGAAATCTCCCGACAAGCTTTGACTGGAATTCTGAATACGGTCTGTTGGTGCAGGGAACGGATCTGAGCAGACAGAAAAATTATGCTGAAGCTGAAGAATATTTAATGAAAGCTCTTGAAAAGAATCCGAATCTTGTACCGGCACTTTCCCAGATGGCACAGATAATGTACAGGGAGGGGTTGTATGACAAGGCCAGGGAATTTGCAGGCAGGGCACTGGCTGTTGATACTTACGATCCGGCAGGCCAATTACTTCTGGGGACTTTCGAGTGAGAAGACCGGAAATGATTCAGATGCACTGGACGGTTATTCGGTTGCAACCCTTTCTCCGGAATTCAGGCAGGCTGCCTGGCTTCGTATTGCTTATCTCAATATTAAAAAGAGGAACTGGAAAGAGGCGGATTATGTTATAAGACAAATGTCTGGAGAGTTATCCTCCGAATGAAAATGCTTTTGCAGTAAAGGCAATGATAGAAAGGAAACGTCTTAAGAATGAGGCTGCTCTTGATATTCTGAATGACACAGCTTAATATTGATCCACTCAATCATTTTGCCCGTTTTGAAAAATATCTTAATACAGGAGCAGAAGCAGATAAGAACGATTTTATCAAGTTATATAAGACAGGAACTGCCTCATGAGACCTACATTGCAATGGCTATGCAATACTATGGGTGGAACATGGAAGAGGAGGCTTTGCGGATGCTCGATATGGCGCCTGTTCATCCTATGGTACAGCTCTGGCAGGCATGGCTCCTCGACAGGGCAGGGAAAAAGTCAATGGCTGAAGATAAACTTCTCCTGGCTATGTGCAGCATCACCTGAACTTGTATTTCCTTTTCGTACTGAGATGACTGAGTTGCTCTCCTGGGCAAACAAGCAGAAACCCGACTGGAAATGGAGATATTATGAAGCTCTTATCCACTGGCAGAATAACCAGAAAGAAGCTGCAAAATCATTATTCAAATCATGCGGAACAGAGCCTGATTTTATTCCTTTCTACCTGGCAAAGGCAGAGCTCTTCAGCGATGAACCGGCAGCAGCAGGTGCAGCTCTTGAGAAGGCATACAAGCTTGACCCTTCGTTCTGGCGGACAGGCATCAGGATTACACAGTATTATGCGCATGAAAAACAGCTTGATAAAGCCCTGGATATGGCAGATAAAAACTTCAAATACAATCCTTCCAGTTTTATTGTTGGTTTACAATATGCGCAAATGCTCAGGCTTAACAGCAGATATGCTGAGGCGCTCAAAATACTATCCGGGCTTGAAATGCTTCCTGCCGAGGGTGATGTTAATGCTCACAGTCTCTTCAGGGAAGCGAATGTCCTCTATGCAATTGAACAGATGAAAACAGGGAAATGGAAGAAGGCTGTCATCTCCCTTAATCAGGCTGAGACATGGCCTGAAAATCTGTTTTCCGGAGAACCATATCTGCCCGATAACAGGATTACACAATTCTTAAGAGCCTATTGTTTTGAGAAGCTTAAAATCAGGTCAGAGACGGAGAAGGCATTCAAGTATATCAATGAGTATAAAAATCCTGACGGATGGACCAGTATTGCCGGCAATCAGCTTACATCTATTGTATTAACAGGAGTAAGAGACTATAAAAAGATTACCACATCAATTCTAAATGATGTCCAGAGTGATCATGACCTGGAGATCTTAAAGGCGTTTCTGGAAATAATGTAATCTGTGACTCATGTATTTAAGCATCAGTTGCAAGTAATAAATAAGTCTTATTAACCGCAAAGAACGCAAAGGTTTTCGCAAAGGGCGCAAAGGCAAATCATTTATTTTAAGATCTTTGCGATCTTTGCGTGTTCTTCCACTGCGAGGCCTTTGCGGTTAACTGGATGTTATTTTCAAGTTTATCCCATAAAACGATCAAGTTTGTAGAACCTGTAAGAGTTATCCCAGTATATCTTTTTCAGGACATCAGGTTCAAGACCTATTCCGTCAATTTTCCAGTTGCCCTGGATAGGAGTAGGGTGGTCGAATTGCTTGTCCATTGTCTGAAGATAACGCCAGTGAATGTCATAAAACTTTCTGTCTTCTTCAAGTGTGAAATTTTTGCATGGACCTGCACCCTGAACATCACATCCGTTCCAGTAAGCCATATCGGTTCCAAACATTATCCTGTCCTGGTATTTTGTGAAAAACTCATTTCCTTCGGTTGCGGAGTGTTTTCCCAATTCGCCTATCCGGGCAGCAGTGTCTATTGAAAGATTGGGGAGCTCATCGAGCCATTTGCCAACCTCCTTCAGGTTTTCGGAATAGCCTCCGACATGAACTGCGACAAACTGTACATTACTGAACATCCTGTAGACATTGTTGACCTGTGCAAAAAGAGTTTCAAGGGGAGGATATTTGCTATTATCGGAAAATGACCATTCCGGATGTAGTTTAAGCTCATCCCATCGTTCATTTTCTGCATTCCATGGTGCAAAAAAGGCCACCGGATCACCAGTATGAAAAGCTACGGGTATTCCAAGTTTTTCTGCCCGTTCCCATATTGGAAATAAACGGGGATCATCAATTGCAATCAGTTTGCCATCATGGTCTCTGGCTTCCAGTCCCAGCTGTTTAAGATTTTTAAGTGCAATGGCACCTGCATTTACTGCTTTCTCAAGCATATCAGGCGCTTTGATAAAGAAGTCAGGATCGCTTTCGGCAAGGGCCCAGTCATAGGTATAATGAAGACCCAGCCGGTTTTTATATGGTTTTATTGCATCTATGATCTCATAAAATGCCTTATCTCCGACATACTGGTTGGGATCATCACCCGAAATGGATGCTATCACAACACCATAACTGATACTGTTGTCATCCATTACTTCAAGGGCTCTTTTAATTTTAACAGGAGTGACATGGATATGTGCATCAATGACTCTTCCGCCAACCATTCTGGTATCCTTGCCGGCTGTGCTGGTCCCGCAATCGGTCAGACCTGCCATTGAAATTGCTGCTGCTCCCATACCTGTCTTTTTAATGAATTCTCTTCTGTTTATCATAGTACTTATATTGTTGACCTTTAACTTAATTAACTTCTCTGATCTTTCCTGTAAAGCCCTTCTCCCTATGGCAATCGGTACAGGCAACCCAATGAATATTATTAGGACTTTCAGAATCAATATAGCTGGTGTTCATCTTTGTAACATCGAGTTTGCAGTTTGAGATTGCAGGATGACATTTGATGCAGCTCTGCCTGGGGTCGTTTGAATGTGCTGCATGGCATGCTGTGCAACTTATCCCTTCATGTACTCCCCTTGGGGTCCGGTCATCACTGGTCCCGGCCTGATGTCTCGAATCAGGGGCATGGCACTGGATACAATTCCTCATCAGGATATCGTCAGAAACCATTATCTCTTTTTCTCCCTCCCAGAGACGGAGTTTTGGCAGACTGCCGGCAGTTATGCTCATCCTGTCAGGACGGTAATAGAGACTTACAATCTCCGAAGAATCCTGTCTGCTGTAGAAGATGCTGCGCGGAGTTGAATAATCAGGATTTACTTTTGGGATCCCTATCCTGTGCGTCTGATGGCATGCCATACAAGGTATTACAGGCTTGTCGGCCATTCCGGGATCTTTGAAGTTCCACGGACCCGTTGTATTCAATGGTCCGACAAGGTCCTGAACCGGTACATCGCTGAACATGCCGTGGCATCTGAGGCAATCGGCATTTATCTGTTCGGTCTCATTATGCTTCTTGTCGAGGAAAATATCGTGATAGAGGGCAGAGTGTCCTCCCGATTTCCAGT
The DNA here is from genome assembly GCA_963818295.1 of uncultured Bacteroidales bacterium. GTDB lineage: Bacteria > Bacteroidota > Bacteroidia > Bacteroidales > VadinHA17 > LD21. The sequence continues at coordinate 99,590 of CAWFRW010000016.1, forward strand.
CAGCATATTCAGAACTATGACAACGGCTGCAATTTTCCATGACGGCAAGCAGCTGATCCTCGCTGAGTCTGATTTCTTCATCAATATCTGTTCTTACATGGGTAACTACCATCATTCCTTTTTCCCTGAGACTGTGAAATCCATTGCTCAGGGCAGTTCCGTGGCATTCACTGCAGCTCATTTCCCTGTGGGCTGACTGGGCAAACATTTCTACCGATCTGCCGATTTCATGACACGACGAACATGTTCTTTCCGGGGATGCCCTGTTCCAATACGTATAGAATGATCCGAACAGAACCAAAACAGTCAGGAGTGTAATGGGAACAATTATTTTGAATATTCGCCGGATAGTTTTTCTGGTCATATCTTTTCTAATTCATTTAAACCGGTTTCCTTTGTTCCATTCTGATGCGATATATCCTCCTATACGGAATCCGTTTGCCATAATTGTAAGTGCCGGATTAAAGCCTCCGTTTGTGACATGCAGGCTGGCATCGGCTACAAAAAGGTTTAGAGTGGAATGGATTCTTCCGTATTTATCTGTTACAGAAGTCTTTGGATCGTTGCCCATCCGGCATGTGCCGGCCTGGTGCGACATTGCTCCGACAGCTTTTGAAGTGCCGGGAGATTTCCATGTTGTTATTGCACCAGCTTCCTTAAGCCATAATTCAGCTTTGGAAGCAACATAATTGCAGCCTTCAGTATCAGTTTCGATTTTGCTGGGGGTAAGCCTTGCCACCGGAATACCCCAGAAATCCCTGACCTCAGGGTCTATAGATACCTGCTGGTCAAACCTTGGAATGTCCTGATACGGGCCATGGACCTTAATGACTTTCCGGTAATTGATCCTCTGGAAATCTTTATGTTCTTTTCCCCACAGTTTTGATCCTGGCGGACGTGTGGTAGTAAAGGAATATGGTCTTATGAAAAATGAATTTGTGAGATATCCGCCACCTACAATCCCCGGATTATGGTGATTGAAATCGCATATTGTAACTGAAGAGCCGGGACCGAAATCGTCATAAACATCTTCTTCGAATATGCCATGAGCTTTTGGATACGCATGTCCATGCAGATTCTTACCAACCCAGCCATTTTCGTTTCCGATGCCGGAAGGAAAGAAATTCGATCTGGAATTCAGCAGTAACCGGGCAGTCTCAATTGCAGATGCAGACAGTATAATTATATCTGCTGTCTGCGTTTGTTTTCTGTTCTTCGAATCGAAATATGTGACCCCGGTTATTTTCCCCCGGGCATTTACATTCACTTCACTGACTACCGAGTGCGTTCTCAGCTCACAATTTCCAGTGGCCAGTGCAACCGGAATAACTGTATTTTGTGTTCCTCCCTTGGCATTTACCGGGCACGGTGATCCGTTACAATTGCGCATTCGTATACAGGCAGGCCTGCCTCCATATGGCACAGAATTCCGCAGTACAGGGCTCGGGAAAGGGTGAAGTCCCAGCCTGAGGGCGGCATCGTGTAATAGCTTCGCACCTTTGTTATGTGAAAAGGGCGGCATTGGCTGTGGCTTATTCCTTGGGGGAGCAAACGGATTCTGACTGTCATCCCCGGCGACACCTACTTCCCATTCGGCTTTCTCATAGAATGGTTCAAGCTCCTCATATGATATTGGCCAGTCCTCGAGTGTCGATCCCGGCACATGCCCATATGTGGTCTTCATTTTAAAGTCCTCGCTGCATATATCGCCACGCAAGTGCTGCATAGGTTACTGTTCCGGACCCAACGCAGGCGGCAATGTTATTATAATCGCCTTCACTTGGGAGTACAATCCTGCTGCTTCCGTCAGGATAATCAACTACCCTTCGGTATCGTTTATCATCGGGCCCGCAGGATGTGCCGAGCGGAGAGCCGGGCTGCATAATAAGTTCGTCGTCAGTATGATCATCATAAGAGATCCAGCCTCCTCTTTCAAACAAGACCACTGAAAGGCCTGCAATGCTTAGTTCTTTTGCTACCGTTCCGCCACCTGCGCCTGAGCCGACAACGATGGCATTCACATGCTTGTTTGCCATTCGTTATTTCTTATAACGGTTTTGACCTACGATCAGCGGATAATCGAGTCCTATCATTTTATAGCTTATTTTATTCCTGTTCCCCCCATGTATGGGACTTCCATAGTATGCCTGCATTGAATGATCGCGTATAAGGTTGAAGAATGTTTTGTCAAATCCCCTGCTCCAGATCTCTCCTTTCATTCTTCCGGCCTCCATAGTTTCAAGAAGAGCTGTTTGTTCCTTCCATGCCAGTTCTTCAAATTTTTTAAGATACAAACTGTTGGAACTCTCCTGCAAAGCAGCAATACCTTTTCTGTAGACTGACCTGAATCTTTGATACGGCCCGACAAGCTGTTTATCTATAAAGTTTGTTACCCCTGACTCTCTTCCTCCGGGCCATTCATCTGATGGAATTATCTGTTCTGCAATTGCATCGATCAGGCTTGCTTCGGCATCAGTGAAAAAGCGCCATGTTGACTCCGTCCCGGAGCAAGCCGGAATCAGACATATGCTTCCTGTTCCGATTGCGGCAAGCCGGACAAATCGCCGCCTTGTAAATTTGTTTGATTTTGTCATTTAAAATTATTTGGGAGGCTTCATATTAGGATCCTTCGAAGGCATGTCCTCTGATGACTTAAAATCACCAATTCTTCCAAAAACCTCCGACCTGCGGTCCTTCCTCCACACACCATCCCATACACCAAGGCCGGCATTCCCTATCCAATACCATTCAGGAGTGTAATTCAGATCGATTTTTTGAGTTAACAGAGTTCCCTGTGTTCCGCTCTCCTGCAAGATATCTCCGGAAGGATTTACTATTACACTGTGTCCGTCAAAAATATTTGTTACAAAGAATACTCCGTTGTCAATAGCCCGGCTTCGGGATGTTATCTTCCAGGTATCAGTGGTTCCCCTTACATCGCCCCAGATAGGGCAAAGAAGCATTTCAGCCCCATTCAGTGCAAGTATTCTGGAGATTTCAGGGAAGGCAATGTCCCAGCAGATCAATATACCAATTTTTCCAAAATCGGTTGTAAAGACAGGAAATTTAGTACCGGGCACAGCACCCTGTTCTGTTTCTGCATCTGGCAATTGTACCTTTTCATAAACACCCTGAATTTTACCCTGTCTGTCATAAAGAGCTGCCACGTTTTTCAGAGTATCTCCTGACCAGCTGTAAAGTCCTGAAACTATGTACATACCATATTCCTTAGCTTTCTTCGACATCATTTTTGAAGCGCTGCCATCAAGAGTGTTTGCTTCAACTTTCTGCATTCCCAGTCCTGTATCACACGTGGGCCAGCCTTCAGGAAGGCATATGATATCGCATCCGGCTTTTCCTGCCTTATCGAGCATATCACTCATTAATTCAATATTCTTTTCTACAGTTGGCCCCGGGGGACGGAAAAACATTGTTCCAACCACTATATTTCTTGGAGCTGCAGCATCAGCAGGTTCCATCGAAATATCATCCCACCATATTGTGCCAGTACTCCAGCGGAAGACAAGTGAGATTTCAGCAGTTTCAGCTCCCTCTACAGCCTTTATTTTGTCGGAGGCAAGCAGCCATCCATCCTTATCATCTGTTATATGGTATATATAATTGTAACCAACCTGCTCGTTTTTTATGAACCATTTAACCCTGATCAGTACACTCTTGTCGATCGATCCTATATTCATAGCCCTGAATCTGGCACTGAATAGGTATGTTTGTCCTCCACTGATATCAACAGTCTGAACCGCCTTTCCCTGAACATTCGGATTTTTGCTCTCCATTTTAAGGCTGTACTTGTCACTGAATTTTACCTGTCCGTCTATTGATACTGAAGGCTGCATTGAAGATACCGGGCCTGTAATTGCCCAGCTTTCAAGTTTACCGGCCGATGCCTCAAATCCGGGATTTTTTACCAGATTAGCTGCGTCAGCGATCGAATATGCAGATAACCATATACTCAGACACATTAAAACATACTTTACTACCGGTATTTTTCTCATAATATTTTATCTATTTACTTTTTACTTTTGACTTTTTACTTTTGACTTTTGTCTTCTGTCTTCTGTCCTTGTCTTCTGCCTTTAACCTGTTATCCATTTATACGTACATCCCTGATTAAAATGAATAACCTCCAGATCAGGGAATTTTTGTCTTATTATCTGATTCAGACTTCGCATTCCCATCTCCTCTGAAGTACCATGATTGATTACAATCAACGGATTGCCCGTATCAGAGGCAAATGCAGTCTGGGTCCAGGTCCTCACAACATCATCGATTGAAATGAAGATATCAGGTTTCAGATCAGCAAATTCCATCGGATCACAAATACACCCGGTACCCACACCAACACTCCCTACGATTCTTTCAGGATCACCATAGAAAGCCACTCCCGGCTGACCGATTTCCGACAGCCTGGCCGCCATCTTGCCGGCAAAAACCGAGGCAGTCTGGCTTTTAATCTTATATACATTGTAATATGTACGCGATGCAATTATATCTTCATTTGTGAAACCAAGAAAGTTACCAAGTGCAAAAGGGATTCCCTTTTCCCTGAGAGCATCCATGGTGTCGTGGTTTCGGATTATTACAAGGCCGTTGTCATTAATCCACTTTTTCTTCTTCTCTACCTGCTCAAGATAAAGTTCTTTCGTGTATGCGGGTGATGCAAAATAATCTCCCTCCTTTTCATCAAGGTCCCAGTGGGTATAAAAGGTAGGCTCATGTGTTACAAGAACATTCACGCCTGTCTCTACAGCTTTTCTGCAGGTTTTCCAGTCCGACATCCAGCAGGTGCCTGTTTTTTTGATCACAGTCTCAGGATTGCCTATGATGAACCTGTCAACAGTCTTTGGTTTAAGCTGGGTAAGCGATACAAGGAATTTCTGCAATTCAGCCGCCGTCATCCCTGACGATTTGATCCTTTCACCCTCATCATTGGCCTTTCCTGCCATTGAAGCTGCGAAATAGCCACCTGTGAGAGCTGAGATTTTTATGAAATCTTTCCGCTTCATGTCTGATATTTAGTTATTCTCCCTGTCCAGAAACAAAATGTACAAAGCTAAACTGAGCTTGTTCAATCTTCATTAAAACTTTCAATTCGTTTCAATAACAAATATATTGATTATTTTTACTTATTATAACATAACAGGTAATATGAAAGAAAAGCGACTATGGCTGTTTTATGCACTTATTACTACAGTATTCTGGGGAGTATGGGGTGCCTTTATCGAAATTCCTGAAAAATCAGGCTTCCCGGCAACTCTTGGTTATGCAGTCTGGTCACTGACAATGATACCATGTTCGGTTTTTGCACTATCGAGGATTGGCTGGAAGCTTGACTATGACAGGCGGTCTGTTATTCTTGGATCTGCTGTCGGCCTGCTTGGGGCCGGAGGTCAGCTCTTCCTATTTCAGGCACTCCGACAGGGACCTGCTTATATTGTATTTCCGATTATTTCGCTCTACCCGGTGCTTACAATTTTTTTATCGCTTGTATTTCTGAAGGAAAGGGCACGTGTGAGACAGTGGATAGGAATAATCCTTGCGCTTGTTGCAATGTTCTTTCTTTCAAATCCCCAGGTAAATCCTGTCAGTTCATCCGGAATAGGCTGGCTGATACTGGCAATTCTTGTTTTCTTTATGTGGGCATTGCAGGCTTATGCAATGAAGTTTTCAAACAACAGTATGAAAGCTGAAAGCATTTTCTTTTACATGACTGTTACAGCATTGATTCTGGCACCGGTTGCAGTTGCAATGACAGACTTCTCTTCAGGAATAAACTGGGGTTTCCGTGGACCATGGCTGGCTGCAATCGTTCAGATCCTGAATGCAATCGGAGCTCTCACTCTTGTCTATGCCCTGAGGTATGGAAAAGCAATCATTGTGGTACCAATGACCGGACTGGCCCCGGTTATTACAGTTGTAATTTCGTTGATAGTTTATGGTGTGGTTCCTGGAGGAATTTTGCTTACCGGATTAATAATTGCTTTTGTTGCAATAATTTTATTATCGGATTGAAAGGTAAATTGGCAATATGGTATTACGGTTTAATGGTACCATGGTGATATGATCCCCTCCCTGGAGGGGCAGGGGTGGGTTAAATGGTTAAGAACAAATTCTATGAACATTAAAAAGAATATGATTATGAAATCTGAGAAGCTTAATGACGGGAAACTACTACTACCAAGACGGGATTTCCTGTCCAAAGGTACAACATTATTAGCCGGGGCTGTTGCAGCATCCTCAGTAATGCCTGGCATCATTGCAGCGAGTGATCGCAGGGATAACCCGGAGGGTGATAATGACTTTTTCGAGATTTTTGACTGTCATCTGCACTCTCCGTCAGATAAAGGAGAAGACTGGCAATGGTATAAAGTAACGGAGACATTTGATGATTTTGTCAAATACCTTGATAAAACAGGTGTGAAGAGGGGAATTATAAATTCACAGAAGAGCTACGGTATCAAGCCGGAAGAATTTATCGCCGGGAACCGGGAAGTTGCCAGGAATGTTGAAAAATATAAAGGACGGTTTACGGGAGCATGTGTCGTTAACCCGCAGTTTATCGATGAGGCACTGAAGGAAATTGAGTATTGCCACAACCAGCTTGGTTTTGTCTGGGTCGGGGAGCTTTGCAACTATATGATTCCCATATAATTATTCAATCACAGAATTCGAAATGCTTGTTGATCACGTTACCAGTCTGAATATGGTTCTGGCTCTTCATACCGAGCATGGTGAGATGGAATATATAACCCAGAAATTTCCACAGGCCACGATCGCCTTTGCCCACTTCGGAGACGATCACGAATATGAAGATATTTTCAAGAGGATCGATATGGTGGCAAAGAATCCTAATTTTTATCTCGACACCTCAGGATATGGTCATGACAGGGTAGGAGTCCTTGAATATGCAGTGAAAAAGATAGGTCCCGACAGGGTTCTTTTCGGTTCCGATTTCAGCATTAATGATCCGTCGACGGTTATTGCGAGGATAAAAAACTCTTTTCTTTCTGCTGATCAGAAGCAGAAGATTTTTGCAGGTAACCTTGAGGCTTTGATTAAAAAGGTAGCAGTTTAGCGGCTCATCATACTATTTTTTCCAGAACTTTATATCATTAACAGGTTCATCAAGCTTATATGACTTTTTAATTGCTCCGGTTGCAAGATCAATGAAGAGCACTTCATAGTTTGTATTTACAGCCAGATAGCATTTTGAATCCGCATCATAACCTGACATGCATGCAAAATAGTCATCACGTTGGGTGATCTCATTTCTGCTTACAGGAGCTCCTGTTCCGGCATCAAATACTTCCTGACTTGTGACAACTAGTGCAACTGTGCTAATTGACTCTGCATTAATTCTGTAGCGGCGCAGGGAAACTTTAAAGTTTCCACTGTTATTCTATCATGTAAATGTGATTCGGTAATATTCCACCCCAGAAGCCTTATATTTCTCAAGATTATTTGAGTCGTAATCTCCAGATTTACTTTTGCCTACACGCCCAGGCACGGAAGCCGGTTGAATATGGCAGAGTTTGAATTGTATGTACTTCAGGTAGAGGTAAAATGTGAAGATATAGTCTGGATGCAAATTAGAAAAGGTAAGAAATCAAAAATAAACTGGCAGTTCACA
>CAWFRW010000017.1:0-164512 GCA_963818295.1 uncultured Bacteroidales bacterium
TATGGGCATAATCGACAATTCCCGAGATCCCACCGGGAGATTTAAATACTTCCAGTCTTCCTGAAACAGGATGCAGATCGCTGAGAATTGTGAGTATTTCATGTTTTGTGGCTCCGAGCAATTCGGAGGCAGCATATACGGCGAGCAGATTGGATGCATTGAAATCACCTGTGAATCTTGTCCAGACTTCTTCTCCCTGCATTTTCAGATTCATCCCTTCAAATCCCTGTTCGATTATAATACAACGAAAATCTGCCATCCCCCTTGTAGAAAAGGTAAATTTTCGTGCCTTGCAGTTCTGAAGCATTACCCTGCCGTTCCTGTCGTCAATATTGGCCAGTGCAAATGAATCAGGAGACAGCGAGTCAAAAAAACTTTTCTTGGCTGCCAGGTAATTATCAAATGTCTTATGATAATCGAGATGATCGTGTGTAAGGTTTGTGAAGATCCCGCCTTCAAATGTCAGCCCGGCTATTCTTTTCTGGTCAGCTGAATGTGAACTCACCTCCATAAATGCATAGCTGCATCCCTCTTCTGCCATTTCTGCCAGCAGCCTGTTCAGCTGCACAGGATCGGGAGTTGTATGAGTAGCAGGAAGTTCCTTCCCGTTTATATAATTACAAACTGTTGAGAATAATCCGCATTTATAGCCGAGCCTTATAAACATATTGTAAAGCAGGGTTGCTATAGTGGTTTTGCCATTTGTGCCTGTGACACCTACAAGTTTCAGTAATGATGACGGATTGCCAAAAAAGTTGGAAGCTGCACATCCAAGGGCTTTTGCCGAATCGGTGGTCTTGAATCCAGCATACGTTCTTATCCCTCTTTCCCGGGAGTGTTTCGCAGATAACTGCTGCGGCACCAGAGGCAACGGCATCTGTTGATAAAATCATGACCATCGCTTGTGGTTCCCCTTACAGCTATGAAAAGAGATCCTTCTGTCACTTTCCTGGAATCAAATTCAATACCTGAAATAAATGTGTTCTTTTCTCCCGAGAAAGAGACCACATCGATGCCTTTCAATATTTCGTCTATCTTCATCATATCACATATTCATGTCAAGTGAGACCACTGAACCGGCGGAATACCTTGCTCCATGCTCCGGTGATTGCCTCATCACCCTTCCTTTTCCATTGTATCTTACCCTTAACCCCGAATTCTCAAGGAGATATATAGCATCCCTCAGGCTCATCCCTCTTACATCCGGAACAAGGCCTTTCTGCAGTTTTATTCCGGCAAGCCTTATTGTATCGCCACTTTCGCGGGTAGCTACCCATGTCGTCATCTGCAGTACGCCTATAGCGAACCTCAAGGTTTTTCAGCACTTCATTTATATCCTCTCTGTAGCCATTGCCAGCCTCAGGGGCAGCAACAATCAGGTTGTCTGTTTTTCGGGAATGTATTCCCTGAAAAAGCGGGTTGCATACACCTTATCGGAAATCTCCTTGAAGACTGAACCGGCTACTATATTGCCATAATAAACCCCGTTTGACGGTGCATTGACAACAACAATACATGAGTAAAGAGGATTCTCGGCAGGAAAATAACCCACAAAAGAGGCCTGGTAAGAGATCATTGCATCCTGCCTGTAACCTGACTTGCCTTTTGCAATCTGGGCAGTACCTGTCTTGCCGGCTATTCTGTAATTCTGGTTATTAAGATTGGTTGCAGTGCCATGTTCGACAACACCCTCCATCATAATCCTGGCCTTCCGGATTGTGGACCGTGATGCTATCGAGTTGATAATCACCTCGGGTCCGTATCTCTTTATGACAGATCCGTTGCGGAGTACTTCAGTAACGAACCTTGGCTTCATCATTCTGCCATCATTTGCAACTGCATTATAAAAGGTAAGCACCTGAAGCGGAGTCATCTGGACCTCATATCCGTGCGACATCATGGGTAGTGAAAGTGCCCGACCATAATTTATCGCCAGGATATCTTATAAGAGGGGTTCCTTCACCCTTTAATCTGAAGGTTGAGCTTTTCATTAAGCTTCATTGCATAAAGCCTGTTTACAAAGTCTTTGGGATTGTCTTTATAATGCTCGTAAATGATCTTTGATGTTCCCACGTTTGATGACTTTTCAAAGACCTGTTTTACTGAGATCTTTCCATAACCGTCTTCTTTGGTATCCTTGATTATATTGTTATAGAATTTCACACTTCCGGTACCTGTGTCAACTATGTCGCCTGTGTCAATTACGCCGTCCTCGATTGCAGCCATAAGTGACCGGGAGTTTGAATGTGGAACCTGGTTCGGTGCTCTCTCCCACGGCATAATTGTACGATTCATGATAATCCCCGTCACCTCCTACTTCAAGGTTTGAAATTGCCTTTACATCGCCGGTTGCCACCTCCATAAGCACTGCGCAGCCATGATGCGCACCATGATTTTTCAGCTGGCGCAGCAGGGCTGTAGAGGCAACATCCTGAAGGTCTATATCGAGCGTTGTAACAACATCATTTCCGTCAATCGATTCAACGCTGTTCGTATTTTCAACAGTTATCCAGTCACCACCGGTTAGTCTCTGTTTCACTGCAACTCCATTTCTTCCGGCCAGTTCCCTGTCAAAAGATCCTTCAATGCCTACCTCATTTCCTTCATTTCCCAGATTCAGATAGCCAATTGTTCGGGCAGCCAGATCGTTGTTCGGAAGGATTCTTTTGCTTTCAACCTGGGCTACCATACCTCCCCTGTACTGGCCTTCCCTGAAAATAGGCAGTTCCCTCAGCGCTTTTAGATGTCTGATAGTCGACCTTTCTCTTTGATAAGCAGGTACCTGTCACCTTTTCTCCTGGCGTCAGTGATCAGATCCTTCCAGCCGGCAGCTGACCTTTCACCAAGAAGGCGTGAAAGTCCTGCCGATAACCCGTTTATCCCTCCTGAGAATGTTGATGGGGTCATTCCTGTGCTCCTGGTGTCCATGTAAATCGTATAGTAGGGAACTGAACTCGCGAGCAGCCGTCCGTCATCTGTGAGAATATCGCCTCTGTTGGCCTGCACCTCGCCGGTTTTAAAGACATATTTTTCGCTCATGTCAGCCCATTTGCCATGCTGAATGTATTGAAGAATGAGAATACGGATCAGCAATGCAGCAGCAAGTGAGGCTATTGCAAAATATACAACGCCACTACGCCACACTATTTCATCCCTGATTGCCATTCTTCCTATTTTCTGTTTACAAGCAATTTATATGGAGGAGTTTTCAGCTCCTCAAGATTCAGACCTTTTTCCCTGACCAGCCTGTACACCTCCGATTGTCTCGCAACATCCATAAGATCTGCTGAAGTCGAAAGCGATTCTGCCCTGAGATCCCTGACCTCTTTCTGAAGTCTTGCCTGTCTCCCTTGTAAGTTTTTCCGCATGAAACCTGTTTCCTATGTATAATGCAGCCAGCAAGGTTATAAGCGAAACATAACCGAGATTTTTGAGTATGATCTTTTCAGAGATCATGCTCCCGCTCAGAAGTTCCCTGATAAAACTGGCAGTTTTTGCCTGCTTGTGTATTTATTTCCTTCTCTTCCGCCATCTGTCAGATTTTTTCTGCTACCCTCAGCCTTGCACTTCTTGCTCTTTTGTTCAGGGCAATCTCTTCGGCTCTCCGGAGTAATTCCTTTTCTTGTAATTATCCTGAAGGGTGTTTCTAAATTTCCGTAGAAATCCTTTTTCTCCTCTCCCTCAAAATTTCCTGTACGCATAAAATTTTTTACTACCCTGTCCTCGAGGGAATGATATGTTATTACGACCAGGCGTCCTCCGGGGTTGAGCAGATCGAGAGACTGACCGAGCATCTCCTTCAGATAATCAATCTCATGATTAACTGCAATCCGCAGACCCTGGAACAATTTCGCATAGAATTTATGTTCCTGTCTGTGAGGAGCCAGTTTCCCGACAGCGCCAATAATATCCTCAACAGTTAAAACTGGTCTGACCATCCGGTATGCTACAATCTCCCTCGCGATCCTTCTTGAATTGATCAGTTCTCCATAGTTGTAAAACAGATCAGCCAGCGACGGTTCATCCAGGGTATTGAGAAGATGTGCAGCTGTAATTTTCGCGCTCTTGTTCATTCTCATATCCAGAGGGGCATCCTGTCTGAAAGTAAATCCCCTGGAGGGTTCATCAAACTGATGGAATGAAACACCCAGATCGGCAATGAGACCATCAATTGATTCTATTCCGTTAAAGTGAAGATTGTTCTTTAGAAACCTGAAATTCTGATCCAGGAAGAGAAATCTCTTATCAACAGGAACATTGACTGCCGCATCATCATCCTGGTCAAACGCTACAAGCTTACCCGTTCTTAATCCTCTTCAGAATCTCCATTGAGTGCCCTCCTCCTCCGAATGTAACGTCAACGTAAATACCGTCAGGCTTTATATTCAGCCCATCAATACTCTCTTTGAGCAATGCGGGAATATGGTACACCATTATTTTTCAGGATCATTATTACTACCACCCATCAATTTCTCAGCCAGATCGGCAAATTCACCTGCAGCCATACTCGATCGTCCCATAGACATTCTCAGCCCAGATCTCGATACGTCCATCCTGCCCGGCCAGCACAACATCTCTTTCCGCACCAATCAGATCCATAAGCCTTTTAGGAATCAGCAGACGGTTATTATTGTCAAGCGAGAGTTCCGCAGTACCTTTGAAAAAATTCCTGAGGAACATATTATGCTCACGGTTATAGGGGTTAATCCTTTTCCTGATCTTTTCGAGCTGCCTGTTCCAATCCTCAATTGAATAAGAGCACGAGGCAGTTCTCAAAGATGTCCTTTTTAACCACAAAATGATCCTGTGCATCGGCAGGCATCTGCTTCTTGAATGCCATCGGAAGTATTATCCTCCCTTTGACATCTACCTTGCACGTGTAATCACCTATAAATGTGGCCATCCTCGCTGGTTATATTAAAGGGCTAAAATAAGTATTTTTTATCCACTTTGCTCCACTTTGCCCCACTTTTTTCCATCTTTGTTAATAACTTTCTTTCCGGGTCTCCGATAAAATGACATAATGCAACCAAATAAATACCAGAAAAATAGATTAAAACATATGACGAAAGAAAAGAGACTGTCGAGTAATTCCTTTTTAGCCTTTGTGAACCCCTTAGTGTACTTCGTGTTTAATCTTTAATCATTTAAACACAAAGGATCATTAAGTACCTCACAAAGGACACAAAGGAATATCACCTGTTTTGTCACTTTTTTTGGTAATTTTGATCCCGAGATTTTAAGCTGCAGCAACCAGATGGACACTCAAAATGCAACAAAAGAGATCCCGAAAATTGATGTCGAGGGGGTTCTCTATTCCAAGAATCCACGACTCAGGAAAATTATTCCCCGCTTCATCGTCAATTACCTGAAAAGAATTGTCCATCAGGAAGATCTGAACCAGTTTCTTGAAGCGTCAGGAGATCTGAAGGATGTTGAATTAATTGAAGCAGGTCTTGATATTTCTTGGAATAAAGGCAGAGGTTTCAGGTACAGAGAATATTCCTCAGTCGGGCCGGTATATATTTGTTTCCAATCATCCTCTCGGAGGGCTTGACGGACTTGTATTCATACATGAAGTATCGAAGGTTTACAGGGACATAAAATTTCCGGTTAATGATATTCTTACAAGCATCAGGAATCTGTCAGGGATCTTTCTTGCCGTGAACAAGCATGGTCCCCAGGGAAAAGAGGCTGCCAGAAGGATTGAGGAAGCCTATGCTTCAGAGAGCCAGATTCTCTATTTTCCGGCAGGACTCTGTTCAAGGAAAAAAAGAGGAGTAATAAGAGACCTTGAATGGCATAAAAGCTTCATTACAAAAGCTATACAACATCAGAGAGATGTAATTCCGGCATACTTTTCAGGAAGAAATTCAGACTTTTTCTATAACCTTGCCAACTTACAGAAAATTTATCGGATTGAAGGCTAATATTGAGATGCTTTACCTGGCGGATGAGATGTTCAGACAAAGAGGCAAAGAGATCCGGCTTGTCTTCGGAAAGAAAATCCCATGGCAGACATTTGACAAGAGCAGATCAGCTGTGGAATGGGCAGAATGGGTGAAAGCAAAATCATATGAGCTGGAATCTCTTGAGTCAGTAATAATTCAGGAATCAAAAAAAAGAGTAACTTGCATCCTGAATTTTGTTGAATTTATCCTGGAATCTGTTCACCTTTTACCCATTTTGCATGAAACCAGTGGTTGCACAGCTGCCAAAAGATCAGACTAATTGCCGAACTAACCCCTGACAAGTTGCTTCGAAGGACCAATAATGGCAACAATGAGGTATATATTTTTGACAATAACAATTCTCCTGCACTCATGCATGAGGTAGGACGGGTTAGGGAGATCACATTTCGTCATGCCGGAGGAGGAACCGGCAAGGAGATCGATATTGATGAATTTGATACTGCAATAATTGGTCCCCAGAAAGCAGTTGATAGTGTGGGACCCTGAAAACAGGGAGATCATTGGCGGATACCGTTTTTATTTTCCGGAGAAAGGACAGACGGAATACTGATATAAAAAAGCTTGCATCATCAACCTATTTTCATTTCTCCGACAAATTCATGAGAAAATATTATCCTCATCTGATGGAGCTTGGCAGGTCATTTGTTCATCCCGACTACCAGTCGCGTTCAATGGGAAGGAAAAGTCTTTTTGCCCTGGATAACCTTTGGGATGGACTGGGAGCGATTATTATTGACAACCATCATCTCAAATATCTTTTCGGGAAAGTTACAATGTATCCTCATTTCAATCCCAAAGCAAGGAATATGATACTATATTTTCTCAAGACGGCATTTCAATGATCCTGATGGCCTTGTTATACCTATTGAACCGGCCAACATTGAAATCCACCAGGAGGAAATGAGGAAGATTTTCAGGGGATGGAGATACAAGGAGAATTACAAAATCCTTTCCAGGGAGGTAAGAAATCTGAATGAGAACATTCCTCCTTTAATCAATGCATATATGAATCTCTCGCCGACAATGCGCACATTCGGCACCTTTATAAATCACAAATTCGGGAATGTTGAAGAAACCGGCATCATGATTACTCTGAGGGATATATATGTTGAGAAGATAAACAGGCATCTCTCTTCCTATAAAAAGGATTTCCCTCTTACCTGGTTTTCACACGAAAATCAGTAAGCTCTTACATTCTTGCCCTCGACAAAATTGACAAACGACTGGTTTACAACCTTGTTACCACCGGGTGTCGGATAATTGCCTGTGAAATACCAGTCGCCCGAATGACCGGGACAAGCCTCATGAAGACCCTCAATTGATTGAAATACTATATCGACTTCTGCATTTATCTCCTCGGATCTGAGCAGAGCTGGAGATCTTTTTTGAAATTTCGTCAGGACAGAATGGCTTATAAATTTCCTTCACAACATTTCTCATCTCCATCGACAGGTTTGCTGAGTTCAGCAAGGGCTTCCTTGTAGATGGTCTGAATCAGCGATTCTCTTCCGGTATCCTTCAAAAGTTCAATTGCAGCTTTAAAAGCAATAAAATCGCCAAGCTTTGCCATGTCAATTCCATAGCAGTCGGGATATCTGAGCTGCGGTGATGAAGAAACGACAACTATCTTTTTAGGATCAAGGCGGTCAAGTATCCTGATGATACTTTGTTTAAGAGTGGTGCCACGCACAATTGAATCGTCAATCACAACAAGGTTATCGAGTCCTGGCCTTATAACACCATATGTTACATCGTAGACATGCCCTACAAGGTCATCACGTCCTTTATCTTCAGTTATGAATGTTCTCAGCTTGGCATCCTTTACGGCAATTTTCTCAACCCTTGGTCTTTGCTGAATAATTTCTGAAAGCTTCTCCCTTGAAATATCCTTGCCGTAACTTACAATTTTTTCAATTTTGGCTTCGTTCAGATAACTCTCAACGCCTTTTATCAATCCGTAGAATGCACTTTCAGCAGTATTCGGGATATATGAAAAGACAGTATTATCAAGATCATAGTCTACAGACTTTAAGAACAGGGTGTGTCAGCAGCTCTCCCAGTTTTTTCCTTTCACTGTAGATGGTTTCATCTGTTCCGCGTGAGAAGTATATTCTCTCGAAAGAGCATTTTCTTTGTTCTGTCTCTTCCCTCAGCTTTTCAATTGAGGTCTCACCCGAAGCTTTTATTATTATGGCGCTTGCAGGAGGAAGCTCCATTACATCCTGGGTTTTTACATCAAAGATTGTCTGTATAACAGGGCGTTCTGAGGCGACAACCACTACTTCATCATCAATATAATAATAAGCAGGTCTTATACCTGCAGGGTCTCTCATCACAAAGGCATCACCATGACCAATCATGCCTGTCATGGCATATCCACCGTCCCAGTTTCTGCTTGCTTTTCTTAAAATTGAGGCAACATCCATATTGCTCTCAATAAGCGGAGATATATCCTGTTTGGAGTATCCCTGATCCTTGAACTTCCGGAAGAGTCTTTCATTTTCTTCATCAAGCCTGTGTCCTACATTTTCAAGTATTGTCACTGTATCCGAAAAGTCAACAGGAGTCTGACCCAGTCTGACAAGGCTGCTGAATACTTCGCCGACATTTGTAAGGTTGAAATTACCTGCCATCACAAGGTTACGTGATTTCCAGTTGTTCTCCCGGCTCACAGGGTGAACATAGTCGATATTGTAGTTTCCGTATGTTCCATAACGAAGATGCCCGAGGTAGATATCGCATGCAAATGGAACTTTGTCCCTTATAAAATCCGGATTATTGAAATCCTCTGTCGTGTCTCTTTCTGAATGCATCAATATCGCTGTATATGGCAGTAAAAATTTCCTTTGATCGGATTTGCAAGGTTTGATCTCTGTCTGAAAATATATCTGTTCCCTGGTGCTAGATTCAATTTGATCCCTGCGATGCCAGCACCATCCTGCCCCCTGTTATGCTGCTTTTCCATCATCAGGTACATCTTCTGCAGACCATAATTCCAGGTACCGTATTTTTCAATATAAAATTCCAGTGGCTTGCGCAATCTTAACATTGCTATGCCACATTCGTGTTTGATATTCTCGCTCATAGTTATTTTGTATTCAGGTCCGGGAAATTAATTATATCAGGGACCAGATATGCATCAGGAAACTCTTTTCTCACCAGCAGAAATAACCTTGTTGCCTCTGTTTTTGTTCGGAAGTCACCGGCTCTTATTTTGAAATAGCCCGGTTCGGCATATAACTGATATGAAGCAATATCAGGAAATTTGCTCATAAATGCTGCTCTTGCTTTATTTGATTCTTCCCTGGCATTTCTGTTTGAACTGCTGTAAATCTGTATCCTGAACCCTTTCATTCCATATACTCCGTTATTGCTGTAGATATTCTCATTAATCAGAATATATCTGCTTATGAGAGTATCTATTGAGGGATCCTGTATGATTTTAAGCTGCCCGGCATGACTCGTTTCATCTGACCGGATAAAGAGATCAGTTGTCTTTACAAATGCCTGTGCCTTTATTATTCCTGTCGAAAAGAGAAGAATTATCAAGAAGGAAAATACATTTCTGATCATGGCGCAAAAATAATAATTCCCTGACAGGATTGAAAGGTATTCCCCGGATTTATTAATTTTTTCCACGTTGTGAATCTTATCCCAGTTCAGCTGCCAGTTCGTCAGTCATTTCAAGGTTATGATAAACAAATTGTATATCATCATCATCTTCAAGAGTATCAATCAGTCTCAGCACTTTTTTTGCAGAGTCAAGATCGACCTTCTTGGTGTCATTCGGTATACGTTTCAGTCCGGCCTCCTCAGGCTCAATTCCAAGTTCATTCAGCTTCCTGTTTATACTTCCGAATTCTTCCTTGGCACATGATATGATAATCATATCGCCATCAACCTCTAAATTTTCGGCACCGGCATCAATCATCTCGAGTTCGATATCCTCGAGAGACAAACCTTCATTCCTGATTGAAAATATCCCTTTTCTTTCAAACAGGAAACTCAGCGAGCCGTTGGTTCCAAGGTTTCCTCCATGCTTATTGAAAGCTGACCTTACTGCAGCCACTGTCCTGTTATTATTATCAGTAAGACATTCAACAAAAATAGCAACACCGCTTGGGCCATATCCTTCAAAAGAGGTTTCAATAAAACTTTCAGCTTCGGCTCCGGTTGCTTTTTTTATTGCCCGTTCAATATTATCCTTAGGCATATTGGCACCTTTGGCATTCTGAACTGCAAGCCTGAGCCGTGCATTGGTTTCCGGATCGCTTCCTCCCTCCTTTGCCGCAATAATTATCTCTTTGATAATCTTTGTAAATATCTTTCCTCTTTTGGCGTCAATTGCACCTTTTTTCCGCTTTATTGTTGACCATTTACTATGACCTGACATATCTTAACAGATTGATTTTATTGCTGCAAATTTAAATAATTCTTTCAAACCTCATTCATAGTTCATAGATTTGTGACGGGAAAAGAAGGGGTGAGGATGAGGGTGAGGCGTGAGGAATGAGGAATGAGGGGGCGAGCGTTAGAAGCCGCGAGGCGTGGTAGCCAGGCCTTCGGGCTGAGCCTTCGGCTGACGAAGGAAGGAACCAGACTGAGGGGAGCTCACTGACATCAATTATTTCAGTCCAGTAAAATTTTATCAATGTCAAAAAAAGTATATATCGAGACCTATGGATGTCAGATGAATGTCGCTGACAGTGAGGTTGTGGTCTCTATTCTTCAGGGAGCCGGATATAGCCAGTCGGACAACATAAATGATGCAGGACTAATACTGATAAACACCTGTTCGATCCGCGACAATGCCGAGCAGAGGATATGGGGCGGCTAAAGGCCATAAGTCATCTGAAGAAGAAACGGAAAGATCTTAAAATAGGGATAATCGGCTGTATGGCTGAGAGACTGAAGGAGAAGCTCCTTGAGACGGAACAGCTTGTTGATATTGTTGTCGGGCCTGATGCTTATCGTGAGCTTCCGCTTCTGGTGGCTGAAGCCGAGGCAGGTCATAAAGCTGTCAATGTTCTGCTCTCACGGGAAGAGACTTATGCTGATATTTCACCTGTCAGAATGGACAAGAATGGGGTGTCATCCTTTGTATCAATAATGAGAGGCTGCAACAATATGTGTGCCTATTGTGTTGTGCCCTATGTCCGTGGAGCGGAAAGAAGCCGCAATCCCGACTCGGTTCTGAAAGAGGTTAATGATCTGTTTGAAATGGGTTACAGGGAGGTTACCCTTCTCGGACAGAATGTAGATTCTTATAAATGGGCTGAGGGTGATTCAACGACAGGTTTTCCTGAACTTCTTGAGAAGTGTTGCAGCTATCAGCCCGCTTATGAGGGTAAGGTTTTCAACATCTCATCCAAAGGATATCTCTGACTGATCTGTTGCATGTAATGGCCAGGCACAGAAATATCTGCAAGCATATTCATCTGCCTGCCCAGAGCGGAAGCAGCCGCATCCTTAAGCTCATGAACAGGGAATATACAAGGGAATGGTATCTTGACAGGGTCAATGCAATACGCACAATAATTCCTGATTGCGCCCTTTCAACCGACATGATCACAGGTTTCTGCACCGAGACTGAAGAGGATCACAGGGAGTCACTTTCACTCATGGAACAGGTGGGATATGATTTCGCATATATGTTTAAATACAGTGAAAGACCGGGAACAAAAGCAGCCAGGAAATACGCTGATGATGTACCTGAAAATATCAAAGCTGAAAGGCTGAGCGAAATGATAGCTCTTCAGAACAGGCTCTCTGCAAAATCGAAGAAGAATGATGTCGGAAAATCCTTTGAGGTCTTATTGAAGGAACATCAAAAAGATCTGAAGAATTCCTTTCAGGACGAACCTCACAGAATAAAGTTGTTGTATTTCCTGCAATAGAACTCTCAAAGGGAGAATATGCTGATGTGATTATTGAAAGATGCACATCTGCCACGCTGATTGGGAAATGTATTTGATTTTACGATCTTTCAATTCCGCTCTTATTCACCGTTAACACTATTTATTGTTTTTTCCTCCCCAGTGTAATCTGCAGTTCATCCAGCTGTTTTTCAGATATCCGTGAAGGAGTGTCGAGCATTACATCCCTGTCCTGAATTATTTTTCGGGAATGCCATAAAATCCCTGATCGAATCCTGTCCTCCCATCATGGCAACCCATCTGTCAAGACCGAAAGCCACACCTCCGTGAGGGGGAGCTCCGAATCTGAATGCATTCAGGAGAAAACCAAATTGTTCACTGGCCTCTTCATCGCTGAATCCCAATGCTTTAAACATTTGTTTCTGAACAGAGGCATCATGGATCCTTATTGATCCGCCTCCTATCTCGACACCATTTATTACAAGGTCGTAGGCATTGGCTCTGACCATGCCCGGATCACTCTCAAGCATATGGAGATCCTCAGGTACTGGTGAGGTAAATGGATGATGCATTGCAAAAAATCTTTTTTCCTCCTCATCCCACTCAAAAAGAGGAAAATCAACCACCCACATCGGAATGAATTTATTTTTCTGTCTGAGGCCAAGCCTGTTGCCCATCTCAAGTCTTAATTCCGAAAGTGCAGACAGGGTTTTCTTCCTGTCGCCTGCAAGGATCAGCATGAGGTCACCGGGTTTGGCATCCATTGTTTCAGCCCATATTTTCAGCTCCTCCGGCGAATAGAATTTATCAACCGATGATTTCAGAGTGCCGTCAGGATTGTATCTGACATATATAAGTCCTTTTGCTCCTATCTGAGGTCTTCTGACAAATTCAGTGAGTTCATCAAGCTGCTTTCTTGTATATTCGGTACAACCTGCAGCACATATGCCTCCTACATATTCAGCAGTATCGAATACAGCAAAATCCTTCCCTTTTACAATTCCGTGTAAGGTCGGTGAACCTCATTCCAAACCTCAGGTCCGGCTTGTCGGATCCGTAGAAGTCCATTGCCTCTTTATAACTCATTCTCAGGAAGGGTTCACTGAACTCCACTCCTCTTATTTGTTTAAAAAGATATCTGGCCAGCCCTTCAAAAGTATTCAGAATATCCTCACTTTCAACGAATGACATCTCACAGTCGATCTGTGAAAACTCAGGCTGCCGGTCAGCCCTCAGGTCTTCATCCCTGAAGCATTTGACTATCTGAAAATATTTATCGAATCCTGCTACCATCAGCAGCTGTTTCAGTGTCTGCGGTGACTGGGGCAGGGCATAAAATGTACCGGGCTGCATCCTGGAAGGAACTACAAAATCGCGTGCTCCCTCAGGAGTTGAATTTATCAGAACAGGAGTCTCCACCTCAATGAATCCGATTGAATCCATGTATTTACGAACCTCCTGTGCAAAGCGGTGCCGGAGAATAATATTATCCTTAACCGAAGCCCTGCGAAGGTCGAGATATCTGTATTTCATCCTCAGCTCTTCGCCTCCGTCGGTTTCCTCCTCAATTGTGAACGGAGGAAGCTCGCTTTTATTAAGGATATTCAGCTCTTCGGCTTCTATTTCGATCTCACCTGTAGGAATCTTAAGGTTCTTATTACTGCGTTCCCTGACTTTTCCTTTAAATTGTACAACAAATTCACGACCGAGCTTACGGGCTTTTTCACACAGTTCACTGTTGGTCTCCATATTAAAAACCAGCTGGGTAATACCATATCTGTCCCGCAGATCAACAAAAGTCATTCCTCCAAGGTCTCTTGACTTCTGAACCCAACCGGCTAAAACAACATCCTGTCCTTCGTTCTTCAGAGTCAGCTCACCGCATGTATGTGTCCTGTACATTTTGTTTTGTTTAAATTTTCAGCAAAAATAAGAAATTATCGGTTGCCTGTGGAAAGTGAAATCTCAATTTTCTTTCTACTTTTAAACAACAAAAATGAAGACAATGGTCCAGGACAAAGGAGGAGTTTTATATGAAGGCAGCGCTTGCGGAGGCGTATAAAGCATATGAGAAACAGGAAATTCCTGTTGGTGCAGTAGTTGTATGCAACGAGCAGATAATAGCGAGGGCTCACAATCTCACTGAAACGCTAAAGGATCCGACCGCGCATGCTGAGATGCAGGCAATTACTGCTGCAACTAACTGGCTTGGAGGCAAATACCTGACTGATTGTACTATCTATGTTACGCTGGAGCCATGCGGCATGTGTGCCGGCGCCATTGGCTGGAGCCAGGCAACGGCGCTTGTTTATGGTGCGGCTGATGAAAAGAGGGGTTTCAGGACCCTCACAGGCACATTGCTCCATCCAAAAACGATTGTTACCTCAGGGATCCTTGAGGATGAATGCAGGGAATTGCTGCTGAAGTTCTTTAAGACAAGACGATAGAACAGATAGCTGAAATACTTGTAATTTTATTTAAATTTACATTATGACATTCGACAACAGCAAGACAATTATAAGTATGCGGATAAAACTGTTCGGAGCGACAGTTTTTATCCTTGCATTTATAGTCCTGACCTATATAGCAGAGATGATAAAATATCCGCTTCTTGGAATGAGCGACACTGCATGGACACTAATTCTGCTTGGATTATATCTAGCGTATGCTCTGATGCCAATGATCCTCAATTATCAGTATATATCTTTTTCGGATGAAGGGGAAAGCATAGTTATCAGATATTTTACCGCCGGAATTATAGGAGGAAGGAAAAACTCAATTGAGATAAATAAGCAATCCTTCTCAGGTTATAAGAGTGAAGTCAGGTTATTCGGGCTGAAAGTGAGCATTACACTGTATCAGAAGCTTCAGGGAAGGAGTTGCAAAATATCCTCCTGTTTACATAAGTGCCCTTTCACGGGAGGAGAGAGCAAAATTATTCAGGTCATTAAATCAGCATACTCCGGGGGTGTGAAGGTTATCATCTGATAACATGAGTTTTATCATTTTTAATAATTTATAACAACATCAAATTTGATGTGTCATTTTTACCACGATTAACAATTAAAATATAAGAATAATGAATGTAGATAAAATCATGAACAACCTCGAGAAGAAGCATCCCGGCGAGGTTGAGTATTTACAGGCCGTAAGAGAAGTACTTGAATCAATCGAGGAGGTTTATAATGAGAATCCGCAGTTTGAATCTGCAAACATCATCGAGAGGATCATCGAACCCGACCGCGTTCTTACTTTTAAAGTTCCATGGGTTGATGATGAAGGAAATGTAAAGGTAAACCTCGGTTACAGGATTCAGTTTAACAATGCAATTGGTCCTTACAAGGGAGGGCTTCGCTTCCACCCGAGTGTAAACCTGTCAATTCTTAAATTCCTTGGATTTGAACAGATCTTCAAAAATGCTCTTACAACTCTCCCTATGGGAGGAGGCAAGGGTGGTTCTGATTTTGATCCCAAAGGAAAATCAAATGCTGAGGTTATGCGTTTCTGCCAGGCTTTCATGCTTGAACTCTGGAAATACATCGGACCTGAGACTGATGTTCCGGCAGGTGATATTGGTGTTGGCGGACGTGAAATTGGCTTCCTTTATGGAATGTACAAGCGTCTTGCAGGTGATCATACCGGTGTTCTTACAGGAAAAGGCAGCAACTGGGGAGGATCTCTCGTTCGTCCTGAAGCCACAGGATACGGCTGTGTATATTTTGCCAATGAGATGCTCGCCACAAAGGGAGAATCATTCAAGGATAAAAGAGTTGCAATCAGCGGATTTCGGAAACGTTGCATGGGGTGCAGCCCTGAAAGCAACTGAACTTGGAGGCAAGGTAGTCACAATTTCAGGACCTGACGGATATGTTTATGACCCTGATGGAATATCAGGCAAAAAGATTGAATTTATGCTCGAGCTCCGCGCTTCGAATGAGGATATTGTCAAACCATATTCATATGCTTTTGAAGGAGTTGAATTTCATGAAAATAAACACCCCTGGGAAGTTAAGGTTGACATTGCCCTTCCATGTGCAACCCAGAATGAATTGAATGCCGAGGATGCTGAAACTCTTGTAAGAAATGGCTGTATCTGTATCTGTGAAGGTGCCAATATGCCAAGTACTCCTGAAGCAATAGAGATCATTCAGAAAAACGGACTTTTATTTGCTCCCGGCAAAGCATCAAATGCAGGTGGTGTGGCAACATCAGGACTTGAGATGACCCAGAATGCAATGAAGCTCAGATGGAACAGCAAGGAAGTTGATGACCGCCTTCATGAGATTATGTGCAATATTCATGGCCAGTGTGTTAAACATGGCAAAAGAGAGAATGGATATGTTGATTATGTAAAAGGAGCCAATATTGCAGGTTTCCTGAAGGTGGCAAGTTCAATGCTCGATATGGGAGTGATATAATCCATTTTACCCCTGCCCACTAAATGGGAGTTAGGAATGAGTGCTGAGGGTAAAAGCACTTAGGTTAGCCCATCCGGGGAGGTTGAGGGGTCCCAACCCATGAGGAACGTTTGGGGCGTGAAAAACAGAGACAAAAAGCAGAGATGTTTCATATAACGTTTCTGCTTTTTTTTATATATTTGATATGTCTCAATTTCCGGTGCTATGTCAGAAATATCCCTTAAGCATAAAATTGCTTTGGGCCTTATCCCGCGCATTGGTGATATAAACGCACGAAAGCTTGTGTCACATTTCGGAAGCGTTGAGGCCGTTTTTCAGGAATCATACAGAAATCTTATAAAAATACCCGGAATAGGAACAGGAATTGCAGCCAGTATAACTGAAAGATCATACCTCGACATTGCTGAAAAGGAGGCAGAGTATGTTACAAGGAACAAGATCAGAACCTATTTTTACCTCGATAATGATTATCCTTTCAGATTAAGACAATGTGATGATTCTCCGGTGGTTTTTTACTTCAGGGGAAGCTGTGATCTTGATTCGTGCCCGGATTTTAAGCGTTGTCGGAACAAGAAATGCCACCAACAGGGGCAGGGAAATTTGTGAAAGAATAATTGGAGATCTGTCAGATGAGCAATCCTGACCTGATAGTAGTCAGCGGACTTGCTTACGGAATTGATATCTGTGCCCACAAGGCTGCACTTTCAAATAACATTCAGACTGTCGGGGTTCTGGGTCATGGCCTGAAAACTATCTATCCTGCAGTACATACCTCAATAGCCAGATCGATGATAAATAATGGAGGACTGCTCACAGATTTTATTTCAGATGCGCTTCCCGAGCGAAATAATTTTCTGAAAAGAAACCGGATAATAGCCGGACTCTCTGATGCCACTCTTGTTGTTGAATCGGGCATCAAAGGAGGAGCACTTATTACCGCTGATCTGGCAAATTCTTATAACCGCGATGTGCTTGCAGTACCAGGAAGACCGGATGATCAATGGTCGGCCGGATGCAACAGTCTGATACGGAACAATAAAGCTGCACTTGTTGAATCAGCCGATGATATTGAATTTTTCCTGAACTGGAAAAGCGAAAAACCAAAATCTCCGGTACAGAGGACATTATTCTCAGATCTGGATGAAAACGAGAAGATGATCTTTGAACTGCTTGTCAAAAACGGGGAGATGAATATTGATGCAATCTGCCGTCTGGCAGAAATTCCTGTTTACAAGCTCTCTTCCCTCCTGCTCCAGATGGAATTCAAGGGAATTGTAAAATGTTATCCGGGCAATTTATATCAGACTGTATGAGGGTCATTCAATTGTCATTTGGCTTCGCTGTCATTTAATGGTCATTCAGTTGTCAATCAGCCGTTAATCAACTATTATTATCGAATGTTGAGGGTTTCCGTAGAAGTCAAAATCCATTAACCGCAAAGAACGTCAAGGTTTAACGCAAAGCACGTCAAAGAATTGCAATATCCGTTCGTTATCTTTGCGACTTTGCGCGTCATTTGCGTCCTTACGGTTAAAAAAATCTTTTTGACAATCTTACTTGCAGTGACACTTCGAATCGCTTTTTAATTTTATAAAGAGGGAAGGGGCAAAAGAAATTACTATTAGATTGTTAGCTCTTACCCTCCCCTTATTTTTTTAAGGGGAGGGCAGGGAGGGGTTAAAACATGGACTTCTGACCAAATATATTTCTTACATAAATAACAGCCTTTTGCTTTAATATTTGTATATTTAACTCCCAGATTGACCTATTAACTTTAAATTTATAAGACATGGATCCGAGAGTTCAACAATTTATGGCTATGATCAAGGCCAGAAATCCTGGTGAAAATGAGTTCCATCAGGCAGTTCAGGAAGTAGCAGAATCACTGATTCCCTTCATCGAAGAAAATCCAAGTACAAGCATGCAAAAATTCTCGAGAGGATCGCAGAACCGGAACGAACAATCATCTTCAGGGTACCCTGGCTCGATGACAAAGGGGAGGTTCAGATAAACAGAGGCTTCCGGATTGAGATGAACAGTGCAATCGGGCCTTACAAGGGAGGACTCAGGCTTCATCCCACTGTAAACCTTGGAATCCTCAAATTCCTGGCATTTGAACAGGTCTTTAAAAACAGTCTTACAACCCTGCCGATGGGAGGAGGCAAGGGCGGATCTGATTTTGATCCCAAAGGGAAAGTCAGATAATGAGGTAATGAGATTCTGCCAGAGTTTCATGTCGGAGCTCTTTCGGCATATTGGAGCCGACACTGACGTTCCGGCAGGAGATATTGGAGTTGGCGGACGTGAAATCGGATATCTTGTTTGGCCAGTATAAGAGGTTGAAAAATGAATTTACAGGAGTACTCACCGGAAAAGGAATCGAATGGGGCGGTTCGCTGATAAGACCTGAAGCAACGGGATATGGCGCTACATATTTTGCACAGGAGATGCTTGCAACAAGGGGGGAAAGCTTTAAAGGAAAAACAGTCTGCATTTCAGGATCAGGCAATGTGGCACAGTTTGCAACTGAAAAAGTTACGGAACTTGGGGGAAAAGTTGTTACTTTGTCGGACTCAAACGGGTTTATATACGACCCAAGGGGAATTGATGCTGAAAAATTAAAATTCATAATGGAACTCAAAAACATCAGGAGAGGCAGGATAAAGGAATATGCTGAGAAATATGGTGTTGAATATTTTGAAGGGAAAAGGCCCTGGATGATAAGATGCGATATAGCAATGCCAAATGCCACCCAGAATGAGATAAATGAAGAGGAGGCAAAGATGCTTGTGAAGAACGGCTGCAAATGTGTTTCCGAAGGAGCCAATATGCCTTCCACAATCGAAGCTGTCGGGGTCTTTCTGAATGCAAAGATACTCTTCGGACCGGGCAAGGCAGCCAATGCAGGAGGCGTTGCAACCTCAGGTCTTGAAATGACCCAGAATTCAATGAGGCTTCCATGGTCGCGCGAGGAGGTCGATGAAAAACTTCAGGTAATAATGAAAAATATTCATAAGACATGCGTGAAATACGGCACCGCTGATGATGGATTTATCAATTACGTCGATGGAGCCAATATAGGCGGATTTGTTAAAGTGGCCAATGCGATGATTGCACAAGGGGTTGTTTGATGAAATTTATTGACACTCATACACATATTTATCTGCCGGAATTTGACAACGACAGGGATGAAGTTGTAAAAAGGGCTGTGAGAAGCGGAATTGAAAAGCTCCTCCTGCCCAATATTGATATATATTCTGTCAGTCCGATGTTATCAGCAGAATCAGGATTTCCCGGAATATGTCTTCCGATGGCAGGTCTCCATCCCACTTCAGTAAAAGCAGACTATAGAGATCAGCTTGAGATACTAGAGGACCTCTGGACGGAATATAATTTCATTGCAGTCGGGGAAATTGGTATCGATTTATACTGGGACAAGACATTCCTTAAGGAACAGATCTATTCGATGCGGCGACAGGTAACCTTTGCCCTGAAGAAAAATGTTCCTGTTGTAATACATGCACGGGAATCTTTTCCTGAAGTTTTTTCTGTTCTTGATGAATTCTCAGGCAGCGGATTAACAGGTGTTTTGCATGCATTTACCGGAACAGAGGCGGATGCTGAAAGGGCAATCAGATATGGGCTTTCTGCTTGGCATCGGGGGTATTGTGACATTTAAAAATTCAGGATTGGATAAGATTGTGAAATCGGTCGGTCCCCGGAAATCTGATTCTTGAGACCGACTCTCCTTACCTGGCTCCTGTTCCTCACAGGGGAAAAAGAAATGAGAGCTCCTATATTCGTCTGATAAATAACAAGCTTGCTGAGATCTTTCGGATTGGAGGAAGAGGAGGTTGCAGCCATCACCTATGACAATTCAATCCGCTTATTTAATCTCTGATCAGATGAAACACAAAAGCGAAATTTCAATATTGATAATCTATACAGGAGGAACTATCGGGATGGTTCATGATCCGGAAACAGGCTCGCTTGTTCCGATCGACTTCCGTCATATAACCGATCATGTCCCCGAGCTCAGGAAATTCGGTTATAAGCTCCATTCCGTTTCGTTCGATCCGGTACAGGATTCATCGAATATTGATCCGGTCATCTGGACAAAAATGGCCGAGATCATAGAAGAGGGATACAGCCATCTATGACGGTTTTGTCATTTTACACGGGACCGACACTATGGCTTACAGCGCTTCAGCGCTTAGCTTCATGCTTGAGAATCTGCGCAAACCTGTGATCTTTACCGGATCACAATTGCCTATCGGACTACTGAGGACCGATGGCAGGGACAATCTGATCACTGCAATCGAGATTGCTGCAGCCATGGGGAATTACATGCCTGCCGTACCGGAGGTCTGTATCTACTTCGACAATAAGCTTACTCGTGGCAACCGTACAACAAAAATGAGCGCTGAACATTTCGATGCCTTTTGCGTCCCCGAACTATCCGTCTTCTTGCTGAAGCCGGTCTGCATCTGAATTATTTTAATCATCTTATAAGACATAATCCCGATGATAAAACACTCATAGTCCATAAATCATTTGACACAAATGTTGCAATATCTAAAGCTCTTCCCCGGAATAAATCAGAAGCTTGTAAAAGCAATTATAAATACTGAAGGGCTGAGGGGACTTATAGTTGAGACATTTGGATCGGGCAATGCTCCTACTTACAAATGGTTCCTTGATGATCTTACTGACTTTATTGACAGGGGCGGAATTATACTCAATGTGACGCAGTGCCATGGCGGCAGTGTTGAGATGGGACTTTATGAGACAAGCCGTCAGATGCTGGCGGCAGGGGTTGTGAGCGGTAAGGATATCACCTCGGAGGCATCGGTTACAAAGCTGATGCATTTGCTTGGCAGGTATGATTCAAGGGAGAAGGTTGCAGAATCGCTTAAAATTTCTCTCGCTGGAGAAATTTCATAACAAGGGGCTATGTAAAAATATTTTCGTATTTTGCGGCGCCAAAAGAAATAACCATTTAGCTAAGCCCTCCTTCGTTAAAACTTCGGACTTCGTCCGACGAAGTCGGAGGGCAAAGGGAGAGATGCAGGAGTGGTTTAACTGGCACGCCTGGAAAGCGTGTGTACCTCAAAAGGGTACCGGGGGTTCGAATCCCCCTCTCTCCGCAAAGCCAAACAAACCCCGCGTCAGCGGGGTTATTTATTTTACTGAAGACCAGTTGAAAGCTTGCTTTCAACTGAGGCTGAAGGAAAATAAATAAAACCCGTCAGGGTTTGTTTGGCTATGCAGGGTGCCCCCCAAGGGATCACCGTAGGTAATCCCCTGCGATTTCACAAACTAAACGTCTTTTACGCTCATCGTATTTACTCCCCATAATCCTGATCTGACCCACGAACTCACCCCCAACCCCCTCTCTGCTAACGCAAAGAGGGGGCAAATCCAGTTCAGCAAATCTCTTTTTCTGTTTTGAATTACAATGATACACCTCACCCTAAATTCCTCTCCCTTCGCCTTCTCGTAGCCGCTTCGGCGGAGCAAGGCGGGGGAGAGGGACTTAAAATCACTTAAAATGTGTATTATAGAAAAATAAACAAAAACCCGTCAGGGTTTTATTCAGGTGTTGCAGGGAGCCACTTAGGGAGTGGTTAAAATAAAGTTGATTTTTACTTAAACAAGGTTTAAATTTGTTCAATACCGGATTTAGGTGCAATGGGATAAACCAAATTCTGTCATTATGCAAAACTACTTTAAAAATATAGTTGCATTATTTATGCTGTGCGTTCTTGTTTTAATCAATCATTCATGCAAGAAAGGGAATGACACTGAAACTCCGGCGGTGACAACACCCGTTATTACAACTGAGAACGCTTCAGAGATTACCCAAACAACTGCATTTTCTGGCGGGCATATTACAAGTGACGGAGGTGCTGTCATATCTGCCCGTGGCGTCTGCTGGGGAACCACGCATAATCCTACAACAGCCTCCAATAAAACGGATGATGGCACAGATATCGGTTCATTTACAAGCTATCTGTATGGATTAACAGCAAACACTACCTATTATGTCAGGGCTTATGCCACAAACAGCAAGGGAACAGGTTATGGCAATGAGATCTCATTCAGCACAATCCCGCTATCAACTGCAACCGTTATTCAAACCTATGTAACTTCAGTAACACTGACATCAGCAGTTGCAGTAGCATACATTTCCAGTACCGGCGGCGGAAATATCACAGTCAGCGGGTTTTGCTGGAAAACCTCTCAAAATCCTACAACAGCAGACATCATATCTACTGATGGCGGTCTGGAAACCGGAAATTATTCAAGTCGGATGACCGGACTGACAGCAAATACAACTTATTACGTGCGCCCATATGTAACAAACAGTATGGGAACTTCATACGGAGATCAGGTAAGCTTCACAACCGGCTCTGGTATTCAGTCAGATTATTTTTAATCCTGATCTGATATATGAAACCGTTTCAGATATAGAAGGAAATATATATAAGACCATCGGGATAGGTACCCAGACATGGATGGCTGAGAACCTCATAACCGGCACACTAAACGATGGCACTGCTATTCCCTATATTGCTGAGGCACAGGAATGGACAGCATTAACCACTCCAGGTTACTGCTGGTATAATAACGAAACTGATTATACAAAGGGCTATGGTGCTCTGTACAATTGGTATGCTGTTAATTCAGGTAAACTATGCCCAACCGGATGGCATGTACCAACCGATAATGAATGGACCGTTTTTGTAGATTATCTGGGTGGTATGGAAACAGCCAGTGCTAAAATACGGGAAACAGGCTTATCTCATTGGCAAGGTACAACTACAGATGCAACTAACATATCAGGATTTTCTGCCCTTCCGTCAGGGTGCAGATTCTGGGACGGGCAATTCAATGCTTTTGGAATCTCTGTCTATCTGTGGTCATCAACGGAGTATAACCAATCAGGAGGAATGTCACTTCAGTGGTTTTACTGGAGTGATGACATCGGAACATATTCCAGTACCGGCAGGGGCAATAACAGTTCGAATGACGGGCTGTCTGTCCGCTGTCTGAAGGATTAATCAGCATCAGAAAATCATTGTGAAAGTGGCCCCTTCCCCTGCCTCAGAACGCACCTCCATCCTGCCATTATGAAGCATCATGATCTGCTGCGAAAGGCTTAAGCCAATACCCGAATTATTTGTCTTGGTGCTGTAAAATGGCAGGAAGATCCTTTCCATCACTTCATTATCTATGCCTTTCCCATTATCAGAAATAGCAACACACACCTGGTCGATCCCGTTTTTTTCAGCAACAAATGTGAGCCGCGGACCATGGATACCTTCCATCGCCTCAATGGCATTCTGAATGAGGTTTATTATCACTACCTCTATCAATTCAAGATCTGCCTCAACAGTAAGATCAGGCGGGGAAATAAATTTCTCAAACCTGATACCCGCTTCCTTAAATCTCGGCTGATAAAGTATAGTTATCCTCTCCGACAATTCCCTTACACTTACCTGTCTGATTACCGGTTTTGGGATCTGGGTAAGGCTCTTTGTGGATTTCACAAAATTAACCAGAGCTCTTGTCCTGGATTCGATTATTTTAAGACTTTGATGAATATCCTCAACAACCTCCTCGCCTATTTTATTTGCTTTCAGAACTGCACCTGACTCGTCCTCCAGCATCTGGCTGCCCATACCTGCCAGGTTGGTGATTGGTATTGCAGAATTCACTATTTCATGAGAAATAATGCTAACAAGATTCTGCCAGGTACTTGTCTCCTTTCTTACAAGTTCATCTTTTTGCCTTTCGATCTCATCTTTCTGGGTTCGCAACTCCCTGTTTTGCTGGTCGAGTTCATAATTCTGCCTGTTTAATTGCTCCTCAAAACGGAAATTAAGCATCCGAAGGTAATAGATGCTGGCATTGATGAAGATGAACAGAATTATCTGTGCAATTTTATAAAAGGGGTAGAATGTATTTATCCGATCGACTATTTGAAAGTGTGTGGTTCCAAAACTTACCATTAACCTGTCGATAATTATAACCAGAACCAGATAATACACTATTGACAACCAGAACAGGAATTTTTCATTTTTCGGGTGTAAGAGCAGATGAGGAACAATGGAAGCACAAATCAGAACATAGGGATAATAGGTATAACTCTCCTCCTCCACATAACCGTAGAAAGTAGGACCAAGAAGGAAAATTGCAGGAGGAGCATAAATAAGAAAAAACTTGCTGAGCTTTGTAAAACCAGAGCCTGCAATAACCAGATTCAGAATGTTGAAGCCCATCAGAATGACAACCCTTAGTGTTCCATACGAGAGAGGATCCCGGGTAAATAGCATCAAAGGTACAGTTGTGGCCAGCAACAGCACCATTGATCCAAGCATGGCAAAATTCAACTGGTTGCTCAGGATTATTGTCCGCCGTTCAGGCTGACTTTCATTACCTCTTATACCGAGATTGGAAATATAGCTCCATATTTTTTGCATATTCCTTGTTCTTGAATTATAAGTGTCAGAACTCAAAAAACAGTTTAAGAGCCAGGCTTGCTCATTTCCACGATTCGATCCCGAAGCGTGAAATCTTCCTGTATAATGTTGTCCTTGCAACACCCAGATCATCAGCTGCCTTTGAGAGATTACCGCTGTTTTTGCTCAGTGCATTTGTTATGGCTTTTCTTTCATAATCTTCCACCCGCATGATTGGCTCATCGTAATATACAGCCGGTTCAGCCTTGATTTTCAGCACAAAATCTTCGGGACTCAATTTACAATCCTTACTCATTATAACAGCCCTTTCTATTGCATGGGCAAGTTCTCGTATATTTCCTGG
Organism: uncultured Bacteroidales bacterium; assembly: GCA_963818295.1. Classification (GTDB taxonomy): domain Bacteria; phylum Bacteroidota; class Bacteroidia; order Bacteroidales; family VadinHA17; genus LD21. The sequence goes on from CAWFRW010000017.1 coordinate 25,096, forward strand.
CCAGTGATATTTTTCAAGCTTGGTGCGGGTATCCTCCCGTATAGAAATTCCATGTTTCCCGTACTGCTCTGAAAACAGGCTCAAATAATAGTCTGTCAGGAGAGCGATATCCTCCTTTCTCTCCCTGAGAGGAGGCAGGATTATCTCAACGGTGTTCAGCCGGTAAAGCAGATCCTGTCTGAATTCAAAAGATTCAGCCATCTCGTACAATGGCTTATTTGTTGCTGAGATCAGCCTTACATTTATAGGATGCGGATAATTTGTACCCATCTTAATAATCTCATGGTTCTGAACTGCTGTAAGGATTTTTGCCTGCATCGGCATGCTCAGATTGCCTATTTCATCAAGGAATAAGGTGCCTCCTGAAGCTGACTCAAATCTTCCGGTCCGTTCTTCCTTTGCGTCTGTAAAAGCTCCACGTGCATGTCCGAACAGTTCAGATTCAAAAAGTGTCTCCGGAATAGCCCCCAGATCAACATGCACGAATACATCCTGCCTTCTGAGCGATGCACAATGCAGTGACCAGGCCACAAGCTCTTTCCCTGTACCGTTCTCTCCCATTATCAGCACATTAGCATCAGTTGGGGCAACTGTTTCTATGGTCTCCAGAACCTGTTTCATACTTTCCGAACTGGCTGACAATTTCCGGATAGCGTGATGAATGGGAACCAGCTGATTCAGAATGGTTTGATTTATAGCCTTGCATCTGTCTTTCTGTTCTTTTCCCGTTGCTAAAACATTTTTAATTGTATTTACAAGCTGATCCCTGTTCCATGGCTTTACAATAAAATCAATGGCACCCATCTTCATCGCCTGAACGGCCAGATCTATTTCACCATAAGCGGTGGTTGTAATTACCCGGGCTTCGGGATCAATCTGAAGTATCCTGCCCAAGCCATTCAAGTCCCTCTTTACCTGAAGTATTGCCCCTTGAAAAATTCATATCAAGTACAATCAGGTCATACCGGGAATCCTTAAGACAATCGGGTATAAAAGCAGGACGGGAAAGGGTATCAACTTTGGCAAAAAGTCCTTTCAATACAAGCTTTGCTGTATACAGGACATCATTATCATCATCAATAACCAGTATGTTGCAGGCATTAATGGTTTTCATTCTATGCAGATGATTGATATTTAACCGAAAGGATTCAAATAATAGTAAAGATAATAAAGTGTAGCGATCTGAAACATTTTGTTGTAGCATAATACTACAAAAATATTCAGGCACCAATTCCGATTATTTTCATTATCGCTTGTATGTCAGTATATTATGGTTATTGGCCTGAATGTTGAATTTCCATTCTACAATTAATTTCCAAAACAATGAAAAACCTGACTAAAATGAGCACCAGAATGTTACAACTGAAAATTCCAGGAGTATTGTTCATCCTGCTGATATCTCTCTATCGGGATGGATCTTTCTGCCCAACCGGGATTGACCACCTATGCCGATGCCGGCAAGAATACTATCTCTGACTTATATGTCAGATCCGCACTGTTCGGACACTACAGGTCCGGGAATAATCTTCTGGAAGCAGGTGTTCAGACCAACCTGATAAACGGAAATAATATTGTTCTTTCAGGGTTTCGCATTAACGGATCAAGAGACTTTAAAATTAAAAACACTCATTTTGAGATCCGCGGATTCTGGCTTTGGACAGCCTCATCTGAAATTCTTAAAGAAATTAATTATGGTTGTGCAGCATCAATGAAACAAAAACATCTGGAGGTGATGATTGGAACCAACTTCAGGACTTACAGTTTTCGAAAAAAGGCAATTGAAATTTATCCGATAGAATAAAGATGCGTCAAAGATCCATGAAAATTTCAATCTGATGTATTCAATCAGTTATAATCTCAAACCTGCAGATTTTAAATGGAATGCAGGATTAGCTCTGACTAACATTGACAATTTCCTTATAAACCAGGAAACCAATCCGTATCTGAACATACATGGTTCATTTAAGATCAGTTCCCCGGTTAGTCTCTTTGCTGAAGCATGGTATAAGAATGCCGGTTTACTAAATACGAGTACAAATTATTTTGGCTTTGTAATAAGAGGAGGTGTAACATGGAATTTCTAATTAATAAAAGATCGTTGCTTATAGTATCAATGACTTTAATTGCAGCCGCTTGTTCGGAAGAATCAGAATTTATTATATTCGAGTGAATCAGTTGACATGCGATACAATGAATCCAGGGAATTGGAGAAAAAACATTCACTGACAGAAATATTTGTCGACATTGATGACTATACGGTTATGGTGATGGCTGACTCCCACGTCGGAGGCACTAACAATCTTGACAAATTTTTCAGGCTTGCAGGCAATGAAAATCCCGCAGCGGTAATCATGGATGGAGATCTTACAGGAGGTCTTTCAAAGGATTACAATAAATTTCAGGATCATTTACCTGATAATGATTCCCTGAATTTATTTTTTGTTGTTGGCAATCATGATCTCTGGTATAACGGTTGGGGTGAGTACTATTCAAGGTTTGGTTCTTCCACGTATTACTTCACCATTACCACACCTGCTGCTTCGGATTTGTATATTTGCCTTGATACGGGAGGAACCACTCTGGGCCATCTTCAGATGGAATGGCTGAAAAATATTTTAAAAACAGTAAGACCCGATTACCGCAGGTGCATAATAGTAACTCATATAAATCTGTTTCGGCCCAGACATACCACAAGTACCAACCTTGTTGTTGAAGAACTGGATTCACTTGTCGAACTGTTTACTGAAAACCATGTAGACATGGTTATAACCGGACATGACCACAAAAGAGATGCTGAGGTTTTCGGATTGACAACATATATACAGGTTGATGCCCTTGCAGGATGGTCTCAGCTATGCCGGTTATATGAATCTAAATGTGAAGAATGGCACTATTGGTTATGACTTTATAAGCATCAACTAATAACAGCAGCAATCTGTTAAAAACTATTAAAAAGCAATCATCTTGCTAACTTCGGATTACAATTATTCGTTATTTAGCCTCCGTATTCTCATACTACTTAATATTTTGAACAGGCAGATTCATGCGTAAATTTCTCATTGCGACTCACGGCTCATTTGCAGCAGGTATAAAATCCTCTCTTGAAATGATAATTGGAAGTACTGAAAATCTGTATACAATCCAGGCTTATACAGAAGGCAATAAGACTATAACGGATGAGCTTGATGAGATTTTGCAGAAGATCAGTGATAGATGATGAACTGATTATTTTCACCGATCTGGCAGGCGGAAGCATCACAAATCAGGTACTTCAGACAGCCCTTAAAAAAAATGTTTATATTGTAGCAGGGGTTAATCTGCCGCTGCTGCTCGACATAGTACTTTCTGATCCTGAAATCCCTGTCAATGAAGTTATTGAAACCGGAATTTTAAACGCAAAGGATCAGATAGTTTTTGTGAATAAGCTGATCGGATTAAAGAGGAGACGAATAATATGATAAAACTGACACGAATTGATGACAGGCTTGTTCACGGACAGGTTGCATTCACATGGGTTCCCTCACTGGGTATTGACTGCCTGATTGTAGCCAATGATAAAGTAGCGAAGGACGATTTTCTGAAAATGACAATGAACCTGGCCAAACCTCCTTCTGCCAGGCTTCTGATTTTTACAGTTGAAAATGCAAAAGCACTTCTCAACGACCCTAAAAGCAGGAATCTGAAAGTTCTGCTGCTTGTTTCATCAATAAATGATGCCTGCGAACTTGCAAACAGTCTTCCTGAGATACAATCTGTCAATTTCGGAGGTATCAGGATGAAGGAAGGGGCCAGGCTCATTTCAAAAGCAATTGCGGTTTCTGAAGAAGATATCACAACAATTTCCAAAATGCTTGAGAAAGGACTTGAGCTTGAGATAAGACAGGTTCCGACTGACAAGAAAATAATTGTAAAAGACCTTATATAATGCTGACTACATATCTGTTAATCACTCTTATAGTGATGTTTGGCCACATGGAAGATTTCCTTGGAGCCGCCCTGTTCTCGAGGCCACTTGTACTGGGACCGCTTGTCGGGCTTGTTCTCGGAGATATTACTCAGGGTATCATTATCGGGGCCACTCTTGAATTAATATTCATGGGTAATATTAAAGTTGGAGCTGCAATTCCTCCTGATGTGATCACCGGCGGGGTTTTAGGGACGGCTTTCGCTATTATGTCGGGAAAAGGCCCTGCCATTGCACTCGCGCTTGCGATACCAATCTCAATCCTTGCAGAAATGGTCATAAGCGGGCTTTTCGTTCTCCGTCCGATGTTTAACAGCCGCTTTAACAGTTATGCCGAAAATGGCGATTATAGAAAAATTGAACGTCTGCATGTTGCCTCCGGTTTGCTCAAGCCGCTTCTGATGGGTTTACTTACCCTCCTTGCACTGGAGCTTGGAGATAATGTAATGAAGTCCTTCCTCGATTCGATACCACCATGGGTTCAGTCGGGTCTTCAGGTGGCGGGAAACATGCTTCCTGCTGTAGGATTTGCACTGCTGATGAACCTCATGTTCAACCAGAAGGTGGCTGCATGGTTTTTCCTCGGATTCATACTGGCCAGCTATCTGAAGCTGCCGATGATTGCAATTGGGGGACTGGGAGTAATTTTTGCATTTATAATCACCGGGATTACACATAAGGATCCTCCGGTTGATGATATGAACTTTGAGGATTTTCCCGATGAACCTGAAACCAAACCAGCAAGTCTGGTTTCAAATGGAGATCTGCGCAGGGTGTTTTTCCGTTCCCTGGCTCTTGAGGCTAATTTCAACTTCGAATCGTGGCAGAATACAGGCTTTGCATTTTCAATAATTCCTGTTCTTAAAAAACTGTATACAACGAAGGAAAAGATGTCCAGGCTCTCAAGAGACATCTTGCAGTTTTTCAACACCACTGCTCACGGCTCAACTCTGATCCTGGGCATTACTGCTGCAATGGAAGAACAGAACAGCTCAAAGCCCGATTTTGAGGAAGAGTCGATAAATACTGTAAAAACCGGATTAATGGGTCCTCTTGCCGGTGTTTTTGATTCGCTTTTCTGGGGTACTCTGAAGGTTATTGCTGCAGGAGTAGGGATATCTCTTGCAATAAACGGGAATATCCTGGGGCCGGTACTTTTTCTTCTTGTGTTCAATGTCCCCCATATCCTTTTAAGATATAACCTCACCTTTATCGGGTACAATACAGGAAACAAATTTTTGCAGAATCTGGCCAAAAGCAATGTAATGGATAAACTCACAACAGGAGCTTCAATTCTGGGGCTGATGGTTATTGGCGCCATGCCTGCAATACTAATGCCCATTACCACTCCGTTAATGATCGGAACTTCTGATTCGCAGGTTTCAGTACAAAGCATTCTTGACCAGCTGGTCCCGAATATGCTTCCTCTTGCACTTACATTCCTGGCTTTTACCTGGTAAGAAGAAATATAAAGACAACCTGGCTCCTGCTGGGTGTACTTGCTCTGGGTTTTGCAGGAAGCATTATACATATTTTTGCATAAAAATGAATTATTAACTATGCGTGGAATTGGCGTTTCACCCGGAATTTCAATAGGTCCTGCATTTGTAGTAAGAAAAACAATGAAGGCTTTCTCCGGCATTGTGCTTGAAAACGAAGAGATGAGAAGAGATGAGATAAACCGTTTTGATAAGGCTGTTGATGCTTCCAGTTGCAGAAATTGAAGAGTTGAAGGAGAATAATAAACAGGTCATTCACAAAACATTAATTGATATACTCGATACTCAGATAGAATTTCTGTCCGATCCCCAGATAAGGACAGATGTTCTCGAAAAAATAAACAGTGAAAACAAAACTGCTACTGATGCGGTTATTGAAGTTATTGAGGCGGCAGCAGCAATTTTTGAAAGTATTGATGATGAATATCTGAGAGCACGTGCTTCAGATATCAGGGATATAGGGAACAGGATCCTGAGAAACCTTGATCCTGCAAATGTACAGGTTTCTGCCGGACTGCCTGAGAACGCAATACTGATCTCCGAGGATATCACACCTTCTGATACAATATCGATCGATGTCACAAGGATTGCAGGATTTGCTACAAAAGCCGGCGGTAGAACATCACACAGCGCAATTATTGCAAGATCAAGGGGGATTCCTGCAGTTGTCGGATGCGGTGATGAACTGATGGAGGTCAGCAATAACGACCCTCGTTATTATCGACGGTACAACAGGAGATATCATAATCAATCCTGACCAGTGACTCTTGGACTTTACAGAGCGAAGACAGAAGAGTGAAAGCCGGGAGAAAGCCTCTGCTGGAGAAGCTGAAGGATCTGCCGGCTATTACCAGGGATGGCATGAAGATAAACCTTTATGGAAATATCGCAGGTGCCGGAGACCTTGAAAAAGTATTCGAAAACGGAGGTGAAGGTGTCGGGCTATTTCGGACGGAACTGCTCTTCATGGACAGGAATTCATTGCCTGATGAGGAGGAACAATTTGAATTCTATAAGCAGGCTGCAGTCAGATCAGACAACAAGCCTGTAATTATCAGAACACTTGATATCGGCGGTGATAAACAGCTCAGTTACCTTAGATATTCCGTCAGAGAATAATCCATTCATGGGTTACAGGGCAATACGATTCTGCCTCGGTAACCGCGACATTTTCCTGACACAGATCAGAGCAATACTAAGGGCGAGCGCATTCGGAAATCTAAAGATCATGTTTCCCATGATATCAAATATTTCTGAAATAAGAGAGGCGAAAAAATGTTTGCAGCAGGCAAAGGATGATCTGACAAAGTCGGGAACTGATTTCAGAAATGATATAGAAACCGGCATAATGATTGAAATCCCTGCCGCAGCACTTGTAGCTGATCAGCTGGCAAAGGAGGTTGATTTCTTCAGCATCGGGACCAACGATCTGTGCCAGTACACTCTTGCTGTCGACAGAATGAATGAAAAAGTGGCTTCACTTTATACAACCATTTCAATCCTGCAGTGCTGAGACTTATTCAGTTTACAATTGAACAGGCCCGTAAACATAAAATTCATGTCGGACTATGTGGCGAAATGGCTTCTGACCCGCTTGCAACAAGACTTCTCATGGGCATGGGACTTAGAGGATTTTTCAATGGGTGCTGCCTCCATTCCCTCAATAAAAAATATTATTATACAGACAGATATGTCAGAAGCACATGAAGTTCTGAACAGGGTTAAGGAGATGAACAATTCAGAAGCACATAACAGATTATTTAAAGGAGGTATCAAAATGATTTCAAGGGATTATTCAATAATTGATCAGCACGGAATGCATGCAAGGCCGGCCACTGCCCTGCTTAAACTTGCCAGGCAGTTCAGGTCGGAGATCAGCCTGAAAAAAACGGAGAAGACAATACAAATGAAGAGCATGCTAAATATACTTGCGCTGGCTTTGAAATACGGAGAGACAGTTATCAGTAGTTATTGAAGGAGAGGATGAAAAAGAAGCCTGCTGAAGCGCTTGAATAACTTTTTTACAGAGGACATGAAGAATTTCTAAAAAATAATCCAGAAGATGAAGATTACAATTGCAGTAAGTGAACATGAATTTGACAGTATTGCAGCATGGAGGATTATAGCCCAGATGCTTGAAAAACCGGATGCAGTGATAGGTCTTTCCACCGGACAAACAACAAAGGAAATGCATGAGATAGTTTCGAAGATCTATTCTCAGTATCCTTTTGATGTTTCGCGGATCACACTCTTCAATGTTGATGAGCTGACCAATCTGCCAAGGGAATATTCCGGAAGCTGCTATACAATGATACTCAATCAGCTTGCGGCTCCATTACGGATTCCTGAAGAGAATTTTATAATGCCGCCTACAATGTCAGATGATTTTGAGGCAGGAATGCAAACTATTTGAAAAACGTCTTGCAGAGCGTGGAGGGGCCGATCTGCAGATGCTGGGCATAGGCTCAAACGGCCATATCGGGATCAACCAGCCTGGAACCCCTTTCGAAAGCGAGACATGGGTGTCACCTATGGATCCTGATTTTGAGGCAAGAGTCCGACGCGAGACAAATGTACCTCCTGAGACAGTTCTTGGCGGCTTGACAAGGGGCATTAAAAATATAATGCACACCCGAAAAATCATCCTCATTGCAAAGGGAGCACACAAGGCAGAGATCATTGAAAAAGCTATTCTTGGTCCGGTAACTACCGACATCCCTGCATCAGTTTTGCAGCTTCATCCAAATTGCGAAGTCCTTGCTCGATGCAGCAGCCGCTTCAAGAATAAAAACAAGATCCATTAACCGCTAAGAGGGGGTTGAAAAAGCATTTTACCCCCTAACCCCCTTCGCCTTCGCGTAGCCGCTTCGGCGGAGCAAGGCAGGGGGAATTGAAAACCTCTGATAACCAGAAAGTCCCCCTTGGGGGATTTAGGGGTAAGACCAGAAGAGAAGACTTTTTCAGCAGCACCGGATCTTTACGGTTACATAAATACTTTGAAGAATTTCACGTGAAATACCAATAAACACCTTCATATGAAAATCAAACACTTACTGTCACTTTTAATACTTTCATTCTTTAACCTGGTTGTCTCCGCACAGGAACCACATCCCCAGCCCAAAACTCTTGAGCCGGGAGCACAGGCTCCTGATTTCAGCCTTATGGGTACCGATGATAAAATCCATAAGCTTTCAGATTTTGCCTCTGCAAAAGTGCTTGTTGTTGTATTCAGCTGTAACCATTGTCCTACAGCCCAGGCATACGAGGACAGGCTTAATGATATCTACAGTACCTATACCCCAAAGGGTGTTGCACTGGTTGTTATATCACCAAACAGCTCCAAATCGCTGAATCTGTGGGAACAGGGGTGGTCAGATCTTGGAGATGAACCTGGAGACATGAAGATCCGGGCCAGGGACAAGGGATTCAAATTTCCCTACCTGTATGACGGAGGCGACCAGAAAGTATCAATAGCATATGGCCCGATGGCCACACCTCATGCTTTTGTTTTCGATAAAAACAGGAAGCTTCAGTATGTGGGATGCATTGATCAATCGATGGAAAACGGAAAGGCAGAAACTTTAAGAAAGCGCTATAGATGCAGTTCTCGAAGGCAAGAAAAATTGAGACACCTGTTACAAAAGTATTTGGCTGTTCAACCAAATGGGCATGGAAAACTGCCGAGACAAATAAACTCTACAAACAGTGGTCAGAACTTCCTGTGACTATCGAAAATATAGACGCTGCAGGGATTAAAAGAGCTTATCAAGTAACAAATCAGACAAGATCAGACTCATAAATGTATGGGCATCATGGTGCGGACCATGCGTTATGGAATTTCCGGATCTTGTAACTATCGACCGGATCTACAGAAGCCGGAATTTTGAGTTTGTCTCAATAAATGCGGATAAATTGTCGAGGAAGGATAATGTTCTCAAATTCCTACAGAAAAATGAAGCCTCCAATAAGAATTATATTTTCAGCAGTGACAATAATACTGAACTTGCTAGAGGCAATTGATCCTGAATGGACAGGCGCTTTGCCATATACACTCTTATCGAACAGGGAGGCAAGGTTATTTATCGCATCCAGGGGCCTGTTGACATTGTGGCAGTACGTAAGTTAATTGTCAATAACAGGTATATCGACGGAGTTCCAAAATAGGTATCCCATTAGAACAGTTAAAAAATATTAACCACAAAGGACACAAAGGATTGCGCAAAGTGCTCAAAGACAAAGTATTTAACATCAAATTCTTTGCGTCCTCTGCGTAATATCTTTGGGTGCTTTGCGGTTGAAATAATTATCCGTCTTTATTTCAGAAAGACATCTCCTTTTTTGTCAGTAGCAACAACCCAGCGAAGCCCTGCTATAATGAGCTTATTCTGTGTTGCATCACCGAAAATTCCGGCTCCGTGGCCCATATTCATATAGATCATACGGTAATCAGTATTTGTCCATACAACAGGGAAGTCTCCATCGGGAACAATATCTTTCAATCCAAGTGGATAGTTATCAGGTGACAGTGTTACAAGCACCTTTATATTCTTCCTCTCCCTTGGGCTCGGCTTCCACTGGTACCACTCATTTATCGGGGAAATAAATGAATCCGGGCATTCCTTTTGTAACCGGATGTTGTGTATCATCCACAACAAGTCTGGCAGGCATCGGAGGCCAGTTGTTCCTGTAAAAGACCCCTCCTCCAAGGAAGTCGAGCAGCCAGGGCCATTTGGTCGTTTTATCATTGTAAGCGGCAACATGAAATCCGAACCATCCACCACCATCTTCCATATATTTCCGGAAAGCGTCGCGCTGGGCCTGGTCATGAGGAAAATCATTAAGCATCATTACAACCGAGTAATTCTTAAGACCGGGATTTGTAAGATCGTTCATATTACTTGTCGTATCGAATACAAACCCATTTCCTGCTGTAAGATCCTTAAAGAATTTTATTGCCTCAAAGGCAAATTCGACATGGTCTGATTCGACCTGTGTTGAATAAAACGCAAGAACCCTGAATCTGGGAAACTGAGCATATGTTTCTGTGAACTGAAAACAGCATGAGTGCTGCAACGAAAATAAAAACCGGAATTCTTCGGGTCATAAGTAAGTTAATTAAGATTGAATAATTGTATCAGATTTAAGAAAAATTGTGCAATATATTCCGTCAGGTTGTAGGATTTACACAACCCCCGGAACTCCTCCAGAAGCTGATCATTGAAAGTGACTCCCTTGTCCTTTCTTGAAAGCCATGTCTCATATTCCTTCTCGCCTGCTGTAAATATCCGGTCATGTCCGGGCATTTTCCTTGAGGCTCTCAGCTCGCGCAGAATATCTCCTGTAGTCTTTTTAAAGCTGTCTACTTCTGTAAATGCATTTATATCAATGACGATAAAGAAATGGCCTAATGAATATGGAGCAGGATGTCCGTCCTTTAATCCTGTCAGCATCTTTAGAAATGCTCCCTGCTGAAGGGCTGAAGAAAGTATCTCCACCACTGTGGCATATCCGTATCCTTTATACCCGGCTGTCTCTTCGCCAATACCACCGAGAGGGGCAAGCGATGCACGTCCGGCAATGAGGTCGCCAAGTACTTCTGTTGAATTTGTCTTGCTGTCACCGCTTTCACCGATTACCCATCCGGAAGGCATCTCCTTTCCTTCCCTTGCATAAAGTTCCACTTTACCTCTCTGTATTATTGAAGTTGCACAATCGAGCAAAAAGGGAAATTCCTCATCGCTTGGCATGCCAAAGGTCAGAGGATTGGTCCCCAGCATATTCTCGACTCCAAATGTAGGAGCTATTGCCGGACGGGCATTTGTACCTGTAATGCCTATCATGTTTTCCCTCACTGCCATCAGCGGATAATATCCTGCAAAGCCATAGTGTGTCGAATTGCGAACTACAACCATCCCCATGCCAAACTTCCGGGCTTTTTCGATGGCAAGCTTCATGGATTGATATGCGATGACCTGCCCCATTCCATTATGCCCGTCAACCACAGCTGTTGTTGGCCCTTCTCTGACAATTTCAAATTTTGTTACAGGATTCAGTATACCCAGCTTTATACGATCGAGGTAAATTTGCTTAAGACGGTTTACACCATGGGAATCAAATCCGAATTTGTCGGCCTGCAACAGGACATCACCAACAGTCTTTGCATCTTCTTCCGGCAATGCCAGCTTTAGCAAGGATATCGACCATAAACTTCCCGACTACTTCAAAAGGGATTATCTTTTTAGCCATTTTATACTCAAATCATATATTGTTATTATCTTCTCAGGTCATTAAGATAAATACAATATTAGTATGAAGTTTCTATAATTACATGATTTAAGCCAATAAACTTATTTTCCTGCAGCCCACAGGATGGCATTGCTTACCATTGTTGTGAAATCATTGTTCTTTAAAAGGACTGCCGTCGTGCCCCATCAGGAAATAGACATTCCTTGCCTTTTTATTTTCATTTACCCATACAACAGGATGATCTCCCATTTTAATATCGGAGGCCGGGTTTATATGTCGACTCATCTACAGTAGCCAGGACATGTACATTCGGTCGGGGATTTTTGTTGAAGGTGTACCATTCATCTCCATCAATAACGAAAGAAGACGATACTCCCTTCATAACCGGGTGTTTACTATCTTCAACATTCACTTTTCCTGAGGCTGTTGCTGCAATGTAGCTTTCAAACCTTATTCCTCCCATGAAATCAGAGAACCAGTTCCACATCTGATATCCGTCGAATTCACCAAGCAGTGTTGCATGATGAAATCCGACCCATCCTCCCCTTCCCTCTTCAATGTATTTGACAAATGCAGCCATGGCAGTCTCATTCCAGGTATAAGGCGGGTAATTGAGCTGAATTACAACCTTATATTGTGATAACATCTCTCTCATTAATATCATTTGCATGGTTGATAACAGTTATCTCAAAATTCTTTTCAGCTGCAAATTTATTCAGCCAGTCGAGCGCTGCAACTACAAAACCTTCGTGTTGTCCGCCTCGTTCTGTCAGGACAAGAGCTTTGAACTTCGGCGCTTTAGCCGAACATGCGGCACCCAGTGATAACAGTCCGGCTAACAAGCAGGAGAACTGCAAAAAATCTTGTTAATGAATTTTTCATGATTTATGAAATGAGTTTAATTAATGTCATTTATTATTAAAATTAGGTTAGATATATCCAGCCATTGCAATATCATTTATCCGAAGACATTGCCGCAACAGCCTGAAGGAACCACCCTGTATGAGGAATCCATTGTTCACTCCACCTCCATTCATTCCCGTTATCTTCCATTTTAAAATCGATGCCTGATCCGTCGCCATTTCCATCCTTGCCGGTTATCCCGTTTGAAATGCCTCCTCTTCCCGAGCCATGGCCATACATTGAAGCCATATAGGGTACATTATTCCTGCCATATCCGTACATCATACAGATATTATAAGGATTACAACCCAGTATCCAGGAGACTGCATGACTTGCATAATCAGCCAGTTGCTGATTTACTCCGAAGGCAGCTGTTCCGGGATAAACGAGGCGTCCGCCCACAATTGCAGCTGCAGCAAGAGATCCCAGACGGGCATCTTCTCCCTGCCACCACCAGCCGCTCTCATTTTCATGGGGAATAAAAAAACCGTTCTGAACCTTTCCCTTGTATAAAAAGCTCTGGCGAGGATAACCAAAAGGATTCGGGACCTCACCGGTAACTCTTCAGGTTATAATCAAGTGCCTTTTTTATTGTACCAAGAGCAATTTCACGATAGTTCTTATCGGTCTCCTTATCAAGGTAACGGGCAAGAGCAATAACAGGAAGTCCGGCATCAGCGGCATGCCAGAAGGGACGGTCAGAATCATTGGCGAGGAAATACCCGTTCTTTGTCATCCTGGTTGCAAGATTAGCTGAACGTTTTCTCGCCTCATCCCGGTAAACCGTTTTGCCTGTTGCAATCCAGAGTTCCGAGGATGCCATAAGGGCACAATAATCGTCAATCACGTTATCTTTTCCATCGTCAGCATACTTTGTGCTGTTTACCTGGAGATGTTCAAAAGCCCTTTCGGCAGCGTCGAGATATTGCTGTGAAGTGAAATCGCTGTTTTTATTCCATCCTGAGACTCTTGCCAGAGCAGCGATCGCCATTCCTCCTCCCTCACGAAAAGCACACTGATAGTCTGAAGTTGTTTTGCTGTTTGCCAGTAGCCCGACGACTCGTCTGTGCCTTTGGATCTTTATCGAAATAGGTAAAAACTGTCATATAAAAATAGCCCTCAGGCGATAGTGATCTCATTATATAATCGGCTCCATAAAGAGCTTCATTCATAAGCGCATCCTTTGCATTCAGTGAAGTCAGCAGATCCGAGGTGGTCTCAACAGTATTCGCCATGGACCATGTAACCATTGGTGTCTGCTGCGGAAGCATGAAATTGGTGTAGGCAAGATGAGAGAAGTACTTGCTTATATCACCTGAGGCATCGCACCAGCCTCCATGAAGATCAACGGTCTTATCGCTGCCGTATAGCAGGATGCTTCTGTCAGCTTCCATCTCCTGCGGGGAATTTGCCCTCTGGTGATAGAAGAAATTTATTATTGCCGGAATAGCGATCTTCCCGATAGCCTTATCCGCAATCTTAAAATCATATGATGAATAATCCTTTCCATCAGAACTCACCATGATTTTATAAATTCCCGGGTTTTCGGAAGGATGAAAAATCGGCCTGAGCATAAAAGAGATCGGGAGACCATTCATTGACCTTAATTCCTTTGGCTATCTTTCCGGTAAATACCTTCTCGAATGTAAGTGCATCAACAATTTCAAATGATGCTGAAGCAGGAAGTGGTTTGCTGCTTTTTACAACTGCCATTTTGGGTCCATCAAGATTGTATGCAACCTGGCTGGCCAGGATTGTGATCTTTTGCTGAAGCGATCTGTCAAGATCTGACTGCTCCTTTCCCGGGACAGGTGAAGCAGCCCATAGTATTGCATCACGCATCAGGATTGTGAAATTAGGATCGGTGCAGGCAGTTGTATCGTGACCTATTCCGATGTAGACTGCCCTGTCAAAGCCAGGATTGATCCAGATCATCGGATGATCGCCCATAGGGATCTCCTGTTTGTATGAACTCTCGTCAGCTGTTGCCAGCACATGAACATTCGGACGCGGACTCCTGTTAAACTCATACCATTCATCATAAAAGCTGAATGAAGGAGGCAGGTTTTTTGTTACAGGATGAGTCCGGTCCTCAACAACGATTGTACCTGTCTGTTTTTTTGGATGGGGTGAATATATTATGTCGCCCATCAGCTTTTCAAACCACATCCAGTAAGGAACATCAGTTCCTTTGAATTGAGTTCCGGTCAGTCCGGCAGCATGTACTCCAACCCAGCCTCTTACCCCGTGAAATAAAATGCTGCAATGCTGCCTGCTGGGAGGGTGTCATATCGAAAGGAGCCAGATGCATCTGCACAAAAACCTGGTATTGAGCGAGATTTTCATCATTTATCAGGCTGGCATCCCGGGTATACAAAACTTCAAAATTGTTCTCAGCTCCCATCTTTTTCAGAAAAGCTTCAGCTTTCTTTATCATAGGGTCGTGATCCGGATCAGCAGAGGCTACAACAAGAACCTTGAAAGAGGGTTTCTGTGCAGTTGCATGATTTGCTGAGATCAAATAAAAAAAGGTAAGGAACAAAACTTTCAACAAAACCTTAATCGGGCTGATTTTCATATTATTATATTTTTAAAAATTGGAATATATTGTGTTTGTGGTGAATTCTTTTGTCCTGGAGTCCTTGTGGCTGTTTTCTTTGGCCACTAAGGTGCAAAGGCGCTAAGTGACACACGATAAAGCGCAGAACGCCCGGTGATAAAAAGTGTATTTTTATCCTTTCCCCCGAATGCCAATCCTGAAGGCCGTTCGGGGATCCTGATCAGTGCTTTTCTGATTACCGTCTTTATCGTAGATATAAACATCCCCATCAGCAATATAAACATTACCTTTCATATCGGTCTGCGAGATAAATTCTCCTTTTTCAGCAAAACAGGTCAGGTTTGACAAATATCCCTGTGCATCAGCATCGAGCCTTACGGTTCTTTTATCGTATTCATCACAGACATACAGGGGTCTGCCTGGTATAGCCTCAACCAGTGAGCAGGATCTGGCAAGGTCATAGCAAACAGGAATTATCGTTACACCGTCAGGTGCAACAAAACACTCTTCATTCCGGTTAACGAGTTACTTTATTGAAATCGTGATAGTCTCGCCACCTGTTTGAAGGATAGAGAGCTTTTGAACACATTGGCTGACTGAACTCATCGCAATCTTTTTCAGAGGTTCCAGAGTTTCATCTGCATGGTTTGGATTAATTGAATAGGCAAGTGTTGTGAAACCTGAATTGCCCCACATGCTGAATGAGGTTCCTGATGCATCAGGAGGATTGGTGAATTTTTCCTGAACACCGTTGATAATAAGTCCCGGCTGGGGATTGTACCTGAAGACCACGAGGAGATTATCTTTTGAATCACAGCCCAGCGATAGCGGTTCCCACGGATAATCTGCAAGCAGCGTCAGGGTGTTGTTATCGGATGACCATTTATAAATCCTTTTCATTCTCTGTTCACAGAAATATATATTTCCTTTTGAATCGCTGCACATCCCTTCAGCAAATTCAAATCCCCTGGCAAGCATTTTTACAGAATTGTCAGATCCTGAATTCATGCGCGGATCAGCTACCGCTGATAAATAACCTGGCAAATTCCACAGGTCGCACCTCGGTATTTGAATTAACGTCAAACAGAGGATTGTCAGTAGTATATTTTACCTGGCTGTAATTATGAACATTCAGCAGTTCAATATTTTTGCAATCCCAGGTTCTGATCGAGTAGGGATAAGGTGTTTTGACCCTTATCACCCTGAACATATAGAGATTTGCAAAAACCATATTGCTGCAGTTACTGATTTCCATTGGCTGGCAATCGGGACCTTCCCTGCTCTCTTCTTCCAGCTGAAGGGCATAAACCTTCCAGTTGGAGACGTTGCTGAACCTGACTTCATTCCTGACATGATGTTCAACTGACATGGCATATATCCGTGAAGGAGCAGATGTATTTGAGACATATATTCCTGAAGTTGCATAAGAGCTGGCAGTCCAGATATTTTTAAAAATCCCCCCTCCGCCATTGGTTACCCAGAGGCTCCAGTATTGTGTATCCCATGCAGGGTCAGGGCCCGGAATCGGCGAAGGCTTCTGTCCCTGGTTCCCGTAACCGCCCCAGGGTACATAGGGACCTTTTTTCATAGAACCATGTCCGCCGACGAATTTTACATCGTCCATGAGTGATCCTGCTGCCTGCCATCCATTTACAGGCAACAGCCCTGTAATTGTATTCGCCTGTTGAAATTCCAATACCGGCAATAATGCTTTTGCCACCCCTGGGAACCTCAACCATTGGCTTTGGTGATCCAAATCCACTGAAGGACCTGGTGCTTTCAGCAAGGACAATCTGTGTTGCAATCGGGTGGAGCCCGATAAATACAGTATTCGGTTTCAATTTTACTGTTTCACTTATACGATACAGACCCTGCGGGAAAATAGATATTCGGATATTTGTCAACTGCTTCCTGTATTATTCTTGTATCATCAGTCTCACCGTCACCTTTGGCTCCAATCTGCCTGATATTCACCCATGATTCCATTGGAGGAAGTGAAGGAATATCTGATTCAACGGGAGGCGGAAGCTCTTTCAGAACTGTGGTTTTGAACGTTGTTTCAAATAGCCGGGACAGAATCCAGACCATTAATCTGTAAACCATAAACAAATTTTTCAATATTATAGATTGATGCAGGAGCTAGTTGTACTCTGATTGCTTTTCAGATATTTTACAAGTACAGGGACATTCCGGCATGATACATTCCTGAGGTTAATCTGCATATTTGCATTGCCTTCATTATCAAATGATATTGCAGGACCTCTTACATTTTCAAAGCTGCAATCCTCCATAAACAACTTTTCCCAGTAGTTTGGATCAACCTTTATTACTTCAGGAACATTCTTTAACTGTCATTCTTACAATTGTCAGTCCGGCCTGCTGTGTTTTTATTGCAGCAATCCGCTGTCCCTCAAACCATGTATCAATCATCATAAACTGCCAGCCTGGTGATGCCTTGGTTGTATAAATCCCATAATCGCCACCAAAAAAACGGACATCTTCCATTTCATTTCCAATATCGAATAATCCTGCTTTCCCCTTCCCGATGAATATATCGCAATGTGAAACAAAGCTGTGTTGCGCAAAATGTGTCCGCAGTGCAACTGCTTCAGGATTTCCAT
Organism: uncultured Bacteroidales bacterium; assembly: GCA_963818295.1. Lineage (GTDB taxonomy): Bacteria > Bacteroidota > Bacteroidia > Bacteroidales > VadinHA17 > LD21. The sequence goes on from CAWFRW010000017.1 coordinate 42,889, forward strand.
CTTCAATTTTCAGATCTATATTGCTAAGGGCGCTGTAAAATGTTCCGGCACCTGCATCATTTACAGGTTTATCTTTTTCAACCACACTGCTTGTAAACCAGAACATATAGTTTGACTTTCCTTTATCTGAGGGGACAGGTGTCTGGAATCCGGGGGTATTCTTTTTCAGGACAATCAGGGGACGTTTCTTCCCATAGCCTATTATTCTGATTGCGCCAGGGATATAGATTGTTTTCGAAATTGTATACGTCCCTTCGGGAATGAAGATGATGCCAAAATTATTTTCAAGTTTAAGTTTATCTATTGCTGCCTGCAGTTTATCTGAAATGTCACTCTTTCCATCAGTTGTTATTGCATAATTTTCAGCTGTAAAATAAACCGCATCAGCATCTTCAGGCTTTTGCAAATAAACAGACTTACTTTGAGGAGCCACACCGCTGACGGAAAATGCATTGAATATAAAAAGGATAAAGCAACAAAACAAACTTCGGTTTTTCATGGCAGGCCTGGATAGGTGTAACTGGTACTAAAAGCAGAATAATTAAGAATAAATTTACTGCAAGTAAGCTAAATTACATCCATCAGAGGGCATAACTAATCTGTAAAAATGGGAATATTAAGTTTTTTTAACAAGATATTATTTAAACACGAAGGTCACGAAGGTATTGCACAAAGGGCATGAAGTAAACAGATGACAAATTAAGCGATTCTTATTCTGCTTTTACGAGCATTTTGCCCTTATTCCTGCCAACGAAAAGTCCAATGAATGTTTCAGGCAATTTATCGAAACCTGTGATTATTGTTTCGCAGTATTTAAGCCTTCCTTCATCAACCCATTCGGTAAGTTTATTCATGGCAGTTTCAAAGCGATCGCTGTAATTTTGCACAAGGAAACCCTGCAACATTACACTTCTTGTCAGGAATATGGGGAGAATTGCCGGGCCTGTTGAGATCCTTGTATTATTATATTGTGAGATTTGTCCGCAGAGGACAAATCTTGAAAAACTATTCAGGTTGGCAACAACGGCATCTGTTATCTCTCCACCTACATTATCAAAGTACACATCGACACCTTTCGGGCATGCGGCTGCAATATCCTTTCTCAACGTTCTGGATATTTTATAGTTAACAGCCCTGTCGTAACCAAATTGATGTGTCAGTATCTTGCATTTTTCATCACTTCCTGCTATTCCGACAACAGTAGCGCCCTGCAGCTTTGCAATCTGACCTGCTACTATTCCAACCGCACCGGCAGCTCCGGAAATAACAACCGTTTCGCCAGGCTTCGGTTTGCCGATATCAATAATTCCAATGTATGCAGTGAGCCCGGGCATACCCAGTATTCCAAGATGAAAGCCAGGTGAATACGATTTAGTATCGACTTTTCTAAGATTTTCCGGTTTCTCGATGCAATAAGTTGCCCATGGCAGCATTCCCACCACGCTATCTCCCTCCTGAAGCACTTTACTCCTGCTTTTAACGACCTTTGCAACAACCCTTCCCTTTATTGGATTATCTACTTCGTAGGCTGCAGCATATGATTTCACATTGCTCATCCTTCCCCTCATATACGGGTCAACCGAGAAATACCAGCATTTAAGCAGTACTTCCCCCTCTTTCAGCTCATCCAGAACTATTGTTTCAGTTCTGAAATTACCCGTTGATGGAAGCCCCAGAGGCCTTGATGCCAATACTATTTGCCTGGTATCCATAAAATGAGAATTATTTCAATTGAAAATAACAAAAATAAATATTCAAAGGTTCACTTCTCATATGCCTGAACATCCTTTTTATATGCAAAACGATCCAGGCTCTGAAGAGTGATTGTTTCCCTCAACTATCCGTGTTGATTCATTCTTTCAAAAGCTTTCCGGAGATCGTCAGGAGTGGCTTTTATCATTGCCTCGCTGAAACCATATGAAATTTCATTCCTGCCATCCTTTAACTGGCTGAAAACAGCATCAATAAATTCGCTGACAGGCGGTGCATGATCATGCAAACCCTTCCCCCCCAGGTCAGTATTAAGAGCAGGAGGTATAATCTCAATAACTTCAATATTCATTGATTTAACAAGATGCCGAAGAGAGAGTGTGAAGGAGTGAAAGAATGCTTTTGAGGCTGAATAGACCGGTACCTTTGTCAATGGGGCGAAAGAGAGTCCTGAGGTGATATTAATAATCGTATTGAGCGATTTAATCTTTAAAAAAAGCGATGTAAGATGAACAGGGGCTTCAATATTTATATTAATCTCCTCCTTTGCACGCCTGAAAAAATCATCATCAGAAACTGACATCCATTGCTGTATACCTGCGTTGTTTACAAGAACATTAAGATCGTTGTGTTCCTCTGAGATCCAGCTGAAAAGCTTTTCACGGTCATATGCCAGTGACAAATCACATCTTCTTGCAATAACGGTTGGAAATTTCGCCCTCACCTCCTCTAACTGAGACTCCCTTCGTCCGCAGATAATCACCGAGTTATTTTCCCGTATGAATCTTTCCGTCAGACCGAGTCCCAGACCTGAGGCACCTCCGGTAATTAATATTTTGTTATTTGCAATTTTCATATCACAAGGATCTAAATATTCCCGTTCATATAACAATTGACTTTATCTTCCGGTTGTCAAAAGCAGAATAAAACTATATCTCCATATCAAATTCTCCGAGGTTAAGCGGATAATTGCCATATTCTCTGACAAGCTTCACAATAAAATCATATGTCTTTCCGGAAACATCACTAGACACTGAATGGTCGGACTGGAAAATAAATCCTCCATGTTTGCCTGCATTCAGTTTCCTGAGGGTCTCTCTTTTTATAATATCCCGATCACCTGTTTCCCAAAGCCGGATATCATTGTTACCGCAGTAGCCTATCTGATTGCCGTACAATTTTTTAAGTCGTAATGCATTCATGTCTGCCTTCACTTCAAGAGGATTGTAGGCGTCGAGCCCCATTTCTATAAAATCCTCAAAAATAGCATTCACATTTCCGCATCCATGATATATTACCGGCAGGTTGTTTCTGTGGCATTCCTCTATCATCGCCTTTACCCATGGTTTAAAGTAAGCGCGCCAGTATTCAGGGTCGAACAGAAGCGATTCCTTATAGGCGACATCACCCCAGATAACAAATCCGTCCAGCAGTCCGTCTGCAGATTCAATCTGAGCCCGTGTGCAATCGAGGTAGAACTGGCCAATCCTGTTTATGCATTCTCCAAGCCTGTCGGGATACATGCCCATCCAGAACAGTGAATTTTCCTGTCCGACAAGTCTTGTAAGACACTCGGAACACTCAATGATACTTCCATATACAGGAAAATCGGGATATAGCTTTTTTACAGTTTCAATCCAGGCCATGGAGTTGCGTTCAAAGCCGTCACCTACACCTGCAATCTGGTTATCGCCTGCAGAAAAGAACCGTCTCGGATCAGCAGGATTATCAAACCGTATGGCTTCGAGTTTTTCAATTGTATCTGTATCAAATGCGATAAATTCAGGCATTGGAAAATCGAATCTTTTACGTAGTGTTGCCAGGAAACCTGTTTTTATTACCACTTCCTGCTCGTTTTCCCTTATTGTTTCAAACGAACGAATGAAAGGATCCATATTCGGAGTTGTTACTATAAAGTCCAGATTGTAATAATAATATGGATTGGCATCAGCCGGCAGATCAAGCTCCTCTCTCCATCTTCTTACAAAGCCTCCCCAGAAGAAATCACTTATTGGAATACGGTCAGGTTCTTCATGACGAAGTGCTTTATTCATCCTTTCAAGTTTGGACAGGCAGTCAGGAGTCCTTTTCATTTTTCAGATTTTTTATAATGGTTTAAGAGAAATCTTCTCTCCCTTTTTTGTATCGGTTTCGAAATATGATTCCCTGACAATGGTTTTACCCCCGTTTGTAATTATTGTCCCTCCTTTTTCCCAGGGCAGTAAGATCTTTAGCCTGGAGCCGGCTTCGCTTGTGATCTCAACTTCCTTTACTTTTCCATTTTCAAGTGTTGCACTGACAAGAAAGGCGCCTGCCGCCCGGAGGTTATGAAATTCAGCATTCTTTTCAGCCGGCCAGTTTGGAAACAGCCTTATTGTACCATTATATGACTGCATCAGGCATTCATTTATAACAACCGGAAGCGCAAAGTTCTCAAACCAGATACCCATGTGGTTCATAAAGCCATAGTCACTCTCATCGTTATACCTGCCATGAACCTGCATTGCCATATCAGAGGCCGTACCATTCGGAAGGAGACAATAGTTTATCTGTCTTTTGAATTTCTCAAGGTCGAGCATACCAATCCTGGCTGCCTGTAAATTTCTGAATACAAGATCATTGCCTCCCTCATTCTGTTGATTTCTGAATGTATTCTTTAACAGTCTCAAGAGTAGCAGAATCTGAGTCCAATCCATGATCTTCTCCGGGAAATACTGTAATCAGGGCATTCGGTACATTATACACCACCTGGCTCTGTTCGCCCGGAACTGATACTATAACCTTACCATACTCTGGTGATTCAGCAGTAGCATATTCAGGATAATTATTCAGAATATCCTTCACATCTGCAAGTAGTTTAATTTCTTCATCTTCCTTTCCAAGTACTTTTAGCAGACTCCTCAAAAGCCCTGAATATGAATTTTACAAGGGTGAGGTCCACAGTACAGTCATAATTATATTTAAAGCCTGGTCTGAGAGCATACAAGTTCGGGAGGAATAGTCGGAAAGATATGGTATTTCGTATCATTCCACTGATCTCCCCGTGCTTCTGGACGTTTCATGTATGCGACCAGGAATTCAACGGCAGCCCTGATCGGTTCATACGCCCTTGTTTTAAGAAATTCAGCATCTCCTGAGTAGAGATAATGCCACCATAAGCCCTGGACTGTCCATGGAGTTTCGCAAATTTCCCAGCCCCAGTGCGGGACAGGATATGAATTCATTGTCATATCAACCGGATAGGCACTGTGAGGGAAATAAGCTCCGGGAAGATTATAGTATTCCTTTGCCCATTTCCTGCTAAGAGGATACAGGAATTCAACAAGATTTACATATGAAAGGTTCTTCTCAAGATGGTTACTTGAGAAGGTCATCCAGAAAGGCTGCTGGGTATTGTAATTCATATGATAATCGCCATGCCACGCAGTGCCTATATTGTTATAGCTCCAGTTTGCAAACAGGCCCGGTGTGTTTACTCCATCTTTTACGGCACAGTTGAAAAAGTAGAGATTCTGATACCAGATTCTCTCGAGAAGCTCATCCTGAAGAATGACACCTGATTTTTCCCAGTATTCTTTCCATATCCGTGTTGACAATTCAAGGGAAGCTTTAAATGCATCATCAGTTGGATTATCAGATGATGACAATTCATTACTGACCTTTGTGCTCAGACCTTCCTCAAGAGAGACACATCCTATGAAATTATCCTTACTTGATAAAACTGCCTTCAAGGTAACGCATAGTCTCAGGGTTCCCGTCCCAGTTGATCCGGGTTGTCTTTTCAAGCGGGCGAACTTAAACTTGCTGTAAGCCTGAAGGCCTTGTCTTTCGGATGTCCTTTCAGAGGATCATATCTGGCGGGTTCCTGATACGGTAAAACCTGTCTGAATGAAAGCTTACCAGTTTCAGGATCTTCGATACCTTTATATGATGTAATATCCCTGCCTGAAGGGTCAGGAATAATACGCACACGATCAAATATATTATTCGCCAGGCTTGCCCTTATCATCCACAAGTCTCATCCATAGCTTATCTTCCTTCATATCTGTGAAGAGCTGCAGGGTGACTTTCTTGCCGTCGCTTTTCAACAGGTAAACTTCGCACAAACCATTTGAAATATCGAGCTTATGCCCCAGTAGTTCGGCATTTCTCAGGTCAAAACCAAGAAGCACCGATCCGCATGGAAAAGGACGGGGATAGGGCTTGCCGTAGTTTTCAGCTGCCATCTGGCTGTACTCTTTATACCAGGGATCATTTGTCAGTACAGTCAATGTATCAGGTATTGACTTTACTTTTTTAAAGACATAATCAAATGTTCCGATTTTCTCTTTGTTATTCTCGGCTACACGAATATCCCACACATTGTTGTGTCCGAAATAGATTACAATTCCATCAGGACGGGTAGTGACAACAACTCCCATGCCTCCGTTTCCCAGCAATGCTCCTTCAAAAAAATCAATTGCAGGCTTATCATATTTGACGGGATGAAGCTTTGATCTCTCATAGGATGAAAATATATCTACCGTTTTCATTTCTGTCAATGCAGCCGCAAAAGCAGTAGAATAGTAAGCAGCAGTAAGGATAGGTTCTTCATAAGGGTATATTAAGGTTTTAGGTTTCTAACCTTCTGATAAAGTAAATTTAGTGAATTATAACGGTACTATTCGCCGGTCTCGAAACCGCCGCCCTTCGACCTTTCGACAACTTACCATCTAATGCTGTTCAATATAATTATCCAGCAATGCATGCCATTCGTCAGGCTCATATATTCCCGGAATCGTAACTTCATTAAACAGCAGATCAATCAGATATCCCGGCCGTTTCTTTCCTATATAGACTGATTTAATGCACGATATACAATATACAGCAACATCATCCACTGGCATTTCAGCAGCTCTTTTTGCCATAAGACCCTTTAATTTTTCTGTTGAAACAACTCCATAAAAACTGTCACCGCAGCAGGTACTTTTTGTCCTTGTATTACGTGGTTCTTCAATCCTGATATTCATGCGTTCAAGTACTTTCCTTACAGCATTATGAACCCTCTCCTGCTCTCTTGTCGGACAGGCATCGATGATTGACATTCTTTTTCCTTTGTAATCCGGGAAGTTAAAGTGGCTGTTTTCAGCAAGTATCTCCCATAATGATATCGTGGAAAGATCTTTGTAATCATTGCCAAATCGCTTATCACAGCCAGGACAAACATTGATAATTGTGGTCCCTGGCTGCTAACCTCTGGTTCATGTTTGCAACAGGTCTCCAGAATCCCGATCATCTCCAAATTGTTTTTTCAGAACGGAGTGCAATTTTTCAGACAGTTCAGGTTTATATAATATCAGTGCGCAACCTGGTGCAAAGACAAATTTTTTAGAATCTGATATTTTTACTGTAACCCATTTTATCACTTGTCATCAGTCTCACGAATCATCCATTTCTGCTCAACTGCATCTAATTATCTGTCAGTCTTTTTATTCCGGAAATATCGACCTCTGTCTGAGGATTGAATGACCCGGTGTTCATATACTTCAGCATTGAAATAAGCAGTTGTTTTGAAACCAGGCTCTTTCATCAATGCTGTTTTTTAAGTCGATGCTGCAAACCATAAGCTTGCCGCCGCTTGTTCTTGTTTCAAAGGCAAGAGCAAGTTTCCGGTTTTCAAACCATGTGTCGATCGGTTGAATCAAAGGTTTTATGTCAGCAGGAAATCCATTAAGGATCATTGCCTGTGAATGTGATACCGGATCCCACCATTGCCAGTTGCTGCAAAATTCCGTCGGAAAATCGTTGAATACCGGATTTTTTGGATCACAGAGGATCCCCAGTGTATGAGGAGGCTGATTATTAGTCCATGCTGTATTCCAGAAGATACTTGAGAAACCTATAGCCACCTTAGCCCCACTCTCCCTTCCAACATGGCCAAAGGTGAGCAGAAGCACAGAGCCTCCTTTTTTCAGGACCTCCTCAGCATTTTTATCCAGCTTGTCTGTTACGAGGACATTACCCCTGACCGGCTCCTGCACCGACGGGTAAACCCAGAAATCCCATCTGTTCTTAAATGATGTTTTTTCGAGGGATACTTCAAAGCGTAAGCTTTTGAGCACTTTTAAGACCCGGAAAGTCCAAATTCAACTGACCCGATATTAATGCAGTTCCCGTTCTCAATCAGATCCTTTGTGAAAGTCTTGCTATCTATGACTTCTCCGGCAGAGTCTAATATACGGCATAAGATCACCTGATTGACAAGCGGCTTATCACCAAAATGAGCCACTTCGATATCTGCTTTGAATGATTCATTATTCCTGTAGATCATTTTCTTCATCCTGGCAAGAGGGACTGTCTGGTTACAAAACATTCTGAATTCCGCAGGTGTGATATACCCTTTTGATTCAAAAAACGGGATTCAGATATCCCGACAAGGGCTGTTCCCTGTCCGGGAAAATCATGCAGCTGAAGAAGATGAAATCCTGCAAAACCCGGGGTTCTCAGAGCAGCTTCAATATCAGCCTTATAGCAGAGCGCCTGCAGTTTGCCTGATGCCATCAGAAAATCTTCCGCCTGAGTTGCCATATTATTTTCGGCAAGTGTTTCCCTGAAGATCTCCAGATTGGTAGCCTTCAGGACACCTGTATACTTCGCAATCTCCTTAAAATCGGGATAGACACACCACTGTCCTATTTCGTGGCTGACAACCGGAACGGTGAATTTCGAAACATAATCACGATAGTCAAAATCGGTGCGGGGAGGCTGACCATTGATTATACTTTTGAGCCCTTCACCCCAGCGCTGGATCCTGGGTTCAGGGGAGAGATTGTAATCGTTTTCAGGAATAAAAGGCCATCCTGCCGCTGATGTATAAACCCTTCTGTTATCTTTCGATTTCCAGTATGTTAAAAGCTTACCCAGATATTCACTCATATTCTTTCCGGCAGGTTCATTGCCATAAGCCATCATGCAGAATGATGGGTGGTTGCCATAAGCCTCTATGATCCTGTCGCTTTCATTATAGATAAATTTGTCTATTTCGCTCCCTTCACCCAGTGCAGGTGCCCTGGTTTGCCCATGATGAACATTCTATCTGAAAATACATGTCCAAGTTTATCAGCAGCAGTAAAAGCAGCTTCCGGCGGGCACCATGAATGAAACCTTATTGTATTCAACCCATACTCCTTGCATGTTTCAAGTACCTTGTGCCATGATTTCACATCAGTGGGAGGATAACCTGTAAGAGGGAAAATGCAGCATTCAAGAGTCCCCCTCAGGAAGATCCTCTTACCGTTAACAGTGAAATGCGTTCCTTCCGTCTTAAAATCGCGCATTCCGAAATCCTGAATATACTGGTCAATCAGATCTCCTCTGTGCCCTTTGAGGCTGACAGTCAGCTTATAAAGAGAAGGTGTAAATTCATTCCATCATTTTACTTTATTCCCCAGGGGAAAATCAATTACAATCTCCTTCTGATCTGTCTGCATTATCGGCATCTTCAATCACACTCTTCAGCTTCTCAGTGATGCCTGAATTAAAGCTTTCGAACTGAAGAACCACCTTGCCTTTAAAAGGAGCTCCCGATTTATTTGCAAGCTTCAGGATCACCTTTGCCTTGTCTGCCAGCTACATCAGGATAAATTGAAATGTTTTTTATGGAGACTTTCGAGATTGCTCTCAGACTTATATCACCTGCAATACCATTCCAGTTTGACTGCGTATGATCGCTGATACTGTGCGAATTGACTCCAATAGGAATAATAACTCTGTTATCAATCCTGATACTTATCATATTCCTGCCGTGTTTCAGAAGATCAGTGATGTCATACTGATGCGGAACAGCGAGGCTGTTTTCAGTGCCGGCCTTTTTGCCGTTAACAAATACAGTTGATTCCCAGTGAGGTCTCTCGAGGAAGAGAATAACATTCTTCCCATCGAATGAAGAAGGGAGATCGAATTCCTTCTGATACCAGGCCGGACCTTTATAATACTTGACCGGTTTAAGCCAGAAAGGGATTTTTATATTCCCGGGCTGACGGTACTTTTCGTACTTCTTATCTGTAAAATAAGTTTTGTCTACAATATCTCCAGTCCATTTTGTATTCAATGATACTTCATCACCCTTGCCATTTTCAGCCATTGAGCCCGGAAGTCTGACTGTCTCCTCAAAATCCGGCAATGAACCAGTTTTCCCGGATACCCTGATCCAGCGAATCAATCCTGAACTTCCACTCTCCTGACAGGGAGAGGCTTTTTCGGACTTCCAACTTTGGACTGGCGCATCCTGCGGCAATAAACAGGAGTAACAACAATTTTTTCATTATAGTTTTTTTAACCACTTAAAAACGGAGTAAACGCCATGTCAATCTGTCGCTAGTCTCTCAGTCTCTTCTGTCCCTCAGTCCCTCAGTCTCTTCGTTCTCCTCATCTCTCGCCCTCATGCAATTCCCTAGAGGTCCTTCAAAGCCTCGAGCATTGCAATTACATTTGCAAATGGCACGTTTGCCTGTATATTATGAACTGTATTGAAAACAAAACCTCCATTATCATTGAGAATTTCACATTGAGATCTGACCTGATCTTTTACCTGGGCAGGAGTTCCAAAGGCAAATGCGCCCTGAGTATCAACACCTCCGCCCCAGAAGACCAGTTTATCCCCATATTTTTTCTTGAGCAGCCTTGGATCCATTCCGGTGGCATTAATCTGGACAGGATTAATAATATCGAATCCGGATTCAATAAAATGGTCCATCAGGGATTCAACAGCGCCGCATGAATGTTTAAAAGTCTTCCAGTTTGTATTCAGGTGGATCCAGTCATTCACCTTCCTGTAATATGGCATCCAGACTCTGTCGTATGTTTCAGGTGAACAGAAAGTGGAATTCTGTGTACCGAAGTCTGTACCACAGGTGAATACAACATCAACCCTATTTCCCACGGCAGCTTCTTAAGCAGCTTGAGATTCTCTATTGCTATATCTGTCTGCCTGTCATATAATTCCTTGACAAAATCTTCACGTATAAGGGTGGAAATATACCATTCCTCAACTCCGCGTATCCCTTTCGGGTTTTTCATGCCTATTGCCGGAACGAGAGCAATATCCCCGAGAGCTGTTCCACCGAACGATGCAACAACAGCCTTTGACTTATCCTGTTACTGAACCTGCCTGTGTTCTTCCAGTGTTTCAGTTCAGTCTCAGTAATGAAGCCGAATTCCTCAAGATTATCTTCCACTTTTAAGGTAGCATCATCGATTGGCTGCTGTCTGTTGAGCGCATCGAAAAAATAACCCGTTTTTGGCATCATTCCGCTTGGCGGCACTGAAGTATCACCTTCCGGATACATCAGGATATCTCCATTGTCATTATATGTATAATTGAATTCCCCGGGCAACATTACCTCCTGTCCCCAGAGTGTTTTATGAACTTTCCAGTTCTCATTCGGGACACTGAACATATTTTTCGGACCATATAGACCGATCACATCAATATCCATCGCATTCAGCAGGTCAGATTCAATCTCGCCGAGCATCTGGTACGGCTCAATCACCTTCACAGGTTTCTTTTCCAGGCCAAAATGTTCCGAAGCTTTTCAACAACCAGCACATGAATCCCGGTAACAGCAGTGGAGCCAAAATCGACCACTACTTTATCAGGCTGCTGATGGTTTATTGTTTTTATAAAGTTTTGTTTAGAAGAGTCAGACATAATATGAAAATTTTTAATTATTCATTCGGATTTAAAGATAGTGGATTCAAAATATTTAAACATTAACCCTTGAAAAATCTTTTATCTTCATTTTATCTATTAGTATATCTTTGTATTATGATTGCTGAATTTCAGATTCCGGAACCTATCTTGTTCAACCCGCTGAAACATCATCTGGGGTATGTAAGAGAATTCATTTATCAAAAAACAGAAGGTGAAGAGAATGGCGATCAGAAAAAAATGATAAAGGAATTAAAACATCTTGGCACATCGGTAATGGATGTTTATACAGGATCATTACAGATTAATGATATTTGTAATGAAGTGGCTGTATTTCTTGAGAGAAATGGAATTATCAGAAAGAAGTCATTTTTCAGTATGGACAGGGATAAAAATGAATGATTTCAGGATTATTCCGTTATCAGATGGTTCACAATGGACCCTGAAATATCATGACCATTGTCAGCGCTTTGTCCATATCTTTCCTGCCCGGGGAAGCAGTCATACATTCAGGGTCAAATCAAATACACTCAAATCTGCACTGTTATACTATATTCTAATCGGCAAGGATTTTATTACAGGTGATGACCTGAATAAGGTCAGGCCCCTGCTTGGATTATCACCAATAAAAGATCCTGTGGATACTGAAGCAATTACGGAGATGATTGAGATATTAAGAAGTCTTTCAACATAAATTATAAAACAACAACATGAAAAATTCAAATTTCGGAAACAATGAGATAACCCGCAGAAAGATGCTGAAATATACAGGAACAGGGGTAGCAGCAGGCTTATTATCATCAGTCCCTGGCAAGTGCATTCGCATCCCCCTGCCTCGTCCGGATGAAACCATTTCACCCTCAGGCATGAAAGGAAAAATTCCGATGTCACTCATTATTGACGATGGGTCGCCGGTTGATCCGCTGTTTTATGAGCTGCCCTGGTTATGAGACTCCGTTTCCTTGTTCCTGCTGAATTCACAAAAAAGGTGGCTGATACTTTTGATCGCTTTGATGTACGGGGCAAGTATACTTTAATCCCTATGCCCAGCTGCCTCGGACGTATTGATCAGTCACTGAAAAGAGTGCCACAGGATCATCTTGAAGAGTTTCTCAAACTCGTAAGGGAACGTATTTATCCCCGGTTTGATATCACACCCGAGTTTCTTACACATCTCTGTGCCTATGATCTTAAAACCGGCGATTACAGGCGACATTTATACGAGGACACATGGATCTCACAGGCACAGCCGGAGGAGATCGTCGAATACTTTACTCTTGCTTTCCAGATTCTGAAGAATGTTGGCATCGAAGCCACAGGCATAACATCACCCTGGGTATCAGGAATAGATGTTGAAAAAAAATATGCCAAAGCTATTGGCGATGCCCAGTGGAATTTATTCAAGCGAAAACTGACCTGGTATTTTCTGCATGCTGCCTCTGACAGTGAAAAGGCTTTACCTTGCTCAATTGAATATAAAGATCCTGAGCGTGGACAGGTTGTTGTCAGTGTACCCTCAAATGCCGGGGATATCTTCTGGACATGGACCTTCCAACCAAACCGGAAAGGGTAAAAATGATCAACGATGGCATCGACAGACTTGTTTCACCTGACGGACGCACAGGCAGGATAAAGCAGCTGATGGATTCAGGTAATCCGGTGGTGATTGTTACTCACTGGCAGTCACTTTACACCCAGGGCACCGCACTCGGGTCTTGAAGGATTCACAGCACTGGCTGAAAGGATACAAAAGGTCTTCGGATCGAGTCTCGAATGGGTAACCTGCTCTGAGCTGGCACGAAGGTTTGCAGAGTCGCAGACCTGACACTTATCACTGGATCATCAGAAATGATTCATTTGCAGTGGGATATATTATTCCTATGAATTATATTTGCCACTCAGAAATTTATTGTCCAAATCTCTAATTCAGAAAAATGAAGACAGTCTCAATTATAGCATCATTGATCGTGACACTTGCTCTTGTATTCTACTCAATAGGATTTTCAAAAGAGAGCAAAAGAAAGATGATTACAGGCAGAGTGCTGATGTTTTACACAATAGGTGTCTGCCTTGACGTGACAGCCACCATCCTTATGATAATTGGCTCAAGCAAAGGCATGCTTACAGTTCATGGAATGATTGGCTATTCATCATTGCTTGGCATGCTTACCGACACAATTCTGTTATGGAACCACAACAGGAAAAATGGACCGGATACCGAAGTAAACAGAAGTCTGCATATTTATTCAAGGATAGCCTTCACATGGTGGGTGATAGCTTATATCACCGGAGGATTGCTGGTTGCAATCAGCAAGATGAAGGGCTTGATTAAAGGAACTTCCTGATCAGATACAAAATCAATGAAAGGATTGCACTGAAAAGGATCATGGTTGTTATGGGAATGAATATTCTTACATTCTCCCTGGCTATATTGATATCGCCGGGCAGATGACCGAGCCAGCTGAGCTTATTCCCGGCGAAATAAATTATCAATCCGACAATTATCAGGATTATTCCAATGATTATCAGCGTCTTTCCAATATGTTCCATTTTCTGATATATATCCTTTGCGTACCTTTGTGCCGTACTTTGCGCCCTTTGTGTTTAAGTATTTAATTATTAAACACGAAGGACACAAAGTAATTACACAAAGGTACTCAAAGGAGTTTTTCAAAACCCCAAATATCTTCTAATTTTGTTTAACCTTGAACTTCAGGGATTGTTTTATTTTTCTTAACTTTAACAAGGGAGTCGAAGATATCTTGATTTTTACCATAATCCGATACAAAATGAAAAAGAACTTTTTATACGGCATGATTCTTTTTATTCTGATATGCCTGACTTTCATAACCTGCAAAAAAGATGATAATACAAGTCTTTCAACTGTAACAACCTTCCCTGCATTTTTTATATCATCCACTGCAGCGACCCTGGGTCTTAACGTGGAATCTGATGGTGGGGCACATATCATTGATTGCGGTTTGTATATAAGTAATTCGGAGGATCCTGAAACAACAGGACAAAGAATTCTGTTTGGGAGCGATACAGGTTTTTTTGCAGGACAGATAACGGGACTTCTGCCGGATGTGAGCTATTATATAAAAGCCTTTGCAAAGAATGAAAAAGGTGAGAGCCTCGGAAACCTTGTAGTAGCTGTTACACCGGGAACAATCAAGGATTATGATAATAACGTTTATAATACGGTTAAAATTGACAATCAGCTCTGGATGGCAGAAAACCTGAAGACAACAAGTTACAGGAATGGAGATCCGATCGGAACCACCACGCCTGCAACTGCGGATATAACAGGTGAAAGTGAACCCAAATATCAATGGGCGTATGACGGAAACGAGAGCAATGCAGCTGTTTATGGAAGATTATATACCGGTTATGCCGTAACCGACAGCAGGGGAATATGCCCGACAGGATGGCATATACCGACCGAGGCTGAATTAACAATCCTTGACAACCAATCTTGGAGGGAGTGACATTGCCGGAGGCAATCTGAAAGAATCCGGAACATCCCATTGGGATAGCCCAAACAATGAAGCAACGAATATAAGTTGTTTTTCAGCTTTGCCCGGAGGAGGACGTTACGGGCTTGGAAATTTCAGCGATATAGCCCTCGGGCAATTCGGATGGTGGTGGACATCCACAACCGAAAATACAACCCAGATATCCTGGATCTTAAGATATGATAATGGGGCCATAGGGATAATGAACTCCATCAGGAACGAGGGATTTTCTGTAAGATGCATTAAGGATTAACTTCCTTAATAAAAGCCGAATCTCTGAATTAATTACCAAGGAACAAATTAAAATCCCTTATCCGCCAGAAACCCGTACAAAGTATCAGGGTATACTTCCTGCTTAGGGTAAAAACTATTCTTTCGCTGTTAACGGTCTCTTGCAATCGACTGAGTTTGACACCCTGGTTTCAATCAGGCAGGGCTTTGTTATATTATAATCAAAAAAAACAAAACAATCGATTCTGTATTTCTCGAATATTGTTTAACTTTAATCGATTGTGAAGGCAAAAATTGAACGTAATCATAGTATTACATTGAAGCTGTAGATAAAATCTTTTTAACCGCAAAGCGCGCTAAGGTTTCCACAAAGTACGCAAAGACAATACATTGATATAAGGATCTTTGCGAACTTTGCGTAATAGGCCACCAGCGCAACCTGGCCCCTGCGCTAAAATAGCCCGCCGGGCTATTTCTTCACGCTTGGTGCCCTCTGCGGTTAATGGATTTTGACTTTTTCTACAGTCCCAATGCTTATATGACTGGTTGGGTACAAACCTGATAAGCATTGAAAGGTATATTTAAAACTATATAACATGAGAAAAAATCTATTTTTTATGCTGGCATTTATTGTGATGCCTTATTGTCTTACTGCTCAGGAGAAGCTTCCGAAAATTCATGAGTTGGGATTTAATTTTGCAGGATTAAATTCTTTTGGAGTCAGATACCGGACCGGGACCGAAAACACTCAGTTAAGGTTAACCCTCTTGTCAGTAGATGGAAGCACTAATAAAACCAAGAATGAGTCAGACCTGTTATACACCAATAAATCAGCAGGTATTGCATTCAATATTGGTTTCGAGAAGAGAAAGAAATTATCCAATAACCTGTCATTTTATTATGGTATGGATTTGCTGACATCGTATACAGGAGGCAGCAGTAAAAATGATCAGTTAAATTCAGACAATAAGCAATGGTCTATAGGTTCAGGAGCAGGCTTGGTTCTTGGATTTGCGTATAAATTCAATAACGATATCAGTTTATCTGCTGAGGTTGTACCTTCATTTTTATATACATATTCCAAAAGTACGTATAATAGCCCTTCTGAAAAAACGGTCTACATAACCTCAGACTATGATTATGGACTAGGCACCTCGGGAGCAAATCTGACACTCTCGTTCAGATTGGGGAAAAAGGATTAAAAAAATTCCCGGCTGAAAAAGTCAGGGTTACTCAGCAACCCTAACAAGCCATGATTAATTAATCCCGAAGATTGTCGATCGATCTGATATAACCGTTTAAATTCCGTCCGGCAAGGTTTATCACTACCCCGAGCTGTTAACCCGGCAAGCGAGCAATGAAGATTAATTATTAATTAGTTTATCTCTTGTAATAAATTGTTTAACTTTATCATGAAAGTTACATTGATTCATCTTTTAATCCAACAATTAAAGTTATGCATCTCCCTTCAAAAATTTCCTCGGTGCTACTTTACTGCACCTTCCTGGCATTTTCCATGAATTCATGTAAAAAGGATCCTACACTACCTGTCCTGACAACTTCTGACATTGAAGAAATAACTCTGTTTTCTGCTACTTCAGGAGGTAATGTGACAGGAGACGGTGATGCTGAAGTAACGGAAAAAGGAATTTGCTGGAATACTTCAGGAAATCCTGAAATTGCTGATAATAAGACTTCTGATGGAGCAGGTATAGGATCTTATACCAGCAGTCTGATTAACCTGACTCCCAACTACAAAATATTATGTGAGAGCCTATGCCACTAACAGTGTTGGAACTAAATACGGTGAACGAATTAAGTTTTACAACATTAGCTTACCTGCCAACAGTCAATTTTGTTCAAATTTCCAATATCACTCTTAATTCCGCAACACTCCAGGCATCTGTGACTTATGACGGTGGTTCGGCAGTAATAACCAGGGGGTTCTGCTGGAGTAGCACAAAATTCTATCCGGAAATTACTGATAATAAAACTGTTGAGGGTAGTGGCACCGGAATTTTTTCCAGCACTATTACAGGTCTTGCTGAACATACCTTGTATCATGTACGCGCATACGCCACAAATAGTGCAGGAACTATGTACAGTGCAGTATATGTATTAGTTACAATGGCACAGAGTCACGACATCAATTTCAACCCGGATATAACCTACGGGACAATACTCGATATAGACGGTAATAGCTATAAAACTGTACAAGCGGGCTCACAGACCTGGATGGCAGAAAACCTTAGAACAACCAGATTCAGCGATGGGACAGATATACCTTTGATTACTGATAATTCAGAATGGATAACTCTGACAAGCCCGGGCTATTCATGGTATTACAATGATGAGACTTCCTTTAAGCAAACTTATGGCGGTTTATATAACTGGTATGCCGTAAATTCGGGTAAATTATGTCCTGCAGGATGGCATGTGCCAAGTGTCAATGAATGGACAGCATTTACAGATTTACTGGGAGGAATTGATGCAGCAGACACCCAAATAAGGGAAACTGGCGGTGATCACTGGTTAAGCCCAAACAATGCAACCAACAGTTCAGGTTTTTCTGCTCTGCCAGGAGGTGTCAGGTTTTATAACGGGCAATTTTCAGGGTTTGGAATAATGTTCAGCGTTTGGTCTTCCACAGAGTTTTCCGGTTCAGTCGCCTGGTCCTACCAGTGGGCACACTTTGGTGATGGAGGTTTTAATGGTACCGGTACAAGCAACTATACGGAAGGTTCATCTGTCAGGTGCATTAAGGACAATTAACAGAATGACCGATCTAATTAAAAGCCCTCCTGAAGTGAGAGGGCTTGCATTCTTCCATTATTTCCGGAATGTTCTCCAAGGCTTTAAGTAACTGATTACTGCCAGATACCAAGGCCACTCTTGTGATCCCGGGGCGACTCGAACGCCCAACCAACAGAACCGGAATCTGTCATTCTATCCATTGAACTACGGGACCGTAATTATCCGCAAAAGTATAACCAAAAGACGGTTTTTACAACTTACACTGAAGAATTATATGAAGAACTTACACAGAGGAAATCCGGAGAACCACAGAGACCACAGAGAAACAACAAATATCACTCCGAAATTTTAGTATAATCTCTGTGTACCTCTGTGTAAGCTCTGTGCACCTCTGTGTAAGTTCTTAAATTAATTAAAGTCATGATAATACCTTTTGCACAGCAATGTTTTCTGCTAAAGATTAATTATTTTTGGCACCTTAAAGTTTTGCATAAAGAACAGGTTGCAGAGCAAATCCATGCAAGGTAAAACACTAAACAACGAATTGGTTTATGGACTACAATTTCCACGAAATAGAAAAAAAGTGGCAGAAATACTGGGAGGAGAATAAAACCTTCAGAACACCTGATGATTTAACAAATCCGAAGAAATGCTATATACTCGATATGTTTCCCTATCCGTCAGGGGCCGGGCTGCATGTCGGACACCCCGAAGGATATACCGCCACTGACATCTTCAGCAGATACAAACGGATGAAGGGATTCAACGTCCTGCACCCGATGGGCTGGGATGCATTTGGTCTTCCGGCTGAACAATATGCCATACAGACAGGCACCCATCCTTCAATCACAACAAGAAATAACTGCGACACTTTCAGGAGACAGATAAAGGAACTTGGATTAAGCTATGACTGGGAAAAAGAAATAAATACTACCGATCCGGGATATTTTAAATGGACCCAGTGGATCTTCATCCGTCTTTACAATACATGGTTCGATGATAAACTTCAGAAAGGCAGACCAATTTCCGAATTGCCGGTTCCTGAAAATATCAAAAAGCTCTCGAAAAAAGAGATTACAGGATATATCGATTCAAAAAGACTTGCATATTATGACAATGCACAGGTCTGGTGGTGCCCCAGCTGCAGGATTGTCTGTGCAAATGAAGAGGTTCTCACTGACGGGTCACATGAAAAATGCGGCAACAGGGTTGAGAAGAAGAACCTCAAACAATGGATGCTCCGTATTCAGCTCTATGCCGAAAGACTGCTCAGAGGTATTGATAACTCTCGACTGGCCTGAAGGAATCAAGGATATGCAGCGTAACTGGATCGGCACGGTCAACAGGTGCAGAAGTTGATTTCAGAATTAGATGGGCTTAATGAAAAAGTCACAGTTTTCACAACCCGTCCCGACACTCTTTTCGGCGCAACCTATATGGTGCTTGCCCCTGAACATCCCCTTACCGGCATTATCACAACTGAGCGATACAGATAAAGCGTTAATGAATATATCAAAAGCTACATCGCTGAAATCTGACCTTGACCGTACTGACCTTGTCAAAGGAAAAAACCGGTGTCTTTCACCGGCAGATATGCAATTAATCCTGTTAATAACAAGAAAATTCCTATCTGGATTGCAGACTATGTTCTCACAGGTTACGGTACCGGGGCAATAATGGCTGTTCCTGCTCACGATACACGCGACTTTGAATTTGCCAAGAAATTTCAATCTGCCTATAATATGCATTCAGGATCCTGATGTATCAGATCCGGAACAGAAAAAGAGAATTCTGAATGCTGAGGAGTGCTGGACAGAGGACGGAAAATATATCAACTCATCAGACAAAACAACAGGTATTGATATAAACGGATTGAATAAAGAGGCCGGCATAGCCCGTATTACAGAATGGCTCGAGTCTGAAAAACTCGGGAGTGCAAAAATCAATTATAAACTGCGCGACTGGCTTTTCAGCAGACAGAGATACTGGGGAGAACCATTCCCTGTTATTCACTGGGAGGATGGAGAAATAGCACTTCTGGATGACAATGAGCTTCCTCTTGAACTTCCTGAACTTGAAAAATATCTTCCGGGAGAATCTGGTGAATCACCTCTTTCAAATTCTGACGAATGGCTGAATGTTACAGATAAAAATGGAAGGAAAGGCAGAAGGGAAACCAATACAATGCCACAATGGGCAGGATCATGCTGGTATTATCTTCGTTTTATCGATCCGAAGAATGATGAAATGATCTTTGACAAGGCCAAGGAAAAATACTGGATGCCTGTCGATCTCTATATAGGAGGTGCAGAACATGCTGTGCTGCATCTTCTCTACAGCCGATTCTGGCATAAGGTGCTATTTGACCTCGGAATTGTATCGACCGATGAACCGTACAAAAGACTTTTCAACCAGGGAATGATCCTTGCATTTGCCTACGAAACCGAATCAGGAGCAAAAGTCTCCGGTGAGCTTGTTGAAGAGCGCGATGGTAAATATTTTCACACGGAAACAGGAGCCGAACTGCAGACAGATTGTGGCAAAGATGTCAAAATCACTCAAAAATGTTGTTAATCCCGATGATGTTGTATCAAAATATGGTGCTGATTCACTCCGTCTTTATGAGATGTTCATGGGTCCGCTCGATGTTACCAAACCATGGGATGACAAAGGAGTTAAGGGTGTCTTCGGCTTCCTTGGCAGAACATTCAGATTCTTTTCCAATCGTGAAAATATTGTATCAGGAGAAGAAGATCCTGAAATACTTAAAGGACTTCATCAGACAATAAAAAAAGTTGAGGGCGATATTGAAAATCTGAGGTTCAATACTGCAATTTCTGCAATGATGATCTTTCTTAATCTTGCAATAAAAAAAGGGAAAGTCACTAAGGATACTGCCACTACTTTTATAAAAGTCCTCTCTCCATTTGCACCTCATATGGCTGAGGAATTATGGCAGATGACCGGACATTCAAAAACTCTTGCTTATGAACCATGGCCTGAATTTAATGAAGAATATCTGAAGGAAGATAACTTCAATTATCCTGTATCATTCAATGGTAAAATGAGATTCAATATTGAATTCCCTGTGAATATGCCGAAGGAGGAGATCATAAAAATAGTTCTGGCAGATGAAAGGGCCAAGAAGTGGCTTGGGACCAGTGCTCCTTCAAATATTATTGTTGTCCCTAACCGTATTGTTAACATTGTAATTAAAAATTAATCACTATCCAATAATGATCTTTTGCAGAAAAACTATCATATATATATTTCTCATATCTATTTTAATTTCATGCAGACACTCGGGAACAGACAATTCCGCCACATTACAGACACTTATCTGATTCAGCTGCAAAAGTTGAAGCAAAACCCCGTGATTTCCTTTATGGGATTCCGTCTGACTCATTTGATCTTGTTTCCGGACAGATAAAACGAAATGGATTTCTTTCTGAAATTCTGCTTAAACATGGGATTACGATGCAGGAGATCGATCAGGTAACAAAAAACTCCAAATCTGTTTTTGATGTAAGAAAAATAAGGTCAGGAAATAATTATATCCTGTTCTGTGAAAGGGACAGTCTGGCAAAGGCCAGATACTTTGTTTATGAACATGATCCGACAACAAGCTTATGTATTCAGTTTCAAAGATTCTCTCAATATCACTCCATTCAGAAAAGGATTAAAAGTGAAATCAGGTATTCCTCAGGAACAATTGAGACATCACTCTGGGATGCAATGGTTAACGGTGGTCTTAACAAATCTCTTGTATTTGATCTCTCAAAGATCTTTGCATGGACAGTTGATTTTTTCGGATTGCAGAAGGGAGACAATTTTAAAGTAATTTATGAAGAGTTTTTCATTGATGACAACTCACTGGGTACAGGTAGGATTTATGGGGCACAGTTTAACAGGACCGGCTCATCAATAACAGCAATACCCTTTATTCAGGATGGCAAGGAGTCATTTTTTGATATTGATGGAAACAGTCTGAGAAAAGCATTTCTGAAAGCGCCTCTGCAGTTTTCAAGGATCAGTTCACGTTTTTCCTCTGCCAGAATGCACCCTATACTGAGAATTGTACGACCTCATTATGGTGTTGACTATGCTGCTCCTGTAGGTACTCCTGTTCATTCAATGGGTGATGGCAGAATTACTGCAATGACAAATGAAGGAGGTCAGGCAGGATGGTGAGGATACAGCATAATAGTGTTTATTCAACTGCATATCTGCATCTCAGCCGGTTTGGAGAAGGAATTGCTCCGGGAGCTATTGTCAAACAGGACCAGATTATCGGTTATGTAGGAAGCAGCGGATTATCGACAGGACCTCATCTTGATTTCAGATTCTATCAGAACGGATCCCCTGTGGATCCACTCAAAGTTGATGCACCTCCTGTTGAGCCGGTTGCTGAAGAAAATATGGCCAGGTTTGAAAAGGCAAAAACTGTAATTGTAAGTCTTCTGGAAACAATTAACTGAGATCCGGGATTTTAAGTACAAGTTCCTCAATAACCCTTGGGAAATGGCTATATTCAAGTGCATGAACTTTTGCAGCCAGAGAATCAGGGGTGTCTGAAGGATCAACTTTGCATCTTGCCTGGAAAATAATATCTCCTTCATCATACATTTTATTTACATAATGGATTGTGATCCCCGATTCACTGTCGCCATTGGCAATAACTGTTCTGTGAACCACATCTCCATACATTCCTTTTCCGCCATAAGCCGGCAGCAGTGCAGGATGAATATTTATTATCCGTCCATGGTACTTTTCAATGATATATTCGGGTACCAGCCATAAAAAACCTGCCAGCACAATAAAATCAATACTGTACTATTCGAGGTAATCTGAAACTTTTCCGGTTACATAAAAATCATTGTGGTCGAAAAACACTGATGGTACATTAAGCGCTTCTGCCCTTTTAAGAACCAAAGCCTGACGCTTATTTGAGAGAACTAAACTTACTTTAGCGCTGTTTTTGTTCGAAAAGTATTTAATTATATTTTCAGCATTGGTACCTGAGCCTGAGGCAAAAATTGCTATATTCCTCATATTTTGATAATTAGTTAATTCTATTAATTATTCACAAAACCGCTATTAAACAACTTTATTTTCCTAATTATCAACACATTAAGCTGTATCATGAATAAAAAAACATCAAATCATTTGAAAAATAAAGTACAAATATATTTCTTTGCAAGGTTCAAAAATTAATATTAATTAAAATTTATTATTATGTCGGACATTGCCACAAGAGTAAAGGAAATTATAGTTGACAAACTTGGAGTTGATGAATCAGAAGTAACTCCTGAAGCCAGTTTCACCAACGATTTAGGTGCAGATTCTCTTGATACAGTTGAATTGATCATGGAATTTGAAAAAGAATTCAATATCGGGATTCCCGACGATCAGGCAGAAACCATCGGTACTGTTGGTGATGCTATCAAGTACATTGAGGAAAATGCAAAATAATTTGCATTTTTAATAATCCATTTATGAGAAGAGTTGTAGTTACAGGTCTTGGAGCACTTACTCCACTTGGTAATAATTTGCATGAATTTTGGGATGGACTGATAAATGGGGTCAGTGGTGCAGACATGATCACCCGTTTTGATACGGAAAAGTTCAAAACTAAATTTGCATGTGAATTAAAGAACTATGACTCTGCAAATTATTTTGACAGGAAAGAGGCCAATAAACTGGATCCATATGCCCAGTATGCACTGATTGCTACTGATGAAGCATATCAGTGATTCTGGGCTTGATCTTGAAAAGATTGATAAAGACAGGGTTGGAGTTATTTGGGCCTCAGGAATCGGAGGCCTTGAGACCTTTTTTCTGGCAATAAAAAATCATGTTCTTGGTGACGGGACACCACGGTTCAGTCCGTTCTTCATTCCCAAAATGATCGGGGACATTGCTGCTGGTGTCATATCCATAAAATACGGTTTCAGAGGGCCGAACTTTGCAACTGTTTCAGCATGTGCTTCATCAACCAATGCAATTATTGATGCTGTAAATTATATCCGCTGGGGAAAAGCTGATATTTTCGTAACAGGAGGATCTGAAGCCTGCGTCAATGAACCCGGTATTGGAGGTTTCAATGCACTTCAGGCTCTTTCAACAAATAATGATGAATATAAATCTGCATCCAGACCATTTGACAAGACACGGGACGGATTTGTACTTGGCGAAGGTGCCGGATCACTTATAGTTGAAGAGTATGAACATGCAAAAGCAAGAGGTGCAAAAATCTATGCTGAACTCGTCGGTACAGGACTGACAGCCGATGCATATCATATGACAGCCCCTCACCCGGAAGGACTTGGCGCAAGAAATGTTATGAGACTGGCAATTGCAGAAGCCGGACTTAAACCTGAAGATATCGATTACATCAATGTGCATGGAACTTCAACTCCTCTTGGGGATATTTCTGAAACAAAAGCTATTATTGATGTCTTTGGAGAACATGCATATAAACTTAATATCAGTTCAACAAAATCAATGACCGGTCATCTTCTTGGTGCAGCAGGCGCCATTGAAGCAATTGCCACAATTATGGCTGTTGTTAATGATATTGTTCCTCCAACCATCAACTTTAAGGTTCCTGATACCGATATTGACCAGAAACTGAACCTGACACTCAATAAATCACAGAGCAGAAAAGTCAATGCTGCTATTAGCAATACCTTCGGTTTTGGCGGCCATAATGCTTCTGTGGTTATCAAAAATAGCGAGGCTTAGTGTCATTTATTCGGAACAAGGATTAATGGAACTCTCATTTTACCAAAACGGGAATTTAGTTCCCGTTTAAAGAAAATATTGGGATTCAAACCCGGAAATCTCAAATTATATGAAATAGCCTTTATACACCGTTCAGCCACATTTACACTGCCTGACGGTAAAAAGGTAAATAATGAAAGACTTGAATATCTGGGAGATGCAGTACTTGATGCAATCCTGTCTGATTATCTTTTCGAGAAATTCCCTGATGCCACAGAAGGCTTTATGACCAAAATACGGTCAAGGATCGTAAACAGGGATATTCTGAACCAGCTTGCCGTTATCGATGGGAATACACAATATTCTCATAAGCAATATAAGTTCTGTACATCCTACAAAAAACCTTTACGGCGATGCCCTGGAAGCTCTTATAGGCTCAGTATTCCTTGATAAGGGATTCAAAAAAACAAAAAAACTCTTTATCAAAAATGTACTTAACAAATACCTCGATCTTGAAGTAATTGTAAAGACTGATACCGATTATAAAAGTCTTGTTTTTGAATGGGTTCAGAAACACAAATCAAATCTCATCTTCACCTATAATGAAGAATACGATTTCTAATCTTAAAAAATCTGTCTTCTCCACAACCCTGATTATTGACAAGGAAGAGATGGGGAAAGGACACGGATCATCAAAAAAAGAGGCAGAACAGGAAGCTTCAAGCCAGGCATGGAAAAGATTAAATGATAATTTCGGCGGTTAAAGACATAGTATAGTCTTTTTTTTCTAACTTTATCATTTTCACAGATAAAAGATGAAGAAAGCAAGAAAAGTCACACGGGTAAAACTTCAGATTGACCAGATAAATAACTTTATCCTGCTTGGACTTGTTTCATCTGAACCTGATTACAAACTCTCCCTCGCACTAAATAAAAAACTCAATATCTCCCTGAAAAACATCGAGCCTGTAAAGCTGACGGGAGAATAACGACGCTGAACTTCATTTCAGCAGATTTTCTGATTCAGCAGAATCTCCCGACAGATTTATTAATCTTGTTTCAAACCGGTCAGGCAAAAACTTCCTCATCAGGAAACTCAGAAATATTGACTATATCTTTCACTTTAATGATCCGGATAACGAAATAAGTATAGAACAACTAACCTCAGATCTGAGAAACATTTCAGCAATATACAGCAGTTTTCAATATCGATTCAGATTCAATAAGAGATAAAAATCTTCACTTTGTAATCCAATAGAGTATGGAAAACTTATATTTCAACCTTTCGGAGGAGGAGTTCTCAAGGGGAAGAAAAGTCCTTCTTTGGAGCTTTGCCATTCTGTTTCTGCTGGCTTCTGTTTATGTCCTGATAGCCAACCTTGTATTCGGACATAAAAGCCTCCCGCTCTTCATATCATTAATCACATTCGGAATCTCTCTTTTCGTATCAATCATTGCAGCCTTTGCCACAATAAAGAGAAAAGATCTCTTTTTTGCTGATTAATGATGACAAAATTGAATTCCGTTTCGGAATTTTAAATGCAAAAAAGCACAGTTTTAAATGGATTGATATTAAAGAACTTACTATGCCAAATAATCAGAAAAAAGTGATGCTTCATCTTCAGGACGGCTCAACATTTCTGATTAATCTTAACTGGCTCCAGAAGAAAAAATCAAGCCTTATCAGAAAACATCTTTATCAGGAGGCAAAACAAAAAAACCTTAAAGTTATCAAAGTTGCAAGCCTGTGACAGAATTGCCTGAAATGCCTGATTCAAACCTGATACAGATCTTACAGTGTCTGATATATTAAAAAGAAGAGCCGCTCGAATGAGCGGCTCCCTTTTTGATAACCCTAAAACTAACCTAACCTATGAAAAAAACCTCTATTATCTTGATTTCAAATATCGTGCCAAATCCTTTACAAAGATATTCACAGTTATCGAAATAAAAAAATATTTTATCTAAATAGTTGAATATTAACATATATTTAATAAAATGTTAAATTATTTTTATTCTAATTAGCTGATATTTTTAATGAATTAATGGAGTGATACATCAGAAGTTGTTAAAGAAAGTTAAAGAGCTGAAAGGTAAATTATATACAAGTACTTTTGCAACTGTATGAAGCGAAAAACTATTGTTTTACTGGCAATATTTTTTTTCCTGGCAATTTCAGGACTAATCCTTATACAGTTATACTGGATCAAAAATGCTATAGCGATCACTGATCAGCAGTTCCGCTACCTTGCAAACAAAGCCCTTGAATCAGTTGTTCTTGACCTTGAGGAGAAGGAACTGATAAAATATATAGTTGAAGATATTGACCCTGCTTCCACAGATTCAATAACAGCAATTGTTCCTGCAAATTCGCCGCTTGCAAGAAAACTTCACGGGTATCAGCCCAATTCCTCCCTTCTTGAGATGTATGGACTTGACAACCCCCGTGAACCGATAGCAATAACAAGTGCAGGTCATAAAATATTCATTTCAGCAGAGGATATCTCACCATACTCCACAGATGAACCGAGTGAACCTTCCAGGCAAATATTAAATTCAGAAATAACAGGCAGGGTGAGCAACAAGATTGTCTTTCTGGAAAATATAATGGGGAAAATCCTTCGCAATACACCTGATATCCGGGAGAGGATTGATCCTGAAATTCTTAATAAGCAGCTCAGGACGGCACTCAATAATGTAGGCATATATCTTGATTATGAATTTTCAATACGGTCAGGACGCTTTGGAAATATCTGGAAGACTCCCGGTTTTACTGACAAGCCGGGAACAAATAAATTTATTATCCAGCTTTTTCCAAATGATCCGGTTCCAAGCCAGAATCAGATTGTTCTCTATTGCCTCCAGGAACAACAATATAAATTTGAAAAAATCGGGAACCTTGGATTTCTTTCAATTCTCTTCACTCTCATTCTTGCTGCTTCTTTCTACAAGTACTTTTATTGTAATTTTCCGCCAGAAAAAGATTTCAGAGATCAGGAGCGATTTCATTAACAATATGACCCATGAGCTGAAAACCCCGATATCCACAATTTCACTTGCTTCACAGATGATCGCGGATAAAACAATTGCTGACAAGGACAAGAATATTGATAACCTGGCCCAGGTCATTGCTGACGAGAGCATGAGGCTCAAGTTTCAGGTTGAAAAAGTACTGCAGATGGCAATTTTTGAAAGAATAAAAATGAAGCTTAACAGGGTCGATCTGGATGTTCACAGTATAATTGACAAAGCGGTTGATAATTTTACTCTTCAGATCGGAATCCGTGAGGGAGAGATCAGAAAAGATTATCAGGCAACATACTCAATTGCAACAATTGATGAGATTCATTTTCTTAATGCAATCTCAAACCTGATCGATAATGCTCTTAAATATTCAAAGGACAAGCCGATATATACGGATTTCAACCCGAAACCAAAGAATGGTATTATGATCATAATTGAGGATAAGGGAATCGGGATATCGGGAGAGGACATACAGAAGGATCTTTGATAAATTTTATCGTGTCCCTTCAGGAAATGTGCATAAGTGAAGGGATTCGGTCTCGGTTTAAGCTATGTAAAGAAGATAATTGAAGAACATAATGGCACAATAAATGTTGAAAGCCAGGTAAGCAAGGGAACAAAATTTTCGATATTTCTTCCTCAAAACAATCCGAAATGAGAACTTTGCCTGTTATAAATCAAAAAATCAAAAGCAATTTTCCAATGAACTGTAAGTATCCTCTACCAGGCGAAAAGCAATAGCTTCAGACTGTTGGAAATAAATTATATACACAATGAGTAGCATCAGAATTCTTCTTGCTGAGGATGACAGTAATCTGGGTATCCTGCTTAAAAAATTATCTAACGGCCAAAAACTACGAAACAGCTCTTTATGTTAATGGAATTCTGGCACTTGACGCTTTCCGGAATAAATCATTTGACCTTTGCATGCTTGATATTATGATGCCTGAAATGGATGGACTCACACTTGCCAGACAGATCAGGCTCGTCAAGTCCTGATATGCCAGTGATATTTCTTACGGCAAAGAATCAACAGGATGATATTCTTGAAGGCTTCAGATCAGGAGCTGATGATTATATCACAAAACCATTTTCAATGGAAGAACTGATCTTCAGAATTGAAGCCATACTAAGAAGAACCACAGGAGCCACAATCTCGAAAAAGGAAGAATCCTATTCAATAGGGCACTATAATTTCGATCCTCTCAAACAAATTCTTAAATTTAAGGATCAGCCAATTAAGCTCACAACAAAGGAATCCGAACTGCTTGAACTTCTGTGCCGCAATGAGAACCTCATACTCGAACGGAATTTTGCACTGAAAACGATCTGGATTGATGATAACTATTTTAATGCAAGAAGCATGGATGTGTATATCTCAAGGCTGAGAAAATATCTCGAGAAAGATCCGTCAGTCAAGATAGTAAATGTCCATGGCAGAGGATATAAGCTGATATGCTGAAAAAAGCCCCGGCCAATTTGGGATTGACCAGGGCTGGCATACAGGTTAATTGATCGGGTTAATCAAGCTTTAATACTGCAAGGAAGGCCTGTTGCGGAACTTCCACATTTCCTATCTGTCGCATTCGTTTCTTGCCTTTTTTCTGTTTCTCAAGAAGTTTTCTTTTTCTTGTAATATCACCACCATAGCACTTGGCAGTTACATCTTTTCTTACAGCTTTTACAGTTTCACGTGATATTATCTTTGCCCCTATGGCTGCCTGTATTGCAATATCGAACTGCTGGCGGGGAATGAGTTCCTTCAGCTTCTCACACATTCTGCGGCCAAAATCGTACGCATGCCCCCTGTGAATGAGTGTTGACAGAGCATCAACCATTTCGCCGTTCAGCAGGATGTCAAGCCTCACAAGATCGGCTTTCTGATAATTTGTGTAATAGTAATCAAAGGAAGCATATCCTTTTGAAATGCTTTTAAGCTTATCGTAAAAATCAAATACTATCTCAGCCAGTGGCATTTCGAAGGTAATCTCAACCCTGTCCCTTGTAAGATATACCTGGTTTTTCAGGACTCCCCTCCTGTCGATGCAAAGATTCATTATTGAACCTACATATTCCGAAAGAGTGATTACCTGGGCAATAATATAAGGTTCTTCTATCCTGTCGATATTTGTTACCGGTGGCAAGCCTGAGGGATTGTGAACATCAATCATCTCACCCCTGGTTGTATATGCCTTATAGGAGACGTTAGGGACAGTTGTAATCACATCCATGTCAAACTCCCTGTCGAGTCGTTCCTGAATTATTTCCATATGCAGCAGGCCAAGGAAACCGCATCTGAAGCCAAATCCAAGGGCAGCAGATGATTCAGGGATGAATGAAAGGGATGCATCATTCAGCTGCAGCTTTTCTATTGACACTCTGAGATCTTCATAATCATCTGCATCAACAGGATAGATACCAGCAAAAACCATAGGTTTAACATCCTCAAAACCTTCAATTGCCTTATCACATGGATTCTTCACGTGTGTTATTGTGTCTCCCACCTTCACTTCTGCAGAGACCTTTACACCGGAGATAATATATCCCACATCTCCTGGTCCCATTGTTTCGCGCGGGTCCTGTTTAAGTTTCAGAACACCGATTTCTTCTGCCTTGTATTCATGGTCGGTATTGACGAATTTTACACTGTCACCCCTTGAGATTGTCCCGTTTACTATTTTGATATAGGCAATAATGCCTCTGAAGGAGTTGAATATTGAGTCAAAAATAAGGGCCTGAAGCGGAGCATCCGGATCACCTTTTGGCGGCGGCACGCGTTTAACAATCTCCCGTAGTATTTGATCAACACCCATACCGGTCTTTGCACTTGCTTCAATAATATCTTCCCTTCTGCAGCCCACAAGGTCAACAATCTGATCCTTGACCTCTTCAGGCATTGCAGCAGCCATATCCATCTTGTTGAGTACCGGAATGATCTCAAGATTATGATCGATTGCCATATAGAGGTTTGATATTGTCTGGGCCTGAATTCCCTGTGTGGCATCGATTACAAGCAAGGCTCCCTCGCATGCTGCAATTGATCTTGACACTTCATAAGAAAAGTCAACATGCCCGGGAGTATCAATCAGATTCAGAATGTACTTTTTCCCTTCCTGGAAATACTCCATCTGAATTGCATGGCTTTTTATTGTTATGCCCCTTTCCCTTTCAAGATCCATATCATCGAGTATCTGGGCCTGGTATTCTCTTGCTGAAATTGTATTTGTCGTTTCAAGCAAGCGGTCGGCCAGAGTACTTTTACCGTGGTCAATATGAGCTATTATACAGAAATTACGGATATTGTCCATCAAATAATCTTGAATTAAATCAGGTGCAAATATATAAAAAGTAGGGACATGCCATGGCATGTCCCTACGGTTGAATTTAATACAGTTTTAAAAATTACATCATTCCTGGCATTCCGCCGCCCATTCCCTGTGGAGGACCAGAAGGACGCTCTTCTTTCTCCTCAACAATAACAGCCTCAGTTGTGAGGAACATTCCTGCTACTGAAGCTGCATTTTCAAGAGCTACCCTGGTAACTTTAGCCGGGTCAATTACACCTGATGCATACAGTTTCTCATAAGTATCTGTCTGTGCATTATATCCGTAATCTCCTTTACCTGCTTTTACATTCTGAACAACAACAGCACCTTCTTTGCCTGCATTGATTGCAATCTGGCGTAAAGGTTCTTCAATTGCACGTTTAATAATTTCAATACCTGTTGTCTGATCTTCATTATCACCTTTCAAACCTTCGAGTGCGCTTATTGCACGGATGTATGCTACGCCACCACCCGGAACAATACCTTCTTCGATAGCTGCACGGGTTGCATGAAGTGAATCATCAACACGGTCTTTCTTATTCTTCATTTCAACCTCTGAAGCTGCACCGATATAGAGAACTGCAACACCTCCTGCGAGTTTGGCAAGACGTTCCTGCAATTTTTCCTTATCGTAATCGGAAGTGGTTGTTGACATCTGCTGTTTGATCTGTGCAATGCGTGCCTTGATCATATCTTTGTCGCCTGAACCGTTAACTATTGTTGTATTCTCTTTGTTAACAGTAACTTTTTCAGCGGTACCAAGCATGTCGAGGGTTGTATGCTCGAGCTTCAGACCTTTTTCTTCAGAAATAACTGTACCTCCTGTGAGGATTGCAATATCTTCAAGCATCTCTTTTCTTCTGTCGCCAAATCCCGGAGCTTTAACGGCACATACCCTTAAAGAACCTCTCAGACGGTTAACAACAAGTGTTGCAAGAGCTTCGCCTTCAACATCTTCAGAAATAATAAGAAGAGGACGGCCTGTCTGGGCAGTTGCCTCAAGAACAGGAAGCATATCTTTCATTGTAGATACCTTCTTGTCATAAATAAGAATAAATGGATTTTCAAGATCTGCTTCCATTTTCTCAGGATTTGTAACAAAATATGCTGAGATATAACCACGGTCGAACTGCATACCTTCAACAACTTCAACTGATGTTGTAGTACCTTTTGATTCCTCAACTGTTATAACACCTTCCTTATGAACTTTACCCATAGCCTCGGCTATAAGTTTTCCAATTTCCTGGTCATCATTTGCTGAAATCCTGGCAACCTGTTCAATCTTACTCAGATCATCACCAATAACTTTAGCCTGTGATGCAAGATGTTTGATAACTTTTTCAACAGCTTTGTCAATTCCTCTTTTAATATCCATCGGGTTTGCACCGGCAGTGATATTCTTCAGTCCTACATTTATAATTGACTGTGCGAGAACAGTAGCTGTTGTTGTTCCATCACCGGCAATATCTCCGGTTTTTGAAGCAACTTCCTTAACCATCTGTGCACCCATATTCTTATAAGGATCGGAAAGTTCGATATCTTTCGCAACAGTAACGCCGTCCTTTGTGATATGAGGAGCTCCGAATTTCTTTTCAAGAACCACATTACGTCCTTTTGGTCCAAGGGTTACTTTAACTGCATTTGCAAGTTCATCGACACCTTCCTTAAGCAGGGCACGTGCGTCGATATTGAATTTAATCTCTTTTGCCATATCAATAAAATTTTAAGTAGTTTTAGAAATTAAGCTATAAAAAGAATATCAGTCTGTGATATTAGCAGGTAATCATCACCATCAATTGAAAGCTCCTGCCCTGCATATTTTCCATAAAGGACAACATCACCCTTCTTCACTTCCATCTCTTCATCCTTTTTTGCTGCGCCTACCAGAATAACTTTTCCCTGACGAGGTTTTTCCTTTGCTGAATCCGGAATTATTATTCCGCTTGCTGTTTTCTCTTCAGCTTCATTAGGTTTCACAAGAACCTTTCCTGCTAAAATTTTTCCTTTTAATTGTGCCATTTTTATTTAGTTTTAAAGTTAAACATCAATTATTGACTTCCATTCCGATCATAATCCATGCCAAACGAGAAAAGATGCCATTTTTGACCGACTCACGACTTTTTAAAAATTATCTCCTGCCAATCTTCTCTGAACAAAAACAGACACTGCGTCAATATGTCTCTGAAAATCAGCATATTAAATAAAAATAAAAAAGTGTCAGTATGTGACAAACTGACACTTTTAGAATATTATAACTAAGACTGAGATCTAGTTGGATGGTGTTTCCTGACCTTCTGAAGGTGTTGTCGATGGCGGAGGAACAGCAGTCGGAAGAGTTGGAATTGCATTTGGATCAACAGCATTCTGTATCTGGTTCTCAATTCTTGAACGCCCCTCAGTTGAACCACGAGGAATAGTAGCTGTAGCCACCACACAAAGAATAAGTATCGCACCTGCAAGGGTCCAGGTTGACTTTTCGAGAAAATCAGCTGTTTTTCTTATTCCCATCGACTGCCCTGCAGATGTAAAATTAGCTGCCAGACCACCACCTTTTGAGTTCTGTACCAAAACGATAAGTATCTGAAGCACACATGCTACAATTACAAGTACTGAAATAAAAATATAAATTCCCATCTGTTCACTTTTTTAAATACACTTTTACCAATTCAATTTGGGATGCAAAGTAACTGCTTTTTTCCGGAAATTTCAAACTTAATTGCTCATAAATATCTATTGCCTTGGAATAATAGCCCTGATTTATATAAATCCTGTGCCAGGGTCTCTGTAACGAATCCACCCTCCCTTTCGCACAAATGGCTTTGAAATATCTTCTGCAGGCATCTTTGACAGGATCTCTGACAGGCTCAATCCGTGGATTTGCCAGAATGAATTTATCAATGAGCTCCGACTGTTTGATCTTTTTGACTTTCCCCTTATCCTCTTCCGGCTGTTCAGGCTGGCTGACATCTTCTATACTCAGCACTATCTGTGACCGAATCAGTGTCAAGCTCGAGCAGGTCACTGTATTCCGGGACTGAAAATCCGGGATCCATATAGAATATCTTATCATTCTCAGGGGTTGTCTCCTCATCCATTACCAGCATAATCTCTTCAGATTCAACAATTCTCAGTCTCTGATGAAACAAGTATTGAATGGCTGTGTAGACTGATTGATGCTTCGGTCGCTCCTGCTGGTACAGTATTCAGAATCTCTTTCTATCTCGCTTATCAGCTGTTCACTGTTTTTGGCAGATTCAATTACTGTCTGCTGATGATCAGAAACCATTTCCGCTCAACAGTAGCCTCCTCAGTGTATGATTTCCTGCTTTTCAGCTGCAGCAGCAGGTTTTCTGTTCAGCAGATAATATAATACTTCCCTGTCGGCAATATGAATGGCAGAATTCCTTAGTTGTTTTTCGAATTTCAGATCAGCATTATTTCTGAGGCCTTTCAGCAAGCAGGAGGTGAGCGCTCTGGAAATATGGGAAGATATCAATAAGTTCAGTCACCTCACCAATCATCTGGCGGTTTACCTGAACTTTATCTTCAAGCATATTTATGAAGTCACTCCTGTTCATCTGGGTTACCAGTTTACAAAGGCCTGATTAAAGATATCCTCGACAACCATTTCAACGATTTTGGCTGACAGTTCCTTTTCAACATTGCTCAGCTCCAGACTACTGTTATAATCCTGATATCGTGAGAAGCTCTGTTCAAAACTAAGATCAGGATCCACTGTATTTGTGAATTTTACTTTCACTGTGATAGTAAACCTGTTCATGGCGGCCTGAGCATCGGCTGCAACGGTTAGCGGCCTGGTGTTATAATCGGTGATCTCTCCTTCGAAGTTTACATCGCCCAATCCGTTTACTGTCTTCAGACTGGTTTGAGCCTTTATTATATCGCTTAAGGCATCAGTAATATACTGGCTGAGTCCTGGCTGAACCAGAGGAGCCCTGTTTTGAAAATACTGTATGCTTACTGTCTTCAGTCCCTGAGTGCTGGCTCCTGTAAATTTATATGATACAGTGCATCCGTCTGCAATTAATGCATGACAGCACGAATAAAAGCAGCAAATTTCTCATTTTGGGAACCCTGAGAATATTTTTATGATTCAATTCCATATTCTTTAATCTTTCTGTAAAGTGTTCTTTCCGAAATGCCAAGTTCATTTGCCGCCAGTTTTCGCTTGCCATTGAATTTTTCAAGCGCTTTTTTTATCATCTCAACCTCCTTATCGGCCAGTGAAAGAGACTCTTCGATAATCTCTTCTGTATCCTGTATATCATTTCTGCCTGTATGTGAGTGTATAGGTCCCGGCAGATTGTTCAGATTCATGATTTGTATCTTCTCCGACATGAGCTTCCCTGAAGAGGTTATTGATAACCCTCGAGTTGCCCTCGTGAATATTAACATCGAGGTCTCCCCTTCGTATCAGATCGAAAACAAGCTTCTTAAGATCGTTCATGTCGCTCTTCATATCGAAAAGGATCTTATAAAGCAATTCACGTTCCGAAGAGAATGATTTTTCATCTTCTTTCTTTATTACCGCAGGCAGCTTCACATTCCCATAGTCGGGCAGATAATGACGCAGAGTTTCTCCGATTATTTCCCTTTCACCTTCAATTATTGATATCTGTTCGGTTATATTCTTTAAGCTGCCGTACATTTCCGGGCCATGCATAGCTTGAGAAGTATATTCCTGGCTTCCGAATCGAGCCTGATTGCAGGCATCCTGTACTTTTCAGCAAAATCAACAGAAAACTTACGGAACAGAAGGAAGATATCTTCACCCTCTTTCCCTGAGGGAAGGGATTCTTATCGGGACTGTATTCAGTCTGTAAAAAAGATCTTCCCTGAATTTCCCGTTGTCGATAGCTCTCGGGACATCAATATTGCTTGCTGCTATAACCCTGACGTTTGTTTTCTGCACCTTTGATGAACCCACCCTTATAAATTCACCGGTTTCGAGCACCCGGAGAAGTCTTACCTGGGTTGAAAGAGGCAGTTCGGCGACCTCATCAAGGAATATTGTGCCACCGTCTGCCACTTCAAAGTATCCTTTTCTGCTGTCTGTTGCACCTGTGAATGATCCCTTTTCATGTCCGAAGAGTTCTGAATCGATTGTTCCTTCAGGGATTGCACCGCAGTTGACTGCAATATACTGACCATGTTTTCTGGAACTGTAATTATGGATCACCTGCGGGAAGATCTCCTTTCCGGTACCGCTCTCGCCTGTTATCAGAACAGAAAGATCTGTGGGAGCAACCTGGGCAGCAATATCAATTGCCCGGTTAAGTCCTTCAAAATTACCAATTATTCCAAATCTTTGCTTAATATTTTGCAGATCCTTCATATCCTGTTTTTACATTGCTGCGAAATTAAGATAATTTTAAAACAATGAGAAATCCATTTTTCGTAAATTCGCAGTATGAAAGGAAATTCAGCCCCCCGATTTACCGGAATCATTCCGGCCCGTTTTGCCTCATCGCGCTTCCCCGGAAAACCGCTTGCAATGATTGGCGACAAATCAATGATTCAGAGAGTTTATGAACAGGCTGGCAAATCGTTGAAGTCTTGTGTATGTTGCCACAGATGACAAAAGAATATATGATGCAGTTATAAGTTTCGGAGGAAAAGTTGTTATGACTTCGCCTGATCATCAGAGCGGAACAGATCGCTGCATTGAAGCTGCAGGTATGATTGAAGAGTGAAACAGGTACAAAAATTGATATTGTCGTTAATATCCAGGGTGATGAACCTTTTATAAGACCGGAACAGATTGAACTTGTAATGGAGTGCTTTAATGATGAAAACGTTGAGATAGCAACGCTTGTCAGGAAAGCTGAACCCGGAGAAGATATTTTCAATCCCAACCAGCCAAAGGTTATCCTTAACACAAAGGGTGATGCAATATATTTCAGCCGTGCTGCAATACCTTACATCAGGGAGGCAGAAAAAAGTGAATGGACCAGGAAGCATGTCTTTTACAAGCATATAGGACTTTATGCATACAGAACAGAAACCCTGAGAAAGATTACAAGACTTGCAGCGCAGCCCGCTTGAAATTGCAGAATCACTTGAACAGAACAGATGGCTTGAAAATGGCTACAGTATACGAACTGCGGTCACTATCTGGGAGAGTGTAGGTATCGATACTCCTGACGATCTTGAAAGGGCAAAAATATTTTTAGAACAAAGTGTTTGATATTTTATTAACTTTAGCACAGTTTTTGATAGAGATCTTTCAAAAGGCGTATATGAAGAAGATTTTACACCTGTTACTTCTTTTAATGT
Source organism: uncultured Bacteroidales bacterium (assembly GCA_963818295.1). Classification (GTDB taxonomy): domain Bacteria; phylum Bacteroidota; class Bacteroidia; order Bacteroidales; family VadinHA17; genus LD21. Next base: position 80,157 of record CAWFRW010000017.1, read on the forward strand.
TTACAGTAATCCTTCAGGCCCAGAAGGACACTGTTAACTATATTGGCGCCCTGCCTCAACAGGATATTACGAGGCCCGCAACAGCTGTCAATGTTACGATTTATCCTGTTCCGGTAAGGGAAAACAATTTTACAATTAAAACGGATAAGGAAATATCTTTTGTAAGAATTACAAATATAATAGGACAGGATATCTTCAGAGTCAAATATAATAACCCGGAACAGCAAATCCGAATCCTGCTCGATAATCCAAAAAGGGGGATGTATCTGGTAACGATTAATTTCAGTGATGGGACCCGGGTTGTAAAAAAAATTATGATTGAAGAATCCGAATAAAAAAAAAATATTACTTTCGCTTTTACTACGGTCAGTTGGGGAATGAGTCTGTAGTTATTTAAAAAGTCACTTAAAATCTGGTTATAAGATTAGTTAACAATCCGCTTTGTGGTTGTTTTCTTTATTATGTGATGATAACATGTGATGAATCGATATTGCTAAAAACCATGGAAGAGGGATTAAATGTATTTTCGATAAAAGATCTCGAAAATTTTTCAGGGATAAAAGCCCATACTATAAGAATTTGGGAGAAGAGATATCAGATACTGGAGCCTGACAGGACAGACTCCAATATACAGAACTTACAGTGAAGCTGAGCTGAAAAAGATTCTCAACGTTGCATATCTTAACCGCAATGGTCTTAAGATATCCAAAGATTGCAAGGCTCGATGAGGATCAGCTCACTCAGCAGGTTATGACTGTAAGCAGCAAGCATGATGATCTGGATCAGGATTTTCAGCCTGGAAAGATTCTCATGTCGGCAATCAGGTTTAATGAAGTGCTGTTCAAGGAGACTCTGGCACCATTTATTAATTACCAGGGTGTTGAGGAAGCTTATTGCAGATATCTGCATCCGCTTCTTGAAAAAGCAAGGATTTTGTGGCAGACAGGAAGCCTTTCAAGAGCACAGGAACAATTTGTCCGAAACACTATTAAACAGATTATAATTATAGAGGATGATCTGATCAAACCTTCTGCAAACAGGTCAAAACCTGCAGTTGCAATGATCAATACATCAGATAATCTCACTGACAATAACTTCCTGTTCTATAAATATGCCCTTAGAAAAAGAGGCTTTGATGTTATTTTTACCGGAGGGATCCTTCCTGCTTCAGAGGTTGTGGAGATCTACAAAATAAAACCATTTGAATATCTGGTTGTAAACTCAAGTGCATTCGATTTTGCAGAGAAGAAGATAGCCTATTTCACCAGCATAGGTAAATCGCTGATGATCAAAGAAGACTATTTTAACTGATTCTCCTGAAGAGTACAGCAACAAGACATATGATAAGCTCATTCTCACAAAAGATCCGGAAGATTTTTTGAAAGTGCTTGACTCTTTCCAGTAATTCTCCGGCAAATTCTTTATAGAATTCTGATTAACAGGAAATGTTAAAGGAGCATCCAATTTAAGCAATCAAAATTCGATGATAACTCCTACCGTGGGCAAAACGGTTCCTGATTCGTTTGCGATATATTTAAGCTTATATTTAAGCGGATTGGAAGGATCTGTAACGGGATTGCCGTTGCTATCTGTCTCCTGCAGAAGAATCGGAGGCTGTTCAGCCTGGAAATTATATACATTCTGAACATCTGCATAAAGCATGAGTGACCATCTGTTGAAAAAATACTGTTTATCAACCCGCAGGTCAAGCTGATGAAATGACGTTAAACGCAATGTGTTGAAACTGGAATAGTCAAGATACCCCTGTCCCTGTAAATCCCAGGCAATTTTGTATGAAGATTTTTCGTAATCATATGGAGTATATGGCGCTCCTCCGACAAATCTCCATTTCAGACCCAGATCCCAGTTATGATTGAATTTTCTTGTAGCAGTCAGATTGAACAGGTGCTTGTTATCCCACGACGAAGGGATCATCTGTGAATCCAAACCCCTGAAGTCGCTTCTAACGTAGGTATATGAAAATACAAGATTGATTTTTCTGAACTCCTTAAACCTTCCCAGCAATTCAATTCCATAGGCACGGCCGCTTGAAGTCGAATTAAGCGGCTCATCGCCAAAAATGCCATAATCGGCACTTTTTGTCGACAGAGGAACAGAATCACGGATGGAGAACGGGTATTGCGAATAATTTTTATAGAAACCTTCCAGTGTAAACTGGATATTTTCTGTCGGGACAATCTCAAATCCAGCCACATAATGATCAGCTGCCATATACTTCAGTTATCCTTATTGACTAACTCCCCGGTTGGTGTGGAAAAACCGAGAGCAGTGTATGGCGGAAGCTGATAATACCGGCCGGTACTTGCATTCACGCTCAGCTTATCAGTAATTGAATAGGATGCAGAAAGCCTTGGCGAAAGCTGATGCAGCGGATTTGACATCCCGGATGAATAGGAATTTGCATCTGCGCGAAGGCCAAATGAAAGAGAAAGCTTGCTTTCAAAAAACGATCTGCTGACCTGCCCGAATGCACTGAACTTTCCTATTTTCAGATTGGTGTCATAATCGATTTCAGTATCGAGAGGACTTCCGGAATATATCCTCCTGTATGTTGAGTTTCTGTAATGTCCGTATTCATACCCGATACCGTAAGTTACCCTGAATCCATTATCCCCGATAATTGTCCTCTCGTAGCGTGCCTTTATCTCTCCTTCTCCTGAAAGATAATCGAGAATCTTGTTTGAATCAGCTTCGATATTATTCTGGTACTTAAACTGGGTGTTATTAAGGTAATTCCGGCTGAGAACCCAGGTATCATATCCATTGTCCCTGAAATGTTTCCAGACCACTCCAAAAACATAGCTATATTGTTCCTGTACCGGAAGATAATCAAGAATATACCTCTGAAATTCAGTCTCATTGGCTTCGAGGTTCAGGTTGAAATCATCCTTTGCTCCCAGCCCGAGGATTGTAAGTTCATTTTTGGGATCAAGCCTGATCTTATACTTCAGCTGAAAATCAGTATAAGTCGGGAGAAATGGAAGCTGAAGGGCGCTGAACAGGAATTTAAGGTATGATCTTCTTACAGACAGAAGCAGAGTGCCCTTTTTGCCTACCGGACCGTTTAGAGTCAATCCCAGATCTGAGGCCCCCACCGTTGCCCTGTATTTCATCTTATCCTTGTTCCCGTCAATAAAGGTGAAATTAAGGATTGAGCTCAGGGCATTTCCTTTTGAAGCAGGGAACGCACCGCTAAGAAAATCGACCGACTGTACGAAATCAACGTTTATAATTCCAACAGGCCCGCCTGATGAACCCTGGGTCGAAAAATGATTGAGATAGGGAATCTCAACATTATCTATATAAAACCTGTTTTCATTGGGACCGCCTCCCCTTACTATTACATCGTTTCTGAAGGCAGGCGTTGAAGCTACCCCCGGATATGACTGGATGACCTTTGAAATATCACGGTTTCCGCCCGGATTCTTTTCAATCTCATCGATGCCTATTATTCTTATTGAAATCGGGGTCTCTATCTTTTTGGCAAAGGGTGAAGCCTTTACAACCACCTCTCCGATATTGATCTCTGACTCTTCCAGTGGGATCTCAAGGCTTACCTTGTTACTGTTTGTCACCATAACGGCACTCGAGATATAGGTCTTAAAGCCCACTGACGAGACCCGAAGCTCTGCAAATCCCGGCTTCAGGCCTGTAAACGAAAAATTACCTTCAAAATCAGTTACTGTTCCTGTTGTTGTTCCAAAGATCTGAATTGTTGCAAACGGAACACCTTCGTTTGTTTTGGAATTATAAACCCTTCCTTTAATGACTCCTGAATCTCCTTCTGCGTATAATAACCCTGCAGTTAAAATAATGAACAGTACTGATAGAATAACCCTGACCATGTTTACTAAATTTTTACCCGCTAACAAGAAAAGAAAAGCTATTGTTCAAATCAATCATCTTCTGGCCTGATTTACAGGAGGTCATGAAAATAGCTTTTTTCATCTGAAAAATTGACAGAAGGGACCTTTGATTCTATTTCTGATATAAGACTCAGCATCTTTAGTGCAAAATCCCTCTTTTTTGTATGGCTATCGGTAAGGAAACGGTGTGAGCGGGCTTTTGTAACCTTCATTGCTTCCTTCCAGAGTTTAATTGTGGCATCATCAAGGTAACACCCTGAAAATGCTTCCCAGATGTAATTTATAGCTGACCCGGATGGATGGATCATATCCTCATCATAGAACCTGTAATCGCGAAGGTCATCCATAAGTAATTCATAAGCCGGAAAATAGTGAGGCTTTGATGAATGGCCAAGCAGCTCCTCAATGGCAAGAAAGAGTACCGATTTACTTACCTGATTGCCATGGGCACCATCCTTAAGGTGTCTGACCGGACTGATTGTAAATATAACTCTCAAACCGGGATAGAGATCCGAAAGCCTTCCGAGCAGATTTTTCCACAGCTCAACAATCTCCGTTACCGTCAGTAATTCAGAATCAAACTGACCGGATGGGATTTTATGGCAATTCGATACAACCATTCCGGTTTTCTTCCACCTGTAGATTCTTGCAGTTCCAAATGTAATGATCAGATAACCTGCTTTTTTTAAAAAAAGAGATGCCTCAATTAAGTTCCTGTTTATTTTTTCAAGAGTTTTATCAGGATCTTCAGAAGAAAAATCTGTGTAATGATAGAAACTATGCCACATGCCATCATGAAAATGGAGGTCGTCTTTCACAAATTCCTTTCCGGCAATAACAGTATTAAGAGTATTACATACAGATACCGGGTTATAGACAGTCCCGGCAGGATTAACCATCACAGACATTCGGCCCATGTCCATCTGTTCTCCGATCGAAGATGCAAAACATGATCCTATGAGCATTACACTGTCGTCATAGCTGATCCTGAAAGGAGGATCTTCAATATTAAATGTAGTTCTTAGATTCATCTATACTGATTGTACAATTTCCTGAACAGGTTTCCTGCAAATCCAGCTCAGAATATATCTGAACACATCCTCTCTGAATGGTTCATTATGCAACTCATGGTACCCGCCGTCCCAAATCCTCACGGTAACCTTCTCCGATTTCTTCGCAAATTCAAGGCTGCCCTTTGGTGAAGTAATCTGATCATCACTCCCGTGCATCAGCAGTGTTGGTATTCTAAGATCATGGGCATGCTCAAGAGAGTACTTCGCAGCGACCATTGCAGAATCAAACAGACTCACTGAAATTTTCCCGTGAACGAGCGGATCTTTTTCATACTTCCCAATAACAATATCATCATGGGCAATGTGGTTTACATTCAGACCGGATGGCTGTACAAGGCCCGGGATAAGGTTTTTCAAAACAGAGGCCATGATTACTTTGCTTTTCGAGGGTTCAAAGGATAGGTGGAGCCACGGAGATGTGACTATTGCTCCACTTATCCTTGGATTTACCCTCAAAATATAATTCAGCACAATGCCTCCTCCAAGGCTGTGTCCATATAGATAAACGGGTATTCCCGGAAAAGTCTTCCGGCAGCTGTCGAGCATTATATTTATCATCTCATCAAGGACCCCGAAAGCTTCTTATATTCCCTCTTCTCCCTTCTGAGCGTCCATGGCCGGGCAGATCAACACCTGTAAAGGCTATTCCCTCCTTCATGAACATATCTGCCCAGCTGTCATATCGCAGTATATGCTCACCCAGTCCATGCACCAGGACAATTACTGCTTTTGCATTTTCGCCCGGACTCTTTATTATCCCTTTCAGGATCTGACCATTGGTCAGTTTGATATGAAAATCCATAAAGAATTTTTTTTAAATGTACGAAAGTTCACAAAATAATAAGAGTGTCAAGTCCGGCGATATTATAAAATAATCCATAAAAATCAATACAATTAATTGAGTTTCAAGAGCTATCATTTTGCCTCAAAAATTCTCGTCAAAATCAATAAACAGCCTTAAATAATTTATAAAATATTTAGACAAAAGCCTGATATAATCCGGCTATATCACAGCATATCTGTATTTTACAATTGTATGTTATTTATATTTCAGGCAGAATCAAGTCGATTTAAAGATATTAAGATTTGTTTATCTTTATTTATTTGCAGAAATTTGTACAACAACAATTAAAAAGATAGAGCTATGACACAATATGAATTCAATAATAGTCTCCTCGAGATGAAATCTAATCTGCAGAGGTTTGCAATGAGTCTGACATCTGATCGTGACACAGCTCTTGACCTGGTTCAGGATACTTATCTTAAGGCAATAACCTATAAAGACAAATTTGTTGATTATACAAATCTCAAAGCCTGGGTTTTTACAATAATGAAGAACACCTTCATCAACAATTACAGGAGGAATGTTAAGGAGAATACAATTATTGATGGTACCCAGGATCTTTATTACATTAATCAGCCTCATGACAAGGGATTTATTTCTCCGGAGTCGTCATACTCTGAAAGTGAAATAGAGAAAGCTATTGATTCCTTAAGCGATGAATTCAGGATTCCGTTTCGCATGCATGTTGACGGTTATAAATACAAAGAGATTGCTGATGAACTCGGTTTGAAGATCGGTACTGTAAAAAGCAGGATCTTTTTTACCCGTCAGAAATTAATGCTTATATTAAAAGATTACGTAAGATAGTTTTAGGTTAATTTAGTTTGGTCAGGTTATGGTTTATTAATCCCGCTCACTCAGGCGGGATTACTTTTTTCTGAACAAGAATCCCGGCACAAACAAAAACCAGAAATAGTCCGGATACAATCCATGCCCATAGGTTTGTCGTTTTCGATTCAGCCCACATTTCATATCTGTCGGTTATATAAAAGTCAGATTTTACAGGCCACAGCAGGTTCTTTGTGCTGTCAATATATCCGTTTGTGGCGATGAGCCTGCCAGGCATTGCTATCCTCACGGAATAATCCTTGAAATCCACAATAATTCTTGCTACGGCATTTTCAACAGCTGAATCGGCTTCAGTTTTGAATTTCAAGGCATTAGCCTCACCGATGAACTTTTTGAGAAGTATGCCTTTTGTCCAGAGGCTATCGAATTGATCCTCATTTTCCATTACAATTTCAGTAAATTCATCTTCTCTGGATTTCAAGGCTTCAAACGAAAGCCCAGATACTGCATCCGGACCGATAAGCTTTGTAAATTCTTCAATCCAGAGTGAAGTTATGTTTTTCAGAATCCAGTTATCTTCCTTTTTATCAATCGAATCTGAAAGAATTTTGTATTTAATACTATCTGCTCCGTTTTCCTTATTGAATTTGATATAATCAGGAGAATAAAAATAGAGTGAGTTCCTCACTATTTAAAAATTCAGCCAGAGGATAACCGGATAATATCAGTTTATCAACAGATTCATAAAACCGGTACTCAGTATTAAACCACCTGAATTTTTTTGAAAAACCTGCCTTTCGTGGCCATTTTCCCGTTAATTGATGTATCATTCTGATATGCTGAATTGATCTCACCGACATTTTTAAATAGCTTTTCTGCTCTCTTAATCCATGTGGTATCCCCTTTGCCGTTTACCTCAAGGGAATCGGTTATGGTCCATGTATTATCAAAAGGTACCTGGAGTTCTGAATTTCTCAAATTTATTTTTTGAGTTTCGCATCTCAATTTTTCTTGTTACAGAACCGTCAGGGTGAACAATATTTGTAACAACAGTTTCAGGTTCATCGCATGAAACCATCAGCCACAAGGATGAGAGAGATAATAAATTTCAGATGATTCTTTTTCATGGCTTAAAGTTTAATTTTGCTTTCAGTGATTTCAGAGAGCTTCTTCTCAATTAATTTCTTAAGTTCAGGGTCCTGTTCGATCATATTATGGAGATCTTTATACTCCTTCTCAAACTCATCAATTGACCGGAAAAGTTTTTCAAGCTGTTTTTCCGATTCACTTTTCTTAACAAGTGGGAAACGCTTGTCCGATAAACGGTACATCAGCATCCGCCTGTTAAGATTTTCGCTGCTCACGCCAGAGGCATCCTTTTCATATGTATCAATCTGCCGGCTCAGGTTATTGATCTGGTTCATGATTAGGCTCTGCTGGAAGACAAATACAAGTACAAGAAAAACTGAGGCTGTTATCAGGCTTCTTCTTACCCATGTAATATAAGTCCAGCCAAAAAGGAAATCAATCAATTCTGAAAGATCTCTTCCTTGTTTCCTGTCTCTCTGAGATCCTGTTCCAGTCACCTTTTCTTCAATCTCATCAGTTGAGTCCAATACGGGCTTTGCCTGTTTAAGGAACTCCAGCACTCTTTCATATTTCTCATTCACCTGTTCCATCTTCATAAATATTTATCAATCATCCCTGATATAGTCTTTCTTGCATGATAAAGATTTGCCTTTATCACCGATTTGCCCATTCCTGTTATTTCAGAAATTTCATCGCTTGTCATCTCTTCGATTTCTGATAAAATAAAAATTGTTTTCTGTCTTAGGACTAAGCTTATCGGTCAGCAGACCTATTATCCGTGCCGTTTCTTCATTCTCAAGCGTGCTGAGGGCATATCAGAAATCCTTTCAGAAAGAATCATCCAGGTTTTTTCATCTGCTACATGTTCACGGTTTCTCTTTTTATGCCTCAGCTGATCATAGCATTTATTAATAACAATCTTATAGATCCAGGTCTTGTAAACTTCTGCAGATTTAATATTTTTTAATTTCTGCCAGATTGTTACCATTGTTTCCTGTACAACATCGCGGGCAAGATCTTCGTCGCCCAGCATTCTGAATGCAAGGGAGAAAGCAAAAGGCGAAGTCAATTCGACAAGTTTTCTGAAATTATTAAAATTCCCTTCCCTGCACTCTTCTATGATTTTAATATCTACCAATATTTTTACGCTCTTTACATTATAGACGATAAATTATCTACAAGGTAAAAAACATATAGTAATTTTATATTAAAAAAAAGTCATGCAAAAGATTATGTCCATCAGGACTGACAGAAGAAACGGATTATTTGACATTACATCTGAGGTTGTTGAACTTATAAAGGAGAGCAAGGTGAAGACAGGAATTGCTTCAATTTATGCAAGGGGAGCCACGGCTGCAATAATGATTCAGGAGAACTGGGACCAGTCTGTTCAGAATGATGTTGTGACGCTTTTGAACAGGATTGTGCCTTCCGGCATCTGGGAGCATGACCGTCAGGATAATAATGGGGATGCCCATCTCAAGGCAGGCATGATAGGCGCTTCAGAAACAATTCCGATTATTGATTCGGCTGCCGGATTGTCAACCTGGCAGAATATTTTTCTTTGTGAATTTGACGGGCCAAGGGAGCGAAGAGAGGTTGTAATTACAATAATCGCCGGACAATTGAACAGTTGATTGCCTCAACAATTATCTATTAGTGACGTTTTTGAGATTTTCAATGAATGTCTCAAATTTCTTTCTCCCGATAGCAGATCTCCTGAACAGCTCTTTTATATTGTTCCCGGGTAAGATTTCTCCAGCCATCAGCTGTCATTTGTGCTATTTCGGGGTTCATCTGAAATTCCTCAACCTTATTTGCTGATGCATTTTTATTCCATGGACATACTTCCTGGCACCTGTCACATCCGAAGACCCTCCCTCCCATTTCATCTGCCAGCTCTGCCGGTACCGGAGACTTGCTTTCAATTGTCAGATAAGCAATGCACTTCCTTGTATCTATTGTCCTGTTTTCATTTATGGCTCCGGTTGGGCACGCTTCGATACAAAGCCTGCACCTGCCGCATTTATCTTCAGCAAATGGCTTATCATATTCAAGTTCACTGTTGATAAGGATTATTCCAAGAAAGAAAAATGAGCCAATTCTGTCGTTTATAAGAACCGAATGTCTTCCAGGCCATCCTAAACCGGCTTCACGGGCCCATGCTTTTTCAAGTACCGGAGCTGAATCGACAAATGCTTTCCCTTCAGTACCGGGATAACTTTGTCCTAATAAACTTTAGAATTTCTTCAAGCTTCGCCTTTATTACATCATGATAATTAATCCCATAGGCATATCTTGAGATAACGGGAATACCATTTCCTGCCGGTTTAGCTTCGGTATAATAATTAAGGCCTGTAACTATAACAGACTTTACTCCGGGAAAAAGAAGATCCGGATTTAACCTTTTTTCAAGGTCTCTGCACAGATATGTCATATCACTTGCCATCCCGGAGGAACACCAGGTTCTTAAGATTGGCTCATGTTCCTCCAGCGGCCTTGAAGGAGCAATATCCACAAAGGTCAAAACCCATACTCTTCGCCTTATCTCTGATAAGTGATGAAAGGGCTTTTATATCGTGAGCTGCCATGGAGATAAATTGTTAGAGAAATCCCAGTTCGAGCTTAGCCTCATCTGTTAGCATACTTTTATCCCATGGAGGATTAAAAGTAAGTTTGAGGTCACATTCCTTAACACCCCTTGTCCCTCCCACCTTATATCTTACCTCCTCAAGGAGCTCATCGGCCATCGGGCAGTTGGGAGCAGTAAGAGTCATTGTAATATGGGCAACATGCTCCTCATCAAGGGTAATATCATAAACCAGCCCGAGATCATATATGTTTACCGGAATTTCCGGATCGAAAATACTCTTCAGCACCTCTCCGATACGTGTTTCTATTTCAAGTTGTTCAGTTGGATCCATTATCTTGAGAAATTTAAATTAATCCTCTTTATTCAAAACTCACTCAATTATCTATTGCGTTTAACTTTCCTTTTGCATTATAAGCCATTGAATAAAGCTTCATCTGTCTTACCATGGAAAGCAATCCGTTTGAACGTGTGGGTGAAAGATTCTGTCTCAGTCCGATCTTTTCAATAAAATAGAGATCGGCTGCAATTATTTCCTTTGGTGTGCGCCCTGAAAGGACTTTTATAAGAAGGGCTACAATTCCTCTTGTAATAATTGCATCACTGTCGGCAGTAAAAGTTATAATATTTCCGTCAAAATCAGGATGCAGCCATACCTTAGACTGACAGCCCTCAATCAGAAAATCCTTCACCTTATACTTCGGATCAATAACAGGAAGATCCTTGCCCAGATCGATAAGCAGGTTATACTTGTCCATCCAGTCATCAAAGAAGGAAAAATCTTCTATGATCTTGTCCTGTATATCATTAATTGTCATAATATATCATTATGCAAACATGCTGATCACTTTTTCAATTCCGGCTGCCAAGGCTGTCAATCTCCTCCTTTGTATTATAGAAGCAGAGTGAAGCCCTGACAGTACCCGTAATCCCATACCTCGCCATTACCGGCTGGGCACAATGTGTTCCTGTCCTTACTGCTATACCCATCTTGTCAAGGATCATACCAGTATCATACGGGTGTATACCATCCAGAAGAAAGGATATTGTCGGGATCTTCCTTGCAGATGTTCCATAGATCTTCAATCCTTTAATACCTGAGAGTCTTTCTGTTAACATAGAGCAGCAATTCCTTTTCCCGGGATTCAATATCCTTTCTGCCAATCTCTGTTACATAATCAAGTGCAGCTGCCAGACCAATGGCTCCGGGATAATTCATGGTGCCTGCTTCAAATTTAAACGGAAGCTCATTATATGTGGTTTTCTCAAATGTAACCTGATCTACCATGTCACCACCGCCCTGATACGGAGGCAATTCTGTGAGCCATTTCTCCTTGCCATAAAGACAGCCAATTCCTGTTGGACCATAAATCTTATGACCTGAGAAAACATAAAAATCGCAATCCATTTCAGTGACATCGACAACTCCATGCTGAATACCCTGGGCACCATCAATAAGCACCGGAACATCAATTGAATGTGCAGCAGCAATTATCTCCCTGACAGGAAGAACTGTTCCAAGTGCATTTGACACCTGTGTGACTGATACCAGTTTTGTTTTTGATGAGAGCAGCTTCAGATATTCCTCAAAAATTATATCACCATTATCATCAATCGGAATAACCTTGAGGCTTGCACCTTTTCTTTCGCACATCATCTGCCACGGAACAATGTTTGCATGATGCTCAAGGTGGCTTATTATGATTTCATCTCCTGTTTTTATATATCTTTCACCAAAAGAAAATGCGATGCCGTTTATTGAACCTGTAGTACCTGATGTAAAAATAACCTCCTCTTTTTTGGCGGCATTTATGAAGGACCTGACTTTTTCCCTTGAATTTTCATAAGCCTCTGATGAGAGATCACTTAAATGGTGAACTCCCCTGTGAATATTTGCATTATATGTATTATAAACATCCCTCAGGGCATCAATTACAACTTCTGGTTTCTGTGTAGTAGCTCCATTGTCAAAATAGACAAGGGGTTTATCGTAGACTTTCCGTGTTAAGAATCGGAAAATCGGCTCTTATTTCATCTATACTTTTCACCTCTGTTCAGATTATCCGCACCTGACCATACAACTTGCACATCTTGAGAGTTCTCCTTTGAGGCGTTGCATCACAAGGTTATCCATTCTTTCGCGAAGCGGTTCAATCTTTAATGTTCTGTATTACTTCATGGGCAAATCCGAACATAAGCATAAGCCTGGCTTCACGTTTGTCTATTCCACGTGACTGAAGGTAGAAAAGTGCATCACCGTCAAGCTGACCAACTGTTGCTCCATGACTGCATTTTACATCATCAGCATAAATTTCGAGCTGGGGTTTGGAATCCATCTTTGCATCATCGGTAAGCAGGATATTGTTATTTTTCTGATATGCCAGTGTTCCCTGGGCATCAGGTCTGACAAGTATCCTGCCATTGAAAGCGCCAGTCGACATATCATCAAGCACTCCCTTGAATAACTGGTTGCTTGTGCAATGAGGAAAAGCATGATCGACATTTACAAAATTATCTATATGCTGCCACTTATCTGCAAGAAAAAGACCATATGAATGGCTTTCCGCACCTTCTCCTCCGAGGTAATGGTAAGTGCTGTTTCGTATCAGACCTCCATGAAGTGTCATATTATTTGAAGATGCAACACTGTTTCTCTCCTGGTGAATGAATGTATGCGTTATCTTGCAGGCTGCATTATGTTCGTTCTGCACTCTTATGATGTCAAAATGGGCATCTTCACCGACAAAAACTTCGGTCACTGCATTTGTAAGAAACTTCTTCGGTGAGAGAGTGTGATCGCATATAATAATTGAGAATTCAGCTCTTTTCTCGACGATAATAAGGTTTCTGTGCTGACTGAAGGAATCCACTTCAGCCTGAACCAGATTGACAACCTGTACAGGTTTTGAAAGGGTAACACCCTTCCGGCACATAAACGAAAACACCATCAGATGCCATTGCTGTGTTCAGATGAACGAGTCCGTCGGTTTCGCTGGCTGCATACTTCCCGTAGTGTTTTTCAATAATTTCGGGGAATTTTTTTGCAGCTTCATTCAGGCTTCCTATCCAGACACCGCTGGGCAGCTGACGCAGCTTTTCATTTATCGTGGGATAAAATCCATTCAGCAGAACAATTCCATGCGTATCCAGTTCTGCAATATCACACCTGAACTCCTCGGCTTTTTCAAAATCGGCAGCTTCAGGTATAAAATAGCTGGCATAATCGTGGTCGAAAAACAGATTGAGGCTTGGTATATTTATAATTCTCATCTTTTTTTGTTGGTATTCCCAGCTCACTGAATTTACCGAAGGCTTTCTCCCTGAATGAATTAATATAGGGTGAGGAATTCCCTGATATCTTCTCGATATTATCACTGAATAGCTTCAGGTATTTTTCAGTCATTTCAGAAATGCCGTTCATGCCAGTATACTATTTTCAACCTCTTTCTTGATCCAGTCGTATCCCTTCTCTTCAAGTTCAAGGGCAAGTTCTTTTCCTGCTGTTTTGACTATCCGGCCATCATAAAGCACATGAACCACATCGGGAACAATATAATCGAGCAGTCTCTGGTAGTGGGTAATTACAATAAATGAATTATCCGCACGCTTGATTTTGTTAACTCCGTTGGCTACGATTCTCAGGGCATCAATATCGAGGCCGGAATCCGTTTCATCCAGAATAGCCAGTTTAGGTTCAAGCATAGCCATCTGAAAGATCTCGTTCTTCTTCTTTTCACCTCCTGAAAAACCTTCATTAACTGATCTGTTGGCAAGTTTGGAATCAATTTCGACCAGTTCCTTTCTTTTCACGCATCATCTTCAGAAAGTCTGATGCTGAGAGAGGTTCAAGTCCTTTGTATTTCCGGTGTTCGTTCACTGCTGTCTTCATGAAGTTAACCATGCTTACTCCCGGGATCTCAATGGGGTACTGGAATCCAAGGAATATTCCCTCTTTGGCCCGTTCTTCAGGAGGCATCGACAAGCAGATCCTTGCCCAGATATGTAACTGTCCCTTCGGTTACCTCGACAATTTCCCTTCCGGCCAGAACGGCAGCAAGTGTGCTTTTGCCTGATCCGTTTGGACCCATTATTGCATGTATTTCACCCGGTTTAACCTTAAGGCTTATTCCCTTTAAAATATTCTTACCGTTTATCGAAGCTTTTAAATTATTTATAATCAACATGATAAAAAATTATACTAATATATTTAAATTTCAACCTATACTGCCTTCAAGGCTTATCTGCAGAAGCTTCTGTGCTTCAACAGCAAATTCCATCGGCAGTTTATTTATTACTTCACGTGCATAACCATTCACGATCAGTCCTATTGCATCCTCAGTAGATATTCCTCTCTGGTTGCAATAGAAGATCTGATCTTCTCCTATTTTGGATGTTGTTGCCTCATGTTCGACAATAGCAGTCTGATTATCAACCTCGAGGTACGGAAAGGTATGAGCCCCGCATTTGTCACCGAGCAGCAGTGAATCGCACTGAGAATAATTTCTTGCATTTGTTGCATTCTTCAGGACCTTCACAAGTCCTCTGTAGCTGTTTTGTCCCTTCCCTGCTGATATACCTTTTGATACTATTGTACTCTTTGTATTTTTCCCGATATGGATCATTTTTGTCCCTGTATCGGCCTGCTGATGGTTATTGGCAACAGCAACCGAGTAGAATTCGCCTGTTGAATTATCTCCTCTCAGGATGCATGAAGGATACTTCCATGTTATTGCTGATCCTGTTTCAATCTGTGTCCAGGAGATCTTTGAGTTCTCTCCGCGGCACAATCCCCTCTTTGTAACAAAATTGAATACCCCGCCCAGTCCGTCCTTATTTCCCGGATACCAGTTCTGAACCGTTGAGTATTTCACTTCTGCACTCTTCTCTGCAATTATCTCAACAATAGCAGCATGCAGCTGATTCTCATCCCTTGAAGGTGCTGTACACCCCTCAAGATAACTGACATAGCTCTCCTCATCGGCGATCAGCAGTGTGCGTTCAAACTGACCGGTATTGGCGGAGTTTATCCTGAAATATGTTGACAGTTCCATCGGACATCTGACACCTTTCGGAATATAGCAGAATGAACCATCACTGAAGACAGCCGAATTAAGGCATGCAAAAAAATTATCGGTATAAGGAACAACAGTCCCCATATATCTTCTTACAAGATCGGGGTATTCCTTAACAGCATCACTGAATGAGCAGAATATTATGCCCATTTCGGCAAGTGTTTCCCTGAAAGTTGTTTTGACAGACACACTGTCAATAACAGCATCGACAGCGACGCCTGCAAGATGTTTTTGTTCCTCAAGCGGGATGCCAAGCTTATCGAATGTCCTTTTCAGCTCCGGATCAATATCATCGATAGAATCAATTTTCGGTCTCTTTACCGGAGCCGCATAGAATATGATCTCATTGTAGTCTATCGGCGGGATCCTGAGGTTTGGCCATTTGGGCATCTTCATTGTCAGCCAGTGGCGGTAAGCCTTCAGCCTGAATTCAAGAAGCCATTCAGGTTCATCCTTTTTTGAAGAAATAATTCTTACCACATCCTCACTAAGTCCCTTGGGTATCCGTTCCATCTCGATGTCGGAATAGAATCCATATTTATATTCACCTGATGTAACATCATTTAATATCTTATCCTGAACTTTTTCCATAATCATTTGATTTCAACAGACATAACTCACTTATACAATAAACAACTTGAAAATAAAAAAGTTATCTGTCATTCTGCATTTCTTTAACCTCGTCCGGATTAATTCCGGATCTCACTAATTGTATTTAATCTAAATAAACGACAAAAATATAAAAAATTAAGGATTTGAACCAGAATAGAGGGTGAAATTTGATTTACAAAAATCTTACCTTTGGGTACTAATTTACATATCAAGGATATGAAAAGACTCATTGTTACATCTTTAGCTCTCACACTCTCAATCCTTAACCTTTCTGCCCAGACTGAAAAGGAGATTAAGGCTGAGATCAAACATGTCACAGTCTTCCCTGACAGGGCTCAGATTGATCATGAAACCACTGTTTCACTCCAGCCCGGAAAAACAATTCTGAAACTTTCAGCGCTCTCGCCGTATATAGATGTACAAAGCATCCAGGTAAAAGGTTCAGGTGATTTTACAATTCTTTCGGTCAATCATCAGAATAATTATCTTCAGAATCTTGAGGATTCACCTGAAGTAAAAAGCATCAGGAACCAGATTGAGACACTTCAGATGAAAGTTGAAGATGAAAAGGCGGCTATCAGGCGTGCTCAAGGAGAGAGCAGCCTTCCTTGTTGCAAACAGGGAGATCCCGGTTAAAGCCTCATCCTTTACAATTGAACAGTATAAAAACGTCATGGAGCTTTATACAAAGAACATGGAACAGGTAACGGTTACATCGCTCATGAAAGAGAGACTTATAAAAGATTATGAGAAACAGATCTCAGCTCTCCAGAAGCAGATCGCTGACAAACTTGGCAGACAGCAACTTCCTTCGGGGGAGATTCTCGTTACGGTTACATCTGAAAGACAGGTTTCAGGTAAGCTTGCATTCAGCTATGTGGTGGCAAATGCGGGCTGGTACCCTTCATATGATATAAGGGTTGATGATATTAAGAATCCGGTATCGATTTATTACAAAGCAAATGTTTTTCAGAATTCCGGAGTTGACTGGAAGGACATTAAGATCAGCTTTTCCAATGCAACACCATGGATCGGCGGAGATATGCCTGTTTTATATCCGTGGTTCATTGATTATTATGCTCCCCAGCCAGTACTGTACAAAGCAGCAACAGCACCTGGTGTAAAGAGAAGCAAGGTGGCGGAGCCAGCGGAAATGAGTGTGGCAAATGATGTTGCGATGGAAATGGAAACTCCGCCGGTAGCCGTTGAAAAAAGGATAGGTGAAACAACTGTCACATTTGATGTGGCTGTTCCCTGTTCAGTGCCCTCAGATGGAAAGCTGCAGACAGTTGAAATACAGCGACTGACAGCGCCTGCTGAATATAAGTATGTTACAACTCCAAAGCTTTCCAGCTTGCCTACCTGACTGCCAATATTACAGATTGGGCAAAATTAAGTCTTCAGAGCGGTGAGGCGACACTCTATTTTGAGAATTCATTCGTGGGCAAATCGAATGTAAATGTCAATCAGCTTACTGACACACTGACTCTTTCACTGGGAACAGACAACAGTATAATTGTAAAGAGAGAGAAACGGGTGGATTTCACAAGCAGGAAAACAATAGGCTCGAATAAAACCGAGACATACTCATTTCTTCTTACAGTAAGGAACAATAAGCCGGTTCCGGTCAAAATCACAATGAACGACCAGATACCGGTATCATCCAACAGCGGGATTACAGTTGATCCTGTTGAACTTTCAGGAGGAAAGCATAATGAACAAACAGGTGAGATACGATGGGATCTTGAAATAAATAAACAGGAGACCAGGCAGATTGTACTGACCTATTCAGTCAAATATCCAAAAGACAAAACTGTTATTCTCGAATAAAATCATATTACGGCCATGAATCTACTGGGAAATCTTATCTGGTTAATCTTCGGAGGCATAATCATAGCAATTGAGTACTTCATTGGAAGTATTATACTCATGATAACAATTATTGGCATTCCGTTCGGCATTCAGACACTCAAAATGGCATCGCTTTCACTTTGGCCATTCGGCAGGGATACAAGGGTCCAGGCCAGAGCTTCCGGATGTCTTTATATTTTCATGAATGTATTATGGCTTCTGACAGGAGGATTATGGATAGCTGCCACCCATCTGATATTCGGAGTACTGCTTTGTATAACGATTATCGGCATTCCCTTTGGCCTGCAGCATTTTAAGCTTACCGCAATAGCTCTGAGCCCGTTTGGAAGGGATATTGTAAGTATATGAAGCTGAGGATTTTTACCCACTTTCTGATTTCAAGAGGGAATGGTTTTGCCGGGATTGTTGAAAAAGTCCGTTTTACCCCCAACCCCCCAGGGGGGGCTTTGTAACTTACTGTATTGCAACAAGTCTCCCTTGCCTTGCTCCGCCGAAGCGGCTACGCGAAGGCGAAGGGGGATTTAGGGGTGAAAGTAAAGTGGATGAATTTTTTAACTGCCCCTTGAGAAGGAGTTTATAAATACAGAAATTAATTAAAATAATGGATATACCGGAAGACAGAACAACTCCAATCAATGAGCTTGGAAAATTCAGATTGATTGATCATTTAACAAAAAGGCACAAGCCTGTAAATCAGTCTACTGTTAAGGGGATAGGCGATGATGCAGCCATTATTGATTCAGGAGGACAGATGACACTTGTTTCAACTGATCTGCTGCTTGAGGGGATACATTTCAACCTGATCTATTCACCTTTAAAACATCTTGGATATAAGGCTGTTATAAGAGCCATTTCAGATATTTACGCTATGAACGGAGATCCTGAACAGATCCTTGTCTCACTTGGAATCAGTTCCAGATTTTCTGTGGAGCAGGTTGATGAAATCTATGACGGGATATACCTGGCATGTGAAAAATATGGTGTCGACCTTGCAGGTGGCGATACAACAAGTTCGCTTACAGGTCTTACAATAGGAGTTACTGCTGTCGGAAAAGCTGAAAAAGAGAAGATTGTCAGAAGAGACGGTGCCCGTCCAAATGATCTGATATGTGTAACCGGCGATTTCGGAGCTGCCTTTATGGGTCTTCAGCTTCTTGAGCGTGAAAGAAAACTGTTTGTGAAGGACAAGGTTACCCAGCCGGATCTTTCAGGCTATGAATATATTGTTGGCAGACAGCTTAAACCTGAAATCCCTGTGCAGGATTATAAATGAGATCCGTGAAGCAGGTATCAGGCCCTCCTCAATGATTGACGTTACTGACGGGCTTGCATCAGACCTTCTGCACATATGCAAATTATCAGGAACCGGATGCAGGATCTTTTACAGCAAGATACCGATTGACTATGAAACCTCAAAACTTGCCGAAGAATTTGATGTTGATCCGATGACGCCTGCTCTTAATGGCGGTGAAGATTATGAAATGCTTTTTACAGTGCCGCTTGATCAGCTTGAAAAGATTGATAAAGTCAAAGATTTAAAGGTCATTGGTCATATGACTGCAGAAGGAACGTCATGCTCCATTGTTGGCGATGACGGATCTGAAGTCGATATTACTTCAATGGGCTGGAAGTAATGATTATTACCTTGCCCTTATGATTCCCCTCTCTGATTTGCGGATGAATTCAAGAATATAGTCCCTGTCGTCGGACTGACCAAATGAATTTTCCACATGGTCAAGCGCCTGTGCGAAATTCATTTTACTCTGGTAAATAGCCCTGTAGATATTATGGATCTCATCAATTCTTTCCTTTTCAAATCCCCGCCGGGTCAGTCCTACTGAGTTCAGTCCCATATATGAAAGAGGATCACGGTCTGCCTTGATGAAAGGAGGAACGTCAGTTCTTACTTTGGCACCGCCACCAACCATTACATGAGCGCCGATACGGCAGAACTGGTGCACCAGGGTACCTCCGCTGAGTATTGCCCAGTCGTCGACCTGAACTTCGCCTGCAAGCCCGCGTTGTATTTCCGATTATGATATTATTTTTTAGTGCACAGTCGTGTCCGATATGCGAATAGGCCATAAGAAGGCATCCATTGCCGACTATTGTTTTTCCGGCGGAAGCAGTTCCCCTGTTTACTGTAACACCTTCCCTTATTGTTGTATTTTCGCCGATTTCAGCGGTTGTATCCTCACCTCTGAATTTAAGATCCTGCGGAATACCTGAAACAACCGCTGAGGGAAAGATCCTGCACTCGGTCCCAATCCTTGCACCATCCATAATTGTTGCATTCGGACCGATCCATGTTCCGTCACCTATGATGACATTTCCGGCCACATAGGCAAAAGGTTCAATAATAACATCTTTCCCAAGTCTGGCATCCGGATGGACATAAGCTAAATTCGAGATCATTGTTCTTTATTTATTTTTTACAACCTGAGCAGTCATTTCTCCTTCCAGAACCAGTTTGTTTCCTACAAAAGCCTGGCCGAACATTGTAACAATACCCCTGCGGATAAGATCGGTCAATTCCATTTTAAGGATGACTGTATCACCCGGAACTACTTTTTGCTTGAACTTTAATTTATCAATTTTGAGAAAATATGTTGAATATTTTTCAGGTTCCTCCACAGTGCTCAGGACCAGCAATCCTCCTGTCTGTGCCAGAGCTTCAACCAGCAGGACTCCCGGCATCACCGGTTCCCCGGGAAAGTGTCCCTGAAAGAATCCTTCGTTAAATGTAACATTTTTGATTCCGACAATTGAGGTCTCATCAAGTGCGATTATTTTGTCAACCAGCAGGAATGGATATCTGTGGGGAAGGCGTTTCCTTATATCTTCAATAGTAAATACAGGAGGCACAGATGGATCATATACCGGGAATATCCTTCTTTGAGAGAGTTTTTTTCATCTCCTGCCTCATCAGTTTTGCCAGTCTTGTATTGGCAAAATGGCCGGGGCGGGTTGCAACTATCTTGCCTTTTATGGGATGACCAACGAGTGCAATGTCGCCCATAATGTCGAGTAGCTTATGTCTTGCAGGTTCATTCGGGAACCGCAGTTCAGTATTGTTAAGGACACCGGCAGTATGCTTGCTTATTCCCGGCCGGTGAAACAGTGTTGCAATACGTTCTATTTCAGACTGTTCTACTTCTTTTTCAAGTATTACAATCGCATTATCGAGATCACCGCCCTTTATAAGGCCTGCCTTGAAAAGAGGCTCTAGTTCATGAAAGAAGACAAAGGTACGGCTTCTGCTGATCTCCTTTTCAAAGCCATCTATCGTGTCAAGTATTGCATACTGGTTTCCAAGGATCTTTGAGTTATAATCTATCAGTACATTTATGCTGAGGTGATCGTCGGGATATACAATAAGGTCTACTCCATGCTCTTCATCAGAATATGTTATTTTCTGTTTGACAACAAAATAATTCCTGTCTTCTTTCAGGTCAACAATTCCGGCTTCCTTTATGGCTTCAACGAATTTCAGTGATGATCCTCCCATTATCGGGGCTTCCGGACCGTTAAGTTCAATAAGTGCATTGTCAACACGCAATCCGTGAAGGGCAGCAAGAACATGCTCAATAGTCTGAACTGAAGCATTATTCTGAACCAATGTTGTACCTCGTGATGTTTCGGTTACATGCTCGGCAAGTGCATCAATTACGGGTTTACCCGGCAGGTCGACCCTGCAGAATTTATAGCCGTGATTGGCAGGAGCAGGTTTGAAGGTTATTGTTACATTAATCCCCGTATGCAATCCTTTTCCGCTAAGGCTTATCTCTCTTGCAAGGGTTCTCTGTTTTTCACTCATCAGCGATAAAAATTAATTTAAATTTCCGGGTACAAAAAAAATAAAAATATTTCGAACAATCCAGAAAAATATGTTTTAACTGAAACTACAGCTATATAATCCGTGTCGAACGATCTGCAAAACTATCTCTTTTTCAGCGATTCTACCTCTTTTTCAAGAGTATCTATTTTCATCTTCAGTTCCGGCAGCTTTTTAAAGACAATAGTGGATCTCATAAACTGTTTTATTTCGAAAGCCGGAGATCCGATTATAACCGTATTCTCCTCCTTAACATCACCAAGAATGCCGGCCTGTGCTCCGATTTTTGATCCGTTGGCAATCTTTATATGTCCTGCAATACCAACCTGTCCTCCGAACATGCAGTTCTTTCCAACCTTCGTCGACCCTGCAATTCCTGTCTGTGCAGCCATAACAGTATTCTCCCCAACTTCCACATTATGACCGATCTGTATCAGATTATCGAGCTTAACGCCCTTGCTGTATTATTGTGGAACCCATTGTTGCCCTGTCGATTGTTACATTAGCAGCCTATCTCAACATAGTCTTCAAGAACGACATTTCCGAGCTGAGGTATCTTCATGTATTCATTCTCCGACTGGGGAGCAAAACCAAATCCATCGCTCCCGATCACTGAACCTGCATGAATTATGCAACCCTGGCCAATT
The DNA here is from genome assembly GCA_963818295.1 of uncultured Bacteroidales bacterium. GTDB lineage: Bacteria > Bacteroidota > Bacteroidia > Bacteroidales > VadinHA17 > LD21. The sequence continues at coordinate 102,467 of CAWFRW010000017.1, forward strand.
ACACAGTCATGATAGATCTTAACACCCGGATTAAGGATGGAATTTATTCCCAATCGTCGTATTATCGCCGATATAAACATGAGGATAGATAGAGCAACCATCTCCGATAATGCAATTCTCACCGATATAGGCATATGGTCCGATATAGACATCTGCACCGACTCTTTGCAGTGGATTCTATAATTGCTGTAGGGTGAATTCCCTTTTTCCTTGGTCTTGCCTGATCCACAAGCCTCAGCAGCGAGGCAAAAGCTTCATATGCATTTTCAACTTTTATAAGTGTTGCTTCTATCTTTCCTGAAGGAACAAATGTTTTATTTACAAGAACAACAGATGAAGCAGTTGTATAGATATAGTGCTCATATTTCGGATTTGCAAGAAATGATAGAGCTCCCTGTTGCCCTTCTTCTATTTTGGCAATTGTATTAACTTTGATATCAGGATTGCCTTCTATTTCACCTTTCAGAAATCCGGCAATTGTTGCGGCAGTAAATTCCATGATGTTCTGTTATTTTAATTGTTACTTAAATAAGACTTCTGTAAACCTCTTGTTTAGAATATGCGGAATGCGCAATCCAAAATCCGGAATCCGCAATCCTTCATCTGCATTCTTTTGGATAGCAAAGAAAATATTTTGTAATTCTTTCCGAAAGGAATTTGTGATCAGAACATATCTGAGACCGTTGAAATATCAGCTGTACTTCCGTTTTTCAACAGAATTTTAACTTCAGGTGCCATCAGGAGTATAAGCCATGTTTGAGATACTGTTCGTAAAAACATAGTAATCTTCAAATTCCCTGCCTACCTTCATAAGGCTTACCGCCATGGTCCTGAGCTCTTTTACCCTTTCTCTCAGGAAAGGGTCGATTCTGAAGTTCAACTGCAAAAAGATCCCTGAAGAGCAATCTTCGTGACAGATCTGAAAGCACTTTATCAGAATTATCAGCCCAGTATTTTGCAGAAACAAGGATATCGCTGTCATCAAGCCTTGTAAAATTAGCTGCAATAATCGCGGGAGTAAAATTCACATTACCCTCAAGATCAGCCTTACCAATTTTGTTATAGAGAAAAAACCTGAGTGCCGGAGTAGCATAGAGGTCAATCCCTTCACCGGCAAGTTCCTTTGCCCGTTTAAGGAGATTAACCAGCAGACTTTCGGATGAGAGAACTGTTTTATGCATATAAACCTGCCAGTACATAAGTCTCCGGGCAATAAGGAATTTCTCAAGCGAATATATCCCCTTTTCATCAATAACAAGTGCTGTCGTCAACAACATTAAGCATTCTTATTATCCTGTCTGAACCTACAGAACCTTCAATAACACCTGTAAAAAAACAATCTCTCCTCAGATAATCGAGCCTGTCCATATCCATCTGCCCGGAAATCAGTTCATGCAAAAATCTTCTTTTATAATTCCCCATGAATATTTCAATTGCCAGATCAAGTCTTCCCTCATATTCTTCATTAAGCTTTCTCATCAGAAGAAGTGAAAGATCTTCATGGGTTATTCCTGTAATAATTGAGTTTTCGAGAGCATGTGAAAATGGTCCGTGACCGATATCATGAAGCAGGATTGCAATATAGGTGGCTTCCTCTTCCTCTGCTGAGATCTCAACACCCTTGCTTCTGAGTGTACTGATTGCCATGTCCATAAGATGCAAGGCTCCAAGTCCATGCTGAAAACGGCTGTGATTTGCACCCGGGATAAACAAAACTTGTAAGTCCGAGCTGCTTTATATTTCTTAACCTCTGAAACCATGGATGTTCAATAAGATCAAAGACAAAATCACCGGGGATACTTATAAATCCATAAACCGGATCATTAATGATTTTTCGCTTATTTGTCAGATAAACCAACTGATGAATTTTTAGTCTACAAAAATAGGAATTAGTTTTACAATGCAATAATCAGCAATGATGGTAATACAGATACTCTTCACACTTGTGTTCTTTGTCTACTTTTGTTTTTTCGTATCTCCTCTGAAATCGAATATGTTGTACAACATATTTTAAAATTGTAACATTTGAAATAATTGCCGTCTTTACTTTGTGATAAGGAGGATTTCAGTTTTTTATTCCTCACTAATACATGAGTACTTATGAAAATTGAGATTCAGGGACTTAACCAGATATACCCAAATGGGAATCATGCCTTAAAAGATATTAACCTTGAATTCGGAACCGGAATGTTTGGACTGCTTGGACCAAATGGAGCCGGAAAGTCAAGCCTTATGAGAATTATTGTAACACTAATGAAACCTATCATCAGGAGTTGTACTTGTAGATGGTAAGGATATTCAGAAACACAGAAAGGAGCTCAGAAGCATGCTCGGTTATCTGCCCCAGGATTTCAGGTTTTTCACTTCGCTTAAAACATGGGAATTCCTCGATTATTCAGGATCACTTGCAGGACTAAAGAACAGAAAGGAGAGAATTGCCGAGGTTGACAGGCTGCTTGACCAGGTTGGACTTCTTGAGGTCCGCGACAGGCAGGCCAACAGGCTATCGGGAGGAATGAAACGACAGGCTGGGGATTGCCCAGGCACTTATCGGAAATCCAAGAATCATTGTTGTTGATGAACCTACAACCGGACTTGATCCTGATGAAAGGATCAGGTTCAGGAATATTCTTTCGCAACTAAGCCAGAATGATGTTACAATAATACTTTCAACTCATATCGTTGGTGATATCTCATCTACCTGCCAGGGAATGGCACTTCTTAACAGAGGAGAACTTGTTTTTTCCGGATCACCCGAAAATCTTGTAAAACATGCTGAAGGTCATGTTTTCAAACTGTACCCTGAATCCATATGAATATGAAAGAGTTAAGGAACACTACAATGTTATCTCTACAATTCCTGTTGAAGACAGGCTGGGAAGTACAGATAGTTTCGGATAATGTTCCTGAATTTCCATCATCAAGCATTGTATCCAAATATCGAACATGCCTATGTTTATTATATGGAACACAAACTTCATACTGAAATTACTGATTAACAATTAAGATACAATCATGTCATTTCTTCACAATATAGGAACTGTTGCAAAGTATGAAGCAAAAACACTAAGAAGAAGCTGGTTTTTCAGACTTTTTTCACTAGGAGCTCTTTTCATTTTCACAATTTTGAATATCGGTTTCTTTTCACCAATCGGTGATGAAGACTGGGAGATGGTTTCAATTTCTTCATCGGTTCCCCTTATAAATCTTTATCTTCTTAATATAGGTCAGGCAATTGTTGTGATCTTTCTTGCAGCTGACTTTCTGAAAAGAGATAAAAAACTTGATACCAATGAAGTTCTGTATACCAGGTCAATGTCGAATTTTGAATATGTAATCGGAAAGACACTGGGGAATACTCAGACTGTTTCTGGGACTTGAATTTGATTATTCTTTCAATCGGACTGCTTATGAATATCATTTCGAAAAGTATGCCAATTGATTTTATGTCATATATTTCTTATCTTGCTTATAATATCAGTGCCTACAATAGTTTTCAGTCTGGGTCTTGCCTTTGTGCTTATGTCTGTAATCAGGAACCAGGCAATAACATTCCTTATTCTTCTTGGCATTGCTGCTCTTAATATGTTCTATCTCTGGTTCAGGATGGGATCCATATTTGATTATATGGCATTCGGATCTGCCGGTGTTCAAATCAGGGATTATCGGATTTGATAACCCAGGCTTTATTATCACTCAGAGGCTCCTCTACTTCTTCCTGGGCATGACACTTGTTCTGGCTACAGTATTATTGTTCAAGCGTTTGCCTCAATCAAGGCTACAGCGTGCGTTTACAATCATATTTCTACTTATATTCCTTGCAGCCTCAGGAGTTTGCGGATTAAATATATATAAGATATTACAGGGAAAAAATCAATTTCAAAGCTCTGGTTATCAAGACAAACAAGAGATTTGAAAATAGAAACTTTGCCTCCGTTACAGATGCAGAAATAGAATTTATCCATAAAGGTGAAAGCTTTGATGCCGTTATTGATCTGAGACTTGTTAACAACAATAAAGAGCCTCTTGATCAGTACCTCTTTTCCCTGAATCCTTCACTAAAGGTTTTGAAAGTGACTTCAGCAGGAAAGGAACTTAAATACACACAGACAAATCAGGTAATTGAGATAGATCCGGGTAAGCTGCTTGATCCGGGAGAGACAGATAGCCTGAAAATAGGATATTCAGGAACGATCAATGAATCATTCTGTTATCCGAATTACAGTGATAACATAAAGGAGACTCCCTACAGGATAGCAATTATGAACGTAAATAAACGTCAGGCATTTCTGACCGGAAAATATGTCTTACTGACTCCTGAAACATATTGGTATCCTGTCTGCCTCGCTCAATTATTATCCATCAAATCCTGCGCAGATCAAGGTAGATTTCACGCGATATACACTCCGGGTCAGATCTCAGACAGGCCTTACTCCTGTTTCACAGGGAAGAATGAAATCAGCTGGTGAATACACTATCTTTCAATCGGATAGTCCTCTCACCGGCCTCACTCTTGCAATGGGCAATTATCTCTCTGATACACTGAAAGTTGATTCTGTTGAATATATAAGTTATTATTTCCCGGGGCATGATTATTACAAAAAAGATCTTAGCGAAATAAAAGACACTCTTCCTGCTCTTGTTTCAGGAATTATGAGAGAACTTGAAACAAATTTTTCTACAAGGTATCCATTTAAGACTCTGAGTCTTGTTGAGGTTCCGGTACAGTTTTATTCGTATCCAAGGAAAAACACACAGACAAGGGCAGAGGTTCAGCCTTCAATGGTTCTTCTTCCGGAGAAATTATCCACAATTGAGAATGCCGGTTTTTCCAAAAGATTTAACCGCCAGAAGAAGAGAATGGCCAGGAATAACCAGGTAATAACCGATAAGGAGCTGCAGGTAAGGTTATTCAATGATTTTATAAGGAATATATTTATTAGCGGTGAAAATTATGAATTAGTCAATGGCATCCCTTCAAATGAACCCCTGAGGTATCGTCTCGGACCAAGTTTTTATTTCTTCAGAAATAACTTCTACTCCTCTGATTATCCGGTGATAAATGCTGTCTTTGAATCTCATCTTCAGCATATGCCGCTACATGAAGAGACAGATGGTTTCATGAAAGGATTTGGAGCTCTTTCGGATAATGACAAAGCCAATCTTATTCTGAAACGGACAAGCTTGAGGGATCTGCTGGCGATGAATCCTTCGGGCGACACCCTTCGGATTGTTTTATCGGTAAAGGGAGACTGGCTTTTTAATTATCTCAGGGGAAAAGCCGGACTGGAGGAATTTAAACCCTGGTTTTCAGATTATATCAATAATAATAACTTTAAAAATGTTGATATAATTAAATTTAGTGAAGATATAAAAACAAGATTCGGATTCGATTTCTATCCCTCACTCAAATTCTGGTTTAACGAAAAAGAACAGCCTGGATTTCTTTTCACTGACCTGACTGCTACTGAAATCATAGTTGGCGACCGTTCGAGATATCAGGTTACTTTTATAGTATCAAACCAGGAACCGGTAGCAGGACTCTTTAATTTCTCATTCCTCACAGGCAGAGATGGACAGAATCCTCAGTCTCAAAGGAATATAACGGCATCACAAGGCGGGGGAGCCAATTCTGCCATCTCAGCCCAGGGGCGTGGCATGGATGCTTCTGATATATCCCGGATAATTTTGATGGGACCCGGGGAAGCAAAAAAAATAGGAATAGTGCTTGATGCAGAACCAAGAGCGATGTTGGTAAACACTCTGTTTGCCAAAAACATCCCGGGTGAAATAAATCTGCCATTCAATGAGACATTAAAACCCGGGAAGAATATGAAGGAATTTTCCGGGGAAGAGACACTGCCCTACCTGCCTGAATTCTCCGATCCAACTGATATTATTGTTGACAATGAGGATCCCGGCTTCCATTCAGATGAACAGAACACGGCCAGTCCACTGAAAAAGCTGCTTGGCATCCAAAACAAAAAGAGCTCCACCTACTTACAGATAAGTGAGTGGAATACCCCTGAATACTGGCAACCGGTTGTGCTGACTACCTATTATGGCAAATATATCCGCTCAGCTGTGTACACAAGGGCCGGCACCGGTGATAAAGCTGTCTCATGGTCTGCAATAATCAGGGACCCGGGTTATTATGATATTTATGTCTATGTAGGGAAAGCGGCTTCCAGGGTAAGTGTAAAGAATGGTAATGGATCGGCTGGTCAGAGTGATCCTGATGAGGATCAGAATGTAGACAACAAGTATAAGGATATGCATTATAAGATTTATAATGACGAAGGAGTTGATGAGATTACCCTCGATTATCAGAATGCGGAAAGCGGCTGGAATAACCTTGGCAGGTTTTATCTCTCATCCGATACTGCAAAGGTTGTTCTGACAAATAAATCAGCAGGCAGATTTGTGATAGGTGATGCTGTAAAATGGGTGAAGCAGAATTGATGGGGAGGGAGGGACTGAGAGACACAAGGACTGAGGGACTGACTCTGTGAAAATAAGTGGTGAAAAAGTCAATGACTTATATATCAAGAATAAAAATTTAGAATGAAAATAATGAAAGATCAGTTTAATGACAAATTAAAGACCGGTATATTGATTTTGATCTTATTGATTATCAACATATCATTATCATCAGCCCAGGAGGGACTGACACTTGAAAAGTCTCTTGAGATTGCGGAATCGAATAGTCCGTCAATGAAAAAGACAAGGCTGAATCTGATAAGAAGCCAGGAGAACCTTAATGCTCAGAATGCCTCACTGAAATCAAAATTCTCACTCACCCTCAATCCGATTGAATATACTCAGAACAGGGAATTCAACGATCTTATTTCAAAGTGGAATTCAAGAAAAACAACAGAAAGCTATGGCAATTTTACAATATCCCAGCCTATTGTCCTCACTGATGCAAGAGTCTCACTCACAAACAGGTTTGGTTATCTACGATTCCTACAGTGAGTATACAGCAGACAACTTCCAAAGGGTTTCAGCAATAATCTTTCACTCAATCTTCGATCAGCCGCTTTTCACTTATAACAGGACAAAGTTACAGCTTAAAGAACTCCAGTTTGCACTTGAAAATGCACAGCTTAATTATGCAATTCAACTGCTGGCCCTTGAAAAACAGGTAACACAGGCTTTTCTATATTGTATATCAGCAGCAACAGAGTCTCGATATAGCGAATCAGGCTTATCAGAATATGCAGAAAAGCTATGAAGTTTCTAAAAATAAGGTTGATGCAGGTATCTCGCCAAGGGAGGAGATGTTTCAGGCAGAACTGAACCTTGCAACAACCAGATCGGATTTTGAGAACAAACAGGTCTCTCTTGAAAATGCAAAGGATGATTTTAAACTTCTTATCGGCATGAGTCTTTATGATGACCTCATTGTTCTGCCGAATATAGCTGTTGATACAGTTGCAGTTGATATCTCATTTGCAATTGACCAGGGGCTTGACAAACAGGATGGAACTGAGGCAGCGTAAAATCAATATTGAGACATCTCAGTTTGACCTGATACAGACAAAAGCTCTTAATGAATTCAAAGGAAGTCTGGGCCTTTCTCTCGGACTTTTTGGGGATAATGAAGAATGTCAGAGATGTGTATGCGAATCCAACGGATAATGAGTCAGTCGCACTTTCCTTCTCAATTCCATTATGGGACTGGGGTGAAAGAAAATCGAGAATTAAAGCCACTGAGGCTTCTATTGAAACAGCCAAAATAAATTTTGAGGAGGAACAGAATGATATAATTCTTGGAATCAGAAAGATTTACAGGAACCTTCTTAATCTGCAGAAACCAGATTGAAATAGCAAGGCAGAATGTAACGAATGCCCAGCTGACCTATGATCTTAATCTCGAAAAATATAAAAACGGAGATCTTACCGGTATGGATCTTAATATATACCAGAATCAGCTCTCGGAAAAGCAGCTCACCTATACAAATTCGCTTATATCCTATAAACTTGAACTTCTGAATCTTAAAATTCAGACTCTTTACGACTTTGAGAAGAAAGAGGCAGTATCACCTGTATTATGACATTAGAAAATAACAATATAATCAATAATATGATGAAAAAAAGTATTTTCATTATTGCAGTTGCCTTTATTGCATTAAGCAGCTGCAGGAATCAGGAACAGAACCTTAATGCTGATGTTGAAATACCTGTTTCAGTCGAGATCTCTTAAACTCAAATCAATTGAAGAATTCATAAATACCACCGGGACTGCATTCCCAAAAGGAGAAATAATGCTCAAATCAAAGATAACTGCTTCATATTTTCTTGAAAAAAACCCTGAGACCGGCAAGATACTGGCAGCTTGGTGATAAGATTAAGGCAGGATCACTCATTGCACGTCTGGAAGACAAGGAATATGTAAATTCAATCAAGCTGGAGACAAATCAGCTTAATCTTGAACTCACTGAAAGTGAACTCAAAAAACAGGAGTCACTTTATGAAAAAGGAGGTGTTACACTAAAAGAGCTTAAGACAGCCGGCATTAATTATGAAAATGCAAAAACAACTGTTGAGAACTTCAAAACTTCAGCTTGATAAAACCAGAATATGTTGCACCAATTGACGGAGTAATTGTTGATCTTCCATATTATACCCAAAGCACCCAGGTGGAAACCGGATCAACAATAGCTAAAATTATGGATTACCAGGTTATGTACATGGATGTCCAGCTTCCTGAGAAATATATTGCAGTTATAAAACCCGGTCAACTGGTTAAGCTTACAAATTATACTATTCCTGAGGATACAATTATTGGAAACATAACCCAGCTGTCGCCTGCAATAAATGCTGATACCCGAACATTTAAAGGCAATATTTCAATAAACAATCCAAAATATACTGCTTCGCCCCGGAATGTTTGTAAAAGCCGATATTGTCACAAATCATAAGGACTCTGTGATTGTAATCCCAAAAAGTATTATTCTTTCGCGTCAGAGAGGAAAAACTGTTTTCATTGTTGACCGCGGAGTAGCTGCGGAAAGAATTATTGAAACCGGACTTGAGAATATTACAAGCGTTGAAGTAACAAGAGGCCTGACAAAAAATGAACGTGTTGTAACCAGTGGGTTTGAGACTCTCAGTAACAAATCGAAGGTAAAAATCATTAAATAACTGACATGAACAGGATTGCCCAATTTGCTGTAAAATACCCGGTTACAGTTTTAATGCTTGTGCTGGGGATAGTTCTTCTGGGGTTTATCTCATTCGGTAAACTCGGAACTGATCTGTTTCCCGATCTGAACAATCCTAAGATCTATATTGAACTGAAAGCAGGTGAAAAACCGCCTGAAGAGATTGAGAAAAATTATGTTGATCAGATTGAATCACTTGCTATGCGTCAGAGTGATGTGGTACAGGTTTCATCGGTTTCACAGGTCGGATCTGCAACAATAACTGTTGAATACGACTGGAATAAGGATATGGATGAAGCTTTTCTTGATCTTCAGAAAGAGATGAATTCATTCAGCCAGAATTCAGATCTTGAAGATTTTACAATTTCACAGTATGATCCGAATGCCACTCCTGTAATGATCGTTGGCCTGAAAAATGAGAATATAACCAATATGGATGAACTCAGGAAAATGGCTGAAAACTATATCAGGAATGAACTGGTCAGAATCGAAGGTGTTGCCGATGTAAAACTTACAGGGATTGAGGAGAGTGAAGTTGTTATTGAAACAAACAAATATATTCTCGAATCATTCGGACTTACATCAGATGCAATTGCTGCCCAGATCAACAATTATAACAGGAATGTATCAGGAGGAACTATTGTTGATATGGGACTGAAATATGTTGTTAAGGGGGTAAGTGTTCTGAAGGATATTACTGATCTTGAAAACATTATAGTCGGATTTAAACAAGCTGCCGCAACTCCGGCAGGTAGCCGGTCAGAATCAGTCAGGTTCTCCAGCTGCACAGAAGGGTTCCTGTTTATCTCAGAGATGTTGCAAAATAAAATTCGCAAATAAGGATCCCGAAAATATTGTGACAATCAATGGTGAACGTTGTATCGGACTTTCGATATATAAAGAGCCAAAATTCAATACAGTTGATGCTGTAAAAAGTCTTGAAACAGCAATTAACGGATCTTGAAAAAGCTCTTCCCGGTTATGAGTTCATAAGAGTGCAGGACCAGGGAGCATATATACATAATGCAATCGGGGAAGTTAAGAATACATCTCCTTGTCGGAATTCTTCTTGCTGTGTTTATTCTTTATGTTTTCCTCAGAAGAATCGGAACAACTCTTGTAATCAGTGTTGCAATTCCTGTTTCAATTATTGCAACTTTCAATCTGATGTATTTCAACCACCTCACCCTTAATATAATGACTCTGGGAGGGCTTGCGCTTGGAGCAGGAATGCTTGTTGACAATGCAATTGTTGTACTGGAAAATATAACACGTCTGCGTGAAGAGGGTGTGCCCTTAAAGGAGGCTGTTATAAAGGGTACCGGAGATGTCGGTGGAGCAATAACTGCATCAACAGTGACAACAATTGTTGTATTTCTTCCGATTGTTTACCTGCATGGAGCTTCAGGGGAGATGTTCAAGGATCAGGCATGGACAGTTGCTTTTTCACTTATCTCATCGCTTGTTGTTGCAATGCTTGTTATCCCAATGCTTGTTTCAACTTTGTTCTCAGATAAAAGAAAAAAGATTGATATAACACCTCCACTGCGGTTCAAATGGTATAAAAGATTTCCTCGAAAAGACAATTGAAAAGAGAAATCTTGTGATATTTCTGTCATGTTCTGCTTATGGTTGGCATGCGGCACTACTGATTCCAAAGCTTGGCAGTGAATTCATGCCAAAATCGGAATCTGCTGAATTTACTATTAACCTCAAACTTCCTGAAGGCACAAGTCTGGAACGTACTGAGAGTACTGCATCAAAAACAGAAGGAATAATCAGGGAACTTCTTGGAGATAAGAATTAAACTGATCTATTGCCAGGCAGGTTCAGATAATAATTCCTCACTGAGCCAGACAACCATAACAAAAGGTGAAAATAGTGCATCGTTAAAAGTTATACTTACACCAGGACTTTGCTATCCGGAACTGAAGAAGCAATCTCACTTATTGGTAATTACCTTAAAACTATTCCGGATATTGAAACCAGTTTTACCAGGGAAGAGACAGCCCTTCAGTCTTCTCTTGGAACAAGCGAAGCACCTTTTTCACTCGAAGTATCAGGAAAAGACTATGAGTGAACTTGAAAGAATAGTAAATGAATCAAAGACCATTCTTGAGGGAAATAAAGGTCTTTACAATATTACTACTTCTCTTGACGAAGGAACACCTGAGGTGGAGGTTGCAATCGACAGGTTTAAAACCAGTTATTATAGTGTTACAGTTGAAAGCATTATAAATCAGATAAAAAGCTATCTGGCAGGATCATCTGCCGGAAGTTTTGAAAAAGACGGAGAGATGAAGGATATTACCATAAAACTTGGAGATATCTCTCTTAATCAGCTGCGCGATCTTATGATAACTGCCGGAACTGTAAAAGTACCACTCAGCGAACTTGCAGCTATCAAAACAATTATGAGTCCCAGGGAGATAACCAGAAGAAACCAGTCAAGAACATGTTATATATATGCTATGGTTAGCGCAAATACAGCTTTCGACCAGGTAGTAAAAGAGGCGGAGACATCTTTAAAAGCAGTATCGCTCTGCCAGTGGATTACAAAATGGAATTTACAGGGGAGGAACTAAAGCGAAAGGAATCAATGTCGAACCTTTCTTTTGCGCTTATGCTTTCGCTGATTCTTGTCTTTATGGTACTTGCAGCTCAATTTGAATCTGTGATACAACCATTTGTTATTATGCTTACTATTCCACTGGCAGGTGTTGGAACAGTTCTGACATTCTTTCTGCTTGGGAAAACACTGAATATGATGGCTTATATCGGAATAATAATGCTTGGAGGAATAGCTGTAAATAATGCAATTCTTCTTATCGACCGGATAAATCAGCTCAGAGAGAATGGAATGGAAAAGAAAGAAGCAATAGTTCTTGCAGGAACACAGAGGATAAGACCAATTCTGATGACAAGTCTGACAACAATTCTTGCTCTTCTTCCACTTACAATCGGAATTGGTGAAAGTGCTTCACTAAGAGCTCCGATGGCTCTGGCAGTTATTGGAGGACTGGTTTCTTCAACTCTTCTTACACTTGTTGTAATTCCATGTGTATACTGGGTTTTTGATAGTTTCAGCAACTGGCTAACAGGCTCAAAAAAAGTTACTGTATAGCCATGAAAATTTTCTTATAAGACTGAAAATGGATTTTATTTTAAAAAGAAGAATTCTTATCAGCATGCTCTTCATAGGGCTGACAATGCTTGGCTATGTCTCGTACAAGAAAGCTGTCGGTTGAGCTATTCCCTAATGCACAGCTGCCAACTCTGATAGTTCAGGTTAGGAACTCCTCTTGAAATGGATCCTTCATATATTGAAACACAGGCAATTATTCCTATTGAAGGTGCAATCGGAACTCTTGAAGGAATTGAAAAGATTGAATCAAATATTTCCTCCACGATACGGAACAATAATGATCTATTATAATCAGAATGCCGATCTGAAATATGCCAATCTGAAACTCCAGGAAAAAATTGATATAGTAAAGAGCTCAATTCCTGCTGAATTCATTATTAATGTTATCAAAATCGATCTGAAGCAGCTGACCAACCAGTTTATGGAACTGCAGGTAAGAGGCGAAGGAGGAATTGACAGGATACAGAAATATTGCAGACAGGGAAATCAAACCTGAATTTGAAAATATCGATGGAATTGCCGGAGTTCAGGTTTATGGAGGACAAGGAAAATTCTATTGAAGTAAGGCTTAATGAAAAAGCCTGCAAAGCCAATGGAATTTCAATCGGTCAGATAAGGAATCTGCTTAATAATAACGGGGCAAATAAGACTTTTGCCGGAAAGGTAGTTGATGGCAGTAATGAATTGTTTGTCAATGTTACTTCTGAATATACTGATGTAAAGGAAATTGGTAATCTTATTGTGAAAACAGAACGGACCGGTTTTGTTACGTGATGTTGCTGAAATTTTTTTCGGTGTAAAGGAACAGAGTTCATACAGCAGGGTCAATGGACTTGATGCAGTTACTATTACTCTTGTAAATGATAACCAGGCAAATCTTATAGATCTTTCGCATGAGGCTATCAATCAGGTAAATGAACTGAATAAAAAACTTGCTCCATCAGGTGTTGAAATTGTTGTTCAGAACAACACTGCCGAGATAATGGAGAAGAATATAAATGAGATAATTAATCTGGCAATTACAGGTGGATTGCTTGCAGTACTGATTCTCTGGTTCTTTCTGAGAAATATACGTCTGGTAACAATTATTGCAGTTTCAATTCCTGTTTCAGTTTATGCAGCATTTAACTTTTTCTATGCCTATGATATTTCAATAAACAGCCTTACACTTGTCGGTATGGCTCTGGCAATCGGGATGCTTGTCGATAATTCAGTTGTTGTACTTGAAAATATTTACAGGCTTGCCGGACAGGGCAAAGACCCTGAAACTGCTGTAAAACAGGGAACTACTGAAGTATGGAGATCAATATTTGCCTCAACTCTTACAACAGTAATTGTTTTTCTTCCTTTTATCTTTTCCGACAATTTCATGATAAAAATGATAGGCAAAAACATTGGAGTTTCAATCATTTCAACTCTTGTTAATATCCCTTGCAGTTGCCTTGCTGTTTATTCCTATGGCAACCTACTTTCTTCTTACCAGGATCATCAAAAAGCGATTCAGAAATATTTAAAAAACTATCAATACACAACAGGCTTATTCAGGGATATCATCTTGTCTTAAAGGCAAGCATGAGAAAACCTGCTGCAACAATTATTGGTACTCTTGTTGTATTCTTTGCAGCACTTCTGATCAGTCTTACATTAAGTATTACATCAACTCAGGAGGTTGAAACACCAAATTTCAGGCTGACTGTTACAATGCCGGGAGGATCAACACTTGAAAAGACTGATGCAGTTGTTGCAGAGATTGAATCAAGACTTGCCTCACTTCCTGAAAAAGAAGATATTGTGAGCAGAATTGAAGAAGAACAGGCAACTGTAACTATCAATCTTTCCAAAGACTGGGATAAAAGAAGCTAAAAGATCACTTCCTGAGATAAAAAATGATATCTCAGAAAAAACAAAAAATATCTCATCTGCCGAAATAAGTATGGATGAACTTTCAACAAGTGGCGGATTCTCAGCTGGTGGAGGGGGTGGCGGTGACACTTATAATCCGGGATCTGATTTTATGAATCTGCTGGGAATCGGATCAGCACCAGAAAGTGTAATAATCAAAGGTCAGAATTTTGACCAGATGAAAAACCTGGCAGATGATATTAAATCATATATCAGATGATCTTTCATCAATTAATAGTTCAAATATAAATGTTCAGGATAATAAACCGGAAGTTCATCTTCTTTTTGATATGGATTATATCGGCAGAAATAATTTCACTCTTATGAATCTGTCATCAGCTCTGTCCACATTCGGAAGGGAATATTCTTCAGGAGCTACTTTCAGGCAGGGGACTGAAAGTTATGATATTATGATCAAATATGCTCGATGACATCGGCATACTAAGAGAGTCAAAGATAAAACTATTGATGATCTCAAACATCTTGAGGTAACAGGTAATAGCGGTTCAGTGATGGAGATGGAAGAACTTAGCCGGATATTGTATTCTCATCCGGAATGGGCAATATTCACCGGGAGAACCAGGAAAAAAGAGTTACTGTTACATATAATTTCAATGATGAGATAAAAAACTCAAAAGATCTTCTTGAAGGTGCACGACAGGATATTGAATCAATTGTTGCGGGACTGAATATTCCTCCAGGAATTGCTGTTGAAGTTGTTCATGAAGAAAACCAGCTGAAAGATTTCTATTATCTCATCGGAGTTGCATTCCTTCTTATTTTCATGATCCTTGCAGCAGTTTTTGAATCGCTGGCAACTCCTGTTGTTCTGATGTTCAGCATTCCTCTTGCAGCTCTGGGATCTCTTATTGCACTTATTCTTAACGGGAAATTCACTGCTGAATGCAAATACTCTTACCGGATTCCTGATCCTTCTTGGAGTTGTGGTAAATAATGGTATAATACTGATTGATTATACAAATATCCTGAGGAAAAGAGGAAACAGGATACAGAGAGCACTTATGACAGCAGGTGTTGCAAGATTTCGACCCATTCTTATTACAGCCTCAACAACTGTTATTGCAATGGTTCCACTGGCAATGGGAAAGTCTGAATATGTTTCTGCAATTGGAGCTACATTTGCAATTACAGTTATTGGTGGATCTGACTCTCAGCACTCTGCTTACACTGGTCTTTATTCCAACCTTTTATACCGGTCTCGAGAATGCCCTGAAGTGGTTTTATTCACTAAACTGGAAGAATAAAACAATTCAGTTTGTCATCTTTGCGATTATGATAATTCTTATTTACAGTTATATAGATAAATTTCTATGGAAACTTATCACAACAATTCTGGTTGTAATACTTGATTCCTGCAACTACATGGTTCGTTATGAACAGTCTCAGAAAAGCAAGGGAAACAGTCATTTCTACCTGATGAAAATATTACATATCATAGTTCAGAGTCTTGTAAAAATTTATGAAAGGGAAAACCGATGGACAAGGGAATGGAAAGCAGGTGCCAGAATAAGAAAACGGCTCGGTCTTGAAAAAGCAGTATCAGTTCATGGAAGGATATGAGCGGGATTGCATGGCAGTTTCCTCTTCTTGGTTTCATGATATATTTTACATATTTCTATCTCGACAAAGGATTCTGGATCTTTATTTTCAGTCATGGCCACATGGTTCTTTCTTTCGGGAATCTGGACAACATTCAGTGAACTCTTTTCAAACATTAATCTCAATAAGAAAAAGAGATGGTTAGAAAGAATTTCAGTGATATGTGATTTTGTGATTTTCTGGATTATTCCGCTTCTTAATCTGATCTGGTTCCAGCTTAAATGGGAAAACATTGTTGTTGTTCTGATTCTTGGATTCCTTTGGTTCACAGGCCTTTTTATTTATAAAACCGGACAAAAGCTTACCAGGGAAAATATTGATATTTACAGGCTTGAAGGAAGATTTAAAGGACTGAGAAAGACAGTATATAAGCTTGTTGCAGCTGTACCTCTTATCGGCAAAAAGAAAAAACCATTCAAGGCTTTAAGCTGTGTTTCACTGAAAATCGGAAACGGAATGTTCGGATTACTTGGACCAAACGGTGCAGGAAAAACAACACTTATGAGAATAATCTGCGGGATCCTTGAACAGAGTTACGGAAAGGTATGGATAAACGGACTTGACACCCAGAAGATGAGAGAAGAGCTTCAGGGACTTATCGGCTATCTGCCTCAGGAATTCGGAAGTTATGAGAATATGACAGCCCATGAGTATCTTCATTACCAGGCAATGCTGAAAAATATTATTGATGTAAAAACGAGGGAAGAGAGAGTGACTTATGTTCTCAATGCTGTTCATATGGAAGAGCGCAGACATGATAAGATCGGATCATATTCAGGAGGTATGAAACAGAGAATGGGAATTGCACAGATACTGCTGCATCTGCCGCGTATTCTTGTTGTTGATGAACCTACTGCAGGACTTGATCCCAGGGAAAGAATAAGGTTCAGAAACCTGCTTGTTGAACTAAGCCGCGAAAGGGTTGTTATTTTTTCGACTCATATTATTGAAGATATTTCGAGCTCCTGTAACCAGGTTGCAGTGCTTAATAAAGGCAAACTGAGATACTTTGGAAAACCTATCGATATGACAAAAGAGGCAGAAGGACATGTCTGGCAATTTAATATTCCTGTCAAAGGATTTTGGAACTTTTGTCGAAAGTCATCTTGTTGTGCATCATATGTCGGAAGGTGAAAATGTAAGGGTAAGGGTAATTTCAGAATCATCACCATGGGAAGGAGCTGTAAATGCCAGTCCAAATCTTGAGGATGCCTACCTGTGGCTTCTTAGAAGAAGAGAATCTGTGGTTCAGTAAAATATGAAACTCCGGAAAAATGAAATCGAATAACTTATATAACGTTTTTATCCTGGTTCAAAAAATGATTGTTTACAACCTGAGGATAATCTTTGCAAACAAATTCATCTGGTTTCTGGCAGGTTCGGTAGTCTTTTACCTTGGTTTATCGGTTATCTATGTTTTTGATCATGATGTTTCCAATATGAAAGATCTCTATGGAGTCTTTCTGTTTTCAGGCATTCTTCTTGTCTTTTATCCTACTGCATTCGGCATACAGAATGATCAGGATGCCCGAACAATTGAAATCCTGTTCGGTATTCCGAATTACAGATATAAAGTCTGGCTTGTAAGGATTATGCTCATTTTCTTTATAGCATTCCTTATTATGCTTGTTTTTACTTTTCTTTCCTCAGTTCTCATTGTGAAATTCCGCTATGTAAACATGACGGTACAGGTTATGTTCCCTGTTCTCTTCCTTGGAGTTATGGCTTTCATGCTATCGACAGTGGTAAGGAACGGAAACGGAACTGCAGTACTGATGATTATTATTGGTATAATCTTTATGATCCTGGCCAATCCTCTCCGAAAAAGCCAGTGGAATATTTTCCTGAATCCATACAGGCCCTCATGGGATGTAAATGAGACCACATGGGCAATAATTACGTTCAAGAACAGAATCATACTAATAGTAGGCTCAATAGTTTTTCTGCTGGCAGCACTATATAATCTTCAGAAGAGAGAAAAGTTTATGTAGGCACAGGTTCACAGCGGAAGCAATGACTATTCAAACGGATGCTCTTTGCTGAAATCGGGTCTGTAGTTCACATTGCTATCCATCTCCTGAACCCATCCGTTTCTGAAACCAAGCCTGTGCATAGCAGCTACAACCTCCTCGTATTCTTCCGGTCTGAGCGGATGACCCAGAACAGGATGATTCATCACCGCCTGGGAAGGATGGTACTGTGACATAAGTGAAAGATGCACTCCGGGAGAGAGCCTGTCAGCAATAACTTCAAGTACCCTGATGCTCTCTTCAACATGGCCGGGAAGTACAAGGTGCCGTATTATCATACCGGATTCAGCCCTGCCATCGTCGTCCGTCCTCAGAACGGAACCTTTCTGGTAGTACATTTCCCTGAGAGCCTTTATGGCTACTTCAGGATAGTCGGAGGCTTCAGAATAATCCCCTGAAAGGGAAGCTGTAACATATTTGAAATCGGGAAGATATACATCAATCAGGCCTGAAAGGCTTTTCAAGGTTTCAGCTTTATCATAGCTGCTTGTATTGTAAACTGTTACAGGCTTCAGACCACGTGAATGCAATCCTCTGATAATTGCCTTTACCTGTGGAACGACATGTGAAGGGGTGACAAATCCGACAGTGTTAATGCCTCCGGACAGTATTTCTGCGATTCTGTCAAGCAGCATTTCAGGGTCCATTGAGGAGGTGTCTCCTGCTGAGGGACGGCTGATTTCATGATTCTGGCAATAAACACATCTGAGATTGCATCCTTCGAAAAAGATGTTGCAAATCCCTTTCTCACCGCTTATTGAAGGTTCCTCTCCCCTGTGTATGCATACCGAGGCAATATTGAATCCCGCGTCGGTTCTGCAGAAACCTGTCCCTCCTTTAAACCTGTCGACACCGCATTCCCTGGGACATAAAGTACAGTGCTCAAGGAGCCTCCTCTCGGCAATATTGTATATATTATTCTTTTTCAGATCGTTATCAGGTTTATAAGAAATAATTTTATAAAAAAAGCTTGCAGATGGCAAATATCGGAATGTTTGTTGAATTTATGGCTAGATCTTTGACTCACAAGCATAATAGTTCAATATATATGGCAAATATTTTGGTGATTAAATATAAAGTTGTACTTTTGCATCCGAAATGAGGGGTGTTGATACCTAGGGGACCAGAGTCCCCTATTTTGTTATCGGTTTTTGGAAAATGATTGATAAAGAGTACATAAAGGGTTTGGTTGAGGAGTTCATAAAGGAGACAGGGCTCTTTCTTGTTGCTGTCAAAGTAAGCAGTGCAAACAGGATAACTGTTCTGGCCGATAAGAACGATGGCATAACAATTGATGAATGTGTTTCAATTCACAGGCATATTGAAAATAATCTTGACAGGGAGAAAGAGGATTTTGAACTACAGGTATCCTCTCCGGGTCTTGATCTGCCCTTCGGAGTCATTGAACAGTATTATAAAAACGAGGGCAGGAAGGTAGAAGTAATTGAGAATGACGGTTCAAAAGTTACAGGGATATTAAAAAATGTTACAACCGGAGGTTTTGAGCTTGAGACTGAGGTAAAGGTTAAAGGAAAATCGAAGGAACAAAAGGATATCTCTTTTAATTTTGACCAGGTAAAATCGACAAGAGTAATTTTAACAATTAAGTAATAAAAAGAGGTTTACACCAGATGGAAAACGTTAATTTGATCGACACTTTTTCGGAATTTAAGGAGCTGAAAAATATTGACCGTCCGACGATGATGAGTGTACTTGAAGATGTCTTCAGGAGCATGCTCGCAAAGAAATATGGTTCAGCCGATAATTTTGACATAATTGTCAATATCGACAAAGGTGACTTTGAAATATGGAGAAACAGGGTTGTTGTGGAGGATGATGAATTGACAGATCCTGTTGTACAGATACCTCTTTCAAAGGCAAAGGAGATTGATGAGGACTACGAGGTAGGTGAAGAGGTTTCTGATGAGGTTAAATTTCTGGACTTTGGAAGAAGGGCCATTCTGTCATTAAGGCAAAATCTTACAGCACGTATTCTCGATCTCGAAAAGAATAATATTTATATCAAGTATAAGGACAGGATAGGAGAGATCGTTACCGGGGAGGTATATCAGGTCTGGAAAAGGGAGATACTTGTTCTTGATGATGACGGGAATGAGCTGATTTTGCCAAAGAGCGATCAGATCCCTTCCGATCATTTCCGCAAGGGTGATTCGATAAGGGCTGTTGTAATAAAAGTTGAAATGAGGAATAATACTCCTTTCATTATTCTCAGCCGTACATCTCCTGTTTTCCTTGAAAGGCTGTTTGAACTTGAAGTACCTGAGATCTTTGACGGGCTTATTACGATCAAGAAGATTGTCAGGGTTCCGGGAGAACGCGCCAAGGTAGCTGTTGAATCATATGATGAAAGAATTGATCCTGTCGGAGCCTGTGTTGGGATGAAGGGATCGAGGATACATGGCATTGTACGTGAGCTTCGCAACGAGAATATCGACGTAATTAACTACACATCAAATAATCAGCTGTTCATCCAGAGAGCGTTGAGCCCTGCAAAAATAACCTCAATCAAGCTTGTGGAAGAGACAAAGAGAGCAGAAATTTATCTCAAGCCCAATGAGGTGTCACTGGCAATCGGAAAGGGTGGACTCAATATCAAACTAGCAAGTCAGCTTACCGGTTACGAAATTGATGTTTACAGGGAACCGGGAGGTGAGGATCTTGAAGATGTCAATCTTGAAGAATTCGGAGATGAGATTGAAGACTGGATTATTGAAGAGCTAAAGGCAATTGGTTGTGATACTGCCCGGAGTGTTCTGAATCTTTCAATCAGTGACCTTGTAAAGAGAACTGATCTTGAAGAGGAGACAGTGAAAGAGGTAGTTAACATCCTGAGGGCTGAATTTGAATAAGATATATTAACTTTTCATTATCTGATTTTTTTAAAGTTTATAATAAAGGCAAGGCATATTTATGACAGAAGATATTAAGGCCACAAGATTAAGTAAAGCAGCCCGCGAATTCAATGTGGGAATATCTACTATTGTGGAATTTCTTCACAAGAAAGGGTTTGATCTGGATCCGAACCCGAACACAAAACTTCCGCATGAAGCTTATATTTTTCTTGTAAAAGAATACAGCACAGATATAAGTGTAAAGAAAGAATCTGAAAAACTCATTCTTAAGGATCTGCACAGGAAAAAGGAATCAGTTTCTATCGATGATTTCGCTGAGAAAGCTGAGCATGAAGACTCTGACAGAGAAGAAGATGTAGTTGTGAAAGATACTACAGGCAAGGTCACTGTGGACATCAAGACTGAAATTAAAAAGCCTGATATTAAACTTGTTGGCAAAATCGATCTTGAGAAAACCCTAAAGCCGAAAGTTGAAAAGGTTATGCCCCCAAGGGAAGAACCTGTACAAAAGGCTCCTGTTATTCCGGTTCCTCCCGTGAAAACAGAAATGCCCGAGAAGGAAAAGGCTCCGGTTGAAAAGGTTAAAGCCATAGTGCCTCCTCCCGAAATTGAAAATATTCCAATTACAAATATTGATGTACACATAGTAGGTAAAATAGATCTGGATACTATTGGCAGGGAACCTAAAGTGGCAGAAAAGGAAGAACATAAAGTGAAACCTGAGCCGCTGCAGGAAAAAGAGAAGGAGAAAGTTGAACCAAAGACCGAAGAGCATAAAAAACCAGAGATCAAGGCACCTGAAATTGTTGAGGTGAAAAAGGTTGAATCACCCGTCGAAGTAATTGTAAAAGAGCCAGTCGTTGAACCAAAACCGGTTCCTGCACCCGAAGAGGATGTTGTGGCTCTCTATAAAACGGATTTCAAAAAACTTTCAGGACCAAGAGTAGTAGGCAAGATAGATCTGCCTGTTGAAGAGAAGAAAAAATCTGCTCCGTTCCAGCCTGTGAAGGTTAATGGAGACAGTGATTTCCGCAGGAAAAAGAGAAGGAAGCGTATACAGATCGAAAAAGAGGTAACTCCGGTTGTCAAACCTGTAATTGCAGACAAAAAAGATAAGCCAGGCGCTAAGAAGGTAATTAAAAAGAGACCTATCAGAGCCGAGGTCAATGAAGAAGAGGTCCAGAAACAGATTAAGGAGACACTCGCAAGATTAACAACAAAAGGAAAATCAAGGGGATCAAGATACAGAAGAGACAAGAGGGAGAATATAAGCCAGAAGCATAAAGAGGCTGTAGACAAGATTGAACAGGACAAGAATATTCTGAAGGTAACTGAATTTGTTTCTGTGAATGAACTGGCATCCATGATGAATATACCTGTCACAGATATCATTTCAACATGTATGAATCTGGGTCTTTTTGTTTCAATAAACCAGCGTCTTGATGCCGAAACAATGGCTCTTCTGGCAGATGAGTTTGGCTTCAGGGTTGAGTTCGTAAGCGCTGAACTTCAGGAAGCCGTCAGGGAAGTTGAGGATGTTGCAGAAGATCTGAAACCAAGACCGCCTATTGTAACTGTTATGGGACATGTTGACCACGGAAAGACAAAGCTTCTCGACTATATACGCAATACAAACGTGATTGCAGGAGAAGCCGGTGGCATCACCCAGCATATAGGCGCTTATGGAGTTATTCTTCAGGACGGACGTCAGATAACATTTCTTGATACCCCGGGTCATGAGGCATTCACCGCCATGCGTGCACGAGGTGCCCAGATAACAGACATTGCCATAATTGTTGTAGCAGCAGATGACGGCGTAATGCCGCAGACAAGAGAGGCAATAAATCATGCATCGGCTGCAGGTGTTCCAATCATTTTTGCAATCAATAAAATAGATAAGCAATCTGCAAATCCTGAAAAGATAAAAGAGGCTCTTGCCGGGATGAATTACCTGGTTGAAGACTGGGGAGGCAAATTCCAATCCCAGGAGATCTCTGCAAAATCGGGACTGAATATTGACCTTCTTCTTGAGAAGGTACTTCTTGAAGCTGAAATGCTTGATCTGAAAGCCAATCCTGACAAGCCGGCTATCGGAACTGTAATTGAATCATCTCTTGACAAGGGACGTGGATTTACTGCAACAGTACTTGTAAAAGCGGGTACCCTCAGGATCGGGGATATAATGCTTGCCGGAAGCTGCTTCGGGCATATAAAGGCAATGTACAATGAAAGAGGCAACAAGGTCGAAGTTGTAGGACCTGCAACGCCAACTCTTATACTTGGACTTAACGGTGCTCCACAGGCAGGTGACAAGTTCAACATTATGGAAAGCGACAGGGAAGCGAAGGATATTGCTACAAAGAGGGCTCAGCTGCAGAGGGAACAGGGACTGCGTACGCAGAAACATATCACGCTCGATGAGATTGGCCGAAGGATTGCAATCGGGAACTTCCAGGAGCTTAACATTATTGTCAAAGGTGATGTGGACGGATCAGTTGAGGCTCTCAGCGATTCTCTGATAAAACTATCGACACCTGAGATTCAGCTTAATATTATACATAAGGCTGTTGGTCAGATCTCCGAATCGGATATCCTGCTTGCAGCTGCTTCAAATGCGATCATTGTCGGTTTCCAGGTGAGACCTTCACTCAGTGCACGTAAGCTGGCTGAAAAAGAGGAGATCGATATACGTCTCTACTCAATTATCTACAATGCCATAGAGGAGATCAGGTCTGCAATGGAGGGAATGCTTCTGCCGGAACTGAGAGAAGAGATAGTTGCAACACTTGAAATCCGTGAAGTATTCAAAGTCACAAAAGTCGGTACGGTTGCAGGCTGTTATGTCAAGGAAGGGAAAATAACCAGGAATACAAAGGTAAGGATCATTCGCGACGGGATAGTTATATATACCGGTGACCTTGGATCACTTAAGAGATTCAAGGACGATGTGAAAGAAGTGGTTGGCGGTTATGAATGCGGCCTCAACATCTCAAATTTCAACGATATAAAGGTTGGAGACATTGTGGAGGGTTACACCGAAACCGAAGTCAGGAAAACACTGTAAAATAAGAGTACTATTATAACCTGCAAAGGACGCGAAGGGTTACGCAAAGAACGCAAAGACAAAATATTAATAATAGCTCTCTGCGACCTTTGCGTATTTACTTAGCGTCCTTTGCGGTTAATGGATTTTGTTTTAAATCAATTCCCCGTATTTTTCTGCTGAAAGCAGATCGTTTGCTTCTGAAGGATCTGAAATCTGAATCTTTACCATCCAGCCTTTGCCATACGGATCCTTGTTTACTACATCCGGAGATTCCTCAAGAAGAGGATTGACCTCAAGTATTTCGCCACTCACCGGCATAAAGAGATCGGAAACAGTTTTAACTGCCTCAATAGTCCCGAATACATCCTCTTTTTTAAGAGTTTCACCTACAGTTTCAATTTCGACGAAAACGACATCACCTAATTCACCCTGCGCAAAATCTGTAACTCCTACATAGGCTAAGTTTCCTTCAATACGGATCCACTCATGGTCTTTGGTGTACTTTAATTCTCCCGGAATGTTCATAACTGTGATGATTTTGGTATTAGTTGATACTATGTTTTGTATAGTTTACATATTCAAAAATAATTCTTTTTTTGGTTATCAGAGGTGACAAATCTCATTATTTAAATATGCATAATTAATATCAAACTACTGAACAAGAGTAAATTTCAGACTGAATCCGAAGTTAGTGTTTGACGTGGGAAATGTATTGGCAACAAAAGGATTAGTCCTGCTATGGTCTGCAAATACCTGAAGATTGAATCTGTCACTGAGCACATAGTCGGCGCTTGTTCCTATTGTTAATACCTTCTGTCCCACAACAGGCTGGTTAACATTCTCTATCAGCTTTCTTGCGAGCGTCTTATTATCCCTGATCGAAAAATCAAGACGCAGGTTGAGATCACTTTTTAAGGCCCTCTGACGACCTCCTGTTTTGAGGATTATCTGAACATTATCAAACCTGTATCCTGCTCCGAAAACAAGTTCATTTACCCGTGCATCTGCGACCTGGTTACTTGTGAGATTCAGGGCTACGGTCCGTGACTTTTTCCATTCAAACCTTGTTGAAAGGCTGTTTTTCCAGTTCATGTCAATATTTATAAGCGGACTGAACTGTTCGTTGATTGATACTACATTGATTTCATACTGCTGAATATAATTATTCTGAAGGTCACGGATAGTATTAATGCCATCCTGATTTACAAAATAATTCATGTTTGAGGTATAAGATCCTATCTGGTAGGTGCTTCGGTACTGATGCATCAGGTTTATTGATCTGAATGCTCTCTGCACGAATGCAAACTTGGACAGACCGTCGAAGTTAATCCTCCAGTTTGGCATCATTTTAAGGGCCGAGGGGAAGGTTTCAAGCGTTACCTTATATGGGTCGGATTTAGTATATGCAGCCACAAATGCAGGTATCAGAACTTCTCTTGAAGTATTGCCATACCCGCTTTTATACGGACCCTCAATAGGCAACCCTGTTGTAGGGTCAGTATCCGGATCATAGCTTGGATCAACCTTTTCACGTTCAGCGGCCCTCCTCTCCGAGATAATGGCAATATTCTTCTTGAATGCTTCAAAAGTTGGAGAGATATAGTCATTATCCTTTGAAATTTTTTCAAAGGCTGTTCCCCATGAGATGACAGTTATCGAAAAATTGCCCGACATAACGCTGTTTCGTGTGCTGTCGGGAAAATTTCCGTTATAATCTGCAATATAATATGAGCTTATTGACTCGAGGTATCTTCTGTCGGCATTTAAATCGATCCGAAGTCCGGGAACAGGTTCAATGAGAGTCCTGAAAGACAGATCCCTTTTATTGTATTGATTCGCAGGAGTATTCAGGAGAGTATCTTTTGAGATCCAGCCATTTGAAATTGCCTTATCAAAGAAGTTGTTATCGCTGTAACCCAGAATAAACGGAAATCCCGGAGCAAATGAACTACCTGAACCAGACATTCCAAGGAAATTTGTTCCAGGGGTGTAACCAGGCAGAAACTGTCCCTGGGAGGATGTCAGGGTGAGACTGACGGACCTAATTCCCATAATAAACCGGAGTAAATATTCAGCGGTCACCACTCCCGGGTTCCTTTTTGGCTTAACCTTCCCTTCAACTACAACCTTTGCACCATCAACCTGTTCGGCGGCTGTGAAGTTTACCCTGTTCTCATTCACTACTTCCATCTTACCCTTGACTTCCTGCCCATTCTTCCCGAAAACCTTGACTTTGACCTCCCTTGTATCAAGATTATGTACTATTGATTTAACTGATTTTGCCTTGAAATCGATATTCTCTTTTGTATATGTGACGGTTTTCATTTCAGTCTTCATTCTCTGCCCGGCATCCGGCCTCGTATCGTTTTCAATTCTTTTCAGAAACTTCGATTTGTTGTACAGCGTGGCCATGTTTGCCATTCCGGTAAGTGTCAGTTCGTTGTGGTTCTTTATCGAATTGCCCAGATTTATCATCATACTGTCGGGGAAAAGCGAACCTGCAAGCCATGTATAATCCGCGCCGTACCTGGCATTGGCATTCACCCATGAAAGAAGAGGAAGCTTGTTTACCGGAATATTGTATGTAATATTCATGAAGTGATTATAGGTGGTTGTCCTGCCCCCGTGTCTGAGATTGTACATCACTGAATCTTTCCATGCTTTATATGTATCGCTGTATCTGTCTTTGTCAACACCACCCGGGGGCTCATCGATCCTTGCAACGTTGTTTGAAGTAAAATCAAATTTAAGCTGTCGTGTAATGTCATACTTCATGTCAAAGAGGCGGGTCCATTCAAAATCCTTTCTGAATGAGGGGGTTACTCTCAGGTACGGGTTGTTTATGTTCCTTGTCTTTATCTCATTATAGTACCTGCTGAGTTCTGTTCTGAAGGAGATGCTTTTTGGATAGGGATAGAAATTAAAGTCTTTAAACAGCCTTAGAAGCGGGCTGCTAAATAATTTCACATTTTTCAGAGGCATGATATTAACAGGCTGTGATTCAAAATTATAGTTCAGGCCTCCCCTGTAGTTCTTCTCAAGATTTATTTCAGTCTTTGTATTGCTTCTGTAGATTTCGTTGTAAGTATAGTTGACGCTGAAGTTTGCAAGATCCCAGGCATGCGGCTTCTCTCCTCTGGCAGTTATCCCTGCGTTACTTATTGTAAATGTCTTCCTTCTTGATAAATCCTCAGAAATATTTTTTATCGAATCTCTTGCTGCTTTTGTCGGAGCAGCATCCAGTGCATCATTAAGCGGTACGTCAGGGTCGAGAGGGTTGTACTGGGGCTTTATCCTGATTTCAGAAAATCCTGCATATACAGGGAGCCTCATTCCTATTTTATCCGGGAAGAATTTTCCAAGTTCAAGGCTTGACGAAAGATCGTAATTGACAATCTGCTCCTTGCTCCTCTCATTTACTTTCTTGTCAATGCTTCCCCATCCCGGGGTGCTCATCTGCCCTACCATGTCGACAGTACCCAGGTCAGCAAGGCGTGCCTGAAGATGAGCATTGGCAGCCCAGCCGCCGTTTTCGATAAAATCGTTCAGCCTTAGTTCATTAACCCACACCTCGCCATACTTTGGATTACCATCATCGACTCCGGGGTTTCGTGTTTTAATCGGGTTCCTCACCCCTACCATAATGACTTTGACATTACTGAGGTTTGGATTTCCTGAAACCGAGATTCGTGCAGTTCCCGTATTGACAACAAACACATCTGAGACACTCAGTGCTGAACCGGGCTCCTGCATCTGCTTGTTTCTCTCCTGTTTGACCTCCTGCAACTGGGAAAGGTCAATGTTCATACTGTTTTCTTTTGGCCATACCTTTGCCCTCTCCTCATCCACATCGTTATCATAATGGCCAGGGGGAGTAAGCTTCAACGGGATCTCATACTCATAGAAATTGCCCTTATAATCCGAGCCTATCCTTATGAATGCCGTAAGTTCATTATCCTGCAAGGGCTGTCCGATTATTGCCTCAGCATGTATCTCCATTCTGAGATTCCTGTATTGTCTTATGTCAAGGTACATGTTCTTGAAGGCTGCCCGGGCATCGCCGTCTTCCAGATTCTGTACCCTTAGTACCATGGATTGCTCATTCAGCTGTCTCAGCTGTGGATTCTGGGGATCGGTGACCCTGTCAAACCCCGGAGGCAAAACATAATTCACCGGCTCCTTCCCTGCATTCTCTTCAATGCTGACAGAACTTATATCAAATGTACCGTCAGTTGATTCGGGAATAGTCACCCTCTCTCCGCCCTCCATAAACGAAATGTTGTATTTCCTCCATTCAGCCCTTACAAGATCAAGCTCAGCAAAACGCATAATCACAGGCTTGCTGAAACTTTTAAGGAACATTCGCATGAAACGTATTGATTTGAAATCTTTTATTGGCCCGACAACTTTCTGATAATCGGAGATCGGAATCTTAAACTGGTACCATTTTACCTTCGACTTTTTCCCGTTTGCAAATGTTGCTTCATATTCTATTTCATCAACAACATAATTATAACCCACTCTTATGTCAGCCGGCCTCATGCTGACCTTGTACTGGTAATAGCTCTCCGTTTCGCTCAGTGTATTGTCACGGTTGATATCCTCCATATCCGGAAGGGTTGAACCTGATGTAGGATATGATTCGCTTGACATTTCGGATGTAGGTGAATTGCCATCCTGTCCGTTATATTTCTTGTATCTTTCAAGAATGCTCTTCTGCTCGGCATCATAGTCAGATCCTCTGAAATAGTGAAAATCGTCACTTGAGGGATCCTTTTCAATTTCCTGGAATACCTCAGGTGCAGTAATTGTCTGGGCTTTCTGAAGGTAGCCTGTAAAGAATGAATTTTCATCGCCATCACCCAATCCGTCAAATCCGACGTCCTGGTAGCGCCGCGATTCTGCCTCATTATCAAAAGCATGAACCACAGCCTGCACTGTCGGCACTCTTCCCCAGGCTGTTGTGTCAATATCTTTTGGAACAGGATCACCGGGCAGGCCGTTCTCAAAGCTCTTCCGCGAATCCCTGAGAATATCCTCGGAAATTTGTCCAAGGTTAAAATAGAGGTCACCGCCTTCATTATCGGGATCTTCAACAAAGGGATCCATAAGCCAGAATTTAATATACTGGATATTTGCAGCTTCAAAGTCGCTTGTAAGCACCTCTCTCATTATACCTCCCCATCTTGTCTCAGGATCATTCAACAATCCTTCGGTGTTCATACCTCTTGAATAGGGGCCCGGATCGGTATCATAGTTACTGGATCCTTTCTCAGCAGGGTAGAATGCGATGTTCAGTACCGGAATATTTGTAGGTATACCGCTCGCGCTCTCTCTGTAGGGAAAGATCTCATCTTCATAGATCTCCCTGACATAATGGCTTGACTGTTCATCCGGATTGTTTTTTATATGACCCGGAGTTGACGAACCGTTTCTCAGAAATAAGGGATCGATGACATACCAGGCAATCTTGGCCCTGTTAAAACCGCTTGACAGATTATTATTTAATCTGGCTTCAGGGAACAGCAGATCCTGTCCCTGCGGGATACTCGACATTGACCAGGCGTTGAAGGCTTTCAGATCGAGAGGTATCTCACTCGCTTCAAAATCATCAATATATGAATTACCCTTGCTTGAAATTGCTTTTGAATGACCTGGAATGAGGTTTGCAAACTCCCCGAAGAATGAGATGGCTGAGGGTGTCTTTGTCTCGAGGAGGGGAATTTTATCAATAATTTTTGTAAGAAATTGAGATTCTGCCTTGTACGACGTATTCAATCCCCAGATTGTATTCGAAATAGGTTCTTCTCCATAATTGACTTTCTGGGTATACGGACGTTCAGTAAGATGGAGCAGTGTTCCCCCGATATCGAAGTTATTTGACACTTTGTAATCAAGATGTGTTCCAACGAGGGTCTTGGTCTGAAAACCAAAAAACTGATTGCTCTCCAAAGAGACCTGTATGGGGGTTTGCGATTCGATGAGCGCGCTGTTTATGATTCTCACCGTTCCCATATTATAGTCAACCGTATAGTCGGTGTTTTCAGTAAGCGGTACTCCGCCGGCTGTGACCTTTACTGCACCTTTTGGAATGCTTGTTGCGTTGAGCCGGATCTCTGAGCCTGATTCGGATGTGAACTGACCTGAAAGCTTGAATTTGTTCTTTTCAGCCATCTGTCTTGCGACAGTCTGAGTTGAGTCGTAGAGTTCCTGAAATACATATTTTGTTGCCAGTTTTGGATCATTTATCATCTTTTTCAGATGACTTCCGAATGGTTCAATGACGGGAAAGACTATTTTCCCCCGGTCAGTTATCACTGTAATTCCATCAATAAAGTCGAAGAATCCATCGGATTCCCTGTCGAGTTGTGAATTCAGGTTATCGAGGCCCATAACCTGCAGGAGTATCTTGTCAGCCAGCTGGCCCTGGGGAAGGTAATTTATAGAATTGCCCGTTGCATCGTCCTGGTACAGAACATTGAGTTCAAAATCCTTTGTATCGAGCTTTCCTGATCCGAGTGAGTATATATTCTTCATCATCAGGTCCCATGTTGGCAACCTCGGGCTAAGGGTTGTTCCTTTGAGGAGTTTTAGTATAAGTGTTTGCGGAGCGCTTATCCCGTCGGTTGAAAACTCACCCACCTTAAACAGCTGACCATTCAGGGTATACTCATATGCAACAGCAAGAACCTCATCCGTATTAAGGGCTGTATTCAGTGAAATATATCCGAGCTGCCGGTTGAAATCATACTCCCTTTCGTTTAGCTTCCTTGCATTTTCAATTTTCTCAAAATCGCGCCCGATCTGGAAATCGGGGTAAAGAGGCTCAAAGGTATTTGTTACCTGATCAACATCACGTATTGCACCGTAAACGGTTGTCAGTTCCTCATACATCTTATTGGCGCTGTTCTCGGGGTAAATCATTGCACCGGGAGTTGCCTGGAATTCCGGGATCTTGTTGTAAATATGACTGGCATTTTCAGCAAGGTCCATAAAGGCAACAATATTCCTGTTGCTTGCCTCTTCAAAGCGGCTCGTCTTGTTTGTGACCCACACTTCGATACGTTCGATGTTAATTCCTGAACCTACTACAGGCAGGTTTTTTAAGGCATCGTCATAGATGTCCCTGAAGTATTGTGAGAGAAAGAAATGCCTGTTTGCCTCATACTCATCTGCATAGATCTCAAATTCGCTTAGCTGTGCCCCTCCCTTTACATCGATTACCGATGATTGTCCTTTTTGCTGTGAGAGAACAGTTGTGACAGTAAGCTTTCCGAATTGCATCTCAGTCTTTAGTCCGAAAAGGCTGTAACTGCCTGTTATGAGGGTTCCTGTCAGAGGCAGTGTAACATCACCTGCCTCAACTTTTTTGATTATTTCATCTTCCTTTCCTGAATACTGAAGCTTTGTCCTGTTTTCAAATTCAAACATTGCATCAGTGTTATAATTGATTCCCAGTTCCATTTTATCGCCAATGGTTCCGGTTACATTCATCTGAATTTTTTCCTTAAAATCGAAAGTGGGTATTGTACGCAGCTTTTCCGAGAGAGTTGGGTTCTCGGTATGTGAAATATTTATCCCAAAGATCAGTTCAGCTGATCCCTGCGGAACAATGTTTATTACGTTACTTCCGAATATTTTATCAAAAGTCTCTCCCCCGACTTCGATCTGGGGAATAAGATTCGATCTGTATCCCAGCTCTTTTCCTGAGATCCTTGATTCCCAGTAGTCGCGCATTAACTTTGTATATTCATATTTCCTGAATTCTTCAGGGCTCATATGAACGGGTGTGCGGTAATCAAGGGCTCCTACTTTCTGATAAAGCACATATTCGTTCTTATCAGGATCGTATACAATTGTTGATTTAAAATTCGAGGGTTTATCGAGGAAAAGAGGGGATTTTCTGGGTGATTCCCAGGGGATTCCTGATTCATCTTTTAATTTCAGGACTGAATTCCTGGTTGTATCTGTGGCCGGGGAATACTGAGGGGTATTCTGTCCACTAGTTTCTACAGATCGTAAGAAGAGAGATGCTAATAGTATAAGATAAGAAAATCCCAGAATATTTCTATATGATATCCCTGATCCCAATCCGGCGTATATTCGAATTACAAGTTTTTAAGCGCTCTCTTGATCATATCCTCGACAGTCAGATTTTTTTCTTCCCTGACGATTTTATCGAGGACTTTAGAGACAGCGTTTTTGGCAAATCCAAGCATTACTAAAGCAGATAACGCCTCTTCCCGTTTTGTATTGTCTGAGAAGGTAAATATTTCGCCGCTTCCTGCCTGTTTACCGAGCTTATCTTTAAGATCGACAATTATCCTCTGGGCAGTTTTTAATCCAATCCCTTTAACACTTTTCAGAATATTCACATCTGACCCAATAATTGCTTTTTCAATTTCTTCGGGGGTGAGGGATGAAAGCATCATTCTTGCAGTATTTGCACCTACTCCTGTTACTGATATAAGCAGTCGGAAAATATCGCGTTCTATTGCATCTGCGAATCCGAAAAGCTGATGGGTATCTTCCCTGATAACCTCATGGATCAGAATCTTGATTTCGGTTTTGCTCTCAAGCTTCGAAAATGTATTGACAGAAATATTAATAAAATATCCAATCCCGCCTGTTTCAAGGGTAATAAAGGTAGGATTGCTCTGGGTTATGGTTCCCTTTATATAATCTATCATAAATTACTGTTCAGTTGTAAAGATATCCGGAGGAAGTTCGTCAATGCGGTCGTTGTATATTTCAATATCCTGATGTTTCAGAGGATTTTTTGAGATTTCGGCAGTACATCTGCCTGTTTTTGAAAATTTCACAGGCAAGGTAAATTGCCTGTCGGAATGAGTTTTCTGAAGCTTCTCCTTTTCCGGCTATCTGAAAGGCAGTTCCATGTACCGGGGATGTTCTTACAAATGGCAAACCGGCAGTAAAATTAACTCCTGTATCGAATGACATTGCCTTGAATGGAGTAAGTCCCTGATCGTGATACATTGAAAGGATGCCGTCGAATTTTGTGAATGATCCTGCACCGAAGAATCCATCAGCACGGGAAAGGTCCGAATGCAAGTATTCCCTCTTTTTTTGCCTGTTGAATTGCAGGAGAGATTATTTCCTCCTCCTCTGTTCCAAGAAGTGAATTATCACCTGCATGCGGATTAAGTCCAAGAACTGCAATACGGGGCTTACGGATTCCAAAATCGTAGGACAGGGAATGATTCATCAGTCTGATTTTCCTCAGAAGCAGATCGACTGTTATCAAACCCGGCACATTGCTAAGAGGAACATGTCCTGTTGCAATACCAATCCTCATGGTCTCGCCTATCATGAACATAAGCACTTCATCAGCACCGGCTTTCGATTTCAGATATTCTGTATGTCCGTTGAACTGAAAAGTATCCGATTGAACATTATGCTTATCAATAGGGGCAGTTACAAGGACATCAATTTTCCTGCTTATCAGATCGTCAACAGCTTTCTCAAGTGAGATCAGAGCTGCTTCACCACCATGAGGTGTCGATTTTCCAAGTTCTACCCTGAGTATTATCATCGAGGCAATTTATCATGTTTGCCTTTTTCGGATGAGCCTCTTCAGCCGATCTTATATTATTAAAACTGAAATTATTAATATTCAGTGCTTTACGATGATAAGCAGCAACTTTTGGTGAACCATATACAACAGGTGTGCAAATATCATTTATCATCGGATCAGAGAGTGCTTTTATTATGACCTCATATCCGATTCCATTTATATCTCCGTGAGAGATACCGGCAATTATTGTTTTCTTTTCCATAAAATGTTATTTCTGTTGAGCATAATCAGCTGCAATTTTTTTCAAAAATGTTGAAAGAAGTCTTAATCCTGATCCCGGTCCATTCTTAATCCTGTAATAATCATCTTTCTTAAGCATCTCTGTTCCTGCAATATCGAGATGAATCAAGGGGATATTCTGCAAATTTCTCAAGGAATTTACCGGCTGTTATTGCACCTGCTTCACGTCCGCCAATATTTTTTATATCAGCAATATCAGACTTTATCAGTTCACCATATTCCTCCCAGAAAGGCAGTTCGGCTATTCTTTCATAAACATCATTTCCGCATTCCTTAAGCAGGTCGATATATTTTCTGTCGGCATTTGTCATCATTGCAATTGCCTGGTTACCGAATGTCATAGCAGCTGAACCGGTAAGAGTTGCAATATCAATAATCAGTTCCGGTGTAATACTTTGATGCATAGCTTATTGCATCTGCAAGGATAAGTCTTCCTTCTGCATCAGTATTTCCTACCTCAACAGTCATTTTGTTGTACATTGTGATAATATCACCCTGGGTATAGGCATTTCCTCCCGGGCCGGTTATCTGTTGAAGGAACCAGTCCGATAATATGAAGCGGAATATTGATTTTGGCATGCTGTATACAGAACACCTGTAACTAGTTGCAGCACCTGCCATATCGCCATTCATACTGGCCATAAATTCACCGGTCTTAATATTCAGTCCACCTGTATCATAAACTATTCCTTTGCCGACAAGAACAACAGGTTTTTTGTTTAGACACTTTTCAGGATGCCATTCAAGGATACAGAATACCGGAGGATCAACACTTCCTTTGTTGACAGCAAGAAGGCCTCCCATTTTAAGTGCTTCGATCTTTCCCTTTGTGAGAACCTCAACTGAAAATCCGGCAGATTCGCCGATTTTTCTTATCTCCTCAGCCAGGGCTGTTGCATTCAGATGATTTACAGGTTCATTTATCAGATCGCGGGTAAAATAGACTGCATCAGTCAGATCGTTTAGCCATTTAATTTCTGTTTCATCTGTATCTCCATACAAGAAGAATTTCTGAAGGGTAATTCTTTTCTCTTATCATCCTCTATCTTCTTGTCTTGTACTTATCGAAAGAATAAATGCTGAGTATAAGACCTTCAGTAAAATCTTCAATAGCTCCCTTATAGGCATTATCAGAGGTAATTACCAGTTCACGGATGATTATTGGCTTTAATCAGTTTTTTTAAGTTAGGAAGCTGTTCTTCGTAAGCTCTTCTCTGATTTTATAAGTGAACTTACCTCTTCTTCACTTTACCAGGTAGGTACACTTGAAATAGGAATTAATAAAAACATGATCTCCTTTGCCATTCAACTGTTTCAGTGCATACTCCTTTTCCTGATTTGCTCAGTCTCAAGCCATTCAGGAATTTGATCACTTCCAATGAATACATACAACAGACTGATCAGGTGATATTTTTGAGATTTTTTTTATTTCAGGTTTCATATTTTGATACTGTATTTTTTGAAGATGTAAAGTTAATTAAATAATTGATTGTTTCGGTTTCAAAGCGTTACCTTTACCCCGACTAAAAACTGCAACATTTTTGCATCCTGATTGTTAAAATCCAACTGAAGATTTGTATTACAGCATGGAACTTGAACAAATATACGAAAAGGCTTTAAAACTTATTCCTCTTGACAATTGAGGAAGGAATTGCACTTTATCTGCAAGGCTCCTCTTGAAGAGCTTATGTTTATTGCCAACAGACTGAGGCAAATCCATAATCCCGGCAATAAGAGTCGGATGGATGATCGACAGGAATGTAAATCTTACGAATATCTGTTTTTCGCAGTGCACATTCTGCAATTTCTGCAGGAAAAAAGGATCTGATGATGCCTATGTTACATCCATAGATGATTATATCAGAAAGATTGATGAAATGTATTCTCTTGGAGGCGATCAGCTTCTTCTGCAGGGAGGAATGAATCCGGATCTTGGGCATTGATTTTTATACAGATCTTTTCAGGAATCTGAAGAAATTCTATCCTTCTCTTAAGCTTCATGCACTTGGACCTCCTGAGATAGTTTATCTTGCAAGAAAGGAAAACTCACTTCTGCTGATGTTCTTGCAAAACTTATTGAAGCAGGTCTTGACAGCTGCCGGGAGCAGGTGCTGAGATCCTTTCTGACCGGGTAAGGAAGATTGTTTCTCCGGCCAAAGCCACCTCAGAAGAATGGCTTGAGGTGATGAGGGAGGCTCATAAGCTTAATCTGCCAACATCAGCAACAATGATGTATGGTCATATTGAAACTGTGAGGGAAAGAATTGAACATCTTATAAAACTCAGGGATCTTCAGGCACGAAAAACCTGAAAATAATTATGGTTTTATAACTTTTATTCCATGGCCATTCCAGGATGAAGGTACAGTACTGAGGACAAGACATGGAATAAAGAGCAGCTACAGCGGACCGGATTATTTCAGGATGATTGCAATAAGCCGTATAATTCTTAATAATATAAGAAATATTCAGGCATCTATACTTACTGTTGGAAAGGAGACCGGAATGCTTTCTCTTCATGCAGGAGCCAATGATCTGGGATCAATAATGATTGAAGAGAATGTTGTAAGTGCAGCAGGAGCCAGCAACCGTTTCAATGCCGATGAAATGCAATCGATAATAAAGGAAGCGGGATTTGTTCCGGCGAGAAGAAATCAGAAATATGAATTTATAAGAGCTGAAAATCCAGATTACATTATTTCTCATGTACTTCCTGTGCACTCCGGTGTACTTTGCGTTTAAGTCTAATTCATTTAAACCAGGTACACAGAGGTCTCACAAAGGTACACAAAGGTTTTAATGTTCTGATAACAAAAAAGCCGCTTTCGCAAGCGGCTTCCTGTAAATATTTTCAGATTAAAATTTATCCTTCTCGGCTACTTCCTTTTCATCGTTGCAGGATCATATTTTGAAGCTTTTTTAAATTCTTTCATACCCTGACCGATACCTTTCATAAGTTCAGGAATTTTACGTCCGCCAAAAAGAAGAACCACAACAAGCAAAATCAGAATAATCTCTGTTAAACCTATCTTTCCCATCTCTTTAGTATTAGAATTTGTACAAAGTTATAAATACTTTAATTAAATACAAGCTAATAATAAAAACAAATCTATTTCCTGAATAAGCCTTAGAATATCATTCCCATTGGCAAAAATCAAGCAGTGAAAACAGAATTACCATACCTGCAATCTGTGCATATTCAAGGAACTTATCGCTTGGTTTTCTTCCTGTTACCACCTCAAATAGCAGAAACATTACATGACCTCCATCGAGCGCAGGTATCGGCAGAATATTCATTACTGCAAGTATTATTGAAAGAAATGCAGTAAGGTTCCAGAATGATTGCCAGTCCCATACTCCCGGGAAATATATTTGCCAATTGTAATAAAGCCGCCAAGTGATTCATATGCTTTTGTATGTTTTGAGAATATCAGCTTGAACTGTTTCAGATAATCGGCAATAGTTTTGAATCCCTTGTCTATTCCGGCAGGAATTGACTGAAGAAATCCATATTTAATTGTTTTCAGATCAAATATCTGATCAAGAGACCTTCCTGTGTAGCGATTCCCAGCAATCCTGCTTCATGTGGGCATAACGGATATATTTTCAATCCGTCCTTCACGCATAAGATTCAGTACCACGGGCCTGTTATATGTTTTCCCGCAGATACTTCTGAAATTCATCAGCATAGGTAAACTTTATACTATCAATACCAATCAGCTCATCACCTTCAAGAACACCTGCATTCTTTGGCAGGTGATTTCTTTTCAAATGATTCGATAACCATTGGTCTGAAAGGGTATTCTGTAAGATATCTGACCCTTACCCTTGAGCATTTTAGGAATATACTCCGGTGGGATTTCAACATTTAGTCTTCTGACCATCGCGTTCAACCTGAATTGTTTTACGGTTATTCAGAACAATATCGGGGGTTATCTGCATGAAGTTCTCAATATGCTGATTATCGACCGAAAGTATTTTATCTCCGTTCCTCAGACCGATTGCATATCCGACTGAGTCGGTGACAATACCATATTTTACATTGGCAGTTGGCAGATAAGTTTCGCCCCATGCAAATAAAACAAGGACATAAATGAGCATGGCGGAGATAAAGTTAAAAATCACACCTCCTGTCATAATCAGCAGCCGCTGCCATGAAGTTTTGGATCTGAATTCATAGGGCTGGGGAGGCAGTTTCATCTGTTCCGGTCCATCGATTCATCGATCATTCCGGAGATCTTTACATAGCCACCGAGAGGCAGCCATCCAATTCCATATTCTGTTTCTCCCTTTCTGAATTTAAACAGAGAGAACCACGGATCAAAGAAGAGGTAAAACTTCTCAACCCTTGTCTTGAATAATTTTGCCATTGAGAAATGTCCGAATTCATGAATTATTACAAGAATTGAAAGGCTCAATACAAACTGAAGGATCTTTATTAGTATTGTCATTTTTTATTATATAATTTATTTATGTAATCTGAGGCGACCATCCTGGCCTGTTTATCAGTATCCTCAAGAAGGTCGAGATCCGGATGAGATGCAAAATAGGTTGTTTTCCATTGTATGGCTTCAACAACATCAGGCATCTGTAAAAATCCAATTTTTTCAGAAAGAAAAGCCTGAACAGCCATTTCATTTGCAGCATTAAGAATGCAGCACATGTTTCCACCCTCTCTCAGAGCCTGATATGCAAGTGAAAGGTTTCTGAATGTTTTCAGGTCGGGCTCAGTAAAAGTAAAAGTCTGATAGTCTTTAAAATCGAGACGAGGGAGATCTGCCTTAAGTCTTTGAGGATAAGAAAGGGCATAGAGTATTGGAAGTCTCATATCGGGAACACCGAGCTGTGCTTTGACGGATCCGTCACAAAAATGTACAAATGAATGAATTACCGACTGCGGATGCACAATTACTGATATCTGTTCGGGAGTCAGATCGAAGAGCCATTTTGCTTCAATAACCTCAAGTCCTTTATTCATCAGTGAGGCGGAGTCGATTGTCACTTTACAGCCCATATCCCAGTTCGGATGTTTCAGAGCATCAGCAGGACGTACCTTATCGAGCATCTCCTTTGTATAATTCAGGAATGGTCCACCTGAAGCTGTAAGGGTGATCTTTTCTATGTCGTTGTCCCATTCGCCTGCGAGACATTGAAAAATTGCGGAATGTTCTGAATCAACCGGGATGATCCGGCTACCGGTTTCCCTTACAAGGTTCACGGATAATCTCACCGGCCACTACAAGTGTCTCCTTGTTCGCAAGGGCAATTTTCTTCCCCGACTTGATTGCCGCAATTGTTGGTCTGAGTCCTGAATATCCTACCACTGAAGCAACAACAACGTCAACGGTAGAAGAGGCGATCACCTGATCGATAGCTTCGGCCCCGGCATAGACTTTAATATCTGTATCTGCAAGATCTTCTTTCAGTTTCAGGTAATGGTCGCTGTTTCCAATAACAACTATACCGGGATTGAACTGGCGTGCCTGACTTGCAAGAAGGTCGACATTATTTCCGGCTATAAGGATCTCAACAGAAAATTTTTCAGGAAATTTTTTAACAATATCCAGTGTCTGGGAGCCTATCGACCCTGTCGAACCCAATATCGCTATTTTTTCCGGCATATTCCTGAATATTAGAATAATATGTGCTTTTCAGGATCAAGCGGACTTCCCTTGTACCAGATCTCAAAATGCAAATGAGGACCTGAAGTATACATTTCACCGGAGTCACCAACAATTGAAATAACTTCTCCTGCTCTTACAAGGTCGCCTGTTTCCTTAATAAGGGTTGCATTATGTTTATAAACCGAAACGATATTATTCGGGTGCTGCACCTCGATTACGAATCCTGTTTCCATAGTCCAGCCAGTGAAGATAACAGTCCCGTCAAGTGCCGAGGAGACGAGTGCTTTTGGTTTTGTAACTATGTCGGTCCCGAAATGTTTTGTTCTTACATCGTATCTGCCTGAGATGATGCCTTTCACCGGCGGAAAGAAATGGAGGCCAGCAAGGCTTGTCACTGCTTCAGGGGACGATGGTCCGAGGGTGAGGTTATACTTTTCCTCATTCTCTATTCGTGCCCTCAGCGCTGAATCTTCGCGCGAATTACTGAAATCGATGGATTTATAGTTTTTGGTAGTGTCCTGGTGAGCTAGTCGTTCGACAGGCTGGTTCCCTGAGATAATGGCGTTCAGATTGGCGAAGTACTTATCCCTGAGTGTAAGTTCACGATCCAGAGAATCGAGACGGATTGCGCTCAGGAGGATATTCCGTCTCATTGTGACATCGGGATATCCGGGTATAAACTCCCTCAGGTTTGTGAAGGCGATAAGGGAAGTGGTGGCAACAATAAAGAATACTACGATAAAGGTGACAAGAAGAAAAGCATTATATCTTGGCAGTATGATTTTCCATACCTCTTCGAGGGTATGGTCGTTTCTGATTGTAAATCTGTACTTATCCCTCCAGTTAGCTTTTTTCTTTTCGCTTTTTGTCATAAGTAAATAAATAATGGCCTGCAAAGATAATAATCCTGCATGAGCAATCAATTTAAAAGAAGCAAAAAGAGGTATTTTACTGTTTCAGATAACTTTAACTGCCTTGTCTTCACTTTGCCAGAGTCCGTGTTTTGTGCAGACAGCCATTGCTGAGAGGTTCATTGAGACTTCAGGAGCAACAATATAGAAATCTATTTCAAAGTGAGACGGTTTATTACCGTAGACACCCGCAGTATACCTGGCCTCGGCCAGTAATGTTTCACGGTTCCAGAGCTGGATTACGCTTATAAAATGGTCTGCATCATCAGGATGAGGATAATCCTCGCCAAGCTTAACCTTGATCTCGAATTTATCTCCCCTTTTAACTGTATCGGGGCAAACCACATGTGGCATGTGCCTGTCGAGGTAATCACGTTTAACCTCTTTATCTTCTTTTTCTATTTCAGTGGCTTTAAATACTCTTGGCATTGCGGTAAAATTTTATAACGGTTATAACATCAGGTCGGATAATAATGTTCTGACAAATTTATGATTAAAATTCAAATAATTAATAAGACGGAAGACCGAAGTCCGAGCCTTCCACCCCCAACCCCCTCTTCGCCTTCGCGTAGCCGCTTCGGCGGAGCAAGGCAGGGGGCTCATTCCTCTCTTAACATAGAGTTTCACTGAGTTATAAAACGCAAAACCCTAAATACTTAACCTTGAGCCCACTCCGAAATATCTTTTTTTGCCACCAAGGCGCAAAGACTCAAAGTTTCACCAAGGCTAAATTACAGAATATAAAGTCTTTGTGAACCTTAGAGTCTTGGTGTCTTATTGATTTCAATTTTTTTACTTTTCGGAGTGGACTCAACCTTGAACCTTGAACATCACAAACCTTGAACCTTGAAGTTTGTTCCTGCCTATGCCTACTACCCCCAACCCCCCCAAGGGGGGCTTTTAAACCGACTTGCTGAATCGAATACAAGCAATTCCTAGCTCTTCGCTAATTATCGTCATTATATCTTAGTCTTGACATCCTAATGACAACTAAATAACTAATTCGAATGACAACTGAATGACAATTGAATAACTACTGAATGACAATTGAATGACTATTGAATGACAATTGAATGACTTTTCTTTAAATAATTCGAGAATTGTTTTGTAAATCTCTCCGGAATGTACTACATTTGCCCCTCGATATTGCGGGGTGGAGCAGTGGTAGCTCGTTGGGCTCATAACCCAAAGGTCGGAGGTTCGAATCCTCCCTCCGCTACAAGGAAAAATCCCTGGTGCGAAAGCGCCGGGGTTTTTTATTTCGAACCGAGCATCAAACGCAGTTTGAATGCGAAGTGAAGAAATAAAAAAACCCGACAGACGCCGAAGGCGGATGCAGGGATTTTTCCTTGGGCTGTTACCCCCAGAGTGATCATGAAATAATCCTCCCGAACTCGCCGAAGGCGGATGCAGGGATTTTTCCTTGGGCTGTTACCTCCAGAGTGATCATGAAATAATCCTCCCGAACTCGCCGAAGGCGGATGCAGGATTTTTCCTTGGGCTGTTACCCTCCTAGGATCGCGAGCTTTGCCATCCGTAGCCTTTGGCGAAGGAGGGCGAAGCGAGCAATCCTCTACCTGCACGAACTCACCCCCATCCCCTCTCTGCTTCGCAAAGAGGGGTGCCTATGTGAGATAAATTATTACCAAAAGCATAGCGTGGCTTTTTCTTGGGCTGTTACCTCCAGAGTGATCATGAAATAATCCTCCCGAACTCGCCGCAGGCGGATGCAGGGCTTTTTCTTCGGGCTGTTACCCAGGACGGATCATGAAATAATCCTTCCTTTACCAGAATACAAACTCATCACTATTTTTGATGGGGAGTTATTCTTTTATATTTTCTGAAGTCCTCAAATATTGTGACTTTGCGGGGAATAAAGAATTTACATTTGAGGTTAGATAAATTCTGTTGGTAAAATAGAGTTATGCAAATATAAAAAGACAGGTTTTACTTTTTATCTGTTTTGATACTTTCAATCCTAAGTTTTAAAAACTCTACATTCTCGGTTTTATTAGGTGTTACCAGCTCTACAGCTTTCTCAAAACTCTTAATTTCAATTTCAATATTACCAGCTGCCAAATATCCTTCACCAAGATAGTTGTAGGCATCGGGGAATCAGGAGATCTCCGCACATTTTCTTTGAATATTTTTAGAGCCTCTTCAAACTTGCATTCACGCAAATTGCCCCATCCAAGAAAATTTAAAAGACCCTGATCCGGAGAAATCTTGTACCCATACCTTTCTGAAAGATTCTTGTAGAAACTGTCTATTGCATTTAGTCCACCCATCATTTTGCTATTACTAAATCATCGCTTTGCGAGTACGTGATTTCTGGTAAGAGTAAAAGTATTAAAAGCAATCTAACTGTTTTCACAAATTCTCAGTTTTTAAATAGTACGGGATAAGAAAATTATTGAATTTTTTCCCTAATACAATGTGAACCAAGGGGAATCTACCATCAACTATAACTGTTTTGTTAATAATAAATCCATTTTTAGTAAGCATGGTTTTAAATTCATTAATACTCCATTTATTGACAACCCTAAATCCGCTTAATGCACCGACAATGTTAGCAACAACTCTGCTTTTTGTATTTTCACCAACACAAAGCGTCGGGGCGATGAATATACCATTGTCTTTCATTACTCTTTTAACCTCATTTAATGGTTTATCTAGGTCTCATAAGTATATGTAACAGATTTGAAGCTATCACAATATCAAAAGTTTTGTCAGGAAATGTAAGGTTATATGAATCCTGAACCTGAAAATCGATGTTTTGGATGTTTAATTTCTTCTGTTTCTGATTTGCAACTCGAATCATCTCAGGTGAAATATCTATAGCAATCAACAGAGGATACTTTTGAGCAGATATAAAATGGTATAATCCCTGTTCCGGTACCTAGATCAAGAACCGTGTGAGTTGGAGTCCAGGTCTGAATCTAGGTTTTCAAGAATCGAACTCATATGTCTTGGCGAAGATCTTATTTATGAATGAATCATAAGTATTTGCAAACCTATCCCAAAATCTTCTCTCTTTGTACTGTCGGTTATCCATAAATATATCTTTTCTTATCTGTTAATCTGATTCTTTTATATTTTCATAAGTATAGTTTCCTGAGAACTTTTTGTGAGCGCTAATTATGCCTGGAAGGGTAAGGGAAGGTTAATGCAATATTTAGAAATTCTTATTGGGATTTTTACTCGTACCTCAATGCTTCCACAGGATTCCTAGGTTGCTGCCCTCCAGCTCTGCCAGCTCACTGTTAAAAGGGTTGTGGCAACAGTCAGTAATCCTGCCAGAGCGAATATCCATAAATTAAGTTCTGTTCTGTAAGCAAATCCCTGAAGCCATTTGTTCATGATATACCAGGTATTAAACTGGCTGGAACAAAGGCAATAATGATCCATCTGAAAAAATCTCTGTTGAGAAGTGAGATCACTCCGAAAACTGTTGCTCCGTTTATCTTACGTATTCCTATTTCTTTAGTTCGTTTTCTGCTTGAATGAAATGAGATTGCAAATAATCCAATCATTGATAAAAACAGACTTATTAAACAACAGCTTACGATGAGCTTGGCAAAGTTTGTTTCCTTGATATGATACCAATCATATCTCTCCCTTACTGATTCAATATTTAGAGGATAATCCGGAATAAGTTTTTGCCAGGTCTCAGATATTGAGTTTTTTACAGACTGTGATTGTCCGAAAGCAGGCATAACAAGCAAATGATTTCCGGAATTATCAAATATTATAACTCCAGGAGAGATAGGATCTTTTGCACCTGAACAATTAAAATCCTTAACAATCCCGATCACTGTCAGTTTCTCATACCCTGGCAGTTTTTCACCAATCAGATTTCTCCCTGAAAAATATCTTGCCAGCGATTCATTAATAATGCAGTTATTCTTATCTGAAGTTATATTACCTGAAAAATCTCTTCCTTCTGTGAGGTTTATTCCGAGAGTCCTGATAAATGCTTCATCACCTCTGAATATTTTTGGTGAATATTGTTTGTCCTCTCCATTTTCTGTGTATTGAAAGGAAGTCTGGATCCATTCCAGCAAAGGTGAGGCTGTAGTTACAGATATGCTGGCAACT
This sequence comes from uncultured Bacteroidales bacterium, assembly GCA_963818295.1. GTDB lineage: Bacteria > Bacteroidota > Bacteroidia > Bacteroidales > VadinHA17 > LD21. Next base: position 146,717 of record CAWFRW010000017.1, read on the forward strand.
GAAGGATATTTTAGCAAATCCTCTTTAAAAATCTTTGTTTGCGATTCATATATGGAAGGAATTTTTACCTCGATAACATCTTTATTGATGCCAATTTCCTTTTTGGTTATATAATTTATCTGTTTTAATATAGTAATTGAACAAATTAACAGAACAATTGTAACAATCAGCTGGAATATGTTGAATGCCGGGATTTTAATGATTTTCCCTTCTTTATCAATCATGACTTTATGGCTAGAGGATATTTTCTGCTTATTCATTTTATTTACGGAAAAGATCAGTGTGGCAAACAAAAGCAAGAATACCACATATGACATGATACAGGAAGGAATCGGTACTGGTAAAATAAGTTACATCGATTTGGGATTCCGTCAGATCATTAAAGAAGCGGTATGATCCATGATATAACTTCAAGGCTTATTACAAAAGCAATAACCAATAATTATCAGGTTTTCAATCATAAAGTCAAAGATCAGGCTGGCTCTGGAGCCTCCGTTTATGCGTCTGATATAAAATTCAGGAGTTTTGTCAAACAACTTATTGTTTATCAAACCAAGGTAATTAACAGATGCAACACAAATAATCATCAGGCCGATTATCATTGCTATCACGATGTCAGATTTTTCTCTCTTGTTTCCCAGAAGAGAATATTCAGAGGTGTCGAAGTATGTCTGTTTAAAACTCTTCAGATAGTATTTGCCAGGTATACCGTCGTTGATGACAGGAATTTTATCTTTCTCTTCTGCAAAGAGTTTTTCAAGTTTGGCAGGATCTGTATTATTTTTTAACAGCAGAAATGCATACCTCTCAGTATTTTCAGAGAGTTTTACCATGTCAAAATCGAATTGGGAATTTTCGACAGGTTTTCTAAAGATACCCTTTATGATAAAATCCGTCTTTTTATTACCATTAATAATGGTTATAATCCGGCCAACAGGCAACCTCTCTCCAAAATATTTTTGTGCAAGGTCTTCCGAGATTACAATATCGTCTTTTGTGGTGAGTACTGAGTTTGGGTTATTAGTAAGCAGCTTATATGAGAAAACTGTAAAAAATGTCGCAGACGTCTCAAAAACTGTAAGATTATCGTTATAAATCTGGTTGCCGATCATTACTTTCTGAGCCCTCCCGAATCTGATGCGGCAAAAATCCTCAACCTGTGAAAAATTTTCCTTAATGTATTCAGCACCCCCTTTTTTACAGTTTGACATTTGAGATCCTTTTTCATAGGGGTTATCACATTTAAGAAGGTAGATCCGATCTCCTGTTTTGCTGAAAACTATCAGTATTTAATTCTCTTGTAATAAAGAGTATAATGAGGTTGGTGCAGGCCATTCCTATTGCCAGACTGATAATGATAATCAGACTGTTGAGAGGATTTCTGAAAAGGCTTCTGAATATCTGGTTTAATTTCATTGTTTCCAGTTTCTATTTAAGACCTAATAATTATTTTCATTATTCAGCTCGCAATGCATCAACTGGATTCCTCGTTGCTGCCCTCCAGCTTTGCCAGCTTACAGTAAGTAAAGCAATTCCAAAGCAATAATTCCTGCCAGAGCAAATATCCACCAGTTTAATTCTGTTTTATAAGCGAAGGACATGTAACCATTTATGCATAGCGTACCAGGCAATCGGGACAGCAATTATAAAAGCAATAGAAACCCGGATAACAAAATCTCTGTTAAGCATAACAAGGATTTCGGAAATTCTTGCTCCGTTTATTTTACGAATTCCGATTTCTTTATTACGGCGTTCGGTCGAAAATGAAACCAATCCATATAATCCAAGACAGGCAATCAGGATAGCAATTATGGAAAAATAACCAATTAGTATATTAAATTTGTCTTCATCCTTATATAAAGCATCATATTTTTCGTCCAGAAATTGAAATTCAAATGGTATCTCAGGAGAGAGTTCATTCCACTGGTTTTTAATATATTGAATTGTTTCCCTGATATTATTGCTGCTGATTCTGATACTTAAATCAGAATTCCATCCCGGAACATACCATAAAACCTGAGGACTTATCTTTTTTTGGAATGATTCATTATGATAATCTTTTACTACACCAATAACCAGTGCTTTGGTATTATAAATATTTAATTCAAAACCTATAAGCAGGGTCTAATTCAAAATACTTAACTGCTGTTTCATTCAAAATTACTGCTTTACGTTTATCAGTCTCTAAATCCCATGAAAAGTCCCTTCCTTCAATAATCTTAAGACCAATAGTTTTTATAAAATCCGGGTCAACAGCCATAGCACGGAACGACTTTTCAACTCCATTAATTTCTTCTGTAAAACTCATATGAAATTCTTCAGCAAGACCGCTTCCACTTGAAGTTGCAACATTTAAAATGTTAGGATTTTCAAGTAATCCCTGTTTAAAAACATCATATCTGTTTCTGATATTTTTTGTCAGCTGGCATTTTAAAATAAGCTTATTGTCAAATCCAATATTTTCAGTCCTCATATACCTGACTTGTCTTGCTATTATTACAGTGCTTATAATTAAGGTAATCGAGATAACGAATTGAAATACAATCAGGATCTGTATAATAGTTTTATTTATATTTCCGCTGATTTTTTCATTTTTTAAAATAGTAAGCGGTTTAAATGAGGAAAGATAAAGAGCAGGATAGATCCCTGCTAGAATCCCTGTTATTATCGATCCTGAAATCAAAAGTAAGATCCATTGAGGATTCTGTAATAATTTAAATGAGAATGATATTCCGGTTATTTCGCTGAATAACGGCATTAAGAAGTAAACAATAACCAAAGCAATAGCAGTTGCGATAAAAGTCAGTACCAGAGACTCACCAATAAACTGTTTAATAAGATCATACCTGCTTGAACCATGAACCTTTTTTAACGCAATTTCTTTTGTATGTGTCGATGCTTTTGCAACAGAAAGGTTAATAAAATTAATAAGCGCAAGGATGATAATGAATATTCCTACTGACAGGATTAAATAGATAAATTTGGCTTTATTGTTTTTGAAAAAGCTGACTTCTTTTAACGGAACAAAACCTGAAATATATTCTTTGGCTGATTCGCTGTCAGGATTAAGATTGCTTCTTTTCAATATATCATTCAGCCATATTTCATTTGTTTTTTTTGTGAGATGTTCAACAGAGGAAGTGCTTTTCTTTAGAATATAGGTATCATATGTCCAATTCCCGTAATCTTCATCAACATCAACACCTCCGGGTTTAATTGATTTTAAAGTGCTAAAAGATACTATCCCATTAAATTTTATGGATGAGTTTTCAGGAATGTCATTAATTATTGCTGATACAGTATAATTCAACCTGGGATTTTCATTGGTGCCTGATAAATTCTATTGTTTTTCCAAGAGGATCTTCATTACCAAATATTTTCAATGCAGTACTTTTTGTAAGAACGATTGAAGTTTGGTTCAGATAAAGATCTCTTTACATCACCCTCAATAACATTGAAACTGAAAATATCAAAAAATGTACTGTCGGCATAAATAATATCATTTACCTGAAATGTTTCTGCCTCAGTTCCTTTTTTAACTCTCAGAAGAGGCGATTTGCCACCCCCCATCTGAAAATCAATTCTTGCTATTTTTTCAATTTCAGGTAATTTATCTTTTAGTACAACTGCAAAAGGCGCCATTGTATAAAAACTATTTCCAAGGGTAAGCTTGTAGATATTATTGAAATTTTTATGAAATCTATCGAAAGTTAATTCATGATTTACATACAGCAGGATAAGGATAAATGATGATATACCAACAGCTAACCCTGCAATATTTAATATTGAGTGAAGTTTGTTGGACAATATATTTCTGCAAATGATTTTAAGATTGATGTTTAAACATAATGACCAATTCTAAATAATCTATCCATTTGTATTGCTTGAATCATGTAAGGAGTAAAGTATCATATAGAATCACCTTTATTCCTGATACAAAGGAAGTATAGGTCCGGAAGTAAAAATTGGAAAAAAACGAACAGGTCAGCTTTTTTTCTTAAAAGCCAGTATGAAACTTGACGGAATGAATTTCCTGGGTTGTGTTTTTACTCTGGTTTTGAAGATATTATTAAAATGTGACTGGTCATAAAAGTCAGCGTCAGTGCGAGACTTGTCAAAGAGTTATTCGTTAAGATGAAGGATATGCAATTTCATCGATTGCGTTTCTCAGCTTAATTATTATGGAGAATTCTTTTGGGCTAAGTCCGATATATTTTAGAAATATTTTTTGAAGATGTCTTGAGGAACAGTTCAGCTGTACACAAAGATCTTTAATTGAATCTATGCCGTTATTCTTCATAATAATCGAGCAACTTTTATACAGTAAAATAGTATGTTCCATTTTTTAAAATGAAGTTATTGAACTGATCATGCAAAAAGCTAGAAATCTGGTACTCATCGTTTTTGTCAATCTTTCTGGCTTCAAATTCAAAATCGTTATTAATTTCTTTAATAGGAATGACATTATTGGTACACAGATTCATATTACAATTTACGAACAAAGAAGCAGTCCATGGAAAAACCTGTACCATATTCAATTTGGTGTCAGGCATAATCTCAATATTAACGGAATGAGTTGCCTGACCGCAAAAGTATATCCCCTTTTTTAGTTCAATAACATGAGTGTCAAATTTAGCTAATACTCCCTGTCCATTTATAAAGGCAATATTAAAGCATCCATTTGGAACCAAGGTTTTATATGCATGCACCCCATTACTATCACGGTTTTCAAGTATCCAGAGTTTATTTATGTAATACGAAAGAGGATCCTTTACATAAAGTTCCTTATATGTAATCATGGGTTTTTATAAGCTTATTATATAAAATCTCACTAAACTCTTTTGCTATGAAATTTTAAGATAATCACAAGTTAAGCAAAGACTATTGATATTCTAGAGTATAATGAAAATAAGTCAGAAAAAATTGATTAAGCCTCATAAAAAGTTGTACGTAAGCATCTAAATTAAGTCAGTGAATATCAATTATCATATTAATATTCAAAAAATTTATCAGAAATTGAGACTCTTTCCGGAAAGGATGAGAATTCACTTGAATACATTAAAAAGGCATATATCATCGATTCAAGCAATATAGTTGTCTTGACCCTTTTAGGAGAAAAGCCCACCTATGCCCGAGCCATTATCAATCTCAATATCCAACACGATGAGGGCTAAAGGACCACAAAAAACCCCGGATGTGATTTCCGGGGCTCTGCATTATCGGTGTAGAAGGTTAAATTATTCTTGTCCTGTACATACAACCCTGACAGGCTCAAGTTCCCATGTATTATAATCGGCTACTACAAAACTTCCGATATAATGTGTACCCTTATCCCCTATGAAATTTACATGTACGGAACCCGTTTGCTGTACATCATTTATTTTATTTATAACATTTACTTTAAAGGTCTCACCTGTGCTGCTTACAGCTTCCCCATGTCCCTGACTTTTACACCAGATCAGTATCCCATTTTGAAAAAATGATGTAAAATGAAAGGTGATCGAGCCACTCAATATGCCAATCAATTCTCCACCGCATTCAGCAGGTACACCGTTATAATCACTAACTAAGAAGCGTTCCATATAAAGCCCGGTGCCGTCCTTTCCGTTTTGGGCAGAAAGTTGTGTCAATCCAATGCCCAGAAAAAGGCATAAAAATAAAAATGTCTTTGTTTTCATAGCCGAATGTTTTAAGTTTAAGAAATCAAGAAATCTGGTTTCAATTATTAACTTAAAGTTCGGTAAAACAAATCCTGACATATTGTGATTTTAATGCAATCAGATAAAAGTTTTTGCAGTTTGTTTAACTTTTTTGAAGCCGGTAATAATTTTTGAAAGGATGATAAAAGTGAAGTGCAAAAGTTACTTCTGTCTGTCAACAGATTCTTTTACCTCATCCAGATGGTATTTTATATAGTATATCTTAAACGGGGCTGAATCCCAGGCTTGTTGAAGGATTTCCAGAGCTTTTTGATGATGTCCGAATTTATATAAGCCATAGCCTTTGGTAACCAAATAATTACAATAAGTATATTTATCAGGCACCAGTGCCAGTGCCTTATCTATATCAGTAAGAAATTCTTCCTGTCTTATTTTATTATCCCCAAGAAAACGGGCAAAATTATTGAGCAGAACCGGATTTTCAGGATCCAGTGAAAGTGCCCTGCGGTAATTGTCTTCAGCTTTGGCGATGGCACCTGCTTCCTGATATATCGAGGCCAGATTGGCTGCAATATCTGATTCAGAAGATGAATTTTTCCTTAGGACAGATATGTATTTTTCGATATACCTGCCCGCCGTAACCGAATCTTTTTCAGCTAATGACAGAATAACCTGATTAAATATAATCATTGGATCATCAGTAATATATTTTCCAGCGGTTTCATAAAGTTTTTTTGCTTTCTTATACTTGTTTGTTTTCTGATAAGCCTCGCCCAGAAGAAGATAGTTAGCGTTGACTTTCATGAATTCTTCCCCCAGTTTACGATCTATGTGAAGCATTTTTTCCAACTCAGGAATTGCTTTTTCGTATTGTTTTTGCCAGGAATATGTCAATCCTAACAAATAATAGGTATTTGCATTCTGATCATCAATTTGCTGAAGCTGTCTTAAATACTTTAACCTTTCTTCGTTTGATTCGAACCGGAAGGCATATGCCCAGCTTGCCCATAGTTGCTGAACATAAGGCCACCTATCCTTTTTATTGTAATATCTGAGTACCCATTGCAAAGACTGCTCATCCATCCCTAAATCTAAGTATCTGGAAGAGAGCCCCATCATCGGGTCGAAGTAGTTTGAATCAATTGCCAGTGCCTTTAAATACCACGATATTGCTGTTTTAGCATCATCTGATTTGTTCCCATAGATATTATATCTAAGAGCATCAGGGAAGTTGGTTGTCAAAGGGTAGGTCTTATAGCCATTCTCCCAAACAGGATTTTTCTTCAGGATTTTAGAAATAAGAAGGTAATTTGTAATCTTTTCTTTTAGAGTATCTGTTATGCTAAAGATCATCTCTTCAGTGGCTGGTCCGGCTATTTCGAATGATTTTAAGACATCTTTTGTTCTTGTGTTAATTAATTGAGCAATCAGACGGATTGAAGATCCTGCCTTTTCAATTGAACCGTAAATAAAAATATTTGCTTCCGCCTTTTGTGAGATCTTTTCAGCAATACCTATCGTTAATCCGGAATATTCAGCGAAACCTTTTGTATGCAGAAGTGGATCCATCGTCTCTTTCTGTCTGACCTTTAGCTCATTATAGTTTGATAATGAGGATATTAGTATTTGCTGTATATTTTCCTGCCAGATATTCCAGGTGGTATCGTTTGTCATATTCCTGAATGGCAGGACAGCAATAGACATCCTGCCATCAGAGGATAAAAGATTGTCACCTCGTCCATAAAAGAAAATTTTACTATATATAAGAATGACTGCTGTACCAAGTACCAATATAATGATGAGAATGCCGGGAAAAGTAAGGATATAATCTACCCACGACGGCTTTTTTAATCTGCTTGCAGTTGCATCATTTCTCAGGATAATTTGATCCGCACGATTTACTTCCCTCTCTTTAGCTTCTCCAGGGGGATAGTGGAAATATTCATGAAAACATTTATTAAAATAACTTGGGCTGCCGAATCCCGTTTTATATGCCACCTCTGCAACAGTATCTTCGCCATTCACGAGCATTTCGAAGGCTTTCTGCAAACGGATCTCACGAATAAACTGGCTGGTTGTTTTTCTGCATATTGATTTAAGCCTCCTGTTCACGCGATAGAAACTCATTCCTGATTCCCTTGCAAGTTCTTTTACACCAAAGCTTTCATTCTCAAGGTTTGCCAGTATTATATCAGTGAGCTTTCTGATGAAAATCTTATCAGTAGTCAGCAATTCTGTCATGAAAAAGATTCACAATTAACAGGTTTCACGGAAATGTGTCTTACTCGAAGTTCCTAAACTTTTTTCATTTATGCAAATTATTTTGAGGATCATAACTTTCAGTTGATGAGACTGGAATCTCCATTTCACACACTTATACTTATTTAGTATTCAGCTATCTATATGTACTTATAAATTCACTTCCTTAATTAAAGAAGATCATTCTCTTTAGTTAAAACCTCCTCCAGCTTAATTATGATATGAATGTCTTTTACTAGCGTCAGGTTAGATATTTCAAACCACTTGTCTACATAGAAAAAGCCCGACAGACGCCGCAGGCGGATGCAGGGCTTTTTCTTCGGGCTGTAACCCAGGACGGATCATAAAATAATCCCCGGGTTCGCCGAAGGCGGTTGCAGGGTTAGAGTTCGGGTCGCTCCGGAATCACAAAGAGATATCATGAGATATCTCATTTTATATATATCTAATCTATCAATTTTACCAGCTGAGCCGCATCGAGTGAATGCAGAAACTGATTTATCCTGACAAATCCCACATCACCGGGAGAAAAATCTGATTCTTTCCGGAAATAATCTGCATCAATTGGTATTACAATCAGTTGAACTGCTGTTTTTGGCATTCTGTGATCAAAAAAGTCATTGTTGAACAGGTAGAGTGGGGAATCATTGACCTGGGAAGTAATTCCTGAAAACTCACCTCCATAGTATGCCGGACTATTTAGCTGGCCTGGAGTCAGTGTACTAAACTCCTTTTTGATACCATCCAGCACTACCATGAAAACAGGTTCTTTTTTTACAGCTAACTCATAGAATCCAATCAATCGTTTATATGCCTCTGCAACTGTACATGGGAGATATAATGATTTTTCCGGTTTGCCAACAACTATCGCTGCATCGTAAAGGGTAACTCCCGGGCCAAGCTCCTTTATCCTGTCGGATTTACAGATTTCATTAACCAGGGCTTCGGCTTTTGCTAAATCTTTATCTTGCGTACCACCAACACTAAATGCACTTCGCTTCAATATGATAATATTATTGATATAAGCCGTTACACGCGGAGGTTCGATAGTCTGTCTGAAAACCTTACCTTTCAAACTGTACCATGTAAAGAGCCGGAAATTGATCTCACCGATATATCCGTAATTTTGTGAATGATTCTCAAAGCCATGTGGATAGAGAGGCCTCGATTCTACTGTCGGATCAACACCTTTGGGACTTGCCATTACGGCATTTTGATGAAGGACATTCACGATATTATCGAGTTTTTGTCTGAACACAGCGACCTCTTCAGCCGTCATTCCAAACTGACGTGAGTACATTTTAGTGTTCTCATCGTTAAGATAGGCATAGCTCCATGTACCTGGCTTGTCCGGAATAGGTAAACGATCCTGGGCTAATAAGCCGGATGTTGAGAAAATCAGAAAGATAATTGCGATTGATTTGGATTTCATATATAACCTGATTTTTTTCAGAGCATTAAGATAGTAAATATTCCCGATCTGCCCTGAGGAACCGGAAGCTATGGAAGTTGCGACAGCAGCGTAATGAAGTTGATACTGAACTGGGGCTGGTGAGGTCATTATGACCTATAAAATTCCCGGAAGTTGGTTGCTTAACTCCATCTTCAGCAGCAATAGCCATAGGAAGACGAAACTGATGAGGAGGCAGAAGATTCCTGTAGTTTATATACTGGGGTTCAAAATCAGTGTTTATCTGATGAATTTTTTGAATTTCAAGTTGATACTTAACATGCTTCAGAAGTCCTGTCTTACCCATTCTTCCAAATGAGATCAGTGTCAGGCTACGGCTTGATGAGATTGCATCTGTTATTCTATGTGTTTCTCCTGTACGGTTGCAGAAATATCCTGGACTCAGATAGCCACCTGTTATAAACGGATTAATAATTTCAGCTTTCATATTACGTAATTTACGTTACGCCATTTACGTAATAATTCTTTAATCCATTTTTTTATCGCGCATCCTTAAAGATGCAGTTTTGACCTCCAGCTTTTTTAAGACTTAAAATTGAAGATCATTCGTGAAAGACAGCCAGGTTCATCTTTATGAAGCCCGTAGGGGCTTTTTTTGACTTTTAGACTTTATTTCGTATCATTAAGCCATGGATTCAGAAAATACATATTACAGGCAGTTACAGGAACATCTTGATAAGCTGCCCATTGGGTATCCTAAAACAAATTCAGGGGTAGAGATAAGGATTCTGAAATTGCTTTTTACACCCATCGAGGCAATAGTGGCTCTTTGCCTGAGCCTGGGAAATGCTTCCGTGGAAACGGTGAGGAAAAGACTTGATAAAAAATTCGGGATTTCGTACGAGCCCCTTAAGGTAGCAACAATACTTCATGAAATGTTTATGAAAGGTTCTATTAACAGGTCCGGTAAGGAGCCATTCAAATATAGCAATGCAATGCTTGCAATCGGGATGTTTGAACATCAGCTGGGTGACTTAAGCAAGGAAATGATGGAGCTGGTTCATCAGTACTTCGATGAGGGTTTTAATGATGAATTTTTTAAGTCTTCATTGCCGCAGTTACGTACAAGTCCCCATATGAAGGCTATTGTCCCGGAATTTAATATCGCCACATACGATAACATGCGGAAGATTGTGGAGAAGACAGATAAGTCCATACAGGTGGCAAATTGCATATGCAAGGAAGGGGAGGCATTACTTGGCAAGCCATGCAAACAAACTAAAGATATCGAAGTTTGTCTGATGTTTGATGCGAAAAGTTATTTAGACAGGGGAAAGGCCAGAACTATAACTAAAGAGGAGTGCATGGAAATCATTAACCGGGCCGAAAGGGAAGGATTGGTCCTGCAACCCGGGAATTCACTTCAACCATTTTGTATCTGCCTTTGTTGCGGGTGTTGCTGTGGCGTTCTGACCTCCGCAAAAAAATACAGGAAGCCTGCTGAATTAATTGCGCATAATTTTTATGCAAAAGTGGAGGAAGAATTGTGTAATGGCTGCACGCTTTGTGTCAAGAGATGTCAGATGGATGCTATTCAGATTGAAAATAAGAAAGCAATTATTGACCTTGATCGATGTATTGGATGTGGCCTGTGTGTTACTACCTGCAAAAAAGAAGCGCTGAGGCTGCTTGAAAAAACTAAAAAAACGATCCCTCCCAGGAATGCGGCGATGTTGTATCTGGGCATATTGAGCGATAAAGCAAGCAAACGAAAGATGATGGGGAATATGTTAAAACTGCTTACGGGCAGGCAGCTTTGAGTAATCCTCACACTGTCACTATTTAATATAAAAACCCAAATAGCCAGACAGGTGCCTTGTTTCCTGATCCTGTTTCAATATCATCCGAAGCAATCAGGTAGTTATCAAGATGCTTCACCTGGTTTCTGTTTTTTCCTTTACCGCCTACCTCTATAGTCAAACCATTTGTATAAAAATCACCTTCAACAGGAGTGCTGACATTTAAACCTGAATTAAGAAGTTGATTCAGAACAAATGTCTCCCTGACATTACCGATTTCCGGTTTTTCCTTGAGTGCAAAGGCCAGATTGCTGTTTTCAAGAAATATTTTATCTGGTTTTTGTAAGGTCGATACCCCTTTACCTTCGGAACTCAGAGTATTAAGCAATCGTGCATCTCTTAGCTGATAAATATACTGATAAACACTGTCTCTGCTCAAATCAAGCTTCCTGGCCAGTGCAGCAATATTTGGTTTAAATGGTACTGATTCTGCTATTACACCCAATAATTTCTTGACCTTTATTGCAGTTCCTGAATTGTATGAAGAGATATAGGCAAGATCAACGTCCAGAATAGTATTTATCACCTGTTTCAATTTCATCAGATAAGTATCTTCCCCTTCAGCAATAATTGGCAGATAACCAACTTCTAAATATTTTCTAAATGCCGGTAAAGGACGAAAATCTCCAGTAAACATCCTGCTAATACTCTGGTGATTATTTTTAAGATCATCAATATTAATTACTTCAAAATTCAGACCCTTCGTAAATATTAAAAACTCCCGAAAAGAAAGTCCTGCAAGCAAATAGGTCATAACTCTCCTGCTTAAATCGGCTTCACCACGGTAAATATCCAATGCCGAAGAGGCTGAAAAAACAACCTGCATCTCTGGTAAACCATCGTAAATATTTTTTAATTCCACCGACCATCTGGGATATTTATGCACCTCATCAATAAAAAGTATTTTCCCTCCCTGCTTGTACCAGTCATTTGCAACATCAAATAAGGAATGATTATAGAACCAGTTATGGTCAGCAGTGATGTAGAGTGCCTCTGGTGCCATTCCAAGATCATATTTCAGATGTTGTAACATCAACGTGGTTTTTCCTGCTCCTCTGGGCCCTTTAATTCCAATCATCCTGTGCTTCCAGTTAATCTGCCTATGCAGATATCTTCGGAAATCATTTTTAACCTGACGAAGAATATTTTCCTGAAATCCTAATAAGCTTTCCATATTTATGTCGATTCTATCCTGCAAATATACAATAGATATGTAGATTCTATACTACATATATACAATAATAATGCTGATTCTATTCGACATTATATACTTTTAAAATGCTTTTCCCATGGAGACAGATTATTCTATAAGTGATAAGACCTTATTTAGTTTTATGACCATATTAATATCCTTTATCAAATCAAGGTTCGATATTTCGCCACTCTCCGCTACAAAGAAAAAGCCCAGACAGACGCCGCAGGCGGATGGAGGGCTTTTCTTTGGGCTGCTACAAATAATGGCATACCTGATCATCTTTCAAAAAAAAACTTCAAACATTCAGAATTTAAAAAAAATATTGAATATGGATTTTTGCATGTCGTTTCTCTTTTTAATATTTTTGTTCAACATTGATTCAGCCGTCAAAATTCGTATGCAGAGTGAAATTAAAAGATATCCGGTTCAGCATCCTTTGCTCAGGAAACATATCAAATTCTTCTGGGAGCTGCATATTGAGAATGCACATCTGAACCATAAGATTATTCCTCAGAGAAATATCAATCTGAGATTCAATTTGAATGAAACACGTCATTGTGTATACTCTCATGGTACGGACAATTTGCTCGAAGATGTATACTTTTCCGGCTTGCAGGACCATTTTAGGAATACGCATCTAAAATTAAACGGCAAGGTCGATGTTCTTGGTGTTTGTTTTTTCCCTTACGGATTTTACCCCTTTTTTAAAATTCCAGTCTCTGAATTTAAGAATCGATTGCTGGGAGCCGGAGAAGTTGGGTTAAGTCTGGCCCATACAATCTGCGAACGGCTGATGGAGGCTCCCGATGTTACTTCACGATTAGCTATCCTTGAAAACGAGCTTGCCTTGCTGCTTGTAAAGGCAACCAGACACCGGAAAACTTCCGGCAGATTTTTAATATGCTTAAGCACAGCGACAACTCTCTTCAGATATCTGAATTTTGTCAACGGAATAATATCGGTATACGTAACTTGGAACGGATGTATAATAAATATGTGGGCGTATCGGCCAATACCTATAGTACTCTTGACCGCTTTCATAAAAGCCTGAATCAGACTTCTGTTTAACGACTACTCGAAATTATCTGACCTGGCATATGACAACGGTTATTTCGATCAGATGCATTTCATTAGGGAATTCAAACGTTTTGCCGGGAATACACCCAAAAGCTTTGTCCATCAAAACGATTCCATCTTACAGATAGGAAAATTGACCTAGCTGTCGTTTTTATACTATTCCTCTTCATTATGGCCTGTTAATTTTGTCTCATTAACTTTTAAATCAAAAAAATTATGAAGACAATTATTACAGAATTGGTAAAATTCAAGGTACTGGAAACAACAACCGATGAACAGCTGATATCAAAGGCTGATATCTTAAATGAGTTCCAGAAAAAGCAGGATGGTTTTATTGATGCTGAACTGGTGAAGGATATAAAAGAAGGTGAATGGTATCTTATCTACCATTACGAAAACATGGAAAAGGTAAAGGTCATTGGTGAAAAGATGCGCAGCAGTAAGATTTTTGATGAATTTATCCCGCTTACTTTTCCCGGAAGCCTGAGTGTGAATTTCTATCAAAAATTAAAAGAGTGGTAGTTGTCTGTTCTGATCGGCTTCACATTAAACTTCAGACAAATGAATGCCGGTCTGGTCAGGGGACATTGCCAACTGCCATACCAGGGTTAGGACATCAGGACATAATATATTTAATTTAACATTAGAACAGAAAAAATGGAAATAATGGTTGATAAATCAAAAGAGCTGAAAACATCAATTAACCTTGTCAACGCTAAACTGAATTTCGAAGGCACTGTAGCAGGAAATATTCCGGTTTCTATAGATTATACCCCACCACTTGGCGATAATTCAGGTTATACTTCTCTTGAATTATTGCTTTTAAGTTTATCCTCCTGTATTGGAAGTGCTGTCCTTACATTTTTGCGAAAGATGCAAAAAACAATTACAGGCTGTGAAATCCAATCCCGGGGAATAAGAAAAGAAGAACACCCGACGGGATTTAAAACAATAATAATCACCATTAACTTAAAATCTTCTGATACAACCACGGATGACTTCAATAAAGTAATTAAACTTTCAGAAGATACATATTGTCCGGTATGGGCTATGCTAAAAGGCAATGTTGAGCTTGTAATAAAGCATAATATTACTGCATCTTAATGACAGTATAGCGTTTAGCCGATTAGCATGCATTTTTCATATTCCCGCAAATAAATTTGACAACAGCTGTTTTTGCGGGGATATTAGCTTATGAACTTAGTCGATAAGGGATCCCGAGCCTTTTATAGTTATTTGCTGCCAGTGGATTGAATTCAATGAATTCGATGGGAATCTCCATCCGGAAAGAATTGACGAATTTCCTGATAGCTCTTATGTTTGTTTCGAATCGGTTATATCCTTCACCATGGGGACCCTCACGATGATGTCTTTTTCCGGATTCAGCCAGAAAGGCAAAGTTCTCTTTTATTATTTCATTCGACTCGCCGGTATAGCGCTTATGCATCAGAGGATCGAAAATTTTAAGATCTGCAATTACAAGATCAGTGAGTGATGTAATTCTCTTTATTACATCCTGCTCGGCAAACAGCGATGTCTCTATTGCTGTATGTATTTGCTTCCCTCTACAAAGTTCAAGAATTTCAAATGCAAAATCAGGTTGAAAGAGCGGTTCGCCGCCTGTAAGAGTGACCCCTCCTCCGGATGAATTATAGAAAGCAGTGTCTTTTATCAAGTTCACTGAATACCTCCTCAGGCGAAGTGACCATTCCGGTGAACTGCATTGCATCTGCCGGACAAACCCTTACGCAGTCACCGGTCAACCTTGCATTTTGAACGGTCGATCTCAATATACTTGATCTGATCCAGTGTTCATGTCAAGAGCCTTCTCCGGACAGGCTTCAACGCATCTGCCGCACCTTATGCAGGCATTCTGGTTATACCAGATTGAAATATCGGGTCCGATGCCCTCCGGACTATGGCACCATACGCAGCTCAAAGGGCATCCCTTGAGGAAAACGGAGGTCCTGATTCCCGGACCGTCGTGCACGAAAAGCGCTTTATCTTGAAAATTGTGCCTTTAGTTCCGGCCATTTTCACCCTGTGTTGTTCGTTGTATTATTTCATCCTGGAGGTCACCTGCAAGTTCAGTGAAATAGGCGGTGTAACCTGCAACCCTGATTGTCAGTCCCCTGTATGAATCGGGATCAGCCTTGGCCTTTCTCAGCTCTTCGGCTGTTACAACATTGAACTGAATATGATGAACAGGCAGGCTTATAAATGCCTTTAAAAGAGCGGTAAATTTCGATCTGTCGTTTTCATTCCTGAAAATTGAAGGGAGGAATTTCATATTGAGCAGTGTTCCGTTGCTTGCCAGTCGGGAAGGCATCCTGGCTACTGAATTAAGTACGGCTGTGGGCCCGAGTTTATCACGGCCATACATTGGCGACAAGCCTCCGTCAGCAAGAGGAGTCAATGCCATTCTTCCGTCGGGAGTTGCAGCAACATTCTGTCCCATTGGCACATGGGCCGAGACGGTGTATAACCCCATATGATATTGGCCGCCCCGGTAATTTTTGTATTTTTAAGAGCTGAGGCGAAATAGTTTAACCAGTATGCTCCAAGTTCATCCACCCATCGCACATCATTGCCGTACTTTGGGAACACGGTTTATACAGATCTGCCTGAGGGGTTCATTATCCCTGAAATTGTTCCGCAATGCTTCGAGCATCTCTGATCTTTCCAATGGCTCTTTCCTCGAATACAAGCTTCTTCAGAACAGCCAGACTGTCGGCTATATTGGCTCCCTGGATTGCCTGTATTCCCGACAGATTGTATTTTGCCCCGCCTGCCGTGACATCAGTGCCGTTTAAAAGGCAATCGTCCACTACCGATGACAGGAAAGGTGAAGGAAGGTGCTTCTGGTGAAATTCCTCTACAACGGTGCAGGCCTTCATCATTTTTGAAACAAAGTGATCAATCTGTTTCCTGAATGAATTCTCAAGGTCAGCAAAATCCTGAAAATCAGATAAAATGCCCGTCTCAGGTCCCAGCTGTTTTCCGGTGATCATGCAAACACCGTTATTCAGGCCAAGTTCAAGCGCCTTGACAAGGTTGAACATGGCAGCATCGCTCCATCCAAGATAGTTTCCGCTGGTACTGAGCTCGACGCAGCCGACAAGTGCATAATCCAGAGCGTCTTCATGGTCTGATACCCGCCAGATTCAAGCGAAGGAATTATGCTTTCGTCATTGACGATCTGGGGCATCCCTGTACCCAGACCTATTATGCGGCTGCATTCATCAATAAACTCATCAGGGGGAGTTCTTATGCAGCCTGGCAGTAAGATTTGGCTGAGAAAGGCGGATATGTTCCTGTGCCTTAAGGAAAAGATAAGAGAGTTCGTTTGTGGCATCAGCGCCGCCGGGGCCTGACACCTCCGATTGTGACGTTAAAGCCAATCGGAAAGCCTGCAAAGTATTTTGCACTGTGGCCGTTCCGCATATACACGATCTGGTTGAACTTGATGAAGAGGGCATCAATAAGTTCAAGTGCGTAAGTTGTGTCAATAATACCCGATTCGATATCTTTTTTAAAGAAAGGAAAGAGATACTGGTCCATTCGTCCGGGTGAAAAAGAGGAGGCATTTGATTCCATCTGTAATATCACGAAGAGGAACCAGACCGACTGGAGCGCTTCCCTGAAAGAGGAGGGAGGCTCTTCAGAAAGTTTCCTGCAGACTGACTGAGATTTCCTCAAGGTTCTTTTTAAGGAGGGGATCAGGTTCAGCCACCACCATTGCGGCGGCCAGTTCCGAATAGCGCATCATAAAGCCGCAAGATGCTTTAAGTACAATTGAAACACTTTTGTAAAAATACCCGTTTTTCACCCGTAGCTTTTCCGAGCTTTTCAAGTTGCTATCTTCCTGAGTCCGGCCGGACCCAGAGTCAGCCATTTTCCAACATCAGGACAGATATGCCCCTGTGCATGATCCTTCTGATTTATCTTTACAACCTTTTCGATGGAGCTGATTTCATCTCCGTATGATCCGTAAATATCGTCCTCGAGGGTTTTGCCTTTCCAGAAAGGTGCAATTCGGAGGAGGTGAAAAAAGAGACATCTTCAGGGCGTGTCCTGAAAGGGTCCTGAGGCCTCGAAGGCAGATCTTCAATTTCCTTTTCGAGCCATCCAATGCCGGCTTCGGGAAATACAACGCCAGCCCTGATTTCCGGGGTCCTGTTCCCCACAATTAATTCCTGTGGGATCGATGGTGATGGCTATTTCCAGCAATGATCTTTCAATGCGGCTGCTCTTTTGAGGATGACAGGGATATCGCCTTTTTCACTGTAAACCCGGGTTATTATTCTGGCCTGTTCAACCGACAGGTACCTTTCC
>CAWFRW010000018.1:0-224278 GCA_963818295.1 uncultured Bacteroidales bacterium
CACCTGATGCCCTTCTGAATGTTATTGATACAATAAATAAGATAAGGGAGGGAAATGCGCAGGCTTATAACAGTTGTTGGCGCCGGAGGCGACCGTGACCGGACAAAACGCCCGAAAATGGCTGCTATTGCCGCTGAAGGCAGCACACGCACTATACTGACATCCGACAACCCAAGAAGTGAAGACCCTGAAAAGATACTCGATGATATGGAGACAGGGTTGTCACCGGATCTTAAAAGAAGGACGCTGAGAATAGCCGACAGACGCGAAGCCATAAAGGCAGCTGTAATGTTTGCGGAAACGGGAGATGTGATCCTGTTGGCCGGGAAAGGCCATGAGACTTACCAGGAGATAAAGGGTGTCAAACATCATTTCGATGACAGGGAAGAGTTGAAGATTGCATTATTAATGAAATAATTATCAGGAAGATGCTCGTATACGTTTTTAAATATCTCGATACACTTAATATTCCCGGGGCAGGAGTCTTCCAGTTCATTTCCTTCAGGGCTGCCATGGCTGTTATAACATCACTTATAATTTCATTGCTTATCGGTAAACGGATTATACTTTATCTTCAGAGGAAACAGGTAGGTGAGGTTGTGAGAGATCTGGGCCTCGAAGGTCAGTATCAGAAAAAGGGAACACCTTCAATGGGAGGCGTTATAATTCTGGCTTCAATAATTATTCCCACCCTTCTCTTTGCAAGACTTGATAATATTTATGTCATACTGATGCTGCTCACAACAGTATGGCTCGGTTCAATAGGTTTCCTTGATGATTATATTAAGATATTCAGAAAGAATAAGGAGGGGCTTGCAGGAAGATTCAAGATAGTCGGACAGGTAGGACTTGGACTTATTGTCGGGTTGACTCTGTTCCTGAGCGATGATGTCATAATTGAGGAGAAAGTAAGTGTGGCAAACCTTTCACCAAGGGAGAAAATTGAACTTCTCGATCCTGCTGTGCCATATACTTCTCAGTCGGTGATCTCAATGGAAAGAAAATCCACAAAGACCACTATCCCATTTGTGAAAAACAATGAATTCGACTATTCCTGGCTTGTTCCCTTTATAAGCGAGGAACACAGACAGCCCTGGACATGGCTGGCATTTGTTGTTGTTGTGATACTGATTGTAACATCGGTTTCAAATGGAGCAAATCTGACCGACGGACTTGACGGACTGGCAACCGGAACATCTGCAATCATTGGGAGCGCTCTCGGAATACTGGCATATTTGTCGAGTAACGTCATATATTCTAACTATTTGAATATAATGTATATACCAAGTTCCCAGGAGCTGGTTATCTTTGCCAGCTCTTTTATCGGGGCAACAATTGGCTTCCTCTGGTATAATTCATATCCTGCACAGGTATTTATGGGCGATACAGGCAGCCTTGCCCTGGGAGGGATTATTGCAGTCTTTGCAATTATAATAAGGAAAGAGCTTTTGATACCAATCCTCTGCGGAATATTCCTTGTTGAAAACCTCTCAGTTGTGCTTGCAGGTTACATGGTTTAAACGAACAAAAAGAAAATATGGCGAAGGCAGGAGGATATTCCTGATGGCTCCCCTGCATCACCACTATCAGAAAAAAGGTTACCCGGAACCGAAGATTGTCACAAGGTTCTGGATAGTGGCAATATTGCTTGCCGTAATAAGCATCGTGACACTTAAGATCAGATAAAGGATGAAGAGGCAGATTGTAATACTTGGAGCAGGAGAAAGTGGTGCTGGATCGGCAGTGCTGGCTCAGAAATATGGGTTTGATGTCTTTGTGTCGGATAGCGGAATTATTAAGGATCAGTACAGGGAGATCCTTAATAATCATTCTATCAGATGGGAGGAAGGAGGCCACACTGAAGATATTATTCTTGCAGCCGATGAAGTGATAAAGAGCCCCGGGATCCCTGAAAGTGCTCCGCTTGTGGACCTGATAAGGACAAAAGGGCATCCCGGTTATTTCAGAAATTGAGTTTGCCGGACGGTATGCAGGTGGTAAAAAGATTTGTATTACGGGCAGCAACGGAAAGACAACCGTTACAAACCTGATATACCATATGCTCAAAAAGGCAGGTATGAATGCTGCCATGACCGGAAATGTGGGAAACAGTTTTGCAATGGCCGTAGCTGAGGGTTCATACGATTATTATGTAATTGAACTAAGCAGCTTTCAGCTCGACGGAATGTATGATTTCAAGGCTGATATTGCAGTGCTGATGAATATAACACCTGATCATCTCGACAGGTATCATTATGAATTTCAGAATTATATCGATGCGAAATTCAGGGTAACCCGGAATCAGACACAATCGGATTTCCTTATTTACTGGGATGGTGATCCGGTAATACAGGCTGAATTATCAAAGAAACAATATGGAATGACTCTTCTTCCTTTTTCTGATGAGAAATCTGAAGGAATGACTGCTTATGTCGAAAACGACAATTTGATACTTGATTACAAGAATAAAACCAAGCTTATGACCATACATGAATTGGCTCTCAAAGGCCGCCATAACACCTACAACTCGATGGCAGCAGCCATTGCCGGTAAGGTGCTGAATATCCGGAAGGATGTAATCCGGGAAAGTCTGGCTGATTTTCAGGGAGTCGAACACCGGCTGGAACCAGTTATTACTGTATGTGGTATTAATTTCATTAACGATTCGAAGGCTACAAATGTGAATTCCACATGGTATGCCCTTGAATGTATGGAAGATGATATCATATGGATAGTAGGCGGAATAGACAAGGGGAATGACTATTCTGAACTCTTTTCAGTAGTAAGAAAGAAGGTCAAAGCTATTGTCTGTCTGGGCAAAGACAACAGGAAAATCATAGAAGCCTTCAAGGATAAGGTGCCGACAATTGTCGAAACATCATCAATGGAAGAAGCTGTAAGGTCATCCTATTATCTGGCAAAAAAGGGTGAAACAGTATTGCTGTCGCCTGCCTGTGCAAGTTTTGATCTGTTTAAAAACTATGAGGACAGGGGACGTCAGTTTAAAAAAGCAGTAAGAAACCTGTAATAATCTTATAGTATGCAACAGGGCTGGCTTACAAAGACATTCAAGGGCGACAGGATCATATGGGGTCTTGTTGTACTCTTCATGTTCTATTCCCTGCTTGCAGTTTACAGCTCATCAGTTGGTGTGGCATTTATGAAGTATGGAGGAAATACAACCTATTTCCTGAGGACCCAGTTTCTGATGCTGGCTCTGAGCCTTGTGATCATAGTTGTAATACATTATCTTCCATACAGGATCTATTTTTCACTGGCCGGCCTTTTCCTTATAATATCGGTCGGATTGCTTATCCTTACTTTTGCTTTCGGATCAAGGGTAAACGAAGCCACCCGCTGGCTTGTGATACCCGGGAACGGGGTTCAGTCTCCAGACATCTGATGTTGCAAAGGTTGCACTCGTACTTTATCTTGCACGATCACTGGCCAAATTTCAGAATGAGCTTAATAATTTTATGCTTGTCACCAAGAATTTTATCATTCCTGTCGGCATAATATGCGGTCTTATCTTACCCGAAAACCTTTCAACAGCTTTAATGATTTTTGGAATAAGCCTGATAATAATGTTCATCGGGCGAGTGCCTTTAAGGTTCCTTCTTACCTATGTTGGAATGGGCGTGGTACTTGGTAATTCTCTTTGCCCTGTTACTTACAATGGTTTCAAAGACAAACAGGGTGCAGGTCTGGAAAAACAGGATCGAGCATTTTTTCACAGGTTCAGGAAATGAGGATGATGATTACCAGGCAAACCAGGCAAAAATTGCAATATCAACAGGCGGCCTGTTTGGAAAAGCCCCCGGCAAAAGTACCCAGAGGAATATGCTTCCCCAGTCGAACTCAGATTTCATATTTGCAATCATAATAGAGGAATATGGATTATTATTCGGAGCTGTTCCGCTTATTCTGGCATATATGATATTGCTGTTCAGGGGAATAACGATTGCCCGGAAATGTGAAACAGCATTTCCGGCTTACATGGTTATGGGGCTCATTGTAATGATTGTTATCCAGGCAATGCTTAATATGCTTGTTGCAGTGGGATTATTCCCGGTGACAGGGCAGACACTCCCGATGGTAAGCTGGGGACGAACTTCAGTTCTTATGATGAGCTTTTCAATAGGAGCCATTCTGAGTGTAAGCAGGGTGGTGAATGCCAGAATAAAGAATGAAGAACTGCCTGAAGAGGAAAAATCTGACGAAGGAGAAAAAATATATGAAGCTGCAAAGTCATAAACGGATCATCATAAGCGGAGGCGGAACAGGAGGACATATCTTCCCTGCCATTTCAGTTGCCAATGCTCTCCGGAGAATTGATCCTGAGACAGAGATCCTTTTTGTCGGAGCACTTGGCAGGATGGAGATGGAGCGTGTTCCGGAGGCAGGTTATAAAATAATCGGGCTTCCGGTGGAAGGGTTGCAAACGACGGCTTAACTTTAAAAAACATCAATGTTCTTATTAAGTTTTTCAGGAGCATGACTCTGGCAAAAAAAATACTGAAAGAGTTCCGTCCCGATGTAGTTGTTGGTGTGGGCGGCTATGCCAGCGGTCCGGTGTTGAGGCAGGCAGGCAGGATGGGGATTCCTACCCTTATCCAGGAACAGAACAGCTATGCCGGTGTAACAAACAAGCTTCTGGCACGAAAGGCCTCACGAATATGTGTCGCTTATGAAGGGATGCAAAAGTACTTTCCTGCTGAAAAAATTATACTGACAGGCAATCCGGTACGTCAGAATCTGGAAAATCTCGATTCTCTGAAATATGAAGCTTTTTCATTTTTTAAACTCAAAACCGGATCTCCGGTCGTTCTTGTTCTCGGAGGATCACTGGGAGCAGGAAGTATCAATAACAGCCTTTCGGAAGATCTCGGTAAACTGGCAAATTCAGGTTGCCAGTGGTTATGGCAGACAGGCAAATATTATTTTGAGAATGTAAGTAAAAAGGTGGCGGCAGTCAGGGTTTGAAAATATTACAGTGCATGGTTTTATAAACAGAATGGATTATGCTTTTGCATCGGCTGATGTAATTGTATCCAGGGCGGGCGCCGGGACAATCTCTGAGCTGTGCCTTGTGGGAAAGCCTGTGATCCTGGTCCCGTCACCGAATGTTGCGGAAGATCACCAGACAAGGAATGCCATGGCATTGTCTGAAAAGGATGCCGCAGTGCTTCTTCCTGATCACCAAGGCAGCACGATCACTGGCTGATGAAACAATAAAGCTTGTTTCTGATCAGGATAAAAGGAAACTCCTGTCTGAGAATATTTCAAAACTGGCAGAAAAAAATGCCGACATCAGGATAGCAGAAGAGGTATTAAAGCTTGCAGAAAGATGACTGATTTTAAAAATATAGAAGGGATCTACTTTGTAGGGATAGGAGGCATCGGAATGAGCGCCCTGGCCCTTTATTTTATTAAAGGCGGTTATACAGTTGCCGGCTACGACAGGTCTGAAAACAGTATCACCCAAAATCTCTCAGGAAAGGGATGTTATGTCTCATATAACGACAACATCAGTACCATACCCCCATTTTTCCGGCACTGTCCTGACAAAGGCAAAGTTCTCATTATTTATACACCTGCAATTCCCGCTTCCAATTCTATTATAACATATTTCAGGGAGAACGGTTTCCACCTCATAAAAAGGGCAGAAGTTCTGGGAGAAATTTCACTCCATACAGATACTCTTGCAGTTGCCGGTACACATGGCAAGACAACTGTTTCCACAATGACAGCTCATTTGCTGAAACAATCACACGTCGATTGTTCGGCCTTTCTGGGCGGCATTTCAAAGAATTATGATTCAAATCTGCTTCTTGGTGAAAGCCTGTTCACGGTTATCGAAGCAGATGAATTTGACCGTTCATTTCACTGGCTCAGCCCGCTGATGGCCGTTGTAACATCGCTTGATGCCGATCATCTGGATATTTATGGTACCCATGCAGCAATGATCGAGGCATATAATATTTTTTGCGGAAAGATCAGAAAAGGAGGGACGCTGATTGTTAACAGCCAGTATCCGTAAACAAATTCTGGTTCCTGAAGGCGTAACATGCTACACATACGGTTCAGATCCCGGAGCAGATTTCCATTCATTCAATATTGAACATAAGAAAGATTACTACAGCTTCAGACTGAGAACACCGGATATAACAATAGAGGATCTCCATTTTCCATTCCCCGGGATAATAAATATAGAAAACATAACTGCTGCATCAGCCATTGCACTTATGTGCGGAGTAACCGAACAGGAATTAAGAAAAGGGATAATGCTTTTTCAGGGTGTCAGGAGAAGATTTGATATAAGAATCAATGTTCCCGGTCTTGCATATGTTGACGATTATGCACACCATCCTGAAGAGATAAATGCCTGCATAAGGTCGGTCAGGGAATTTTTCAGAGGCAGAAAGATCACCGGGATATTTCAGCCGCATCTCTTTTCAAGAACGCGCGATCATGCTGACGGATTTGCAAGAATACTCGATGAACTTGATGAGGTTATCCTTCTGCCGGTTTACCCGGCCCGTGAACTGCCGATTGAAGGTGTCAGCTCTGAGCTGATCTTCGATAAGATGGTTTGCAGGAATAAAAGGCTTCTTGAGAAAAAGGATATCCCGGAGAAACTGGATATCAAAAACCTCGATGTCCTTCTCACAATCGGAGCCGGAGATATCGACACACTCGTAGGGCCAATTGAGGAATTGCTTAAAAGAGAGAGAATGAAATGAGGAAGTTTTTGAAAATAGTTGCATTGATCCCTCTGCTTTATCTCCTGGTATTGCCGGTTTATCTTGCCAGCTCCACCAACTCAAAAACCTGTGGCGGCATAGTTATAGATATAAAAGATTCATCTGAATTTCATTTTGTTACACGGAAGCAGCTGCTTAATCTTGCTTATGGCAATTCAGGAAAGATACTTGGAAAGCCTGTCAGAGAGATAAATCTCCTTGCAATTGAAAACAGGATAAACGTGCTCAGAGAATTGAAAGTGGCAGAGGTTTATGCAACAATTGACGGGAATGTACACATTTATGCCGACCAGCGTGAGCCTTTGATGAGGGTGATGCCGGATGGCGGAGGCGATTTTTTTCTCGATGAGGACGGGGTAATCGTAAGAAAACGCAATCTGTATAACCCCAGGCTGCATATTGTAGGCGGCAATATAAATATAAGCCAGGCAATGCTTAACGGAGTGAGCGTTCTCGATACAAGTATCAAAAAGACAATTCTGAGAGATATTTACCAGCTTGTGAGTTATATAAATGATGACGATTTCTGGTCGGCACAGATTGATCAGATATATGTTGACGATGATAACGAGATAGATCTGATACCCCGTGTCGGAAATCAGAGAGTGCATCTCGGTACAATTGAAAATTTCAAGGGTAAGCTGAGAAACCTTGAAGCTTTCTATGATAAAGTTCTTCCGGAGGTTGGATGGAATAAATATTCTGTAATAAACCTGGAATTCAAGGATCAGATAGTTTGTAAAAAGCGATAATCAGAAAACCATAATTAATATGAATAAAAAGGAACAATATGTAGCAGCTATCGACATCGGCACCACAAAAATTGTGGCAATTGTCGGTAAGAAAAACGAGAATGGGAAAATAGAAATTCTCGGTCTAAGCAAAGCTCCTTCCAAAGGCGTGAAGCGAGGGGTTGTCCTTAATATCGAAGAAACAGTCTCTGCCATAGAGACAACTGTTGAAGATGTACAGAAAAGATCCGGCATACTGTTCACTGAAGTCTTTGTCGGAATAGCCGGCCAGCATATCAAAGAGCATGAAAAACCGCGGATATATTACCCGTGATGCATATGATGATGAGATTAAAAAAGAGGAAGTCTTCAAGCTGATCGAAGATATGCATAAGATCCATATTGAGATTGGCGAAGAGATAATTCATGTTATCCCTCAGAATTTCATCGTTGATAATGAGACCGGGGTTAAGAGCCCTATAGGTATGTGCGGCAGACGGCTGGAGGCAAATTTTCATATCGTAATCGGCCAGGTTGCTGCAGCAAAGAATATCGAAAAATGCATCGGAAAGGCCAACCTGTCAGTTAAGGATATGATACTTGAACCACTGGCATCTTCAGACGCTGTACTCACCGATGATGAAAAGGAGGCAGGTGTGGTTCTTGTGGATATCGGAGGAGGGACAACCGACGTCGCTGTTTATTACGATAATATTATAAGGCATACAGCAGTGATCCCTTTCGGTGGCAATGTTGTTACAAAGGATATTAAGGAGGGTTGTGCAATCCTTCAGAGGCATGCTGAACAGCTGAAGATTCAATATGGTTCTGCCCTTGGCGATATTGCACCTGAAGATAAAGTTGTATCTATCCCCGGAATAAGCGGAAGAGAACCCAAAGGAGATTTCATTCAAGAGTCTTGCATATATTATCCAGTCGAGGATGGAGGAAATCATTGATGCAGTGAATTTCGAGATCCAGAATTCAGGCTATGCTGATAAACTGGCTGCAGGAGTTGTAATTACCGGAGGAGGCGCAATGCTCAAGCATCTTCCACAACTGATGAAGTTCAAAACTGCAATGGATGTCAGAATTGGTATGCCCAACGAACACCTTGCAGGTTCGGCTAAAAATGAGATCAATCAGCCAATGTATGCAACAAGTGTCGGACTTGATTATGCGGGGGTTTGATTTTCTTGAGACCTATAAGAAACCGTTTAATGCAGGTACAAGGGAGGAGTTTGCAAAACCAAAGCCTCCTGTTATAACGCAGAAGGCAGAAGAGGTTGAAGCGGTTCAGGAGGTTGCTGATATTGCTCCGGGACCTGTTCATGAAGAGGAAAAAATACCCCTGACAGAAAAAATAAAAATTATTCTGTCAAAGATGTTTGAGGTTGAGGATCAGCCTATAAAATGATTTTGGGAGCCTAGTTGTCGCAAATAAAAGTAAACTGTTTATAATCAATAAAAAAGCTATACTATGTCAGACGATATAATGAACTTTGACCTGCCTGTTGAAAGGTCTTCAATCATAAAGGTTCTCGGAATAGGTGGAGGCGGCAATAACGCTGTAAACCATATGTTTGAAAAAGGTATAAAGGATGTAAACTTTGTTGTCTGCAATACTGATCATCAGGCATTAACTAAAAGCCAGGTGCCGATAAAGGTTCAGATAGGTGAGGCACTGACAGAAGGCAGGGGTGCGGGAAGCAAACCTGAGGTTGGCAGACAGGCCGCTATCGAAAATATAGATGATGTGATGGATGCCCTGTCGGGGAACACAAAAATGGTATTTATAACAACCGGGATGGGCGGCGGTACAGGCACAGGTGCAACACCTGTAATAGCAAAAGCCTGCAAAGACGCCGGGCTGCTGACAATTGCTGTTGTTACAATACCTTTTAAATCAGAGGGAAAGGTACGTATCAGGCAGGCGATTGATGGGGTAACCGAACTGAAAGATAATGTTGATTCACTGCTTGTAATAAACAACGAAAAGCTCAGGGAGATCTATGGCAACCAGCCTGTTTCAACTGCATTTGCAAAAGCTGATGATATTCTCACTACTGCCGTAAAAGGAATTGCCGAAATAATTACTATCACAGGATATATAAACGTTGACTTTGCAGATGTTGAAACAGTCATGAAGAATTCTGGTGTCTCAATAATGGGAATGGGACGGGCAGCCGGGGAGAACAGGGCGATAAAGGCTATTGAAAATGCTCTTGCTTCACCACTCCTTAACTCCAATGATGTGACAGGAGCAAACAGCATATTGCTGAATATCTCCTCAGGCATCGGCGAGCATGAGATTACTATGGATGAGCTGGGAGAAATAACAGATTTCATGTATGAATGTGCCTCGGATGAAGCATTGATAATCAGAGGACTGTCTAAAGATGAATCACTTAATGATGAGATAAGCGTGACGGTGATTGCAACCGGTTTTGAATCCAACAGTATTTTCCAGCCATATAAGAAAAAAGAGCCAAGCAAGGTTGAATTACTTCCATCGAATAATGCTGTGCCACGCAGACTATCATCTGAAAATGGCGAGAATACATTCGTTGTACACGATAAGGGTAAGAAACACATCATAGGTGATTTTGATGAGGAATCACAGGGGATTATTGATTTTAGCCTTGAACAAAGTGAAAGCTATAACGAATACAGGAACAGAAGACCGGATGACGAGAGCGAAGCCAGGGAAAAGCCCGAGGCTACACTCAGGAAGGTAAAACATATGCAGAACCTTTTGAAAAAGGAAGGACTTTCAAATAAGACCATGAAGGAAAATATTGACACGTTTGAAGATGTGCCCGCCTATGTGAGAAGAAATCTGTCGCTTGGAATACCCGACAGTAAAGCCGAAAGCAAACTATCAAAGTTCACCCTTTCTTCAGGTGATAACGACGAACCGGTTCTGAGAGAGAACAACGCCTATCTGAACGATAATGTAGATTAGTCTGTTTGGTCAAAATATGTTTTAGGTTAGTTTGGGTTGTGTAGGGACACATAATTTTGTGTCCCTACATTTTAATGCCTATCAGAAGGTTTGTTTGCAATTGCTGCAATCTCTTTCAGATTTTCTATATTTGCTGCCGATGATAAGATACATCACAATAGTATTCCTTATTCTGTTTTCTGCAGGGTTGTTTGCACAGGAACCAGACAATAAACCTGAGGGTCCTTCCAGCCAGAAACCGTCCGGTTTGCCTAAGGCTGCACCCGCTCATAAGGCAGATACTCTGAAAGCAAAAAGAATCCTGAGAGAATGGACTCTTTCTCCCGATTATGCAGAAGAGGTTAGTACTCCGATAGATACTGTCTTTTCTCTATTCCACAGGTACCGGTTTGCCGATAAATATTCTCCTGTAAATGCAACCCTGGGGAATTATGGCCTTCCATTCTATCAGATCAACTTCTTTGACAGGATAACTGATCCCGATAAGTTTCTCTACACCAACTTCTATCCTTTAATGTTCGTACCCGACAAGCCAATATTTATGAATACTCAGGTACCTTATACGGAACTGATCTGGACTTTCGGAGGGAAAAAGGAAACTGCTGAGCAGACTTTCAGGGTAAGACATTCGCAGAATGTGAACAGATATCTCAACTTCGGTCTTATATATGATATTGTTTTTTCCCTGGGTCAGTACAGTTTTCAGCGGGCTGAAGATAAGCTGGCTAATCTGTATACTTCCTATACAAGGGATAAGTACAAGCTTTACGCTTCAGTCGGGATTAATAATATTCTCTCCCTCGAAAATGGAGGGATTACAAATGAAAGTGAACTTGGAAAGGGCAGTACCCTGGAAGTCCCGGTGAAACTGGGGAGCTTAAATAATGCAAAGAGCACCCTCAAAAACAGGAATCTTTTGCTGGTACAACGATTTACTGTCGGAAAGAACAAGGTTGTCAAAGCAGATACAGTTGCAGGTAAACCTGAAGTTACCGGCGGATTAAGCGGGACCTTTTCGCATATACTGATACTTGAAAACAATCGGAGGGGATATTCAGATGAATACCCGACTTCCGGCTTTTACGATACTACTTATATAAGCACCAAAGCTACCATGGATTCCCTGGGCTCAAAAAGTATGAAAAATACTGTGAGATTTGATTTTGAGACTGATGAAACCAGAAAATTCAGGCTTGGGGGAGGGTTCGGCTTCAGAAATGAAATATTCAGGTACGGTCAGATCATTCCAACCCATGATACAGCAACCCTGGCAGATACAGTACAATGGAAAAACAGCAATAATGCACTGGTTGGAAGGCTTTTTAACAGCATAGGCGAAAAATTCCGATGGGTGGTGAACGGGGAACTCTATATAAGCGGATTCAGGGCTGGCGATTTTGACCTTAACGGAGTGATCACAAAATCGTTTGATATGAAGAAGGGAAGCGCGTCATGGATTTTGACCGGTGGAATGATGAACACGCAGCCTTCTTTCTGGTATAACCAATGGGGCGGAAACAATATTGAATGGAACAACAATATGAAAAAGGAGTTCAGGATCGACTTTGGAACTGCTTTCTCGTACCCTGCAAGAAAGGTCAATGTCAAATTCAACTATGCAGTTATTAAAAATTATACTGATTTCGACAGCACCGCTATGCCCTCGCAGTATTCAGGAGGCCTCTCTGTAGCATCCATAACGATCAGCAAGGGTCTCAGGGCCTGGAAATTTCACCTGGATCCCGATCTTATCTTTCAGACAAGCAGTAATAAGGATATCCTCGACCTTCCTGAAGCCACTATTCGCGCTGCAGCATATTTTGAACATCTTTTCAGATTCAAGAAAACAAACGGGAAACTGAATACTCAGATTGGTTTTGATGTTACATATAACACTCTTTATCATGCATATTCATACCTGCCAGCCACAGGAAGGTTTTACAGGCAGTCCCTTACAGAGGCAGGTGATTATCCTTTCGTAAATCTGTTTATTAATTTCAAGCTTCAACGGACCAGATTCTTCCTTATGTTTGATCATATTAATTATGGAATGATGGGTCAGACATCGGGAAAAAGCTATTGCCAGGTACCGGATTATCCAATGAATATCAGTATGTTCCGCTTGGGACTGGCATGGACATTTTATAATTGAGAAATAAGTAGTATCTTTGTGCCCATTTTAAAAAAGGTATAACTTATACAATATTTTGATAAAGAAATTTATAATTCTGCTCATTTTCCTTGCCGGGATATTCGCTTTCCTGACATATAAAAGGCTATCAGCCGGGGAAAAAGTTGAAACTGTATCTCTTGATATTGATGCGATAAGAAAAAGAGGAAAGCTTGTTGCGATAACTGACTTTAACTCCACTGATTATTTTATTTACAAAGGGGAGCCTATGGGGTTCAATTATGAACTTTTAAAATCATTCTCAGATTTCATAGGTATCGATCTGGAGATAATAGCTGAGAACAGCATTGACCGTGCCGTTCATATGGTTAAAACGGGAGAAGCTGATCTTCTGGCCTTTGGGCTTGCGCCGGTTTCAAATGAGAAAGCCGATATTAAATTTACAGATCCTGTTGATGAAACAAGACAGGTCCTGGTGCAGAGAAAACCTCATAACTGGCGTAAACTAAACAGTGCATCAATTGAAAAGAGACTCATAAGGGGAGAGCATGATCTGGCTGAAAAGACCATTTATGTACAGGAAAAATCGTCACATGCCGAAAGGCTTGCTGAAATGGGAAAGAAGACAGGTATAATTATTAATATAATTCCTGTGCCATATGAATCTGAAAAACTGATCCAGCATGTCGCCAACGGAGAGATAGATTATACTGTATGCGATGAGAATGTAGCAATTGTCAATGCCACATACTATCAGGATATAGATGTAAGCACCCCGGTCAGCTCTATCACAGGGACTTTCATGGGGAGTGAGAAAAGCTAATTCAGAAAATCTTCTGAGTGAATTGAACAGGTGGATTTCTGTCTACAAAAACACCACTTCATATTCACTTTTGCATGCAAAGTATTTCAGGAATTCGCGTTCCAATACTATCGTGAAGAGTGATTATTATTCACTGAATACCGGAAGGGTTTCCAAAGTACGATGATCTGATAAGGAAATCGAGCGCAAGCATAAACTGGGACTGGAGGCTGCTTGCCTCGCTGATATGCCAGGAGTCGCAATTCAAAGCTGATGTTGTATCGCTCAGGGGGGCGTATGGGTTGATGCAGATTATGCCAATCACCGGAAGGAATTTTGGAATTGACATCACAGCTTCTCCCGAAAACAATCTCAAGGCTGGAATTCTGTATATCAACTGGCTGTATTCTATCTTTGACAAAAGGATTCCTGATGAGGAGCAGAGGCTTCTTTTTGTACTGGCGGCATATAATGCAGGACCGGGTCATGTTCTCGATGCAATGAGACTCGCAGAGAAAAATGGAATGGATCCGCAGAAATGGGATGGGAATGTTGCAGTCTGGCTGCTGAAGAAATCAGAACCTCAGTACTACAGGGATGCTGTTGTAAAGAGCGGGTATTTCAGGGGAAAGGAGTCAGTAAAGTTTGTCAGCGAGGTTCTCGACAGGTTTGAACACTATAAGAATATTATTCCACGGGAAATAAGCCGCCCCTTTTGAGTATCACTAGCAACTCGTGCAGTATCATAGCCGTTGCACCCCAGATCACATTCCCTTCATAGTCAAAATATCTTACATCAAGTACCTCTTCTCCGACCAGAAGAGGCTTTGTTTTTATTATGGCTGGGTCATAAAATCTCCTGATATCGGCATCAAAAAGGAAAACAACCTCATTTGTATCATGGCTGAAGGCCGGCTTTTCGGAGATCCATGCAACAACAGGAGTCACCAATATGTTGCTTACCGGAATAAACAGGGGGGTCAGCGTGCCAATGATTTCCAGTTTCTCTGTATTAACGCCTGTCTCTTCATTCGCTTCACGCAGGGCTGTCAGTATAGCATTTTCATCAGAAGGCTCCTGCTTGCCTCCCGGGAAGCTTATCTGACCTCCATGCACCCCGTTATAATCGGGACGCTGCATAAAGACTGTATATACAGATCCGTTATAAGGATAAAGAAGTATAAGCACAGAGGCAGCACGTGCGTCTCCTGAAGGCGTTCTGGGGAAGTTCTTCACCATCCTGTCTGATGAAGCCATCTGCCATTGTACCTCAGTACCCGGTAATCCATTCAGGATCTCTTTTTTTAATGATTTGGGAAATCTTTCCATACCTTAATACCATCAAAACATCTATTTATGCAAAATGGTTCATATCATGGGCTGAAAGTCATTTTTAACCGCAAAGAGCACAAAGAAATTCTACGCAAAGAGCGCAAAGTTATTTTCATTAAGAACATTCCTTTGCGCTCTTTGCGTTGATTTTACTTAGCGGCCTTTGCGGTTAATGTTATTTCAGTATATTTTTCCTTATGAAAAAGCAATTCTTTCGGAAATGGAGTGGGTGACGGGGGTTCCTTGTCCTTTATCATCCCTGCTGAGATTCTCTCATTACCGTTCTTCTCAAAATAGGTTACCGTAACGGGAAAATAGCCGGGGGAGAGGGGAATGACAGTCAATTTGGGCTGCTCAGCCGTCATGAAGGTCATCATTATTCAGGATAAGTTGGTTATTTAAATAAAACTTCGAACCATCATCAGACATTATCCAGAGATTATAAAGTTCTTCTTCGGTTATATGGAGATAACCCTGAAAACGCAAGGCAAAACTGTCCTTTCTGGCCGCCATGCTAAGGTCAATATTCTCTGTGATTCCTCTCTTTAATGGTTTAAGCTTTGAAAAGTCAGGAAGAGAATCCCAGACTCCTTCATAGTATTCATATTTAAGTCCGGGCTTGAGGTTTTTTACCGACTTAACCCCCTGAAGAAATTTACCCTGCAGAAAGCTGAATGTTGCAGTGGGATAATTTTTATATTTTTTTGTAATATTCTTTATTTTCAGTGTGCAACCTCCTGTGAGCCGCATCCTGGACTGGCATTGGGGTGAATCTGCAGTAGGCTCCGAACCATCTGTGGTATATCTCATGTCAGGATTTATATTCCAGAGATAAATATCGAATGATCTGCCTTCAGGAACCACACCACCATCGGGGTAGACCTTCAGTGCTTCACCGGCATCAAATAAAAACCGCAGGCCATCATAAACACTTTTGAATGTAACTGAGCCGTGGTCTTCCCCTTCATAGGCAGCTATTTTCCAGTTCAGCTCCTTTGGGGAAATGACTTTCATTGCACTATCAAGATTGGTTATGCCCATTTGTTTCATGCCTTCAACATCACGTCCTGTAATGAATAGAGATCTGTCCCAGTTTTTAACAGAAGCGAATTCCTTTTCTGCGCTCTTAAGGATTGCATGCTTGTTATACCAGATACTCGGATCGATTGCAATATATGCATCAAAAAGCTCGGGCTCGGACAACAATGTATGCATAGCGAACAACCCTCCGTAAGAATGACCAATCAAGACCCTATAGGCTTCAGTGCGGAAATTTTTATCCACATATGGTATCAGCTCACTTTCAAAGAATTTCAGGAATTTATCGGCGCCACCGCCTGTCGGCGCATTTTGCGACGAATCGGACAGGAAATCATGATTCCTGTCTATATTCGCGACTCCGACAATGATGACTTTCGGCATCTTTCCGGAGAGGAACAGGAATCTGGCAGTCGGTACTATATGCTGATCCCTCCCTTCGCCATCGAGAACATATATAACCGGAAACTTCGCATCTCCTGTATCATAGCCCTCAGGAAGGTAGATAGCCAGTTTCCTGTTCTGGTTCAGTACTACTGACTGAAGTGAATCCTTTTTAAGCGTATAGCCATCCTGTGCTGTTACTCTTACAGCAATGCAGAATATTAATGTTAGAATAGTAACTCCGGTTTTCATAAGTTTTATAAAAAGATTAAAAGTATAAATACTTCCTTAATGTTTGTATTCATTTTATCAATAGAATTATAAATATTGAGATTAGATTAACCTGGTGTTATTGACTTTTTACTCTGTGACCCTCTGTGTCTTCTCTGTGTCACTCTGTGTAAAAAATATTTAAGAACTTACACAGAGATCACAGAGTTGGCACAGAGTTTCACAGAGGACTTTTGAGACAACCTCTATTACGGGGTAGATTATTCATACCGTAATGCCTCAACCGGATTCCTTGTTGCTGTCTTCCAGCTCTGCAGGCTCACAGTTAATATTGCAATTGCAAAGGCGATTAGGCCGGCAAGAATGAAGATCCACCAGTTGAGTGATGTCTTATAAGCAAAATTGTTTAACCACCTTGACATTAAATAATATGATACAGGAACAGCAAAGGCAAGAGCAACGGCAACTATCACTAAGATATCTTTCAGTAACCATAAGATTATCTGAATTATCTTTGCGCCATTTATTTTACGTATACCAATTTCTTTGGTTCTTGCCTCATAAATTATTCCGGTTATACCCCAGAGTCCCAGACACGAAAGGAACGTTCCAATAATTCCAAGAGCCAGACTGAGGTTCTTTAACTGGATTTCGTTTTTATAGATCTGCCTGTAAAGATCTTCAACGTAATCATATTCCAAAGGATAATCAGGGTATATTCTTTTCCAGGTCGTTTCAATTTTGTCAAGGACCCCTGACAGATGAGCAGAATCATATTTTATCTGGGCGCTGAATAACCAGAAGGATTTTTGAAAGAATACATATGGTTTAATTTTATTTTTCATCGACGACATCTGGAAATCTTTGACTATCCCGACAATAGTTCCACCTGAGAACAAATTATTCTTTCCATCGTCCAGTCTGAGCGTGAATGGTTTTCCGATAGCATCTTCCGCCTTCCATCCAAGATATTTCAGTGCACATTCATTCAGAATATAATCTTCACTGATCGTATCATTGCCTGAAAATTCCTTGAAATTCCTGCCAGCCACGAGCTCAATATTATAAAAATCAAAGAAATTATCATCAACAGGATATACATAGAGCATTTTATCCTTCGATTCAACCCCGGATGTTTCAAATGGCATCATGTCAAGATTTTCATTTGACGGATTTTCAAAAGAGCTTGTAACATCTTTAATATCAGGATTTGCCATTAATTCTGATTTAAATACCTCATATTTGTTATAAACCTGCACCGGAAGCCCTTTTACACATATAATATTATTCTGATTATTCCCCAGGCGGTGATTCATAATAAAGTGAACCTGTTTATTTACAACCATTACAGTAATTAACAGAGTAATTGAAAAAACGTATTGTACAGTAATCAGGCTTCTCAGAATATTATGGCGATTCCCGTTTATTAAAGCTTTACTATGATTATTGTCCTGTTTTGATGTAATTGAACTTAGTTTTTTCTTTGCCTGATTAATGAGGAGAGGATACAATCCAGCTAAAGAGATAATTAAAATAATTACCGGTACAAGAAATAAAATTGTCGAAAGAATTATTTCATCTCCGGCCTCAGGAGATTTTCCCAGTAAAAGATTAAAGTATTTATGTAACAATTCAAAGACAACAAATCCTGTCAAAGTTGATACAGTTCCATAAATAAATGATTCGAGAAATAGATTAAACAGATGATCTGAAAAACCTGCTCCCGCATAATTTAATACTGATATCGCCTTAAGCTTACGCAGAAATACAACATATTGTAAATTTATAAAATTCAGAATGGACACAAAAAACACAAACAAGGCTAAGGCTCCAAGGAGAAACAGGATTTTTTTATTCCCATTCTCCTCTAATTCCCGGTCTTTTGATGATTCCAGATGGATTTCTGTTATCTTTTGTATATGCGGAGTAAGCGTTTTTGCTTCATCGGTGCTTATGTATTTTTCTGCAAACTGATTAAAATGATCCAATATTTGTGAAGGTTGAACTTTATCATCGAGCAGAATGTAATTGTAATACCATGTCCAATCGGTCAGATCCGATTTATCCATCGCTAACACAATATCAAAGTGAAAGTGAGAATTGACAGGGAGGTCTTCAACCATAGCTGTTATCCTGTATTCCTTCCTTTCCTTGCTATTCATCACATAATCCTGTATTGTTTCTCCTACCGGATTTTTAGTGCCGAAATATTTTGTTGCAGCGCTTTTGCTGATTATTGCCGTATTCGGTTCTTTAAGCGCAGTTAAAGGGTTTCCCGCGATAAACCTGATTGAGAAAATCCTGATGAAATCTTCATTTGCTTTCAGTATCCTGGAATTAAATACGGAGCTGTCAATTTTTATTGTTGTCTCACCACGGCCAATAAACCTTCCAAAATCTTTGATTCCCGGAATATCATTTTTGATGTTCTTCAGCCATTCATACCAGCTCCTGGCAATATGTGTATGATAGCCTGAGGTTTTATCGTTTTTTTCGATTGTTAGACGGTAAAGTTTGTCTGAATTTTTAAATGAAGAATCAAAGCTTAACTCATCGCGTATCCAGACCGAGGTTAGCAAGACACATGCAATACCGGTTGACAGACACCACAATACTGATTGCCGGATATAACGGTTTGTGAATGAAATTCCTTAAAATTAATCTGAGTTGTGAAAGAAGCATATGTTGTTGAGTCGGTTGATTTAAGTCAATTTTTTTAATTGCTTATCAAAACTAAAACTTTGCCGGTAGATTACGGTATAACGTAAATAAAGATTAAATATCTAAATTATTTCATTTATATATACAACTGTCTGCACGAAAGCTAAGGGGAGGCTTATTGAAATCCAGCTATTTAACAAGCCACCTTGGGCATAGCCGTCAACTTAAGGATTGAATTCCAGATATTTGAGGCTGTCTCAAAAGTCCAAATCCATTAACCACAAAGCGCGCATCCCGATGAATCGGGACTACGCTAAGTGCACAAAGAGCATAATTCCAGTTCTTTATCATTGCGATCTTTGCGCAAACCTTCGCGTCCTTTGCGGTTAAGATGACTTTTTCAAGAACCCAAATGCTGTTTACTCATTTCGCAGAGCTTCCACAGGATTTCTGTTGGCAATAATTATATAATTTAATGTGGAGATCAATGCAATCAATAATAAAACAAAAAGACTGCATGAGACAAAAATGCCCCAGTGGAGAGGAATTTTGGAGACAAAATTCTCCATCCATTTTTGTGCTGTGAACCATGCTGCTGTCAATCCGGCAAAAACTGCCGGGATGGCAATATACTCCAGGTCTTTGATGAAAATCTTTAAAATGTCGGATAGTCTTGCCCCGCTTATTTTCCGTATTGCTAATTCTTTGCTACGGCGTGATACTTCAGTAACAGTGTATCCCAGCAAGCCCATTATTGTAATAAGTAAAATAATAACATTTCCTGCAAGCATAGCATTACGGAATCCTTTTTCTGATGAGTAAAGTTCTGTCTTTTCAGTTTCGAGGCTTTTCACAACAGCATCCTGATGAGGTAAGGCCATGTTTAATACATCCGTCATTTTTTTCATGATGTCGGTCGGTGCTCCTTCAGAAGTTTTAACAAGTATATAGCATGAAACACTTGGATTCTTCTCTATCATTTCCTGAAACTTATCATCCGGTAAAAAAGAAAACATTGCAGGACGCTGTTCGGGATTAGCCATGGAACCAATGACAAAGTCAGGGAAGACACCCCTGATTGTATATGTCCCATGTTCACTCAGCCTAATTTGTTTCCCCAGAACACCATCTTTCCAGCCACTATTGATCATAAGCATATTTGCTCCTTTGCGGCTGATCAGGAAATCGTTCGGAACGCAGGATTCTGTTGAAAAATTACTGCCTTCAGTAACCGGAATGTTAAGTATTGAAAGATAGTTTTCGTCAATCCAGTAAAAATCAGCAACATTAAAGAGCTCTTTTTCTTCATCTGGTAACGAAACATTATTACCTGAAGCATCTTCTGTCGGTACACAAAATCCCAGACCTACAGTCTCAATCTGAGGAATGGCCCTGAGCTCATTTAATACTTGTCGACAGTTTGTTGCCAGGCATTCCGCTGGTAGATCCGAAATACACACCGGATGTACGATAACCATGATCAGAATTCCTTAGTTTGTCATATTGAAGTGTTACAATAACAAGCACTGTAAGAATGAATGTAGCTCCGGCAAACTGTAATGAAAGGAGTGCCAGTTTCCATTTATTACCTTTCTGATTATAATTGCGAAAAACTGTAGCTACCGGAATACCGGCAAAAAAACGTCCAGGGAAATAACTTATAAATAAAACCAAAACAACTAACAGGATCAGGAATGGCCATATGACATAGGGATTCAGGGCAGCAGAAAGATTATGTCCGATTTGTGCCTCAACCAGGGGCTGTACAATCAGAATGATCATGAAAGCAGCCTAAAAGTGAAATAGAAAAGAGTAAGACAGTTTCCGAAAAAATCATTAGCTGCAGATTTCCTGGCCTGAGCACCATAGGTTTTATAAATAGCCGAAGTTTTAGCCCTGCTAACCAGCGCACTTAGTGTCAGTAAAATATAATTCAGAAGAGAAACTGACAGAACAGCAAATGCTATGTGCGCTGAGAATTATTACCATATCTTTAACATCCTCGAGATGGATTTTTTTAACCGGCTTAAAGCTGTATTTCAGGACCATCCCCTGCTGTATCGTTTCCAGACGTGCAATATCCTGGTGAACTTCCTGCATTTTGCGAACAGCAGGCATCAAGACTTTCAGGATCAATTCCGGGCGCCAGCTTAACACAAACATAATAGCGATCGTTCCCAAGCCAGTTATTGGTCCCATCCCACATAAACTGGTGTGTAGAAACCATCGAAATAAGTACATCATACTTGTAGTTTGTGTTTTCGGGTAATGCTTTAAATATCCCGGCAATTGTCAGCTTTTTATTTGGATATTCTTTTAATTCAATCATTTTTCCGATCACATCACCACCCATCATCTCTGCAATTTTGTCTGAAACCATGCAGTTCATCTGACTCTTCAATATCTCTTTCGGATTTCCGAAAATAACCGGACGCGGAAGAACATCAAATAGATACTCGTCGGCAAATGAAAATTCACCTTTATAGCTTTTCTTATCATCAGTATAAAAGACAGATGGACCTATGCTATTAAGACGTGATGCAGCCTCTATACCCGGAACCTCAGATTTTAATCCGGGAGCAATGGCTCCACTTACACGGTTATAAGTGCTCAGCTTGTCAGATGACTTATCCATTTTAAAGTTCTCACAAACCACATAAATGCGATTGGCATCAGGATAGAAACTGTCAAAACTATAGTAGTAAAATACTTCAGACAGAAGAAGTATTCCGAAAGCCAGTCCGGCAGCCAGCGATATTATCCGGGTTAAGGAATGTTCTCCTTTACGAAACAATTTGCGCCATGCCATTTTTAATGAATTCATTTTACGGTTTTGGGTTTATATATTTATTCATATCTCAGCGCCTCCACAGGATTCATTTTTGCAGCACGCAGGCTTTGAATACATACTGTCAACAAGCTAATTGAAAGTACAATCAATCCTGAAATTACAAAAAACCACCATTTTAATTCAGTTTTGTAAACGAAAGTTCTGAAGCCATTTATTCATTGCCATCCATGCCACAGGGCAGGCAATTACAAAGGCAATTGCAAACCAGAGAACAAATTCTGAGGACAACATATATATCATATCAGTTACCGTGGCTCCGTTTACTTTCCTGATACCTATCTCTTTGGTTCGTCTGGCTACGAGGACCGATGTTACAGAATATAATCCGAGACAGATGATTACAATTGCAAGCACTGAAAATATCGCAGTAAGTTTTGCCTGTGTGAATTCTTTTCGGTATGCAGAGTTATAGAGATCGCTTATAAACTCATTCTGAAAGGGATATTCCGGTAATTCTTCTTCCCAGGTATTTTTCAGATAGCTTAATGCCTCTTTCCTTTTATCCGGATTTATATCCACCAAAAAACACTGGTAGAAAAATGGCTTCTGAAAGAGAACATAAGGTTTTATTTCCTGCTTAAGGGTATTAAAGTTAAAGTCACGTACAACACCAACCACTGATCCTCCATAGAAAAGATCAGGAACGGGAAAATCTATCTTAAAGGGCTGACCGATTGCACTCTCAGGCGTCCATCCGAGTTTTTTTACAGCAGCTTCATTCAGAATGTAATCTTCACCCTTCTTCGCGGGATTATATGGTGAAAAGTCCTCTTCCGGCAATTAGTCTGATGCCGAAAAAATCAAGAAAATTGTCTTCAACCGGTAAAACATAAAGCTGTTTCTCCTTTAGGTTTTCGTCAATTCCTGCTGATTCAACATTCATCACATCGACTGTTTCTCCTGCAGGTTCTTCCATTGAGGCTGTAAAATTTTTTACCAGCGGACTCTCGAGAGCTTTCTGTGCGAAAGGCTGTATATTTATTTCGGATTTCCCAGTTTTGTTTTTTAAATACCAGAATATCTGAACTCATTTTTCCCATGCTCGATGAAAACATTTTCTCCTTTTGCTGGTAAATTGTTATTGCAGCTATCATTAATCCGACCGACAGGGTAAACTGGGCAATCATCAGAATTCCGTATGTATGGAATTTTCGTGCAGAAAGAGCAGGAACTTCCTTAAGGATCGTAAGTGATCTTCGTTCCCTTTGAATATGTTGAATTAAAGGAAGACTTCCCGATAGGATTGAAATGATCAGGATAGAAAGGAATACAGGCCAGATTCTGATCAGACCGTAATATCGTTCAGGAGAGAGATCAACGCCCGAGAAATATATTGACCGGAGTACTTGCAAAATCAAGAAGACAGATTCCCAGGAAAAGAGCCAGAAAGACATAAAATCCTGATTCTGCAATGATTGAAGAATCAAAGACTCTTTTACCGGAACCAATGATACGTTTGATTTGTATCTGTTTCTGCAGGATTAAGTAGTCTTGCTTTACTCAGATTGTAAAAGTTGACCCATGAAATAAGCAATAGGATCAGAGCGATAGAAATGAAAAGCCAGATGCTTGAAATATTTCCGTTTGGTTCAACTTCATGGTCTTTATTTGAATACAGATGGATATCTTGCAATATTCTGCAGATGCGGTGTAAAATTCACCTGGTCATTTAATTTCTCCAGCTTTTCAGTATATGACGGGAATGCAGTTATTACATTCGCGGGACCGGATATCAGGTTTTAACAAAAGATATACATATGCCCATCCCGGAATTTCAAGCGGTCTCACATACGACGTAAGAACATCGAAATGTATGTGAGATGCAGCCGGTGAATCCTTCATTACTCCCTTAATATAGTATGGTATCATTTTCTCATCGTATTCGCCTGATAAAAAAATGGTCTGCCCGATAGGATTGGCACTATTAAAACATTTCCGCGCCACTGATTCAGATACTATTGCTGAAAAAGGCTCTTTTAGCATGCTCGCCTTATTTCCTGCTATTATACCTATATCAAATACTTTCAGAAAGTTCGAGTCCGAGGCAAAAACCCTGTCGGAGTAAAATTTATTGTCTCCGGCTTTAATTGCAGTATGGAGTGAAGGTTCCAGCCAGACCATTTCTTCAATCTGGGGAAAGGTTCCCGGCAGCTGCGAAACCCATTCTTTCCAGCAACGTGCAAAATGAAGACGGTTACCGGAGCTGTT
Source organism: uncultured Bacteroidales bacterium (assembly GCA_963818295.1). Lineage (GTDB taxonomy): Bacteria > Bacteroidota > Bacteroidia > Bacteroidales > VadinHA17 > LD21. Next base: position 24,099 of record CAWFRW010000018.1, read on the forward strand.
GGTTTCAAAGGTGAGTCTGTAAATACGTTCCTTCCCGGGTAGATATCTTATCATAGCTTAACTCGTTCTTTACCCATACCAGCACTGCAAATGAACAGGCAAATCCTATTGCAAGCCCGATTATGTTAAGAACCGGGTAACCTTTGTCTCTGAAAAGAGACCTGACTATGAGTTTCCCATTGATAGCCATTTTGTAAAATTTTTAAATGTTGTAAAATAGTGAGTAACGGGTCTGTATATCTTTTCTTTTAAAACGCCACCTCATTACAATTAGTGGCCGGTTATTTTTCATACCTGAATGATTCGACCGGATTTCTTGAATCATTCATACCGCAGAGCCTCTACCGGGTTTTGTTTTGACGCCTTAATTGTAAGATAACTGGTAGTGAGTAAGATGATTACGAATATTATGCCAGCGCTTAACATATAAACCCACAGCTGAGGCGGCAATTTATCCGCACCTGGGATTTTGTTGCTTGTCCACAATGCTGCGGGAAATGAGATCACTATTGCAACCAGAAGCATTACATAATAATCGAGGCTCAGCATATAAAAGATATTCAGTGAGGAGCTTCCGTTGATCTTTCTTATGCCGATCTCTTTTGTACGCCGGACAACAGTAAATGAAACCAGTCCGAACAGCCCGATCATGGCCAGAAAGATGTTGAAAACCGTAAAAAAGAGAAAGGTTCTGTTGATTGAATTATAAACTTTAAAGGTATCTGCTGTGGCAAATGTTGTTGGAAGATCATTGAATTCAAACGGATCATTTGGGAATGATCGTTCAAACTCTTCTGTGAGGATAGCTTTTGCTTTTTTCTCGTTTCCGGGCTGGATCCTGAAGGCAAAGGTCCATTCACCTGAGACCTGCTCATCTGATAATACAAGGATAGCAGGTTCAATTCCGTTATGCATATCCTTGTAAATGTAGTTTTTTAATACGCCTACAACTGTGAGCCTGTTGTTATTAAGCTTTTTTCCTATCGGATTGTCCCATCCGAAAACCCTGGCAGCTGTTTCGTTGATGAGGCATGATTTGCCTATGTCACCCGGAAAATCACGTGAGAAGTCGCGCCCGTTTACAACAGGAATCTTAAGAGTCTTTGCGAAATCGTAACTGACTGTATTGAAGCGGCAGCTTATTTTTTCATTTGGATCTCCTCCTTCCCAGTTGGTCATTCCTCCGCCAAAGGTCACAAACGGCAGATTCTTTGTCATTAGTGCATCTTCGATTTCAGGATGTTGCAGAATACGGTCCCTCAGCTGATCAAATGTAACTTCCTGATTTGAAACGGACATTCTTGTATATAAAATGTTCTCCTTATTAAATCCGAGGTTCTTTTCCTGACAAATATCTGATCTGTAACGAAAATGACAGGGTGATCAGGATCAGAAAAACAGATATGGCGAACTGGAAGCTCACAAGTGCGTTTTTAAGGCTTACTTTCTTAAGGCCTTTAACTGACATCTGCCCTTTAAACAGTGAAAGGATATTCTGTGACGAAAGGATCAAGGCAGGGTAGATGCCCGATAATAGACCCACTAATAATGATATCAGCATTGTATTGATGATAAAATCTCTGTCGCCTATCAGGTTCAGCGTCAGAGGCCTGTTGATAATGCCCTGCAAAAACCGGAAGGAAGGCACCTGCAAGTTCAAAGGCAAGCAAGAAGGGCTATCAATGAAATTACGACTGTCTCACTCAGAAACTGAACTAACAAGGGTGACACGGCTGCTCCCGCATACCTTTTTTAATGCCACCTCTTTCCCTCTGACTGATGCACCGGCAGTTGTCAGGTTTATATAGTTGAATGCAGACATTATCAGGATAAATAAGCCAATAAATCCATAGAGTATAAGAGCAATTATATAATCGTTCTTCCCGTTGAAATTCAGATAAATGTATTTCATCGGACATAGCTGGAGCTCTTCGAATTCAAACCCTTTGAATCCGGCAAACGTATTTTTTATTTTGCCTTCGAGTTGTCTGTAATCAACCCCTGATTCAGAAGAGCATATGTCATACAGTCGCCTGAAAGGATATCATTTCGTGTAATGCCTCCGGTTTTTGCCAGTGATGAGAATGAGATAATATAATCAGGCCGCTGGCTTGTATTTTCAGGAAGGTCTTCATACACTCCCGTAACGTTCAGAACGAATTTTTTTTCAAGCGTGACCGTCTCTCCCAGTGCACGCATTCCTCCAAATAACCTGTCAGCCATGGTCTTGGATAACACAATGTTGAATGGCTCATCAAGTGAACCTTTCTGTGTCCCTTCAAGAAATTTATAGGTGAAGACATCAAAAAAACAGCTGTCGGCACAGATCCCTTTGTTGTTGAAGATTTGTCTGCTCTGCATCTATTGCAAGAAATTTGCCCCCGTTCTCCCTGATACCGTAACCTTTTTAAATTCAGGAAATTGTTTCTCAAGAAGCGAAGCTGTAATTGCACGGGAATGGGGAGAAATATCATTCCCGTCCATTGCAAACATCGTTTTTGCATAATGCCGCTGAATCCGGTAAATATTATCATAATTCGTGTTCGACTTGTCCCAGTTCAATTCATACTTGATAAACAGGCTTATCAGGATGAACGCGGTGAATCCCAAGGCGAGACCGAAGACATTTATCAATGAGTATAGTTTGTTTTTCAGCAGATTCCTGACAGATATTTTCCAAATCATTCTGATCATGAGTAATGTTTCTCTGGTTTATTAATTGTTTTTTTTCATTATTCAATACTATTATAATGCCATATTTTTATTTCGCTGATTTACAGATAAAATACGTATTGGTAATATTTGGATGCGTAAATAATATTTTACAATTTATCGTTAAATTATTTTACGACAGCTCTGTCCGGGACAGTTCAACTCAGGATTCCTATTCATGTTTCAATATATCAACAGGATTTGAATTGGCAGCTTTAAGGGTTTGTGACAGACACAGTCAATATTCCTATTATGAAAATAATAGAAATACCAGTATAATAGTGCCTGCACCAAATGAGACCCGGAAGGCAAGAAATTTTATCCAGGTTGAGTTTAGCAAGTAGGCGACCGGTGCAGCCGATTAATGCAGCAATAGCAAGCATAATAAGGAAAGTACGGCCAATTAGCAGGGCAACACTTCCTGATTGCGACCCGAAGACTTTTCTGACGCCAATCTCTCTCAGTCGTGTCTGAATGCTGTAAGTGGCCATGCCAAACAGACCAAGGCATGCCACAATTATTGCAAGTATTGTTGCAAAACCAACAGTATATAATATATCACCGAACATTGCATAAAAGTCCTTTGATCTGATAATCAAGAAATGAACCGTCGAGATCATGATATGGATCAATCGATTTCCAGGTACTTTTAAACTTGGACAAAGTGGCTGCCCGGTCTTGTGTGTTGATCCTGAGGACTGCAATATTATACTGGTCGGGGTTCATCCTCAGGATAAGTGGTTTAAGAGCCATAAATAATGCAATATATTTATAGTCATCAACCACACCGATGATCTTTACCGGAATAGTATCATAGATCAGATATATCTTGACCAACTGCATCTTCAATCGATTTGAATTTAAAATACTCCACAGCTTTTCTGTTAATAACTACTAGACTGGTATTTATGGCTGAGGATCTTTTGGAAAATCTTCTCCGGCCATGAGTTTGATTCCCATTGTGCTTAAGATAGTATCGGATCGACTGAAAAGTATGCAGCATCGTATGGCCTCATCTTCAGGCTTTGCTTTGATATTAGTGGGCCAGATATTTCCAATGCCCGGGAATATGAGATTCGGCGGAGATTGATGTTGACCTCCGGAAACTGGTTATACTTGATCTTTTACCTTTGAGAACTACTGCCCATTGAGGGTGATGTTGTAAACTATCTCCTGTCAAATCCAAGGTCGTTGTTAACATATAAGTTCATCTGCCTGTATATCAGGATTATTGATATTACAAAAATTATTGAGAATGTATACTGGGCAACAAGAAGTATTTTTCTGAATGTGACTCCTTTTAATAATCTGATGTTTGAGGAGGCTTTAAATACTTTTACGGATTGAGTGTTGAGACATAAAATGCAGGAATTAGACCGGCAAGCAACCCGGTGAGCAGAGCGAAAATGAAATAGGAAAGATAGCTCCTGGCATTCTGATGCGGATCAATCTTAAGGAGAGACATTAATTTCATTCCTGAAAATGCCGGTAAAAGCAACTGAAGGATAATATCGGCAAAAAACAAGTGAGATCAGTGACAGAACTACTGCTTCAGTAAGAATCTGGAAGATTATCTGACCTATGCTGGCTCCGAACGATTTTCGGATTCCGTATTCTTTTGCCCTCATCAGAGATCTGGCAACAGAAAGACTTGTATAATTAAAAGCAGCTGAAAGCATAATTACAAACGCCAGCCCGGCAAAGAAGATTACAAACGGTTTTGGCAGGAAACATACCGATTTCATTTGAGAGCAGATGGCCCTGGAACAATTTTGGAAAGAGGAGTGCTGTAAAAAGTGAAGGTTTACCCTGCTTGTCTCGAATATTTGCTCTTGCTTATTTTTGACAAGGGCTGTATCAAGATCACTTTGACTTACATTGTCATCGAGCAAAATATAGACATAATTCTGGTAATAATCCTCCCAGTTATCTGTAATATTGCTTGTCTTATCTTCTTTCTCCAGGGACAGAAACGTTGAAGCTGAAATCAAGAGCTTCAAACTGGATATGTGATTTTTGCCTCGATTTTGGATATCACACCTGTTACTGTTAAAGTACCAAAACTCTCGAAAACAATATTGTTTTACCTATGGGGTCTTTATCACCAAAAAATTTGGTGGCCACTTCCTCAGTAATGACTATTGATGCGGCTCATTAAGAGGATTTGATGCCAGGAGCTGCTCTTTAGTTTGAAATCAAAAAGATTAAAAAAGGAAGGAGTTGCAAAAAGCGGCTGAAACCGTAAATCTTTTTTCATTACTATATTCCTTCACCATTGAAACGGGTATGTAATGCTGCAGCTTTCTCCTCTACGACAGGATAGTTGTCTTTCAATTCCTTTGCAAGCGGCCATGTAGTGGAGGCATATTTAGTTGAAAGCAATCTTGCTCAGATTGTCTTTTGATTGAATTCTGTAAATCCGTCGCGGTTCTTATGAAAGTTGTCATATGAAAACTGATCCTGAAGTATTAAGAATTATAAGCATGCACACAGCCATACTTACTGATAGCCCAAAGATATTAATGCTGAGAAAGCTTCTGTGATTCAATAAGTTTCTGATTGCGGTGAGGAGGTAGCTTTTTATCATGTGCTATATTTTCTCAAGTATATGACTAAGATTTTGATTGTAAGTACCATAATTATGCCAGTCCTCTATGTGACTTGATCTGCAAAAATATAAGTTTAGATGAACATGTTTAAGTGTAAATGAATTTTACGAAATAGCGTAAAAATAATTTACATGTTATTGAATTTTATTTTAATTCAAGTTACATTTACTTTACTAAATTCAACAATATGCAGACATAAAAAAGGGAATATTCTTGTAATAGATGACAATAAAAGCATTCTAACCGCTCTTGAGATTTTGCTTGCTGCCGGAATTCAATGATGTTACACTGCTTTCAAATCCAAATCAGATCCTGAGGGAATTATCAAAGAAGGACTATAACCTTGTGGTTCTTGATATGAATTTCAGTGCTGGTATCAATACCGGAAATGAGGGAATTTACTGGCTGGCAAGGATAAAGGAATCCAATCCTGAGATATCCGTTGTAATGATAACGGCTTACGGGGATATCGATCTGGCCGTTAAAGCTCTGAAAGCGGGAGCCTCTGACTTTATTCTTAAGCCATGGGACAATAATAAACTGCTCGCAACTTTAAAGCTTGCAATTCAGCTGAATATGTCAAAGGAAGAGGTTAAGCAGCTCCGGGAAAGGGAAAAGGAGCTGAAGAAGGAGATAACCCGAGAGCAGAAGACAATTATAGGTTCATCTTCACAATGGCAGAGTGTTCTCAATGTTGTAAAAAAAGTTGCAAGGACTGAAGCTAATGTGTTGATAACAGGGGAAAACGGAACGGGAAAAGAGCTGATAGCCCAGGAGATACACCGTCTTTCACAGCGGTCTGAAGAAGTGCTCGTGAGCGTTGATATGGGTTCTCTGAGTGAAACCTTGTTTGAAAGCGAATTATTCGGACACACAAAGGGAGCATTTACAGATGCCAGGGAGACACGGCAGGGCAAGTTCGAGATAGCTCATAAGGGTACGCTTTTTCTGGATGAGATTGGTAATCTTTCCTTTCATCTCCAGGCAAAACTGCTGGCAGCAATAGAAAACCGCAATATTTCAAGAATAGGTTCGAATCAGGTTATTCCAACAGATATCCGTCTCATTTGTGCCACGAATAAGAATATTGAAGAAATGGTTAACTCCGGGCTATTTCGTGAGGATCTTCTTTACCGTATCAACACTATTCACATTGAACTGCCACCTCTCAGGGACAGGGGAAGGGATATAATACTCCTCGCCGAGTTCTTTTTGAGAAAGTATGTGGCAAAATACGGAAAGCCAAACCTCAAGATCAACCAGCAGGCGGTGGAACGTTTGCTTAACTATCCATGGCCGGGGAATATCAGGGAACTACAGCATACAATTGAAAAAGCGGTAATCCTTTGTGACACAGATGTAATAAAAACAGAGGATCTGTATCTCAAGCAACTGAACCATTTTTCTGCAAATCAGCCGTTTATAACGCTTCAGGATATGGAAAGCCGGATGATACAACAGGCTCTTGATAATAACAACGGGAATTACACGGCAGCTGCCGAGCAACTCGGCATTACGCAGGCAGACTCTTTACAACAGAATCAAAAAATCAGACAGATGATAAGCAGGAACTTGTATTTAAATATCATTTTCAGGGTTTGTGCGATTGTTGCTACTTTCAGTACTCATTGGCTATCTTGTAGCAGGTCACTTCACCTTCAGGTTTGTTCTGCTGGGTTTACTTGCTATTACTGATTCTCACAGTCAACCTTATATATTATCTGAACACCACAAACCGGAATATCCGTTTCTTCTTCGATTCAGTACGCAATGATGATTCAAGCCTTTTATTCCCGACAAATTTGCAGAACAAGACATTCAACGAACTGCACAGGGGCATGAACAGGGTGAATCAGCAGATTAAGAATCTGAAAATTGAGAACAGGAGCCAGGAGCAATACTTCCAGATCTTGCTCGAGCATACTGCCACAGGTATAATTACATATAATCAGAAAGGATTCATTATGCTTGCGAATTCATCCGCAAAAAAACTTCTTGCTTCAGAGGTTCTTACTCATCTGCAGCAGATTGAACATATAGACGGCAAGCTTTACCAGACAATAAAAAGTATCAAGCCATCGGAGAGAAGATTGATAGCTTTTGCTACCGGCGAGGGAGAAATTCAACTCTCTCTGAAGGCAACCTCTTTCAAGACAAATGACGCTGAAATGATAATTCTCTCGATACAGGATATCAAAAATGAGCTTGAAGAAAAGGAGCTGGAATCATGGATGAAGCTTATAAGGGTACTGACTCATGAAATAATGAATACTATAACCCCGATAACTTCATTATCTGAGAGTCTTTCGGGGATCTATTGCAGGGATGGTGAGCCAATAAAACCTGAGGAGGTCAGCTCCAAAACAATTGCAATCACGCTTCAGGGATTAAATGTTATCAGGGAACAGGGAAAAGGGTTGAAATCTTTTGTTGAATCATACAGGAAGCTGACCCGTATTCCAGAACCGGAGAGAGAAACGTTTCAGGGTCAGAGACCTGATAAGCCGTGTGGAAGTTCTCTATAGCTCATTTGAAAACAGCGATAAAACTGAATTAAAGATCTCAGTTAAAGATCAGGATCTTGAAATATTTGCAGATCAGAACCTAATATCGCAGGTTTTGATCAATCTTGTCAAGAATGCCCTGGAGGCAAACGAAAATAATCCTGAGGCAAGGATCACGATAATGGCTGACATTGATAATAATTTTCGTCCGCAGATCTCTGTAATTGACAACGGACCGGGGATATCTGAGGAGAGCCTTGATAAAATATTTATCCCCTTTTATACAACCCGTCACCAGGGATCCGGTATCGGCCTCAGTATATCCAGGCAGATCATGAGGGTGCATGGAGGTAATCTGAAAGCCAGATCAGTCCCGGGAAAAGAGACTGTATTCAGTATGAATTTCTAGTCGTATCTGATCGCCTTAACAGGTGTAATCCTGCTTATGAGCTGTGAAGGAACAAGCAGCATTATGACAATTACTGCCATAGTACCTGCATTCAGCAGCAGTATATGAGCAAGCTCCAGATTAACAGGAACAGTCTTGATATAGTAGGAGCTCGGATCAAGGGTTATCATTCCTGTTTTAAGCTGGAAAAATGCCAGTCCTATCCCAATAATATTACCCCACAACAATCCCTTCCCGATAAGATAGGCAGCCTGTAAAATAAATACACGCCTTATCACAGCATCCTCTGAACCCAGGGCTTTCAGTATGCCTATCATGTTTGTTTTTTCAAGGATGAGTATCAGCAGGCCGGAGATCATATTGAAACCTGCCACTATAAGCATCAGCAGGATGATTATAATTACATTAATGTCCTGGAAGTTCAGCCAGTCAAAGATCTGAGGATATTTTGCCCTGATATTTGTGACCTTGAACTTTGTCTCTTCCTCGACAAGCTTGTATCCTATTGCATCTCTTACAGCCTCTGTCATTGCATCGAGATTGTCAAAGTCGTCAATGAAAATCTCAAAACCACTTACCATGTCGTCGGCCCAGCCGTTAAGCCTTTGGATATGACCAATATCGCAAAATACATACATCTTGTCAAACTCCTCGAGACTTGTTTCATAGATTCCGCTGATTGTAAATTTCCTCATGCGGGGCGGATCCTGTATGAAGTGCATCACAAATGTATCCCCGGTCCTTAACTTAAGCATATCGGAGATCTTTTTCGAGATTATCACCTTGTCGGACCGGCCGGTGTCACTGACGGTAAAGACTGATCCATCTACAAGATTGTTACTGAAATACGACCAGTCATAATCGCTTCCTATGCCTTTCAGTACAACTCCCTGTATATCCTCATCAGTCTTTATTATCCCTGCTTTTGTTGCGAATACCTGAATATGACTTATGCCGGGTATCTTTTTTATTTTGGGAATAAATTCCTGTGTGTCGCTTATCGGAACAGTCTCAAATGACAGATTTGAATCAAAGTGCATGATCTGTATATTCGAACCGAAACCAACAACCTTTTCGCGGATAGCCTTTTTAAAACCGGTAAGTGTGGAAACAGCAAGTATCATAACTGCAAGTCCCATTGCAATGCCAATTATTGCAATGACATTTATGGGCCGTGAAAATGAAGTGTCCTTCACGCCTTCCCTTGATAAGCCTCTGTGCTATGAAATATGGTAAATTCATCCGTTAAAAAGTTTCCAAATTTAAGAAATAAAGGTTATAAAGATCAATAATCAAAACTCTGTGTCCTCTGTGCTGCTCTGTGTCCTCTGTGTAATTCTTTTTGTTACACAGAGTGGCACAGAGATGTCACAGAGTTGCACAGAGAAATGGAAATAAGTTATAGATTTACAGTTCAAACAGACTAATATCATGAAAACATCCTATTCTCACTCTCTTCCTTCTGTTGTCGATCACCTGCCAGCTCGCTCTTTTCAGCACCGGACAAAACGCCTGTTCCGGGTGCAGTGCAGGTTGATCTTTATAAAGCCGCTTATTGAAGGCAAGCGTGTTGCTATAGTCGCAAACCAGACTTCAATGGTCGGAGAGACTCACCTGGTTGATAAGTTATTGTCTGTCGGGATTGATATCAGGGTGATCTTTTCGCCCGAACATGGATTCAGAAATCTGGCTGATGCCGGTGAAGAGATTCCAGACGGCAAAGATCCGGAAACAGGCATTTCATTGATAAGTCTTTATGGCAATCATCTTAAGCCAACACCTGATGATCTGACGGGAATCGATGTAGTGATTTTTGATATTCAGGATGTGGGAACAAGGTTTTATACATATATCTCAACACTTCATTATCTGCTTGAAGCATGTGCTGAAAATCACAGTCAGATGCCTGGTACTTGACAGGCCAAATCCGAATGGATTTTATTTTGACGGGAATATCCTTGATACTGCCTACAGATCTTTTGTTGGAATGGATCCTGTTCCGGTTGTTCATGGTATGACAGTAGGGGAATATGCCGGGATGTTAAATGGAGAGGGCTGGCTGAAGGGAGGCGTCAAATGTGATCTGACAGTTATCAAATGCCTCAATTATGATCACAATACATTTTATACTCTTCCGGTAAAGCCTTCACCAAACCTTCCGAATCAGACGGCAATCTATCTTTATCCTTCAATCTGTTTTTTTGAGGGTACCAGTTTATCACTGGGCAGGGGAACATCTTTTCCGTTTCAGGTCTTCGGCTCACCCGATCTGCCGGACAGGGGATTCAGCTTTACACCCGAAAGTGTTCCGGGGGCAAAAAATCCGCCTCTTCTGGGTGTAAAATGTTATGGGACTGATCTCAGGGATGCAATAGCATTAAAACTGGTTCCAAAGGGTGAGATAAACCTCGACTGGATTATTAGTGCTTATAATGATTTTCCACATAAGGATAAATTCTTTATTCCATATTTCGATGTTCTTGCAGGTGGACCTGTTCTTAGGGAGCAGATACAGAAAGGAATGACTGCAAGCCAGATACGTGCCTCATGGAAGGATGGGCTTAAGAAATTCGCAAAAATCAGAAAGAAATATCTTTTATATTAGAATCAGGGATTTTAAACCTCCACGGTGCATAGCCGTCAACCTAAAGGGATTACTGCAGCTATGGGAGTTAAAGTTGGAGCTGTAGAAGAGTCTTTTTAACGCAAAGGACGCAAAGTTAAAGCATTGGTTTTTAGATTCTTTGCGAACTTTGCGCAAAATCTTAGAGCCCTTTGCGGTTAATGGATTTCAACTTTTTCAACATCTCTGTCTTATTAAACCTTTGCATTTACAATTTACTGCCTGACCCCGGTAATAGCCAATATCTCTTCCGCCGAAATACTGGGAGACTTATTATTAATGATCTTTGTCACTACAAGCTTTCCGGTTTTTTTTGCCAGGCTTTTATTTTTAAAAGGATGGTGACCGCTCACTGCCGGCATAAAAGGCTGGTGGATAATCATCTTATTTTTATACAAGATATCATATCCCCAGCCTCCCTCGCTTTCAAAAACATTTACGCAGTAAGAATGGTTTCTCCCGGCCATGGCTGTGGCATACACCATTAGTAGCAGGAGAAGAGCGAGTCCGGTGAGGATCTTTCTATTTGTCATCCTCATCGTATGTTGCAGCAGGTTCAAACGACCAGAGATCGTCAAGATAATATGAACTGTTTCTTCCTGTAGTCAGATAACCTTTATTGTTTATTGTAAAACCTACACCATCAGCTCTGGTACTTCCCTCAAATGATGTTCTTTCGATCCACAGATCAGTTGAAGGATCATATTCCCACACATTTGATCCTGTTGATTGGCCGCCAGTGGCCAGATAGCCTTTCCCGTTTATTGTAAATCCGACTTTATAGATCCCGATGATTGATGTATAATCATTATCATAATCATCATCCGATATGTTCGATATCGACCTTTTTTTGTCCATATATCAGTCGCGGGATCATATTCCCACAGGTCACTCTGATACGTTCCATTATCTATACCTGTTACAATATATCCTTTACCGTTTATAACAAAACAGGTGGCATCTTTTCGTTTGCTTCCTCCGATACTTGTTTTTTGTGTCCAGATATCCGTTTCCGGATTATATTCCCAGAAATCTTTAGTATAGTTACCGTCAAACCCTGTTCCTATATATCCAAGATTATTTATCGACATTCCCACGGAAGCATATCTTGCCGAACCGGGAAAATCAGCTTTTCTTGTCCATGTATTTGATGACGGATTATACTCCCAGAAGTCATTAAGTTTATTCTTTCCATCGAATCCCGTACCGATATATCCTTTTGTATCGGTGCCAAAGCCAATCGCCGCATTTCTGGCAATACCCGGAAAATCTGCTTTTTGCGTCCAGGAATTTTTATCAGCATCATACTCCCAGAAATCATTCAGCCTTTCATCTCCATCGTAGCCTGTCCCGATGTAGCCTTTATTACCAATTGAAAAACCGACGGCATCACTACGGGCAAGTCCGTCTAAGTCAGAGAGCCTGACCCAGTTGCCAATCAGATCTTCATCATCTGTTTTTTCACATGAATTCAGTAATGATATCGACATCAGCAAAAAGAAAGACAGTGTGCAAATTCTGAATGTTTTTAAATTCATTATTCAATTCTTTAGTTAATAATTGTACAAACCTATCTCATTGACAGTTCAATTTAAAGCTTAGTAGATATAACGAGTGATCCAGGTAGACCAGGAAGCTGAAATTATCGATAAATCATTCCAATGTTCCCTTTTTGCCTCTTTTCAGGATGAATCATTGTTAAAACTTTACTAATATCTTATCATACAGGCTCCAGGTCTACTCATTTAACCTGTTTGCAGACTCTGCTATTACCGGATCTCTCTTTTGCTGTTAATTTGCACAAAATGAGATCACAATGAAGGAGATCTGTTCCAGTCCCCTAAACAGCAATCAGAGCACGCCCGCACACCTGAAGTTAATCAGGATGATTGGTTGCCCTGATCCAGATACTTGCTATTGTATCGTGCACAGGAAAGGATGATTTTACAACGGGAGATAATTTTATTGAGGAGAAGACCAGACTGTCAGTCATTGACACTTTCGAGGTTGAAATGTCGACTGTTCTGATGGATTCCATGAGTACTTCCGGGACTGAGAATTGCTCTTGTCGGCAACTATCACGACAACAATTTTGGTTCTCTGGAGTCTGTTGGCCTACTTTAAACCAGGTTATAAATCTTTTAAACCTGACGAAACATGTGTTTTTGATTCAGCTTCAGTTGCTCTTGTTTATTCGGGCTACAGCTATGGCGATACTACAGCACTTATGTCATTAAGCATCTATCAGCTCGATGAACAGATTACACTCGATGATGACAGTTATCTGTACAACACCTCAGGATTTGACTCTTTCCAACAATATAGTAGGGTCCCTGATTTTTTATCCTGAACCGCATTCTGCCGATACACTTTTTATTCCGGCAAATTCTTTCGGGGCGAACCTCTTTAAACTTTTTATGGATCAGGATGCTGATGTCACTTCAAGTGATCTGTTTCTCAAGTTTTTAAAGGGCTTTGTCCTGAAATCGGAATTTGGAAATTCTGTAATTGGATTTAAGTCAGATGACAGATCAGACTTTTCTGAAGATCTACTTTCATATAAATGGTGAAACAAGCACTGAATCATCAGCCATCATTCCTTTTGGGCTGTCACGTACCAGTTTAACGGTGTTCAGAGTGATTATACAGATTCTGAACTGGCGAAATTCAGTCCTGATAAGCATGAACTATCATCAGAAGAGACCGGTGAAACGCTTTATCTGCAAGGGCTTGCAGGACTCTTGCCAAAGATTAAATTCCCATCACTGCAGAACATTACACTGGAAAACCGATGGAGGATTTTAAAAGCTGAACTTGTTCTGGAGCCGGTAATACAGAGTGATGATCTTTTTCCTCTGCCTGAAAAGTTATGTCTTTACAGGACCGATAAATACAACAATTTTGGCAAAGTGCTGACCGGATATGACGGAACAGTAATCTATTCGACACTTGAAACAGACGATTTATTAACGAAGATACAAGGTACACAATTGATATTACCCGTTTTATAAATGATGAACTTTCGGATGGTTACTTTGACAGTAATGACGGATTATTGATTGGCCTTACGGAGAGTGATATGAATAAAACTCTGGCAAGGCTAATGATTGAATGCAAAAATCCCTCAGTTAAACTGAGGCTTTATTATCTAACTTACTGACAAGGCTATGTATCCAAAAGGCAAATATTTACTTTCTGATAATGTTATTCATTGGCAGGCATGAACATATAACTCTCTCGGCCCAGATTACATCATCGCCCTATTCAATATTCGGGATCGGGAACACTGAAGGCAATTCAACCGGAGCCGGCAATGCCATGGGAGGTACAGGCATTGCTTTCCTTACAACGACAGACTCTCAATCTTGAGAACCCTGCATCTACAGGCGGGATGGATAGTCTTTTCACAATTTTTGAAATTGGGTTTGAGGGCAAGTATACCTCCTACAGCACAGCAAAAAATAGCCAGTCGCTTTTCGATGCCAATTTCCGTTATATAAGCATGGGCATCAGACTGATGCCAAAATGGGCAATCAGCATGGGCTTGAAACCCTACAGCACAATAGGATATAATATTAACGCCATGTCGGAGTTAGAAGGCACTACCCTGCTTGTATAACAAGACATATACAGGAGAGGGAGGCGTGAATAAACTTTTTCTCGGGAATTCATTCAGAATAACGAAGAATCTCTTTTTTGGGATCAATGCAGTATATTTATTTGGAAATGTTACTCATACAGAATCATCTGAAGATTTCAATTATTAAGCTTGAGGAGCGAACCTATCTGTCCAATTTTAACCTGGATTACGGGTTGAATTATCAGTTTTCAAGAAACGGATGGAATTACAACTTGGCTTTATTTATGATAACGGGAAAAGTCTGATAACAAATAAAACATCCACTCTGACTGTTGGAGAATGAATATACCGACACTTAAAAGTACAGACAATGAGTTTAAAATACCACGGTCGTTCGGGCTTGGATTTGCCTTTGAGAAATACTATTTCAGAGGCGGTATTGATTTTGAGACAAGAAAGTGGAAGGGAATAGAATTTGCCAATCCCCTTCTTGAATCGAGAAACAGCAACAGATACTCATTCGGGCTTGAAATTCCATCACTTGGAATCAGAAGGGGAGGGAGCAAGATGATTTTTTACAGACTGGGTGCTCAATATTCCGAATCATATATGGTCATTAAAGGAATTCCTGTAAATTACCGGTCAGTCTCCATCGGTACAGGAATTCCTGTAAAAGGTATTTTAAGTGTAATAAATCTCTCACTTGAACTGGGTCAGAACGGATCAGGTCAGGGAGGATTGTTCAGGGAAAGCTTCTGTACATTTCATATTGATATCTCCCTTAAGGATATCTGGTTCAGTAAAAAGAAATATATGTAATGCTTCAGATCATATTCCTGTTGATAATATTGAAAAAGGGGATCTTATATGATTCACCGATCGGGATCCTCTCTTTTCCAATTACAATACGGTTATTTTCAATCACATCTATTTTGGCAACAGATACAATAAATGATTTGTGCACTCTCAGGAAGCGGTCGGCAGGTAATTTCTCCGCTATATTTTTCATTGTAGTCTTTGTCAGTACCGGCTTACCTCCTGAGATATATCTTAACATAATCCTTAAGCCCTTCAATATAGAGTATATCATCGATATTCATCCTGATTGTGCTGTACTCTACCTTGACCATAATGAAACCGGAAGTACCTGTATTCTGTTCAACCTGCATCCTGCTTCCGGGTTTTTTCAGGCTCAGAAGTTGCTGTGCCTTGTTGACGGCTTTTATAAACCGGTCTGCTGCAAATGGTTTGATCAGATAGTCAACTGCATCATATTCAAAACCCTGAAATGCATGTTCTTTATAGGCTGTTGTAAAGATTACCAGAGGAGGTGAATAGAGAGTCTTAAGAAAATCAAGCCCGTTGACCTGAGGCATATGAATATCAAGAAAAATCAGATCTATCTCGACGCTGTTTAGCAATTTTGCTGCTTCAAGAGGGTTTGTAAATGTTCCGATTAAATTCAGATAACTGATCCTGGAACAGAATTCATTTATAATATCAAGTGCAAGCGGTTCATCATCAATGGCTATGCAATTCATCTGATATCAGGTTTTTAAAGGCAGCTCCAGAAAGACTGAAAATGTTTTATCATTATCTTCAATCCTAAATTCGTGGCAATCAGGGTACACCAGATCCAATCTTCGCTTTATGTTTTTCAGTCCGATACCTGAATGTTCAGGGTCAGGTTCTGATATTAAACTCTTTTTATTCTCTACAATAAACTTAAGTTTATCTGATTTTATTGTGATATCTATATTTATAAATGATTCATTTATGTCAGCCATGCCATATTTAAAGGCATTTTCAATTAGCGGAAGCAGAATGAATGGTTCAATCTTATAACTATTTACCTCGCCGGTCAGACTGTAATTTATTGGCAGATTATTTTTCGATCGCATTTTCTGAATATCAATATAGGCATTTATGATTTCAATCGCTTCACTTAACATATGCCATTGAATTATCTGATTTATAAAGGGTATATCTCAGAATAGATGATACCTTAAGGATTGCTTCTGTTGTCAGTTCAGGATTTTTTATCGAGAGCGAATATAAATTATTCAGGGTATTGAACAGGAAATGAGGATTTATCTGTTGCTTGAGATATAACAGTTCGGTTGTAATCCTTTCCTTCATTATATCATCCTTTTTCTTTTCATCATCCCTGAACTTCATCAAAACCTTTATTGATATACTGGCGAAATATAGCAGGAGCAAGCCGGAAAGCGGGAAGAGCATTTTGCCGAAATCCCGGCCATGTTCCATCGGTTTATTCTTCCTGAGCCTCATTTCAAGATCAGGTCTTTTCAGCAATTCCCTGTCAAACTCCGGAGGAGTTCCCTTAAAATCTGGAGGCATGGGTCTGAACTCTCCAGGTCCGTGGTCCATTCATGCCCTGAGTCCCTCCATTTTGCTTGAATACAGTTATAAACTGGTTTCTTGCTATTGACTGATTTATCAGATAGGCGCCGGAGAGAAGAATGAGAGAGCCGGCAATATAGGCCAGAATCTGCTTTCTCAAAAGAAATACCGGAATAAGAAAAGAATAATTTATATAGAAAAGGGCTATATATACTATCCATATAAGAATATGAAAAGTCAGATCAAAGTTAATTACATAGTTCTTGAGAAAACTAAAATTGATAAGCAGTATTACAAGCCATGTAATAAGATGGATGCTGATCGACTTGAAATTGGTTCTGATCTTCGTATAACTTTTAATCCGATAACTGAAATTGAATTCTTCAATTTTTCCTTGAAATTGAGTTTGTATTAACGCCTTTTGATGTTTTCCTTATCCTGTAGTACTGCAGAGGATCAGGCTTAAATTTTACCCGGGATAGACTTTCAGAGCCTCAGCAAGTATTTTCATTGCATTTTTCAGATCATCAATTTTAAGAACATAAGCTATGCGAACCTCATTTTTACCAAGTCCGGGAGTGGAGTAAAATCCCGAAGCAGGAGCTACCATAACTGTTTGATTTTCAAAACTAAATTCTTCAAGCAGCCATTGGGCAAACTTGTCGGAGTCATCTACCGGCAGCTTTACAATTGCATAGAATGCTCCTTTTGGTTTCGGACAGTATACCCCGGGGATTTTATTAAGCGCCTCAACCATGATAATTTCTTCTTGCAGTATACTCATCATTTACTTCCTTAAAATAGCCGGCAGGTGTGTCTATCGATGCCTCAGCTGCTATCTGTCCCAATCCGGGAGGTGAAAGTCTTGCCTGTCCGAATTTTAGCGCAGTTGATATTACCTCTTTGTTTTTTGTTATCAAGGCTCCGATCCTTACTCCGCACTCGCTATAACGTTTTGATACAGAGTCGAGCAAGATAACATTATTGTCTATACCCTCAAGATTCATAGCGGAAAAATGAGGCTGCTCCGTCATAACAGAACTCCCTGTAGGCTTCATCGGAAAACAGAAAAAGATCATGTTTTTTGACAATCTCCCTGAGATGAAGAAGTTCTTCCCTGGAATATAGATAGCCTGTCGGATTGTTCGGATTACATATAATTATTCCCCTGGTCTTGGAGGAGATCTTTTTCTCTATCTCACTAATCGGAGGAAGTGCAAAATCCTGCTCGATTACTGAGGTTACAGGAACAATCTTTATACCTGCAGTTGTGGCAAATCCATTATAATTTGCATAGAAAGGTTCCGGAGTAATAACTTCTTCCCCGGGATTTACACATGACATCAGGGCAAACAGTATTGCCTCAGATCCTCCTGTGGTTACAAGAATCTCTGAGTGATCAATATTGATACCAATACTCTGATAGTATGAAGCCAGCTTGCGGCGGTATGATTCATTGCCTGCCGAATGGCTGTATTCCAACAACCTTCAGGCTTATATTCCGCAGATGCATTGAGTGCCACTTCAGGAGTAGGTATATCAGGCTGTCCTATATTGAGATGATAGACCTTTATCCCTTTGCGTTTTGCTTCTTCGGCATATGGAACAAGTTTTCTTATCGGTGAGGCGGGCATTGCCTTCCCTTTTTCTGATATAGATGGCATATTTTAACGGTTAATCGCAAATATTAATTCAGAGTGACAAAAGTAAATAAATTTGAAGGAGGTAACTAATTATTTAGATTATTTTAAACAATTGACCGGGACGAAATGCTGTTTAACAGAGGGGAGTGGGGTGATGACAAGGCGCTCTGAAAATTCCTTTGCGTACCTAGTGCAAACCTTTGTCTCCTTCGTGTTTAATTTTACAGTATTGAAACACGAAAAATTTTTATAATTTTGCATTTCATAAATTTTAAGAAAACACCAGCATATTATGGATATTCCTTCAAAGTACGAACCCGGTAAGGCAGAGAGCAGATGGTACAGCTACTGGATGGACAACGGATTTTTCAGGAGCACTCCCGATGAGAGAGAACCCTATACAATTGTAATTCCTCCTCCAAATGTAACAGGTGTGCTGCATATGGGCCATATGCTTAACAATACAATTCAGGATGTACTCGTCAGACGTGCCAGGATGCAGGGGAAAAATGCATGCTGGGTACCGGGTACTGATCATGCATCGATTGCTACCGAGGCAAAGGTTGTGGCAAAGCTTAAGGCTGAAGGTATTGAAAAACGTGATCTTTCAAGAAATGAGTTTCTTGACCATGCCTGGGAATGGACAAACAAGCATGGAGGAATAATCCTTGAACAGCTCAAGACGGCTCGGAGCTTCATGCGACTGGGACAGAACGCTTTTCACAATGGATGAGAAACGTTATGATTCAGTTATAAAGGTTTTTGTTGATCTTTATAATAAAGGGCTTATATACAGAGGAGTAAGAATGGTAAACTGGGATCCCCAGGCCATGACGGCTGTCTCGGATGAGGAGGTTAACTATACTGATGAAAAATCAAAACTTTATTATGTCAGATATAAGATTGTCTGGCGAGGATGGATATGTAACAGTGGCAACTACCCGTCCTGAGACTATTCTTGGAGATACCGCCGTATGTGCCAATCCTGACGATGAGAGATACAGCTACCTTAAAGGGAAGAAAGTTATTGTCCCGATGGTAAACAGGGAGGTCCCTTTTATATTTGACAGTTATGTCGATCCTGAATTCGGTACAGGATGTCTTAAGATAACACCGGCTCACGATATTAATGACTATGAGATAGGACTGAGGCATAATCTTCCGTCGATAGATGTTTTTAATGATGACGGTACAATGAGCGAACGGGCAGGAATGTTTGTAGGTGTTGACCGGTTCAAGGCAAAAGATCTGGCGGAGAAGGAGCTTCAAAAGAGCGGTAACCTTGTAAAGGTTGAAAACTATAATAATAAGATAGGTCGTTCAGAACGTACCGATGCAGTTATTGAACCAAGACTCTCACTCCAGTGGTTTCTGAAGATGGAAGAGCTTTCAAAACCTGCACTGGATGCTGTTCTGGATGGTGATGTACATATTTATCCTGCAAAATTCAAGAATCTCTACCGCCACTGGATGGAGAATGTACGCGACTGGTGCATAAGCCGTCAGCTATGGTGGGGTCACAGAATACCGGCATGGTATTTCAATAATAATGAATTTGTTGTTGCGGGGATGTTGTCTGAGGCTCTCAGTCTGGCCAGGGAGAAAAGCGGCAATGACAATGCTTCAGGAGTCAGATCTGAGACAGGATGAGGATGTACTTGATACATGGTTCTCATCATGGCTTTGGCCGATAACATCATTCGACGGTATAAATCATCCTGATAATGATGATATTAAGTATTATTATCCTACAAATGATCTTGTTACAGCACCTGAGATCCTGTTTTTCTGGGTTGCCAGAATGATTATTGCCGGATATGAATACAGGGAAAAGAAACCATTCAGAAATGTATATCTTACAGGGCTGGTCCGCGACCAGAAGAGGAGAAAAATGTCCAAATCACTTGGCAATTCGCCTGAGCCCATTGACCTTATTGAAAAATATGGCGCCGACGGCGTAAGGGTTGGAATGCTCCTCTGTTCTCCTGCCGGAAATGACCTTCTTTATGATGACAGCCTGCCCGAACAGGGACGAAATTTTGCGAATAAAATCTGGAATGCCTTCAGACTGGTAAAGAGCTGGGAAGTTGATGAAAATATTGAACAGCCTGAATCTTCAAAGATTGCCGTAAAATGGATGGAGGAGGTGCTTAAGAGATCGATACATGAGATCGATCTCAATTTCAAAAAATTCAGGATCTCAGAAGCTCTGATGATCACATATAAATTGTTCTGGGATGAGTTCTCAGGCTGGTATCTCGAGATCATAAAACCTGAATATCAGAAACCTGTTGACAGACAAACTCTTAATGCCACAATAGGTATTTTCGAAAAGCTTCTGAAGCTGATACATCCATTTATGCCATTCATTACCGAGGATCTCTGGCAGATTCTTCTGGAAAGAAAGAATGGCGAAAGCATTATGATCTCCCTTATGCCTGAGGCTAAAAAATTCAACAAGGAACTTCTTGCCGGATTTGAATCCGTTAAAGGAGACAGTGAGTGCGGTAAGAACAGTCAGGAAAAGCAAGGGAATTCCGATACAGGGATAAACTTGAACTCCTTATCAGGGCTGACAAGGAAAACTGGGATGTTGAACTCCTTCCGGTAATTATCAAATTGTGTAATCTGTCAGAAATTGTATTTGTA
Source organism: uncultured Bacteroidales bacterium (assembly GCA_963818295.1). Lineage (GTDB taxonomy): Bacteria > Bacteroidota > Bacteroidia > Bacteroidales > VadinHA17 > LD21. Next base: position 45,192 of record CAWFRW010000018.1, read on the forward strand.
TCTGAGAAACAGGCCGGTGCAATTTCATTTATGGTCAGCACCACCGAATATTATATTCCTCTGAGCGGCAACCTTGATGTTGAGGGTGAGCTTATAAAACTGAAAGAAGATCTGGAGTATAACAGAGGATTTCTTGAGACTGTGATGAAAAAGCTCAATAATGATCGTTTCGTTCAGAATGCACCTGCCAGTGTGCTTGATTTGGAGAGGAAGAAGCAAAGTGATGCTGAATCAAAGATAAAATCAATAGAAGAGCGAATACTAGGGAGCTGAAAAAGATCTAACAAGTCGGGAGTCCGGTTTTTACGGCATCAGTTTCCTGATAAAATAATTCTGATTCACTGCCACAAGTTCATAATCGTTATTCAGGATAAGAACCCAGTCTTCTCCTGAAATATGTTTATGATCAGCTTTAAAGTCTTTTGCAGTTATTCTCAGGAATTTAAAATTATTTGATACACAGGCAGCCACCTTTATCTACTGTAAGCTTTCCCCAGTTGTCGGAAACTCTTATCGAGTTATACAGAGTACCAAGGGTATCGAGCGAATGAATATCTTCAGGTTCAAAATCAAAATAGGGGCTCTCAAGTTCAACGAACACAACAGGTTTTTCAGTGAAAATGCTTATTTGTTCATGAATGCTCTCTTCAGGTCGGCGAGCCGCTTATCCTCCTCTCCATTTATTTCAGCGATATTATAGTTTACGGCAAGACTGCCGGCCACATCCCTGCAAATAGCAGGCAATTCGATATTATACAGCTCTTTTACTGCTTTGCCAAGATCAATCTTCATTGGTCTTTATTTTTGAAAAATCAAATCCCTTTTCTTTCAGCAGAGAGGCATATAGTGCTCCATGAATGAATCCGTATGATCTTGAATATGACTGCATCTGGTAAACACGGTCGAGATTTTCAAAAATCCTTGCCTTATATTCATCCGGCGACTGGGTGCAAAGCAGTGTATAGGTGAAAGTTGCAAAGCCTTCATAATTTTCGAAAAGATTCTCATCCCTTGCATATTTCTGATACAGCTCCCTGTTTGCTCCCCTGAATATAAGAGCATCCCTTATTGAGAGTTTTTGTTCTTCTCCTTCAGTTGTAAGTGCTTTTCTGAGTGCTTTCCATTCGAGTTTTATCCACAACCTGGCCTCCTTTTCATCCATATTGTTTGTGTTATAGCCAAAAGAGCTCGTTCCTGCTATTTTCTGAAAACGATGAAACAGACTGTGAAGAGCGGCAGTTTTGATTTTGAAATCATCCTCTTCCGCCGGCAGAGGTGTCATTGCAAAAAGTGTTCCTCCATAAATTACCGGAGTATTGCTAATAAGTAATTCCTTGGGATACATACCTGTAAAGACCCCATCCTTGCCTTTCAGAAGACCTTCTTTATCAGGCATGTTTGCAACTATTCTCCGGCTTGTCCTGTCAACAAACATTATAGGGCCATACAGATTCTTTCCCCATAATTTGCCATTATCACGGTCACAGATCTCCTTGATGCCTTTAAAGTACTGAAGTGCCTTCCCGGGTGTAAAATATGTGACTGACTTTTCCCTGTTGCAACTTATTACAACAAGGAGTATGAGGATCGCAATCCAGTTTTTCATTTTTATGGTTTTGCCGGCCCGAAAGTACTAAAAATAAACAAAATAGTCAAAACTGCCCAAGTCACAATGGTAATAGCGAAAGATCTACAATAACTCTGGAGATTGATAGTTAACATATGACAATAAGCATTCTAGTTAATAATTTGTCCAGAGGTTGATTATTAATTGAATATAGCTATGGAACTAATAAACAGCTTATCAGAATTGATTGTTTATCGTTGACAATACATCATGACAGATCACAAAGATAATTTATCCATGCTTTTCCAGGTAAGCGAGGTTGTTGCAAAAAGTACCGATCTGGAGGAATGTATCCTTGAAGTTATGGAGGAGATGGCTAATAAATTCGGAATCCTGCAGGCCATACTTACTGTTCTCAACAGGAATTCTTCCAAAATATATATCGAAGTTGCCTATGGTCTTACTCAGGAAGAGAAGGAAAGGGGAGAATACAGGATAGGAGAAGGTATAATAGGTGAGGTTGTGAGAACAGGAAAACCATATATAATTCCAAACATTTCTGATGAGCCCCGTTATCTGAACAAAACAGAATCAACATTTAAAAGAGATGATGATGGTTCGTTTATCTGTGTTCCTGTTAAAGCCAAAAACCAGATTATCGGGACATTAAGTGTGAAACTGAAAAATTATTCAGCCAATCCATTTCAGAATGAACTGCAGCTGCTTACGATAATGGCATCAATGTTTGCAAGTCTTGTAAGATCGCGGCAGGATAAAATTGAGGAGATTGAGAAACTGCATCATGCAAGGCTCATTGAGCATGGACTTTTCAGTTATAACGACGGATTCAGCTCACTTGTTGGGGAATCGGGAAAGATGCAGGCTGTGTACGACCTGATTACAAAGGTTGCAATGACAAATGCAACAATCCTGATACGCGGTGAAAGCGGTGTGGGAAAGGAGCTTGTTGCAAATGCAATACATGATCAGAGCCCCCGGAGCAAACAGCAGATGATAAAAGTAAATTGTGCTGCAATTCCTGAAATGCTTATAGAAAGCGAACTTTTTGGCTATGAAAAAGGTGCATTTACAGGTGCTGACAGGCTTCACAAAGGGCGTTTTGAATTAGCTGAGAATAGTACTATTTTCCTCGATGAGATAGGAGATCTTTCACCGGGCCTGCAGGTAAAATTACTGAGGGTGCTCCAGGAAAAAGAATTCCAGCGACTTGGTGAGGAAGTGAAACAATTAAAGCCAATGTCAGGATAATTGCAGCTACAAATCGTAATATCGAGGAGATGATCGGTAAATAACGAATTCCGAGAAGACCTGTATTACCGGCTTAATGTCTTCCCTCTCATTGTTCCTCCCCTTAGGGAGCGCAGAGGTGATATTCCACTTGCTTGTCAATCATTTTATTGAAAAATATAATGATATCCATGGCCTTCAGATAAAGAGGATAAGCTCCACCGCTATTGATCTGCTGATGACCTATCACTGGCCCGGTAATATTAGAGAGCTTGAAAATTGTATTGAAAGAGCATCAATTCTTAGCACCGATAAAGTGATAAGGTCACACAATCTTCCTCCAACACTGCAGAGTGCAGCATCTACAGGTTCAAGGGTTGACGGAAGTCTTGGAGCAATACTTGAAAATGTTGAGAAACAGCTGCTGATTGATTCGCTGAACTCTTCAAAAGGAAATATTTCAAAAGCTGCTGAACTGCTCAAACTCACTGAACGGATAATGGGGTTGCGGATAAAAAAGTACCGAATCGACCCCGGTGTTTTCAAAAGACAAAAACGCCACGAAGGTTCCTGATTGTTAAGTGTCTTAAATTCATTGTATTATATTCATTTTCATGGGTTGTTGCGTTAAATACTACATTTTTGTAGGATTTATCGTGCATTCTTACATTTATGTAGTCACAACCCATCCTTCTGAAACTTTCAAATTTATTTAATTGTGTTTCTACTGCTTGTTATTCAGAGCAATACCTGTCTGCTTGCTGTTTCTTCATTAAATATTTTGTTTTTACGGCATGTATTTGGCCTTACAGCCCTTCAGATATGGGATTTTACAATTAGGTAGTTTTTTAATGAGACAAAATCCCGGGACGCTAATTATTTACTGTTAAAAATTGATGTATGAAGAAAATTGAAGCAATTATCAGGACGTCAAAATTCGAGGAGGTCAAGACCGAACTGAAAAAGATCGGTATAGACTTTTTCTCATACTGGGACGCATCAGGGGTAGGGAACGAACTGTTAAGGGGGAATCACAGCTACAGGGGTACTGTTTATGATACTCAGTATATCCCAAGAATATTAATATCGATTGTACTTCGTGACATCAATGTTCAAAAAACATTAGCATGCATAGAAAAAGCTGCTTTCACCGGGGAAGTTGGTGACGGGATGATCTTCAGTTATAATATTGAAGAATCGGTAAGAATAAGTAATGGGGCACGTGGGGAAGCATCAACCGCAGGTCCGGGTGATTCAAAATTATCAATGTAGAACTAACCAAACATCAGAAGCAATGGCAAAAAATTTAATAATTATCGTGTCAGTTTTATTACTGGCCATAGGATCAGCAGCAAATGCAAAGGATAATGTTCCGCGGAGTCTCGATCCCGGAGGAGTTACAACGGGTAGTTCAAACGATGTTCCTGCAGCAAATCCGGGAGCTCCGGGGCTTGAAGAAGTTGCAAACGCAGTAGGTAAGAACAAGGTTTCAATCAATCTTATGTGGGTTCTGATTACAGGTTTTCTTGTAATGTTCATGCAGGCCGGATTTGCAATGGTTGAAGCAGGTCTTACGAGAGCTAAGAATGCTGCACATACAATTGCAATGAACTTTCTGATATACCCGCTGGGAATGCTTGGCTTTTATGTCTGCGGTTTTGCATTGATGTTTGGTGGGTTTGGAGCTCTCGGGACCCTGGGGGGTGCAGATGCGCTAAACAGTGAATTTTCTGTCACCCTGGGAGGACACTCTTTCGGACTTTTTGGAATGAAGGGTTTTTTTCTCGGTGGCAGCGTGTATGATGTCGGAATACTCGCAATGTTCCTGTTCCAGATGGTGTTTATGGACACAACGGCAACAATACCCACAGGTTCAATGGCAGAAAGATGGAAGTTTTCATCATTCTTCATATATGGCTTATTTGTTGGGACAATCATATATCCAATTTATGGAAACTGGGTATGGGGTGGCGGATGGCTTGCCTCGCTAGGCAGAGAATATGGACTTGGCCATGGGCATGTTGATTTTGCAGGCTCCTCGGTAGTGCATCTCACAGGCGGTGTTCTTGCTTTTATCGGCGCTTATCTTCTTGGACCACGTTTGGGTAAATATAACAGGGACGGTTCTGCAAACGCAATTCCGGGTCACAACATAGTGATGGCTGCTGTGGGTACATTTATACTTGCATTCGGATGGTTTGGTTTTAATTCAGGATCGTCCCTTGCAGGAACTGATCTCAGAATTTCAGTGGTAGCCGTGAATACAATGATTGCTTCGGCAACAGGAGCCATTGCCTCAGTCCTCTATATGTGGCTTTTCAGAACAAAAAAACCTGACCCTACGATGATGCTCAACGGGATGCTCGCAGGGCTTGTGGCAATAACTGCTCCCTGTGCCTTTGTCAGTGTGGGCGGAGCTGCAATAATTGGAATCATATCGGGTATCGTTGTAATAGAGGCTACCCTTTTCATTGACCAGGTGCTAAAGGTTGATGATCCGGTGGGTGCAATTGCAGTCCACGGCGTGAATGGATTATGGGGCTGCCTGGCTCTCGGACTATTTGCCGATGGCACATATGGAGAAGGCTGGAACGGTGTTGCAGGTACTGTTACCGGACTCTTCTATGGAGGCGGCTTAAGCCAGTTTTTTGCTCAGATAGTGGGTGTCTCAGCCAACATTATTTATGTCGGACTTGCAGGCTGGCTGATGTTCAAATTTATAGACAAGATTGTAGGTAACAGGGTACGCCCGGAAGACGAGCTGCTGGGCCTTGATATACCGGAGATGGGCGTTGAAGCTTATGCCGGAGTGAAAATGGATAAAAACTCTGAGACACCTTTGTCAAGGTAAAGCATTTAAAAAGACAGAAAGGAGCGATTTGGATAGTAACGATTATTCGCTCCTCTCTGTTACAAATCCTTTAAACAACACCGATGAAAAATGCACTTAAAACTCTTAACCATGAAAAAATTTACATTTTTTACTTTAGCTGCTCATCTTTTTTTGTCCATGGGTTGTCTTTTTCAACACCTTCAACCCAGATCTGGATCCCCTCAACTGATTTTCAAAAGTGGAAGACAATGCATCTCGGAATCGATAGTTACATAAGGACAGCCAAGACAGAAGGTGTACGTGGTGCCGGTATGACTGATTTTGGCTCTTACAACAGGTCTCCTTCCTTTTGAGAAATTCCAGGGAGAAATAGGAGTGGATTATTTGTATATGGGAGACAGCAATTATGATGATCACCCGATTTATTTTAATGCAAAAATCGGATTCCCCGAAGATGCATTGTTTAAATACTCTCCTTCAATTGCTTTTGGGATATATAATTTAGGATTAAAAAAAGATCTTACAAATTACAATATAATATACGGGGCAATTGCGAAAACAATTCCAATCCTTGGAAGGCTCACTGCCGGTTATTATATGGGAAATGAAAAGCTTCTTGTTGACGAGAATCTGAATAAGGCAAATACCGGCATTCTGCTTTCATGGGACAGAACTATAACAGAAATATCTGAAAAGCTTTGGCTTGCTGTCGATTATCAGGGAGGACAAAATTATCTGGGGGCATTAAGTTTTGGCGCTTCATGGGCGTTCTCAAAAAATGTCTCTGTGCTTTTTGGCTATGATATTTATAATAATCCAAAAGCATATTATAATACAAACAACCAGAATGCAAACACATTTACTATGCAGGTTGATATCAATTTTTAGGCAGTCTCCTCACTGCAGTTGAGAGCCTGAATATCCTCAGCATCCTTATCAAGTGCAGCTTTGATACTCACATTTAGTTCAAAGCCGATAAGGATGGCAATTGAGTTCAGATACAGCCAGATAAGAATTACCATTAATGTCCCGATGGACCCGTAAAGTTTATTGTACTGGCCGAATTTATTTACATATGCAGAGAATCCGAGAGAGGTCATCAGGAAAAGAATGGTTGCAAGGGTTGAGCCTGCTGAAAAGAATCTGAAGCCGCTTCTTCTTGCAGGAGCATAATAGTAAAGAAATGAGATAGTAAGAAATACAAGCAAAATGATAACCATCCACTTTGAGAAATATCAGGATATTTATCACCAGTGTACGTTTGATAATATGATACTCAACAAGCCTGGTCAACAGCAACCTTTTCAAAAATAATGAGCATTCCTCCCGCAAATGTCATGAATGTAACAATCAACAGCAGAATAACCGAGATCTTACGCTGATGAAGCCATGATCTTGTTTTAAAAGAGTGTGCAGAAACAACAAAAGCATGAATTATTGCATGAATGCCGTTTGTGGAGAAAAGAACAGTAGCAGCAAACATAATTATTAGCAAGCCTCTGCTCTTACGTGTAACTATATCAATAATAGTTGTCTGGAGGAAATTGAAGGCATTGGATGGAAGAATATTTTCAAATAGCCTGAGAAGTTCTTTCTGAAAATTATGGATCGGGATAAAAGGGATAAGTGTGAACAGGAAAATCGATGCGGGAAGTAATGCCATGAGAAGGTTAAACGCTATAGATGATGCTCTTGTGACAAGAACACCTTTCCTGAATCCTTTTAGTACAAATGTTATAACCTGACGTATCGGCAATCCGTCAAAACCCGGAAGAACCAATTTGTTTATCCACTCGCTTAAGTTTATGGCTGTTCCTTCCGGTTTCTTCATAAATCATACTGCTTTAAGACTCATGTCAAGACTTTTAATGTGATGAGTGAGGGCTCCCACAGAAATAAAGTCAACACCGCACTCGGCATATGATCTGATTGTTGTCGAGGGTTATTCCTCCCGATGATTCTGTTTCGCATCTTCCACCGATATCTCCTTTACAGCAGTCAGTGTATCCTCAATACTGAAATTGTCCAGCATAATGCGGTCAATAAATCCGACTGACAGTATTTTTCTGACCTCTTCAGGATTTCTTGCTTCAATTTCGACTTTCAGATTCAAGATTATTTCTTTTGAGGTAATCCCTTGTGCTGCAAAATAGCTTTTTCAATACCGCCGGCATAGTCTATATGATTGTCTTTCAGCATTATCATGTCATATAGCCCCATTCTGTGGTTCATGCCACCGCCAATCCGCACTGCCTCTTTTTCGAGGAACCTGAAACCCGGAGTTGTCTTTCTTGTATCGAGGATCTTTGTTTTCAGCCCTGTAAGCTTATCAACATATTCACGCGTGCTTGTTGAAATTCCGCTCATCCTTTGCATTATATTCAGGGTGAGTCGTTCGGCCTTCAGGATTGACTGCTGCCGTCCGGATACATAGAATGCTATATCTCCGGGAGTAACTTCGCTTCCATCATCACAAAGAAGCTTCAGGTTTAAGCTCTTTATCAATGACCTGAGAAAATTTCCCTGGCTACCCTGATTCCTGCCAGTATCCCTTTTTCCTTAATAAGAAGTTTTGCCTTCCCGGCAGCTTCTGCCGGAATGCATGCCAGTGAAGAGTGATCTCCGTCACCAATATCTTCTGCCAGGCTTCTTAATATGAAATCCCTGAGAAAACTATCGGCCATTGTCAGCTTCAATTCTTATCTGGTGAATCAGCAATTCCTGATCAACTTTTTTTAAGAGAAAATATACACGGAAATCTCCTTTTTCTGTCTTGAGATTACCTATTGCGTATTGAGCATCGTTTTTTGCACCCTGATGACGAATTGTAAAATCTTTGGTATGATATTCATTGAAAAAATCCTTCAGGATTGTCTCTGCAACATTCTTTTTATAGAAATCTTCCTTATCAAGCAAAAGAAGCTCAATCGTCGAATTCATATACTTTGCCAGTTCTGAGGCATTGCCTGCTTTGATTGCAATTGAAATTCCTCCGGGGATACTTGCCTGATCCTGTCCTGTAGCTGTAAGACAGCTGAATGCAATAAATATCGCCGGAATAATTTTTACAGATTTCATCTCATTCAAAATTAATTTTGCCGACTAATCAAGTCAATGCAGTACAAATTTAATACTAATTTGATTACGATTTGAATCCAATTCCTTTCCATGCGGATTTTTAATTGTCCCTGGTCATATATCCTGCTTCTACAATAACCATGCTGCATTCAGTATTGGAAGTATTAAATTGTTATTTTTGCAGAGGAAAGCAAATTATTATATTATAGTACTTTTCATGAAGATCGCTCTGGTGCAGACAGGAAAAACAACCGATAAAAATGTTGCAGGGATTGCTGATCTTTATCTTTCCCGCATAATGAAATACAATGCTTTTGAGATAATAACTCTTCCTGATCTTAAAAATTCAGGAACTCTGCCTGTTCAGGAACAAAAGATAAAAGAGGGAAAAAAGATAATGCAGACTTTAAACAGCGAGGATTATGTTGTCCTTCTTGACGAAAAAGGAAGGGAATTAAGGACAATTGAGTTTTCAAAGTGGATGGAAAAAACCTTCATGATCTCAAGGAAACGGATAGTATTTATAATAGGCGGTCCATGGGGTTTCTCAGATGAAGTATATGAGAGAGCCGACTTCATGATCTCGCTTTCGAAAATGACATTTCCCTCACCAGTTGGTACGATTGTTGTTCCTTGAACAGCTTTACAGGGCATTTACTATCATGAAGGGAGAGCCATACCATCATGAATAAGCCTGCAGATTATGAAAGGTAACAGATCTCTTATACTCCTTGGCCTTCTGACAGCTATTCTGATTGCAGCTGCATTTATCTCTGAATCAATCTATTTCAGCGACTTTGAATATCGTTTCAGGACAAGAAAATTCAACAGGATCCTTGTCGAGAAGGAGCGGATTATGGAGCAGTGCCTCAATAACATGAAGCCGATACTTGCCAGGGAATATCACCATGGCTCCCTGACTGAAAACAACCTTTTTTCCCTGGCTGATAAGAACAGGATCACTGTTCTTGAATACATTGATAACAAGCTTGTATATTGGTCAGATAACGAATTTGATGTTCCCCAGTTTATAAATGATTCAATCTTCGGCAGGAACCTTATTTTTTTTCAGAATGGCTGGTTTTTACCCAGAACAATAAGGGCAGGAAATGAAAAAATAGTAGGCCTGCTGAGGATACGGACAGAATATAATTTTGAAAATGATATTATAAAAAGCGGATTTGAAAAGGATTTTAAAATCCCGGAAAATGTAGGATTCAGCACAGATAAAAGCGATTCGGAGTTTCATGTTTCAGACATAAACGGTGATTTCCTTTTTTCTCTTATTTTCCCCGAAGTAAAGGTCAAGACTTACTTTATATTCCTGCCGCTGTTTTTATGGATCTTGTCATTCTGTGCATTTGTTATTCTAATCCTCGAACTTGTAAAATTACTCGTTGCCGGGGGTAAACGAATGATGGCAGTGAGTTTTGTGCTGTTATCTTTCGGACTGATTTATGGCGTCATACTTTTTACCGGCAAACCGCTCGTCCTGTTTCAGACTGAGCTTTTTTCACCCTACAGATTTTCATATGATGGCATAATACCATCGCTGGGTCATCTGCTGCTTCTGAGCCTATTGAGCGCTGTCTTTGCCAATGTCTTTTACAGGCATTTCCCTCTGCAAACTTTAATCAGTAAGAAAAGAAGAACAGACATTTTAACTCTTACAGCACTGCTTGTCCCGGGAGCCCTTCTTGTAAGCCTGTATCATCTTATTTTCAAAGAGTTGATCTCAACTTCAAATATAAACTTTGAAGCTTATAAGGTTCTTGAGATCAGCATATTCAGTGTCGCTGGATTCACATCCGCAATATTGCTGATATTGGTTCCTGTACAGTATTTTATAAAAATATTTCATTGCTGCACGAGCAAATAAAGTCATCTGTCAGTACTCTATTCAATAGCGATTTCAATCCTTGTAATCGCAGCCATTTACTGGGAGTAAACCCGCAACTTTGATTCCACTGTCACTCTTTTACCTTATTCTTACTATCAGCACCTGGAAATCGCTTCAGGCAAGGATCGGATTGTTCAATATGGCTGTAATTTTCTCACTCTATTTCGGGATCTATACTCTCTATTTTATAAATATACTTTCTGAAAGAAAAACTACTGATAATCTGAAGATAAAGGCTGTTTCCCTTTCTGCGGAGAATGACCCCGATGCTGAGAATCTTTTTCTTGATCTTTGGCCGGTCATCTCAAAGGACACCATCCTTAAATCGATGATGCAGCCGGACTACTTTGACAAGGAAGATGTTGATAAAATATCAAGATATCTTCAGGAGACATATTTCAACGGCTACTGGAGCAACTTTAATTTCAATATTGTACTCTGTCGAGATGATGAGTCGTTGAGAGTAGGTCCGGGTAATGAAGTATTCGAAAACTGTTTTACCTTTTTTGATGAACGAATCAGGAGAGATGGCCACAAGCTTACCGGAACAGAATTTTATTTTATTGATAATCAGGGAGGAAGGTCGTATTATATTGGCAGGCTTTATTATAAGACCGGCGCAACAAACAGAAACGGCCTTTTTATAGAGTTGTACAGCGATATAAATGTCTTTCAGCCGGGTTATTCTGAACTGCTGCTTGATAAAAAATACCATGGCTATGCCGGTATCAAGGATTATTCATTTGCAAAATATATTAACGGAGAGATTGTTCTGAGCACAGGTGATTTTGCCTACGACAAGACTGATGCGGAATATGTTGACAAGATAGCCGATTACAGGGTATTCGATTCTGATGGATTCAGACATGTACTTTATAAAAACGGAAATGCTACTATTCTGATTTCCAGACCCAAACTGACCATTGGGAGATATTATAATCTCTTTTGCCTACATTTTTGCCTTTGTTCTTGTCTTTTCAAATCTGTTTATTGTAATTATCAGAAGGCCAATGGTGAAGAGGCCCAATGTCCTTAATTTCAGGCAGAAGCTACAGTTTTCATATATAGGGATACTCTTGTTTTCTTTCATACTTATCGGAATTGTTGTTGCATATCTGACTGTAAATCAATTTCATTCAAAGCATTATGAAAATATTAAGGAGAAGCTGAACTCGGTTTATCTTGAGCTCGATAACCGCCTTTCGATGGAAAAACAGGTTTCAACAGATCTGCGCAATAATAGCTATTCCTCACTAAATGAGTTGCTTATAAACTTTCAAATACTTTCAATACCGATATTAACCTGTATGATCTGAATGGTTTCCTGATTGCAACATCTCGTCCTGAGATCTTTTACAGGAATCTTACAAGCCGCAGGATAAACAATATGGCATTTAATAATCTCACAAGCCTTACAAGGAGCGAATATATCCAGAAGGAAAAAGTAGGATCCCTTGAATATATCTCTGCCTATGTGCCCTTTATCGACAGTGACAAAAAAGTAATCGCATACCTTAACCTCCCATATTTCAGGATGCAAAGCATTCTGGCACGTGAAATATCCAATCTGATTGTTGCAATTATAAATTTCACTCTTCTCCTCATTGTTATAACCATGAGTCTTGCAGTCTTCATCAGCGGAAGGCTCACTTCACCACTCTCAATGCTCGGGGAAGGTCTTGCATCAGTAGGAGTTGGCAAGAAAAGCGAACATCTTGTTTACAGCGGAAACGATGAGATCGGTGAACTTGTAAAGCAATACAACAGGATGGTGGATGAGATTGAGGAGAGCGCCCACAAACTGGCCAATTCGGAACGCGAATATGCCTGGCGTGAGATGGCAAAACAGATTGCCCACGAGATAAAAAATCCTCTTACCCCGATGAAGCTCAATGTTCAGCAGTTATTTAAGTCGTGGAATGACAAAGCTCCGGGATTTGATAAACTGCTTGAGCGATTTACAAGGAACCAGATCGAATACATTGATAATCTTTCATCAATTGCAACGGCCTTTTCATCATTTGCAAAAATGCCCGGGAACAATCCTGTGGAGATTAATTTGCTTGACCAGATAAGGACAACTCTTGAACTTTTCAAGAATACCGACAATATAACTTTCAGAGTTAACTGGCCTCAGGAGAGCAAGATTATGATCTATGCTGACAGGGAGCATCTAAACAGCGTATTTGCCAATCTGATAAAAAATGGAATTCAGGCTATTCCCGGCGGAAAGGAGGGAATCATTGATGTAAGCCTTGAAATTCAGAACGATAAGGTCGTGGTTTCGATTTCAGATAATGGGAGCGGTATTCCTGAAGAGCTGAGGAAAAAGCTCTTCACTCCGAATTTCACTACAAAATCTTCCGGTATGGGACTGGGATTATCAATAACAAAAAAATATATAGAAAATGCCGGTGGCAGGATCTGGTTTGAGTCGGAAGATGATAAAGGAACTGTATTCTATGTTGAGCTCCCTCTCATATACAATGCCGATAAGACGAATTGAAAGCCGGTCATGTAGCCTCTTTTTTCAACTATGTGCGGTTAATAAATTTATCCACTTTGTTCGATAACTCTAAAATTCATACAATCTAAATTTGGTTATCTTTAGCTCGCGGTATCTATCTATTCTCAAATTTGTTTGATATAATAGTTATATTAGCCGATAATAACTGGTTTTAATGATAAGAGGTTTCGGTTTCGACATTCGGAAAATCATACTAAGTCTTCTATTTTATTCAGGAGTAACTCTTTCGCTCTTTTCCCAGACACACATAGGGGGGGTGATCAATCAGTACTCTCACGTTGAGTCTGTCGGAGGCCTTGATAATGTTACAGTTACCGATGCTTCCTCATTTAGTACAGGAGATACTGTTCTGCTTATACAGATGAAAGGAGCCATTATGCTTGGCTCTGGATGACAATTCATACGGGACGTATCAATACAGCCAGGGCACTACCGGTGCGTATGAATTTCTGATTATTCAATCAGTAGATTATCCTTTGCGGAATATTGTTTTTACAAGGAGGCTTGCGAATGTATATGACATTGAAGGACTTGTGCAGCTGATCAGGGTACCTTACTATAATTCAGCTATGGTTACCTCAGAACTTAAGGCCCAGCCATGGGATAGCGTCACTACAAAAACTGGCGGTGTTCTCACAATGATAGTTGGAGGTACAGTTAACCTTAATGCAAACATTGATGTCGCCTCAATGGGGTTTAGGGGAGGTGCTACTTCCTCCGGCGACGGAATTTGCACGAATGTCAATTCAGCTTTGTATGACAAATACGCCTATCCTGATAATAATACTAATTCCGGTTTCAAGGGCGAAGGTCTTGTGAGCAGGGTACTTATTGCCTCCACTTTTCCTGTCTATCCTGATTATTCAAAGGGAAAGGGAGCTAATTTTACAGGCGGAGGGGGTGGAAACGGGAGGTTTGCAGGCGGCGGCGGCGGCAGTGGCGCAGGAGGCATCAGCGAAACAATGGTTGGTGCAGGAGGAAACGGGGGAGTTGAATCGGACGCCATTTGCGGAGCAGGTCTTCAATATGGTTATGGTTTGGGAGGAAAGTCGGTATATAATAATATATCCGGAGGTATTCTGCTTGGAAGTGGAGGCGGATCATCAACCTATGGAAGTGGCGGGACTGCAACTCCGGGAGGTCATGGCGGAGGGATTATTATAATTATCTGTGATACGCTCAAGGGGAATAATAATACAATCTCAGCCCAGGGAGAAACTCCGGCAGGCTCTTCAGCCGGAAATGCAGGTGCCGGAGGCGGAGGCGGAGGCGGTACAATCGCTCTCTATCAGCAGAGCTTTTCATCCCGGATAAGTACTTCAGCTCTTAACCTGAATGCAAACGGCGGAAACGGAGGAAATGCAAGTAACAGATTCGGAGAAGGTGGTGGAGGAGGGGGTGGACTCATACTTACAAATAATCTGACATATCCGTCAAATCTCAATATTACTGCAAACGGAGGGTCTCCGGGTACCAGGACAGGTGGTTCACTGCATGCAAACTCAGGATTGAACGGAGGAAGTACCAAAACATTTATCCCGCTGTTAAACGGATTCCTTTTCAATAAGATACACTCTTCAGCCAGCAACAACCAAATTGATTCTGTCTGCTCGAACATGAGACCGCCAAAGATTATCGGAACTGTACCGGTTGGTGGTTCAGGTACATATACAATTGTAGTGGCAGAAGAGCTATGAATCAACATTTGCATCTCCCGATCATTCTTGCAAATGATGCTGATCCGCTAAATTATACGCCTACACTCGCCGATGCCATTTCTCCGACAGATACCGTATGGTTCAGAAGAGTGGTTATGGATACAGGGACTCCGCCAATAACAGATATAAGCAAACCGGTTCAGATACTTGTTCATACTTTTATCAGCAATAATATCGTCGGCAATCCGGATACAATTTGTTATAATGGAAATCCTCCGTTAATCGGGCAGCTTATGCCTGATCTGATTGTTCCATCAACGAATTACCTCTTTTACATGTGGCAGGACAGTTCCTCAGCAAGTACATGGAAGAATATTGCCACAGGGACAGCAAAGGAATTTGACCCTGCCGACGGGCTTTTAAATACAACAAGGTACAGGAGAATTGTAACCTCCGGAACCTGTGTTGATACATCACACTCTGTTGAAATGACCGTTCTCCCTTTAATAACGGGAAATAAAATAAAAATCCGTCCGCCGGCAGACGACTCTGTTTGCTATGGTACACAATTCAATGAACTTATTGGAGCTGAAGTAATCGGCGGAGGAGATAATCATGTACAGGTACAGATGGGAAAGCAGCTACAACTATTCTGCATGGGTAACCGCAGCAGGGTATATCCGACAGGGATAGCATACTGCCTGTTATTCTGCCGGTTGAAAGGATCCCGGAAAATTACTACAGGTTTCGGAGAGTTGTATATTCCGGCAACAATGATGTCTGTATGGATATCAGTGATACAATTCACCTGAGAGATTTTCCTCTATATTTCGAATAATCTTATTTCCACTTTAAATCCGCTAGTGTGTTATGGTTCTGTTCCGGAAAGGATCAATGGCAATCTGCCGAATAACGGGAACGGTTATTATACATGGCAGGATAGTTCCGGCTCTTTCCCCGGGATGGAAAAATATAACAGGTTTATTAATACAAATGATCGTGATTACCAGCCATGCTGTACTTACAACCACTACAAGTTACAGGCGTATAACACATTCATCCGGCTGCAGCGATACAAGCAGCTCTGTAAGGATCACTGTTCTTCCTCCGATAGACAATAATAGTATTTCACTTGCCAGTCTTGCTGCTGACACTATAGTATGCAATGGTCAGGCTCCCCGGATAATGATCGGAACAAATAATCCTTCAGGTGGTGCAGGTGAACCATATTCCTACCAGTGGGTCAGTTCGGCCGACCGGAAAAGTTATTATGAAATCTCAGGTGCTGACCAGTCAGATTATGATCAACCATCTCCGCTTGTTGCCACAACATATTTTAAAAGGCTGGTCATTGACAGGCAAAGCATCTGTGTTGATACAAGTGCTTCAACAGTGACAGTGAACGTGCTTGCTCCGATCTCAAATAATTTTATAGATGTTGGCACCTCACCGATTTGCGAAAATACAACTCCTGATCCGGTCACTGGCACATCACCCGTAGGCGGTTCAGGTTCATACCTCTTTTTCTGGGACCAGAGTACCGACAACGGAGGAACATGGGTTGCTGCCGAAGGAATAAATAATTTATCAGGCTATCAGCCACCCGAACTGTCAATTAATACATTGTACAGACGCAGAGTTATATCAGGACTCGCAGATTGCTGTTCAGACACATCACTTGCAGCTGAGATCCTGATCAATCCTGCCCCCGAAAGTCCCGTCAATGCAGGGTTAGACGTTAGCATATATTCGCTTGACAGAACTTATATTATGAAGGCAGATCCACCGATAATACAGGGTGAGTCTGGTTACTGGACTGCTCTTGACCCGGGCACTGCAATAATTGACAATATTTCTGACAGTAAAACACAGATCAGGAATCTCTCTCCGGATAAGAATTTCTTCGTCTGGTCGGTAACAAACGGAATGTGCATTCTCGATGATACAGTGTATGTTGAGTTGTTGCCCGATTTCATTCCGCAGGGATTTTCACCCAACGGCGACAGCTATAACAACGAATTCAGGATTGAAGGATTGCATCTGTCGGAGAACCAGATAGGAGAATTAACCGTCCTGAACGGGGCAGGTACTGTTGTTTATTCAACTACAAACAGGGACGGACAGGAATGGGTTGACTGGGATGGAAAGAACAATAAGGGCATTGAACTTCCGGACGGAACGTATTATTATTTATTCAAACTTATAACCCAGGATAATAAGGTAATTAAGAAAAGCGGTTTTATTGAACTTAAAAGATATTGATTGAATTTATTTCTGACATTGATTTATTGAATTTCAATATATGAACAAGATAAAGGCGATACTGTTTGTTTTAATCCTTTCTGTTTTTACATCTGTTTTCGGGCAGACTGTTGATACAAAGGACATCAGTCTCGCTTATCCTGTATACAGCCAATACCTTCAGAACGGTCTGTTGATAAATCCGGCTTATGCAGGATCAAGAGGAGCCCTCAGCGGTTTTCTGTCATACAGGATGCAGTGGATGGGGATAAGCAATGCTCCGGTATTTCAGACAATTTCATTGCACACCCCGATGAAAAATGATAAAGTTTCCCTTGGGCTTACAGGCCAGTTCATGCAGTATGGCTATACAAAATCAAAGAGTATCTATGCCATGTATGCATATAATATTAAGCTCGGACCAGGAAAGCTGTCATTCGGAATCAGGGGAGGAGTTGATCTCTCAAATACCGATTATACAGGAATAAGCCTCACCGATCCTTACGATCCTGTGTTTATGGATGACGGAAAATATATTCTTCCGAACGTGGGAGCAGGAGTCTACTATTACAGCGATAACCTTTTTGCCGGTCTTTCGGTGCCTCAGTTCCTGAGCTATCAGAAAACAGGATCAAATGGTGTTGAAGCCTATCACAGTTTTGGCAATTACGATCTGATATTTACAGCAGGGGGACTTATTACATTTTCAGATTTGCTGAAATTCAAACCATCGATGCTTGTTAACTATTCGCTTCAGGAAACAAAGAAGCTTACACAGCTCGACATTAATGCAAATCTGATATTGGCCGACCTGATATGGGTCGGAGCCTCCTGGAGAACGACTGAAAAAGTTGTGGTTGGGATTCTCCAGGTTCAGCTTACTTCTCAGCTGATGCTCGGATTTTCTTATGATTATCCGGTCAGCGATATGAACTCATACTCAAATGGATCTATGGAGTTTATTTTAAGATATGAATTCGGATCTAAGATTAGCGCTGCTAATCCGAGATATTTCTAGGTATATGGTTAAAAGAGCATTTTTTTTACTTACAGTAATTTTGACGATGTCATTTATTGCGACCCGGACAAATGGCCAGGCCCCTTCTGTCTATAAGGTAGAAAGAATGCCATTTAACTCCTCTGGTTTCAGTGAAATTTCACCTGTAATAGTATAAGAACGGACTTGTTTTCTGCTCCGACAAAAGGTTCAGTATTATAAAAGACCGTACAAATTTTGACGGACGCCGTCTATATAATATTTACCTAGCCAAAATGGTTGATTCCTCATGCCTGGGAAAAGCCAAAAGAGCTTAAAAGTGAAAGGAATACACTGTTTAACAATGGCCCTTTTTGCATGGCACCTGATGGCAGGACATTGTATTTTACAAGTGAAATTGAAACCGGATCGGATGCTAAGAAGAAAAGTTTCAAAAACCATAGCGGAATATTTATGGCGGAGATTTCAGGAAGCGAGCTTCTGGCCATGCGCCCTTTCAGATATAACAGTCCGGACTATGACATCGCCCAGCCCTCGTCTAAGCAGCGATGGCAAATATCTTTTTTTCGCCTCCAATATGCCGGGTGGACAGGGAGGATCTGATCTCTATTATTGTGAATATGTGAACGGCGAGTGGGCAGAACCGGTTAGCCTCGGACCAGAAGTTAATTCACCGGGTGCTGAAAATTATCCTTATTATCACCCTTCAGGCAGACTGTTTTTTACATCCGACAGGTCAGGCGGTTTCGGAAACCTTGATATATATTACACATCATTTGTCAAACGGGAAATGGGACGATCCGGTTCTTCTGCCTGAACCGATAAATTCTTCCTCTGACGATTTTTCATTGGTTGCGGATATTGATATGCAGAAAGGTTATTTTTCATCCAACAGGGACAAAAAGTGATGATGTTTACAGGTTTGTATCAACAATTATAAGAAAAGCAGCCTGTGATGAATTGGCTGAGAACAGTTACTGTTACAGGTTTGTGGAAGAGAATTCGCTTAAGCTTGATACAGTTCCGTTTGTGTACAACTGGCGATTCGGCGATGGAGATACAGCCTCCGGAGTGGTGGTTGAGCATTGCTATCACGGACCGGGTACATATATTGTCCAGCTTGATGTATTAAATCTTATTACAAAAGAGGTATCATACAATGAAAAATCAGATACCCTTGTTGTGACAAAAATTGAACAGGCTTATATCTCCGGCCCGGACAGCATTGCAACCGGACAGAAAATTATGTTGAGTGCAGGCGAAGACAAATCTTCCGGGATGGGATATTGCACAGTATTACTGGAACTTCGGTGATGAAACAGTAGCGGTTGGCACACAAGGTTGACAAGGGCTTTGTTAAACCCGGATCATATAATGTTCAGCTGATTGTGACAGGTAAACCTGAACCCGGGAGAGTAAGCAAGGGAAACCTGTGTTTCAAAAAATATTATAGTTAAGACTAACCCATGATGCCTGAAATGATTAATTTTGACAATCGATGAAAGTTAATAAATCGAAATACAGGTTTCTTGTTCTCATTCTTCTGCTGGCAGTTGCTTATACCTCATCTGATTGAGGCTCAGGCAGTTCCGGGAAAGGATGAGAATATTCCTTTTCTTGTAACCTTTGGAAAATCGGGCAAGACTTCATGGGGAGACAACGATTTTTATCAGATCTTTTTCTTTACTATTCTGAAAGATTATAACCAGCCATTTTATATCAGAGTCTTTGATCCTGATTGCGGCGGAGAGAATGATGAAATTCAGGGTGATTTCAATTCTAAATTCATATTTTCAGTTTATGGAGGAAAAGGTGTTGACCCTGATCAAGAATGAAGATTCCAAAGGACTTGAAAAAGGATCTAGATTACAAATCCGGCAATTTGCTGGCATCAAAAGTCTTCGGTTCAGAAGCACGATATGATAATAAGTTCTATACTTTCGGACCCTTCAATCCTTCAGAAGGCGATTTCAATGAAAGATGGAACAGTTACATATTTAAGATTGTCTGTGAAGGAGTAAGTGGTGATGATGGAAATCTTTACAGGTTTTTTCTCAGCCGCGATGCAAATAACAATCTTCCAATTGAAGGAGCAAACGCTTTTACATATGCTTATACTTTCCGGATGTGGAATGATTTTAAGAGTGTGGCACATATCTACCCGTTTGTCGATACAGGTGTTGTATTTATCAAAGCAATCAAATTTTGACTGGGACAATGATGGCAAGATACTTGTTGTTTCAAGATACAAACAGGGAATTGAAGTCCCGATTTCAAATGAAGAACGACTGGGAATCATCCAACATACCAATTGAACCTGCCGAGGTGAATTCTTCACTCGACTTTCAGTTTCATAAACGGCAGGGAGAACTTGTTAAAAACAATAATGTCGTTGTTACTCTTAAAAACCAGAGAGGTGATGCTCTGAAATTCTATAGTTCACCAATCGGCGGAGTTCCGGTTTACATTCCCAAAACAAATATCACCAAAATAGCGCCAAAAAAATAAGGGGAACTCCCGATGAAATTGATATCCAATATGAAAGTATTTATCGGCACAATAGTTTTCCTTCTATTTATTTGTCAGATCTCAAATAGTCAGACTTACAGTTTCAAGAATTATGGAACTGAGAATAATATTCCAAACGGATTTATTTATACAATCGACCAGTCAGGTGATGGTTTCCTCTGGGTTGGTACCGGAAACGGACTTGCACGATTTGACGGTTATAATTTTTACAGAGTACAGTTCCCCGATTCTTCACAGCTCAGATATACAACCGCCAGCCTGAAGGATAAAAGTGGAACACTCTGGTTTGGATGCAACGACGGATCTGTTTTCTATTCGCGAAAGAAGTACCCTGATCCAGGTTAAACTGCCTAACGAAAAGTCTGTCAGCGACCTTGTGGAGGGACCTGATGGTCTTATCTATGTTATCCCCCAGGGAAAGGCAATTTTCAGCATAGACCCGGCAAATACCGACGAAATTCATAAATACAATCTTTCATATTGATCCTGTAATGTTATCTGGAGCATTTGCCGGTAAACAGAAACTGCTGATTGGCACACAGGAAAATCTGCTTATCTGTAATCTCGAAAAAGACTCTGTTTCAGTGTCATCCACTGTCGAAGGATTCGACTATTCAGGTATTACTGCAATACTTCAGACCGGAGACTCTTCAGATTTTGTGATCGGAACAGATGGTAATGGACTTTTTAAACTCCATCTCTCTGAGAGAGGCAATACACTGGGACGATTAAAAAACCTTTCCGGGTTTGAATCTTTAAGCGTTCAGTCAATAATTATTGATTCAGAAAAGAACCTGCTTGTATCCACATTTGGCTTGGCTTGCTGCAGATTATTTTTTCAGATGATTATGAGACAATCAGTTCCTTCCGCGAATATAACAAGAGCACAGGTCTGGCAACGGATAATGTTCAAGACTGTTTTCCAGGATAAGGAAGGCAATTTCTGGATCGGAACATATTTTGAAGGATTATCAATGCTGACATCCTATGCTATAGGTTTTTATCAGCCCGGAGAGGACGCTGTCCGGAATAATATTCTTTTTGTGGGCAGCTATGAGGGAAAATATCTGCTTGGGACACCTGAAGGCTTTCATATTTTTGATGCATTTACAGGGAAGTCAGTCGCTTTTACAGATCTGACAAGGCTTGTTGCAAATACTGAGATAACATCATATTTCCTTGAGGAGGATAATCTCTGGATCGGAACAGGCGGAGGCGGCCTGTATCTGAGAAATAAATCCGGTGCGGTGAAAAGATTTTACAGGTCGGGCGACTCAGGATCTGATTTTATAAAGGATATTGAAATTGAAAATCAATAATATCTGGCTTGCCACTACAAACGGTGTCATTGTTCTTGATAAAAACAGTGGAGCTGAAAGACACAGGTTTGATATAAATAACGGGCTGCCTCATAACAGCATTAATAAGATCATGGCTGTTGCTGACGGAACTGTATATATTGGCACTGAGAGTGACAGGCTTTTCAGTATTGACAGGGATTTCAATATTATACAGGGCAGCAGCGTAATGTATGGCAGCACCCTGAATAAGATCCTTTCGTTTGCCCAGACCTCTGATGGTGCAGTATGGGCCGCAACAAAAAGCAATGGGGTCTTCAGATTCCTGAATGATTCGGTACTGGCTGTAAACAGGACTAATGACCTGATGTCAAACTATTGTTACAGCATACTGGCTGATTCTGAGAATAATATCTGGATAGGACATGAAAAAGGATTTTCCCGGTTCAGTACGGAGAAGGGAACAATGAGGATCTTTGGAAATGATTTTGCCAAATCGGGAGTCTGTAACCCGGGCGGAATGTATGAATCGGCTGACCATAAGATTTTTATCGGAACAACTGACGGTTTAATCATTTATGATATGCAGAAGGAGAGGAAGAGTGAAATTGCTCCTTTTACAAATATTAATTCAATTGTGATCAATGATGTGAAATATGACTATCAGCCATCATTTACACTCCCTTACAATAAAAAATATGTTGTAAGGGTAAATTATGTTGGAATAGATTTCAGCAACCCGGGGAAAGTTTATTACAGTACCTACCTTGAGAATTATGATAATGACTGGAGTAAACTGACTACTTCGAGAGAAGTCTCATTCAGCCTGCGTGACGGGAAATATAAATTCCATCTGCTTACAGTCAATGAAGACGGATTGTCACAGGAATCGCCCGTCACATTTGAGATTCTCATAAGGAAGCCATTCTGGAGCACATGGTGGTTTATCCTTCTCTCAATATCAGCGATTGCAGGAGCTGTCATTTTGATTATCCGGGAAAGAGACAAGGCACAGAAAAAGATTCAGGTCTACCTCGAAAAGGAGCTTGATGCGAGGACCAGTGTCGTTATGAAGCAGAAGGGAGAGATTGAGCTTCAGAATATCGAGATAACTGACAGCATAAATTATGCAAAGCGTATACAGTCAAGCATCTTGCCTGATATCAACAAGCTGAAGGAATCGTTCATGGATGCTTTTATACTTTTCAGGCCAAGGGATATTGTGAGCGGAGATTTTTACTGGTTCGACAAGCTCGATGATGATAAATTTATTCTTGTCTGCGCCGATTCCACAGGACATGGGGTTCCCGGAGCTTTCATGTCGATGATCGGATCAACACTTCTTCAGGATATCGTTACAAGAAAGCGGATTTCAAGACCTGCTGAGGTACTTACGATGCTTGACAGACAGATCTTTTCGACCCTCAATCAGAATATTGAGCTGGGTGTCTCAAATGACGGTATGGATATGGTTGTTTGTGAATTCAACGTCAGAACAAGGCACCTGCGGTTTGCATCAGCGATGCGTCCTGTCATTCTTGTGCTCGATGGTGAATCATATTATATCAAGGGTAACAGATCATCAATAGGCGGAGAATCGGCAAATGAGAAATTTTTCGATGATCAGGAATATTATCTTAAGCCCAATGATTCAATCTATCTTTTTTCGGACGGACTCTCAGACCAGTTTGGAGGCGCCGATGGCAAAAAGATGAAAATAGCACGTTTGAGACGAATGATTGAACAGGTTGAAGCTCTTCCTATGGATGAACAGAAAGCTGTTATATTAAAATTCTATGACGAGTGGAAAGGCAGTTTTGATCAGGTTGATGATATTCTGTTAATGGGAGTTAGGGTCTGATAATCAGATTATCTGTAAACATTATTTGTTGCAATAATTATTTCGCTTGTGGATGCACATATTGCTATCATGCAGAGCCCTGTCCTTAAGGTAAAAATCGTATTTGATAGTGTCGGTAGGTGTATAGAACAGGTAAAGAAATGTCACTGATATCGTTGCCTTTTATAATTTTATTCTGTCCAAGCCTGACCATATACGGAATTCTGTAGGCAGAAGGGTAAAGCGGATCATCTTCAGGAGCCAGTTCCATTATTCCCGTCCGGTTTTTCTGTAAAGTGTGAAGAAGAGATTTGTTGAGTCAGCCTGACCTCCTGTAGGAACTTTTAATCCAATGTCTCCGTCTCCATCCTCAAAATAGAAATCAAGCTTTCCTGCCTTTGTCACGTTGCCCAGTATATCTGTTGTATCGAATATTGTGAAGCTGTGTGAACTTGATGTTTGGAATCGGAGATAAATGCTCTATTTTGGTACACGAACCAAGAATAAGCAGAGCTATAAGAGATAATAAAGGATACTTAGTTATTCTCATCGTTATTGCCTTGATAAGTTTTTACTAACAAAAACCACACCAAATTTGATCATTTTTTTCTGAAAAATATCCTGATCGGTACACCTTTGAAGTCAAATTTCTCTCTCATCCTGTTCTCTATAAATCGTTTGTATGGATCTTTCACATACTGAGGCAAGTTACAGAAAAATGCAAATGAAGGTGTATAGATCGGCAGCTGAGTTATATATTTTATCTTTACATACTTGCCTTTCAATGCCGGAGGAGGATTTTTTGCAATTACCTGAAGCATAACTTCATTCAGTTCCGAAGTGCTGATCTTTCTGTTCCTGTTTTTGTTTACCACCTCCACCAGTTCAAGCACCTTGAGAATTCGCTGCTTGTTTATGGCTGAAATGAAAAGTATCGGATAATCGGTGAACGGAGCTGTTTTTTCCTTTATCTCCTTTTCAAATCTTGGTTGTTATATTATTCTCTTTTTCAATGAGATCCCATTTGTTTACAAGTACGATCACTCCTTTGTTATTCTTAAGAATCAGTGACATGATATTGAGATCCTGAGACTCCAGTCCCCTTGTTGCATCAAGCAGGAGCAGACAGATATCCGAGCTTTCAATTGTCCTGACGGCTCTCATTACCGAATAGAACTCTATATCCTCGCTTACTTTTACCTTTTTCCTGAGCCCTGCTGTATCAACAAGCAGAAAATCATGCTGAAATTTATTGTACCGTACATAGATTGAGTCGCGGGTTGTGCCTGCAACCGGTGTTACAATATTCCTTTCCTCCCCCAGAAGGGAATTGATAAGGGATGATTTGCCGACATTAGGTCTTCCCACGATTGCAATTCTTGGTAAATCGGGAATAATTTCAGGAACTGCTTCAGGCAGATTCTTAACGACTGCATCAAGCAATTCACCTGTTCCGCTTCCATTTATCGAGCTGAGCGGGAAATAATCACCCAGATCCAAGATTGTAAAATTCAGTTGCATCCATCAGTCTTTCATTGTTGTCAACCTTATTCACGACAACTATTACTTTCTTAGACTGCCTGCGGAGAAGCGATGCAACTGAAACATCCAGATCGTGTATGCCTGTTGTGACATCAACCATGAACAATATGAGATCCGATTCTTCAATTGCAAGCAATACCTGTTTATTAATCTCCTCTTCAAAAACATCGTCTGAATTCTGAACATATCCGCCGGTGTCAATAACTGAAAAGTCGATCCCGTTCCAGTTGGAAACTCCATAGTTGCGATCACGGGTAACGCCGCTTACTTCGTCAACAATGGCCTCCCTCGATTCTATCAGCCTGTTGAAAAGCGTCGATTTTCCCACATTTGGTCTTCCTACTATTGCAACTATTCTGCCCATTTTATTTTATAATATAAATATTTGTTACTAATCCTCACGATCGCGTTTCATGGCTGATCCTCAATCCTCACTCCTCAATCTCCTACCTGTACCCGAATCTCTTAAGCGCCGAAGGCTTGTCTCTCCAGTCCTTTGTCACCTTCACATATAATTCAAGAAATATTTTCTTTCTGAAAAAATCTTCCATATCCTTTCTCGCCTCAGTGCCGACTCTTTTCAGCATATTTCCGTTGTGCCCGATAATGATCCCTTTCTGACTGTCCCTGGCAACATGAATAAGCGCCCTTATCTTTGTAATATTCTTCTCCTCTGTAAAGCTTTCAATCTCAATCTCAACTGAATAGGGGATCTCTTTCTTGTAATGAAAAAGTATTTTTTCCCTTATTATTTCTGATGCGAAAAACCTTTCATATTTGTCAGTAAGCTGATCTTTCGGAAAATATGGCGGTCCCTCCGGCAGTTTTTCAAGAATTGAGTTCAAGAGTGTGTTGAGATTGAAATTATTGAGCGCCGACAGCGGAATTACGGGAGATTGAGGAAAAGCATTGTGCCAGATTCAACTATTTTTTCGAGTCCCTCCTGATTTGAAAGGTCTATCTTGTTGACTGCAATTATAACTGGAATAGCCTGATTCCGTAATCCTGTCAATATATTCACCTTCGTATGCCGATTGTTCTGTAACATCTGTAATATAAAGAATCAGGTCAGCATCCGAAAGGGCGCTGTTTACAGAGTGCATCATCGTCTCCTGAAGCTTGTACCTGGGTTTAAGTATTCCCGGGGTATCGGAATAGACAATCTGGAAATCGTCACCATTTACAATACCCATTATCCGATGCCTTGTTGTCTGCGCCTTTGGAGAGATAATAGAGAGTTTTTCACCAACAAGGGCATTCATTATTGTTGATTTGCCAACATTGGGATTACCCAGAATATTTACGAAACCTGATCTGTGGCTCATTTTCTCAGATTAAAAGATACCGCGTTTCAGCATGCTTACCTCCTTATCGGTAAGGAACCTCCATTTTCCACGTTTAAGGTTCTTTTTGGTGAGACCTGCAAAATAAACCCTGTCGAGCTTTTTCACCTTATATCCGATTGTCTCAAACATTCGTCTGATTACCCTGTTTTGTCCGGAATGCAGTTCAATGCCGATCTGGCTCTTATCCTCGGTGTCAGCATAGGCAACAGCATCGGCTGCTATTATTTCGCCATCGAGCTCGATCCCTTCAGTGACCTTGAAAAGATCGTTTTTTGTTACAGGATGATCGAGATGCACATGATAGATCTTTTTCCTCTTATACTTCGGATGAGTAAGCTTTCCTGTCAGATCACCGTCATTTGTAAGCAACAGTACTCCTGTTGTTGCCTTGTCAAGCCTGCCGACCGGGTAAACCCTTTCGGGGCATCCATCTCCTATAAGCTCAAGCACAGTGTGTTCTGCATGAGGATCTTCAACGGTTGTGACATAGTCTTTAGGCTTATTCATAAGGATATAAACCTTTTTTTCTGCAGAGAGCCTTTTATTTTTGAAGCGTACATCATCATCATAGGTCACTTTGGTGCCAAGATCAGTAACCAGCTTGCCATTTACAGAGATGAGCCCGTTCTTAATATGCTCGTCTGCATCCCTGTCGTGAACATACCCCGCTGTTGGCAATAAACCTGTTCAGCCTTATTTCTGTAGTAACTGCCGGTGTCCCTTTGGATGTTCTCGGGCCTCTCTTTCTTGGTTTGGAATACATCTCTTTCACCTGGTTTTTCTGCCCTTACGGCCGCTCTGTCCTCTGGTTTTACTTTTTTTACAATCAATTTTCCTGATGGTCTTTCAGATCTGAAAGATGACCTCTCTTCTCCTCCGGCTTTTCTTACAGCAGTTCTGCCGATAAGGTCTGTCTGACCTTTCATCCGGTCTGTCTCTCTTTACAGATGGTTTATCATCACTTCTCTCTTTCCTTACGAATGATCTTCCGGATGGTCTGTCCTCCCTGTTATCAGCGCTTCGTGCGGATCTTTCAGGTCTGCTGCCGGTGTTTGCCATCAGTCCGCCTGCTTTTTATACCGGCTCTCTGTGGCTTTCCATACTTTCCAGGGGTTCTTCCGGATGGTTTTCTGTTCTCCATATCAATTAATTATCAGGGTGCAAAGGTACAATTATTTAGGGATATTTTATTTGCTGATTTTTTTGCACCTTTGTGAATCTGAAAATACTATCCGCATGGCACTTATTAAATCTATTTCCGGTATCAGGGGAACCATTGGTGGTAAACCCGGGGAATCATTAACTCCTGTTGATATTGTAAAATTTACGGCAGCATACGGTATCTGGCTGCAGCGACGACATAATAAAAAAAATCTTAAGGTTATTGTCGGCAGGGATGCAAGAAGATCGGGCAGCATGGTAAATAATTTTGTGACAACAACATTGATGCAGTCTTGGAATAAGTGTTACTGATCTCGGGCTGGCAACAACACCTACTGTTGAAGTGGCTGTCACAGGGACAAAGGCTGACGGAGGAATAATAATAACTGCCAGCCATAATCCCGGAGAATGGAATGCACTTAAACTACTGAATGAGGAGGGCGAATTCCTTTCAGCCGATGCCGGGATGAAAGTTCTTGACATTGCTGCAAGGGAAGATTTTGATTTTGCTGATGTCGATTCTGCCGGAGCCCTTGAATATGATTCAACCTGGACTCAGAAGCATATCGATCTGGTTATTGGTTTAGACCTTGTATCTGTCAAAGAGATTAAAGCTGCAGGATTTACAGTTGCAATCGATTGCATAAACTCAGTCGGAGGAATCGTGCTTCCGCATCTGTTAAGATCTCTTGGTGTTGAAAAGATTGTGGAACTGAATACAACACCCGACGGTCATTTTGCTCATACCCCGGAACCACTGCCTGAAAATCTGAAGGATATTTCCGAACTTGTTGTAAAGACAGGAGCAGATATAGGTTTTGTTGTCGATCCTGATGTTGACAGGCTTGCTATTATTTGTGAAGACGGAACAATGTTCGGAGAAGAATTTACACTTGTCGCTGTTTCTGATTATGTCCTTAAAAATACTCCCGGAAATACAGTATCCAATTTATCCTCAACAAAGGCATTGCGCGATATCACAGAGGGATACGGATGCCATCACTCTTCTTCTGCTGTGGGAGAAGTAAATGTTGTGGAAGAGATGAAGAAAAGAGGTGCTGTAATCGGAGGAGAAGGCAACGGAGGTGTAATTTATCCCGGCCTTCATTACGGACGCGATGCTCTGGTAGGGATAGCTCTTTTTCTGACTCATCTTGCAAAAAGCAAAATGAAGGTCTCTGCACTGAGACAACTTTATCCCGCAGTATGTCATCGCAAAGAAAAAGCTTACCCTTTCACCTGCTACAGAATTCAGCCAGATTGCGGATGCTGTAAAAAAACATTTCAGCGATCATTCATTTGATGAAAGGGATGGCTTATGGTTTGAACATCAGGGTGGATGGGTTCAGATCAGAAAATCGAATACAGAACCAATAATGCGGATCTACGCTGAGGGAAAAACCGGACAGGAGGCAAATGACCTGGCTGATACGGTTATCGCAATTGTTAAAAAACTCTAATTTAGCATTTTTTGAATATCTGTGCCGGAATAAACATGCCGGATTGAGTGTCTTACATTAGATTAAGGCTAAACCTGTCGTGATGTTAAATATTGTTAAAAGCCTCCGGGGGCATAACCCTTTTAATACTTTTACAGCTGATTTTTAGGTATCTATTAATTTTTATTTCAAATGAAGCGAACACTTATTATTACAGGTATTATTGTTGTTGTAGCAATTATAATTCTGATAGTTTTCAGCAAGGCAACCTCAAGGAAGGATTTAGCAAATCTTTATGTTGAAGCTAAAAAAGGACAGTTTGACATTGTTGTAACAACAACAGGTGAACTGCAGGCAGAAAACTCGACTGATATCAGGGGACCGGAATTCTCCCAGCTGAGGAATATAAGGGGAATGGACATTAAGATACAGGATCTGGTGCCGGAAGGTACAGAAGTTAAGACCGGTGATTTTATAGCCACACTCGACAGGACCTCCTTTGATAATACTCTGAAGGATGAACTTGATAAGCTTACAACATATGAGACAAACCTGGAAATGAAAATCCTTGATACTGCAGTAACACTCAGCAGTTTAAGGGATAATATCAAAAACCTTGCATTTACAGTTGAAGAGGCTCAGATAACTCTTCAGCAATCAAAATACGAACCACCTACAACAATCAGACAGGCTGAGATTGCACTCGACAAAGCCAACCGCGGACTTGATCAGTCGATAAAGGGTTATTCACTCAGGGTGGAGCAGGCTAAGTCTGACATGAGAACCAATAAGCATAACCTGTCTGAGCAGCAGAGACGGGTAAGCGATCTTCAGGATCTTCTGTCAAAATTCGATATAAAGGCTCCCTCTCCGGGGATGGTCATTTATAAAAGAGACAGGATGGGGAACAAGAGAAAAATCGGTTCAACAATCAACCCCTGGGACAATGTTGTGGCGACTCTTCCTGATCTCTCATCCATGATCTCAAAGACTTATGTGAACGAGATTGACGTCAGTAAAGTCAAATCAGGACAGAAAGTGGAGATTAGTGGTGGATGCATTTCCTGAAAAATCATATACAGGGGTGGTCAGCACCGTTGCAAATATCGGAGAACAGCTTCCAAATGCCGATGCAAAAGTTTTTGAGGTGCTGATAAAGGTTGATGGGACTGATCCGATACTCAGACCTTCAATGACATCAGGAAATAAGATAATTACAAAAACAATAAATGATGTTACATATATTCCTCTCGAGAGTGTTCAGGCAGGAACAGACAGTATACCATTTGTATATCTGAAAAACGGCGACAAACAGGTTGTTGTCCTGGGTGAAGCCAATGAAAACAATGTGATCATCGAGCAGGGGCTGGAGCCGGGAGCACAGCTTTATCTGAGTACTCCCCTGAAAGCCTGAAACTTTCAAGCTTGCCGGTGAAAATCTGATCCCGGTAATCAGGGAGAAGGCACGTCTGAAGAAAGAAGAGGATAAGCGCCAGAGAGAAGAGGCTGAGAAGGCCAGGGCTGAAAGGGATGCCATGGGAGGCGGAAGAATGAACGTTTCGCCTGAGATGATGCAGCAATTCAGGTGGAATGAGAGGAGCTGGACAGTCAAGACAGGGAGACACTGCGTTCACGTAACCAGGCACGGGCCGAAGCAGACCATGCAACAAAAGAGTGCCCCTCCGGAATCAGCAACCAGGAACCAATAATAATTATAACAGGAAATAATATGTTCAAATTTATCTTCCGGTATGCCCACGACATTGAGATTGCTGTTGAGTCAATTATTTCAAATAAGCTGAAATCGATGCTCACAGCACTGGGGATCATATTCGGCGTTGCTGCTGTAATAGCAATGCTTGCAATAGGTAAAGGAGCCAAGACCGAGATCATGGAACAGATGAAGATGGTGGGAGTGAATAATATAATTATCAATCCTGTCATCCCTGAAAAATCAAGTTCCAGTGAAGAAGGGGAGAAGCAGCAGAAAAAATTTTCAAGAGGATTGAATATGCTTGATGTGGAATCTATAAGGGAAACACTTCCGTCTGTTAAAAGGATCAGTCCTGAAATATCATTCAATTCAATTGCAATGATGAATGGCGTCAAGTATTCAGCAAAGCTTGTCGGAGTATCAAATGATTATTTCCAGTTGTATAATCTTCCTCTTGTTGCAGGAGCATTTTTTAACAATTACCAGGAAGAGAATGGCATTCAGGTTTGTATAATCGGTGCGAATATCAGGGCAAAATTCTTCAGCAAGATAGATCCGCTCGGACAATATATCAAATTCAACGGCATCTGGCTCAAGGTTATCGGCGTGCTTCAGAAAACAAATGTAAGCCTGACAGGATTTGAAGAAAAGGGAGTTAATGTTTATAATGACAATATTTACATCCCTGTGCAGACATTGCTTCTAAGATATCAGAACAGAGCTCTTATAAATACAAAACTGGTATCCCAGGCCAGTTCTATCCAGTTTTTCGGTGGCCACGATATGGCCAGGGTAGTTGTCAGCGGCTCTGATGCAGGAAGCAACTCCGAAACAAATTATAACCAGCTCGACAGGATAGTTGTTCAGGTTACTGAAACTGAACAGCTTCAGCCTACTACGGAGATTCTCAGCCGTATGATCCTCCGCAGGCATACGGGCGTAAAGGATTTTGAGATAACTGTTCCCGAATTGCTTCTGAAACAACAACAGCGGACAAAGGATATTTTTAATATAGTCCTTGGTGCAATTGCAAGCATTTCTCTTATTGTAGGAGGTATCGGAATTATGAATATAATGTTCGCCTCTGTCATGGAAAGAATCAAGGAGATCGGCACCAGGATGGCTATCGGAGCCAAGAAGATGGATATTGTCGTTCAGTTCCTCTCTGAAGCCATTCTTATAAGTGTAACAGGTGGATTCATCGGAATATTCTTTGGAGTGATAATGGCCAAACTGATAGAACAGATAGCGGGCATCATGACTATTGTCTCATTCTTCTCCGTATTTATTGCTTTCGGCGTATCGGCAGCAGTAGGTGTAATCTTCGGATATTCACCTGCCAAGAGGGCTTCCGAGAGAGATCCTATCGAATCATTGAGGTACGAATAAAACATTATTATATAATGAAGAAGTTTCTTTTATTATTCCCTTTTATTGATTTTTGTCACTTTCAGTTGACAGAATTGAAGGACAGGAGGTTAAAAAACTTACTTTCGATGAGGTGATAAAACTTTCAGAGGAACAGTCACCCAAATGCACTCATGGCAAAGCACAGGTTTCGTGCCAGTTACTGGCAGTACAGAACCTTTGTGGCTCAGTACAGACCCTCACTGACACTCACCGGTACAACTCCTGATTACAGCAACTCATACGATAAGGTATGGAATTCAACGACAAATGGGTATGACTATCAGGCTACAAATACATTAAGCAACCTTGGATCGCTTGCCCTCTCACAGAATATAGGATTTACAGGTGGTACGATATTCATGAACTCCGATCTCACAATGTTCAATGATTTTGAGAATGATTCAAAAAAATATATTACCACTCCGCTCAGTATTGGTTTGACTCAACCATTATTCAGGTACAATGCCCTGAAATGGCAGAAGAAAACAGAGCCGCTGAAATACGAAGCTGCCAAAAAGACTTTTCTTGTCAAATGTGGAGGCTGTTCATCAGCAGGCAGTAATGATTTTCTTCTCACTCGCACAGGCACAGATAAACAAGCAGATCGCAGAGATGAATTATTCGAATGCTGACACCCTCTTCAGAATCGCAAAGGGACGTTATCAGCTGGGAACTATCGCTGAAGATGAACTTTTGCAGATGCAGCTTTCGTGGCTCAATGCCGAAACTGCCAGAAAACAGGCGGACATGAATTTACGGGACAGGGAGATAAGATTAAGATCATTTCTGGGCTTTAATGATAATGTCAGAATAGAACTTGTTATCCCTGCGGAGATCCCTTCACTTACAGGTATCTACCCAGGAAGTTTTTGATCTTGCTATGCAGAACAACCCTGAAATGCTTAACCAGCAGCTTACGATTCTGACAGCTGAGAGCAGTGTGGCCCAGGCAAAGGCAGAGACGAGGGCTGAATGCCAATCTTACAGCCTCCTACGGTTTGCGTGATCAGGATCCTGACTTTAAGCTTGCATACCAGGATCCCAATAAACAACAGAGGATAAGGGTCGGTTTTACAATGCCTCTCCTTGACTGGGGACTTGGCAGGGGAAAGTATAAAATGGCACAGTCGAGCCTCGAACTCGCACAGGTTCAGTCAAACCAGGCAATAGTCGACTTTCAGCAGAATCTGTACCTCGATGTGGAACAATTCAATCTTCAGAAGAGCCAGGTCGAAATAGCTGCAAAATCTGACACTGTTGCAATGAAGAGATATGAAGTCACAAAGCAGAGGTTCCTGATCGGTAAAATTGCAGTTCTTGATCTGAATGATGCCGATTCAAGAAAAGACCAGAACAAGAGAGCCTATCTTCAGTCTTTGCAGGATTATTGGAACTATTTCTATAATATCCGCAGCCTGACACTTTTCGACTTCCTGAACAGGAAACCTCTTGAAACGGATTATGAAAAACTTATTCAGTAAGCCCTTACACTGCCAAACCCCTCTCTGTCCGCACGAACTCACTCTCGGCCCCTCTCTGCTCTGCAAAGAGGGGTGCCTACGTGAGATGGTTTCCGATTACTGAATACCGAATGACCCCTTTCTCTGTGTCCCTCTGTGTCTCCTCTGTGATCCTCTGTGTAACTTTGTTATTGATACTGAATGACCCCTCGAATGACAAAGTGTTTTTGATCAGATAATTCATATCTTATTAATTTGAGGGTTTTTGTAAAATTTTAATATCTTTGCGCCTCAATTAAGTAGAAATCAGAAAAATTAGATCATAATAATCCCAAAAGAAACGACAAATGCAGAATAAAGCAGCTATCATCATTCTGGCAATTGCATTAGGGTTGGTATCAATTTACCAGCTTTCATTTACTGGTGCGACCTATAAGGTGAAAAAGGAAGCCAGAGAATTTGCAAAAGGAAGTCTGGTAAAGGAGACTCAGTATCTTGATTCAATTTCTACTTTGCCAAAAGAGAAATGGAGTTTTCTCGGAAACACATTTAAGGAGTGTCAGAAAAAAGAGCTAAACCTTGGTCTTGACCTGAAAGGTGGAATGAACGTAATTCTTGAAATATCCGTTGAAGATATTCTTAAAGCTCTTTCGAACTACAATCCTGATAAAACTTTCAATGATGCTCTGGCCCGTGCAAGGGAACTGCAGAAACAGAGTCAGTCTGATTATCTTACCCTCTTCGGAAGAGCTTTCCAGGAATTGGATCCGAATGCCAAGCTTGCATCAGTTTTCGGAACTGTTGAGCTGAGGGATAAGATCAATTTTAATTCATCAAATGAGGAAGTCCTTAAAGTTCTTGATACTCAGGTATACAGGAGCAATTACAAATGCTTTTAACGTACTTGCGTACAAGGATTGACCGTTTTGGTGTTGTTCAGCCGAATATTACCAGCATGGCAACAAAAGGACGGATTCTTATTGAACTTCCCGGACAGACATAACCCAAAAAGGGTTCGTGAACTCCTTCAGGGAACTGCTAACCTTGAATTCTGGGAGACTTATGAGAACAGTGAGGTTATAGGTTATCTTTCTGCTGCAAACAATCTGCTGAAAGAGATTAATCTAAATTCAAAAATCTCTGAAGTCAAGGCAAATGAACCAGCTGCCGCCACAACACCATCCGATACATCGAAAAAAGATCAGACTCTTCTCGATCTGATTGAAAAAGATACAACCAAAGCTGCAGAAGCCTCCAACACGTGAGGAATTTGCACTTCAGAATCCTCTGTTCGGCTATCTGAGTCCCCGTGTAAACCAGCAGGGTCAGCCATTGCCTTCCTGTATGGTCGGTCTGGCAAGTTCAAAAGATACTGCAAGGGTTAACAATTTACTTAAAATGAATCAGGTAAAAGCTCTTTTCCCTCGCGACCTGAAATTCCTGTGGAGTCAGAACCCTTATAAGTATGATCCTACAAAAACAATGTATGAACTTCATGCAATCAAGATAACCACCCGTGACGGACGTCCACCTCTCGATGGCGGTGTCATTACCTCAGCAAGAACATCTTCAGGTGTTACAGGTTCGGAAGTTAAGGTTGATATGTCGATGAACTCTGAAGGAGCAAAGACATGGGCAAGAATGACCCGTGAAAATATCGACCGTTGCCTTGTTGTTGTTCTCGATGGCTATGTAAGATCATATCCAAGAGTTCAGAATGAGATTACAGGAGGTAATACCGAGATAACAGGTGATTTTACTCTTGAAGAAGCAGGTGACCTTGCAAACATACTTGAATCAGGAAAATTATCTGCTCCGGCTCATATTATTTCCGATACAATTGTTGGTCCGACACTTGGAAAAGAGGCAATAAATGCAGGCTTTTATTCATTTATAATAGCATTTTCACTTGTTCTTGCCTTCATGATATTCTATTACAGCAAGAGTGCAGGTTCAATAGCAAACATTGCACTTGTTGCAAACGTTTTCCTTCTGTTCGGTGTACTTGCTTCCCTGAATGCTGTACTTACCCTTCCCGGTATCGCAGGTATCGTACTCACAATGGGTATGGCTGTTGACGCAAACGTTCTTATATATGAAAGGATCAGGGAGGAACTCAGGGCAGGCAAAGGGATCAAGCTTGCAATTGCTGATGGCTACAAACATGCTTACTCGGCTATCATCGACTCAAACGTAACAACAATTCTTACAGGTATAGTTCTTTATATTTTCGGATCAGGACCAATAAAAGGTTTTGCAACAACCCTTGTAATAGGTATTCTGACATCCATTGTTCACTGCAATTTTCATAACAAGGATAATTTATGACAGCCTTCTGAAGAAGAATGCAAATCTTACATTCTCGATCAAGATGACTGCCGAAGTATTCAAGCACACGAAGATTGACTTTATCGGTATGAGGAAATATTTCTACTTTATTTCAGGTGGAATACTCCTTGGCAGGTATTGTCAGCTTGTTTGTAAGAGGACTGAACCCGGGAATTGATTTTACCGGTGGACGTACTTTTGTAATCAGATTTGAACAGCCGGTTAAAACTGAAGATATTGCTGCCAAACTTAATGTTGCTTTCGGAGATCTTCCCCAGGTTGTTACCTTCGGAAGTGTTAACCAGGTTAAAATCACAACCAAGTACAGGATTAATGAAACCGGTGTTGATGATGAAGTTGATACAAAACTATATGAAGGACTTAAAAGATGTTGTTGGCGGAAATATCTCAAAGGATGATTTTCTTAGCAAATACAGGGTAAGTTCTGAGACAGTCGGACCTGTTGTGGCTGCTGATATCAAGATCAATGCCTTCTTCGCTGTTGGTATTGCCCTTATCCTTATCTTCCTATATATCTTCATGAGGTTCCGTTACTGGCAGTATGGTTTCGGAGCTGTAATGTCACTGGCTCATGATACCCTTCTTGTAATTGGTGTCTATTCAATCTTCTGGGGCATAATGCCATTCTCAATGGAGATCGACCAGGCATTTATTGCTGCGGTTCTGACAGTCATCGGTTTCTCTGTAAACGATACCGTGATTGTATTCGACAGGTTGAGGGAATATATCCCGCTTTACCGTAAAAGGCCGCTGAAAGAAGTTCTTAATATGGCTATTAACTCAACCCTGAGCAGAACAATAAACACAACTCTTACTGTTATTCTGACAATTGTTGCAATGTTCATTTTCGGTGGCGCTGTGATCCGCGGATTCATGTTTGCCCTTCTTGTCGGAATCGGAACAGGTGTTTACTCATCCGTGTTCGTTGCTACAGCCCTTATGTATGACACATCACCAAAAGGCGTTGCTGAAGAGGAACCAAAAGCAAAAATAAAAGCATAAGATATTCCTTGAATAAAGAAAAGGCTGTCTCAAACGAGCAGCCTTTTTTTTATTCACTTTTCTTATTGGTAGCCATTACCATCTTTACCTTGAGCCTGTTGCCAATTTCCATCACATCTACAAGATCCTGTACTGTGAGAGAGCTCTCAAGCCTTAGTATGACTGTCGGTTCTTCAAGCGCCCCGATTCTTGACTGGAGCATCGGCTCAATATCGCTGAAGCTTATCTGACGATTGTCGATAAAATACTGTTTATCTTTTGTTATTGAAATTGTTATCTGCTGTTTGTTGAGATTCTGAGCAGATTTTGAGTTTGGCAGCAAAAGCTTTATCACATTCGGATTGGCCAGTGATGATACAATAAGAAAGAATAGACAGAAGGAAGAACATAATGTCATTCAGCGAAGAGGTGCTTACCTCTGCCTTGAAATGTCTTTTTCTCTTGATATTCATCTTACAGAGCTTTTACAACTTCATTAACCTGTCTCTGCATGTCAATGGAGAAACGGTCAATCATCATCTGAAGATAGTGGTACGCCGCATAGGCAATAACACCCACAATCAGTCCGGTACCGCTGCAGATCATCTTCTGATACAAGCCGCCTGCTATGATGCCTATGCTTATATTATCGGCCAGCGAAATATTATAGAAGATCTTTATTACTCCTGAAATTGTTCCGATAAATCCCAGCATTGGAGCAATGCCCGCAATGATACCAAGATAACCGGTGTCTTTCTCCATTACTGAGATTTCAAGATTTGCTGTCGACTCCATATAGCTCTCCGCATCCTTTGATGATTTCCCGGGATTGTTGAGCCCGCTCTCCAGAATTCTTCCGAGCGAGGTGTTGCTGTCCCTTGCATGCAGAAGAGCTTCATCAGTTCCGTCTTGTTCCTGAGCCCGGTTATCACATTGTTAACCATGGTTTCGTCTATAACAGAACTTCTTCTGATATAGATAAACCTCTCTATAAAAAGATAAATGCTGAATATTGAGAGCAGAATGATCGGTATCATTATAATACCTCCCTTCATAAGGAGTTCAGCTATATTATCTACACCGGTGGTGTCTTTCAGATGAGGCTGCAACAACAAAACAATGGTATTTGTAATACTCATTTTAATTTTCTTTAAGTTTTTGCGAAATTAACTAATAGAGAGCATCTAATTCAAACGGAATCCTGATTTTCTTAGTATGTACTCTCTTTTTTTCAACAGTGAGGCTGTCAGTGGCCATATAGTTAAAATTAAACTCATTAAATATTATTAAGATATAATATCATTAAACTTTTCTAACTTTGCTATTCAATATTGAAGAAAGAATTATTACATAATAATATGAGCGGACAGGAAATATTTGTAATCATTATTGTGGCCTTGCTGCTTTTTGGTGCAGAGAAGCTTCCGGATATCGCCAAGACTCTTGGAAAGGGGATGCGCGACTTTAAGAAGGCTACTGATGAGATTAAGAGGGAGTTGGAGAACAGTACGTCCGATTTCAGGAAAGACCTGAATGAGACAACTGACACCATAAAGAGAGACGTTACGGATTATGCAGACAAGATTACAAGGGACGTTCATGAGACGACCGATTCCATAAAGAATGATATGAATGACGTGACATCGGATGTGAGAAAAGAGATGAATACTGTTGCCGAATCAGTCAAAGAGGATGCAAAAGAGGTGAATGAAAATCTACAGAAGAACGTTAATGAAATAAATGATAACGTTCAGAAAGATGTATGATAAGAACAACAGGCATCACAAAATCTTACGGAGATCTTAAGGTTCTGAAGGGAATCGATATTACGATTGAAGACAGGGAGGTTGTATCAATTGTCGGAGCCAGCGGAGCCGGGAAAACAACTCTTCTCCAGATAATCGGCACTCTCGATAAACCGGATAACGGATCGATCTTTTATAACGGTTCAGATATCAGCAGGTTGAGAGGAAAGAGCCTCTCTGCATTCCGGAATACAAATATCGGATTTGTATTTCAGTTTCACCAGCTTCTCCCTGAATTCACAGCTTTGGAAAATGTGTGTATCCCTGCTTTTATTGCCGGTAAAAGTAAGGCGGCAGCAGAGAAAAGAGCGCAGGAGCTGCTTGGATTCCTTAATCTTTCTGAACGTCTTGATCACAAACCTTCTGAACTCAGTGGCGGAGAACAGCAACGCGTTGCCGTTGCTCGGGCACTTGTAAATAATCCTTCTGTAATTCTTGCCGATGAGCCATCCGGCAATCTCGATACTGAAAATAAAAATGAACTTCACAAGCTTTTTTTTAAATTAAGGGACAACTTCGGCCAGACAATAATTATTGTGACACACGACCGCCAGCTGGCAGCCATGTCGGACAGGATTCTTCAGATTAAAGACGGCCTTATCGTTAATGAGTACTGAGAAATCATACAATGGGATTCCGGCTGACGAGCTTAAGATATTTCTTGAAGAAAAATATCTGCAGTACAATACCCCTTCATTTATTGAATGCGACCCAATATCGGTTCCTCACGGCTTTACTGATCCTCGCGACAGGGAGATCTCAGGATTCCTGACGGCAGCAATTGCCTGGGGAAGAAGGGATCTGATACTCCGAAGCAGCAGAATGCTTCTTGAGAGAATGGATAATTCCCCCTGCGATTTTATAATATCAGCAGGATGAAGAAGAACTTTCCAGACTTTCAGGCTTTGTCCACAGAACATTCAATGGATCTGACTGTATCTATTTTATAAGAGGTTTAAGGCATATCTACTCACATTATGCCAGCATGGAAGATGTCCTGCTCGAAGGGATGGCTGAATCAGGATCATTGAGAGATGGCCTGTCTCACCTTCGCTCTGAGTTTTTTACTCTTCCGCATGACCGGAGGAATGAGAAGCACTTTGCAGATGTCAATGGAGGAGCTGCAGGCAAACGGCTAAATATGTTTCTCAGATGGATGGTAAGGAAAGACAGCAGAGGAGTTGACTTCGGAATCTGGAAAAAAATTGATCAGGCAGTCACTTTATATCCCTCTCGACCTGCATTCCGGAAATACTGCCAGACGGCTTGGGATTACTGACACGAAAAATGAACGACTGGAAGGCTGTTGAGGAACTTACTGAAGTATTGCGGTCATTTGATCCTGCCGATCCTGTGAAATATGATTTTGCACTTTTTGGTCTGGGTGTTAATGATGGTTTCAAAGAATAAGATCAATGTGCCACCTGCTTTTTCCAGCTCCGATTTTCATAAAATTAAAAATCTGTACTATTCATTTATATAAAAAACTTGTATGAAAAAGACAGGAATATTGCTTGTTATTGTTCAGATCATATTCTGGGCTCAGCTAAAAGCCACAGATCTTGACCTTTCACCTGCGAAATGGATATGGTATCCCTCTGAGAGAACATTACAGAACACATTTATATTATTCCGCAAGGAGATAAATGTCGACAAGGATCATGTTATTGCCAAGGGATGGATTATAGCCGACAGCCGTTACCAGTTGTTTGTAAACGGTCAGCGGGTCCAGTGGGGACCGGCTCCATCCGATCCCAGATGGCAGGAGGCCGATCCGGTTGATATCAGCAATTACCTGAAGCCCGGGAAAAATGTTATAGCCTGCCAGGTCCTTTACTATGGAACAGGAGATGGTACCAGTCCCCTGGGGATGCCAGGCTTTTTGATGAAAATCAATATTGACGGAAAAGAGATAGTCACCGACAGACATGGAAATCATTTTTAGCACGGAGCTGGAATCCGGGACAGTATAAGCGCTGGTATCTGAGGGCCCTGCAGGAAAATTTTGATTCAAGGTTATTTCCTTATGGCTGGGATACTCAGGGCTTCACTGAAAATCGCGAGTGGATCTTTGCTGAAGAACTCAGCGGTGACCCGGGTAAATCCTCTGCATCCAATGGTAATTCAGATTACCAGCTTGATATTTCAGGGAATATTGATTCAAAGCTTCGTGAAAGATCCATCCCGATGATGAAGGAGACTAATGTGGCTGTTAAACAACTCACTGAAGCCTTCTGGATCGACTGGAAGATCCCTTCCGAAAACTACTTCGATATGAAGGTTCCAGATGCCTTTGACGCTGAACCAATATTGCCCCTGCCGGGATTCGGAAATAAATAAGGTGACTATTGATCCAAATGGAAATAAGGCTGCTGCCCTTACTTTTGAATTTGATATCCAGTCTGTTGGCTGGCCATACTTCACAATAGATGCGCCTGCGGGAACAGTTGTGGAGATGCTGGTCCATGAAGCTCATAAACCCGGCGGCGATGTGCTGATCAACTCACACTTCTATTCCTGGTCAAGGTTTATCTGCAAGGAGGGCATAAATAAATTTTATACGTTCGACTTTGAAAGTTTCAGATGGTTGCAGCTTCATATTCACGACTTTAAACGACCGGTTACAATTTCAGATGTTGGTCTTCTGAGAAGACAGTATGATTATAAGCTTGCACCTGAAATTGTTGTCTCTGATAAGGTAATACAAAAAGTGATGGATGCTTCTGTAAACACACTCTACAATTCCGCCCAGGATATTATTGTTGACGGAATGGCAAGGGAAAGACAGCAATACAGCG
Organism: uncultured Bacteroidales bacterium; assembly: GCA_963818295.1. Taxonomy (GTDB): domain Bacteria; phylum Bacteroidota; class Bacteroidia; order Bacteroidales; family VadinHA17; genus LD21. Next base: position 86,913 of record CAWFRW010000018.1, read on the forward strand.
GAGACGGCTCACAACAATTATACCCCCTCTATCAGGCATTTGGCGAAAGCCGCCTTCCGGCTCGTTTTGTTTCCACCTTTAGCCAGGGCATGACAGTTGATGGATTTTTTCTGGATTCCTGGCCTGCTTATGACCGTCTTGCGCGCATTCAGCAACGTGAGCTTAACTGGGGCTCCTGGGGCTCAATTTTGGATCATGGTGTCGGATTTTGCATTGACAGCTACAATTACTATCTCTATACGGGCGACATTACACCGTTGAAGGAAGCTTACCCCCGTATCGTGAAGTTCTTCCGTTTTCTTCAATCGAAAGTTGATCAGAAGGACGGGCTGCTAAGGGTTGAAGATCTGGGAGTGACATGTGTATGGATGGATCATAACGCATATAAGCAGCAAAAACACAAGCAACTATCATTCAATCTCTATGTTTCGGCAATGACAGGCAACTCTCTGTATGAGCTTGCTAAGCTTTTCGGAGATAGTGAGATTACAGAGGAGTCAAAAGATTTTTCCCGGAAAATTCTTTCAAATTGTATCGCAAAGTATTGGAGCGAAGATGAAAAAGTCTTTATTGACAATAAACCATGGATGGAGGAAGAAAAAGAGGTGCGCTACAGCGACAGGGCACTGGCAAATGCATTGCTTTTTCATCAGTGTCCGGGGAATGATGAAAAAAAATCTGTTGAGATACTTAAAACATTCCCGCCAAATATGGGTATTTCATACCCCTGCAATGCAATATGGCGTTACTGGGCCCTTGCAGAGAATGGCGAAGTGGAAACCCTGCTTTACGATCTGAGGAACAGGTGGGGCAAAATGCCCTCTGTCTGGGAAAATAATACCCTTCAGGAAGACTGGAATGCAGATTACGATAACAGTTCGCAATGGAGTCATAGCGCCGTTGCACCAATCGTTTTACTATACCAGGGACTGGCAGGAGCAAAGCCCCTTACTCCCGGGGGCAAAAAATACAGGATTCTTCCGCAGCCAGGTGATCTGAGCCTGATAACTATGGATATTCAAACGATTGGGGGTGCTATAAAATTCAAATCAGAGGGCTTGAAGGGCAGCAGGACGATTTCGCTTGAAGTGCCACAGGAGAATGAAGTAGAGCTGTGGCTCGACAGCAGGGAAAATGTGAAGCTTCCGGTTATTGAAAAAAGCGGCAAGGGTATCACAAAATACAGGTTGCAAGGCGGTTCAAAGCTGACCCTGAAACTTAAATTTACCTGAAAATCACCTGGATAGATCCAGATTGATGACCCATATTATAAAGGACACGGATAATGTCTAACAGTTACTTCAGTTTTAAGCAATTCACAATTCAACAGGATAAAGCCGCCTTCAAGGTTGGCACCGATGGCGTATTGCTGGGAGCTGTGGCAGATCTTGAAGGTGCCAATCAGATACTTGATGTCGGCTCAGGCACAGGATTGATAGCAATAATGGCCGCACAGAGAAGCAATGCCGAAATCATTGCCATCGAACCGGATTATGAATCATATATTCAGTGTCATGAAAATATAACTCTTTGCCCCTGGAAAGAAAGAATAAAAGTTGAAAATATATCGCTGCAGGATTACAAGACTCCCGGATTATTCGACCTGATCGTTTCTAATCCTCCCTATTTTTCTGATTCTTTGAAGAATCCCGATCCAAGAAAATCATCTTCAAGACATAACGATTCGCTGTCCGGCTATGAACTTATAAAAGGCGCTTCAAGGCTGATGGCGGAAGGCGGAAGGCTGCAGGTTATAATGCCTTACGTTGAAGGGAATATTTTTATAGCAGAGGCGAGTGAGTATGGGTTCTTTTGTAATAATATTCTTAAAATAAGGCCATTGCCCAATTCAGAAATCAGAAGACTGATACTCACATTCAGCAGGCAGAGACTTAAAACATCTGAAAAATTCCTCACTATCGAACATGGTAAAAGGCACGAATTTACCGAAGAGTATATCAATCTGACGAAAGAGTTCTATCTGAAGTTCTGATCTGGATTTCTGCCGCTGGCGCGGATTTGTAATCCGTGCCGATAACGTTCCACTGATCATTGCTGGCGCGGATTTGCAATCCGTGCCAAAAAAGGATCCCCTTTGTACCGCTCGCATGGATTTGTAATATTTGTAATCCATAGCATTAAATATCAAGGCAGAATTGAATTTTCTCTTGTAAGTGCGAAATCTTTTGTAATTTACATATCAAATTCTCGTGCTATGTCAGATAAATACAAAATTTGGGATCAGCAGAAGGCTTATTTTTTAACATTGACAGTGGTAGGTTGGATAGATGTATTCACTAAGAAAGGCCTCAAAGTTACAATCATTAATTCACTTCAGTTCTGTCAAAGAGAAAAAGGACTGGAAATATTCGGATTCTGTCTGATGCCAAGCCACCTGCATCTTATTGCCAGGGCGGGTGGTGAGATCTCTTTATCAGATATATTAAGGGATTTTAAGAAGTTCACTTCAAAAGCTATTATTAAGCAAATCCTTGATGAACCCGAAAGTAGACGTATTTGGATGCTTGAATATTTCAGAAAAGCCGGAGAGAATCTAAAAGGCATCAAGGAATATAAGTTTTGGCAGGATGGAAATCATGCTGAAGAGATTTCTTCGAATAGTTATTTTGATCAAAAACTTGAATATATCCACAATAATCCTGTCGAAGAACTATTTGTTGAAAGGCCTGAAGACTATTTATTTAGCTCAGCTAGAAATTATGCGGGATTAAGTAATTATCTGGATATTATACTGGAAATTGTGAGGCAGGAAAGAATGGGAAGGTGAATTCCCATGGCACGGATTACAAATCCGCGCCAGCCATGTCCGTTAGCGCCGATTTATGATCGGTGCTAAACAAGTCTTTGGGTGCAAGAGAACAAAAATTCCCATGGCACGGATTACAAATCCGCGCCAGCCATGCCCGTTAGCGCCGATTTATGATCGGTGCTAAACAAGTCTTTGGGTGCAAGAGAATAAAATTCCCATGGCACGGATTACAAATCCGCGCCAGCCATGATCCTCTGTGCCCTCTGTGTAACCTTTTGATTAGATCTCAGGCTATGAAATCACTCTCCGGCAGCCCATATTCCTCATTCATTTCAATCCCCAGCGATTTGAGCTCATTCAGTATCGGGATGTAGATCATAGGCACAACCGGCCGGTACACTCCGTTCAGCATGATCCTGTTTTCAAGTAATAGTCTTGTTGCAATGGCTGCAGGCAGGGATACTGTCCTTGCTATAGCGGTATTTGTTGAAGGCGATCCGGTGTCGACCATCGAAGACTTGATTACCTCCTTGCGGCCATCAGGGTAAGAAGCCAGAATCACATGCTGCAGAAGGACAATGTCTCTTTCATTATCAGCCAGCATCATTCTGCTGATCATCCTGTCGGATGTAATTTCGAAAGGAGTCGTCTCCTGGTAATGAAGCTTTTCATCATCAAAAAATCCCAGAAAGACAAGCGATTCCATCGCCGTTGAGTTCTCTCCAATCCCAAGTTTTGCTGCCAGCTCCTTTCTGAGGTTATCCATTCCCAATCCTGCCCTCTCAGCAAGAAATTCCTTATAACTCTTTGTTTCATAGTCAGAACTCTTATCGTCCAGCATGCTGATGCTTTTCATTGCATCGAGAGTCTCACACCAGCCTTTGTATCTCAGGGTTCCTCTGTACATTGTTTTAGTTTCGGGAATTCCGTAGATCTCAGTATAGCTTATTGAATCCCTGTTCGGATATACCTCAAGTTCTCCAATCCCGGGGAATTTGTAATTAAACCTGTCCTTGAAAAGATTGACAGCATCAATATATGTTTCTTTTCCGTTTTTAAGATACAGAGCGCTGTTCCGGCTTGCAAGAATTACCCCTTTGGGACTCCATGTGAATTTGTACCTTAATGGATTGTCTGCAGCCTCAGGGGCGGGCAATGCACCGCAAAAAGAATAGAATCCCTCTACCTTTCCGCCATTAAGATGAACGTAATCAATTATCTTCATTGCCGTCATATGATCAACCCCCGGGTCAAGACCTACTTCGTTCAGAAACAAGACCCCGGCTTCCCTTGCAGCTTCGTCAAGCGCCATCATCTGTGGCAGGACATATGAGGTTGTTACAAGATTTTTTTTATGTTTAAGGCACGCCTTTGCAACATCTACATGAAATTTATAGGGAAGCAGGCTGACAGTGATGTCATATTCCGCTACAAGCTTTTCAAGGGTTTCCTGATCATCCATTGACCAGTCAAGGGATGCCCCAAGAGGATTCCCGTTTATCATCTCGTCAGCCCGGTCTTTCATGGGTGAGGCTATGAGTATCCTGAACCCTTTCCCGAGCAGATATTCAACCATCGGTTTCGCAACCAGTCCGGCTCCGAGTATAAGAACTGTCTTCATATTAATTGATTTTCAAGCGACCTGGGAGGTGAAGTCAAATTATATAGTCAAATTTAAAAGCATTTATCGGCAAGTTATAAAAACATTAAGAAAGAATATATGATATTTATTATGGTTTCATGGATTTGCCTCTGTGGTTCTCTGTGCTTTCTCTGTGAATCTCTGTGTACAGTTCTTATTTGTATTACACAGAGGACCACAGAGGAATCCACAGAGATTCACAGAGAAAAGTAAATATTTTCATTTCTTTTCAGTGAGATAATTAAATTCAAAAAGACTTTCATTAATATTACCGCGAGTGTATCTTTGTTAGGAACATCAACTCATAACTGATCATAAAAATAAGCACCCGGTTCAATGTCTGATTTTCAGAAGTATGTCGAGACGCCGCTGATGAAGCAGTATTACGCAATCAAGACCAAGCATCCTGATGCAATATTGCTTTTCAGAGTGGGTGATTTTTATGAAACCTTCGGGGAGGACGCAATAAAGGCCTCTGAAATACTTGGAATCACCCTTACCCGCAGGGCTAACGGATCGGCCCAGTTTGTTGAGCTCGCAGGTTTTCCGTATCATGCCCTCGACACCTATCTTCCGAGACTTGTAAGGGCAGGGCAGAGGGTTGCGATTTGTGAACAGCTTGAGGATCCGAAACTCACAAAGAAAATTGTAAAAAGGGGAATAATTGAACTTGTCACACCGGGTGTCTCACTGAATGAAAATGTCCTGAACCATAAAGAGAACAACTTCCTGGCTGCTGTTCATATTGATAAGAAAATAGCAGGAGTGGCCTTCCTTGACATTTCCACAGGAGAGTTTCTTACATCGGAAGGGTCAATTGAGTATATTGATCAGATGCTGAGCAATTTTCAGCCAAAGGAGGTGCTCTTTGAGAAGGGGAAAAAAGAGCTGTTTATCGATTATTTCGGACCGAAATACTATACCTTCAAACTCGATGACTGGATATTTACCCAGGAGGCAGCCAATGACAGGCTTCTCAAACAATTTGAAACAAATTCTTTAAAGGGCTTCGGGGTACAAAATCTCTCTTACGGGATAATTGCAGCCGGGGCCATACTTTATTACCTCGATATCACTCAGCATGAGCAGCTGGGACATATTTCAACCTTGTCAAGGATCGAAGAGGACAGATACGTCTGGCTCGACAAGTTTACTATAAAAAACCTTGAGCTCTTCCATTCTCCGTATGAGGGTGCAAAAACGCTTGTCGATGTTATGGACAAAACCATCTCCCCGATGGGCGGCAGGCTGCTTAAACGATGGATCTCACTTCCGCTGAAGGATATTCAACCTGTAAATGATCGTCTCGATATCGTGCAGTATCTTGTTGAAAATGGTTCTGTAAAAGAAGAGATCTCAGCCCTGATCCGTCAGGTTGGCGACCTTGAACGGCTGATCTCGAAGGTTGCTCTTGCGAGAATAAATCCCCGTGAGGTTGTACAGCTTAAAAGGGCGCTCAAGGCAATCGCTCCTATAAGGGAAATATGCAATAACAGCGGTTGTATTCCGCTCGTTCAACTCGCAGAACAGCTGAATCCGTGCCGGATAATTGGCGATAAGATTGAAAAGGAACTGAATAACGATCCTCCTGTACAGATAAATAAGGGTAATGCAATAGCCGAGGGCATTTCGCCTGAACTTGATGAACTAAGGAGAATTCTTTATAATGGCAAGGATTATCTTGCCGATCTGCAGATACGCGAGAGTGAGCGGACAGGAATTACTTCGCTGAAAGTCAGTTTTAATAATGTCTTCGGTTATTACATAGAGGTAAGAAATACCCACAAGGATAAAGTGCCGCCTGAATGGATCAGGAAACAGACACTCGTGAGTGCTGAACGCTATATCACCGAGGAACTAAAGGAATATGAGAGCAAGATCCTGGGAGCAGAAGAGAAAATCATTTCCCTCGAAACAAAATTGTTTACCGATCTTGTACTGTCAATTATTGAATATATCCCTCCGATACAGTTAAACTCCTCGCTAATAGCCAGGCTCGACTGTCTGCAGTCGTTCGCGGCAGTTTCCGGAGAGAATAAATATGTAAGACCTGTTCTGAATGACACCAGGGTTCTGAATATAAAGGATGGACGGCATCCGGTTATTGAAAAGCAGCTGCCCGCAGGCGAATCCTATATTCCAAATGATCTTCTCCTCGATACTGAAGATCAGCAGATCATAATTCTTACCGGTCCCAATATGTCGGGAAAATCTGCGCTGTTAAGACAGACCGCCCTTATAGTGCTGATGGCACAGACAGGTTGCTTTGTTCCGGCCACATCAGCAGATATTGGAATGGTGGATAAGATCTTTACAAGGGTAGGGGCATCCGACAACATCAGCCTTGGGGAATCAACATTTATGGTCGAGATGAATGAAACGGCGAGTATTCTGAATAACCTCTCTGAACGAAGCCTGATTCTTCTTGATGAAATAGGAAGAGGAACCAGCACATACGACGGGATCTCAATTGCCTGGGCAATGGTGGAATACCTGCATGAAAGCAGGCTGAGGGCTAAGACATTATTTGCAACTCATTATCATGAGCTTAATGAGATGGAAAATTCTTTTGCAAGGGTCAAAAACTTTAGCGTCTCTATAAAGGAAATGAACAACAAGATTATTTTCCTCAGGAAGCTCAGAAGAGGAGGCAGTGAACATAGTTTTGGGATTCATGTCGCTCGTATGGCAGGAATGCCGAAAAGCGTTGTAAGCCGTGCAGATGAAATACTGAAAGAACTTGAGCAGAGTCATAACAAACAGGAACTGGCTAAACCTATTGCTGACCTTGCCGGCCACAGGGAGGGAATGCAGCTCAGCTTTTTCCAGCTCGACGATCCTGTCCTGAAACAGATCAGGGATGAAATACTGGGTATTGATATTGATAATCTGACACCTATGGAGGCACTTAATAAGCTTTATAATATTAAGAAGGTTCTCCGGTAAAATATTAATGAGAATAAAATTAACATTCATACAAATACAATTTAAATGAAATCTATCCATTATCCCATTGTTATTCTGATAATTAACTGCTTGTTGCTGCTGACTCCGGGTTGTACCGCTCCAGTGAGGGAAATAAAGGGATCTGTGAAGCAGGTAACCTTGTCAAAATTTGAACTTCAGTCATCCTCCCTTGTCTCCTCGACAGGTGAGATTATCTCAAAACCAGGTTATAAGCCTGATGTGTACTGGTTTCCGGTAAATGTACCTTCCACAGTTCTTACCGGCCTGGTTGCAAATAACGTATATCCCGATCCGTATGCCGGAATGAATAATATGCTTATTCCTGATGCATCGGATGAATTCAATAAAACATATGACCTTGAGAAGTTCAGTCATTTGCCAAACGATCCTAATCCATGGAAAAAACCCTACTGGTACCGTACCATTTTTAATGTTCCTGCTGAGGATAATGGGAAACACTTTCAGATTATTTTCAAAGGTATAAACTACAGAGCAGCAGTCTGGGTAAATGGCATTCAGCTGGCCGATTCAACACAGATGTCGGGGATGTTTGCCGAATACAGCCTTGATGCCTCAAAAATTGTTGTGGCAGGAAAGGCCAATGTTATGGCTGTTAAGATCTATCCGCTCGATTTCCCTGGGTTACCGGCTGAAGAGCAGTTGAAAGCACTTGGTGATTTTTTTGCAAATGGCGGCCCCACAGGTGATATTGGCAAGAATGTTACAATGCTCTGTTCAGTAGGATGGGACTGGATGCCTCCGGTTCGTGACCGCAACATAGGTATCTGGGCTCCCGTTTATCTGCGGACAACAGGCGCAGTAACAATAGCTGAGCCTAAGATTGTAACTGAGCTTCCAAAGCTTCCTGATACAACCGCTGCTTCAATCTCTCTAAGCCTTAAATTGCTTGAATCATAACGACTCTGATGGAAGCGGAAAATTGACTGTCACCATTTCGCCGGAAAATTTTACCGGAGAATCAGTGCAGTTCACAAAGGATATAACAATGGCGAAAAATGCACCCGCACTTGTTGACCTTAATCCTGGCAAATACATCCCAGCTGAATCTGGTAAATCCGCATTTGTGGTGGCCTAACGGCTACGGTAAACCTGACCTCTACAGGATCAGGCTTCAGTATGCTGATAATTCCGGGATCTCCGATGATACAACTTTTGTTTTTGGAGTACGTACAGTCGGTACTAAAGCCCTGGATGTAAATGGTACCTACCGCCGTGATTTCTATGTCAACGGGCAGCAGGATTCACATTACAGGAGGAGCATGGGTGCCGGATATGATGCTTAACCGCGATTCACTGAGATATGATTATGAGTTTCGTCTCTGCCGTAACTCTAATATAAATCTTGTAAGGATCTGGGGCGGAGGAACAACTCCCCGTGATGAGTTCTGGGATTCTGCCGACCGCTTCGGGTTGCTTGTCTGGTCCGACTTCTGGGTAACAGGAGACACCCAGGGTGAATTCAAGGGATCGCCCGACTGGCCTATTGAAGGCGATGTCTTCGTAAAGAACGTAAGAAGCACAATTCTTCGGATCAGAAATCATCCAAGCCTCCTTCTCTGGACCGGAGGAAACGAAGGACATGCAAGAAAGGAACTCTATGATGCCATGAGGGAAAGCATAATTACACTTGACGGTACAAGACCTTATATCCCATGTTCGTCGGGATTTGCACATCTGCCGGATGGATGGGAGGGTTCATATCCTGATAATCTGCCATCAGGAGCTTACAGTGGCGGACCATATACCTGGAAAGATCCAAAGGATTATTATAACAGGGCCGTTGCAGCAAAAGACTGGGTTTTCAAGGATGAAACAGGCATACCCTCACAGCCGCCCTATAATATTATGCCCAAAATAATTCCAAACCTTGTATGGGATAAGAAGAGTCCTTTCCCTTTGAATGACACCTGGGGATACCATGATGCTGCAACAGGAAACGGCAGGTTTGACCTTTATTATGAGGAGATGGTTAAAAGATACGGAGCACCTGCAAGCATGGAGGACTTCTGCAATAAAATGCAGCTTATGAATGCAGTTGGTTACCAGGGTATTTTTGAGGCTGCAGGTCATAAACTCAATGATATCTCAGGTGTAATGCTGTGGAAACTAAATGCTGCTTTCCCAAGTGTGGTATGGCAGGTTTATGACTGGTACCTGATGCCAAATGCCGGTTATTATTTTATGCAGAATGCCGTTGAACCTGTTCATATACAGCTGAATCTCTTAAATCATGATGTGCTTGCAATAAATAAAACCTATAAACCTTTATCAGATCTTACAGCAAGTGTCGACATCTTTGACCTTAGTTCAAGATCAATTTTCCACGAAGAGAAGAAATTAAGCCTGGGAGCATCTGAGGTCACTCAGGCTTTGTCTGTCGCAAAGCCTCTTGCCGATGCGAATGGTGTCAGTTTTGTTGTACTGAACCTTAAGGACAAAAGCGGAAAAGTAGTTTCCCACAATGTCTACTGGCTGGCAAAGGATGAGAATTGCACTTCCCTTACCGGAATGGCGCCAACTGATGTTATGGTTAGTGTGGTGAATTCAGTGAAGAGCAAGACAGATTACAACTGGTCGATAACAGTTACCAATTCTACCGATAAAATTGCGTTTTTTGTTCGTCCCCAGCTGATGGCCGGTGGTAACGAGGTTCTGCCCAGCTTCTGGTCAGGCAGCTATTTTACGCTTGCCCCGAAAGAAAGCACATCTTTAACTGTCAGCTGCCCGGTTGAGCAAATCGGATCGGATGCACCGGCACTTAAAATATCAGGGTGGAATGTTCCTGAGCAGGTATTGGATCTGCCATAGCAGCTTAGAATAAAAAGAATGAAAAAAAATATTATTGTAACATTGTTTCTGATCATAGGGAGCTTGACATATGCACAGCAATCAGACTGCCTTGTAAAAATGCCGTCAATATCAGGTTCCTATGCCGGTGAATGCAAAAAGGGACTTGCCCATGGAAAGGGAAGCGCTACAGGCATTGACTTTTATCAGGGCGATTTTTATAAGGGATTGCCTGAAGGGAAAGGAATCTATAAGTGGGCAAATGGATCCTATTATGACGGAGAATGGAAAAATGGCCTGCGTCAGGGAATGGGAAAATATGTTCATGGTGATTCAATAGTTGATGGTTTCTGGAAGGCAGATCATTACCAGGGTAAAAAGCCAACCCCTGCTTATAAGATAGCCGTTAACAGGAATATTCAGCGATTTACAATCACAAAAGGAATAGAAACCGGGAATGGGGTGAAGATAAAACTTCTGCTTGGAGGTACAGATAATTCGGAGGTAAATGATCTTACACTTGCCTATACAAACGGCTCAGAATACAGAAACATTGGAACCTATGGTATTGAAAATACAAGTCTTCCGCTCGATGTGACAATACGGTATACGACATGGAATCAGCTTCATACTGTTCAGTATGAGGCTTTGTTCGAAATTACTTTTCTTGAACCGGGTGTCTGGCATGTAACTCTGACAAATATGTAGATATTTGGATACACTCATCCGGTAAGCAAAATCATACAACCAAGTGATTAAAACAATTATGGCTTATAATTCTTTTTTCAACCCAGGAGATTGCTTAAGAACATTCAGTACGTTCAGGCTTTGGTTTTGTCTGACAATAACTGCCCTGATTTCCGTGAATCTGAGCGGACAGGAGAGGCCTGTTGCAGATAAAAGCGATTTTTTCCCGTTTTCCGTTTGGTACAGCGGAGGAAAAGCTCGTGCCACAATGCTGTCGGAAATTACTCCTGCCTCAAGGGAAGAATGGAGAAAGGATATCCGGCAAATAAAATCGCTGGGATTCAACTCCATTAAAACATGGGTTGAATGGTCTCATTGCGAACCACATAAGGGCCAGTACAATTTTGAAAATCTCAGGATGGTCTTTGAGCTGGCCAAAGATGAAGGATTAAAGGTGATTATACAGGTTTATGGAGAATCTGCGCCCGAATGGGTCGGAAAATCTTTTCCTGACGGATTATTTGAAGCTCAGAATGGTGATAAAATTGAGCCACAGGTGGCTCCGGGCTATTGCATTGATCACGAAGGCGTGCGTCAGGCCTTCCTGAAGTTTTATGAAGAGACTTCAAGGATTGCCGTACAATACCCGAATTTTTACGGTTGGGATCTGTGGAGCGAGCCTCATATTGTTCAGTGGGGTGAGCCTGAATGGATAAATGATCCGCAGTATTGCTTCTGTCCGAATACCCAGGCCAGGTTCCGTGAGTGGCTGAAAAAGAAATATTCATCGCTGGAAAAGCTGAATTCATCGTGGTACCGCAATTTTGAGGATTGGAATGAGGTAACCGCTCCCCGGTTTGGTACCATTCTGACCTATTCAGATTTTATGGACTGGAAAGCTTTCATATATCAGAAACTGGCGGAAGATCTGAGACTTAGATACAATGCTGTACGAAAATACGACAAAACACATATCGTAACAGCTCATGCTTCACCCGTTTCTCTTTACGGTTCACCATATGGAGGCGAATCGGGCGATGATTTCCTGATGGCTGATGAGGTTGACTATTATGGATTATCCCAATATCCGAAACATAATCTTCCGGGCGACTGGAGGCCATGGAGCTTTATGGCTCAGGCTGATTTCTCATACAGCGCCAATAAAAAGAACGGTGGTTATTATGTTGGCGAATTTCAGGCAGGATTCGGAACGGTAGGACTGAATGTAGGCGATCCGGTCACACCGGACGATCACAGGATATGGACCTGGTCGAGCCTTGCCACAGGGGCTAAAGGAATATTTGCATACGCATATTATCCAATGTCATCAGGCTATGAGTCAGGCGGATATGGTCTGATCAATCTTGATGGTACTCTGACAGAAAGAGCAATCGGGCTTGGCAAGACAGCTAGTATTGTGGATGCCAACAAAGATGTTTTCTGTGCTTCAAAGCCTGTAAAGCCTCAGGTGGCACTTGTCTATAATCCCCTTTCGCAAATGGTTGGCGGACACCGCCGGACTACCACACAGGATGGTCATATCAATTCACTTATAGGTTATTATCGGTTTCTTACAGAACAGAATATTGCCGTCGATTTCATCCATCGCAGGGATGTGGAATCAAAAGATCTTTCCGGGTATAAGCTGATAATTATTCCCTATGCACTTATGATTACAAGGGAAATGGCTGATGGCATAGAAAAATATGTTGCCGGCGGAGGGTGCGCTTTCTCGGAAGCCAGGCTGGCATGGAATGATAACATGGGATATACTGACGGCGTGATCCCCGGTCTCGGGCTCAGCAAGGTATTCGGAGTGAGGGAGAGCAAAGTTAAAACCCTGAAAAACGTTTTTATTAAAATTACAGATGAAACTCATCCTGCAATGTCGCATTTGCATAGCGGCGATACATTGACAGGTTCGCAGTTTGCCGAATCTGTTGAGCTGTTGGTCAATGCTAATAATGCGAAGGTGCTGGCCAGGCTCGATGATGGCACTCCATGCATTGTGACTTCGGATTACGGGAAAGGCCATACAATGTATGCAGGTTCATTCCTTGCTATGGCAAATTCAAGAGGATCGCAATGGGATCAGTCTACTCAGCGTATTACTATCCAGGATTCTGCAAACCGGAATACAAACAGGTTCCTGACGGGACTCACGGAGTGGGCCAAAGTAGAAAGCCCGTTTATCTCATCACAACCCTTAAATGCAGCCAATACACTTGTAATAAGGCTGCATGAATACCCTGGAGGTTATCTTGTTTATATACTTAACCATGGTAAAACAACAGAGAAAACTGAAGTAACTCTGAAGGTTCCTGAAGCAGGTGACTGGAATCTTGAAGAATTGCTGGGGAAAAGCAAATTAAAACAGACAGCCCGGGAGAAGACGCTGAAGATTGTTACAGGCAGCATAGGTGAAAAAGGTGCGGAGATCTGGAAAGTCACTGCAACAGGGAAGTAAACATTCAGGACTTTTAATTTACAATAAAAGAAAGGAAGCTATGGCTCTTTTAGGAGTTGACATTGGTGGTACAAAGCTGGCTCTCGCAATATTCTCAGATGAAGGCTTGATCCTTTCAAAGGATACAGCCGCACTTGGGAACCGGAAAGGGAGCGAGGTGGGAAGACTGATATGCGACAGGGTCAAAAGCATGATTGCAGAGGGCAGGGAAAGAGGCAATGCAATAACTTCTGTTGGTATTTCTGTGCCGGGTATCTATCATGTTGCGACAGGTACAGTGTGGGCTCCGAATATAGAAGGCTGGGAAGACTATCCGCTTCTGTCTGAGCTGCTGTCAGTATGCGAAGGGATTCAGGTAACTATCGACAGCGACAGGGCCTGTTATATCCTGGGAGAATTATGGCAGGGAAATGCAAAAGGCTGCAAGGATGCAATATTCCTTTCAGTGGGTACCGGTATAGGTGCCGGAATTCTGATCAATGGAGAGATTCTGCGGGGCAGCCATGATATTGCCGGATGCATTGGATGGATGGCCTTGCAAAGACCATTTGACAAAAAATTTGCCAGCTGCGGATGTTTTGAATATTTTGCTTCGGGCGAGGGTATAGCAAAAGTGGCAAAAGAATTTCTGGAGGATGCCAGAGATTATTCGGGCGAACTCAGATCTTTGAATCCAGACACAATAAAAGCTTCTGACATTTTTGCCGCATATGACAATTGTGATCCTCTGGCGGAAAGAGTTATAGCATTATGTGTGGAATCCTGGGGCATGGCTGTTGCAAACCTTGTGAGCCTGTTCAATCCGGAAAAGATAATTATGGGCGGTGGCGTTTTCGGACCCGGTTCAAAACTGATCCCGGCTATAAAAGAAGAGGCAGCCAAATGGGCCCAGCCTGTAAGCATTCATCAGATGAGTCTTGATGTCTCAGGTCTGGGTGGTGATGCAGGCGTTTATGGAGCCGGATTTCTTGCTCTAAAAAGATCAGTTTAAAAGTAACCCGTAACTGATATGATATACAATAAGAAAGTTCTCTTCTGGGCAGCATGTTCAGGGCTGTTTCTTTTCGGAGTATGTATGATAGTTCTTGGCTCGGTAGCCTCAGACCTCAGAGCTAAGCTCCAGATAAATGAATTGGCCTTCGGAACATTATTTTCGATATTGCCTCTTGGAATAATTGCCGGGTCGTTTATTTTCGGCCCTATAGCTGACAGGTACGGCTACAAGACTGCTGCTTGTCGTATCAGCACTGTGTCTCTTTGCGGGTTTTGAAGGACTGGCATTTACAGGCTCAGCCTCTCTGTTGAATTTATTCATTCTGCTTATCGGTATCGGGGGAGGATCAATAAATGGTGCAACAAATGCTCTTGTATCGGATATAAGTGAAAAAGAGAAAAGTGCCAATATAAGTCTTCTTGGAGTCTTTTATGGACTGGGTGCACTGGGGATGCCTCTTGTTCTCGGAATTCTGAAAGGCAGAGTCAGTTTTGAAATAATTGTTTCCGGAGTCGGAATAATCACATTTCTTGCAGGACTTTTCTTTATGGTCATTACATTCCCTCCGCCAAAGCAGGGGAGAGGAGCGCCCTTTGCAAGCAGCCTGAAACTTGTAAAGGACAAAGTCCTCCTTACAATTGCACTGTTTTTATGTTTTCAGAGTGGCTTTGAGGGTATCATCAACAACTGGACAACCACTTACCTTGTCCATAGTCTGAAAATTGAGCAGAGCAGCGCCCTTTTTGCTCTCTCATCATTTGTTGCAGGTATTGTTATAATGCGGTTATTGATCGGAAGCATTTTCCGGGCATTTTCCTCAAAAAAACTCCTTATAATAGCCTTCATCCTGATAATTGCAGGTCTTTTACTACTCAGGAGCTCAATTTCATTCAACGTCGCTGTTGCCGGTTATGTTTTGCTGGGCGCCGGACTTTCGGGCGGCTTCCCGATAATGCTCGGGTTTGTGGGAAATCTCTATCCGGATCTGTCAGGAACTGCATTCAGCCTTGTATTCTTTATCGCCCTGATCGGAAATACACTCATAAATCTGCTTATGGGATTTGTTGCCCAGAAATTTGGTATCGATCATTTGATTACTTTTGCCATGGCTGAAACAGCGGCTATGATTCTGCTGGCAGCTGTAATTATTAAAAAGACAAAAAGTATTTAGTAAACACAATTTAAATTTCATATTATGTTAGCAACACAATGGCTTAATAATGCACGGGACATTATGACCCGTATTGAGGAAACACAAACAGAAAATATTCGCAAGGCTGCTGAAGCAATGGCAGATACAATCGAATGCGGCCGATGGGTACATACATTCGGATGCGGACATGCAACTATTCCTATTGAAGAGATGTATCCCCGTATCGGAGGCTTTGTAGGTTTTCACCCTATGATTGAACTGCCCCTTACTTTCTTTACAAGGATAACCGGTGAAATGGGTGTTCATCAGTTCCTTTTCCTTGAAAGGGTAGAGGGTTATGGCGTTGAGATTATGAAGGGTTATGACTTTGATACCCGCGATACAATGTGGCTCTTCTCACATACAGGAATTAATAACGTGAATATTGATATTGCTATCGAAGCAAGAAAAAAAGGGATGAAAGTGATTGTGTTTGGCTCTGCAGCTGAGGCAAAAGGAAAACAGACAAGACACTCCTGCGGAAAGACAATCTTCGATCTGGCCGACATAGTTGTTGATACCTGTGCACCTCTTCAGGATGCTTCGGTGACTCTGAAAAACCACCAGGATAAGATCGGTCCTGTTTCAACAATGGCCTTTATTACCTGTGTATGGATGACAATTACAACTGTGGCTGAAATTCTTGCTGACAGGGGTGTTAAGCTATATATACATCCTTCTCACAACGTTCCCGGAGATACAACCTCCAGAGAGCGTCTTGATGGCTGCCTGTCTGAATATAAAAAGAGAATTACAGGGGTATAAAAAAGTCTTTTTAACCGCAAAGTGCACAAAGGTTTTCACAAAGTTCGCAAAGATAAAGCATTGGCATAAAACTCTTTGCGATCTTTGCGTATATACTTCGCGTACTTTGCGGTTAATGGATTTCAATTTAAAGTTCCTTGATCCGGATATTCTTCCACAGGGATTTTTTGTCCTTCTGCCATTCATGATAGGCGCCATGGAACTGAAAACCTATGAATCCGGATTTTGTCATATCATCCGTTGTATCGACTATAGGGACATCATTGACCCACGTTTGAATCCGGTTACCCTGCATCACTATCTTAAAATGGTTCCAGTCCATTGGCCTGAAAGCTTTGCGTGCCGGTTCATTCCCTTTAAGAGTTACAAGCCATCCCCTGTTGCATGGCTCATACAGGCCTCCTGACCAGGCTCTTGGAGCGGGATCAACTTCAATCTGGTATCCCCAGGCATCACCGGCCTTCCACTTGGAATCATGTTTTGTTCCATCAGGATCACCGGCAACATAAATGCTGGATGTATCCTTATCCCAAAGACGACCCCTGCACTGTACCCCTGAATTGAGCGAAGTATCTATTTTAACATCGAGCTCAAGGATGAAATCTGAATATGATTTTTCAGTAATAAGGTAACCGCCTTCGTTGCCCATGATAGTATTACATACAATCATATTGTCCTCAACATAAAAATCGGGTTTAGTGTCGGGATGTGTCCAGTCCTGATTCAGTACTTTCCAACCGGTAAGAGTTTTACCGTCAAACAGATCGTGCCAGCCTTCCTGCCCTGCAGATTTGTTTTTGCACGCAATTGTAAGGATGCAAATTGAGACAATGATTGTCAATACGGATTTCTTCAATAAGTTTTTGTACGACATAATCCTTGGTTTTTTAGTTAGAGGTAAAGTATTTATTATTTTAAGTCATCGGAGTGCATATGGTTCACAGATAAATTATTTCAGATTGCCGTTGCTGAGGCGGAATTCCCTTGCACGGTTGAGATAATCATCAAGCCTTTCAATGCCGAATTCCCTTATCATCTGGTCAACTGTTATTTTGCTCTCCAGACTTGTTATAAGTACTGAGGCGAGTTTTCCAGGATCACTTATTGTCACATCAGGCCCATACTTTGCCTTCAACGCGGTCAGCTTCTCCCAGTTGTAATCGAGGTGAACAAGGGCGCAGTCAAGATTGATCCGGGCAACAGCAAAATCAAAATAGTTAGTGGAGGATGCAACCACATCTCCCATTGGATTTCGTATCTCGGATGGAGTCTGCCTGTATACCGAGGCTACGAAATAAGCCCTGCATGAGTATGCCCAATTGTTTTGTTCCACACCGCCATGATACATCGATGAGAAAATTATGAGATCAGGCTTTTCATTTACGTATTTTAACCTCAACTCATCAAAATTAAGATCATAGCATATTGCAATGGCGACCCGGCCAAAATCACAGGTTATGAGTGGAGAATCATTGCATGCCTTAATGCCACTTTCCATTTCCTTTATTGTCGGGAAATTTTTGTTGTAAATGCCGGCTATTCCTCCTTTTCTGTCCAGAACGACGCAGGAATTTCTCCAGAGGCCCTCCTTCTCTTCCCGTTTCATCCCAAAAGCGATATAGCAGTGATTGCTTTTTGCAACGGATGCGAAATAATCCAGCACCTGGTTCTTACGAACTCTGAGATAATCATCTCCCTCATCTGACAGATCACAGACTTCGGGCAGAACTATCAGGTCGGGCTTATCAGGAAGGACCTGTCTTAGTTCTTTTTCCCAGAATGCAATCACATGATTGACAATCTCCTGTTTGTTGTCACTCGCAATTGAGGATGGAGCATTGCCGATAGTCGCCACTGTGACAAGTCTTTCAGCATTTGCAGTCCCTGAATTTATCATTATAATTACAGATACAATTATCAGACATAATAATCTGCTGAGTGTTTCCTGTTTCATATTTTCCTGTTTTTATTAATAATCCTGGATTCTTGTCTTATCTATAAGTTTTGGCTTTGGTTTGATAACAGATATTCTGATTTCATCAAAGACATTTTTTGCAGTTGTAATTTCATCGCTTACAGGTTCGACATTCACAACACCTCTTATCCATGTTGACTGAGAAACAATTTCAGGTTTGAACGCTGAACCTTCAATTGCTTTTATATCAGCTCTGAAGAGCAGGGCTGGCTGTCCATTGCTGAATTCATCTTCCCTTAAAGTCTTAAGATCAATTTCGGGGAAGGCATCATTAAAATCTCCGGCCAGATTCATTTCTATCCAGCATATCCACTCTGATCCGGGTTCAACCTCCACCCTCATTGAAAAGTAGTCGCTTTTGGGTGTTGCTCCCGTAATTGCCATGACTGATCTCTTTTCATTTGATGTCGTCTCTTTCCTGTTTTTCTCACCTCTGAATAGTTCGAACCATAGCGGCAAGGCCACTGGCACGTTTGCTTTTCCTTCCCAGTCGCTTTTTGCCACCCGGTGGGTGACAAAAACAGTTTTCAATTCCCTTGTTGAAGGATTCTCAAGCCAGATGGCGAACTGTGGAGGTTCAGCAAAATTGGAAAGATGAATTATCTTCTTATTCTGATGGATATCTATCTGAATAAGTGTCCTTCCCCATGTTCTGGCTACAATGGCCAGAGCTATAATCAAAACAACCAGCAATCCGCCTGAAAACAATATTATCCCTCTTCTCAGGATTTTCTTATCTGAAAGCCGCATTGGATTACACTATATCGGGTATCTCAAAGCCAGGTCTGTAACTGCCCTGTGAAATCTTTTCTGCTTCTTCTGAGTTGCTCACCTTTTCAGAGACACTGTCAAACAGGAGCTGTTTTTTCCCAACACGGTACGACAGGTTTGCAAGATGAACAAGTGTTGCGCTTTTATGGCTCTGTTCTATATTTGCATTTGGCACTTTTCGCGTCCGGACACACCGGATGAAGTCCTGCTGATGTTCCTCATCAGGGAAATATCCATATTCCTGGGCAATTACCTGCGAATCATTGCCAAGGACCTGCCATCCTGCTCCATGCCTGCCGAGATACATCATTCCCTCAGTACCGTATATTTCCATCCTGTCGCTCAGGAAGGGCCAGTTTGGGAAGAGATTGCGTCCATATCTTACCTCAGGTGTTGCTTTTTGAAGATACTCTCCATAGATGGAGGCTTCTACTGTCATCGGGATCTCACCAAAATCGTAGGTTATTGTCTGGTTGTCGGGAATATCTCTTTTATCATCATAAAGGACACGTCCGCCAGCGCAAAAAGCTGATAATGGATTTTCAGGATCACCGAGGACCATGCGTGCAAGGTCAATTACATGACAGCAATCGGCCAGGGGTAATCCGCATGAATAAGCCCAGAATTCATTGTAGCCCTTATGGCGACTGACATTATAAGGCACTGAAGGAGCTGGTCCAAGCCACATATCCCAGTTAAGACCTTCCGGAACCGGTTCATCTTCCTTGTAAACCCATGGTTTATTGCCTGGCAGCATACAATAGGCTTTCAGTAGAACTATCTTGCCCAGTTTGCCGCTTTGAATATAATCGCGTGCGTGTTGATTGTAAGCCCCGCTGCGGTTCTGGAATCCGCATTCTATTATCCTGTTGTATCTCTTTGCCGCTTCGATCATTTTTCTTCCCTCACGGATATTGAGAGATATATTTTTTTCAACATATACATCTTTTCCGGCCTGGCATGCCCAAATTGTAGCAAGCGCATGCCAGTGCTCCGGTGTGCAGATCACAACGGCATCCACATCCTTGTCGCCGAAAGCATGGCGCATATCTTCAATACGCTGAGGCTTCACTCCCTGCTGTTTCTCCAGTTCATCTATGACCCGTCCTCCTCTCTCCTTATCAACTTCGCAGACATACTTCACTTCAACACCAGGAAGACATTTCTGCATTCCAAGTATAACCTGGGTACCTCTTCCACCGGCTCCGATCAGAGCCAGTACTACTTTATCATTTGCACTTGTCATAGCTTCAGATTTTTTCAGGTATTGTGTAATGTTCGCGGTATGATACTTTCATCAGTTTGTTTGCTTCATCATTATCGGTGAATTCCTCTTTCTGTCCGTCAAAAAAGAGTTGCCTGTTGCCGGTGAGATAGGCAATATTTGCAAAATGAACAAGCGAAGCGCTCATATATGCCTTTTCAATGGAAGCATTTGGCTGCTTCCGGCTGCGAAGGCATTCGATGAAATTGATCTGGTGTTCCACGTCAGGATGAATGCCTCCTCCTTCAGCTATTTTTTGCTCTCCGGGCCCGAAAACCTGCCATCCGCCTCCTGTTCTTCCGACGTACATCATCCCCAGGGTACCGTATATTTCAATTCTGTCAGCATTAGTCCTCCATTCCGGAAACCGCGTAGGGTCCATGCGAATATCCTGTGGTGTTTTCGACATATAGTTTGTCCCGTTGCCGCTGTCGAGTGTAACAGTGAATTTTTCGAAGTCATATGTAATTGACTGTGATTCCGGAGATTCCCGTTCAGAGTGGAAGATGTTTTTCCCTCCCCAGCCATAGATTGACTTCGGATGACCCGGATCTCCCATAAGCATCCTCACAAGGTCAAGCTGGTGGCTGGCATCATTCAGCGTGCCAGGATTATAATCATAGTAATTATACCAGCCATTTATTACTCCTTCGTTAAATTTGCGATATGGTGCTGGTCCGAGCCACTCATTCCAGTCAAGCCCCTGCGGAATTTCACTGTCGGGTAGGGCAACCCACTTTGACCCGCTGAGAAGGTTAAAGATCCTGATATGGACAACCTGACCCAGCTTTCCGCTCTGAATATAATCACGGGCAGAAACAATATATGCACCGCTTCTGTTTTGAAACCCGGCCTGAACGATCTGGCTGTATTTTTTTGCAGCTTCAGCCATTTTCCTGCCTTCCCAGATGCAAATGCCCGGCGTCTTCTCTACATACACGTCCTTCCCGGCCTGGCAAGCCCATACAGTGGCAAGTGCGTGCCAGTGGTCAGGTGTTGCAATCCATACAGCATCCACTTCCCTGTCATCAAATATCTCTTTCATAAAACGTGTTGTCAGGGGCCTGTATCCGAGTTGTTTTTCAATGTCAGAAACTGCTGAAGCAGATCTCGCATCATTTACATCGCATATGGTTTTGATCGTTACATTAGTATTGGATTTAC
The DNA here is from genome assembly GCA_963818295.1 of uncultured Bacteroidales bacterium. Lineage (GTDB taxonomy): Bacteria > Bacteroidota > Bacteroidia > Bacteroidales > VadinHA17 > LD21. The sequence continues at coordinate 108,379 of CAWFRW010000018.1, forward strand.
AGCAGCTAATGATAGTAGGCACTCCTCTTCCGCCAGCCCCTATCAGTGCCAGTACAATTCTGTCATTCGCTCCCTTGCATGAGGAGAGCAGAGAGGAGCCACCAAGGGCAATGCCTGCAGTACCGGCAAGTGTCTTTCCAATGAATTCGCGTCTTCTCATCTTATTGAAGGTTTATAATGGTTCATTATACAGGTGCAAAAAGGAATTCAGCAGGTTAAGACCGGAATACCAATCACTTACAAGTAATCAACCACATTGGTTTATATTCCCGGGAAGATAAATATAGACAATTTTCAGTAATTTTGAATGCTGAGTTACAAGAGTTGAGAATTATTATGGAATTTTCATGGATTAAAAACAATTTGCGATACAATGGGTTACTAAACTGATACAGGAAAGGATTAAAATTTCTTTTTGCGGTAGGGAAATTTCCGTTATTAACTGTATTAATCTAATATTGTATTTTTAAACATGAAAAGAGTTCTGAGTTCCATTCTGCTATTGTTTATAGCGATTACGGGTTTCTCCCAGAAAGCAAGTGTTCAGATCGCCAGGTCAGTTAAGGCCTCAGCTGCAGAATGGCAGATCCTTGATGCAGAATTCTTTCCCGTAGTTTCAAGCAGTGATTTTCCCGGTGTGGATTCGATCTCGTTCGGACTTGAATCTGACAGACGCTACTACCTGGAAGTTTCAATAACAGACACAGTTTATGCTGATTCAATCCTTTGCAATCTTTATATAAACGGTGAGGGGATTCTTCTCATAAGAACAAATCTCTCTGCCGGAGATCATTTTTATAGTTTTTTTACCGGGGTTCGTGAACCAATCTCAAAAATCACAGGAGGGACAAATGCAAATATTGCCGATTTTCCCTGGCAGGTCTTCTATGAGTCCGGTAATTTTACCTGCGGAGGATCGATTATAAGCAGCGGATGGATAATTACCGCTGCGCATTGTACCGAGGATGATTCTGGAAATGCAATCCCGGTATCACAGATGGATGTGATCGTGGGAGCAAATAATCCAAGGTCAGGCACAGAGGGTGGAACATATGCTGTAAGCAAGGTAATAAGGCATCCCAACTATGATGCTGTCAGTATGGAGAATGACATTGCATTGCTTCAGCTTAAGACCGCAATAAACTTTACAAATGCCACTCCGATCAGGCTTGTATCAGCGATTGATGCCGGTGACGGTGTAACTGATCCGGGGGTCATGTCATGGGTTACGGGTTACGGACTTACATTGGTTTCACCCCCTACTACACCTGCACAGTTACAGAAGGTTCAGCTTCCGATAGTCTCAGATGCAACAGCAGGAACAGTATGGCCGGATATTGCCTCGACTGATATGATGGCAGGCTACAAGAATGGAAATAAGGATGCGTGCAGTGGCGACAGCGGCGGACCTCTCGTAGTTCCTGTGGAGGGTGAATACAAACTTGCCGGCCTTGTGAGCTGGGGAAGCAGCAGATGCAATACTTACGGAGCATATACAAGAGTATCGGATTTCGAGTCATGGATAAGCTCCAATACAGGCATAGAGATTTCCTATGTGCCACCGGTTCCGTCAGGAGATTCAATTGTGTGCCAGGGTATCGCAACCAGCCGCTACAGTGTTGGTACAATTGCAGGAGCCAGTGCATATGAATGGCAGTTGCAGCCATCTGAAGCTGGTACAATCCTGTCGGGTTCAGAGAATACATCAGTAACATGGGATCATTCATATACAGGGGCTGTTACGGTTAAGCTCAGGGTGACTAAAAATGATATTGTATCCTACTGGTCTGCCCTCACAGTGCACCTTGCAAAATCCAATAATCTCATCAGCAAATCAAACGACACAATAATTTGCGCCGGACAGGTCGGTTATCCTGAAAGTCGAATCGGAGGGCTATAACCTTGATTATTCATGGTTTAAAGATAATACCCTTATCAAATCCGGAACGTCACCGGAACTCTCAATAATATTTGCTCCTGTGGACAGTTCAGGGCTGTACAGATGCGATATCTCCGGATCATGCGGTGAACCATTATCCCCTGAAACAAATCTCACCGTTCTGCCGGTAACCGTAATAAATGATATTACTGCAGACTCTGTCTTAAAATCCGGCGACGATCTTACACTGGAAGTTGTTGCTGATGGACACAATCTGATCTACCAGTGGCAAAAAGACGGAACTCAGATTACTGATGGAATAACGCCTGAGTATCTGCTCACGAATGTTAATGCAGGCAATACAGGCCTTTACAGCGTAAAGGTTTCAGGATCATGCGGAGAAAAGCTCAGTAATAATGTCTATATATTTGTTACAAATAATGAGGATCATGCCGACCCTGAAGTATTAGTATGGCCTACACTTGTAAACGATAAATTCAATGTTGCTATCAGCGATGGACAATTTTATGATCTGCAATTATTTAACACTTCTGGGCATGCTGATAATTGAAAAGAAAATGTGCCAGTATAATGAAGTATTGAGTATGGCAGGTTTTTCAGGAGGTGTCTATATTCTGAATGTGTCAGGAAATAAATTCAGGAAATCAATAAAGCTGATCCGATATTGAGAAGGGAGATTTTGTCTGCTTCTATACCATCTTTGAAAGGATATAGGTGTGGCATCAGTTAGTAGTAAACAAAATCATTCCCTCCATAAACAAAGTGTGCGTAGCAAAAATAAATTTTGAGAGATATGTATGAAAACAAAAATCATCCCCCGATTGCAAGGTCTCAGTTTGTGATCAGAATGCTTAATCACATTCTTGCCGCCACAGGCCTTCTGTTCTTTTCGTTATTGCTGGGAATTTCCGGTTATATTCTTTTTGAGCATCTCTCATTTTTGGATGCTTTTCTCAATGCCTCAATGCTCCTTGGAGGAATGGGGCCTGTAAATATGCCAGTCACTGCTGCCGGGAAGCTGTTCGCAGGTTTTTATGCACTTTATGCAGGGCTTGTCTTTATTGTATCAGCTGCACTCATCTTTACTCCGGTGCTTCACAGGTTACTTCACCGGTTTCACTGGGATTAATCATTTTATCAATTCTTCCCGGGATTGCAAAGTGTGTTATTCACAATATTTTATTGTACCTTTGTGGCTGATTCAGCTTGGTTACTTTGCGTACTATTCAGCTAATTTCACAACAGGATAGTTTTTTCACTGAACTTCATAATGTTTCTCAGCTGATCACGGAATTATTCAATACTCACACTAAAACATTCATATGGGCAGATCTCAGGAAACATTCGGGAAAAAAGAAGTAAGAAAGAAGAACGACAAGAAGAGAAAAGATAAAGAGCAAAAACGCGCAAAGAAAAAAGTTGAGGGGAAAAGCAATTTCGAAGATATGATTGCTTACGTGGATGAATTTGGAATGATCTCCTCAACACCACCCGATCCTGATAAGAAAAAAATAGATGTTGTTGTTGAAAGTATTGAACTCAAGATAACCAAAAACAATCCTCAGTCGTCACCTGATTTTGTTCGGAAAGGAATTGTTTCAACTTTCAACAAGTCAAAAGGTTATGGATTTATCCGCGACCTGAGTTCAAATCAGAGCGTATTCGTTCATGTGAATAGCCTTACCGAGTCGATAAAGGAAAATGATGTAGTCATTTTTGAAATCGGCAAGGGTGCCAAAGGACCAGCTGCAATGAAAGTCAAGCTGTTCAGGGAATAAAACGGCAGATTTTGTTTCAAAAAAATTGACTTAAGTTTTGCTTAAGTCAATTTAAGCTTTCAGGTCAGGATTATGAAATTCTCCTTGATAACCTGTCCAGGTAACGCTCTCTGGCTTTTTCAATATCAGCATCAGGAGCAATATATATCTTTGTTCTGTGGTCAATTATAACTTCCTTAAGTTTTGACAGATCCGGTGACTTAACAATATTTGGTTTTTTATCGAACATATTTCTTTGGATTTTAATGAAAAGTCCCGCAAAAGGCGGGACCAGGCTTATTAGATGATTAAAACAGATAAATTAAGCAAGTTTAACATTTACTGCATTTAAACCTTTTTTACCAGTTACAAGATCAAATGTAACTTCATCATTCTCAGCGATGCTTTCATTCAGATCCTGATGAATGTACAAAATACTCTTTTTGTGTACTCTCCTCTTTTATGAATCCAAATACCTTTGGAATCATTAAAGAATTTTACTGTTCCTTTACTCATAATGTGATTTTATTAATTCGGTACAAGGTACGCTTAAAAATCGGAATAATACATTTATTTTCAATAAATTAAATTTTATTTTAGTAACTCAGGCGGCACTAAGCCTCTGTTGGCAGCGGGGTCTGAGCCCCCCGGTTATCCTTAACTTGTCTATTCTTATAATTTGATTATCTTTGTCTGATAATTAATGGGGTGATTTCCAAGAAGCGTTTTTAGGCATTTTGCCCAGTCTGTATTTAACTCCAATCCAGCCGGGATTATTATCATAGCTCCCGAAACCACGCATTATACTCTTTAATTATGCTTTTTAAGCAAACAGGGCATGCAACTCAAGATTTTTTTGGTTGCACCGGAATAATGATGTATTGAGATTGTATAAATTGGTTTTTACAATTACTAAATATAACAAATGAAAGCATTAAAAATTGGAGATCTTTCAATCGCCGTCCCAATAATTCAGGGCGGAATGGGGGTGGGTATTTCGCTTTCCGGACTGGCTTCAGCGGTCGCCAATGAGGGTGGAGTTGGAGTAATATCAAGTGCCGGCCTTGGACTGTTATACAAGGACTTTTCTGAAAATTATCTTGAGGCAAGCATCCACGGACTTAAGGAAGAGATACGCAAAACAAGGGATAAGACACTTGGAGTTGTCGGCGTTAATGTGATGGTGGCAATGACCAATTTTGTTGATATGGTAAAGACAAGCATCTCCGAGAAGGTAGATGTTTTGATTACAGGTGCAGGACTTCCGCTTGACCTGCCATCATTCCTCACAAAGGGAAGCAAGACCAAGCTGGTACCAATTGTTTCATCTGCCAGGGCTATAAGGATAATCTGTGAAAAATGGAAGGCAAACTACAATTATCTGCCAGACGCTGTAATTGTTGAGGGACCAAAGGCAGGGGGCCATCTGGGTTTTAAGGAAGAACAGATAGGTGATAATAATTATTCACTCGAAAAACTTGTTCCGGAAATTGTCAGTGAACTCAAAGTATTTGAAGATAAATATAATCAGACTATTCCTCTTTTTGCAGCCGGTGGAATTTATACCGGCGAGGATATAAATAACATTATGAAGCTTGGAGCATCAGGCGTACAGATGGGAACAAGATTTGTCACCACTGATGAATGTGATGCCTCACAGGGTTTCAAACAGGCATTCCTTGATGCTGATGAAAAGGATATAGAAATAATTAAAAGCCCTGTGGGCATGCCTGGTCGCGCCATTTTTTCAAATTTTATACAAAAGGTCAGAGATGGAAAGAAGCAGCCGAAGAAATGTCCGTTTAAATGTATCAAAACATGTGATATCGATAAAAGCCCCTACTGCATAATTATTGCACTTGTCAATGCACTTAAGGGGAATTTTGAACATGGGTTTGCCTTTGCCGGCAGCAATGCCTTCAGGGCAACCAAAATATCTTCTGTTAAGGAGATCTTTCAGTCTTTGATGAAGGAATATAAAGAGAGCAAGTAGTTTATTACTATATTTTTATGATGATTTGATTCGAGATACCGGGTACTATTAAAATTACTAAAATCCTAAGAATGAAATTTAAATTTGTCTCACTGCTGCTGTTCACTTTCCTAATGTCCGGATGCGGCCCGACACAGAAAATTACAAGTTCATGGTCAGATCCGGAAGCCACTGGCAGGGCCCCCTTTAACAAAGTATTTGTTGTAGCCCTCTCCCCAAACTCAACTGCAAATTATGATATTGAAGACCAGATGGCCCAGGTACTGAATGCAAAAGGATTCAGAGTGGCAAGAAGCACTGATATCTTTCCTCCAAAATTCTCTATCACACAGGACCTTACAAGGGAACAGCTCACAGCAGCCATTGAAAAAACCGGTTCCGATGCCGTTCTTATGCTGTCACTTCTCGATTCCAAATCTGTAGAGTCATATAATCCGGGTACTGTCTATGCACCCGTAAATTATGGGTACAACAGAAGTTATTACGGCTATTACAACTATTATTACCCGATTGTCTATTCGCCTGGCTATTATTCTGTTGATAAAACATTCTACCTTGAGTGCAACCTTTACGATCTGGCAGCCGATAAATTATTATGGTCAATACAGTCTGAGGCAAAAAATCCTAAAGATCTGCATTCCTGGTTTAAGGCTTATGCAAATATGCTGACCACTCACCTTAAAAGAAATGGGTTGAATCAGAAATGAGTCACTTGATTTATTGAAGATCTGCAAAAGTCAGAGCCTCGGAATTGATTAACATTCTGAGGCTTTTTAGTATACAAAGGGAAGGTTTTGCTTCAGACTTGGCCGGACTATATAAAAAGTAAGATAAGTGCCATATAATCAATAATATGGAAGCAGAAATCAGGGCCAAGGGATAGGAATTTCTGCTACAGTCATATTTTATTATTGAAAAAACCACTTATCTTTGATTTGCTACATAAAAGGAAGTGGGTATCATTTTTGAAATTAAAGTGTAAAATTCTGCCGCATGAAAGATCTTTCTAACCTGCCCCTGACGAAAAATCAGAGAAGGCTGTGGATATCATATCTCCAGGATAAATCAAATCCTGCATATAATCTTAAACTGACATATCATCTGAAAGGGGACCTGAATATCGAGCTATTCGAAAAGAGTCTCGGTCTCCTTTTCGATCAGCAGCATACAGTATATTCAGTATTCAGACAAAAGGATGGTCTTCCTTATATTGAGATAATCCCAAGGAAACTTGTAATCGAACATCTTGATTTTTCACTTGAAAATCAGGAAGATGTCATTAAAAAAATATATTCTCTTGTCGCTTCTGATTCCAGAAAGCCTTTTGATATTGAAACCGGTCCTCTTTTCCGTCTATACCTGTTAAAAGCAGCCGATAATGATTATTATTTTCATGCTACAATTCACCATATAATTTTTGACGGTTTTTCAAGACGGGTATTTGTGCAGGAAATCAGCAAGATATATAACTGTCTTCTCCTTGAAAAATTCGGGAGCATTGAGCAGCACGAATATCAAAGCTACGATTTTGCAGATTGGGAAATGAAATCTCCTTCTGAATTCGATGAAAATCAATTGATAGGATTTTGGAAGGAAAACCTCAGGGATAGTCCGTCAGAACTTAAATTCCCATTCGACTTTAACAGAACCAACCACTCCACAGGGTATGGTTACAGGGAGAGTTTTTCGGTTCCCGAGAGTATAGGGCTCAGGCTAAGGCAACTCAGCGCAGAGAGTGGTTCTACTTTGTTTGAAACCGTTTTGTCAGCCTTAGGATTACTATTTCATAAATATACGGGAGAGGATGATATTTGCATCGGCATCCCGGTTTCAACGAGGCTCAGGAATCCGAAACTCTGGAAAATATTCGGATATTTTGTAAATACGTCGGTTGTAAGGATTAAGATAGATGAAAACAGCCCGGCCAGTAAGTTAATAGCCTTCACAAGCAATGCTGCAAAGAATGCAATAGCACATTCAAATCTGCCCTTTGAGAAAATTGTTGAGGTAGTCAAGCCTGCAAGGATTCCGGGTATAAACCCACTGTTTCAGGTATCATTATCCTGGTTTACCAATTTTACAGTGCCAATGGATCTTGGAAATATTGTTGGCGAACGGGTAAATGTAAATGAAGGAGTTTCTCCTTTTGACATAACGTTTCTTATCTGGGAAAACGGAGGCAAAATTGATGGGGAGATCGAGTATGATATTGATCTCCTGGAACATGAAACAATTGTCAGGTTAAAAGAGAATTTTATCCGCTTATTGGAAATATATGGAAAAGTTCCTGACCAGAATATTTCAGAGCTTTCAATACTCTCAGAAAAGGAGATAAGACGTCTCAATGAAATTAACAATACTGAAGCACAGGTCCCGGACTGTCTGATACATAATCTGTTCGAAAAGAAGTCTTTGCTTAACCCGCTTAAAAGAGCAATTTCATCGGGGTCCGTAAGCATGACATATGGTGAGCTTAACAAACGTGCGAATCAGCTCGCCTGGCATATCATATCGAAGGGTGTAGTACCTGGCAGTGTAATTGGAATTTGCATTGAACGGTCATGTGAAATGGTTGTATCCGTTCTTGGAATCTTAAAGGCAGGTTGTTGCTACCTCCCCATTGATCCATCGCTTCCATCTGAAAGAATTGATTACATGCTCGAGGATTCAGCGGCTAAATTTATGATCACCCAGGAAAGCTACAGGGAGAAATTTCAAGGATTCAAGCACGACGAAATAGTATTCATTGATAATGACAGGGATATTATCGGAAAGCTGGATGAGAAAACTCCGTCATTGAATGCAGATAATCAGTCACTTGCATATCTGATGTACACATCAGGTTCAACGGGCAGACCAAAAGGGGTAAAAGTACCTCACCAGTCTGTTGTGAATTTCATCCTGAGCATGGCCAAAAAACCGGGCTTTCATAGTGATGACCGTTTACTTGCTGTTACAACACTCTCATTCGACATTTCAGTACTTGAAGTCTTTCTGCCATTATCCACCGGTGCTGAAACAATTATTGCAAAAAGCGATGAAGTGTCTGATGGTCAGAAACTTTCAAATTTGCTTGAGTTGCACGATATTACTGTGCTGCAGGCCACTCCGGTAACCTGGACACTTCTGCTTGGCAGTGGATGGGCTGGCAAAAAAAATCTTAAGACATTGTGCGGGGGAGAACCTATATCACCTGGCCTTATAAAGGCATTGCTGCCGCTTGTAGAGTCTCTCTGGAACATGTATGGACCCACCGAAACAACAGTCTGGTCAACATGTTTCAGGATTACTGACCCCTCTGCACCGGTTCTTGTTGGATTGCCTGTTGATAATACTCAGATTTACATTCTCGACAAGCATAATAAGCCTCTTCCGTCAGGAAGCATCGGAGAGGTTTGCATCGGGGGCCTGGGAGTCACAAAAGGATACCATAACAGGCTTGAACTGACACAGGAAAAATTTATAAATTTTGATTCAGGCAGGATCGTTTATAAGACTGGCGATCTTGGACGATTCTTAAAAAACGGCAATCTGGAGCTCTTTGGCAGAATCGACAATCAGATCAAACTGAGAGGTTTCAGGATCGAGACAGGAGAAATAGAGTCTCTGCTGCTGAATATAAAAGGGATTAAAGAAGCTGTTGTAAAGATTCATGAGTTTGATAAGAGTGATCAGAGAATGGTTGCATTTTTGAATGTTGATCCTGATTTCAGCATGTCAAATGATCAGATGGTTAAATTGTTAGCCCGGAATCTTCCATCCTATATGATCCCCTCTTTTTTCCAGAAATCAGAGGGATTTCCGAGAATGCCAAACGGAAAAATAAACAGGAAGGCGCTCTTATTGGATATTGAGGAACAAAAGGACAGGGAAGAGGAAGAGGAAAGGGAATTGTCAATGACCCAGAAAACGATTATGAATATCTTTGAAGATGTCCTCAAAATTAAAAACATTCGTATAGGTGATAATTTCTTTGATGTAGGAGGAAATTCACTCCTTGCAATTGCAGTGTTCTCAAAAATAGAAGCTGCATTTAATATTCAACTGAGCCTGAGAATTTTCTTTGATGGACCCCGCATTAAAGACCTGGCAGAGGTTGTTGATTTCACACTTTATAAATCGACGGAGAGAAAACCTAACTTAGAAACTAGTTCAGTAATAATTAAAGGGGAGATATAATGTTTAATAAATTTTTGGAAGAGCTTGATCAGAAGTCAATTAAAATTTCCTTTGATGAAGGGAAATTAAAATTTGAAGGGCCTGAGGAGAATATTACTGCTGATCTGATTGAGAAGCTTAAAAAGTACAAGGGTAGTTTAATAAAGTACCACTGGCCCCCGGAATGCCCCAATATGATGCCTATCAACCCTCTGGGTACTAATATTCCATTCGTTCTTATCTATTTTGAAATAATGAATTATCCCCTGAGTGAATTTTTTGGGAAAGACCAGCCATTCTATGGATTTCTCCATTATGGATCAAAAGGGGAAAAAGTAAAATACAGGAATGTGGAGTCTTTTGCGGCAGATTATATTATCCAGCTTCAGAAGATCATACCCAAAGGGCCATATTTTTTAGGCGGATTTTCATTTGGAGGCATTCTTGCCTTCGAAATGGCCATCCAGTTGCAGAATGCAGGCCACGAAGTTCCATTCGTTGCGTTGCTTGACAGCAAGACTGCCAAAACAATTCAACCTATTAAATTGCATGACAATATCTTTAAGATAATCAGAAGCAATATTTTAGGACCATTCCGCAGAAGGATGGAGGACAAAGCAAGGTTACTTGCCTGCGAGGCATACCTTTTAGCAAACAAGCCAGTCCCTCTTTCCCTGAGGAATTTTTATATTGTCGATAAATACAGGGAGTTAACCTTAAAATACAAACCGGGGAAATTCAATGGTGAAATATTATTATTCAGGTCTGATATGGCAAATCCCGATTATGAATTCAATGGATGGGAGAGTCATGTGAACAAAGTAAACCTGGTGACCTTTAAAGGTGGCCATCTGGCTATTGCACGTGAAAAGGAATATGCTGAATTAATCGGAAATGAGTTTCTGAAGCACCTCGACAAGGTGTATAAACAGTCACTTACTTAATATATTAATGACATCGAATACATTTCCATCCTCCGTCAGGTGCAGTTTTTATCCTGAAAGGGAAATGACAACAGATCTTAAGCATTCAGGAGCGGATATATACTTTGGCCAGACCAAAGACTTAAGCCCCCCGATAATATTTGGCAGTGAGTATATCAACAAAGATGACAGGATTAAGGCTGAAAAGCTGCACAACATTAAAAATCAGGAAACCACACTCATATGTTATACCATATTGAGAATGATATTATCATCCAGACTCAAAAGAAAGCCTGATGAAATTCTCTACAGAACCGGAGTGAAGGGCAAGCCTGAACTGGCAGATAATTCACTTTTTTTCAATATCTCACACACAACCGATTCTTTTGTGATTGCAATCTCAGAGTTCTGCCCGGTAGGAGTAGATCTTGAGGATCTGAATAAGCATCTTAATTATGAGCCGATAGTAAAAAGGTTTTTCAGTGAAGGAGAAGCTGAATATATTCTTGATGATCCACGGGAATCCAGGGACCGTTTTTTCCTTCTGTGGACCCGAAAGGAAGCCTTGCTAAAGGCCATAGGTACCGGTATTATTCCTCATTTTTCCAGGATTGAAGTTTTCAGGTCTGATAACCTCATAGACAGGGGGACGCTTGAAGATCTGCCGGATGATTCACTCTCAGGTCAGTATTTTATCTACTCCGGAAAACTTCATAACCATTATCTGAGTATTGCTTTGCCCCACCGAACAAACATAACTCTCAACTGTTTAAATAAAAACTATTTTGATACTCTCCTGAAATAAGAGTCCCCTTATAGCTTCACCTGATATAATAAAAAGGACGGTAATATAAATTGACATATCCATGAATGATTTTTAAACCCGGCGTTTCTGATATAGTCAATTTAAGAGTATTTATATTTCTCTTTTTTTGCAGTCTCATATCCCAGCCTTCATATTCACAGGTCGCCCAGACAATAAAGCTGGAGGAGATCCCCCAGCGAAAGGTCAGGAATTATATGGTTTCATCAGAAATTGATCAGATGAATGACTTCTCTGCTATTCATGCAAGCTGGAAGAGTGACATGGATGAATCTGAATTTAGTATAAATGAAAAAACATTTTATCTCAATACAGGCCTTTCTGTTGTTTGGAACTGTTACAGACATGTCAATTTTGTCAGAGCATGGAACGGAAAATCAGTGAGCTTCGGTCTGCTCATCGTAAAATATTCAAACTCTGTGATATATACAAAAAACACATTTCTGCCGGAAGCCGATACAGGGCAGGTGTATTTTCTTGACCTGAAATTGATAAAAGGGCTCTTCAATATCCCTGTCGCATTCGAGATTACAAATATTGATGAAGATTTGAAGATCATGGAATTCAGCTATATTGACGGCAATAAATCACAGGGTAAACAGACAATAAGATTTTTTGATAACGGAGATGGAAAAACCAGAATTGTTCATAAAAGTTTTTTCAGGAGCAATTCATCATTCCGTGACAAAATACTCTATCCATATTTTCATAAAAAATTCATAAGGGAGTTTCATGAAAATATGAAAGAATATCTTGAAAGTGAGAGTGTAATTACTGTACATCTGTAGATCACAAGCGTACAAAATCTTTCAGGAATTAAGTTTCCCGGGATTTTTGCCGTTTCCCTGATATCTTACAATCCTATCGCGTACCGGTTGGTTGATTGTAATTGGCACTTTTTCCTCTATTGTATTTGTTGAATCAAGCTGCAGGGCCTTCACATCTGAAATGCAGATTATTCTTGAAATACTGTGCAGGGCGAGTGTGATATTTTCAAGAGTCGTGAGTTTATAGTCATTCAGCATTACCCTGTCAATGAGGATATATTTAAAATCTCCGGGATAAGATCTTTTTCTGAGCGAGTCATAAATGCTTTCAAGCCTTATTTCACCTGACCTTGTCAAATCATCAAGAACTTCCCTGAAATAGAGATTGATCTTGGGATCCACTTTAAAACCAAGGTAAAAATCAACCCGGATTAAAACATCAGGAATTATATGAGTTACTTTATACTCAAACGTATCAGGTTCATCTGTTATATCTACATGAAGGAACCAATATGTTTTTGCCCGTTTGGGCAGTTTCTGAAAAATTGAATAAAGAACTTTTGATTCAACCTGATCCGTCCTGTTTGCTTTTATAATATAAACAAGGTTGGTGGCGGTCATAGGCACGGAATTATCTTTTACCAGATCTTTGAACATTTCAATAATAACTGTCAAGCTTTGTGAACGTTACATATCTGTTTTTCAGTTTTCTGCCGAAATACCAGCCATACATTATCACAAAAAACAGTGATGCAAGCAGCAGTGTAAACCATCCTCCATTTTTGAATTTGTGAAGATTTGCTATAAGGAAACTTCCTTCAATTGAAAGAAAAACAATCATATCAGAAGGAATATCAGCTTTCCGGATACTCTCTTTCTGATAAAGATAATATGAAAGGAGTAAGGTGGTCATGATCATTGTCAAAGTGATTGACAGACCATAAGCAGCTTCCATATTTGAGGATTCCCTGAAAAAAAGTAACAACAAAGCTGCAGGCTACCCAGAGAAACCAGTTTACATATGGCACATAAACCTGTCCTTTTAAAAAAGTAGGATTCAGATACTTTTAATTTTGGCCAGAAGTTAAGTGATATTGCCTCACTTATAAGGGTATAAGATCCGGTTATAAGTGCCTGACTGGCAATTATGGCTGCAGCTGTGGAAATAAAAATTCCGGGAATAAGGAACCATGCCGGGCATTATTCCATAAAATGGATTTATCCCTTCAGGAAGACCGTCCATTATCAATTATCCAGGCACACTGTCCAAAATAGTTCAGGACAAGTGCAGTTTTTACAAAAATCCATGATATCCTTATATTTTTCATGCCACAATGTCCAAGATCGGAATAGAGAGCTTCAGCTCCGGTCGTTGCCAGGAAAACAGCTCCAAGCAAAATAAATCCTCCCGGATACTTAAGTCAAGAAAATGGTAAAGCATAAACAGGATTTAATGCTTTCAATACGCCAGGATGCTGGACAAACTGTGCAAAAGCCCAGAACAGCAAGCATGGAAAACCAGATAACCATCATTGGACCGAAGGAACTTCCAACCACATTTGTCCCATACTGCTGCATAAAGAAAAGTACGGCAAAGATTATAAGGACAATTGCGATTACAGGAATTCCCGGATTGATACAATTTCAAGTCCTTCAATTGATGAAGTAACCGTAATTGCAGGAGTTATAACTCCATCTGCCAGAAGAGCGCTTGCCCCGATCATCGTAAGTATTGCTGCCCATGAGGTTTTTTTTTTCAGGAGAGCAAAAAGGGCATAAATTCCTCCTTCACCCTTGTTATTTGCCCTTAGTGTAATCAGTACGTATTTGATTGTGGTCTGAAGAGTCAATGTCCAGAAAATACAGGACATAGAACCATAAATGAGAAGTTCGTTAAATTCCTTACCACCCGCTACTATTGCCTTCATAACATAAAGCGGACTGGTGCCGAGATCACCAAATACTATTCCAAGAGTGACCAGCGCCCCGGCAAACGAGAGCTTGTTTATATCACGATGATTTCCAGGGAATTTCATTGGCCTCTTTCAAAATATTTAAGTAAATATAAACATGTGTAAGTCATTTGAGCTCAGCTCTTATATAGCTCTGTTACATTCCTCCGGTTTTTTCGTGATCTGCACTATGCTATTCTGTAATTTGAATCGGGCAAAGTTAGATCAATATATAGTAGAAATTTTAAAATATAATATGATATGTATAAAATTTTTATAAAGATTTTTCCCGGACTTGCCCGGAAGATACGGACAGGCCCATATTTATAATTTCTTTATATTATATGATAAATTTTTATAATGAATTTATGACTTCTCAATTACTTTTACTATAATTAAAGAAGCATACCGGGGTGAATTCCCGTTAAATGGATTATCAGCAATGTGAGTGCTGCCAGCTGAACTGACTTTAAATTGAAGATATTTTCATAAGGGAACCGCTCACTGACTGGAATTGTTTTAAATTCACAGGTGACAATAAATATCTCAGACAATGAACCTGAATACTTTTCTTACTGTCGTTATCTTCCTTGTTTCAGTAGCTGTATTATTCTGTATTGGTTATTTAATAACAAAGCTGCTCGAGAAAATATTTCATGTTTATTTATAGAGATCAAGTCATGTCTATGATAACCGCGAGGCAAGCTTTATCCTTTTAAAACTTGTAAGTTCCCTTGCAGCTTCATCCCATAGACTAAGATATAAGGCCCTGAATGTTGAGAATATCCTGACAGGCTTTATTGAAGTGAAAATCTCGTTGTCGTTATGGCAGGCTTCAAGATTGTAATTCGGTATCCTCGAACTCAGGTGATGGACATGATGAAATCCAATATTTCCCGTAAACCACTGTAAGATAGCCGGTAATTTCAAAAATGAACTTCCGGTTAATGCCGAGCTCTTATACTCCCATTCTCTGCCCCTTTCCCAAAGTACATCATCAAACTGGTGCTGTATATAGAAAAGCCATATTCCGATAACATGAGAAACAATAATGATAGGGAGCTGTATTAAAAGATATGCTTTGATTCCTATGACAGAGCTTAAGAGTACAGCTGATATAAGAAGGGCCAGATTGGTCATGTACATATTAAGCTTTTCCTGCTCTGTCATTGTCTTTCTTGAGAACCTGTTCCGGATAAAGACAACAAAAAGAGGTCCTATTGTGAACATGATGAATGGATTCCGAAAAGCCCTGTATACGAAGCGATTCATTCGTGGCGCTTTTTTGTATTCTTCAACTGTCATTGTCCATACGTCGCCGATTCCTCTTTTGTCGAGGTTAGCAGATGTAATATGATGAGTCCAGTGCTGATTGCTCCATGAATAAAAGGGAGTAAATGCAATTGTACCCATTATCATCCCGATTATTTTATTGGCTTTTTTTGATTTGAAGAATGAACCATGTCCGCAATCATGGAATATGATAAAGATCCTAATAAGAAAACCGCATGCAAGGAATAATAATAGTATTGTGAGCAGGGATGAGTATCCGAGGCTCTTATATATTACAAACCATAAAAATATATATGGCACAAGTGAATTGATTATCTGCCAGATGCTTTTGCTGATAGTGGGATGAGCAAATTTCAGAACTGCTTTTTCCCAACTTCTGTCATCTGCTTTCCGGCCTGAAATAATATTTTCCATTTTAAATTCAATTAAATTAAACATTGGAGATATTTTATCAATACCTCGCAACAAAGATACCTGCACTTAAGCGCTGATCAAAAAAAGAGGGATAAAGTAAAGGAATTAGGGACTGATGAGAAGCTCAAGGGGTAAAGGCTGAGAGTTCCTGCCGAATGGCATTCGCCCCGGTAAGACTAAAGAGCTTCCCTGAGTCTTAGCAGGTATTGTCTTGAAACCGGCAACTGTTCTGCGGATCCCTTGATAATAAGCCAGTAATTTTCGTTGATTCTGATAAGCTTTTCTATGAAATGTAAATTAACTATGCAAATCCTGTGGCAGCGAAGAAAATTTGAATATGGCTTTATCTGGAGCTCAATATTTTTAAGTGTATTTCTGATAAGTCTCTTTTTATAAATCTCACCTTCCTTGTAGACTACCTCCACATAATTGTCTGCAGACCTTACAAAGGCAACCTCAGCAATAAGAAGAGTAAAATTTTCATTTATATTTTCAGAAATGAATTCCACTGACTTATTGAGATAATCCTCTTCAAATTGTTCAACCTGCTTCTGAATTATTTTTTTTTCAAGTATAAGTGAATTGACCTGTTGTCTCAGCCCATTGATCTTATCATATATCCCCAGTATAACCGGTGGTGCGAGACAGATTAGGAACACCTTGAAACTGATAGAGAAATTGATTGCAACTGATCCGACATAGCGGATATAAAACTCGAATGAAGCTCCGCTTATTAAAAGGATCAAAAAGCCATTCAGAAATGGAGGGAATAATTTACCGTTATCGTTTTCATTTTCTTTCTGCTGGATGAGCCAGGTGAGGAGAGTACGAATAATCAAAAGTGTAAATAAAATGATTCCTCCAAATCCGGCAACATATACAAGACCATTGTTAAGATCCAGATTGTTAAGAGGAAAAGGTTGAAAAAAAAGTACAAACACAAACACCCCCAGGCTGATACTCATGAATACACCAAGCTCATCTTTCATCGCCTGAATTAAATTCTCTATGCTTTTATTCATTCTTGTAACTACTTCCTTTAAATAAGTAATCCATATTCTTGAAAAAAGTTCAAATATTATTGAATTTTCCTTGATTCAGCCAGGTTCTTCCTGGTATATGGCTGATTATAAAACTGTTTGGGATCCTGACCAGAAAGCGCCGGCATGTACAAGAAAGAGTAAATAATTTATGATGGCAGGATCCGGTTAAAATTGAACTTTTCCTTTTCCGGAATAATTAGTTACATTGTGAGTATCATTAACTGCAAAATGGTTCATTATGGGTAATCAAAGGAATCTGGTCAGGACACTTGGAATGGGGTATGTTGTGATTTTTGTAATAGCCAATATAATAGGCTCCGGAGTATATAAAAAAATTGCGCCTATGGCGGCCGAACTTCACTCCTCGGTCTGGATCCTGCTGGCGTGGATAGTCGGAGGTATTATTACCCTTTTCGGTGCTTTAAGCAATGCTGAGGTTGCCGGGTTACTTGCTGACACAGGCGGAGAATTTATCTATCTGAAGAAAATCTATAACCGTTTTTTTGCGTTCATGTACGGATGGTCGCTCTTTACAGTTATACAGACAGCTACGATATCATCACTTGCCTATGTTTTTGCTCAATCGCTGAACAGTATTGTAAAATTGCCTGAGATCTTTGGCTCAGTGCAACATTTTACGATTGGAGGTGTATTCTTTCCCTTTCAGGATTTTGGAGTCAAGCTAATCGCTATTCTGCTGATTTTAATATTGACCGGACTTAACATCTCCGGTTTAAAAAGCGGCGCGGGTGTGAGCAGGGCTATAATAGTAATGGTCTTCACCGGTCTTTTCACGATTGTTATCTTTGGTCTGTTCAGCTCCACCACCAGACCCTTGAATATAATGGACTATAAGGATCTGACCTCAGGCTCTGTTACTCTCTCTGCTTTTTATACTGCAATGCTCGCAGCTTTCTGGGCTTACCAGGGATGGGTGTCTGTAGGTTTTATAGGAGGGGAGGTCAAGGACCCGACAAAGAATATCCCGAAAGGGATTGTTACAGGTGTATTTATTGTAATATTTATTTACCTGCTTGTGAACATTACATACCTGACACTTCTATCCGTTCCTCAATTGATCAATATAAATGAAGCAGGCAATCAGATTGCTGCTGTTGAGGCGGTCAGGACTTTCTGGGGAAAAGGAGGAGTGATGTTCATTTCACTCCTGATACTTGTTACCACCCTTGGATGCACCAACGCCAGTATACTCACGGGGGCGCGTCCGTATTATGCTATGGCGCGTGAAAAGCTTTTCTTCAGAGGTATAGCAAAGATCAACAATGCAAATGTCCCATCCAATTCATTGTTGTGGCAGGGTATCTGGGCTTGCGTCCTCGTTCTTTCAGGAACTTTTGATCAGCTGACAGATATGATTATTTTTGCCGTCTTTATATTTTATGGAGCCACCACACTTGGTGTCTTCATCCTGCGCAGAAGAATGCCTGATGTACACAGGCCATATAAGGTCTGGGGATATCCTGTCGTACCTGCAATTTTTATCTTGTTTTGTATCGGACTTTTTATCAATACTATAATAACAAGGCCCCGCGAAGCTGCTATTGGAATGACACTTATCCTCTCCGGAATACCGGTTTATCTCTTACTGAAAAGACAATATGACAAATCAGTGGATGGTTCGGAACTAAAACCCCCGGATTCCCCTGAATGAATTTTCTTGTTCCCCTTCTCATTATGTCGGAGGATGCAGTCTCTTATTGAACCATGGGCGCACGGAGCGCATTGTTGCAAGCTGGTCCGGGAGGAGCATGACGACGACACGTTGATCTTTCATCACTTTTTTCAGGAGCTCCCCAGCGAATCTCAATTCCATCATTCGGATTATAGGCCATTTCAAATTCAGCCCTTCTGTTCAGTATTTCCACGAGGGTAAGTTTTTGTAATGAGCCGTTGGATCTGGTATAGGTTATTGAAAGTTCTGAACCTTTCTGAGCCAGTATTTTTTGAAGTTTTTTCTTAGCTTCTTCGGGGGAAGAAAATGCTGAGATACTGAAATCCTCAGGATAACGGGCAACACGGTCCGGAAAATCGAGCACTGCATCCATTGCAATCAGTAGCCTGAGATCGCGGTTGGGAGTTGAAAAGTCCTCCCAGGGGCCGCCTGCCAGAAAGATGCCTGCAGCACTTGATGGCATAGGGACCACACTGCCGGGATGTGTTTTGAAATAGGCTTCACCGTTGGAGACAGAGGTTACACGTACCATCAGCTGTTCATAGAGCGCCTGGATCTGGTCGAGCAATGCAGTTTCCGGGTCCAGCGGCTCGGGGTTTATCAACCGGTCCATTGTGCGATAGAAAATATCGGTCTTCATCTTTCTCTGTTGCATTGAGAAAGGAGCGAAGCCAGCCTGTGAAGTGAGCTCGCTGTTCTTCAAAGTGTAAGGGACACCATCTTTTACAGAGATGGGACGGAACGCTTTAAATCCGGGTTCGCCGACAACTTCAGAGGTGTTAAAAAGGAAATTCCCTTTCCAGAACCGCTTGATGCCTATTGTACCATCGGGTTGGGCATCCACGGAGAGAAGAAGGCCCGGCTTATCACCGGTTTGTTTCCGCCAGCCGACAAGTGTCAGTGTGTGCCCGTAAGGATCTGCATAAACAGTCCCAGGACGCAGGGCCCCTCGTTCAAGAGCTACCGGGTAATAATCTGATTTTTCATCATCCAGTGCAGTTCTGGCAGTTCCCGATTGCACCCCGTCTGCTATCCTTCTCAGAAAAGAATTGAATGCCAACACCGGGTTGGATTTAGAAACAGAGGATTCATTTGTGATCCACTGACCTGTCCTGGGACTTTTAACAAGGCTGCCCCTGTCGCAAAGATGATACCCGAATGGGAGACCAAGTTTCCAGGCAAAATATGCTCTCAGGAAAAATGGATTATCAGCACAATCAGGCTTCATTATAAGAGTGTTGCTTCCATCAGGGTCATCTTCCCCGAGTGAAAGGTAATTAAAAAGGAAATTCTTATCCTGATTCTGAGTTACCTCATGCAGGGCTTTCCAGGACGCATCCTCATCACAGCTCTGAAACAGGGCATTTATCCATGCCGAATATATTGCCTCCATACCGCTGTCCCATCCATGCAGGGTTTTCCAGACAACATCCGCTGACCGGACTGGCTGGACAGAGCGAATTTCAAATTTATATTCACAGAGAACTTTATTGCCAGTACTTAATTCAACATTGTATTGTCCTGCAGAACTACCTGCAAAATCATCAATCCGCCAGTAAGGGAACTCCTCTCCGGATTTGCTTTTCAGAGATTTTATACTGCCGGACTCGCCGGTTACAATAATCTTTGCTTTCCTGATATTTTCACCTCCTGTTGCAAGGACCCTGAATATCTCCCCCGGTTTTGGATTTCCTGGTAAAACCAGCAAAGAATTAACCGGTTTGTATTCATCAGGCTCTGCATTGTGGCCCGCCGGATCCGGAATCACTGCAGGAACGATGCCTCTGCCTGCCTCCCGGCTACCTCCATTGCAAGATATATAGCTGAATGCCAGGCTAATAAATATACCGAAGATGCTTGAACGAAAATTGATACCGGCCATGGTCGTAACAATTGACAATTTTGTTCTAAAGATAACCGAAATCATATGACTTCGAAGTGCTGCTCAAACAGCGATGTTAAAGGAAGCTCAGATCATAAGCAGAGTGGATTATCTGTTCGCTGCGTGAAAGATAATTCATCATCAAAATAAACTGTCGGTGCTTACTCAATTACCTTTTGAGTAAGCGCTTCACGGATCATCTTCCTAAGTTCCAGTTGTTTGTTCTCAACAGCCCTCCTAGATGAGGGCCTGTAGTACGCAGCATATCTGCACGGCGCCAGCTTATAAGACATGTTATCCTCATTTCCTTTAATATCCACTCCAAGTTTTATTGGCAGGGGACAATCCACCACTGAAATATGGTAATCAAACGTAAGGTCAAGGTTGTGCCTGCCCGCTATTACAGCTTTGTATTTATCCATAACAAGCAGGAAGGGATAAATATCAATCTCATTGCGGAAGATAGTGAACTCTGCAGACAGGGAATCGACCCTGTTTTCGGTTTTTTTGCTGAATCGGAGCGTCTTGGCAATCTCACTGAATGTCTCCCCGTCCATCAGGACAAGATCATTTCCCTTGATTGATGACGATCCGCGGAGCGTCGATTTCTTGATATTATACAGCGAATCCATATATGTCTCAACGGCTATGTGAAATTCACCCTTCCCGCTGAACGACCGAAGCATAGGCATAATAGTATCAATGTCAGGTATCATTGTAAGCAATTCACTGATCTCAACATTCAGCATATGATAATCAAGCCCAAGGAACAGGTGATTCTTTCGTGGTGTCCGGTAGATGGCTGTGAGCTGCATCCTTGCAGCGGGAGTGTCAAAGGTGAGTCCGTCAAGAACCAATACGCCATCATGAACCCGTACCTTGCCAAGAATGTTTGTTGCAGTATCAACACCCATAGTTGCCTTCTTTACGTTGGCATTCAACAATATGTCCATTCTTTTGGGGACCATGTAAGGACCTGTACTGGCAGTGTCAATATTTTGTTTTTCAGCCTTTTGTGCTGCAGTCGTATCATAACCAATGCCATTTGTCAGAGCCATTAATTGTGAAACATCGGTATTGTTTGAATCAAAATTGAAGTTGCCTCTCAAAATTGAATCCCCCCTGAAGTATGATAAGATATTGTTTAAATCGCCAGTCAGTTGAAAATCAGACCTGTCAATCTTAATCCGGCTCTCCTTAATATTGAATGACTCCGGTTCAAAATTCATTTTTACAGAGGGTATCTCAACCGGATGCGAAAAACCTGCCATGTTAAGAGTTGCCTGCTCCATGTCAATAAAACCTTTTGCAATCCATTGCAGAAAGATATCCTTCTGAGTATTGTCATTTAGTATGTCGGTTTCAAGAGTAATTGTCTTTAATCCAAATGTGCTCTGTCCAAAGTTTGATTTCAACCAGTCGCCTTTGTAAGACATTATTATCCTGGGTTGTTTGGGTTTGTCAGGCATTGGTGATACGGCAAATTTCCCATTCGGTTTTGAGACTGCAATACTGAGTGTATCCATATCTGCCGACAGAGAATCCATTTTAAAGGAGCAGTTAAAGTAAGGAATCAAAGTGGTGTCTCTTACATCTGATGTTTCAAAAGAAAGAGATGCATTCTGAACCGTTGCATTATAAGTTTCAAGTTTGCCTGCAGTTGCATTGTTGGCCAGGATCGTTGCAAAAGCAAATCGTGTATCTTTTGATGACGCTTTAGGGTTTGGAAGTGAAAAGTCTATTTTCGAATAATCGGTATTTAGTAAGATACTATCATAGCGAACATCAAAAGCCATAAGGGTTATTGATCCTGATAACTTCATTCTTTCAAGCTGCATCTTTTTAATCTGAGTCATGGAGAATGCTGATCTGATCTTCCCGGAGGCCTTCCCTTTTATAATTAGTTTCATACTGTCAGGGATCATCTGATTAAATTCCTCAAGCGATAATCCTGCGGTTGTTGTCAGATCAAGGTAAATATCCTTAAAGAGATGATTTACAGTGCCTTGAACACTGAAAGTGGAGAGGGGAGTACTTGCATTAAACTCACTTATCTTAACAAAGGAAATGGAATCGGATTTTAAATCAGTATGGATTGAAATATCCCCATTTATATTATGAAGAGGCAGCGGTATACCGGAATATTTCATAATCCCTTTTTCAATCATCAGCCTGATCTCCAGCATCGGCATTGCGGAATCATTCAACAGGCCTTTGATGCTTCCTTCTGAGGAGAGGAGGCCATCAGCCTCAATACCTTTTAAGTATGAAGCAAATGAAGGAGGTATAAGAGCAATGATAGTATTAACGGGCCATGAAGAAAATCTGTAGTTGAGATCGGTTATAAGATTCCGGTTCAATGTGTCATTCTCAATTGAACCGTTAAGCTTGAATTCAAGATCATTGACCGATGCCTTTGCCTCCCGGATACCAATAAACTGGCGTGACGGGATAAAATCGACAGGCATATCGAGCTTAACGGCAGCCTCCTGAAGATATTTTTCTCCTCCAAATTCAAGAGAGATAAAGGATTTGCTCACATTTATTTCACCTGTGATATTATCAGCTGTCATTTTTCCCGAAATTCCGGCAGAAAGTTCCCTGATAACAGATTTAAGCTTTATTGAAAGATCATTATATGTAAGGCTTACATCATTAAATTCAATATTTCTGATATCAACTGACAGGTAAAGGGGATTCTGTTTCAGTAACAGGTACTGTGGCAGTATCTGTTGCAAAAATATCATAATTTGTATGTCCCAGGCTGTCGGTGAAGAGATTGACAGATCCGCCTGAAAGCTTCAGCCCGGTCAGTATCAATTCATCCTTTTTCCACCAGGCGGCGGCATCGATACCGGCAACAAGTTCATCTACTCTGACAAGTGTATCGGATTGTGAATCAGTAACAGGGTTAATTAATGCAAACTGTTTGATCTTAATCCCAAAATCCGGGAAAGTGCTGAAGAATGTCAGTTCAACTTCACCTATTTCTGACCTGCAGGTAAGGAATTTACCAGCCTGATTACGAACTATGGGTGTAAATCGCTCCGGATTAAAAACAAGGAACAGAACAACACAGATTGCCAAAAGAATAGCCGCCAGAAGCGATGTAAAAGAAATTAAAAAAATCTTAATGAATTTTCTCATTGATAGTCCGATACTCTTTTAATTAACAGTTATTAAAAGCCGAAAAACTCTACCTGCTTATTTTTGTAAACGAAAAATTTACCCCAAAATCATCTTTGTATTTCAATGAAGTGGAAGTTAATTCGGTCACTGTATAAACCTTGGGTACAGAACCTCCAGTCTCCAGAACATGGATATGTGTGAGTTCCGATTTCACAAGTGTCCAGGTAAAGGCCTGGGCCTCTGCCTCGGTGACATCATCAGCTGTATCCCAGGTGCCACCGGTACCATCCGCAAGGTATTTGTAATAGAGTGTTCCGGATTGCCATTTCCCGATCAGCAGGGTCTCATCAAAGGATTGTTCTGTGGGTTCACAGGATACTGCCAGAAATGAAATCACAATGACAGTCATAAGATAGCAAATTGTCTTTTTTGTCATAATATATTGATATTTATGTGATATAATGAATTAACCGGACTGAATAATCTGACATCAACTTCTCATTTGTAAAATACAGGAAGTGTCCCCATTGTATTTCAGTTGCAATTTAGCAAAAACCATGCAGATTATTTCGTTAATGAAATAAAGGCTTCCTGTAAAGGATTTTTTCAGGAGCTTATGTGTGGAGGTGGCCAGCGAGTTATCGGCGAATAATCTTCAGTGCATTTTCCCTGTAAAGTTTCTTTAAGGTGGAATCACTGAGGCCGAGACCGTACAGACACCAGCGCGTATTCGATACATCCCATGCATAAAAGTGCTCATCCAGTGTCTCGAGGATGTGGAAAGAATTCCTGTACATCGGAAGGCTGTATCCCTGGTCGGTACCCCACAGAAGTCTGTCAGAATATTTCTCCATGAACTGCTTTGCAAATCTTGGTATTGAGGCAACGTATGCTTCTCTCTGTGAGATGTCAGCATAGAGATTGGGATACCTGTCAAACATTTTGCCAAGCTGCCCCAGATCATATGTAAGGTTCATGAAATGACAGGTAATAAAAGTCGTCCGGGGGTGTTTTTCTATAGCCCTGTCGAGAGTCTCAATTATGTCTGAATGGTTGAGAATATCCTTTTTATTGTCGAGACGGAAATAATAGGCCTCGAACAACAAATCATTTTTAGCGTCCATTGGCTCATACATCCATCTCGGATCTCCGATATGTATGTTTATGGGTATCTTCAGATCGGCAAGCTTTTCAAGGATCTGATCCATGCGAGGATCGTCGATGTGCATACCCGGCCCCTCGCTTCTTGTTAATCCGCTTCCTTTATCAGTTATCTCTCCGACACCCCGTGCACCCATCCTGACACATCTTTCAAGCTCCGCGATTGCAGCGGGGCCAAAACCCGGCTTATCAGAGCCAGTCAGATCAAAACCGCACCAGAGTTCAAACCGGTCAGGATATTTACCATATACAGCTGCATACTGATCGAATGTTTTTCCGGTGCCGCAGAAGAGGATCGTCTTCTCAACTCCGGCTTCATCCATGTTTTTTATCTGGATAAGAACAATTGAATCAAGGTTTCCGCTCCGCGGAGCATGCATATGCATATCGATGGCAGAGTATTTAGCCTTCAGGACCAGGGTCTCTGGAATTACAAAAATTGACTGCGGTTTGTAATCCTTAAGAAGCAGGCTGTCCTGTAATCCCGTATCCTTCATCTGACGCTGCTGTGCATGGGAAGTCAATAATAAAGATACAAGTGAAAAAGCAAGAAGCAATGTCCTCTGGAAGTTTATCATTTAATATTGAATTTGTTTATTATTTCAGGAAATCTTCTCATGTCAGGTTAATCTGCGGCCGGGTTTTCCATTTTCCTTTTGTAAAATCCGGAAAATCAATTGCTTTACCTTTGTTTGCAACCGAGGCTTCGGTAACGGGAGATATTGCACTGCTTGTTACCGAATCATATACATCCCAATCGGGCATCTTGTTTTCACGAAGCGCACTTACAAGCCTGTGCCAGATCATCGGTGTCACTGTTCCTCCACCGCCATGTCCCTTAATTGCACCACCTCTTCTTGGTGGCGGATTATAATTTTTAACGACCGGATGTTCATATTCTTTAAGATAAGGATCTGCCGGTTCCCACTGATGTTCAACAGGGCTCAGTCCCTCAATATATATCTTTTTTGATAGTTGCATCACCGATATATACTCCTTTTGTACCCTGAATACGGTAGTTCTCCCGTGGGATGCGGGGTACTTGTATCATGAATAAGTGTGATCATTTTTCCATTGACTGTCCTGATCAGCGATGCATTATAATTACCCAAGTGCAATTTTCTTTTTGGTAAGAGGATGATTTTTATTCTTATAATAAACAGCCGCATAGTCGTTAAGCATTCCTCCAAAGGAACTCATTGAAACGAGAAAGTCGATTTTGTCTCCATGGTTAATATCCAATGCCGGAAGCATTTTATTCATCGGGTGATCGGGATAAAGATTGCCGTTTCGGTCAATTGAGTGCTGCAATCGCCATGGTTCTTCATCAGGATTAAATTTGACAAACCTGAGGTCATGAATGTATCCTGTCTCAGCATGTACAATATCTCCAAGCATTCCCTTCCGGATCATATTCAGGAGGGCAAGCTGCCAAACCCTTCCAATCCGATTGTTGCCCATTTACCTGTACTTTCATAGGTTTCAACTATCTGCCAGGCTTCATCAAGAGTAAGAACTATCGGAACTTCAGAGACACAATGTTTATCATTTTTCATGGCTGCAAGACATACAGGAGTATGCCATTCCCATGAAGTGCAGCAGATTACTGCATCAAGTTTTTCAGTTTCGCACAATCTTTTAAAATCCGTGACTCCTCTGTCATAAAGAGGTGGTGTCGGCAGTCCTGACTCTTCAATCCATTTTTTTGCCTGCTGAAAACGTTTCGGGAATTACCTCACAAATAGCAGGTACTTCAATTCCTTCAATGCCTAATGCAGCATTAAGATGATACGAACCTCTTCCTCCGATACCAACAAATCCAAGTCTTATGTCCTGTTTTTATTTTGAGTTTTGCGCCAGAGCTTCATGTTGAAGACCCAGACCGGAGAACAGAGCTGCTCCTCCAACTGCAGCGGTTGCTGAGAGCTTCACAAATTTTCTGCGGTTATAATTTATTTTATTCATGATTTGTCCTCTTTTATTTCCGGAAATTTTACGATCTAAACTAAATTAATCCTTGGCCGGGTTTTCCACTTTCCTTTTGTAAAATCAGGAAAATCAACTGCCTTGCATTTATTTGCCACAGATGCACATGAGAAGGGAACGATTGCGCTGCTTGTCACTGAATCGTAAACATCCCAGTCAGGAAGTCTGTTTTCACGAAGTGCCGTAACCAGCCGGTGCCAGTTCAAATGGTGTTGTGGTGCCTCCACCTCCATGACCTTCTATTTTCCCGCCTTTTCT
This sequence comes from uncultured Bacteroidales bacterium, assembly GCA_963818295.1. GTDB lineage: Bacteria > Bacteroidota > Bacteroidia > Bacteroidales > VadinHA17 > LD21. Next base: position 135,511 of record CAWFRW010000018.1, read on the forward strand.
GGGAGGAGGATTGTAATTTGCGGTAACCGGAGGCATATTCCTTCAAGATATTTATCTGCAGGCTCCCATTCATGTTCTTTTGGGCTTAATCCTTCAAGATAAATCCTTTTTCCGATTGGACAGATAAATTCCCTTTGTTCCCTGAAGACGAAAATCTTCACTTGGATGAGGTGTGCTTGTATCATGAATAATGGTCATCATTTTGCCGTTGACAGTCCGTAGCAATGATGCGTTATAATCACCAAGCGAGACTTTGGCTTTTGCATAAAGTGAATCCTTTCCATAGTTTAATAGCTGCATAATTATTAAGCATCACCGAATTTGAACTCATTGACTGAATATAATCGAACCTGTCGCCATGATTAATATCCAGTGCCGGAAGCATGCTTGCCATCGGATGATCGGGATAAAGATTTCCGTTCCGGTTAAGGGAATGTTGCAGCCTCCATGGTTCCTCTTCAGGATTAAATTTGACCATCCTGAGGTCATGAATATATCCTGTTTCAGCATGGACAATATCTCCGAACAGTCCTTTCTGTATCATATTCAAGAGTGGGAGGTTATAAAAGAATTCAAGTCCCATTGTTGCCCATTTTCCTGTGCTTTCATAGGTTTCAACTATTTCCCAGGCTTCTTCAAGGGTGATGCAGATTGGTACTTCTGTCACTGCATGTTTATTGTTTTTCATTGCGGCAACACATACCGGTGTGTGGTATTCCCATGGGGTGCAACAGATTATGGCATCGAGCTCCTCTGATTCGCAAAGCCTTATAAAATCCTCGGGACCACGGTCATAAAGCCTCGGTGTCAGGCAGACCGGCTGCTTCAATCCATCTTTTTGCCTGATACAGGCGGACAGGTTTAAGCTCACAGATTGCAGGCACTTCAATGCCTTCTATGCCTAAAGCGGCGTTAAGATGATATGAACCACGCCCGCCTATCCCTATGAAGCCGAGCCGGAGCTTTTTGGTACCCGACTGATCCGGATATGTAACTTCTCCGGCAGTCTTTTTGACAGAAGCATCATTATAATCTGTGGTTCCGCTTGTGGAGAGTTTGACAAAATCCCTGCGATCGAATTTTTTATTCATATTGATTTTTTTATTATCGTAAGATAATTAAATTTTATCAATATTTCTTTCAGAGGAATTCTCTCCTGCTAAACTTCTTCCGTTTTTATCTTCGTGCTCTGCCTGTTATATTCAGAAACAGTTAAGCACTAAAGAACTAAAAGGATACCCCATTATCTGAATGATTTTTCAATGCAAAGGGCAGGATTTATTCATTAATCAGCTCAAAATAACCTTTATCGATGATTGTAGTTATAGATTTCCCCGGTTTCTATGACGTAATACCATCCGATAATATTCAATTTTCCATTTTTTACACGTTCAAGAATATATGGGTATGTCAGCAAATGGCGCCCCTGCTCTATAATATTCATTTGTTCTGTCATCCATTCCCGCTCCGCAAAGGTGCCTTCGGGCAATATCTGCATAACCTGTTCTTTAACCGGACGGGCTAACTCCAGCCATAGCTTTGTGTGCGGCAAATGTTTCAATTCTTCATCCGATTTGTATAATGCTGCGCATCCGCCGCAATTTGAATGACCGCATATTATAATATTTTCAACTTCAAGGTTTAAGACCGCATACTCAATAGCTGAACTGATCCCCGGATAGATTATTCCCTGTACAAACGGAGGTATAATATTCGCAATATTCCGGATAATAAAAAGCTCTCCCGGAATAGTAGAAGTAATTAAAGATGGCACCAGCCGGGAATCGGAACAGCCAATAAAAAGCGTATGAGGCTGTTGTTCCTTGCTTAATCCGGCAAACAGGTTTTCATGCAGCAGGAAATCATTTTTTCTGAAGGAAACAGCTCCGTCGAAAAGTTTTTTCATAACCTTTTAACTATATTACAGTCATCTGTTTACGGTATTACAAGCCTGGGTTATTATCCTGAAGCTTTTATCAGAACTTAAAGCCTATGCCACCCATAATTGTATTAACAAACCCGTCACGGTATCTCGAGTTTGCGAGATATGCCCACTCGTATTCAACATTTATGAAAACCTTCTCATTGATTGTTTTCATAAGCCCTCCGCCTGCACCACCGTAAAAGCCAAGATCCCAGGTATCAATTGCTGAAAGATCGCCGGTTCTTTTATAACCTGAATAGTGAAAGCCAAGAGCTCCCTTTATAAATCCCTTGAAGGACTTGCTGCCGAAACTTAGCCTGGGGGCATAATAAAAAGGAAAATTTGATAATGTGTATTTGGAAGATACTCCAACAACAGTATTGGAGGCGGTTGTGCGTATATAACCCATGGAAACACCATGTGCAAGCATTCCCTCATATGGATTGAATTCATAGACTCCATTTATCCTGAATCCGGTGGCGCTCTGATCAACCTCTTCAAGGTTTGTGAAGACATAACCGCCGCTTATTGCGAAGTCACTTTCCTGTCCTGTTAATTTTAACGAACACAAAGCCAATGCCAGAATAATAATCGAAAGTTTCATAATTAAAATTTTTAACAAGTTAATAAAAATATTCAATAAAGTAAAAGAGGTCAAATCTGACCTCTTTCAACCTGGCTGCCCCATTGATAAAAATACGGATCTGATTTCCGTTTCCTAATCTTCCCGACGATAAGAGAATATACTGTCAGCTATAAAAAGTATTGACTCATTGGTTTCCACTGACCTTTCCAGACAACAGGTACAAGGACATTTCTGACTATCCAGGGGAAATTGCCCATAAACTCATCCCTGTCCAACCCTTCAAGGTTATAAAACAGGAAAGGAACCGTAAGCGAGCCTTTACCGGAGTTTCTTCTGCTGTGTTCTGCAAGCTTTTCAACAAGATTCAGCTGCTCCTTCTTCCCCATGACCGGCTCGAGCTTTTTGGTGGTGAAATTCTGCTCCTCAATTTTTATGTGGGGTACCCAAAGCTTGTCGAACTCATCAAGTACCTGGCGAAGGTGTCCTACTCTTTCAGGAGATATTTCCAGGAGTGACTGGTCAATCATATCAAGTATGTGCGACATTGCTGAATGGTCTTCCTTCAGCCTGTTGTATGGCGCTTCAATGCTATCCTTGAAATAGGGAAATACTATTTCATCCTCACTCAGATGATGTGAATGGGTTACCCATTTCAGGGTTTCTACATACATTGATAACCCTTTTGCCTCTTCAGGCTGGATATTTTTTTTCACAACGAGCTCATCACACTTCCTGATCGAAGTGTAAAGTCCCCGGGAGATAACCTTATGAATCCTTAACAGGCCTCCGATTAATGGACTTATCTCTGTCATTGTATTATCCTCCTTATTTAGTTTAAGCTGGCAGATTGTTTATGAGAGGTGCGACAAAACATCTCTCCTTACGCAAGTTATTTCCTTTATTATCACGCCGGATTAAAGAGAGATTAATTTTGGATTAAAAAATAATTAAGATCGATCATGATATAAAAAGTATCCAAAATTTTAATCTATCCGGAATTTAATAATTTTGCGTCGGGTTGCTGACAAAAAGCTGTATATGACTGAGAACACCGGGCAAAGTACCGGAATGAGTGAATCAATGCCTGACAGGAGAAGGATCCGGATAGCTGTGGCGCTTTTCTATTTCAGTATGGGTCTGATGTTTGCCTCATGGGCAAGCAGGATTCCCGATATAAAGACTTCTCTTCACCTTAATGATGCCCTGTTCGGAACAATACTTTTTGCCATGCCGGCAGCGCAGTTTCTGATGATGACCTTTTCAGGAAGATTGGTTACCCATTTCGGGAGCCGGAAAATTGTCCTTTTTGCCCTTCCTGCCTATTCAATTTGTCTGAGCAACATAGGACTTGTACAGCACGGCTGGCAGCTGGCTGTTGCTCTGTTTCTTTTCGGATTGGCAGGAAATCTGTGCAATATTTCGATAAACACTCAGGGAGTAACGGCTGAGAGGCTTTACCAGAGACCTATAATGGCTTCCTTTCATGGCGGCTGGAGCCTTGCCGGATTTACCGGTGCACTTATCGGTCTGACAATGATTAACCTTAAAATACCTCCATACTGGCATTTCGTTACTGTGATACTTCTCGTCTGGACAATTATTTGGTTCAACAGAAATTACCTTGTTAAGGGGAAACTGGCAATAAGCCCCGATCTGCCCAGAAGAAAATTCTTTAACAAGCCTGACAGGGAATTGGTTCAGCTCGGATTCATAGCCTTTTGCAGCATGGCAAGCGAAGGCACTATGTTCGACTGGAGCGGACTCTACTTTAAGGATGTTGTTAAAGCACCCTCATCCCTTGTCATACTTGGTTACACCTCCTTTATGATAATGATGGCTTCCGGGAGGTTCCTTGCTGATTATATGACCTTAAAGATTGGCCGTAAACGATTGCTGCAAATCAGCGGTCTCACGATTTCAACCGGGTTATATACCGCAGTATTTTTTCCATACATTATACCTTCGACAATTGCCTTTATGCTTGTAGGACTGGGAGTTTCAAGCATAGTTCCATCCGTTTACAGCGCTGCCGGACGTCATACCAAAGTGCCTCCGGGAATAGCTCTGGCTACTGTTGCAAGCGTGAGCTTCCTTGGTTTTCTGATGGGCCCTCCAATGATTGGATATATTGCCCAGGCAGCAGGATTGCGGTATTCCTTCGCACTGATAGGAATCTTCGGACTTGGTATAACGCTTATGGTTTCAAGAGTAAAACTGCTTAACAGCTAAACTTGTCCTCAAACATAACCCCATCGCGTTATAAAATTATGTAAATCTATCTTTGAATTATGTAAAGATTTCCTGCAGAAACAGGTGTAATTTTATTGTAATGATCCGAGGGCTATCGAACCTCTATGTTATCAAGCCTGCCATCTTTATGAGGAATCCGGCTCAGAATGACATGCTATCTTTCTTTCCGGACATGTTTGAAACGTTTTAAAAGCATAGGTTTTCATGAATATCTTATTGGTTTATCCTCAGTATCCGGATACCTACTGGAGCTTTAAATATGCTTTAAAGTTTATTTCAAAGAAGGCGTCGAACATACCTTTAGGCTTGATTACAATTGCTCCATTATTACCTGAGACCTGGAATAAGAAGCTTGTTGACCTCAACGTATCCAGACTTGAGGATAAGGATCTGAAATGGTCTGATTATGTGTTTATCAGCGCAATGTCAATCCAGTTTGCCTCGGCAAGGCAAGTTATTGACAGATGTATTAAGCTTAAGAAAAAAATTGTGGCTGGCGGACCTTTATTTACAGAAGAATTCGAACAATTCGCAGAGATTGATCACCTGGTACTGAATGAAGCGGAAATAACTCTGCCACTTTTCATTGAAGATCTTAAAAATGGTAATCCAAAAAAGATATATGGCTCCGATAAATTTGCTGATCTTACAAAATCACCCCTGCCTGACTATTCGCTTCTTAATGCGGGGAAATATGCCACTGCAGGAATACAATACTCAAGAGGTTGTCCCTATGATTGTGAATTCTGCGACATAACAGCCCTGTTTGGACGGAGGGTCCGGACAAAGACCTCATTGCAGATTATTGGCGAGCTTGATCAGTTGCTGAAGATCGGATGGAAGGGCAGCGTCTTTTTTGTGGACGACAATTTTATTGGACATAAGAGCAAATTAAAGAATGATTTACTCCCTGCAATTATTACATGGATGAGATCAAATGGCAATCCCTTCAATTTCATAACAGAAGCTTCGATAAACCTGGCTGATGACAGAGATCTTATTGAAATGATGGTTAAGGCGGGTTTTGCAAAGGTGTTTGTCGGTATTGAAACTCCGGAGACTAGCTGTCTTATGGAATGTAACAAACAGCATAACAGTAACCGTGATCTGATAGAATGTGTGAACATTATCCAGAGTTTTGGGATGGAGGTTTATGCAGGATTTATTGTGGGATTTGACAACGATCCGCCTGATATATTCCAGCGGCAGATTGATTTTATCCAGAAAAGCGGGATCATAACAGCCATGGTAGGCATTTTGAATGCTCCCCGCTTATCAAAGTTGTACAGCCGCCTAAAGACCGAAGGAAGAATAATAGATAAATTTACCGGAGACAACACTGATTTCTCAATAAATTTTGTTCCTGTAATGGACAGAAATGAACTCCTGAAAGGATATAAAAACATCATCCGGAATATCTATTCAAGCAAAGCATACTATACAAGAGTCTTAACCTTTCTGAAACAATTCGATCCTCCTTCCGGTCCTCCCTTGTCATTCAACAGGTTTATGGCATTGATAAAATCGATAATTTACCTGGGCATATTAAAGAAGCACCGCATTTATTTCTGGAAAATATTTTTCTGGAGCATTTTCAATAAACCAAAATCTTTCCCCCTGGCAGTTACCTACAGCATCTATGGATATCACTTCAGGAAAGTATTCCGCGATGCCATTTGAACAATTTCTGCTTCAGTTTGATATTTATATCCCCTCGACATAACAAAACAGAATTATATCAGGTCCTGGTATTAATTCAGAAAATTAAATTTCCGGAGGAAATCATCTGTAAGCTTAAGAATATCATCATCATAATAACGTGAATATTTTGGATTTCCTTCACCCAGATAGTGTTTCCTTGCCTCATACATGTGCTGTTCAAAATAATTGCCTTCCTTTTTCATTTCGATTTCAAAAAATTGAACAGTCCATTTGGGAACCTGATCATCATTAACACCGTGAAACTCAATCATTGGAGGTAATCCCGGTTTTACATGATGGAAAGGGGAGATGCCCCATATCTGATCCCTTCGGTCGCCCAGCAGACGGTCGCACCAGCCCTCAACTGCATTCACACAGGCTGAAAATAGCAGAAGAGCATCGGGACGACAGCTGATTGAAAGATCATCCGACTTTTCATTGTACTCATCTATCATTGCAGTGCACAGAGCAAGATGACCTCCGGCAGACTGGCCGGATGCAATTATTTTATTTTGATCAATGTGGAATTTCTGTGCGTTTCCCCGTACCCATCTCATGGCCGATTTTGCATCCATAATGCACTCTATCGGGCTTATTTTTTTGTTCGGAGTAACACCATTCTCAATTGAAAGGCGGTAATCCACAGAGAATGTCACAATCCCCATCTTTGCATATCGTTCACAGGTTGTAAAAAACTCACTGGGAGTGCCATATGCCCATCCGCCACCGTGAAAGAAAACAATGGCCGTATTGTTCTTTTTTTCAAGAGCCTGTTTTGTATAAAAGATATCAATCTTCAGCTTAAAGGTGTCAACCGATTTATACACTTCCTGTATATGAGTAACCTGGTCTTTGATTTCACCCTGTTCAACAATTGACCGCTCCTGAATTCCGGCAGCTCCTGAAAGGAAAGGCAGGCAGAACAATATAATACTGATCAGAATTTTCATGCAGATATGAATTTTAATATTATTCGTTGTCATAGGATATTGAATATTAATTATTAACATGTTTCCTGCTTTATGATCCATCAAATATGGATATTTTAATTTGAATTTCAGAAGGTCAATTAGTTGTACAAACAGCATTTATTACTTGTTCCCGGAAATGTGAGAATCATACAACTATATGAAAGAGTTGTGTAATGCTGCTAATCCTAAAGAAGTTGACCTTTGTGAATGGTTATTTTATTATAAATCAAAATTAAAATTATGAAAAAAGTATTAATTGTTTTAGTAATATTTATGGCAGCTCTGACTGTAAATGCCCAAAAGGATACCTGTAGTACTACAAACAAGGCTAAGTCATCCGTAACAACACTTTCAACGGATAAAGCCGTCCGTACTGCCGTTAAGATTTCGGATCTTCAGAAGGCAATAACAGACAATGTGGCCAGGGACTATGCCGGTTTCTCGATTAAGGAAGCAACTAGCGTTTCATTGGAAAGTGTAATTACTTATGAGGTGGTTATTGTTAAAGGTGCAACGTCTGAGACTCTTATTTATGACAAAGATGGCAACTTCGTTCAGAAGCTTGCGATGAATGATTCGATGAATCAGCTTCGAAAATAAAAAAGTACTGGCTGAAAAGCTTTGAAAATTTAATGACGGTGCCCGGTGGTGCCGTCTTTTTTTTGTTTTATTGATTCCGACTTCCATTGCTTTTGCCGGCATACTTCCGGTAGTCAGATCATCGGCAGATGGATTCTATGTTCAGCTATCGGCACATCTTGCACTGGCAAATGCTAAACTCGACAAAACGGATATCTGGTTCTTGTTCCCACACAGGCTACAATCCGTCCGGCAGAATCTGAATGATCCTCCCCGGATCTTCAACTGATACATATATTGACCCGTCAGGAGCCTGAATAACATTTCTGACTCTTCCTGTATTGCTTAATAAAGTTTCTTCTTTTGTGATTTGATTGCCTTTCACCACACATCTGACAAGCTTTTGTGAAACAAGTCCGCTGACAAGGAGATTCCCTTTCCATGATTTGAATTTATCGCTCGTAATAAATGCTATTCCACATGTGGCTATCGAGGGTGTCCATGTATAAATCGGAGGTGTAATGCCAGGTGCAATATGTCCTGATGAAATGGTTGAGCCATCATAATTGACCCCGATCGAATAATAGGGCCAGCCATAATTTGCCCCTTTTAAAATAATATTGATTTCGTCACCACCTTTTGGTCCATGTTCAGATTCCCATATTTCTCCTGTTACGGGATGTATTGTTAAGCCCTGCGGGTTTCTGTGACCATAGCTGTAAACGGATGTCGGTCCTGTATTCCCTATAACCGGATTGTCAGGAGGGATGCTGCCATCATCCTTCAACCTGTGTACCTTCCCCCACGATGATGTCAGATCCTGTGCATTGTGATTGATCGTATTCTGTCCTCCGTAACTTCCCGGGCCACCTTCCCCTACGCTCAGATACAGATATTTTGACTTATCGAATACAATCCTGCTGCCATAATGTCCATACCAGGTATCTGATCCAATTGCAGTAAATATATTTTCAATATTCTGAACCTGATTATTGGTGATTTTAAAACGAATCAGTTTCAACTGACCTCCTCCGGATGGACTTGATTCAGAATAACATGAATAGACCCAGCCGTTTATCGCATAATCAGGGTGGACTCTGATATCAAGCAATCCTCCCTGGCCGGAGGACAAGACTGCCGGAAACCCTGTGATTTCAGTTACGGTCCCGGTATGCATTCGATAAAGTTTTCCACGTTTCTCACCGAAGATCAGATCACCGTTCGGAAGGAAATCCATACCCCAGATTATTTCATAACCTGTTAAAATTGTTTTAATTGTTAATTGAGGGACACCTGTAGTATCAGGGGGCAACTCCCCATTCCCATCTCCAATAGATTCCTTGCTGCATGAGTACACAAAGAAGGAGCCAAGGCTCAGTAATATCAGTAATTTTGTTCTCATTTAATCTGAATAACAAATTAATACATAATATGTTTCATTAAGATTTGCATACAAGAAGGTGGCGCACCGGATAAATTGCAGACGCAATTCAAAGACCGGAAAAGGTCTCCCGACAGAAAGGAAAAGAAGGATGAATTACCTCAGTAGCAGAGTTGTAACCCTTAATACCGGAAAGAAATATAAAATCAGTTCAATGGTTCAAATACGAGCAAAGAGACTGAATGATGGGGAAGGACCAGTGGTATCATGAGTCTGTTTTTCTCTGGTCTGACCGTTATTACGGGCCCGAGTAATTCCAAACCCTGTTTTGATACTATCCGGTCCATCTGATCGTGGTTTGGGATCAGAGGTTTACCCATTGACTTCCAGACGGAATATGCATTACTATGGTTCTCATCAATCCTGTAATGACTTAATCTGTATGATTCAGATGAAGGCATTATTACAGAAAGTTCTGCATTTTCTGATCCGCTGTCCTTAACGTCCTGGTTGTAATTATAAACCATAATCTGAATTGTGTCTCCATGACGGGTTGCCAGACCGTTTATATTGTTATTCCCTGAAGTTTTAAACTGTAATCTTTCATTTCCTAATTTGCCCAATAATCTGAATGCATTGAATATTGGTTTATCAATTTCCTCTGCGGTAAAAAGTGCCCGCTGTCCTTCAAAAATTCTGTATCCGGGATAAAAAAGGGCATCGGTAACAAAACACTTTAGAGGATTTGCCGGAAATGAATCTGAAATATCCAGTAATTCCTTTGCCAAAGCACATTGGAATGCGGGGTAATATTCTGTATTCCGATATCCGACATTAGGATTTTCATATACTGAGATTGTGAGCCCGATATCTATGTCACATTCAGTAACATAAACCGGAATGCCTGCGGTTCCCGGAATAGCGGCAATTTTGGCCAGATTATTCCGGGCACATTCCATTATAAAATCCAGACTGGGTGAAAATGCCGGAGTATTGGCAGATTGTTGTGCGTTGGTAAAGTTTCCGGTTTTATAAATCGCAAAATCGGTGCCTTTAAGATGAAAAGTTATGAAGTCAAGTGGTGCTCCGATTGATCCATTTCTCGAGTTGGTACCTCGCAAACAATGTTCAATAAATCTCAGGAGAAATGGAGTGCCTCTTGTCATTGACTGAGTTACAGCATTACCCCCGATTTGAGCTTCAGGAAAAGCATCTTTAACAGCGGCTGCAGTATAATCATATAATTTGAAATACTCTTCTTCAGTGCCCAGCCAGTATCCTTTTATATCCGGTTCATTCCATAACTCCCATTTCCACCTTGCAACTTTTTCTTTCCCGTATCTTTCTGAACAGTGTTTTACTATATTGTACACCAGACTATACCAGTTGTTGTAATCTTTTGGGGGATATTTATCGATATCTTCTATCTCCTTTGCATTTGAAAGGGGAGAAGAGCTCAAAGAATCCGGCATTGAGCCAAGATGCATCAGCGGTATAAAGTCTTCAGTCAGAATTATATCAAAGATCTGATCAAACAGGGTAAAGTCATAAAACGGTTTTCCGTTCTTATCTACCTGGTAAACATTTGTAGATCCGTAATCAGCTTCAGCGGCGAAAGGAACGGCAATGCCGCTTTCCGTAATACCCCAGCAGCGTCTGTAAAAGGTATAAGGAGAAGCTTCAGCTATCCGCTTTAAGAGCCTGTCTCCCTGGGGAGTCAAAGCAAGACCCAGGGCGCCGCCTATCCCATTCCAGATAGGTTCAACCGTTCCGGTCGTGACTGTGGTATTAACCATTATCGATACCGGTGACCTGTTTTGTGACTTTAAATCATTGTTATTCAATGATAAGATGATGAGAATTACAGGAAAGACCAGGAATTGTTTAAATAATAAAGTACTCCTCATTTGTCTCCTCCTTTCTGAGCTTCAATGATTGTAAGAGTGATAATATTCAATTTATAAATTGTTTTTATATTCTGTTATGATTGTTTCAGGGTATTTCAATTTCTTTTGGGTCATCCGGACTTTCTTCAAAAAACCAGTCGAAATTTGCAGCCGGATCGTTAGTGATCCTGTCGATATTCACCTTCATATATTTTCCTTCTGCAGAAACGGCAATCTCCCCGTTTGGAAGAATAATTTCACCTGTACCTTCAAAAGATCGTGTTCCTTCACTTGTAACACGCCCCACAATTTTCAACTCCTGTCCAAGTGGTACGGGTTTCCTGAATTTTGTTTTAAATTCAAGCGTCACTCCCCATATCTGTTCATTTTTCCCGGTACATATAGACCTGGCAATTGTTTCGTCAAGAATAGTTGCTGCAATGCCGCCATGCATCCGTCCCGGATAACCCTGGTGTTGCTCTGAGGGATTGATCAGAGCAACAAGTTCGTTCGAATCGGTTTCGTAAAATCTGGCGTGCAGCCCGAAATCATTCTTTATGCCGCATACAAAACACATATTTGAGATGTGCTGCTTTTTCAGTACCCTGTGTTTCACTCAGTATAATTTTGTATAAAATTAGATTATTCAGAATTGCAATGCAAGATAGTCATTATATGGACGTGGTTCTACAATACCTTAAGCCCTACGGGCTATCCGTAAATGATAGATTATATCATAGGTTATTATTCGCTGGTTTGATCAAATTCGAGAACCATATCTTCGCCGTAGGCGATAAGGTATTGTAGAAAATCGTTTTAGAAAAAATATATACCGCATAGCGGTTAAACAAGAGATAGCAAAAGGCACAAAGGCTAATGCTTAAGACTCATAACCATTCTGTGATTCAGAAGAAAGGGAGGAACAATACCCGGTATATTCGACAGAGGCAGAATTTCAGGAGGAAGGGTAAACCCTAATTCTTGTGTCATAAATTTGCGTCGTTGCATGCATCTGCCAAAGACATCAGGATAATGCTCTTCAAGACTTTTTTGTAAAGACTCATCCGCAATTATAATTCCCTCTTCCATTCTTGACGAAGAAAATTCCCTGGAACGTGGAATAATATCAGCCTGTATATACATTCCCGACCGGATTGTGTCATCTGAATTTTTATAGAATGGTGAACTAACCCATTCATCATAATGAATCAGATGACCAGGATTTAAGAATATGGCAAATTTTTCAAACGGAAGAAGAGTATCTATAAGATCGCAGAGAACCCGCCCTTTAGTGCCAATTTTCAGACTTTCGTACCATTTTGAACAAGCGTAAAAATATGGACCAGCGAACTTCTCAACATATTCTTTTGCTGAATAGGGCAGATCATTTTCATTTTCAGCAACCCAGCCTGCCCGGCATATATTACTACCCCAATAAGCAATACCCGTAGAGAAAGGCTCACCTTTCTTTATTACGGCTCCCACAGGACTGGACAGGCCAATGTGTTGATTGCCAGAGCTTTTAATTCCAATATGACAACTCAGAGGATACCCGGTGAATTGATATTCTTTAATCAACTCAAAATCTGTCACATCAGATTTGAAGTTTTTTAAGAGATTTTTCATCCCTTCTGATGCCATTATATTAGAATACTCAAAAAAAGCGATCTCATGAACCGAACATTGTGTCCTTAACCCATAAGTGGGAGACATCAACAAATCTGTTGAATTCACAACATTATCATATCCGCAAACCGAACGGAGTGTTTCAACTATATAAGACGGAATATCAATCATCTTTTCCGGATTCGGGAATTCAATGCCGGAGAAGTATTTCCAGCCGACACAGCCTACTTTTGAGTTGTTATTTACACCTTCACTGATGAATACAGACTCTAACGGCCGGCTGTGCGATCTTGGCTGGTTAAGCAACGAAAAAGTCTGGTATCTTTCCTGTCTGAGCTTTCCACTATTAAACAACGGAGAAACACTCAGGTGCCCGCCGCATTCGTTTCCAACCAGAATCAGAGGAGTTTCATCATTTTTAATTATCAATAAGGCTTCTTCAAATTTAGGATCGAAATGAGTCAGATACATCAGATTCGCAAAATGCTCCCTGTCTCCATAAACAATGAGATGAGTCAGGTTTCGTATATTCATTAACTCGCGGCATTTTCTTAGCCTGTCTTCGATTTCAGACACCGATGGCTGAGGTACCGCCTTACTGGCTGGCATACCAAAATCCGGCCAGTCTATTTCTTTTAGAAATACCTTATTCCTTTCCATCCTATATTTTTATTATCCTGGTTCAGCTATACTTTTACACGATAAACAAGATCGCGATCAGTGACCTAACAGATGCGATAAGAGCCACATTACTGAAGCTGTTGAATGCGTCCAGACTTCCTTGTAGGTAGCGTTAACCTGCATAGGCATATAGGGCTTGTCTTCATTTTCAAAAGTCTCGATCCCCACGGGAACTGCGCCTACAACATCCCCGAGATATCCTCCATACAGATTCGGATAATTATATCCTTCCCCATAGATCGTACTGATGGCAAAGGGGTTATACCCCACTATGTATTCAAGCTGCCGGGTGGCAATATCTCTTAACTCTTTATCATTCAGTAATTCAGACAGCAAAAATGCAGCTTTGGCTTTTCCCATGACGACCGCATGAAAACCACGGAACTGATAAGCTACAGGGAAACGCCTCAAATAGAAATCATTTCCAAGATGAATGCCATTTTTAACCTGGGCATTAAACTCCTCCATTGAAGGAAGTCCAATTTTCGCTCCCTCATGGTAGATCCCGCCGAAATCTGCATTGTTGAGCTGATAAACCGCTGCAGGTAAGATTTCATAGGGTTCAATTGTTTTTGAAATATCCCGGATATAGTCGGCATAAGCTTTGCAGGAAGCCATCCATTTTGGTGAATCAGGGTGATTAGGTGCACTTTTGACCAACATGCACAGCGCCTGGACCATCAATTCTTCATTGCTGCGATGGAAGAAAGCCAGGGGGCATTTTTTATCGCGGGATTCGTAAAAGAATCCATGAAGTTTTAAACTCCAGTCAGTGCGTCTTTGGACTTGCTGGCACTGCATAATTACATTCGCATCCAGAACGGCATTATCAAGATACACTTTCTCACCGGTAAGCTGATAGAGGTTCATCGCTGCTATCGCAGCTGTTGAGAAAAGTTCTGTTTCATTTTTCTGATTCAGTATCTGACCCATCTTGTCGGTTGCAAAGGTATAATCTTCAACGGCTGCTTTCCTGCACCAGGCAGAGAAGACGGGATCAGCAGATTCAAAATATGGTACTGCCAGGGCTGTTGCAATTGATGAAATAAAATTGTCAAAAGGGTCATCGGTTGCTGTTGTTTGCATATCATCCTTTGTGCCTGCAACATTATCCGTCCATATACCCACAATCATCCCCCCGTCGCGGTATCCGTCACCGAACCGGGTACCGAGCACCCAGCTGAGTCCCCAGCGGGCTTCTTCCAGAAGCCTGGCATATAGTTCGGGATGCATTGTTTTAACACTATTTGCCAACTCAAGCATTGAGATAATTCCTCTTGCCGTATTGCCAACCCCCTGTGTAAGATCAGCAGCATCATGCCAGCCTCCGTTGACTACCATGCGCCTGCCATCGGGGTGAACACAGAAAATATCCTTGTGACAGACCTGGTGGATCCCGGGCTGATCAAAGCCGCAACGCTCGGAATAAAAGAAATTGAGTGTGCGCCATGCAGCGGACAACCAGGCATTTTCTCCGATCGGAAATTCGCCGCTAACATTGTCGCCAATTTTTAAGCTATAGAGGCCGGAAATATCCAACGGGCTGAAATCAAGCAAAACAAACCCGTTTTCAAGTTTTTTGCCTTCACCCTCAAAAGCCACCTGACCTTTTTCATCAAGTACCTGAAAGTGCTTATCCTGAACATTCTGTACAAGCGCCTGTTTCCTCGCTCCTGTAATATATCCGCTGTGACAATATGCGATTGAATTGCTTCATGAGATCAAATCCACGGCTTTTTTCAGGCAAAACCTCATCGATACTCAGTTTGTCAATATAAAGCCTGAAACGATCTGTTGCTCCTTCTGGTGAGCCGCTCAGCATTATGTTCACAGAAATACCCGTAACCTTATCGCGGTACAAGTCCGGTATCTCCCATATTATCTGCTGCCACTGGCCGGGATACACCGTAACAAAATGCTGCCCTTCAAATCTCCCTGGTGTGGGAGTAATGTTCTTTCCATGGTTGTAAAGTGTCACACCTACAAAAGCAGAATAAAAACCGGCTGCGTCTAATTTAACCCAGACGCTTATCCGGTTGTAGCTTTCAAGATTTACACTGTCAAGCGGTTTTATCATCTCAGCTGAAGCATAAGACCTGTTGGCTGAATTTTTTACAGCCAGCGATGTTGGCGTTTCAAGCAGTATGCTTCCCTCTCCTGAGACCGTAATATTATCTGCGATTTTCAGACTGCCGGGACCTTTGATCTTTAAATCCTTAAACTGTGGCACAAGAGGCAAGTTCATTGACCGGATAATTTCTTTCTTTTTCCAGCCTGTAAATCCCATCGCTGCAGAGTCAGGTTTCATCAGCGTTTGCAGATTTTTGCTTTGCCTGAGCTGACGAATGAAGAGGCTGTCCTGACAATTGCCCTGTTGAAAAGCATAACACAGCAGTGTAATAATAGCGATGAATCTTGTTACCGGAAACTTCATAAACTTGATTTTTTAATTTTTTATAAGACAATATAAATCATATCATGTCCATAATACTTTAGTCAACAGCTAAATACGGCAATATATTAAATTGCTTTATTTGTCTGTCACAACTGCCGTTATTTGGCATGTTTATAAATATGCATCTGTAAAACTATAGTCTAAGGCACATTCTTTATGCCGAATTTATAGTTTTACTACTATTTAAAGATAAGGATAACAGTTCAGAATTTTTGTCTCATTGAATTTTTTGTTCTATAAAAAAACCATCCACCAGACACTTCTCATAGCCGGTGGATGGATCAAGAATTTCCTTAATTGCTGTCGGAGCAATTTCCTCTTTTCAGTTACAGATAGTTACATCCCACGTACCCGGATAATAGATCACAAATTCATATGTAACATCAGATTGTACAGCATGAAATGTATTCCATGAGCGGTAGGTGATTTTTACGTACAATGGTAAGGATGAATTTTCAATGCCATAAATATTTCCCATGCGATACTCATTGCCGCTATCATATTCCATCGAAAAATCTTCGATATCAGTATTAGCTATACCATTCAGTAAAATTTTGATTCTCACCCCATTGTTGTGATTAAGTGCTCGTGTTAAACTGGAACGTGCAACATAACGGCTGGTGAGAATACTGTAGGCAGGACAGGCCTTGTTTTGACTGTCAACGCCGGTGTCGCCCCGGTCTGAGGCGGTTGGTACTTTGCTGGTAGCCATCGACACGTTGTGAAATGTGAGGATGCAATACCCAAAAATGATAATTGCAATTAAGATCAGCTTCTTTGCCATCGTCGCAAAACTTTAAAGGTTTATAATTAAAGATGATTTTGGAGATTATCATAAGATCCTTTTTTATTATAAAGTTCGTCGATTAGACATGGTGAGGCATAGGAATTTTAGAAAGAAAATTTTAAATTTTCAGTAAATTGTTTAACAAATTTTACTGCTACTTTAAATTATTGGTTGTGTTTGAAAAAATGCGGTCAAAGCGCCTTTGACTTAGCTGACTTCAAAACCTTCCGAATTTCAACGATAATTTTGCATTAAATCCGTTCATCATACTTGTTGAGGTTTCCGGCAATTTAAGTCCCTGAACTAACCGGTAGGTTACGCCACCGTCGAGACGCATGAACTTTAAAAGATTAATTCCGACAGTGACCCCTGGTTCCAGTACAAAATAGCTGTCCCAGTTGTATGTATTGTCATTTTGCTCATCAGGACCGGAATTATTCCAATTGTTAGGTCCCCATGTACTGAATGCAGCTCCTCCGCCACCTATCAGAAGAGGGAACGCAATATTGACCGGCTGGACCGGATTAATACGGTATTCAAGTATTAACCCTCCATAGCCCCCATAGAGATAAACGTCTGCGGTATCGTTGATCCCGCTGAACTTCAGGTTATTGTTTGTCAGGATGCCAATCCCTGCAAGTCCGATGGAAAAATTATGGTTAATAATTATTCCTCCGCTTAATCCGGCCAGACCAGCACCCTTATTATCAATCATTGTATAGGAGAACTCCGGTGCAACCCACCATCCCACTGGATTGGTCTGGTTAAAAATTGTCTGGATCTGTTTCTGATTATTTTCAGACTGTGGCTGTTGGTTTTCATTCTGGGCCTGAAGTGCAATAGTTGTTATTACTGCACAGATTGAAAGTATGATTCTTCTTTTCATAATGTAAAGATTTATGGTTGTTAATTTAGCTATATATCTCTAATTATGTGGCAAAAACGTTAAGCTATTCCTGCGAATGCTTAAACATAAAACATGGATGCTTATAAATTTGTTCAGTTCCGGAGTACATTTTTGGGATCAGATAATCTCTTCTCTTTTGGAATTACCGCATACAAACGACAAAAGATAAGATTTACCTGCATCTCCTGATTTCCGGAATATCATATTCAATTTTTGGAAAAAGCCAGAGGCCGGCATAAAAACCGGCCTGGCATCTTTTCCCGGAAGGCTCTGACAGAGCCAATTCATTCCTGAACCCCCATCATCCGGCTTTTTAACAATGAGGGCTGTTTATAAATATTCTATTTCCTTCTTTCAACTGTAACATAGCTGATTTTTCCATTGAACTTTGCTGAAGCTCCATAATCTGCTACATGGGTACCATCATCAATGCCTACATCTGCGAGATCATCAACTGAGAATATTCCCGGCTGTGTTTTTTCAATTCTCTTTTCTGCAACCACCTTCCCGTTTACAGAAATTGTACCAACTCCACCTTTACCCATACCACCCCCGTCATATTTGAAGTCATATGTAAGCTTATAATTCCCGGGTTTAAGAGCTTCCGGAGCTATGATATCTGTTGATTCCATTCCCAGATAATTGTATGTAAATGCCGGTTTCCCGCTTTTCATATAGAAAGCAAGGCCGCCAAACCGCCCGCCCTGGCATACAATTACACCATTTCCCTTAGCATCAACTGCTACTTCAGAAGTTATTGTGTATGCTGTATTTCTAAGGTCGATAAAGATATCAACTCCCATTCCTCTCATTCCTTCACCATAAGTTACGGTGTTTCTTGATCCCATAACAGTTGGTCTGCCCATCAGTTCTGCATTTGTTCTTTCAAGCAGACGGTCATCGATAGGCAGAACATGATATTTTTCAGCCTCTGCCATGAACAAGCCCTGCATTTCTTTCAGTTTTTCAGGATTTTGTGCGGCCAGATCATTTGCCAGACTGAAATCTTCCTTGTGTATTGTATAACTCCCATTTATCTTCAAGCAATGAATGATCAGGTTTTTGTTTCCATGCCGGTCTGTGTATAGTTCTTGCAAACCAGCCATCCTGGTAAACTCCCCTGTTGCCAAACATTTCAAAATATTGTACTTTATGCTGCTCGGCTGCACCTGCATCATTAAAAGTATATGCCATGCTTGTACCTTCGATCGGATCCTGTTGTATCCCATTTACCATTTTTGGTGCAGGTATTTTTGCAATTTCATAAACAGTAGGAGCGATATCAATTACATGTCCGAACTGCGAACGCATTTCTCCTTTGGCTTTAATACCTGCAGGCCACTGAATGATCATCCCGTTGCGGGTGCCTCCAAAATCTGAGGCGACCTGTTTGGTGTACGAGAAAGGTGCATCCATTGCAACAGCCCATCCAGCCGAAAAGTGCGGATAGGTACTTGGTCCGCCCCATTCGTCATAATGCTTCAGCATATCGGGAACAGTTTCGGGCACACCACTGAAATAGGTCATTTCACTGAACATTCCGTTCATCTGTCCTTCTGCACTTGCTCCATTATCGCCGGCAATGAAAATGATGATTGTATTATCCATTACACCCAATTCCTTAATGGTTGAAATTAGTCTTCCGGCTTCGTAGTCGGTTTGTTCGGCAAATCCAGCATACACTTCCATCTGGCGGGTAAACAGTTTCTTTTCGTCGGCTGAAAGTTTATCCCAGTCCTTGATATCGGATGGTTTTGGTGCAAGTTTTGTGCTGGCAGGCACAATGCCCAGTTTTATCTGACGCTCCAGAGTCAGTTCGCGTATCTTATCCCAGCCCTGGTCAAATTTGCCTTTGTATTTTTCGATCCATTGCTGAGGAACATGATGTGGTGCATGTGTTGCACCGGGAGCATAATAAATAAAGAATGGCTTGTCTGGTGCCAGAGCTTTCTGGTAACGAACCCATGAAATAGCCTGGTTTGTCATGTCGGTTGTGAAGTGGTAATCAGGGTCTTCAGGAGTTTCAACAAGGGTAACTCCATCATAAATCAGCGGTGCCCACTGATTTGTTTCACCGCCAATGAAGCCATAGAATTTTTCAAACCCTGAGCGGGTAGGCCAGCGGTCCTGAGGCCCTGTTACAGAAATTTCCCATGGGGGAGTCTCATGGTATTTACCAAAAGCGGCTGTATTATAACCATTCTGTCTCAGTACTTCGGCCATTGGTGTAATGGATTGAGGCCTCACAGAAGTATTTCCGGGAAAGGTTGTTGCAGCTTCACCAATGCAACCCATATTGTTGCTATGGTGATTATAGCCGGTAAGCAATGCAACACGTGTCGGAGAACAAAGTGAAGTGGTATGAAAACGGTTAAATCTCAACCCATTTTCAGCCAGTTTGTCCATGTTTGGTGTGGTGACCGGACCGCCAAAAGCTTCAGATACTCCAAAACCCATATCATCAATAAGGATTACAACCACATTGGGAGCACCCGTTGGCGCTTTTACTTCGAACCTGGCAGGTGCTTTCGCATTGCGTACATCAAGTTCTTTATACAGCGGACGAGCGGGTTCCTTAATTGGCAGCACCGACCGGTCAATACCATCCCCGGCTGTTAATACCGTCTGGTCAGCTTTTTTCTGAGTGCACGAAAATAGAATGTATGCACAGAAAAGCATCAAAACAAATAAATTCTTCTTCATAGATTTAATTATTTACATTGTAATGTACACGTGTTATCTGAAAGTATATCCTTTTTGTTCTGATTAAGTTTGTTCTCTGTATTTCAATTAGTTCTCACAACCTTATTTCATAATCGTTTGATCAGCGCTTGTTTTTTCTGATCCTCAGAGGATGGATAACTAATATTTTTTCTACAGCTGTCAAAATTAAGTCAATTTACTTTATATTACTGTAGATATCAGAAGGTATTTTTGTAACCTTAAAAATTGTTTCCGATCTGACATTATTGTCATTAATAACCAGCAATACATTTTGTTTTTAGGTTTATTAAAACCTTTCCGAAAGCAGGCTTTAAAAGGACCTGATATATAAACTCCGGATTTTTAAAGGCAGGTACTTAAAAAGTTTAAGGATCAGTACCGGATAATTATTGCCATCCTCCTCCCAGACTTTGATATAAGGCAACTATTGACTGAAGCTGATCAACCTTGTCATTTACTCCATTAAGCTGTGCCGAAAGCAAGGTTACTTCAGAGGTCAGCACATCGATATAGCTTGTTGTTGAAGTATATTTTAAAAGTTCCGTAGTATAGTCAACCGCTTTCTCCAGGTATCCGATCTGTTTCTCGCGGATTGACAACTTATATGTAGTAGTCTCATAGCTGTGCATGGCATTGGCTACTTCACTTCCTGCATTGAGAAGGATTTTTTTGAATGATGCCTGAGATTCCTCAAAATCGGCCGTTGCCGACAGGAACCTTTGTTTGTTCAGTCCATAGTTGAAAATTGGCTGAACGATGCCCCCAGCAATATTCCAGAAAAAAAGCGGTTGATTAAAAAGAGCATTCAGGCTTGCTTCAGTCAATCCTCCTCTGGCATTTATTGTGAGCGAGGGGTAAAAGTAAGCCCTGGCAGATTTAGCGGTTTCATAATAATATCTCAGCCTGTACTCTGCTTCGAGAACGTCGGGACGGTTTGCAAGAAGCTGAGCGGGTACTCCTGTTCTCAGATTTTCCGACAGGTTCTGCTGATCAAGCGAGGTTCTGGCTATGGGTCCTGGAACCTGACCCATCAGAAGGCAAAGCATATTCTCAGTTTCATAGATCCTTTGTTTCAGATCAGGTATTATTATCTCTGTCGAATAGCGGTTAGCCTGACTGAGTACCAGATCAGCGCTGGTTATCAAATCATTATCCCTTAAAGCTTCCATTGTTTCAGCATTGCTGATCCTTTTTTCAAGAGTTCTCTGGGTTATTTCGAGCTGTGCATCGAGGGCAAGAAGGTTATAATAATTGATTGCCGCAGATGCTATAAGATCTGTTGTCACTGCTCTCTTAAAGGCTTCGCTTGCCATAAGGGATGCAAGACTCGCCCGTTTCGCGCTCCTGTACTTGCCCCAGATATCAGCCTCCCAGCTTGTACTTGCAAAGAGCTGATAATATTCAGGTACGCCTGTTCCTCCGGTTTCGCTTTGATAAATTGCGCTGAACCCGGCATTGAGCGAAGGGAATGTTTCCACCCTGCTCTGCCTGAAAGCAGCTTCTGCTTTCTTTATCCTGGCAATGGCGACCTCCATATCGGGATTATTGCTTAGAGTTTTTTCAATAATGAATTGAAGACAGCTGTCTGTGAACAATTCACGCCATGAAACCAATGCAATATTTGAGGAATCGGATATATCGACATCTCTGTAGAGGCTATTTTCTGTTTTAATTTCAGGGAATTTACCCAGATGCGTTACTTTGCAAGAGACCGTGATGAATGTTAAAACCAGCAAAATATAAACTGGTTTTATTTTGGTGCTTTTAAGCATTGATAATATTTCAGATCTTTTACTCATCTATACTTCTTCGTTCAGCAATTTTACTCTTTGTTAATCTTTCCTGTAAGGTCTGGAAAATTATAAAAAGCGCAGGGATCACAAGAACTCCGAGCACTGTACCGAAAAGCATTCCTCCGACTGCAGAAAAGCCGATAGACTTGTTACCACTTGCACCTGCTCCTGTAGAGAACATAAGAGGCATAATCCCGATAATGAATGCAAGAGATGTCATAAGAATCGGGCGAAGACGAACCTTTGCACCTTCCGAAGCGGAATCAAGGATCGACATTCCCTTTTCTCTCCTTGCAGATGCGAATTCAACTATCAGAATGGCATTTTTGGAAAGGAGCCCGATCAGCATTATCATTGAGATCTGTGTGTAGATGTTATTGTCGATCCCGAATATCGAATCAAATATGAAAATGCCTGTCAATCCGATCGGAAGCGATAGAAGGACGGCAAGAGGAAGAAAGTAACTTTCATAAAGGGCGCTCAGGAGAAAATATACAAAAAGGAGGCTCAGTATAAAGATATAAACTGTCTGAGAGCTGGCATTCTGCTCCTCACGGCTTACTCCCGAATATTCAAATCCGAATCCCTTTGGAAGAGTCTGTGCAGCCACTTCACTTATAGCCTTCATGGCATCACCTGATCCATAGCCTTTATTCGGACTTCCGTTAACTGAAATAGAGAGGTACATGTTGAATCGTGAAAGTCGTTCAGGTCCGTAAACTTTTGTAAGCGTTATAAATTCCGTGATCGGAGCCATCTTATTATCGTTTGTTCGCACCATGATCCTGTTAAGAGTCTCGGGATTTGTCCGGTATTCCTGATCAGACTGAATCATAATGCGGTATTGCTTGCCGAACTGGTTATAATTCGAAACATAAATCCCGCCAAAGAATCCCTGCATTGCAGACATAATTCCTGAAACCGTTAAGCCTGCCTGTTTGACTTTTGGAACGTTCACTGATAAAAGGTACTGCGGAAAGTTAGGATTGAAAGTTGTGTACGCCGTCATTATCTCCGGCCTTTTGTTTAGTGCCGAGAGAAAATCCTGGGCCGCCATGTTGAACTCTTCAATCGAGTGTCCCTCAATATTCTGCAGCTCGAATGTAAATCCGCCGCTTATCCCGAAACCCTGAATTGTAGGTCTTGAAAATGGCAGCAGTCGTGCATCTTTTATTCCGGAAGTTTTCTGAATCAGCTTTTGTATTATATCGACATTTGTAACTCCTTTACGCTCTTTCCATTTTTTGAGGTCAAGTATAACCATCCCGTATGAGCTTCCCGATCCGGCAATAAAGTTGAATCCGGTCAATCTCAATATATTATTAACCTCAGGAATTGTTCTTGCTATGCTGTCTACCTGTGCAGCTACAACTGCCGTTCTTTCAAGTGATGCTGCAGGAGGAAGACTTATGCTTACAAAAACAGCACCCATATCCTCTTCCGGTACAAAGCCCGATGGCCTGAGTTTAAGCAGGACGAAGAATGTTAGACTGAAAAGAACAATGGAGGATATCACAAGCCACTTTTTTTTCGCAAAAAAATGTACGTACCGGACATATTTTGATTTTCCAGCCTCAAAGCCGGCATTGAAGAGCTCAAAAAATCTTCCTGCACCAGAGTGCGTTTTTAGCTCGCGGTTTTTTGGCTTCAGGAATATTGCTGCCAGCGCAGGGCTGAGAGTAAGGGCGTTCACAGCCGAGAGCATGATTGCAATGGCAAGTGTGACGCCAAACTGCTTATAGAAAACACCTGAGGATCCTGTGATGAATGTTACAGGAATAAAAACTGAAGCCATAACCAGGGTAATGGAGACTATGGCAGGTGTAATTTCACTCATCGCGTCGACTGAGGCTTTGAGCGCCGTAGGATAATTCTGATCAAGCTTTGCATGAACAGCCTCAACTACAACTATCGCATCATCGACAACAATCCCGATAGCAAGAAGCAATGCAAACAGTGTCAGAAGATTTATGCTGAATCCGAATAGATAGAGGAAGAAAAAAGTACCGACAATTGCCACAGGAACCGAAATCGCAGGTATAAGCGTTGAGCGAAAATCCTGCAGGAAAAGATAGACAACAATAAAGACAAGAATGAATGCCTCAAGCAGGGTTCTCAGAATCTTTTCAATTGATTCATCCAGAAAGACATTCGCATTTACAAGGTTTGTATAGTGTATCCCGTCAGGGAATGACTTTGATGCTTCATCAAAAACCTGCAGGCATTCATTAATCACATTCCTGGCATTAGAGCCTGCAGTCTGGCTTACAGCTATAGTACTGGCTTCCAGGCCGTTCATTATTACGTCGCTGTTGTATGACAGAGATCCCAGCTCCACCCGTGCCACATCTTTCAGCCTTAAAAACTGGCCATTATCTTCAGCCCGTATAATTACATTCCCGAATTCTTCAACAGTTTTCAGTTTGCCGGTGAACCGGATCACGTACTGAAAGCTCTGATCGCCCTGTTCTCCGAAACGTCCCGGAGCAGCTTCTATATTCTGATCGTTTAGCGCAGAAACAACATCAGAAGGCACAATGCCATAAACTGCCATCAGATCGGGCTTTAGCCATATCCGCATAGAATAGATGGCTGAACCGAAAGATGTAGCTCCGCCCACTCCGCTTACTCTTCTCAACCTCGGCAGGATATTTATGTCAGCATAGTTCTGAAGAAACAGCTGATCATATTCAGGTTTTTCACTCCAGAGAGAAGAGATAAGCAGGTTTCCTGCCTGCTGCTTTCTGACAGAGACACCAGCTCTTGTTACTTCTGCCGGCAGAATCCCCGAGGCTGAGGATACTCTGTTCTGAACCTCCACAGCT
Source organism: uncultured Bacteroidales bacterium (assembly GCA_963818295.1). Classification (GTDB taxonomy): domain Bacteria; phylum Bacteroidota; class Bacteroidia; order Bacteroidales; family VadinHA17; genus LD21. Next base: position 160,587 of record CAWFRW010000018.1, read on the forward strand.
GCCATATTCGGATCAGCCCCAACTTTAAAAAAAACATTTATTGATCCGCTTCCGTCATTTGCTGCACTTGAAGTCATATATGTCATGCCTTCAACACCATTGATCTGTTCCTCAAGCGGGATGATGACACTATTCAGCACTACTTCGGCATTTGCTCCGGCATAGTAGGCTGAAACACTAACAGTAGGAGGTGCAATATTCGGATACTGCTCGATTGGCAATTCAACAAGACCCAGAATCCCGAGCATGAAAATGATTATTGAAATGACTGTACTGAGTACAGGGCGTTCTATAAATTTTTTAAACATTGATCACGCAATTCTGATTACTTTTCACTCTTTTCATCTATTCCCTTTGGAATGATTGTAGCACCGTTTTTGAGAGAATTAATTCCTTCAACAACTATCCTGTCACCGGGCTTGAGCCCTTTTGTGACCAGGAAAGATTGACCGTCATCAGATGGAACAGGAATAAAGGCCACAGCGGCAACTTTATTTGCAGAATCGACCTTGTAGGCAAAATACTTATCCTGGAGCTCATAAGTAGCGCTCTGTGGAATTACAAGAACATTATGTTTCTCCTCCGGAATTCTTATTGTTGCGCTCGATCCACTGCGAATCAATCCTTCCCTGTTGGGAAATATTGCCTTGAAAGTTGCTGATCCGGTCTGGGTTGAAATCATTCCGCTTGCCATCGTAATCCGTCCTTTTTCAGGATACTCGGTTGAATTGGCGAGAATGATTTTTGCCTGAGGAATGTTCTTAATCTTCTCATCAAGACTTTCACCCGGTGAGCCGGATAGAAAATCCAAAAGCTGTTTTTCATTCCATGAGAAATAGGCAAAAATTGTGTCAATATTCGAAAGGGTGGTTAAGGCCTGCTGGCTGTTGCTGCTTACCAGGGCACCCTGCTTGTATGGAAATGTTCCAATGATCCCATTCATTGGACTTTTAATGCTTGTATAAGCAAGGTTCGCTTCAGAATTGGCGAGTTCAGCTTTCGCCTGTTCAAGAACGGCTTTTTTCGACTCCAGGTTAAGTTCAGCAGATTTCAAGCGGTAATCGCTCACTATCTGTTTCTCAACAAGCGGCCTGATTTTCTCTATTTCCATCTCGGCAGTGTTGACATCAGCTTCGGCGCGGTTGATGCTGGCCCTGGCTGTTATCACCTGCTGCTCATACATGGGATTCTTTATTTTAAACAGTAGCTGCCCTTTTTTTACATGATCGCCTTCATTGACATATATATCCCGGAGGTATCCGCTTATCATCGGCCTTATTTCAATAACCTGCTGCCCTTCAATAGTCGCCGGAAAGTCCTGATGTATTGTTACTGTAACAGGACTAACAGTAGTTACTGCATACTCTCGTGGCTTTTCAGCAGCAGGACCACCGCCCTTTTCATTTTTACAAGAAAAAATAAAAAACAGAGTCAAAAAAACAGCAAAAGAAGTAATTCTCATTTTATTGATTTAATGGATATTGTTTGCATTAAAAACAAAAATCAGAGGAATCTGTTTAAGGATACCGCAATCTTTTATGAAAGAACTTTTAAAAGTGCCGAATTGGCTACTTGTGCCCTGGTAAACCGAACACACAAATTCAGCATGGTAAATTGTCAAACCTTATTCATCCTCAGGCCAGCATCCATGCTGTTATCTTTCAAAATCCTTATACAAATTTAGTGTACTTATTTAAATTACTTTCTCAAAATATTTCAATTCTGTAATTTTGGTAGCAAAAACAGTAATTTATATACAAATTAACTCATCGGTTTATATGAATTTTGTGCTATCAAAATAATTCATTACTGATAAAGAAATATTTTAATAAATATCGGATGATTATGAAATCGAGAAAATTGGGTAATAGTGGACTGGAAGTATCTGCTATCGGATTAGGGTGCATGGGGATGAGTTTTGGTTATGGAGTTGTTGCTGACAAAAAGAAATCAGTTGATCTCATTCGCAGGGCAGCAGAACTTGGTGTAACCTTCTTTGATACTGCCGAGGTTTATGGACCGTATATCAACGAAGAGCTTGTTGGCGAAGCTCTTGAACCGTTCAAAGGAGAGGTCTCAATTGCAACCAAATTTGGTTTTAATATCGGAGGACCGGGATTGAACAGTCGACCGGAGACCATAAGAAACGTTGCCGAAGCATCTTTAAAAAGGTTAAAAATTGAATGTATTGATTTGTTTTACCAGCATCGTGTTGACCCCGCTGTACCGATTGAAGATGTTGCCGGCACTGTAAAAGATCTTATTAAACAGGGGAAGGTAAAGCATTTTGGTTTGTCTGAAGCGGGTGTAAAAACAATTCGCAAGGCTCATGCCGTTTGTCCGGTCACTGCACTTCAAAGTGAATATTCATTATGGTGGCGTGAACCGGAAGACGAGATAATACCTCTGCTTGAAGAGCTTGGAATTGGGTTTGTTCCGTTCAGCCCGCTTGGTAAAGGTTTTCTTACCGGAAAAATGGATGAGAACACCACTTTCGACAGTAAAGATTTTCGCAGCACAGTGCCAAGACTGAGTCCTGAAAACATGAAGGCTAACATGGTTTTTGTTGAGTTAATAAAAGAGAAAGCACAATTGAAACATATAACGCCTGCTCAGCTAGCAATTGCCTGGCTGCTTGCTCAAAAGCCATTTATTGTTCCTATTCCCGGAACTACGAAAGTTGAACGCCTGATTGAAAATCTGGGTGCCGAATCGGTTACATTGAGTGTCAGGGAAATTCAGGAAATAGAAACAGCTTCTGCAAAAATAAAGCCTTCGGGCGACAGGTATTCTGAAGGTAGTGCAAGATTAATTGACAGGTAATTTTTTTGCAGTAAATTATCTGAATGCTTGATATTCTAAGAGTGTTGTAATACTCCGGACGGACTGAAGTTGCAACCGGTTAAAAATGTCTTTAATCGCTGGATTCACAGTTCAGAGAATCCTGGATGAGGCGATTTTGATATCGGCATACCTCCATGCATTTTCAAACCGGTTTTTCATCTCAGTGTATTTATTTTTTTCACCGAGCTTTTCGTAAACATTCATCAACCCGATCAATGCCCAGCCGTTTTCAGGCAATTTCTTCAGATCTTCTTCATAAACCCTTATTGCATCCTGATACTTGCCTGCCTGAATTAGCACAGCGCCCAGATTATGGCGCACGGAAAAAAACCAATCCGGTGGTTCATTATAGTTCAGAGCATCTTCCATTGCAATTGCCTTCCGTAGCTCTGAGATCGCCATGGAATAGTCCTTTTTCCTGGCATGTATTTCCCCTTCCAGGGTGTATGAGGCTATCTGGCATAAGTCATATAAATTATTGATGTTCCAGATTGTTAGTTTTTTTATAGTTGTATCACGCATAATCGATTTCATTTCGCTGAGATGCTTTTTTGCTCTGGCAATATGATCTTCAGAAAGTGCTGCCATACCCTCAGAATAATGCCATATCACTCTGGGGTATTTCAATGGTTCTTCGGGTTCGATAGATCGTTGAATATCTTTCCAGAGACCCAGTTTTACCCGGATATAAAAAGGGATGCTATAATAGTGTTGTAATGTAGACCATGAAGGATCGAGAAGAAGACTTTTATGGGCATGCAGCCTGGTTTCATTGGCGCCCATATTCGCGTATCCGCTTTCACCGCATAAGGTGGCACAGGCGGCGAGAAAATGATAATTATGCGGATAATAGGAGAGGGGATAGGCACCCTGTGCATGGCAGGCTTCCGTATAAAGACTATCAACCATTACGGCCTTCAGGTTTGTAAGCACACCTTCATGATACTGTCCGGTTCTTATGTATGTATGCGATGGCATATGAACAAGATGACCCGCACCCGGAACAAGATCACGGAGCAAATCAGCACTGGGGAGTGCATCTCCGGGCTTCTGTGACATTTCTACTGCATGGATATAAAAATGGTTCGCACCGGCATTACGCGGATCCTTATCCAATGCATACTTCAGAACGTTTATGATCTCTGTTGTCCAGGGCTGAATTGTGCCATCCTTTGCGAACAGGTTCCATGGATGCAGGTCCATCAGGGATTCTGCAAAAAGTACTGCTATATTGACATCATCCGGATATTTTTCAAACAGTTTTCGCATGTTCGAGGCATAAACAGAATCGAGATGGGCCCGGGTAATCTTTTCATCTCTTGCATAACGTGTTGTAAGAGCCTCAACCATATCTTTTTCCTTTTGTGTTCCGGAGGCAGACAACCTTTTGGCTTTCTGAACAGCATCATACGCACGTTGCAGGTTATCAGTTTCCATACCGGAATTGTAGTTGGGTCCGAGTACATAAGCAAAACCCCAAAAGCACATACAACATGTGGAATCCTGCCTGCCAGCTTCATAAAATGATCGTGCGGCTTCAGCATGATTAAAACCATATGTTAACATCATACCCTGATCAAAGTATTTTTGTGCATCTGCTGAATTTGTAGATATTGGAAAATGAATTCCATCCAGTCCGCTAAACAAAGGAGCTTTTTTATCTGTTAAATACCAGGCTTTATCAAGGACCTCCGCTCCACACAAAAAATCATTTTGTGACAGCAGCTTTGTATTCCTCGGATTTTGAGTTGTTCCCTGACTGATGATTGCATGATTGTAGGATGAATAGGCAAATCAAACTGCAAATCATGACTTTTTCAAGCTTGAAGCTACTCTTTATTGCCATATCATTGTCTGTTTCACGTTAAACAAAAAATGAGGCAAATTGTTTAAGGACAAACAGTTTCAGAAGAAATGGAGATAATAAAATATTACATTACCTGTATTCCTCAGAATGGGGAAAAATTTATCATAGCGGCAGGATTATGAGCAATGCAGCCAAACTATCGATGTTAATTTCGGTTGATATCTTTGCCTGTGTTAACAGACCTTCTACATTCAGAAATTGAACCCTAATCTGATAACCGGGCCAAATGTGTCAATATTATAGATAAATCGTTCTGCATCTGCTCCTTTGTCATAATCAACCGACAATATCCTGTATCCTGCTGTAAGTTGAAAGACCCTGGAAAACCTGTAACCTGCATATGCCTGAAGCTGCCAGGTAAGATCTGAGCCGACTCCAAATCCGCCAATGTCACCCCTGAACTGGAAAAGCCATTTATCCTTTATGTCAGTGGTTAGCCTTGCAATTATTATAGGGTCGAACCAGGTTTTGGAGCCGTTTCCGGTCACTTCTTCAGTACCGGCCGGAAATACATTACGGCGTACATCAATCCCGGCCTGAATATTATCCAGACGACCACCCGCTCCAATCTCAAGAAAAGAAGCGATACGGTATAAGCCGGCCGGCTCCCAGATAAATTCTTCAGCGCTTACTGTTCCTGAATGAAGAAGAGTGCCAGGTGTGACCTCCTGATTCAGGTTCATATATACAATATCAGATGTGAGGGCCCACTTGCTGTTATGAGCTTCGAGGTACAGCATCCCCGCGAACTTAAGACTGGAGAATATATCGCTCGGATCGGCATCCACGGGCACAGTGATCAGATCGCCGATTCCGGTCTCTCCATCCATATAGGGGAACATAAGGTAGATATCAGTAAGAACGTGCCATTTATTTCCGTTCTCAGCAGTCTGGCCTGAAGCATAGCTCAGATATAGACAGAATATTACAGGTAAAAATATGTACTTCATTTTACTCGCTGGGAATAATCATGGTTTTGTGCATTGATTTTAATTTTCTGAGCTGGCAGATTCAGGACAGTTGTCGAACCATGGCTGATCCCAGATCTGAATTTTTCATAATTGATCTCACCTTCTTCAAGATCTTTTCCAAGCAGGTTGCTGAATTGCTCATGAAGGTACATGTTTGTCGCAGATTTTATCCCGATCGTAAATTTATCTCCCTGTACATAAACATTTTCTGCAGATACAGTGGTAACCCCATTCTTTTCGGATAATGTTGTCTTGCAATAAAATCCAGAAGCTCGCCCTTAGTCATAAATGTATACTTCAATGCAAGATCGAGAGCCTTTTCAACATAATCGAGCTTGTCTTCGGCTGCATTTTGCTGAATCTTGCCTCTTATCCCTGCTTTTTGCTTGACGGTGGTTTCGAAATCAATAACCTTTTCCTCAATCTTGACTGAAGCATCAAAACTGAATTCGGTAAAAGTTGTAAGCTTTAACACTCCTTCGATAAAAACATCGGATTTGCGTTTTCAGACAAAATCCTTTAATTTTTGTCTGTTGGCCTCCTCAGCCTTATCGATTGCCAAAGCAAGCTAATCCTTGTCTATCCGGGCTGAGCATACAATTCCCTGAATCAGAATGAGAACAAATAGTAATTTTTTCATATGTATATGCTTTTAAATGATTTATAAAAATGTGACAATTTTCTAAGAATCTTAATCCTATTTGGAGTGTTGAAAAAGTCAAGGCTGCGCTAGCCTGTTCCTTCCTCTTTTACTGAGACTGAGCCTGTTTTCATCCGCTTCTGCTTGCCATACCAGAGTAGGATAGCTGTACTTAGACCGGCAGCACTAAACCTCAGAGAACTGAATAACAACTTTAATATCATCAGGCTTTCTTTCAAGTGCAATTTTAAAGTCCTCAGGTCTTTCCCTACGTGTAATGAGCTTTGAAAGCCAATTTCTGTCGGCTTTAGCCAGGGTCTGTCCTGCCCTGTACCATTGACGTTTATTTGCATTGACACTCCCGACGATTACAGTATTTCTCAGAACTGCAGCAGCAGCCATATCAGCAGTACCTGCTTTTGTCATGTGTCCACCGTGACCCACGCCTGTAAGGCATAATATGCCATTCGGACCCACCTGCTGAATACAGGCTTCTATCACTTGTCCTACTCCTGTACACTCCACAATCGCATCGGGTTCAAATCCGATATCTGAAACATTCCCAAAATGATAAATTGCTCCAAGTTCTCTTACGAGATCTGGTTTGGAGCCCGTTTCCATCCGGTCGAGGACATGTATTTCCTCCACTCCCCATATTTTCAGGCTGAGCGCAGCCAGAAGCCCAATAGGTCCTGCGCCTGTCACAAGAACCCTGTTGGGCTCCCAGAATGAACGGCGGCTGATCATGCCAATCTGCTCAAGAGCTTTCGTAACAACTGTTGTGGGTTCGAGCAATACGCCCAGGATACCAAGCGAAGGGTCAATTTTTATTGCATATTCAGGTTCGATCCTCCAGCGTTCCGACATGTAGCCATGAATCTCCTTTATGCCGCGTTCAGTATACATGCCATTACGGCACATGTCCCATTCTCCTACTGCACAATTCGGACAGGGAACAGGATCGGGACGTCTGACTATTCCAACTACGAGATCGCCTTTTTTGAAACCTGTCGATGTACCTGGATCTATCACTCGGCCAAGTGATTCATGTCCCAGAACAAGATACTGCTGACCCGGAGGAGCCCATCCGTATTTTCCTTCGACAATTTCTGCATCTGTGCCACATACTCCAGCGGCAATTGCTTCCACCAGGATGGAGCCATCACGTTGGTCTGGTTCCGGAAAATCCATAAATCGAGCCGTTCCCGGTTTTTTTGGTTCAACAGTTATTGCTTTCATAGTCATTCGCTAGTCATAAAGTGGTCATTACGTCGTCATCAAATGGTCATTCAATTGTCATTAGATTGTCATTTGATTGACATTCGGGAGTCATTAATGACCCGCTACTAACAGTTCTATCTCTCCGGGCTTCCATATATTATCATTCCCGGCTTCCTGAGGATCATAAAGCCGCAGTATGATATACCAGTCTTTATTCCTGATTGTCCTGATCCAGTTGTTTCCTTCCCCGGCCGGAGCTTCAGGTCCAAACCATATATCAAACGAACCATCCTTATTTGTATGAAGTTTTTTGCAGGTACTGTAAACTGATGGCCATGGCTGATCGGTTTTAATCATAAGATTCGTCTGACTGTCATACACTATCACTGACCAGAAGCTGCATGCTGGAATATCAGGAGCCAGGTGCATCCTGTAATTCTTTTCACCAGTCAGATTATTACCTGCAGCATCAATCGTTTTAATATATTCTGCTTTTTCATTCACCTTTCGCTGGGTTGACTTGTGGGCTGTAATAACAGGCAGTACCCGTAAATTTTTAATCTCTCACTGCAAGCTCAGTTCTTAATGCGGAAACAGCTGCAAATTGAGTAAGATATACTTTTCCTGTCAGCACCTTAAGAAAATGTGTACCCTTCAGCCGGTCCATAACCGGGCCTTTTACTTCTGACATATTGAGAGTGATCCCGCTGTCCTTCAGCCGCAGATTGATAGCCTCAAGACTTTCGAGGGCTGAGAGATCAATTGTATTTACCGCCGGGCAGACAAGAATAAGATGTTTGATATCCGGGTTTTCTGCGACAGCATCGTTGATTGTGTCCTCGAGAAAACGCGCATTAGGGAAATAAAGACTCGCGTCAACTCTTATAGAGAGTATTCCGGGATCCGTAATCACCTCGTGTCGTTTGATATTTAGAAAATGTTCTGTGCCTGGTACCTGTCCCACAACAGCCACATGAGGCCTTGAGGTGCGGTAGAGGTGCAGGAATACCGATAGTCCAACCCCTGCTATAAGCCCGGCTTCAACGCCTTTCCACAGTGTCACAAGAATTGTGACAAGCATCGCTGCAAAATCGGATTTTGAGTAAGACCAGGCATGTTTCAGTGCATCAATGTTCACAAGACCTATGACCGCGACAATTATTGTTGCTGCGAGAGCTGCCTTTGGAAGAAAGAAAAGAAGAGGAGTGAGAAATAATGTTACAAGCGCAATGCCGATGGCAGTAAAGGCACCGGCAGCCGGTGTCTCTGCCCCTGCTTCAAAATTCACAACCGAGCGGGCGAAGCCTCCTGTCACAGGAAATCCGCCGGATATAGCTGAACCCACATTTGAAGCGCCAAGTGCAATAAGCTCCTGGTCGGGATCAACACGCTGACGCTTTTTGGCTGCCAGTGTAAGCGCCACCGAGATTGATTCGACATATCCGACTATTGAGATAAGAAGTGCCGGAACAAGGATCTTCATCCAGAGTGTAAAATCAAGTGGAGGCATAGCCAGTTTGGGCAAACCACCCGGAACTTTTCCTACAATTTTTACCCCTTTGTCAGCCAGGCCTAAGCCTGCTACAATAAGAATTGTTGCTATAATTGCCACTACCGGTCCAACCTTTACAAGAATGTCTGCAATCTTGCTCCCAACTCCAAAGCGAATCAGGAGAGGCTTCAGTCCCTTGCGTACCCAGAAAAGGAATATTAGTGAACCGATACCTATTGCTGTAGTAGCAATATGAATACCTCCGATTGTGTGCCATAGTGATATCACTATGTCAAGGAAACTTTCTCCTTCGGCATGAATTCCGAGAACAGGTCCAAGCTGCCCTGCTGCAATCTGCAGACCTGAGGCAGTTATGAATCCGGCAATTACCGGGTGGCTGAGGAAATTTGCCATAAAACCGAGCTTCAGAAAACCCATGGCCATCAGAAGCAAACCAGAGACCATGGCAAGAGCAACAGCAGCCCCAAGATATTCAGGTGTACCCTGTGAGGCAAGCTGCCCTGCTGCTGCTGCTGTCATAAGACTGGCAACTGCAACAGGGCCAACTGCGAGTGCACGCGAGGAACCGAAGATGGCATACAGAATAAGTGGCGCCATCGAAGCATAAAGTCCAACTTCTGCAGGCAGTCCTGCCAGAATTGCATATGCCAGCGACTGAGGGATCAGCATCATCGTTACAATCAGCGCAACGATCATGTCGTTTGAAAACGTCTTGCCAGTATATTTTGAGCCCCAGTCAAGGATTGGGAGGTAACCTTTCAGCACTTTTTTGGTTTTATCGAAGAAGCTTGTTTGTGTCATTAATCTTGATTTAGTCTATTTTCTTTGTCTTACCCCTAAATCCCCCAGGGGGGACTTTAAGCACTACTCATATTTAAGCCCCCCTTGGGGGGTTTGGGGGTAAATTCTTTCGTTCTAAATTGTTGCATCCGCCTTTACACCTTTTTTGCCCATAATAGGGGCAATAATTATAGCTGAGGATAAAAGACCACAGAGTCCAGATGATAACCATCGCCACCATATTTGGTGTTACATCTGCAATTGTAAGAACCCCTATCAGGACAGCAGCGATATTCCTTGTGCCCATTCCCAGTGACATGACAATTTTTTCACCACGGTTAAAGCCGAACCCGCCATAAAATGAGATCAGTGCCATCACAACCATAAAAATTGTAAGTGAAAGCATTGCCATGCTGCCGGCAGTAGCCCACATCTGCTTGTAATAAAGCAGCAGACAGAAAATAATTGTCAATAATGTAGACAATCCTGCCAGCTTCTTTACGGGATTGAAGATCTTATCGGCTACATTGCTGGCAAATGTCTTTAGTAATCGCGCCAATAAGCAAAGGTAACAGCACTGACAAAAAGAGCGGTTTCAGGAGTGACATTACGCTTAATTCTATCCCCTTGACAAGTAAAGGTGCAAAAACCGGCATTAACAGGGATGTGCCGATCGCTGCTACCGGGATGAAGGCTCCCGCAAAGACAATGTCTCCATTCGCTTTAGTGAGCATCGGCGGGAGGAAGGGGGCACAGGGAGCCAGACTTCCGATGAACAATACTACCACGTACCCATTATCCAGGGGGAGTAAAAGTGTGATCAGAAATGCTATTACAGGGCCTACTACCCAACCTAACGCTAACATCAACCCAAGGAACTTCGGATTTCTGACTACCTTGAACATATTGACCAGGTTCACCTGAAGACCCATGCTTAAGAGATTCAAAATAGTAAAAACCAGAACCAGTGGCTGGAATATTGGCTGACAAAACTGTATAATTTCGTTCATGTCTATGTGTTATTTAGTTTTAAACTGCACGATGCGAGCGTGCCAGCATACCTCCTGAAATATTCTTTGCCTTAAATCCGTTTTGCTGAAGGATTCGTGTTGCGTAGTAGGCACGCTGAGCAGAGCGGCAGATTATAGCAATTTCCTTATCCTTAGGAAGTTCAGCCAGCCGGGAGCGAAGCTGAGGCAGTGGTATATTGAGTGCGCCTTCGATTGATTCAACTGCCAGTTCAGGAGGATTACGAACGTCAAGAAGAAAACTTCCGTCAAGTGAATCCCAATGAACAATCGGCATATCACCATTAAGGACATCCGCAGCAACCATACCAGCAAAGTTGACCGGATCTTTTGCACTTCCGTATGGAGGAGCATAGCAGAGTTCAGACTCCTCAAGGTCATAAATTGTGCAGCCCATCTGTATAGCCATAGCGAATGAATCGATTCTTTTTGGAACACCATCTTCGCCCAGCACCTGTGCTCCAAGTACCTTCCCGTCGGATTTGCGGAACATGAATTTGATGACAAGCATTTTGGCTCCGGGATAATATCCGGCATGTGAATTAGGATAGAGGTATATCTTTTCATAATCCTTGTCACCAAGCCTGTTAAGAGTCTTCTCACTAACCCCTGTCTGGGCAATTGCGGCCCCGAAGAGTTTACATATTGAAGTGCCCTGGGTACCACGAAACTTTGATTTACGTCCTGCTATAACATCAGCTGCTATACGACCCTGGCGGTTTGCAGGTCCTGCTAATGGGATAAGCGCCCACTCACCTGTTACAAAATCCTTTACTTCAACCGCATCACCAACCGCAAAAATATCAGGATCGGATGTGATCATATGCTCATTAACCCTTATGCCGCCTCATGCTGCCGATCTCTATACCTGCCATCTTTGCAAGCTCTGTCTCGGGTTTTACTCCAATAGCCATTATCACTACATCTGCCGGATGAACCTTCCCTTTTTCGGTGAGGACTTCGATCTCACCGTTTTCAGATTTTCTGAATCCCGCCACCCCATCACCGGTTTTTACCTTTACATCATGCTTTTTAAGATACCTCTTTACAAGATTAGCCATCTCCGCATCCAGTGGCGGCATTACCTGGTCGAGTTTCTCGAGCAATACAACTGTGAGACCTCTTTCAATAAGGTTTTCAACCATCTCAAGGCCAATGAATCCTCCACCTATTACAACAGCATGTTTAGGTTTTGACACTGTGTCAACCCCTGTGAATGAGTTGCCCACCGAGCGGTCAATATCCCTTTCAAGCCACTCACGGATATTTTTTGCATCGGCTACAGTCCTGACGGAGAAAATCCCCGGCAGATCTATACCCTGAAGAGGTGGACGGATAGGAGCAGCGCCCGGTGAAAGAACCAGCTTGTCATATTTCTCAGTTGTGACCTCGCCGGTGAGGTGATTTTTAAGCCTTACAGTTTTGGCCCCGGCATCTATTCCCACCACTTCACAGTTAGTCCTGCAATCTATAGCAAATACGGATCTGAACATCTGCTCTGTGGCAACAAGCAGACTCGATTCATTCTCTATTGAACCCCCAACATGGTAGGGAAGACCGCAGTTTGCATATGATACAAATGGTCCGCGCTCCACCATTAGGATTTCGACTTTTTCATCAAGCCTTCGCAGACGTGCTGCACATGATGCGCCACCTGCTACTCCACCAACGATAATTACTTTCATCTACTTTATTTTTTATTAGATATTTAAAAATTTAACAACTTCTGAAATCGGTTTAACCACGGAGTTCACGAGTTTCACGGAGTTCACTGCACTCATTCTCAATTGATGGAGGTGGGAACAGTTTATTAACTTGATTTAAAACTTCTCTTAACTCGTGAATACTCCGTGTACTCTGTAACTCAGTGGTAAATGATTTCCTGATTAAGTTAATGTTTTTCTACAAACGGAACCTGCTCAAGAATCTGAGCCCTTATGGCGGCAAGAATATAATTCTCCATCTGGTAGAACTGAAGAGCGACAATTCCATCTGTCACACCTCTCACCTTGCCATAATAGGTTGTTATAAGGTTATCTGTTTTTTTCTGGAGATCCATAACTTTTTTAGCCCATGCATCGGCCTGTTCACTTGTCATGGTCTGATATTTGGTCGGCATACTCCTCAAGAAGTTTGATCCTCTGCTTGCCCAGTTCTTTTCTTTGTGTTTCATACTCATCATAAAGTTTCCAGAATGCATCTTTCTGAGCTGGTGATGGTTTCACAAATTCTGCTACTGCAGCTTTTTTATCCATTCCAAGTGCAGCCTGCATCAGGTCTATCTCTTCCTTATTTGATTGTGCACTGGCAAATGAAGCCATAAATAATGCTGCAATAATAAAAATGTACTTTTTCATGATTTTTAAATTTTTGGATTAATGGTTATTTTAAAAGGTTTTGTTACTATTTAGTCCGAAGTCGGAAGTCCGAAGACCGAAGTCCGAAGACATTATTATTTTTTAAATTTGCCAACTGCCAACTGCCAATTTTCAACAGTAATCTGCCATCTGCCAATTGTCATCTTCCGTCTTCTTTTAGCCACCGAAGCCCTGGCGAAGGTGGCCGACTTCTGACTTCTGACTTCTGACTTCCACCTCAAATAAAATTACTGCATTTCAGAGGTTTAAGGAATACTTAATGTTCAGTATTTTTCAAGAGAGATATCTTAACTGAACCATCCCTTTCTACGGTAATATAAATACATCCCTCCGGAAATCAATATCATAATTGCGAGAGCAGCTATATAACCATTCTCAAGTGATAAAAGGGGCATAGCTTTGAAATTCATTCCCCATATACCGGCAAGAAAGGTGACCGGCATAAAGATCATTGAAAGGACAGTCAGTCTGCCAAGCCGCCTGTTTGTTCTGTCCTGGGCGTGCATATCAATCAGGGAACGCATAACATCAATGCGATGCTCCAGCCATTCCAGTTTCTTGTCGGCCGATTTAAGATTTGCAGCTGCCCAACGGAAATACTCGAGGGTTGTTTCAAGATTTTTTGATGGCCTGTCTGATGAGATAATTGTCTCGATAATTGGCAGCTGACCCTGTACAATTGATTCAAGTGTCAGAAGATCAGATCTCTTGCTGGATATTTCTTCAATCTTAACTGAATCGGGTTCACGTTCCATTTGTCCTTCAAGAGCCAGTATCATGTCACTCAATCTGGAAGTTTTGCGCAGGCAGTCAAGCGACAAACCCATCATAAGGGTAGAGATAACACCTGCTATGGAGTCATCTGGCAGCAGGTCAAATGAATCCGAGGTATTTATACTTCTTCTGAAACGGGCCATTTTACTATTTCTTATCGAAATGAAAAAATCATTGCTGAACAGAATTGCCATATATACCAGAATATTTGAATCCTGTACCTCCATCTGAACAGGTAGTACAATCAGGGCCAGTGGTTTTAAAGGATAGAATCCCGGATGATCGCGTGATTCAAGACAAAATTGCCTTATCAGACCCTGGGCTTTTATATCTTCCAACTTCTCTTCAAGTTCAGCGGTTTCTGCATCCAGGAGATCGATCCAGACCTTTGCACTTTTTTGTCTTATTGCATCAACAGCAAAATTGTATTCGCATGGAGTCAGTTCAGGCCCGTCAGAAATCCGGTAACAGTTTACTTTCATGGTCAGGATTTATTATCAGGTCATGTTTTACTCCGGGACTTTTTTGGAAGACCTTTTCCCCATCTGTATTGCCAAATCAGACCCGCCACATCATAATCACTGCCTGTACGTGTAGAAACCCCTGTACTGAGATTTATTTTTATTGATTGGTGAATCCCCAGTGGAATTGCCACTGTTAATCCTAACCGGGTATTCTTCTGCAGGTCATCGCCCTCTACTCCATCTAACTGTAGTATGTCCTCCCCAGTAATAGGTTCCATCGATGGCAGCCCATATACCTTTCTTAAAATTATAATTAATATGTCCCTGCAGTGAACCGATTGGCGCCTGCGACCTGGTTTTCCCATTGTAAAAGTCATTATTGACTGTATGAAATGCAACTCCTCCTGTCAATTCAAGTTGCATGGGTCCGACTACTTTTGACATACCCAATTCCGGCTTAATTGTAAATCTGTTCGTTCCGAGATTTACAAGCCTTGAAGGATCATATTGGCCCAGGGGCAGAAAGATCTGCAGGCTGGCCCCTGCGACGAAGTTCTGTTTATAGTCTTTAAATCCGGAGAATGGGCAGGGAGGGTGCACCAATAAAATTAAAGCTCATTCGTATTCTCGGATCAGCCAGGCCTGAGACGTCACGAGTAACTGTTTGTCCATCGTACTCTGCAGATCCTGAAAGCCAGCCATAAGGAAGTATCACATCGACCTTGCCAGACATGGGTCCCACTTTAATTGATCGTGCATAAGCAAATACAGTTCCGTGAATATGAATGTCAGCATTCTGGAGTGGGATTGTGGGGTCAAAAACGACACCTCCCTGGGAATAACTGTAACCGGTCAGTACAAAATTCAATCCCCGCGGTATATTTGTATATGCACGCGGTTCAAGATCCTGGGCATATGCCGAAGAAAACTACCAGAGAGAAAAAACACACAGGATAATCAAAAAACAGCCACTGAATGCCCCATTTTTTATGCATACACTGAAATTTCCCTTTTTTAGTATTAATTTTTCTCCGGGTGATTATTGAATTGTTAAAGTTACTTTTCTGCAATGACCGGACAATACTTAACAGTAAGTAATTAATTCAAAGGAGGGCAGATACCAGCCATCGGGAACAACTTGCAGGATCATGAGCCGGTTATTCTAGTCTGTGTATAAACTATACTGCCATTTCTGCTTGCTCCTTTTTGCCTAAATAACGTGCAGTAAAATATGCCGTTAGTGCGGGTATCGGACCCGAAAGCAGGATCATTACAAGGAGGTATGGATCGGGAGTTGGAAGAACTATATACACTGCGAACATTGCCGATACATTCCGTGAGCTCATTCCCAGGGCCATGGCGCTTCGCTGGTTCTTTTTTAAACCGAAGCCAATGTAATAAGCCATCAGCAGAATTCCGATGGCCAGAAGTAACTGGCCAAGGATGGCATAGCTGCCCAATACCTTTAAAAATTCACGGAAGTAGATCAGGAGAACAGACACCAGGGAAAGTACAGTGGTAATTCCTGCCGTCATCTTGATTGCGGGGAAAATTTTATCAGCCACCCGGGTTGAATAAATCCGGATAAGAATGCCCAGGATCATCGGCATAAGTATCAGCACCAGGAGGGGTTTTGCCAGAGCCCATATGCTCAGGGTCAGTCCCGGCATCATGACTGGCACAAATATTGGCATCAGACACTACAGTAGCGACCATTGTTAAAGGCATGAATGCTGCCGAGAAATTAACATCTGCCCGGGCATTTCTCACTAAAATGGGAAAGAATGGCGCTATGGGAGCAATGCTGGTGATCAACAGCCCCAGCGCAATGGAAGGGTCAAGGGGATTATTTTTGTAAGCAGCCAGGCAAAAGCCGGACTCACAACCCAGCCCCAGGCCAGGGTCAGGATAATAAGCCGGAAGCTTTTCAAGGAGGTGATCGTTTCTTTTAAATTGAGCTCAATACCCAGAGACAACAAATTTGAAACTGAGTAGAGCACTACTACGATTTTAAACAAATTCTGAGGATCCATGGTTCTTGTATTTCGGATTTCGGATTTCGGATTTGGCTTCGCCGAGCTCGCCTGCGGCTCGGTTTGGATTTTGATTTGGGATTTTAGATTTTTTCAATCCGCAATCCACAATCCGCGATTCTTCTTACTTCCCCATTCCCATATTCTTAATCCGTGCCTCTTCCCATCCGATAAAACTGGACGCTACCTGTATCCATTCCTCTTCCGAAACCGGTTCCAGGTGAAGTGCACCCGAGGGGCATCCCAGGCCGCAGGAGCCACATCCCACGCATTTGTCCCTGTTATATACCGACATTCTTCCATCTTCGGTTTTTTTCCAGGTGTGTGCAAAAAACTGGCAACGCCGGATGCATTCACCACAGTTGGTGCATTTGTCATAATCCTTCACTACCCGGTAATTCGATCTTTCCACGGTTTCGGTGAGATGGCCCAGGCGGCCACCCTGCAATATCGTGCAGCAACAGCCGCAACAGTGACAGCCGCCGACAAACTGGGGCTCCTCGGCTCCCATGGTGAATCCATAGAAACCCTGGATCATCATGGTCCCCAGGGCATCAAGCTCATCCCAGAGTTTTATGGCCTCTTCCCGGCTAATCACATTTTCAGAAAGAGGAACCACGGGCGGCATACCTACAAATCCACACCGTTTGTTGGGCATGTAGCAGCTATGGCCGTGAAGGGCAGCTTTCTCTTTCTTGCACACACAGTCGAGTACCAGAAAACGGTCATGCCGCTGGAAGTGTGCGTCTATATCGTTGTGCGGTTCCCGCTTGAGCCATTCGGGTTTAAGCGAACCGCGCATAGGAATGGTTCCCTGCGGGCCGGGCCGGGGTGCAAAGATTTTTTCGCCTCCGCCTTCAACAACATATTGCTCGAAGATACGGGCAAATTCAGCACTTTCAGGTTTTACCTCCTGAAGGTACGATTCATACCAGCCAACAAGGAAAGGGAAGAGCCGGTATCTTTTCACGGCCTCTTCTTTAGTCTGACCCGGTTTTGCCTCTATTTTCCCAAGTCCCTTTACACCGGTCTCCAGGGCAAGCGTGTCGAGTTTAACCATGCGGCGGGAAATCATCCCTTCAAGCAGCGCGGTTACTTTATCCAGCGGAAGTGGGAGCCTGTCAGCAATCTCTGCCGCAGTCTCCAGTTTACGGGTCAGGGTGCTGGCAACCAAAGCCTCTTCAGGAGAAAACACCATTTTGATCAGCTTTATTTCCGATTTTGAAGGAGTGCTGGTGAAACCGGCAGGAAGTGCGTCCAGCGCATCGGCCAGTTTTTCATAAACATCCTCTGATATTTTAATATTGCTCATGGATTGTTGTTTTAAATTATTGTAATTCGCCCGATTATAAACCCTTACCAAGGTAAATTCCCAGCGACTGTGCAATCCTAATAAATTCACTTTCAGAAGGCACGGTTCTCACTTTGTCAACAGCATCTTTCAACGGCACAAACCTTATATCGGGAGGCATAAAAGAGACCATCACCCCGTTCTGTCCTGCTTTCAGCACCTGGATAGATCCGGCGCCATAAGCCATTCCCAGCTGATGGTCGGTTGCGGTGGGGTTTCCGCCCCGGGCCCAGGCGCCAATTACAAGCGGATAGGTTTCCGCAATGATCATTTTCTGAAGCCTGGCTGCAACAGTGCCGGCAACCTGGCCTGCAGGAATAGATTCCGGGGATGGTGCGGATGACTTAACATCCTGTTCAGCCGGGTAATCAACTAACTTTGTCCCCTCGGCAACAACCACAAGCCCGTAAGGCCTCCGGACTGATATTTTATCTTTTAACCGCTTTGCCAGATTCTTAAGATCGCAGGGAATCTCAGGCATCAGCACAGCATCAGCACGTACTGCGATGCCAGCCTGAAGTGCGATCCACCCGGCATGTTCACCCGGTACCTCTACAACAGCAATCTTGCTGGCCGATCTGGCCGCCTGGTAAGCCTTGTTAAGCATTTCAATTGTGACGCTGAGGGCGCTGTTGAATCCGAACGATACAGCGGTATTTGCAATATCGTTCTCGATAGATCGCGGAATGCAAACAGTATGGAGCCCTTTAACATGAAGTTTTTGCAGAATGCCCAGACCCTGGCCACTCACGATTGAAATCAACGCATCAATGTCTTCTTCCTTTATCATTTTTAATATCTGATCAGAAAGATCTGCTTCTCCTCCCTGTTTAGAGGTTGCATGAAAAGGATCGATCCTGGGGGCCTGACCAAGTATGCCTCCCGTAGCAGGGATCAAGGTTTTCGATCAATTCAGGACTTAGGTTAATGATTCCGCCACCGGGAAAACGTTCAGGGTATAAAAGTCCCTCGAAGCCATCGCGGATCCCGACAATCTCCCAACCCAGTTTACCTCCCGCAATGGCCGCACCCATAACAACTGCATTTGTACCGGGAACAAAGCCCGATCCTACATTTATTGCAACACGCCTGTGCGTCCCTGCATGACCTAGTGATTTAATCATAATATTTCGTTTTCTATGGTTAATAACACTTTTATCAGTGTTCTTAAGTTTTCCTGATCGCTTTCATTTCCACCCCTAAATCCCCCAACCTTGCTCCGCCGAAGCGGCTACGCGAAGGCGAAGGGGGGACTTTCCAACACACAAAGCCCCCCTTGGGGGGATGGGGGGTAAAAAATTGAGAATCATTTCATATCTTAGTCTTTAGCTCCAGTCCGTCCAAACGCCTCATCAATCATAGCCTGGAAGCGCTTAACCACATCATCGGCCGGAGTTTTGTAATCTTCAAGTTCGTAAACTACGCCAAGCGACAGGTACTTGCCAAGTCCAAACCTGTGATAGGGAAGCAATTCATAGTCAATTACGTTTTTATATGGTTTTATGAATTCCAATACACCACGCACATGTTCATCATCGGCATTCACACCGGGAATGAGTGGCGTACGGGCAATAAAATCAACATTCGGGAAAGTCTCATAGGCTTTCCTGAAGTTTTCCAGGATCCGCTCATTACCAACTCCAGTCCATTTCTTATGTCTTTCCGAATTCATTAACTTAATGTCGTGAAGCATCGTATCAACATGAGGAAGTACTTTCTCAAGGAAGGACCATGGCGCATTACTTGCCGTTTCAATTGCCGTATTGAAGCCATTGGCGTGTGCCTCCTTCAGCAGAGCAGCAGCGAAGTCGGGTTGCAGCATCACCTCGCCGCCACTGATTGTCATACCCCCACCGGTATTACGGTAGAAAGAGGCATCTTTTTCAACTTCAGCGATCACTTCGCGGACAGTCATGGTCTTGCCAAACATTTCGAGCGCACCTGTGGGACATAGCAATGCCATTTCCAGGTCACAATCCTTGGCTAGCTGCCAGTTGACTGCGACTTTTTCATCGTCGCCATCCACAAAATAGAAAGCAGCCTCGGGGAAGGGAGCTTTCAGACATATACCACATTTTTTACCCTTGCACTTTTTCGGGTCGTAGGAAAGTTCCGGCTTCATGCGGATGCTTTCGGGATTGCCGCACCATTTGCAGCGCAGCGAGCATCCCTTCAGGAAAACATTAGTGCGGATACCCGGTCCATCGTGACTGCAATACCGCTGGATATTCAATACGGTACCAGTCATGTCCAATGGGTTTATTGTTTGATTTGTCATAATATTTTCCTCCTTATTTTCCAACATAAATACCAAGTGAATCCGCTACCTTAAAAAACATGCTTTCAGCTGGTACCGTTCTTACCTTGTTGATGGCCTCTGCAAGAGGAACGAACTTAATATCAGGAGGAACAAAGGACACCATTACACCGTTTTTGCCGGCTTCAAGCGCCTGGATAGCTCCGGCACCATAAGCCACACCCAGCTGGCGGTCGACTGCCGATGGTGCACCACCTCTTACCCAGGGGCCGATTACCATCGGAAACGTTTCTTCTGCTATCCGCAGTTGTAGGCCTGTTGCCACAGCCTGTGCAGCCTGTCCTGAACTGTGAATGACAAATTCACTGTTGGAATCGCTGGTTGCCAATGGAGATAACGATGCTTTAAGTGAGGATACGGGTTCTTCATTTTTAGGCTGATTGATAATTTTTGCGCCCTGAGCCACGACTACCAGACCCCAGGATTTTTTACCTGACATTTTATCTTTCAGGTGTGTTGCCACATTTTTCAGATCTACCGGTATCTCAGGAATCAGTACCGCATCTGCAGCAACTGCAATACCTGCCTGCAGGGCAATCCATCCGGCTTCTTCTCCCTGTACCTCGACCACTGCAATTTTATGGGCAGCCTTTGCTGCCAGACGCGCACGGTCGAGCATATCTATGGTAAAAGTAAGCGCAGTGTTAAATCCGAATGATACCGAAGTTGAAGCAATTTCATTTTCGATTGAGCGTGGGACACAAACTGCATTTAGCCCTTTCCGGTGAAGCTGGTAAAGAATGGTCAGACCTTTCCCTCCTACGATCGAAATAACTGCATCGATCTTTTCTGCCTTCAGTTTTTTGAGCAGCTCATCCGACATGTCCACCTCTTCAACCATTTCGTCCTTGTTGATGGTGCGGACATTAAACGGATCGATCCGCGCCGACTGGCCAAGTACACTGCTTGTATTCGGATCTAAATTCAAAACCCGGGGATTGATCTCAATCAATCCGCCATCGGGGTATTTTTCGGGATGAAGAATACCTTCAAATCCATCGAGAATACCTACCAGCTCCCAGCCCAGTTTGCCGGCGGCAAGAGAGGCACCTGCAACCACGGCATTTATTCCGGGAATGTAACCGGCGCCCACCATTATGGCAATGCGTTTATGTCCTGTATCTTTACTCATAATTATTTAATATTGGTTCTTTACTTGTTTTGTATTTTTTACCCCCAACCCCCCAAGGGGGGCTTCATAACTTTCTGGATTTCAATAAGTCCCCCTTCGCCTTCGCGTAGCCGCTTCGGCGGAGCAAGGCTGGGGGATTTAGGGGTCAAAAGATCAATAAATAAGGCATGGCAATCTGCCATGCCTTATTTATAACTATTCTCAATTTTATTCTATTCGCAACGCTGCATTGTCCTTTCGATGATCTCGTTCTGCACACCTACATGCAGTTTTGTGAAGAAGGCGCTGAAACCAGCCACCCTGACCACGAGGTCGCGGTATTTTTCAGGGTGTCTTCTGTGCATCCCTGAGGATTTCGGTGTTCAGCACATTGAACTGAATGTGGTAGCCACCGTTATCGAACAGCGTCTTGACCAGACGCAGCACATTATCCCTGCCTTTGCGGGTTTCGAGCTGATCAGGCGGAAGCTTCATGTTCATGTGCGTTGCGCAATATGCAACTGCATCAATACCTTTTGCTGCAGACATCACCAACGCAGTCGGTCCGTTGACATCGGTGCCCGGCATGGCCGAGATACTTCCGTCGGTGAGTGCCACTCCGGCCTTCTTGCCGTTCGGCAGCGCCCCGCACACCATACCAAAGGGGTTGTGGCCACTCTTGGTATAGGCATCGAGTGAGGTCTTGATGTCCTTGCTGATGTAGTTGCCACCGCCATCCACATTACTAAATGCTTGCAAGATGGTGTTGTAAACCCGGCGGACGAACCTGTTCACTTCGGGGATGTCGTTGCCGTGCTTGGGTGCTTCAAAGCACATCTTCCCGACTTTCGCGAATTCTCCCTCGAAGTTGGCAGCCAGGGCTTTTTTCAGCTCGGCCATAGTCACTTTCTTGTCATCGTACACCAGTTTCTTGACTGCCATCAGCGAGTTGGCCGCATCCACGCCGCCGATGGAGATCTGGGCTACCGTGTAGTAGTTGGCCCCGCCGTCCCAGGTTTCGGTACCGGTCTCGATGCATCCGCCGGTCAGGATGGAGCGCCAGGCGCAGGGGAGGAAATCCGCCTGCAGGATGTTTGAAATCCAGGCTGAATGGCGAAGGGTGTCCTCGCAGAATTGAAGCTGCTTCTCGAATGCGGCGTACAATTCCTCAAAGTTTTTGAACTTCTCAGGATCGCCGGTCTTGGGCCCGATCTGCTTTTTGGTGCGGGGATCGAAGCCGTCGTTCATTGTCAACTCGATGATCTTGCCGAGGTTGGGCTGCCCCTCCACCGGGTGACCGGTCTCATAAGGGATGTAGCTTCCCACACAGGCCCCGATACAGGTGCGCCGGGCTTTCTCCAATGGGAGATAACCGTTCCTTTCGGTCTAGCCCCAGAGGTTCAGGGCCCTCTTGAACATCACTTCGGCATTCACGAATTGAGGCATGCCCACACCGGTGCCTATAACATCAAGGACCTTTTCAAGGAATTTGCCGCTCATGCGTTCCGTGTAGGCGCACGACAGCGGAGGTTGCGGCAGAGCGAGATAGGCTGCTGAATCCAGAATCACGTAGTCCATTTCCGCGGTGGCATCTTCACCATTCTCGGTATAGCCCCCGAGGGTGATGCTCTGTCCCAGATCGGCGGAGTTCTGCTTAGCGATTCTCTCGCCATAGTAGTAGCCGATCTCATTCAACTTGATGGCGAGGTTATCGAACATGAAGACGGCATCGTCATAAGTAACAAGGCCGGCGGCCTTGTCGCGCTGGTAGAATGGTTCGAGGTTCTGTCCCAGGTAGGCTTCAGAGTACCCGCAGCCGATCTGCTCGAGTTCTGCCACGATGTGACAGAGGAAGTGACACTGCATCGCTTCTCTCAGATTCCGGGCGGGATGCTCTGGAACCCATTCGCAGGTTTCCGCAATGGAGATCAGCTCTGCTTTCCGGGTTTCATTCTTCTCTTTAGCCGCCATTTCCCGGGCCAACTCGGCATAACGATGGGCATACCGGATCGCTGCTCTCATCACGATGAGGGCTCCCTCATAGAAGTAAAACTTGGAGGCGTTTGGCAAACGCATCTCGAGAGACATCTGCCGCTCCTCTACCTCCTTGATCATGCTGGCAAGACCCTCCCGATAAACCCGTGGGTAGTTAAGATTGCCACCACCGGCCGGCCAGTCATGAGAACGATCCAATAAGGCCGGCGTTGTAGCACAGTTTCGGGTCGAATCCAAATCGCTTCTGAAAGATCTCTTCGACCCGGGGTTTCATCGCACGTTTGCCCCAGTAATCGAGCGCCCACTGGTTGGCCTTCTTATCTTCCGGAGTCGGCGAGTTTTCGACCGTCTTCTCTTCTATCATCCAATCCACCTGCCATTCGGGATAGGGGTACATGGCATTGGTCTTGCCTGCCATGGCACCGACAAAGAGGTTGTCGTCGATATACAGTTTCTTACGTTCCAGGACGGCTGCCAGGAATTTGGCACGTCTGAGTTGCTGATGTTCACCAACGGTTTCCTCGTACATATCATGCATGATCCTAACTCGCTCGAAGTCGAGTTCCGGCGTCGTGCTCCTGAGTTGTTCTTTCAGCCGGTCTATCCGTTCCTTATCGGCTTTTACCTTTGCTGTTGTAGGATTTAATGTTTCTGTTTTCATTTTATTTTCCTTTTACATTTATTATTTAATTGTTCTTGTGATATTTCATTTTACATTATTCAATGTAGATATTATTTTCATTTTTTATTGTATTAGTAATTCTGCAAAACTTATAGCTGTTTTAGCCTGTTTTTCCAAGCAGTTCATTCAAGCTCTTTTGCGGTTCTGATACGGCTGGCAACAATTTCGAGAAGTCCCTTTTCTGAAACTTTGGAGAGTGTATCTGAAATTGTCGTGTATCGAATAATTCGCACATTATAATATGATCAGTCAGGATCATCGCGTCTCCTGTTTACATTCATGGCAGAAACCGTAAAGAATGGTTACACCGTTTACGACCTCCTGCGATGTCCATTGAATTTCTCCGTATCCGCCAAATTCATTGTGCCATACATGACTCCATCTCCTGATATCGTGGCGCCAGCCTGAAACGGAAACCTGCCTGGTATCATCGAGAACTCCTGCCCCCTGGAGGTACAATTAATTCCGGTTCAGCCCCAAGGCAAGAATTGTTGCTGCTTAATTCGGGCCAGTTGAAGACCACCTCACGCTGGAATTCACCGTTTCTGGTAACCTTCCCTGACCAGCTTCCTCCAAAAAAATCACGGAATAATTTTGCTGTTAACTCAGCCATAATTTTGTTTTAAATTGAAGGGATTCAGAAAATTATCTTTTGAGTCTAAAAAAATCGCCTACGGCAGATCAAAATTAAAGGTGATTAAAGCCGGGTGCAATACTGACGTGTCAGTATTTTTACTATTTTTGGAGACGCAATATTGTATATCAGGTTCATATTCAGCGAATAATGTCAAATCCTTATAGCTATAGCATCTTTTTTGATTTTATCGAGTCATATCTGCCATCAGGGTTTATGAAAATAAATCCTGAGGATCCGATTATGGTAAAACTCGAGGAGCTGACGGGTGAGAATAACCAGTACTTTCAGGTTTTCGATCTGGGGCAGATGAAGTTTCTGTTACAAGTAAAAATATCTTTCAAAGATCGGTGTTTAGCTGAGGAGATCACTTATACATCCCGATGATGAAGAGAGGCTTGGGCGGCCAGGTCACGGGTACAAAGGAGATATTCAGGACAAATAGGGCGTATTACATATACAGCTTCGCTCGGGATGACAATATCTGTTTGTTAGGATATAATGAGCAGAAAGAGATAGCGAATTTCTGAGTATTCAAGTCAATACACACGCTCCAAATTCTTGATGCGAACCCTTTTAAATATTATAGTATGTCAAAGAACTTAGACCCAGGTTAGTGACTCAGACCGGCTATGTTGTTTCTATGATTTTCCTCTTGCGCTTTTTACGGAATCATTTAATACTTCCCAGCTTAATCTGGCGCCGGACTTCATATCCTCCCATGCATTTCCGCTTGCTTCCCTGATACTGTTAACTTTATCCTGCAGATTTTCTTTCTTTAAAAACAAATCCTTAATCTGTTGATTGTACTCAGCTTTTACCTCATCGGCTGCTTTGTCTGCAATGATTTCGAGTTCACTTATCTCATGGTCCAGTTCTTTAAGTCTGGCTGCTATTTTTTCGATATACTCTCTTCGATTTTCCATTACTGGTATTTTTGTCCGAAAGTGGTAGAGACCAGTTGAATTCAAGATTAACTTAAAAGGCATCTCTTCCTCAGATAAAGGTATGCCCTGCACCGACAGACCTCAATACTGATGAGTCAGTATTTTTTACTATATTTCGCCCCTGAATAATTAAAATCCCCTCTTTTTGGACATTAAAACTGCAAAATATGAGGATTACAGCCTGTTTTATAAGTTCTTTCTGACTTATTCAGGAGGTGATTTTAAAAAGATTAATCCAAACGACCCTCTTATTCAGGAGCTGAATAGTTACATGGACTATAACAGGCAGCTTTTTTATATAACCGATGTTATACAACTGGATATCAAGTTTATCAGCAAAGGGGTGAAGTCCATGTTCGATCTTGAGCCGAACAAAATCACAACGGGATTTTTTCTGACAACGACACATCCGGAAGACCTTAAACGTCACCACCTTGCCAGGTCAAAACTGATAAGTGTTGCTGAGGAGCTATACATTCAGAAAAGTGGTACTTGCATCATTTCGGCTAATTTCAGGGGAAGAATACCGGGTAGCAATAAATATGCAGATTACCTCTATCAGTGCTTTATCTTCTACAGCAAGATTCCATACGAATCAACATTTCTTATACTCGTAATAACTGATATAACCGAATTTGAGAAACCCTTTAAAGGATTCCATTATTACATCGGGAATGATCCAAAAATCTTTCGTTTCCCTGATAAGAAATTACTTTCGTCAGGACTGATTTTTTCCCATACTGAATTCAGGATCATTGAGCTCATCGATCAGGGAATGAGCACCAAGGAGATTGCTGGAATGCTTTTCAGGAGTCCTCATACTATCAACACTCATCGTAGCAATATTATAGAAAAAGCCGGGAAATCATCTATCACAGAAGTAATCCGTGAACTTAAAGCAAAGGGATTGCTGTAGATAGACCTCGCTGGTGCCCTGAAAACAATGCCGAAAATTTTAGTGAAACAAGGGGGAAGATCCACTACTGGCTGTGATGAATAATGACATTTAAAGAAAGCGACATCCCTCGTCCCATTGAGGCCGATAAGGAACAGACAGTTCATTAAAGCAGTATTAAGGATAATGTGTAGGATCCCTCGCTTCGCTCGGGATGACAGTTCCGTTTTTGGAAATAATGGGGAGAAGCGATGGCGGTTCGCAGTATTCAATTCAATAGCAGTACAATTCATGAGGCGAACCGCCATCGCTTCTCCCCTCTATGACCCTTGCATGGCTGTCATCCCGAGTCCCGCTTGGCGGGACTAGGGGATAATCATATAGTTAGAGTCGTTGATGAAGTTATCAACCAAATCAAATTGGCTCCACTTTTTGATACTTATAAAGGAGGTGGGACTAGCAGTTATTCACCAAGAATAATGTTAAAAGTACTCACTTATGCATATACTCAGGGGATCTACACTACTCGCAGGATAGAGAAGGCATTAAGGGAGAATGTAAATTTTATGTGGATAAGTGGGATGAGTACTCCTGATCACGGTACAATCCACAACTTCAGGGCAAAAGGATGAAAGAGGCTGTAGAGAATGTTTTTAGTTCAGTAATAGATGTTCTTATACAAAGGGGATATGTAAAGGCAGAAAATCTTTTTGTTGACGGGACCAAGATAGAAGCTAATGCGAACAGGTACAGTTATGTATGGAAAAAGAATGTAGAGAGGCACGAACATATGACTAAAGAAAAAGTAAAGAAATTATTATCTCATATTGAACAGCTTCAGAAAGAAGAAGATGCCGAGTATGGGTCACATAATCTGGAAGAGCTTGAAGGTAATATAACATCTGAGCAGGTTGATAAACTGGTAGAAGAGATAAACCAGAAATTATCAAAAGGGACAAAATCAAAACAGGCAGTCTGCGGATGTTAGCAAAGCTGAAGAAGGATTATATTCCAAAGCTGAAGAAGTACGAGCAGCATAAAGATATGCTGGATGGACGCAACAGTTGTTCTAAGACTGACAAGGATGCTACGTTCTTTCGTATGAAAGAGGACCACCTGGGAATGGGTCAGTTAAAGCCTGGGTACAATGTTCAGATAGCAACAGAGGATCAGTTTATTTTAGGTTACGGGATATATCAGAAAGCTGCAGACACCTCCGTATTTATACCTTTCATGGACAAGGTAAAAGACACAATTAAGAGGAGTTCCTAAGAATGTTATAGCAGATGCAGGGTATGGAAGTGAAGAAAACTATGACTATGTAGTCCGCAATAATATTGGTAACTACATAAAATACAACAACTTTGATTATGAGAAGACGAATGAATACAAGAAAAGGAACTTTATATCTGACCGTTTCGTCTATAATCAGGAAAAAGATCAGTATCAATGCCCCTCAGGCCAGGTGTTAGATTTTGCATATATCAAGAAGACTAAAACAGAGAATGGATACAAATCAGAAAGAATAGTTTATAAATCAAGATGTTGTGAAGGGTGCCAATACAAAGAAAAGTGTTGTAAGGGATTAAATAACAGAACTATAGAGATAAGTCCTAAGCTAATAGAGTACAAGAATACTGCACGACAAAATCTGGAATCAGAAACTGGTAAAATATTGCGCTCTCAAAGAGGAGTTGATGTCGAAAGTGTCTTCGGTCAAATAAAACATAACAATCAATTTAGACGATTTTACTCAAAAGGACTTAAAAATGTGAATACAGAATGGGGTATTATAAGTATTGCACATAACATTAAGAAGATGGCCAACTAGCCATCTTCTTTTTTATCAAAAAATCGCCAAAAATCAAAATGGATACCAGGGAAACTGGAATTAATCCTCAATAAACTGTATTTTTACTTTTTCTACACCCCCATCTCATCCTTTAATTGTATGTTTATTACCCTAAAAAATGCTATTTACAAATTTTGTCATTGACTTCGTAGCGAAGTGCTGTCCGGAAATCCATTTGAAGCCCTTCGTGTATAGACTTCCTGGCTTATCGTGCCTGTCAACAATTAGGGTTGAAATGACAGGCATTGAATTTCTGTCAGTCATTTAATCGTTTTTTAGTTCTTAATTTCCTGTTAGGCTCAGTTTCATCTCCAGATTATATCAACGGGATTTCTTACAGGAATCCGGAGATATGTTTCGGCCGGGTAACCGATCACGAATGTTCCATACGGAATGTACCCGTCTGGTACTCCAAGAGCCTCTGTAAGTGGAGGATATCCCTGGCTTGCTGTATTTATGGATCCGGTAAAAGTGGTACCCAGACCGAGCCCTGTTGCTGCAAGCTGGATATGTGCTATGGCGATCATTGAGGCAGGGGCCGCAGTCCGTTCATCCTTCGGGGCACAGGCAACAATAATGCAAGGTGCTCCCCTGGAAATACGATCGCTTCCTTCATTCCATGGCTCAACAAATAATTCAAGTCTGGCCTCCTGGTATAGTGCCGGATTCTTTTCCCTGACGATTTTCATCCAGTCGATGGTCATTTCAGCTATCCTGTGGACTTTCACCGGATCATCGATAACAATCCAGCGGATAACCTGACGATTAGCTCCATTGGGTGCAAACCGGGCAATATCAAGAAGCTGCAATATCTTCTCTTTTTCTACAGGCTTATGTATAAATCCGCGAATTGACCGCCTTGCCTTCAGAAATTGGCTGACCCTTTCAAATCTGGGCACAAGATGAATATCCAAAGGTTCGCAATCCTCAGGACCCATCATTCGCTGGTGCATCGCTCCGGTAGGACATATTGCCACACAATGGCCGCAATCAATGCACTGATCCCAGGAATTTTCTATGGGCACAGGAAAATCATTTTTAGTAATCAGCCCACCCGGGCATGCTCTGATACAGCTGCCGCAATTTATGCACAAATTCTCATCGACCTTGATGATCGTTTCCAGTTTGTAACTGTTTTCATCTTTTTTGTATATTAGCAGGTTAAAAGAATATAACGGCGACAAATCATGGAATTCATCAGTTTTGCCGCCTGTTATAGTGCTCATTATTCAAATTTATTTGAGCTATCCAGCTCAAAGATTTCTACAGATTACCCTATCCGGCCACCTGACTGCAGAGGATCAGCAGCCGATGGAAGCTTTGCAGTGGTTCTTTTCTTCCATTCAATTTCCAGAAGTTCCCTGGCTGCCTTTTCCAGAAATTCCGGAGCGGCCCATTTCTGAACGTCAAAATCGTTTTTGATGTAACCATGGCTTAACATGAAATCCTTTCCAATCTCGACAGACCTCAGGTTTTGAGGTGAGAGGTTCGGTACAAGGTCTATGGGCTTGATGCCTTCGTATGTGTGTTCAACGTCCAGGTAGAATGTCTGCTTGTCAAGAATGGCAGCTGCAGCACGTTTATGTTCATTTGCCCAACGACCTGCTTTTATCATGCCTTTCAGGAATGTAACAGCAAGTTCGGGATGATGTTCCGCCATTTCAACGGTACAAGTGATGGCAGCAGGTATATTTGCTACCTGAAGTGTCCAGTCAGGATACCTCGACAGGTCTTCGATTGCCTTAAAGTTACCGGTTGCTTCAGAAAGCTGCTGCAATGGGCCGCTCTGAATGTACATTGCATCAATAATACCCTTTTCAAGGGCTGTCTCAAGAGGACGGAAAGCGAGGTCGTGTTTATGGTCGCGACGAAGCCACAGTTCAGACGGATTTTCCATCTCGGGACCCATCATTGATGGGTTATCATACCAGTCATCAGGATAGGGGAATTCAACGATCTCAACATCTTTCCTTGTCATACCGTTCATTCTCAGCATAAGCTCTATTCCCTGCTCTTCCTGGATGCCCCACCAGTCGGTTTTGATCTTGTTCTGGCTCCTTGAAAGTCCGATCTTCTTCCCTTTCAGTTCAGCCATTCTGTAAATATCATCCCTCGAACGAACCATCATGGCTCCTCCTTCACGTGGCGCATGAGTTACTCCCAGGAGAACGGTCCGGCGTATATCAGCATGAACATGGATCGGAGGGAATAATCCCCCAAATCGGATCATATTATCCAAATTATGGATATAGTGGGGATACCAGTCATTCTCCTTGCGAGCGCGAAGATAAAGATAGCTTATCCCGATCTTTTTATACTCTTCTTTGGTCCAGCCTAATTCCTGGTCGACATTGCTGGCAGATACAAGAGGACAATTGGTGTAATAAACCTCTTTCCAGTCGAGGGGCACCGTTTTTAGCTTGCCATCTTTTTTTGCCTGTGCAATAATAGCATCCATGTCGGGAGCTGTTCTTTTTAATTCATTTGCCATAGCTTTTTGTTTTAATGTTATTATTTTCGGATTTTATTATTTCGATTTCAATTCTGTCAGGAAGAAGTAAAGTTAGGGCCTTCAGTATCTGAAGACAATACTTGATATTAAGTATTTTTTTATCTAGATTTGATGTCGCCTTTCAGAAAAGTATGATTCTTAGCTTTATATATGCAGAACGTTTTAAATGATTACAGTCTGTTCTTCAGATTTATTGAAACTTATACACCCACAGGTTTCAAGGGAATTGACCTGAATGATCCGTTGATTTTGGAACTCGAGGAGATGATGGAGGCGAATGATCAGTTTTTGTATATCGCCGACATTATCCAGATGAAAGTCCTGTTTACAAGCAACCGTAGTCTTCAGATCATAGGAATTGATCCCGGAGAAGTCAGCCCGTATCATTTCATGGAAGCAGTTCATAAAGATGATATTCAGCGACTCAATCTTGGAAGAGGCAAGATCATTAAAATGGCTCAGGACCTTTTTATTGCCGAAAAGGGATATGGTTTTCTGGCAACTAATTACAGGTTTAGAAATCCTTCAGGAGGATTTTCAGATATTCTTGTTCAGGGATATATTTATTATACAAAGATTCCATACAGCACTGTATTTTTCCTTAAGGTTCATACAAATATCGATTGGCATAAAAAGATCAAACACGGATACCATTACTATGCAGGAACCGATCTTTCATGGTTCAGGTATCCGGATAATGATATGCTGATGAAAGGTAATGTATTCTCAGACAGGGAATTTGAGATAATCAGACTCATAGCATCAGGCTTGACATCTGAGGAGATAAGTAATAAGCTATTTATCAGTTTTCATACGGTGAATACTCACAGGAGGAACATTCTGGAGAAGTCAGGCAAGGAATCGGTTGCAGAGCTGATTTACGAGCTCAAGGAGAGGGGAGTGCTTTGAAGCGCGTTTTAATTCCTGTTTTTAATAACCACATCATATCCATTGGGCCTAATGCTGCTGCTAAAGTCATTTGACCTGTCAGAGGTAAGCTTATACATCAATCATTTTCTGGCTGTCATAGGAGTACCTGTGTCCCTTAATTATAATCTGTGAAGCTGCAGTTTCAATTTCAATTAGATTATTCTGAATCAGAAATTAAAAAGGAAATTGTTTAAATTTAAGTCTGACTAATTTTCTGTATAATCCGGTTTGAGATGAGGAAACTATCAATATTCCTATTTATCGATTTGATTGTCACTACTACATGTTTGGCGCAATGGACATCTCATAATGTAATCCAGCTCAACGGCAGGGCGAATGTAATTAAGCTGCCAGCGAAGTACAATATACTGACTGAGAGCTGGAATCGGGTTGTGGCAGTTCCCTATATCGTCTACATGCCCGAAAAAGATCGTGTACTGATGCTTGTCAGTTGTGACTATCCACACCAGGCTATGATATTGCAAAGTGACGACCATGGTGCCTCATGGAGTTCCCCGAAGTATGTACACACCGACACCTCGGGTTACCCGGATACAGGTATGGGTACCGGGTTGACTTACCTGGGAAACGGCAAAGTGCTTATTGTTTCAGGAACAGAAAAAGGTGCATGGGTTTGGTTTAGTTATGATTACGGGGAAACCTGGAATGACCGGGCTGTTTTTCCACCTGCTTCAAATGGTCTTATATTCAATTTTGGATGGGATCCGCCATTGATTGACATGGATCACCTGACCGGAGGGGTGAAACGGATAATCGCCGGTGGTTATATATTAAACACCTCCCTGTATGAAAGCGCTGCCACGCAGGGATATTCTATCGGTGGGATAAGAATAAGCAATGATGGCGCCCGGACATGGGATGATGTAATAAATGTGCCGGAATGGCTTGGCGCCAATGAGGTGGCATTTACACGTGCTAATAACGGAGATATAATTGCGGCCTGCAGGACAGACTGGCCCGAAAGATTCCGTAAAACCAACCTGGATCATTATGAAGGTTTTGGCGTTTCAATTTCAAAAGACAACGGCAAGACATGGTCAAAAATAAACAAACTTTTTGATTGGGGCCACCATCATCCATGCATGGTTGTTATGCCTGATAAAGACATAGTTATGACGTATGTAGTGCGTAAAGGCTATCCGGATACCGATGACGGCTATCCTCAGTTTGGCATCGAAGCCATTGTCAGTCACGATAACGGGCAGACCTGGGACCTTGATCATCGCTACATCCTGAGTTATTGGAAAGGCATTCGAAAAGGACCAAATGCCTGGTATAGCAGCAGTCAGGCGACTTCCACTGTTCTAATGCCGGATGGCTCACTGCTGACGACCTTTGGAACTGGTTACAGGTCGGCTGATTCGACAGGGAAAGGCAGACCCGGACCCCGGGATGTGGGTCTCATCAACTGGAATGTGAATAAGGGGTCAGTCAGTTCAGACACAGCAATTTCAAGCGCTCCCTTTGATTCAGATCTGCGTAACGAGTTCAATCCTGATCCTTCACGAAAGGAGATAAGGGTATTTTGCCCTGCTCAACCGGAGAAGGAAAACCTGGCTGTGATCAGCGCAGGAGCCCTTGCTAGTGCGACAGAGAATGACGGTGATCCTGCAATGATATTTCATAATCCTTATAACCATCCTGTACTGACCCTCAAATCGATACCAGGCTGGGTTGAGATCAGCTGGCCAGACAAGCAACTGATAGATGAAATCCATATAAAGCCCGGTGCCCCGGAATGGTTCAACAGACCGCCAACAGAATGTGTGCCGCTGGATTATCAGTTGCAGTATAAAAAAGGCAATAAGTGGATCGACATTATTCCGGAGGTCAGGAATGCGAAACGTTACAATGAATTCTACGGCGATTCCAAGGCCTACCTTATTCAGGACGAAGAGTTTGAATACATCCACAAATTTGCACCAATCTCAGTAAAGGCTATCCGGCTATACATCACACGTTCGAGCGATACAGGGAAGCATCAGACAGCTGGCGACACACTTGAGGTTACTGAAGCAAGGCGATGGACTTCACTCCGTGCAATCGAGGTCTTTGCAGCTAAAAAATCCCGATGAGGAGTTTGTTTTGGAAATAAGTAAACCTAACCTGCCTTGCGGCAGTGCCGGCAGATAAAAGTTGCAGCCGGTGAAGTTAGATTTTAAGCCTTAATTGAATTTTGCATTCCAATGGCTTTCAGGCAGCGTTCTGTCGGCTTAATTTTGTAAAGTGATTGCGAATAACCTATTTTGGGAAATGAAAGCTTGTTTATTAGCTTAGTACATTGAATCAAATCAAAAATCAGGGATGATGAAAAGTAAGCTTTATCTGTCAATACTGTTTTTTCTGATTCAGCTTGGTTGTTCCACTAATGAAACATTTAAAGTAATCCGTGAGGTTACCGGCCCTTATCAGGCCAATTGTTATCTTATATATGGGACAAGATCCAGAGAAGCTGCACTTATTGATCCGGGATGGCGGATCGATACGCTAATCGATTTTATTAAGCATAATAACCTTGATCTTAAATACATTCTGATTACCCATGGCCACTCTGACCATTATTATTATGTGCCGGAGCTCAGAAAGCAATTTCCGAAAGTAAGATGGGGCGTGAATAAGGAAGATTTTGAAAAAATCATTCTTTGTCCCGGATGGCCTGCAAAAGCTTATGGTAAGGAATGGATTGAACAAGCAAGAAAGAATGCTGAGGAAAATGTTTACCTCGATTTCGATACAAAATCAGTAGGGGAGCCAGACTTTTTTGTCGAAGGTAACCAGACATACAGACTAGGTTCAGTGAAGATAAAGACCATTCATACACCAGGCCACTCACCGGGTTGTATCTGTTATTATACAGGTAATATATTGTTTTCAGGAGACATGTTGTTTTACAGAAGTGTGGGTAATCTTGATTTCC
Organism: uncultured Bacteroidales bacterium; assembly: GCA_963818295.1. GTDB lineage: Bacteria > Bacteroidota > Bacteroidia > Bacteroidales > VadinHA17 > LD21. The sequence goes on from CAWFRW010000018.1 coordinate 195,264, forward strand.
TGACAAGCAATACAGAAGCTTTTATTAAATCAGTACGCGATCTGTACAGGTTTTTCCCTGATTCAACAATTGTTTATCCCGGCCATAATCAGCCGACTGATATAGGATCAGAAAAAAAAGAAAATCAGCGGATATCAATGACCGGCGGATTAAAGACCTGGTGGCATTTAGAATGAACACTCTTAGATTAGAATTGGCAATTTTCTTCGTGTAAAATGGATCAAATAATTCTATCCGGTTTATATCAAAAAGCCCCCGGAGATTATTTCCCGGGGCTCTCATTTACATATCTGCCAAATCGAATCTTTACAAACATTTAATGTAATTTTGATACATATATATTATTTGATCAGAGTGACATGAAAAAATTATTCATTTTGATTATTAGTATGGTATTCATCGGTTTATTCAGTGTTCATGCACAGGAAAAATCGAAAAGGCCAGAAGTTCCGGCAGTTACTAAATCGGCTTTTGAAGCTAAATACCCCAAGGCAGAAAACGTAAATCGGGTAGTTGAAAAACCAGGAGAATTCGAGGCTGAATTCACTTTGAATGGTGTTGAATCTTCATCTGTGTTTGATTCAAATTTCTTTACAATATTATCCAAATAACTTATTCATATGAGAACAGACATACATATAAGTGTATTTGATATATTCATTTTTCTTGGTGTATTCCAGGGATTCTTTTTATCCTGGTTTTTTATAATAAAAGGTCAGAATAATAAAAAGGCTAATCTATACCAGGGGTTGCTGTTGCTCTTTTTATCACTCACAATTTTTGAGGGATGGCTGAACAATACAGGTTACATTGTTAAAGTATTAGCTATAACAAATTATAGCGAACCATTAAACTTTACCTTTGGTCCACTCCTGTACTGGTACTTTATTAAAAGCCTGAATCCTGAAGAGAAGCGACACGAATGGGTCCATTTTCTTCTTGCAATATTCTGGCTTATTTATATGGTTTTTCAATTTATCCAGCCAGTTGAGAGTAAGTATAACTCATACATACATACAAATCATCCTGATTGGGGATATCTGGAGGCGACAACTAAAATTTCAGACGATCCCTTAGGGATCCGGCAATATATTAACCAGCTCACATCAATTCAGTTGATCATTTATATAACTGCAATCATAATTATTCTGATAAAAAAATTCAGGTCAGTAGGTCAATCTTTGTTCGGGACAGATAATGAGTTGTTAATTATATTGAGGAATACACTTATCCATTTCCTATTGATCATTGCAATATTTTTGGCTACTAAAATTTATTTCGGTATGCGTAGCGATATTGGAGATTACCTGATTGCTACCTATATTTCGTTCATGATCTATGCAACGAGTTATCAGGTGCTTAACAGATCAGAATTTTTTGATAAGCCGGGTTCGTTTTTTTCTTTCCCGATGATGAAGTATGAGAAGTCCTCCCTGTCTGACGAAGACAAAGAAATTATTCTGTCTAAAATCAGGAAGGAAATGAAGGACAACTCCTACTTTACGAATAATTTAGCCTCTCTGCCTGGTTTGGCTAAACAGATAAATGAGACTTCCCATCATGTTTCACAGGTAATTAATGAAAAGCTTAATAAGAACTTTTTCGAGTTACTGGCCAGTTATAGGGTGGAACATGCAAAGAGGCTTATTCAGAAAGATAAAGATTCAAAACTTACTGTTGAAGAACTGGCCGATATTGTAGGATACAATTCAAAATCCTCATTTAATATAGCTTTTAAAAAATATACACTGATGACACCATCAGAATACCGAAAGTCTTTGACTAACATGTAACATCCATGTTATCTGATATATAGCCTTAAATATTTCCTTTTTTCATGTTTTATCCGATAGGCTCATACATCGTTCCTATAGGCTGATTCTATCCACTCCGATTTTCAGGTTTAAGTTTGTAATGAAATTTAAATCTGAAAAAAATGACAGCTCACGCAAATCAAAAATCAGAACGTCAATATTACATTGATTGGTTAAGGATACTCCTCATTATAAGTGTATTTCTTTTCCATATCGGAATGAAACGAAATAATGAAATATTAATACTTGTAGCAGCTTATTGCCTGTTGCTTCTGGTGATGTTCATACTTCCCGTTTATAGTATGCCGGAATATTCAATAATCAGCAACACCTTAAGCCAGCTGGGTGCACAAAATACTCCTAATGCCTGGATTATGAATTTCACTTTTGTGTCTCTGGGAATCGGGTCCATAATTGCAGGATGGAGATATTTTGAGGGATTTGCATTCCAAAAGTTATTCCTGATATTATCTGGTATATCATTAACTCTTGCGGCGTTTTTTAACCATGCTCCTGTAAATGCTGTTATTCCATACATAATTTCGGAAGATGGGTGGCATTCATATTTCATTTTTACTTCAGGACTGACTTTCGTTATTCTTACTGTTTCTTCAACTTTTATCCTTAAAAGACAGTCAGACAGGCTACTGGCAATAGCTGCCGGAGTATCTGTCATCTTCTTATCAATCCTGATGTCTGAGGTGGCCAATACAGCAGGTATATGGCAGAGACTTTTATTTATAATCTCCTTTGGGTGGATGATTTACAGTTTTAAAGTCAGAGACCTATGAAAGAATTTCATGCACTTTAAATAAAATAAAGATAATATTTAAATGTCAGAATATTAATCAGTTAAAATTTAAAAACAAAGATCATGAAAACAAAAACCGCAAATCAAAAATTCAATCTGACTAAAGGAATTTTAGTTATGATGGTTATCCTGGTGTGTCTTTCGGCTGAGGCATCAGCGCAGGAGCAGGATTCTACACGGTCACTGTTCGGATCAAATGTGAAAGTCGGTGAAATCTGGACCCCTGAAATTAAAATCAATTCGATGCAGGGTAATGTAGGAACACTTATAGGATTTTACGGAGGAGCTGTTTTTAACAACTCAGTTCTCCTGGGAATTTCAGGCGGAGTAAATCTTAGCCATCCCCATATTAATTACGGGTATTTCGGTGCATTAGGACAATACATTTACAAACCCGCAAACCTCTTTCATTGCAGCGGACAAATGCTTTTAGCATTCGGATCAACAAAGGACTACGAGAATCCTAAGTCGGGGCTTCTTGATAATTTCTGGAATATTTCCGGCGCCAGTTTCTTTCTGATGGAACCCGGGATAAACATTGAACTGAATCTCAGTAAAAGGCTTACACTTGTAACCGGGATTAGCTACAGATACGTCACTGGATTGGATGAGCACAATGAAAATTTAGAGATTACTCATGTAACCAACTCGGACCTGAGTGGAATTAATTTCAATATCGGTCTTAAGTTCAAAAAAGAAAAGAAGCCTAAAATGGATTAAAACCTGAACTGACTCACTCTCACTCTTTTTTGGTAAGCCGATGGAGATCTATCCCAATAATCTTCCATCATACTGAATAGGAAAGTACATGATGAATACAGGAGGATTCTGTTGGTGGAACACAATGACATAGGATTACAGCATCCGCAATACACCATGGAAGGGTGGCAAGGGAGAGATCATGATCAGGGAACGGTCTCCGGAAAGCAAATAATATTTTACACAAATTCGGTTATGACCTTGACTGTGAGATATATGTCCATTCAAAGTTTTCTGAAGAGATAGCCTTTGTGATCAAAATGCAAAATGTCTTCGCTCTCGCTCCGCATACTCGCTCTGTTTCAGCCCACCTGCGCCACCAATTTAAAATCTTATTACAATTTCATTATTCTTTTCTTAAACAACTGAATGGAAGCTAATGTCATAACAACACCTATGCTCATTAAAATAAGGATTTTTGGAAGGATCTCTTTCAATGGAAGGACCCTCCAAAACAGGTCATAAAAGCCCTGGATTCCCCAGTAGTTTACACTCAGAAGAGCAACCTTCTGAAGTATTGATGGCATTATAAACAGAGGGATCATACTACCACCAATTGCCGACATTACAAGGATAATGATTGTGCTCAGATTTTGGGCTTGCTGGCGCGTTTTTACAATGGCAGCCAGGAAAATACCAAGACTTGAAACAGCAAAAGAGGTAGCTATTATCATTAATATTAATCCGGGGATATTGACGCTCAGATCCATGTTTAATATGAGCCAGGCAAAAAGGAAGATTGCAGTAAGCTGAAGTATCGAGATAAAAAAAGCAAACAGCATTTTGCTGTAGAGTATTGTGCTGCCTTTCAGGGGTGAATAAAGCAACCGGTTTATTGTCCCGTTTTCCTTTTCTTCCAGTATGCTTGTCCCAACGCCGGCAACGCTGAAAAGCAGCATGAGTATAGCAGTGCCCGCAACAGCCTGTATCAGACCTAGTTTAGTGTCGTTTTTCTCACCAACTACAGACGTCCATTTTATAGCTATCTTATTATTGTTATTATTTATCGCAGTTCTGATTATACTATTGCTGGTACTTTTATCAATATCCGGAAACTGGTCTTTCAGATATTTTTCAATACTTTTTTTAACGATTATCATACCCGTTGACGACATTAAAGTGCTGATCAGGTTTTGTTGAAGAATTCCAATTTCCATCTCACGTGACCTGTCATACACCATTTCAATGGGTATTGCTTTTCCAGCGTCCAGCGAATCCTGAAAACCTTTGTAAATTATTAAGGCACATGCATATTTCCCTTTATTCACCAGTTCTTTAGACCTTATTACATCTGAAACAACAGTTCTTATATCTTCAAGAGAATCAACTTTATAAATAATCTCTTTTGATGTCCTGGTTTGGTCGAGATCGGCAACCAGTAATTTAACAGGTTCGGAACGGCCGTTGTAGTCTCCGATACTGCCGTAAGCGAATGCAAAAAGAGTAATTAGAATTACCGGAAGCAAAAATGTGAGAATGACAGAACGCTGATCATGGAAAAACAGTATCAGATCTTTTTTGAATAGCTTTAGCATAATTTAATCTCTTAATTCTTTCCCGGTTAATTTCAAATAGATAGATTCCAGATTGGTACCCTGTGTATACATTCTTTCGATTTCAGCGCCTGCGTTTTGAATCTGGTTTATTAATACAGGAATACAATTGCCAATATTTCCGCATTCAGCTCTTAAGGTGTTGGAGGATATGTCAAACATCAATAATGGATTTTCTGAAGTAATTCTGGTGACAGTTTCACTATTAACATCTGCCAGTTTTATTATTAACTGATCTTTGACATCACTTATCTCCCTTAACTCTTTCAGAGTCCCCTGGGCAATGATGCATCCGGAATCTATAATAGCAATTTTGTCACAAAACCTCTCAGCTTCTTCCATGTAATGAGTTGTGTAGATTATTGTCATTCCTTCATTATGTAATCTCTCAATGACCTCAAAAATATGATTCCTGTTTTGAGGATCAACTCCAACAGTAGGTTCATCAAGTACGAGGACCCTGGGATTATGCAGTAATGAGCAGGCGATATTTATCCTTCGCTTCATCCCTCCGGAAAATGTTTTAATCCTATCATCCTTCCTGTTAACTAAATCTACAATCTGCAGAGTATTTTCGACATTCTTCTTTAACTCCGGTTTTGGAATATCATACAATCCACCCCAGAACATGAGGTTTTCATAAGCTGACAACTCTTCATATAAGGCAATTTCCTGGGGAACCACACCCATAATCAACTTGATCCGATCTCCATCGTCACGAATATTAATCCCGTCAATTATAACATTACCCTCATCCGGCTTGATCAGAGTGTTTAATATGTTTACAATTGTTGATTTACCTGCACCGTTTGGTCCTAAAATGCCAAAGATCTGCCCTCTGTCAATAGTGAAACTGACATTTTTTACAGCTTCAATATTTCCGAAGGATTTCGAAACAGATCTCGCTTCTATCATATTTAAAATTTTGAGATTGGCTATTTTAAACTTTTTCTTTCAGGGTATTATATATTTCTGAACTTCTTCATGCGTTTCAATATCCGGTCAGCAGCAAGTTTACCTGTTAAAATTGACATTGGGACGCCCGCGGGGCTGTATGCCCATTGCCCCGCCTGAAAAATTGAAGGAATTGGTGTCAGAACTGAGCGATCAGAGTTCTGGATTTTGTTTATTACCGGCATATTTCTTTGAAACGACCATCCCGTAATGGCTCCTTCAGAACTTCCAACCCTGCTTTCAATGCTCAGAGGTGTGAATGAAAAATGTGCAATGATCTTATCTTTTAATCTCGGGTATACAGAATCAGAAATAACTTTTATGACACGATTCTCGAGCTCCGTAATAAACTCAGTTAGCCAGCCTGCTCTTTGGATAAGGGTAAACAGATCATATTCAGCCAGGAAACTGATTATTATGCCGGTTTTACCCTGAGGTGCCAAATCAGGATCTTTAAGACCGGGGATAGATATTTCGTATGTATTTAATCCGGTAAATTTGTCAAGCCAGATCAAAATTTGTTCTTTCCCAATTATCTCAAAATTGGTCAGCAGATAATTAAGCTCTTTTTTGTGAGTTTCACCTAAGCCAATCTTTGATGGGGTATAGAAGAAATGTCCATTTGCTATTTTCCTGAAACTCTCCGGAGGTTCATCTACCTCCAGAAATAATGAAAATACAGAATCACCACCCCGGTTTCTCAGCATCAAACTTTTTGACTCACCAAACAATGTTTTTATTTTGGGTAATAAGCCCTCTGTGTCGGTAATTTTATAAAGTGTTTTTAAGTCAGCCGCCCAGATAAGATTATCATATTTATAACTGATATTATTTTGATCGGTAACAATACATTTATCGGCTGTCACCTTGTTAATTGTTGTCTCTGTTTTTATTTCTCCGCCACCTTCTAATATCTTGTTATTTAGTGCATCGGGCAATTTTCCGACTCCCCCTTTTGGATAGGAATAATCAAGGTACAATGAAAAATAGCTCATCGCAAAAAAGACAGGCGTATTTTTGAAGAAATGCTGTGAGATATTATCCCTGAGAGAAGTGTTTTTTACAAATGTTTCCAGGTATTCCTCAACCGGCGTGTTCATGCGGTTTATTTTTCCAACAGTAAAAATAAATTTGGGCAGCCATGGTAAAAGTTTCCTGAAGATAAAATCCCTGTCATGCTTCAGATCTTTAAACACAGGATTCTCTATGCCATAGAGCACATCCATGTGCTTCATTATTTTTCGGATGCTTCTTAATACCTCGCCAATCTCGTCTGCACTCTCCGGGTAGAATTTTGTGAGAAGCGCCTTATATTCATCCAGACTATTTAAATTCTCTATATGGATGATTTCGTTTTCAATACCCAGAGAAACAGGACTTTTTACAAACTCAAGCTCAATGCCTAAATCCTTTAACATCGGGAAAATTATACCAGCATCTTCCAGTGCCCTTACTCCCGTATCAAAATGAAAGCCATCGCGTCTGATTGAATTCACAAGTCCTCCGCATTCCTTGTTTTTTTCAATAAGGAGTACCTTTTGTCCTGCACGCGTGAGATAAGCCGCTGCAGTCAGTCCGGCTATGCCTCCTCCAACAATGATAGTAGTGTAAGTATTCTCCGGCATATTCAGTCAATTCGAAAATTTCAATTAAACAATCACGCAATAAAATTTACCACTTAAGACCAGATGATCCGGCTAATTCCAGACTTTTTTCCCAAAGATCGTATGCCACTTCTTTGTCAAGGGCAGGCGGTGCTGGTTCTTCCCGGGTGGTTAAGTTAAAGAATTTTCCACTAACCGTGTCCATTTCTTCTGAAACACCAAGATAATACAATGCTTCAGCTGATATTTCAGATGATTTTAAAGTTCTGTCAATAAAATTCCTTTTAAACCATTTGTAAACCGGTCCGTTTTCCTGGCCTGTATCAGTTTTAACTGCTCCGGGATGCATTGCATTTATTGATACCCCTGTATTCTGAAAATGTTCATTAAAGACAATCATTGATAAAAGCTGGGCAAGTTTGGCAGAACCATAGCTTTTAAGACCAGTATATCGGCGTTTTTCCCAATTCAGATCGTCCAGTCTCAATCCCCAGGCAGCAAAACGGTGACCTTCAGAATTAACCATAATTATTCTGGCACGTTGCTGGGATTTAAGCTTATCCATTAATAGATAATTTATGATAAAAGAAGCTAAATACTGAATCACAAAGACCTTTTCAAGACCATCTGCAGTAGTTTCTTTCTTAGTAAGATAAATACCTGCATTATGAATGAGAACATCAATTTCAGTATTAAGTTGAGTCAGCTCCTTTCCCGCTCTGTGAATTTCATCCAGTTTGCTCAAATCAGCTATTATATATTCGCACTTAATTCCGAATTCACCAACAATCTCCTTCTTCAGAGCCTCAGATTTTTCAGGATTTCTATTTACACAGATAAGATCGGCACCCATGGAAGCGTATTTCCTTGCAGTATAGTATCCAATGCCTGATGTTGCACCTGTAATAACAACAAGTTTGCCATTATAAGTGCTTATCACATATTTTCGGATCAGACTTGTTGTTCCTGATCATTGCAAAAATATTGGACCACTCATATTCCCTGAAATATTTAGCAAACTTCTTATTTTTCATATATACCAGTTACCTGACTACCTTCTCAAATTTCATTTAATCTATAATCTGATATAAGCTTTTAGAAATACATGCCAACAGCAAATATATAATCCTGGTTACGCAGCGGAACCGGATCTGCTCCTGAAGCGTTAGGCATTGCTAATGTGTTCCACCCAACTGTCATGCGGTATTCAACGAAAAAATCCTTATTGAGAAGTTTGAAATCCGTGCCGGCTCCATATACGAATGAATAGTCGAAGGTATCGAGCCCTTTCATATCGCCCGATTCTTCCACTATTATCGGAGGTCCGCCCATATTAATTGTGCTGGTAATATCGTATTCTCCGTTCATTAATAATGATAATGCAATACCAGCGCTGCCATAAATCCCAAAATTCTTAATATTGACAAATTTGTATTTTATTATCATTGGCATCTCGAAATAGTTCAAATTATATTCAGATACAGTATTTATGTTAACAGGGGTGGTAATCGTAACATTCTGCCTCGAACCTTTCATAGCATATAAGAAGCTCCTGTTGAATACCCACTGATTCAGTTATCGGAAAATATGCGAATATACCTCCTGCAAAGCCACTCCTGCTGCGAGTATCAACCTGTAAAAGTATTGTCGGCAGGAGTGATCCCATATTGAGTGGCCAGACTGTAGCCGGCCTTCAAGTCCGAAGCGAACACCGGTTTGGGCTGTAACGGACCGTTCAGAAGAAACGATAGAAACAAAATAAGCAGGTAATTTTTTCATAATCTCGTTTTATTTAGTGGACATCTGATAATTAAACTGGTCTTCTGTTAAAAACTGTTTCAACCAAACTTTCTTATTCATAAATCTCCTGTAAGCTTTGCCGAATCTGGGAATATTGTCAAAAATATCTCCCCATAAATCATAATAATCTCTTTGTTCAATAATTTTACCTTCTTCATTCAAAGTCAGCCGGCTTGAGCCATATAAGACAGAGCTCGGATATTTTTTAAAGCTGAGAGTCATTTCCCATTCCATAAAAATAATATTCCCGCTCCATAACAGCATTGACAATATTCATTTTCAGGTCTTTTGACGTTTTGTGAGCTCTGTCATTGCGTAAATTCTTCGATTCCGCGTATTTCCTGAATGGAATCCCTGAAATAAATATTATTTGAAGAATGTGCGACCAGTCAGGATTGCCTTCAGTGTTGTATGTTTAGTAATCATAAATTCACATTAAGTTCGTTTTATAGAAGGATCTTTAAAGCTTCATCGATGACGTTGAATCTCTGTCTGTGAATCGAAAATATAAACAACTTTACCGGAACGGTCGGCGACATAAGTTACCCGACCGGGAATAGAAAACCCTGACACCAAATAATTTTCTGACATTATTCGCGGTATCACTTAAGAGGTGTATTTAATTCTGTTTTTTCTGCAAATTCTTTATGACTTTCAACTGATTGACTTATGCCAAAACTGCATCTGCTTCATCAAAACATCAGAAGATCCGAAATAACAGGCTTTTAGTACAGTTCAGACTGTCCTGGTAAAAAAAGATACCATTTTTTTCTGCCAACAAAGGAAATATCAAAATCATTACCATTCTGATCCTTTAGATTAAAAGAGGTAAACTCCGACTGAATTTTCATAATATTGCTTTGGAATTTCATTCAAAATCAATGCTTATCCACTTGATTGTGGAATGCAAACGAATTGAGATAGCGAACCTGTGAAGTCTCAAGCGGAGATATTTAATTATTCAGTTTATCATCTGCAATTAAATCAAATAATTAAATCAGAGATATATGAAAAGGCCGACAGATGCATAATTGAACAGGGCAAAATTGTAAACCACATCGTTATCTGCACCACCTTCGAGCATCCGGTATCCGGCTTTTAATCCGAAATGGTCGGAAACCCTGTATCTTGCTGCAATCAGAACATCTTCAGCTCTGCCCTGTGGTGCGGCAAGGGCATCGCCCTCTAAAAGAATGCCGAATTTTTCGTATCGTTTCCATAACATTCTGAAATTTATAATTGGTACAAATCCAACATTTGTCTTCTCACTTTCCAGTGCTGCAGATGCCAGTGATATCTTAGCGTCTCTTATTTTTGCAGTAAACCCAAGTCCGAATTCAAACTTCGGTTTACGTACAATTTCGTAGTCGAAACTGTAAAAAAATTAGCCAGTATTTCACATAACCAACTCCGGGTAATAAATCTCTGTTAATCTGTTCCTGTAGGACCATTATTCTTTTTTCAATTTGTTGAGCGATTGAATCTCATTACGCAGTTCATCGATTTTTGTCATAATGTTTTTATAAAGCTCTTCAGATTTAGTATCCTGAAATTTTATCTCCTGAAGTTCTTGCGATAATTCATTTTGGCTTTCCTGCATGCTGTTCATAATTACACCTATGAATAAGTTCATAATAATCATAGCACCAATCAAAATAAAACTGGCAAAATAAAGGAAAGGCCATATTGATATTATTTGCATATTACCATTCGAAACAGGACCATAAATATGCTCATTCATAATATCTGTCCACCCTTCAAGTGTTAAAACTTTAAATAGTGTAACCAGGGTATGGTGCAAATCGCCAAAGTTCATCGGGTCGGAAGCTCCAAAGGCAAATACGCCGACTATTGCATAAACATAAAATAGTATTGCTATAAGCAGGATGATATAACCCATGGAAGGAATACTCTTTATTAAGGCGCCGATAATAAGCCGAAGTTTTGGAAGAAATGTTATCATCCGTCAGTATTCTTAAAACCCTTAGTATTCGAAGCACTGCAAAAAAATGTGTATCACCTGCCGGAATAAGACAGACGGCAACTACAACAAAATCAAATACATTCCAGGGGTCGGAAAAATAATTCCAGGGCCTTTTTCCGTGTGAAACTATTTTCAGCAATATTTCCAGAACAAAACATGAAATAATTAACCTATCAAGGAATTCCAGTAAAATTCTGTTCTTTGAAGCAATTCGAGGAATAGGTTTCAACACCGATAAGAATTGCAGAAAACAAGATGAGGATGAATATAAAAACATTGAAAGTTTTATTCTTAGTGATTTTTTGAGCTATTTCGAAAATAAGGTTCATGGCTTTTTTACTTTTGAAAACATAATTTTTAGCATAGGAAAAGAAGCAATGGCAATGAAAAGCAAAAGTATGTAAAATGAATATTTTATTACTTCAGGATAGGCTTTCCCAATAAAATACCCGAGAGGCACAAGAGTTCCAACCCAGGTAATTGCACCTAGAATATTGAAAAGTAAAAATTTACGGAATGAAAATGCCGAGGCGCCGGCAATCATAGGTACAAGCGTACGAATAACCGGCATAAAACGCCCGAGAATAAATGCCCATATTCCAAAACGAGTGTAGAAACCACTTCCGCGCTCAAGATATTCCTTTTTAAAAAACCGTGATTTATTATCAGTAAATAACTTCTGGCCTAACCACTTCCCTTTGAAATATCCTGTAAGGTCGCCCAGGAAAGATGTTGTAATAAGTAACACAACTAACAAAAACAATGGGATATCCAAATAATGAGTGCCACAGAAAATGCCGGCAGCAAAAAGCATATAATCTCCTCCTGGCAATACAAATCCAAGGAAAAAGCCTGTTTCAATATATATTATTGCCAGAATCAGCAATAAGCCACCGTATTCAATAATATGGTGAGCGTCAAATAAATAATTCCAAAAATTGCTTTCTAAAAGAATCATAGAATAAACTATTTTGTTTGCTTTATTTTTAAGGATAAGAAAATACTGCCTGTAATAATTGTGGCTATAAAAATCAACGACCATTCGATTGGAATTTTGTATAAGTCGATCAGCAGCATTTTAATTCCTACAAAGACTAATACCACAGCCAGACCATAGCTCAGCAGCCAAAAGCGGTGCACTATGCCGGCAAGTGCAAAATAGAGAGAACGTAATCCCAGTATTGCAAACACATTTGAGGTGTATACAATAAACTGATCCTGTGTTATTGCCAGAATAGCAGGAATGCTGTCAACTGCAAAAATAAGGTCGGTAGTTTCTATTAGGATCAAAACCAGAAATAAGGGTGTTGCATATCGTTTCCCATTGATTTTTACAGAAAAATTATCTTCCTGCAGATGAGGGGTTACCGGCATGAACTTTTTAAAGAACCTTATTAATGGATTTTTATCGGGCTCAATCCTGGCATTATTATGGTTAAACATTTTATACCCTGTGTAAATTAATAATGCACCAAAAATATAGATGGTAAAATGAAATTTTTCAATAAGTGCAACCCCGGCAAATATGAAAACCACACGCATTATTAATGCACCTAAAATGCCCCAGAACAAGACTTTATGCTGATATTTTGAAGGAATCTGGAAGTAGGTGAAGATCATTATAAAAACAAAGATATTATCCACGCTTAAAGCCTTCTCGATTAAATATCCGGTAAAAAACTCCAGCGCTTGCTGCCGGCCTCTCCAGTAAAAAATAATTACGTTAAAGATCAATGCAAGAAAAACCCAGACAAATGTCCAGGTTAATGCTTCCTTTAAAGATACTTCATGAACCTTTCGATGAAAAACACCCAGGTCAAGAGCTAACATGATCAGCACAAAAACATTGAAAAGTATCCAGAAAACGATCGGTGTGTCCATAATCAGTGTTTTTAAGTAATCATCTTTTACTACTTAATGCCTATCACACTCCTTCCTGCCGGTTTTGCTTCCGGGAGGAGTTTTGAAATTAAAGTTACTATCTTTCTTTTAAAAGTCAAATTGCATAGGGCCCAAAGTTGTAACACACTCTCCTGTCGGCAATCAGAACACGCCGGTCGCCGAAGGTCTCACCCGGTGATATTTCATTTTGATTTTTCCTAATCACAACTATTCAAGGACAGCAACTCTTCCAAAAGATCCAATTTTCAGAATTTGAAATCTGTGTATGAAAACTTTAGTAGGATAATAATTCTCTTTGGACTTAATAAAAGGCAGCCGGACAACATTACAATCATGCAGATAATTATATATTTGATTAATCCAACTTTTGAAAAATGATTTCTATAAGATTATGAGTATTTCTTTATACAGATCAATTCTGGTTTTAAGTTTTCTGCTTCCCTGTTTTAGTATTTCGCATTGTCAGAAAACGGTTCTTGCCAGGCCATCTGAAATACAATACCGATGGCATGAACAGGAGCGTATCATGTTTGTATGTCTCGATCCCTGCACCTGGCAGGGAAGGGAATATGATAATCACTCGACAAGACTATCACGCATTAATCCTTCAAAGTTAGATACTGACCAGTGGTGCGAAGCTGCCCTTGCCTGGGGTGCGAAAGAGATCCTTTATGTCGCAAAGCATACAGGAGGATTCTGTTGGTGGAACACAATGACATCGGATTACAGCATACGGAATACACCATGGAAGGATGGCAAGGGGGATGTGCTTAAAGAGTTGTCTGAATCATGTCAGAAATACGGACTCAATCTAGGTATTTATGTATATCCGGGAGATGAAACATGGGGCGCAGGAATCGGAAGCGGAGGAAAAACAGCAGATCCGTCAAAGCAGGAAGCTTACAACCAGGTTTTCAGGCAGCAACTTACAGAAGTCCTCTCAAAATATGGGCATATAACTGAGGTCTGGTTTGATGGAAGCTGCGTAATAGAGGTAAGTGATATACTCGATAAATATGCTTCTGAATCAGTAATCTTACAAGGGCCAAAAGCCACTTTGCGATGGCCCGGGACTGAGTCGGGAAAGCTTTACTATCCGGCATGGAATACACTGAAGATCGAGAGACTGAAGACAGGTATTTCCACTCAGTACGATGATGATCCTGACGGCGATGCATGGGCTCCGCTTGAAGCAGACGTAACACTTTACAACCACAACTGGTTCTGGTCTGCCGAAAATGAGAAGAAACGACGATCACTCGAAGAATTGTTGGATATTTATTATAAATCAGCAGGTTACGGAGGTGTGCTTCTCCTTAATTCCACACCAGACACCACCGGACTTATTCCCTCTAAAGACATGATTCTATATAAAGAGCTTGGGAATATTATTGGCCGGCGGTTTGATAAGCCTCTTGCTTCATTGAAAGATACTTCAGGAATATTTTTTGAGATCCCTTTGAGTAAGATTATTGAGATAAACCATGTTGTCCTGATGGAAGATTACAGGTATGGACATCGCATCAGGGAGTATGTTCTTGAGGGTCTTTCAGGCGGGGAGTGGAAGTTCCTTGCAAAAGGCAGTGCAGTAGGCAGGATGAAAATAGATCCATTTTTAACCATGGCTGTATCAAAAGTCAGGCTAAGGATAACAAAGCATGCGGATCTGCCTCTTATCCGTTCGTTTGCAGTTTACAAAGCAGAAAACTATATTTTCAAACCAGATCCTTTCAGTTCAATTGAATGGCTTCTTTGCGATACCTGGGATACAAAATCATTTATTAACGGCAAAGGGGAAATGACAGTTGATCTGAGCAAATTCATCATTAAACCAGGGCAGTATGAAGTTGCCTTTACAAGTTCTGTTGTTATAACAGATATGCATGTGGAAAAAGCCAAAATATATTTTGATAAGGATATTTTCACACAGCAGGATTTTCTTCAACGCAAGGGGGAAAGCAATACTTTCTATATTAACCGAACAGCCCAGGTAACTCAGGGAAGTACAACTATTTTAAAGGTGGAAATGACCTCTGATAATTTAGTATTTCAGAACAAAGGGGAGATCATGATCAGGGAACGGTCTCTGGAAATCAAATAGTGAATTCATTACTTAGATTTGTATTAAATGACAGTAAGGTATATTCATTCCTAATCTCTGAAACTTTAAATTTATGGCAAAGAAACAAGCCGAAATTGCAACCAGGTGCGGAAGATTCATTCCAATCACTGAAACCATGGAGTCGAACCCACTCTTGACCCGGCGTGAAATGCTCGGAATAACCGGTATGGCCGGTTTGGCGGCTTTGACCGGCATCGCAGCCGGTACTGTTCCGCAGACTGCGCAAAAACGGCCTCGTATCGCCTGTCTCGTCATCCTTTTGGGGTGCTCCGGGATCACATGCGGACTGGATCATAACCAAGCTGATGGACGGCTATTGGTGGCAGGGCGCCCACACTCCTTCGCGGGTGGACGTTGTGTCCGTTTACATCCATCAGTTTGACACAAGCGAACTGGGTCAGAAAGTATGCAAATCGAAAGACATTCCGATCTTAAGACAGTAGGTGAAGCCGTCACGCTTGGGGGGAAGGAACTTGCTGTGGATGGTGTTGTCATAGTCGGAGAACACGGGAATTATCCAACCGATCTCAAGGGGCACTGGCTCCTGCCGCGCTGGTGGATCTACCAGCAGGTTATCCGCGTTTTCGAGCAGAGCAAGCGCTCGGTGCCAGTCTTTAACGACAAGCACTTCTCCTACAATTGGGACGACGCCAAGTGGATGTTTGACAAATCCCGTGAGCTGGGCTTTCCTTTGACCGGCGGTTCCTCCATACCGTACTACTTCCGCAAGCCCGAGATAGAGCTCGCTATCGACACGCCAATAAAGAACTCGATCGTGGTTGGAGGCGCTTCAGATGAGGGAGCCATTTTTCATTGTGTCGATGTGCTCCAGGCCTTTGTAGATCGCCGCAAGGGCGGTGAGACAGGCGTGAAGTCGGTACAGTCCATCCGGGGACCTGAAACATGGAAGTGGGTCGAACGCAATCCATGGGCGGGCAAACTGCTTGATTCAGTGGCGAAAAGTTTTGACCTGAAGCCGGGAATCTTTCAGGAGAACGCCCAGGCAAACGTCTGTATCGTGGAGTATAATGATGGAACGAAAGCGGCTGTAATTTCGGGCCGTGGTGTGGGCTGGACCTATGCCGGCGAAATTGAAGGGCAAAAAGAGCCGACGATCGTCTCCATGCTTGGCTGGCCCGGCCCGTACTCACAGTACCACGCCTCAAACGCCCAACCACACTGGATTACCGAGATGATGGTGACCAGGAAGGAACCATACAATGCGGAGCGACTGCTTCTGTCTACCGGGATTGTGAACCACTACATGGAATCAAACTGGGAGAACGGCCGTTACTCTCCCGTTGGCCGCCGTATCGAGACACCGTTCATGAACATGACCTACCGCTCGACACACGGACCGATGTTTGAAAAAGGGGAGCGTCCGCCTAATGTTCCATACATACGCGGTTTTGATAAATAGACATTGCACAAAAAACTGATAAACCAATGAAACGCCGAGACGTTATTAAGAGCTTGACACTCCTGCCGATAGCCGGAAGTGTTCTTCCAATACAATCCCTGTTATCCGCTCCTGTCGCCGGATACAATCTTCCTTTGACTCCTCAGAATAAGCCGATGCCTGATCTGCATCGCAAAGCATTTGTGATGGATGGACATATACATGTAATGACCCGTGAGCTGTTGATGAAAACCGATATCGGCCAGCGTTATCCGGATGGGACCGTTGATCTGCCAAGGGCTAAAGAAGGTGGCGTGGACGCGATGTTCTTCTCGGTTTATACTCCTGAAAACTATTATCCCGGAAGGTTCGAGACAAAAAACACATTTCGTGTGGTGAACCTTGCATTGGACCAGATCAAAAAGAATAATTCGGTGATCGAGCTGGCGCTCACAGCCTCTGATATAGAACGCATCAATAAGAAAGGCAAAATGGCGGCTTTTCTGGATTTGGAAGGCGGTTATGACCTTGACGGCGATATAAACCTGCTCCGGGCGCTTTATCGTTTAGGACTCAGATCGATGCAGCTTTCCGCACATAATACTTCTACTGCTTTTATTGACGCCTGCAGTGATATTAGCTATTGGGGTGGCATTAACGATCTCGGAAAAAAGATCATCGCCGAAATGAATAGTCTTGGAATGGTCATTAACATTGCCCATGCATCTAATGACGCCATCCTGCAAACTGCCGAGGCAAGTAAACATCCTGTAATCTACAGTCATGGAGGGTTTTACAACATCGTAGATCATCCCCGTTGTATTACCGACGAAGCGGCAAAAGCTGTCGCATCAAAAGGTGGTGTGATTGGCATTCAATTCGGAAGCCTCTTTAACAATCCAAAATACTGGGCATGGAAGAAAACACATGCTTCTGCTAAAACGACAGTACCAAAGGGACCACACAGGCCTCTGACCATACAGACAATTGAAGACGTAGACAAGCAACTGGCGCTGGAGGTTCCGCTAAATTTCAGAGGAACCATCCCTGACGAGTATTGGATGCATGTGGATCAGCTGGCTAAAGTGATCGACTATGGCGTAAAATTAGTTGGCGAGGACCACATTGCTCTGGGTTCCGATTTTGATGGCGGCCCTGAACTTCCGCGCGAAATTAAAGACATCAGCGATTATCCGCAGATGACCATGGCGATGCAAAAGCTGGGTTACAGCGATCAGCGAATCGAAAAGATCCTTGGCTTAAACTGGCTCCGTGTGATTCGGCAGGTAACTGAGGGGAAATGAATTCCACGCAAAGCACAAAGAGGTCGATAATTAAGTTCATTTATTTCATTTATTCGTAACATTTTATTAAACACAGAGTTGTTCACAGAGTTACACAGAGTAAGAAATACCGATTATAGCTTAATTTGCTCAACATTGAACATTGAATATCAGCTGCTTACCGCTTACCGAATACCTCCCTCATTCCTCACTCCTCATTCCTCACTCCTCATTCCTCACTCCTCATTCCTCATTCCTCATTCCTCATTCCTAACTCCGTGCCCCTCTGTATAAGTTCTTAAAATTGCTTTTTATTTTTTAGTGGCTGATTTCTGATTCATCTCCGTATAGTCAAACACCAGATTACAAAAAGCTTTTACCCCCGTTTTAAATGCGCTGTCATCAATAAAAAAATTAGCTGTATGATGTGGAGCAGATGTTTTCGGGTCTTTACCTTTTGGTAATCCGCCAATAAAAAAATACAATCCAGGGACTTTTTGAGCAAAGAAGGAAAAATCTTCTGAACCCGTTTTAGGATGGTATAAGCACAACATTTTCTTCACCGGCCGATTTTTGCAGTGAATGAAGCATGGCTGCTGTAAGTGCAACATTGTTAAAAGTTACGGGATAATGCACTGAGTAAGGTAACTCAACTACTGCCGAGGCTCCTGCAGCTTCTGCAGTTTTTTCAGCTATCTGCTTCACACGACCATAAACCAACTCTTCATCTGAATCGCTGAACGTTCTGACAGTTCCAAGCATTTCTACCTGTTCAGAAATAATATTAATAGCGATTGCCTCCGTGGATTGCACCAATAGTTACAACTGAAGGATTTTCAGTAAGGTTTACATTGCGGCTTACAATAGTTTGAAGGCTATTAATAATTTGTGCTGATACCACAATCGGATCAACCGAATACCAGGGTGAAGCGCCATGCGATGGTTTGCCATTTACTGTTATTTTCAAATCTGCGGCACTTGCCATTGCACCGGCAGGGTGATAGGATATTTTACCAACTTCCAGTTGTGCATCCATATGCAAGCCAAAAATCACATCTGCTTTCGGGTTATCCAATACGCCTTCTTTTACCATTAGTTCCGCACCACCTTCTTCACCTTTTGGGGCACCTTCTTCAGCAGGTTGAAAAATAAAAACCACTGTTCCCTTCAATTCCTTTTTCATTCCGGACAATATTTCAGCCACACCCATCAATATAGCCGTATGAGCATCATGACCGCATGCATGCATAACACCTGTTTCCATCCCGTTGTAAGTAGTTTTTACTTTTGATGCAAAAGGAACATCGGTTTTTTCTGTTACCGGCAGTGCATCCATATCTGCTCTTAATGCAATCACCGGACCAGGCTGATCACCTTTTAATATACCAACCACTCCGGTTACTGCAATGCCTGTTTTTACTTCAAGACCTAATGACTGCAGATGTTTTGCTATGATTGCCGATGTTCTGGTTTCCCTGTTTCCCAACTCAGGGTTTTGATGAAAATCGTGCCGCCAGTCAATTACCTTTTGTTCAATTTTATCTGCATTTGTATTGATTATAGCCTGATGATTTTCTTTTTGTGCTGTTGCTATTTGATAACAAAATAGTAATGGTGATGATAAAGAATGTGTTTTTCATGGAATTTGTTTTTAATGTCTACTCTAATCGTTTTGTGGGTTAGCACTTTTTATTTGACAGTATTTCGATTTTGGCTTATGTTAAAAGCATCTGCATTTTATCGTTTCCCAAAGTTAAATATTCTATCCATAATTGTCTGAGAGAATCAATGTCATCGTGAAGTTTGGCATTGGAGGTCTTAACAACAAACAGATCAGAATTGTTATCAATAATGACCCCACCGTATTTGAAAGGCCACCAGCGCAATCTGGCCTTCACGCTTGGTCCGCTCTGCGGTTAATGGATTTTGACTTTTTCTACAGCCCCCAGGGAGGAGTTAAAACTCACATGGTGAAAGACTGGGAAAGATGTGAATAAAGATTAGCTTAAAAAGGACAGGTGTGCCTGGAATATGAATTCACTGTCAAAATAAAAGATCAGTAATTCGGGTACAAGAAACAGTAATTTGTATAAAACCATGTCGCTTTATTCATAGCAACTTTGCATAATAGTATTTTGATTGATAATATTGGCGCGGCAAATATTATTACAATTAGGGTATAGCAATTTAAGGTTCCTACCGACCCTGCGATAAACAGTAATTTGGAGATGTGGTTTAAATGAGTTATTCCTGAATAAAGCTTCCCATAATTAATTCATTAATGTCTGAGAGGCTTTGAAAAATGAACTCAACCACCAGCCATTCCCATTTGACTCATGAATGACAAATTATCAAATACCCCCCAGCGTTCAGCAGCTTTTCCATCTTTAATGCGGACTATATCGATGCCATTGAATTTAACTGGTTTATTGGAGGCAGGCATATTTCCAAAGGGTCCGGTGTTGGTTCCGGTCATTGTCAGGTAAGACACAACTGTATCTTCCTCAGCTACAATTAAGTCTACTGTCATTCGAAAATCCGGCATGGCGGTAAGCATTTCGTTAAGCTGTGCAGTGAGATCATCCAGCCCTTTTCCCGTATGGCCCGGGCTTGGATTATGATCTATAAAATCATTTGTCACAAATGACTTTACATCTGCAAGATTATGGGAATTCATTATTTCATTATAAAAACGTTGGGCCAGTGTTTTGTTTTCATCACTCTTTTTCATAATAGTATGAATTTAAAAGTTTCAATCTTCACAAAGACTTTCTTGCCTGTAGTTTACTATTCTCTAAACAATTTATTTTATGAATAAGTTCAATTGATTCTCGCTCACTCGCTCTTTTCTTCCTGAAATTGATTTTTAAAATAATAACTTTATAAGAATTTCAAAAACCAGATTATGATGAACCGGAGACAATTTGTAACGAGGATGTCACTTGCGTCAGCCGCCGCTGCGGTATTGCCGAAATCAGTATATTCTTCATTGCATCAGAATACAGAAGAATATGTAACTGTTGAAATAAGTCATGGAAAAATCCGTGGTGTCAGGACCGAAGGTGTGAATATATACAGAGGGATTCCATATGCAGGGAGAATTTCCGGTGACAGACGATTTCGCCGGCCGGCTCCGCTTGAATCCTGGACTGGTGTGCGTGATGCTCTCCGGCTGGGGAATCCTGCAATACAGCCTCCGAATCAGACTTACGGAATTAATGAACCACAACCTGCAGAGGATTGCCTGTTCCTGAATGTCTGGACCCCTGCAAACGATAACAGAAAACGACCTGTGATGTTCTATAATCACGGAGGTGGTTTTTCTACCGGTTCAGGTGGTTCAACAGGACAGGATGGGGCTAATCTTGCCCGGTTTTTTGATGTGGTGGTGGTGGAAACAAATCACCGTCTCGGCATCATGGGTTACCTCTATCTTGATGAGATCGCCGGTGCGGAATATGCAGGTTCTGGTAATATGGGTATGCTTGACATTGTGGCCGGACTTGAATGGGTGAATAAAAACATTGCTTCATTCGGTGGAGATCCATCCAATGTTATGATATTCGGAGAATCAGGCGGTGGTGCAAAAACTTCATGTCTCTATGCCATGCCTTCTGCAGCCCCTTTCTTTAATAAGGCTTCAATCGAAAGTGGACCCGGGATACGAATGACTCCGAAAGAAACAGCTGCTCAAACCACCGCAATGGTTTTAAAGGAATTAAACATAAATGCCAGGGATTGGAAAAAACTGCTTGACTTACCCGTCTCCGTACTGCTTGACCTGCAGGGTAAACTTCCTTCACTTGCACCAGGAACAGAATCAACAAACAAGAAAAAAGGGCTTATGGAATCTTCACCCGGAGATTTCTCTCCGGTAGTGGACGGTGTTGCACTACCCAACCATCCCTTTGATCCTGTCGCGCCTCTGATATCAAAAGACAAGCCTCTGATAGTTGGATGGAACGAAGACGAATTCAATTTTTTCGGGATGATGTCTAAGGATAAAAGTCTGTTTAGTATCGGTTTTGATGAATTGCCTGACAAGTTGAAACCGCAGTTTGGTGAAGATACCCAAAGGATAATTGACACTTACAAAAAAACGCGTCCGGAAGCATCGGCGGTGGATATACTGGTTGCTATACAGTCGATTAACATGATGGGTCTGGGATCAATTGTTATTGCTGAGAGGAAGACAAAACAACCTGGTGCACCTGCTTATCTCTATAATTTCGGTTATAAAAATGAAAATAAAATCCCGGGTACTGAATATCCTATGGGGACACCTCATGCCATGGAAATATCCTTCAAGTTTTACAATGAACAACCTCAGAAAGATGGTACTCCGGGCACAAGCTATTGGGGAGGGTCAAGACCTGAACGTTTTACTGCTTCACATAATATGGCTGAATTATGGTCCACCTTTGCCAGGACCGGAAAACCTGCCGCAAAAGGCGCTCCTGACTGGCCGGCTTATAACCTGAAAGATCGCTCCTCGATGCGTATTGATACTAAATGTGAAGTTATACGCGACAGATATGCTGAAGAATTGAAGATGTGGAGAGAGATCGGCAGGTTATAAAAGAGTGAAATTATATGAATCATTTAACAACTTTGAAACACATTAAACGATTTTGATCCCTGAGAATCAGCTTGCCATCAGAAAGCGACAAAGGACCCCAGTTCTGTCCATCTCCAAGCAGCTCAGCAGAAGCCAGAGGCTTGAATCCTGAAGGATCAGGCTGTATAAGATACAGGGTTTTTCTTCCATCAGTTGCCAGTATCAGTCCGTCGGCAAGGATCATACTGCCTTTATCGAACAGAGGTGATCGCATTGTTTTCCACATAACCTTGCCATCCATGCTCATACAGCATAGACCATCACGTCTGTTGTTCGTGGAGAACTGGGCATAGAAATAACCATTGTACATTATTGGTGATTCGGTATGGCCACCAAAATCATTGTGCCTGAAAAGCTCCTTTACAGTATAGCTATCCCCCTTTTTTTCGACTTTTATCATTGCTGATCCAAGTTCATATCCTCCAACTGAAAGTATCCTGCCTTCGCCGGCATCAATAGCTGAAGTTACCTGAACCATATTCTCCCAGTTATTGTATTCCCAGAGGATCTTCCCGGTTTGCGGTTTTAACCCTATTATTCTGCCCTTGGAAATTTTAGCTTCCTTGTGCATGTAGGTATTCGTGGATGAGAATACCATTATGATCTGATCCTCTCCTGCAATCTTTGCTATGGACGGACTTGCATAAGTTTCATTTCCGATAGCTTCTGTCTTCCATACGATCTTACCTGTCATTTTATTAAAGGCAACCAATCCGGCGTCAGGATCCTTTGAGTAAGACACTATAAGCAAGTCGCCGTAAATAAGCGGACATTGTGTTATAGCCCAGACAGGTATTCTGCTTCCACCGAAATCTTTCATGATGTTCTTGTTCCATATCGGTTTATGTGTTGAGATATCAATGCAGTACAGGTCACCGTAAGGGCCGCAGGAATAGACCCTGTTTCCATCGAGAGCCGGAACACTTCTTGATCCCGGATACGAAACTGATCCTGGTGCATCATAACTGTAGCTCCATAATACTTTTCCATTGTCAGAATCAAAACACCGCATGATATCACCCGTTTTATCATCCCTGTCAAGCAAATAAACCTTTCCGTCTTTAATAACAGCTCCGCCAAATCCGGGACCAACATTGGTTGTCCAGAGTAATTCAGGTCCTGATGCGGGCCACGATCTCAAAATGCCTTTTTGAGGTGATATGCTATTCCTGTCCGGTCCGAGGTATTGTGGCCAGTCCTGTGCGTAAATGCGGGCTGCAATAGCCACAAGTAACAATAGAGTTACAGCAATAAGTTTGTTATTCATTATAATTACTTTTTTATATTAAGTGATTTTCTTTTGTTGCTTTTAAAATTACTCTTGAGGTTACAAATTTACATTCTTTCATCATACGGTTAAATATCATTTTGTTGTAGTTTGTCTCAAATTTTCACTGTCTTTTCAATCACATCCAGTCTCGCTTTCCCTGGATCAGGTTTCTGACTGGTTTTTCATTGGCTTGTATATCAATAAATTCGTTTGTTTTGGGACTGTAAACAGGCCATTTTCTTATCGATCTTTCCCGGTACCAGAACGGACAAAGGTTGCAAACGTTTCAGTGATTATCCGTATTTTTATAACTTTAATTTTAATCCAAACTATGACCAGAAAGAATTTCTACGCGATGCTTATCGGGACACTTATTTACTGTGGGAGCACGGCGGTCCTTCAGGCCCAGTCTAAAGATGATTCGATTGATATTTCCATCAGGAAGTATATGGAGGAGAATAGGATCCCTGGCTTTGCTGCCTGTGTGGTCAGGAATAATGAAATAATCTGGTCAAATTCATACGGACTGGCCGACATACGGCACAATGTTCCCATGAGCATTGATTGTATCATGAACATAGGTTCAGTGTCCAAAACTTTTACCGCTGCTGCAGCCATGCAGCTCTGGGAAAAGGGATTGCTTGATCTCGATGAGGATGTCAGCAAATATCTGGATTTCAGTATAAGAAATCCGAAGTATCCTGATAAACCTATTACAATATTCCAGATACTGACCCATACATCATCCATAACAGACGGGAGTGCATATGCCGACAGCTATTCGTGCGGCGATCCGACAATCTCGATTTATGATTGGATATATAATTACCTGACCCCGGAAGGTAAGTATTACTCTTCCTCTGAAAACTTTGGCGTCTGGGTTCCGGGAGAGAAGGAAAGGTACTCAAATGTTGCCTTTGGATTACTCGGCCTTATTGTTGAACGGGTTGCCGGCCAACCGTTCAATGTTTATTGCAGAGAGCACATCTTCAGACCGCTGGGAATGAAAAATACAGGCTGGTACCTGAGTGAAATAGATACGAGCCACCATATTAAGCCTTATGCATATGTAACAGATGAAAACATGAGCGATCTGTTGCAAAACAGAAGACTTTATCGCGGAGATAGTGAATTTATAACCGGCACTTATGCGGAAAACTGCCTCTACAGTTTCCCTAACTATCCGGACGGACTTGTCAGGACAAATATCAGGGATTTATCCTGTTATCTTATTGCAATGATGAATGGAGGGGAATACATGGGGGCAAGAATCCTGAAGAAGGGTACAGTTGATAAAATGTTTTCAGCCCAGTTAAAAGATGATAGTTCCCGGGGATTGTGCTGGCATTCCAAAGAACTTGAAACTTCATCCGGAAAGGTTTTACTGTGGGGCCACACTGGAGGTGACCCGGGTATTGCTACATACCTCTTCCTACAGCCTTACCAGAGAACAGGAGTGATCACATTTCAGAACAGTGAAGCAGAAGGGACATTCAGTATTGTCAGGGAATTATTTCTGATGATGAAATAAGAACCTCCTCAATCAGCTTCAAAGAATTCAGGAAATACTGAAAAAAGTTCCTTATCTATTTCACCAACCTCATTAAGATATTCAATAATTGGGACACATTCGAAAGCACTTCCTGTGGCAACTACCATGAAATTCTTTCCGTCTTTATTGCAACCCTGATTTAGTATACAGTGAAAGCAGCATCTCCAATTCTTTCTCCCATTTTAACAGCAGTTTCATATCCCATTGCTGTATTGATCAATAAGTCCTTGTCAATGTAGATTTTACCTTTTTCAAACAGCAGTACTACTGTTGAGCCTCCAAATTTAAAGTAGCCTTTCTCTTCACCTTTCTTTACGGAACTTCCCTTATAAGTTTGTACGATGCTTCCAACCATGGTGGCACCAACTTCGGCCATAATAACATCACCAAACAAAGGATTTGAAAGAATTGTATATTCTCGTTTATTCAAACAGAATATTTCAGCCTTTTTACGCAAAGCAAATGGGTTGACGGAATAATAGTCACCTTCAACCTTTTTGTTTGGAATCAAATTCCCACTGACCGGAAAATGAAAACGATGATAATCGACTGGGGCTAGCCGGATGATAAGAAGGGCCGCCATCACGGTACTTTTGTGCAAGAAAGGGATTGTCCAGAAAGGAAGATACATCAAAGCGAAATCCTTTTATAATAAAATCAGAGTTGCTGATATCGGCATAAGCCAGGATTTTCCCATCGGCAGGAGATACAACAGTATTAAAGCTGGTATCAATTGGTCTTACATTATCCTTTAGTTTTCGGGTAAAAAAATCGTTAAAATTTTTGAACTCCTGTTCTTGAGAGCCGCTCATATCAATATCAAAATCTTCAATAAAGGGATGTATCCTTTTCGCTGAAGAAGTGCGATCCATCATTTTACCATAGATCGATGAAACCAGCTTTCTCTTCGCCAACGCCCACAAGGTTGCTTCTCCTATCGGATTGTTATACAACCATACCAACCACTTTTCTCCGGCTACCTTTTCAGTTTTTAATTGACCACTTTCCCTTTCATAATATTGAATGGAATTTTGCGGCGGTGGCGGAAAGCAACCAATGATGATAATTATTGCAAGCAACAACAAAATGATACTCCACCTTTTTTTAGTTTTTGTTATTTTCATGTTTGGTTTGATTGCTTTAAGAAGCAAAATTAAATCAATATCCTCTATTTTAACCCACATTCCATTAACCAATATATTCTTAAATGCATAAGTCACAGTCCCTGACAAAATCCGGCTTGTTGATTCTCAAATAAATCATAACAGCAGTTTAAGACCGGCATTTGAAGATATGTATTTATAAGCATACTGAGCCAATTTGAAAAGAAAACGAAGAATATGAGGGAATCAGAAGTGTGAGTGTGAGAGTGAATCTAGTAGAAAAATAATGAGAGTGTTCATTTGAACCTTCCGCCCTCATTCTCACTCTCACTCTTTTTTCAGTAGCCCGAACGGACAAAAGTTGCAGCTCAATTTGTGATATAGGCTTATGGCTGAAGCTAGTGTTTAATTGATTTATAAGACATCCCGTCAATTTCTGATTCAATGGATAAAGTGGTTTCTCGATTGAATTTGGATTTTTTCTACCGGACTGTTGTTTGTATGCCAGAAATTCACGATGTAATGGTACTATTCTGAGGTTTTCCTTACTTCAGATACTCAAAATGCAGCACATTTAAAAGTGCTGCCTACGGAAATTTCAAAAAAATTCTCCAATCAGCAATTCATCGACTGTTACATTAAGTTCATCTGACAAACTACCCTGAATGTATATCAGATTTGGTGATGTACTTATCATATATTCATTTTGTAAAATATTAGTCATCAACCAGTGCTTATAGTAAATTCAAAATATCCTTACCTACTTGTGGCGCAAAATGTTATTATCGGCGAAAGTACATTCTCAGGAGCAGAAAATTTTTGTACAAATCTTGTAACAAGTAATAGAGGTAACTTAATTGGACATAAAACCGGTGGGAGTACTGGCCACTCCGGTAGGTGATATCTTCCTAGAAGCCAGTCAATAACCTGGTATTCTTATACTTAAATTCACTAATTTGAATAGTGGTATTGGAAACCTGATAGGAGCATTAAAACAGAATTATTATCAATTTTAAATAATACTATGGATAAACTTACTATTACAGAAACCATCATTGCTATGGAGACAGCTGCCCTCACCGAATGGCACAATGGAAACCCTTCTCCATATCTCGACCTTTATTCAAAGGACTTCACCTATTTTGATCCTGCCCAAGAAAGTCGGCTTGAGGGTTGGGATAAGATAAAAGAGTTGTATGAAAGCATGCGGGGAAAAATACAGATGGATAAATTCGAAATGATAAATCCCATTGTACAACAAACCGGTACATTGGTAGTCCTAACCTACAATCTGCGCTCATATTCAGGAAAAATGCTTTGGAAAGAGAATTGCACTGAAGTGTACAGGCTGGAAGAAAATAATGAATGGAAAATCATTCATAGCCATTGGTCGCTGACTAAACCCTCTATTGATTAATTGCACTCGTGCCTTTTTTATCACTCAGGATAATAGCTTACCTGTCCATTTTTGATTTGTTTTTTGTATACTAGATTAATATGAAACTAATTTATAAATACTTGATATTGATAGCTCTATTGATTATGATCTGTTGTAAAAAGGATAAAAATTTAAAACCCGATTTCGTTGTGATGTCGGCCGGATCAGTTCGGCTGGCTCCAACCCATCGTGATGCCCGCCTGCTGGCCCCTACTTGCCACCAGGCTTGACGATGGTTAACATAACGCCAACCCCATCTTTAATGAGCCAGTCTAAACCTGCACCGCACGCGGCCGTTGGCCAGTTTGGGAATTGAGGCTAGGCGGACTGATGGCCTACCGAGGCTCGTGTCTAACGGGGCTTTGGTGTTAGTGCTAAGGCGTTGAGAGTCGTCGCAGGCCCGGAGCGACAAGCCAAGTTACACCGGAGATCGACATGGACAAGCCTTTCATCCGCGATGCGATTAATGCGATGCTGAACTTGTTTGAGAAGCACGACCTCTCCTTCGATCAAAACGCTGAAAATCTTAGGAAGGCGCAGGAATACAACCTTGGCGCCCCCGCCGGACAGTTCGGCGCACTATGGCGGGTCGCCAATGCGGCTAGCTTCCTGGCTGACCGCGTTCAGAATCCCTTGCGCTCGGCATGCTGTCAACGGCAAAGATCGGCTACGAACACTGCGCCGCAGACACTCCCGTTTTCGCCGGTCCCTCGACTTGGTGCATGCGGCTCTGCGAAGCGCAGTTGCGTTGTCTGAGGACGACATCCTCGTGACCTTTGCCGAGGCATTGGAGGAACCCGAAGCGACCAAGACGTCGGACGCTGCGATGCCCGAGGGTATCCCAGATGCCGCGTACATCGAGGACGGCGACGCCAAACCTATCGCGGCCGCCGCACCAGCAGCCCTCGATCCCATTGCCACCCCCGCAAGCACCCCGTATTTGCCGCACCGCCCGTGAGGTCCTTTCGCGAACGATTTGAAGAAATGCTAAACAGCTCCTTCCGTAATGCCTGGGGAGGACGAGGCAAAACAGAATGAGGCTCTCAAGA
>CAWFRW010000019.1:0-19060 GCA_963818295.1 uncultured Bacteroidales bacterium
AAGGAAGTAAGTGCTTTTGTATCTTGGTTCTATTTCCTTTATCAGCCCTTTCTTCTGAAGATAATCCTTTTCGAATTTTTCGATATCAATATTCACAGGAGCTTCGAGGGTATAGTAGGCCATATCGAGCATTGAAGCTGCTAGAATCTCAACATTGTCAAAACCGGTATTGAAGTAGCTGCTCTTTTGAATTTTATTTATCAGTGCATCAGGAATAATTTCACCTGTTTTATAGTGTTTTGCATACATCTTTAATACCTCCGGCTCTGTAGCCCAATGTTCCATTATCTGAGAAGGCAATTCTACAATATCCATAGCAGCGCTTGTCATGCTGTATTTATTTACTGAGAACAGCCCCTGGAGACTATGACCGAATTCATGGAAGAGAGTATTAACATCATCGAGGCTCAGTAATGACGGAGTGTCGCCTGTCGGATTGCTGAAGTTACAGACCATTGTAACCACAGGTTTTACTTCCGAGCCATTTAGCCACCGGTGTTCACGATAGCTCCCGCACCATGCACCCTGACTCTTGCTGGCCCTTGTTAAAAAATCCATATAGAGAACTCCAACTAAGGATCCATCGGCTTCTTTCACTTCGAATGCCCTAGCATCGGGATGAGGAAGAGGAATGGCTTCAATGGGCGTAAAAGTGATGCCATAGAGCTTGTTAGCCGCTGTGAAGGCTCCTTCCCTTACATTGTCGAGTTTGAAGTAAGGTCTTAGTTCGCTGTCATCGAGATCATATTTTTCTTTGCGTAATTTCTCAGCATAGTACCACCAGTCGGATGGCTCTATTTTGAAATTTGCTCCTTCCCTGTCTGCAATTTGCTGCATTTCCGCGAGTTCTTCGCCTGCCACTTTAAGGGCCGGTTTCCAGAGCTGGTCAAGAAGTGACCAGACTTTTTCAGGTGTTTTGGCCATCCTGTTTTCAAGATTCAGGTCGGCATGTGATTTATACCCAAGAAGCTTTGCACGCTCAGCGCGCAGAGATACTATACTTGCGAGATTCTTTTTGTTATCCAGCTGATCATTATGATTACCCCTTGTGAGATAAGCGTCATATAGTTTCCTGCGAAGTTCCCTGTTTTCATCGTATGTAAGGAAAGGCAGCATACTGGGTTTCTGTACAGTGAATACCCATTTACCCTGCAGGCTGTCGCGTTTTGCCATTTCTGCTGCGCCGGCAGTAATAGTTTCAGGCAAGCCCTTCAGATCAGCCTCCTTGTCGACAACAAGTCTGAATTTGTTGGTTTCGGAAAGAACATTCTGGCTAAAATTGACAGTAAGGATAGAGATCTCCTGGTTAAGCTTTTTAAGAGTATCCTGTTCAGCAGCGCCAAGAAGGGCACCGTTGCGTACAAAACCCTTATAAAGGTTTTCAAGAATGAATTTCTGTTCATCATCCAGGTTTGAGCTTTCCCTGTTCTCATAAATTGATTTTACCCTTGCAAAAAGCTTTGGATTGAGTAAAATCTCATCTCTGTAGACAGAAAGCTTTGGTGAAATTTCAACCTCTATCTGCTGAAGTGAATCATTTGTATTTGCAGATGTCTGGCTGAAGAAAACCGAAGAAACTTTTGTAAGCAGAGAGCCCAGACTGTCGAGAGGATCGATAGTATTCTGAAATGTTGGTGCCTCGCTGTTATTTAATATTTTCTGAAGGCCTTCCCTACCTTCAGCCATTCCCTTTTCGAAGGCCGGGATATAATGTTTAGCCATTATTTTCTCAAAGGGAGGGACATTGAATGGAGTTTCAAACTGAGAAAAGAATGGATTTGCAGTATCAACCATTGTTTTTTGTTTACATCCTGTATTGGCAATAAGTACAAACACAGCACTCATAAGTACAAAGGAAACTAATTTCATATAATAATTTTTTGGCGGTTAATGGGTTTGGATCCGATGGGCAAAATAAGCTTAAAAAACCTTCAGTCAGATAAATATCAGGAACTTTTTTTGAAAATTCATTATATGACAAGACTATATATTCACCTAAATCTTTTCTCAGGACATTTAGAACACAAATATTTATTATTTTTGCGAGCCTTAACCGGTCAAAGGAGAGATGGCAGAGTGGTCGAATGCGGCGGTCTCGAAAACCGTTGTTCGCCTTCCGGCGAACCGGGGGTTCGAATCCCCCTCTCTCCGCCTTCGCTCGCCATAGCCCTTCCTCAAAAGGGCGACGGCGAGTTTTATTTTTGGCGAGCTTCGGCGGACGCAGTCCGCTTATTTCTGAAAGAACTGAAAGGAAAATAAACAAAAACCCGTCAGGGTTTTATTCAGGTGTTGCAGGGTGCCCCCAAAGGGATCACCGCAGGTAATCCCCTCATAAGCCGCCTCACCCTAAATCCCTCTCTTACCACGAACTCACCCCCGGCCCTGCAGTCCGGCTCCTTCGCTAAAATAGCCCACCGGGCTATTTCTTGACGCTCGGCCCCCTCTCTGCTATCGCAAAGAGGGGGCAAATCCAGGTCACAGCAGCATCCCCGCCAGTGCAGCCGAGATATATGATGCCATTGTACCGCAGAGCATGGCTTTGAATCCAAGCCTGGCAAGATCAGCCCTTCTGTCCGGGACAAGAACCCCAATGCCTCCAAGCTGAATGGCTATTGAACTGAAATTTGCAAAACCGCAGAGAGCAAAGCTTGCTATTATAACTGATTTTGCACTCAGCAGGCCCTGCTGTATCATTGGAGAAAGATCCGAATATGCAACAAATTCATTGACTACCATTTTTGTCCCCATCAGTGCGCCGACGTTTAAGTGATTCAGAAGCAGGCACTCCCATGACTATGGCAAAAAGGCTGAAGAATGCTCCTACAACATCTTTAAGACGGAGATTATCGGCATTCAGTCCGATTCCATTCAGGGTTAGCCCCATCCATGACAGGAGATGTCCTGAATAGCCCAGCAGTGCATCAACAAGTGCGATCAGGGCAATTATCCCTATGAGCATTGCGATCACATTCAACGAGATCTTCATGCCATCACTGGCCCCGTGAGCGATCGCATCCATTAAATTTGAATGTTCCCTTTTTACTTCAAGCTTAACCTTTCCCCTCGTTTCAGATTCCTCCGTCTCAGGAAAGACAATTTTTGAGATTACAAGTGCTCCAGGGGCAGCCATAAGACTCGCTGCCAGGAGATATGAAGCAGGGACACCCATTGAAATATAAACAGCCATTACTCCTCCTGCAATGCATGCCATGCTTCCGGTCATGGAGGCAAGCAACTCTGACATTGTCATTCCCGATAGATAAGGCCTTATCATTATCTGTGCTTCCACCTGGCCGACAAAAACGCTTGCCACATTTGACAATGCCTCACTCCCGCTCACTCTCATTGCCCAATGGACAAATCGCGCCATAACGGCAATAATTCTCTGCATCAAACCAATATGATAGGCTATTGACACAAGGACGCACACGAAAATTATTGTGGGAAGAAGAATAAAGAGAAATATACCGCTTTTTACGATTCCTTCAGGCAGGATCTGTGTAACCTTTGTAAGGTCGCCAAAAACGAACAGTCCTCCTTCTTTTGAAAAGTCAAGCAGTTTATTTATTGCTTTCCCCAGCCAGTAAAAGATCTCCTGCCCCAGAGGAACTTTCAGGATGAAGACTGCAAGCGATATCTGAAGCAGCAGCCCGGTGATAACAAGTCTGTAGTTAATTTTCTTCCTGTTATTTGACCATAAAAAAGCAAGTCCGAGAATCAATATTATTCCTATCAGACCAGTAAATCTTCCCATAGCTTAAAAGATGAAATGACAAACCTCCAGCTGTACAAATAAAATGAGATCAGAATGAATCCGCCCAGGATTTTATAATCTCAATCTGTTCTTTTGTGGGTATTATATCCGGATTATTTTCTCTCGCCTCTTTTGGAGGCATTGCATCTTTTTTAAGCTCCTTATACATTTTTGCGGCTTTCTTTTTCTGCTTTTCAGCTGAATATTCTGTCCATTCATTAAAATTCAGTTTGGATCTTGAGAGAAATCCTCCATTTGAGGAATGACAAGGCATGCATGACACGGATACAATTTTATTTATCCTGTCGGGAAGCGGTGCCGGTTTATTCGATGTTTCCTGTCCAACAGAAGGCAGGCAAAATATCAGGAAAATGAAAATCAGGAAGGCATTGCTCCTGGCCGGGTAAAAAACAGAATGTTTCATGATTTCCGAATTTATGTTATACTACATAAAGATAAAGGAAATCCTTTATGAAAAGAAAAGAAAATTCAGAATGGGTGAATCTTAGAGAAAGACAGAGATCTGGCCATTTTTCGGAATGGCCCTGTAGATTATTTTGGCATCTGATCTGGGCAATTCTATCTTTATGTAGGGATGATATTCGGGTACCTTGAAAACTGCTACTCTTCTGAGAGCCTGCCATGTCTGATGCAACCTTTCATTAAGATCGAATTTGAAGAGTGCTTTTCTCTCGTTGCTCTTATCCTCTTCTTCCTGGCGGACAATAATCCTTGTGCCATTTGTCATCTCGAGAATATAATTTACCGGTTCTGTAATTGATGTATCAGGCATAATATCAGGTTTATATTCTGAAGTATCCTTCGGCGCCATTTTTATCATTACCGGTTCTTTTTTTATTGTTGCGAATGAAGAGGCTATTGTTAACGGAGTTGAGAGCATTGAATAAATAATATTCTCATTGCCGTTTGTGAGGATCCGGCTGGCTTTAAAACTGCTCATCTTTGCTCTGTGAACAACCACACCGCTTATTTCAAGATTCATGCTGCTGTCGGCCAGATTGATTGTAAGATATATTGAATCACTTTCGGCCATAATAATCCTTGACTGAAGGAATGCTCTCTCCTTAAGCAGATTCAGATAGGCAGAATCGGTAAATATCCTGTTATCGTCCTTCTTTTTCTCTGATTTTTCAGGGTTGTACTCCTTTTTTATTTCTGCCAGCGCTCTCGAAGGTGCAAGCATCGACATTACAGTATAATAAATAATAAATGATGAAAAGATTATCAACAATATCAGCAAAGATATTTTTCTGACAGAATGTTTATTGGCGTTTTCAGTTTCCATGCTGTTTTTTTGATTCGGGTCAGAAAATATAAACTTTCGAACCTATATTAAGGGTATTGTATATTACTTCAAGGTCTTCATCATTCAATCTTACGCATCCGTGTGTGACTGGCATTCCGAGGAAACGCTTGTATATTGTGCCGTGTATCATGTAACCGTCGCCTATTGCAAGGGCATAATCGCCAAGGACACCATATTCATATCTTGAAAAATCATTCAGCGGAAGGTATTGGAAGTCCTTCCTCAACAAAAGCCCAGTCAGGCTTTTTCCAGACAGGATTGGTTGTCTTACCCAGAATCTGGTATTTGCCTTTTGGGGTTTTGAATATCCACTTCTTGTTGCCTGAAGTCTGAAGCATTGTATAGCTGCCTGAACTGCAGAAACCTTCCCTTAGAAGCTTTTTATTACGGTAAAGAAAGAAGCGGTTATCAGTAGTATTGATAACTATATATGACTGACCTGATGTATAGGCGTTGTATTTCCTGGAAAGTCGCTGAATATCCTTATCGATCAGAGCTTATCTGCTTTTTGTATAAGTGAGCTCTGTTTCAGCTCAGGTATCGTTTGTAAAAGCTGTACTGTGGCCCGAAGCCATTTCCGTGACTGCCGGAACTCCGTAAATAACAAAAACAATTGCGGAACAAACCAGTATTACAGTGATAAACGCAAAAAGAAAAGTCCTCAGGATAGAAGGAAGTTTTCTGTTCGATTCAGGTTTCTGTCCGGCTGAGTCATTTTTCCTGGAAGTTTCCACATAATGGCCTGACTGATTATCGGGTCTTGAGGTCTCGGCTTCCTGTTTCAGTTTGTCATTATTATTGATGCTGTCGTTTTCCATTTAAGACAAATTATCTTTTCATTGCATTTTCAAGATCAATAACTGAACCAACAATTGTAACCGGAGTACCGACTTTAACATTTCTGTAAACCAGTTCTATTTCCTTGTCAGTAAGTGCAATGCACCCTTCGGTCCAGTCAATTCCTTTACCTCCGTTGCCGTGTATCTCGATGAGTCCGCCAATTTTTGCAGTTGCAGGTAACAGGCCATTTTCAATATCTGATTTGAATTTCCGTTTGTCTTCGTCATTCGGGTAATCCAGTAACAGTGCCTTATAGTATTTTGTCCTGCCGCCTTCGAACTTCCTGGTAATTTTATACATTCCTTCAGGGGTTGCCTTATCGCCTTTTACCCTTTTATCGCCAACCCAGTTAGCTCCCAGTTCTGCGTTAAATTCATACTTTTTTGTCCCGTTCAGATATAAAAAACATTTCCGTGAAAATTTATCAATAATTATTGAATAATCACCACTTTTTGCTGATTCTTTGATAGTAGTATTCACCCATTTTTTCCAGACAGGATATAATTCAAAATAGTTTTTCAGATGTGCTGTGGCATTTTCATAGCAGGAAGTAAGGAGGTATTCGGAATCTGTCAGTTTTCTGTTTGACTGAAGATATTCACCCTTATTATAGGCCACCCTGGCTTCCTCAAGCAACATCTTCCCATGCGAAATACGCGTCCGCACTTCTGCGGAAAGAGGGTAGTCGTTGAAAAACCTTGTAATATCTGCAACTAAAATATCGAGAGTATCGATTGTTTGAGCAATACTTTTTTTCAGGTTTGCAGAGCTGGTGAGAGAGTTTTCAGCAGCCTGTGAAGATTTCTTTGCAGAAAGCTCCGCAAAGGATACCACTTTATCATAATTACGGATGAATATGAACCGGTTATTCTCCCTTTTCCAGTTCACCATCGCAGAATCAAAGTAGACCTTTGCTTCAGTATAAAGTTTTTTAGAATAGGTATTTGCTTTTTTGGTGCCGGCCTGTGCAAGCTTTATTCTCGCATTTTCAATTACAGCAACCGGAGGTTTTGGAGTGATCCGGATTAGTATGAGAATAATCAAGGGTATTATTCCGGCAACAATTGCAATCATCAGCACATTTTTCCAACGCTTTCTCATGTATCCCCTGGATAATTTTAAAAAAAACCCCGGGAAATTTCCCGGGGGTTCTTATTTTATTAAGAAAGGAAGAAGAATTACTTCTTGCCTTTTACTTTGTCAATTGCTTCCTTAAGTTCGGTATTGATTCCGGTTGCTCTTTCTTTAGCAGCTTTTACCTTGTTAAGTGCATCCATGTAAGTACCTTTATCATAAGAGGCCTGAGCTTCAACAACAGAAGCTTCAATGGTAGCCATTTCAGTTTTCATCTGCTCAAGAACAGCTGCTCCTTCTTTTCCTCTGGGAGCTTTTTTCATGAGAGTAGTGTTCTCTTCGATAACTGCTTTGATGTCAGTTAATAAGGTCTCAGTCTCTTTTTTAACTTCTTCCTTTTTAGCAACAGCATCAGTGGCAACTTTATTAGCAGCAGCTAATGTTTCATCTAATTTAAGTTCAATTGGGCCAAATTTCTTAAATAATTTTGAATTCTGAACTTCAATTGCAGCATTAATTGCTTTCATTGAATCCTGTACAGCTGCAAATTCAGCAGGTACATAAACAGCAGCCTCAGCAGTCTGTGCAGCAGCGATAGCTGCATTTGTAGCATCAACTTTTGCCTGTGGAACTTTTCCACAACTTGAAAGGAAAGCAACCATTGCGATAGCAGCTAATCCCATTAAAACTTTGTTCTTCATTTTTCTAACCTTTTTAATACTTTGTTATTTAAAAACTTCCGATTTTTCAACAATCGTTTCTGTTTAAAATTATGGCGCAAATATATTAAAAAGATGGAACATAACAAGACAAAAATCGAATAATATTCAAAAATGTTAAAAAATGTGAATTTTATCATCAGAGGAGCATTCCTTAAATGCTATAATAACGCTGGCTCACAAATAATTATTTGTCTTAAACCATGACGGAAAAGAAAAGATATATCTATGAAAATGGAACAATAAAGTGATCTTTTTATTCCCTGAAATGATTTTTCCGGAAAGAAGAGTGATGAAAAACGTCAGATCGTTTATCCGGAGGCACTCCATCCTGATTTTTTACTTTGCAATGAAGCACCTGTAAAATATTCCATACATGCAGGATCATTAATCGGTGATGACCTCAGGAGATTCCTTTTGAGTTCCCTGAAAAGCAAACAAAATCCATCTGTTTTAAAAAAGAAAAACCTGCTATAGCCAATTAAACCAAAACATAATCCTGATTGTTTATCAGAAATCTCCATGAATTTAACATTAAAATGGATCAATAAAAGCTGCAGCCATGTTATTTGAATTATGTTTTTCAGGAATAAATAGAATCTAACAGAGGATAGATAATGAATAAGCTCTTAATATGGACAAAAAGGATCTGGAAAATTGGATTACTTTTTTTCCTGATCAAGGGACTGATCTGGGCAGCTATATTCTTTGGCCTCGGATCAATATTCTCGAAATAAGAAAAAATGCACGATCTGCTTAAGAGAGTAGGGACGGCTCTTTAAGTCCCTCTCCCCCCGGGAGAGGGATTTAGGGTGAGGCGGCTTGAGAGGGGATTACCTGCGGTGATCCAAGGGGGGTATTACTGGATTTGTCCCCTCTTTGCGTTAGCAGAGAGGGGGTCGAGCGGTGACGATGAAATGAGCCCGGTGGGGCTGAGTTCGTGGTCAGAGACAATGTTGGGCGGTGAGTTCGTGGTCAGAGACAATGTTGGGGGTGAGTTCGTGGGATTTGGGGGATTACCTGCGGTGATCCCAGGGGGGAACCTTGCAACACCTGAATAAAACCCTGACGGGTTTTTGTTTATTTTTCTTTCAGTTCTTTCAGAAATAAGCGGACTGCGTCCGCCGAAGCTCGCCAAAAATAAAACTCGCCGTCGCCCTTTTGAGGAAGGGCTATGGCGAGCGAAGGCGGAGAGAGGGGGATTCGAACCCCCGGTACAGTTACCCATACGGCAGTTTAGCAAACTGCTGGTTTAAGCCACTCACCCATCTCTCCAATAAAAATATGAACTTAAATAGTGATACGGCAGTTTAGTCCCGATCTATCGGGACTGGTTTAAGCCACCCTTGCCCTCCGAAGCTTTCAGCGTAGGAGGGTCACCCATCTCTCCAATAAAAATATGAACTTAAATAGTGATACGGCAGTTTAGTCCCGATCTATCGGGACTGGTTTAAGCCACCCTTGCCCTCCGAAGCTTTCAGCGCAGGAGGGTCACCCATCTCTCCATCATCTTCAAGAACACTTGTTGCCCCAAAGGTAAAACCTCTATCCCAAATTCATCAAATCTTCCGTCATGTAAAAAACAGGAATACCAAACCGGGCGCGACAAAAGTAGAAAAACATGTATAAAGTGCAAAATAATTTAAATTTTTATTTCAGTCCCCTCAGCAGATTGGTAATTAGCCTGAAATTCTCAATGGTCTCCTCATCAAGATCACTGGCTTTTATCTTACCTTCCTTGACATTATTAAGGAATCTGCTGAGGATAAAATTCCGCGGAAGTTCCTTTTCCCTTATATAAACAGAGTTTGGAACCGTTATCCCCTCCCTGCTGTTGAGAATGAAATTTTTAAAATCAAGCGTGGATAACAGATCTTCGGAATTGAGAAACATATCAGGCACTCTAAGTATCAGTTCCCTCTCTCCGGTATCTGTCTTATAAAGGGAGTTGCTTAGCATTTCAGCTACTTCAATCTCTTCATCATTCTCAAAGATCAGTACCGCAAATTCCATTCCCCATCCCATGAGTATATTACACAGCAATGGTATTGATGAGACATTTGTTGACGGGATGACGCAGAGTTCCCCCTTGAAATCGGTTAAAAGCATAATAGCATTCAGCATATAAAAGGAACCTGTATCATTGACAATCAGGTTTATCTTTTTGTCAGAAAATCCTTCGCCGGCCATTGGATTTCCAAGAATACTCTGCAGTGGTGTAAGTGTGTCAGGCGATGCGGAAGACAATCTTAAGGGGTCGATGATCCTTGTATTGCTTCTCAGGCTGTCAAGATCATCACGCTGTACCGCAAGTACACGGTGGAGTTTGTTGATCTCTACAAGATGGGGAGAGTGGGTTGTATATATCACCTGGATCTTGTCCTTTATGTCATCGAATACTTTAAGAACATCCTCCTGTGCTCTTGCATGCAGGCTTACCCCGGGTTCGTCAACAAGAAGTATCAGCTGCTTGTTACTGTTATTGGCAGATGCCTTAAGCTCCATATAAAAGGAGAGAAACCATCTGACTCCCCTGCTCCGCTGCTTTGGATAAAGCCTTTCTCCGTCGTCCTTTATCCAGAATTCAAGATATGGTTTTCCTGCCTTTGGCCCGTATGAGGCATTATAGTGTTCAAGTTCAAACTGAATATGAATTTTATTATTGCTCCCGATCGACTGTTGCCAGAAGTCGTGGAAATTACGGGTGAGAGAGTAGTTTAGATTTTCAATTTTCTGTTTCAGTATACGGCTGGATGGCTGCTGAAAAAATGAATAGTCAAGCTGAGCTATTGAAAGAAAATTCCGTGCCGCCTTGTATCCTTCCACACGCTCATTCCCTGAAATAATGTCGTCCATGTCTATCCTGTTCGGCAACAGGCTTCCAAAATCTTCGAACAATTCGAAGACCGGACAGCTTGAAAAATATTTCTTCCCGAGTATTTCACTGTTATATTGAGATCTGTAGGTATTGATCACCTTATCAACCTTCTGTTCTGCAACAAGTTCTGCCACGCCATCTATTATATAACCCGAAAGGGCAACCTGCCTGTCCATCTCGGCTTTTTTCAGGTCTCTTTCGCTCCTTGTTTTCCTGAAATCGTTTATTGTAACCTTCCATTCAGAATCTGTTTCATCCTCGATAGGTTTCATAAGAAGGGTCATCTTCTGATGCCTCTCTTCAAGTCTGACTGAAAGTTCATTCAGATGATTATCGAGAGAGGTATATTTCTCAAGAAGCTTTTTCCATTTATCACCTGCTTTTTTTACAGCGATTTTGCTGCAAGTCCGGACTGACAGTGCTTCCTTTTCTTTCCTGAGAGCGCTCAGGCTTCTTTTAACTTCTTCATAATCAATGATCAGAATTGACAACAGGCACTGCAATCTTTTTCTGAACAATCTGAAACCCATACTCGCTACCCCTAGCCGAAGCCAGGGTTGCTTTGAGAGAGTTTTCCTCTTCTGTCAGCTTCAGCCAGATCAGATTCCATCTCCCTGATATCGTTCAGCTCGGTTTCAAGCTTTAGAGGAGACATCAGCAAGATATAGCTTCCATGCATCGTCCAATGAATCAAGATACTGGCTGATTTCCCCGCTAACGCTTATCACTGAAGAAAAATCCTGAAGCCATTTTCTTGTAAGCTCCAGCTGATCAAGGCGTGTAAGCAGCTCTTTAAGCTCTGCACCGGGATTTTCGGTAATTTTAAGCAGCCATCCTTCAGGTATGGCGAATCTGCAACTCACTTCCGGCAGTGAAAGATCACTTCTCAGGACATCCTCAGAAATCAGTCCCGAATTGAAAACCTTCAGGGCTTCAAGTACAGAAGTCTTTCCGGATTCATTCTGTCCGATCAGGCATGTAATATTATCAGGAGACAGGTTTTGCCAGCCGGTATCAACAATTGACCTGAAGTTTCTGATCCTGAAAGCTGTAAGCTTCATCATGAATTAAAAATTATAGTGTAAAACCGAAGACCAGAACGTCATCCACCTGTTGTGTATCACCTTTCCAGTCCAGTAAATGCCTTTTCAAAATACTCCTTCTGCTGAGCCATCGGGAGATCCTTGAAGGACTCAATAAGTTTTTTAAACTGTTTATACTTGAATTTCTTATTTGTTATTTCACCAAACTGATCGGCAAAGCCATCTGAAAAAAGGTAAAAGGAATCGCCTGGCAAAGTATCAATCTGAATATTTGTGAAAGGAGTCTCCCTGAGGGGCGCAACTCCAATGGTCATTTTATCAGGCTTGAATTCAGTCAGTTCACCGTTTCTTAACATCAGAAGAGGTCTGTTGGCTCCTGAATACTGCATTTTCCCGGAGAAACAATCCACAATGCATAATCCGATATCGATGCTGTCTTTGGTCCTTGATCCGTATCCTGTCTGATGCAGAGCTTTCATCACCTTCTCCCGCATCAGGTTAAGGATCCTGTTTGCATTGAGGTTCATACCTGATTGCAGAATCTCATTGAGAAAGCTTATCCCCAGGATGCTCAGAAGGGCTCCGGGTACTCCGTGTCCGGTGCAATCACCTGCAGCCAGACACATTTTCTGTCTGTTGCAGAAGGCATAATAAAAATCTCCGCTTACAATATCACGGGGAAGAAACAGAACAAAAAAATCCTGAAGATATCCCCTGAGAAACCTGGGATCAGGCATAAGGGCATTCTGGATCATCCCGGCATAACGGAGACTCGCAAGATGGTCATCCATTCCCTGATCAGGAATCAGCGACAGAAAGTCAGGGTCAGGTTCTTTAGTAACAGACATATGTGTATTGCTTCAATACGACCAATAAATATAAGTAAATTTTGAATATTACAGTACTTTCGACCCGCCTGTCACTTCTGATTTCTTGTAAGAAGTACAACATTCTCGACATGATGTGTATGCGGGAACATATCGACCGGCTGTACTGCTGCAACTTCATAGTCAGGCTGAAAGCATCAGTATATCGCGTGCCTGTGTTGCAGCATTGCAGCTCACATAAACTATTTTTCGAGGGAGAAGCCAGGAGAATTGTCTTTCACTACATCTTCATGCATGCCGGCCCTTGGCGGATCAGTAATTATTACATCAGGCTTCCCGTTTGTACGGATGAAATCCTCATTCAGGATATCTTTCATATCACCTGCAAAAAAGATTGTGTTCCCAATATTGTTTAGTCCGGAATTTATTACCGCATCCCTTACCGCTTCATCAACATATTCAATACCAATTACTTTTCCTGCTGATCCGGCAATATAGTTGGCAATTGTCCCGGTGCCTGTGTAAAGATCATAAACAATCTCTTTTCCGGTAAGTCCTGCAAACTCCCTTGTGATCCTGTAGAGCTCAAGGGCCTGCTTGTATTTGTCTGATAGAATGATTTGGGACCTATCCTGAATTTCAATCCATCCATCTCCTCAAATATATGGTCATCCCCCTTGTAGAGCACCGGAGTCTGGTCATTCAGGGAATCATTCTTCTTTGAATTTATAACATACATCAGCGAAGTTATCTGCGGAAATTCCGAAGCAAGAAAGTCAAGCAATCCTTCTCTCTGTTCCCTTTCTTCACGAAAGAACACCACAATAACCATAACATTGCCATTCAAAGAGTTACGGATAACAAGATTCCGCAGAAAACCTGTTTGCTCTCTCAGATCGAAGAACTCAAGCCTGTTTCTTACAGCATATTCCCTGACTGCTTTCCTGATAGCATTTGAAGGTTCAGGCTGAAGATGACACCAGTCTATGTCAAGTACCTTATCGAACAATCCGGGTATATGAAATCCAAGGGCCTCCTCCCTTTTCAAATTCAACTCCGGAAGACACCTCTTCTTTAGTGTACCATCTCTTGTTTGAGAAGGTATATTCGAGTTTGTTCCGGTAAAGATATTCCTCTTTCGATCCGATTATCGGATTAATATGCTGAAGATCAACCTTCCCGATCCTTGTCAGATTATCCTTTACCTGTTTTTCCTTGTAATGAAGCTGCAGATTGTAAGGCAGATGCTGCCATTTGCATCCTCCGCAGATACCGAAATGGCTGCAACGGGGCTCTATCCTGTCAGAGGAGTATTCATGAAACCTTACAACCCTTCCTTCCATGAATTTTTTCTTCTTCCGCACAACCTGGATATCAACCACATCGCCCGGTATCAGCATCGGAACGAACACAACCAGATTATCCACCCTTGCAAGGGCATTAC
The DNA here is from genome assembly GCA_963818295.1 of uncultured Bacteroidales bacterium. Taxonomy (GTDB): domain Bacteria; phylum Bacteroidota; class Bacteroidia; order Bacteroidales; family VadinHA17; genus LD21. The sequence goes on from CAWFRW010000019.1 coordinate 13,907, forward strand.
CTTCGGCAGCAATTTCAGTTATCCTGACTTTTTCAAGCAAAGGCAGCGCTTTTCTTCTTCCCACTTAATAAATTAATTTTTATTTATCACTCACCCATTTTGAAATGCAATTCATCTGGAGCTCTTCAGGTCATTCAGAAAAAGAATCCCCTGTATCATAGCCGGTACTATACCGCTGCCATGATCTGCACCCGGAATAATTACCTTTTTACAGATATCTGCAGATGTTCCTGCCTCCGATCATTGCATTGTATATATTTTCAGTCGATACGGGATCCACCTGCGTATCGGCTGAACCATGCAGCAGCAGAAGCGGCTTATAGGTATGCCATGCAGCGATACTGTTATTATTGAAGGGCATCCCTGACAGTAGAATATTTGGGTGAGTATTCAAATCCTGCAAGAAAATCGGGATTGATCAGGTCAGTGTATCGAAGTAGTGAGCTGATTGTTGATCTCTGATGATGTCAGCACACCCGTATATAATGAACTTATCCTTGATGCATACGGCTCATTGAAAATATCAGATAACCGGATTTGTAAACTGATCGTAAGCCGTATATGCATTAGCAATATATCCAAGATAGACAGGCATTGGATAGGTTGTAACATTTATCATTCCCTGCATCAGCAGATAGATGTCATATGGCCCTGCGCCACAGGCGCTTCCAATAAGATTAAAATCCTGGCTATGCTCAGTTTCGAGCGATTTGTGAAGGGCAAGAGTAGCCCATCCGCCCTGTGAATAGCCAAGCAGGTAATAATCATCCATAAGATTTATCCCCGGCAACTCTGATGCAGCCATCTCTTTAACGGCATAAAAATTGTCAACCAGCGATCTGACAGTGGGTTCCTTGATAAGATAAGGATGGGGAATCGAGGCCGAGGAGCCGAAACCGGGATAGTCTGGAATCACCACAATATAACCAAGCGAGGCAACAAGCTCAATCATCTGGTAAGAATAGTCATGAAGGGGAGTTACCTTGGAGCATTAGCATTCACAGTATTCGTCCCGTTCTGAAAGGAGAGAACAGGATAATCACCCGGCGTATGCAGGAACACAAACAAGTCCTGATGCATTTATCTCCTGGTTATTGACAGTTGTTTTATAAACAATTTTATATACAGTTATATCATATGCTATCAGCGGCTTTATATCAAGAACTTCAGGATTGGTTACTGAGACTGCATCAACCAGGCTGCTTAAATATTCTTTGGTATGCTGAAGTGCAATCTCTTTTGAAACAAAATTTTTGTTAACCGGAGAAGGAGTCTCTTTGGAACATGAAATTATGAATGCTGATAGGATTAAAAACAGGGCAAAAAACTTCCTGAAAGATCTTTCGTATCTCATGACAGCAATGTTTTTTATTAACCTTTTGAGAAGTAATTCTATATAATAAATATTCTGCAAATATAACCTTTCTGCATTGAATATAAATCAGAGTTCGTTCAATATTGGAAATGGGGTGTTTTTTACGGGTGACTTTCTTTTCCTATATTTGCAATCATTTATTTTGGTCTCTTTGCAGCTATTTTAATTTAGTCTATGGTATCGGTTCAGGGTATTTCAGTATCATTTGGAAGTTTTGATTTATTGACAGATATTTCCTTTCTTAATAAACGAACAGGACAGGATCGGTCTTGCCGGAAAAAATGGCGCGGGCAAATCAACTCTTCTTGAAGATTATTGCAGGTCTTCAGCCTCCGACATCCGGACTGGTGGATATGTCAAAGGAGACAACCATGGGTTACCTGCCTCAGCAAATGAGGGTTGATGATACCACAACGGTGATGAATGAAACGATAACAGCCTTCTCTGAACTTATCGGTCTGTCGGAGGAGATTGAATTCTGCAGCACTGAGATTGCAAGACGGGATGATTATGAATCGGTTGAATATCTTAAAGTTATGTGATCATCTGACTGTTGTGGAGGAGAGGTACAGGATGCTTGGCGGGGCAAATTATATGGCAGAAGCTGAACAGACATTATTCGGATCTGGGCTTTGAGCGGAAGGATTTCGATAAGCCCACCAGGGATCTGAGCGGAGGATGGAGGATGCGTGTTGAGCTTGCCAAGATCCTTTTAAAGAAACCTTCCCTCCTTCTCCTTGATGAGCCGACAAACCATCTTGATATTGAATCCATCCAGTGGCTTGAATCATTTCTGTGCCGGCTATTATGGCGCTGTACTGATGGTCTCTCACGACCGTGCATTTCTTGACAATGTAACAAAAAGGACTATAGAGATCTCCCTTGGGAAGATCTATGATTACAAGGCTTCATGGTCGAAATACCTTGTCCTGAGAGCTGAAAGAAGAGAACAGCAGATTGCCGCCTACAGAAACCAGCAGAAGATGATCGAGGATACTGAAAAATTCATTGACAGGTTCCAGATCAAAGGCCACAAAGGCTGTCCAGGTGCAATCCAAGATAAAACAGCTTAATAAGGTGGAAAGACTTGAGGTGGATGATGAGGATAACAGCGCCATCAGTCTGAGGTTTCCGCCGGCACCCAGATCAGGTACAGTTGTATTTGAGGCGGAAGAGCTGTCAAAGAGTTACGGGTCGCTCAATGTTCTGAATAAGGTTCACTTTAAAATATCAAGAGGAGAAAAAGTAGCATTCGTCGGACGTAACGGCGAGGGAAAGACTACATTTTCGAAGATAATAATCGGACAACTTGATCATACAGGGATACTGAAAACCGGTCATAATGTTAAGATCGGATACTTTGCACAAAATCAGGATGAGCTTCTCGATGAAAATATCACTGTTCTGCAGACAATAGATAATGTTGCCAAGGGAGATATAAGAAGCAAGATCCGCGATTTGCTTGGCGCCTTTCTCTTCAGGGGTGATGATGTTGAAAAAAAAGTCAAGGTATTGTCAGGCGGTGAGAGGTCAAGGCTTGCACTTGTAAAGCTGCTGCTGGAGCCAACCAACCTGCTTGTGCTTGATGAACCTACCAATCATCTTGATATGCGTTCAAAGGATATTCTGAAACAGGCCCTGATTAAATTTGATGGCACATTAATTGTGGTCTCTCACGACAGGGATTTCCTTGACGGAATAGTTGGAAAAGTATTTGAGTTCAGACATAACAGGATTAAAGAAAATATCGGCGGAATTTACGATTTCCTGAGAAAGAAGAAGATTGAAAATCTCAAGGATATTGAGAAAAAGGAAAAAATAAAAAATGAGCAGGCTCCTGTCAGTTTATCGACAAATAAGCAAAAATATCTTGAAAAGAAGGAGTATGAAAAGGCGCTGAGAAAACTTAGAAAAAATCTCGAGGAATCTGAAACACTTGATTGAAAAACTGGAGTCTGAGATACAGGCAGTCGACAAAACATTCATGGAACCGGGAAATTATTCATCGGATCATGAGGAGAATTATGAAAGGTACAGGGAGCTGAAGGATCAGTTGAATGAAGAGATGAACAGATGGACTATACTTAGCCAGGAAGTTGAGGAATTTTTACAAAAAGCAGGCAATGATGGAATTGATGCAGTTTGAGAAAGAGTACAGGGTACATGTTTATGAGACAGGACCGGATGGCAGGCTTAACCTTTATTCACTGTTCAACTACCTCCAGGATATTGCCTCCGATCATGCTATCAGACTCGGCTTCGGGAGGGATGATCTGCTGAGGGACAATCGCTTCTGGGTACTTTCAAGGATCTATGCTGAAATAAGCGAATGGCCTGAATGGGAGGATTCAATAATTGTTAAGACATGGCCAAACGGCACAGATAAATTATTCGCCCTGAGAAATTTTGATGTCAGCTTCCCCGATGGCAGACATATTGCCTCCGCAACCTCTTCATGGCTTATCCTTGACAGAACAACCAGAAAAGTGCAGAGACCTGACTCCATCCTGGCAAACTTTTATTCCGATCTGCATCCGAATCAGAGTCCGATAAGGTATGCTTCAAAACTTGACCCTCCGGTGAAGAGAGTAAATCATCGAGGTTTTACAGGATAACAGTCAGTGATCTGGATGTAAATCTGCATACAAACAATGTCAGATATCTTACATGGGTATCAGATTGCTATAAACTGGATTTCGTAATGAAAAATGTTCCCCGGTCGGCTGAAATAAACTATCTTGCAGAATCACAGTTCGACGAAGAAGTTTTGATAAAGACTTCTGAAGATGCGATGAATGGTTCCTCTTACAACCATTCAATATGCAGGACAAGTGACAACAAAGAACTTTGCAGGTTAAGAATTGAATGGAACGAGATTAACAATAATATAAGTTAAGTTTTTTGGGAATGAAGAATAATATTGCCATCAGATGCTCCTTTTTCATTGTTGCAGCTATCCTTTCTGTTATTGTTTTCAATTCCTGCAGAACAACACAACAGGCGGTAGACTCAAAAGACCTGTCATACCTTTACAACCCGACAAAGAACTCAATTAATCCACGATATAATATTTACAATCAGTCTGATGAACTGACAGTGCTTTCGATTAAGTTCTTTGCAAATGATCTTTTCTTTTCCGAGGCAAATCCACAAGGGGTTCCTACTGCCCAGTTGCTCTTTAATATCAAGCTTTACAATATCAGCCAGGGAAGGCAGCTGACCGATACTGCAGTATATAATATAGCCATTGTACAGGAAAAAGGGAAGACTTGAATACATTTACGATGTACCTCTTAAAGTTGAAAAGGGAAATGAATATACTGCCGATGTAAGGATACTCGACAGGCTCCGGCTTTTTGTCTATCCAGGCATTTATTCCGTTCAACACCCTTTCGTACGATAACAGGTATAATTTTAAAGTGGTGGGCATTTTGACAGAAATGAACTTTTTAATCCTGTACTGAAAATTGACGAATATGTAAATCTTTTATATTCAAGAGGTCATGTCGACAGTTTGTACATATCTTATTACAAGCCATTTCTTGAAGTGCCCGATCCGCCATCGATGATACTTGCCGGAAAAGACTCTCGATTACAAACCTGAAAAAATTATTGCACTGCCCTATTCCGATACTCTGCCAATGATGTTTCCAAGGGAAGGAATATATCATTGCTACAGTGGGCAGGAATATTACGGATGGCTTCACATTTTTCAACCTTGGTTCAACATATCCTTCCATGAGGTCTCCTGATGTGATGATAGAGCCTCTTGCTTACAT
>CAWFRW010000020.1:0-37948 GCA_963818295.1 uncultured Bacteroidales bacterium
CGTGTAATCAGATGAAGAAAATATCATATTGCAGAACTAATAACAGATAACGAGTGTCACCTCCTTCTTCTCAAAACTAATATAATTTTTGAACCTTTAATATCTCAAAAATCAAGGTATTCATATAATATTAATTTGAGGTGATTAAAAAACCGGAATAAGTATAATAATACTGTATGGGTCAATCTGTTGAATAAATATTTCTTTTAAAATGATGTTGCAGGCAATTATTCCTGCAGCATTTGTGTTAACAATTAAAAATTTGCAGACTTTCCTGAACCATTGGGCGACCTAAGGGTTGATATATTACAAGCCTGACACACTCATCAAACATGGATAAAATGAAATTATGAGCAACATTAATAGCAATAAAAAGGAGTTGTCAGCAGAACAACGTGAAGAGCTAATCAGAGTATTGAAAGCCCGTTTTGAGAAAAACATGAACCGCCATAAGGGTCTTGAATGGTCAGAAGTACAGTCAAAGCTTGAAGCTAATACTCAAAAGCTATGGTCATTGAATGAGATGGAAATAACTGGCGGTGAACCGGATGTTGTTGGTTATGATGAAAAAACGGACGAATATATTTTCTATGATTGTTCAGCAGAAAGTCCAAAAGGCCGCAGAAACGTTTGTTACGACCGGGAGGCACTCGAGTCAAGAAAAGAACATAAACCGGCAAATAACGCACTTGATATGGCTGCTTCCATAGGCATTGATATATTAACGGAAGAACAATACAGGGAGTTACAGAAACTGGGAAATTTTGATACGAAAACATCGAGTTGGGTGAAAACACCTTCCGCGGTCAGAAAGCTCGGTGGCGCCATTTTTGCTGATTTCCGGTACGGAAATGTCTTCATATATCATAATGGAGCAGAATCCTATTATGGAGCCAGGGCTTTCCGAGGCTCACTAAGGGTCTGATCCCTATAGCCATCGGGCCGGAACTGAGTGTTAATGTTTTTTAAAGATTTGTTAATCATGGATTTGCGCTTTATAAAATCAAATGTCGGGGAGGAGTACAATTCTGGCTTAAGCGCATCAGGTTCATATCCTTTTACTTCACATTTAGACATACGGGGAAACTTCATGCTTACCCACAGGTATCTTGTTACTGATGTAGGTACAGGCAACATGTCAACAGGGTTCAGGTCAAGGTTTAACCTGAATGCGACCTATCAGCTGCCAAAAGATCTTGTCGTTGAATTTTTTGGCATGTACAGCTCTCCGGCTCAGGGGATACAGGGAAAGATCCCGCAGTTTTTCATTTATAACTTTGCCTTCAGAAAAATGTTCCGGGACAAGAAGGGAAGTCTTGGTTTCACAGCAACCAACCCGTTCAGCGAATATATAAACCAGGTCACAACAATTTCAACAGAAAACTATGCCTCAAAGTATGTCCGAAAGATGCCATTCAGATCCTTCGGCATCAATTTTACATATAAATTCGGAAAGATGGAATTTAAAAAGAACAAGCCTGAGGATGATAATAACTATATGAATAATGTAGCTCAACAGCCATAGAGAAAAGAGGCTGTTTCAGATAGTATTTATTGTTGTTTCTCTAATTATTCTTATTAAATTTGAGAGTACAATCATGAAAGTCGATGGGTATAAAGATCTCCCATGCAATAAAAATAAATAAGGATTCAAACATTCGTACAAATCATTCCGCTCATTATTGTGAAATCAGTGCAGTGGAGCAAAAGCAGTTATGATGATAATCTGACCTGTTCAAATTAAAATAATCAATCATGAAAAATTTACTCTGCATTTCAGTTCTGTTCCTGTTTATTGCTTTGATCTATTCATGCAAAAAGAGCGAGGATACTGTCATACGGGATGGTGATGGCAATATTTACACCTCTGTGAAAATCGGGTCTCAACTCTGGCTTGTCGAGAATCTGAAAACAACCAGGTATAATGATGGCACACCAATTCCTAAGGTTGCCGACTTTTCCTCATGGGCAAGCACATCTGATGACGCCTATTGCTGGTACAACAATGATTCCACAACTTACAAGCCTGCATATGGGGCCATGTATAACTGGTACGCTGTAGACAAGGGCATGTTATGTCCCGTGGGCTGGCATGTTCCTTCAGATGGTGAGTGGACTGCCTTAACAGATTTTCTTGGCGGTTTATCGGCGGCGTCAGGAAAACTCAAAGAATCAGGAACGACACATTGGAACAGTCCAAACGGCGGATCAACGAATTCAAGCGGGTTTACCGCCTTACCAGGAGGATACAGAAGTTATACAGACGGAGCATTCTTCAGTAATGGAGATAATGGCAGCTGGTGGAGTTCTTCCACTGCTCCTGTTTTCGGCGCATGGATGAGGGCTATGACCAATTATGAAACTACCGATGTGCGTGAAATCTCCACTTATCTTGAATACGGAATGTCGGTTCGCTGCCTGAAGGATGAATAACAATTGAAAACATTTTTTTTTATAACCCTTCTTAAAAGAAAAAAATGAACCGTACAGACTTGTTTTATTTAAGTTTGGCATTTGTTTCTCTCACTTTATTTTCATGCGACAAAGAGAACCCTAAAACTGATCCGTCAACTATCAGTGATATAGATGGCAATCAATATAATGTAATAAAAATTGGCACTCAATTATGGACACAGGAAAATTTAAGAGTAACCAGGTATGCTAACGGCGAATCAATAGAGACAACAAACCCGGCAACGAAGGACATAAGATCGGAAAGCACACCAAAATATCAATGGGCATATGATGGAAATAATAGTAATATCGCTGTATATGGAAGGCTTTACACCTGGTATGTAATAACTGACCCCCGTGGATTGTGCCCTACCGGCTGGCATATACCTTCAGATGCCGAATGGTCTGTTCTAGGCTCATATCTGGGCGGTGACAATATTGCCGGTGGAAAATTAAAAGAATCCGGCACGGCACACTGGATGAGTCCAAATACAGCGGCAGATAATAGTAGCGGTTTTACAGCTCTTCCCAGTGGCTTCCGGTACAACAACGGAACATTTTCCGACGCCGTTATCTCCTGTACATTCTGGACCTCTACCGAATACGATAATGAATCCCCCTGGCTTCGTGACTTGTACGCAATTGAAGGCTATCTGAATAAATACTATGGTTACGGTAAATCCTTTGGATTTTCCGTACGCTGCATAAAAGACTAAAAGCTGTCTGACTGTCCCAGCCTACTCCTATTTTGGAGTATCGGAATGGAGCAATTCAATAACAACTCCGAGAGCATCCAGGGTTTCATGATAGATGTATGTTCCATCGTCTGAATCATACCTCCCCTGATGAATGATCGGGTAACCCTCTTTTTCAAGCTCCCTGGATGTTTTCTCAGGGTCAACGACCTGAAATCCGAGGTGTTGCACTCCTTCACCTTTTTTGTCAAGGAATTCCTTCCAGCTTGTCCCTTCGCTTATTGGCTGAAGCAGTTCAATAACAACCTGTCCGAGATCGAAGAATGTCAGCTTCACCTGTCCTTCGGATGGCTTCCCCCGATAGATTTCCTTAACTTCATGACCGGGACGCGTAGTGCGGATCTCCGGCACTGGCATGCCCAGAAGTTCAGCCCAGAGTTTGCTGCTGGCTTCAATGTCGCGAACTACAAGAGCTACCTGTACAATTTTCTTTAATCCCGGATCATGATAGATTAGATCACTTGTTGCGCTTTTTTGAGCATTCAGAGTCACTGCTGAAATGAAAACCAGCAGAATCGATACCTGTAAATAATTTTTTTTCATATGCATGGCAATTAGTGTTATCATATTAACAATAATAACAAAAAATCAGCAAATTTCAGACATTATATTTGAAAATGCGAAGCCCTCCGCCGCTGAAGCTATGGAGGGCGAAGAGTGGGCGTTGCACACCGAAGCCCGACGGAAAATTGTCAGGAATGCGGATGGTAATGCGAAGCCCTCCGCCGCTGAAGCTATGGAGGGCGAAGGTGGGCGTTGCACACCGAAGCCCGACGGAAAATTCTCAGAAATGCGGATGGTAATGCGAAGCCCTCCGCCGCTGAAGCTATGGAGGGCGAAGGTGGGCGTTGCACACCGAAGCCCGACGGAAAATTCTCAGAAATGCGGATGGTAATGCGAAGCCCTCCGCCGCTGAAGCTATGGAGGGCGAAGGTGGGACGTACTGGAATCGAACCAGTGACCTCTTACATGTGAAGCAAGCGCTCTAAACCAACTGAGCTAACATCCCATTAAATGGAATTTCAGGTCCATGAGAAACCTTCAGTATTGATGCCGTTTTTGCTCAGGAAATCATTGAATTCACTAAAGCAACTATTTGTATTGTAAATTTTTGCTATTGCGTTAAGCAAACCTTCCTTGTCTCCTTCATTAACATTCATAAGAGGATATAATTTTTTTACCTCCTCTGCCAGAACTGTTGTATGGTATTCATAATCACTGTCTCCCCAGTGTTCATCAACCGCTTTGCCTATATCATTGCCTGAAATAACAAGGTCTTCCTTGTTAAAATAGGCTTCAATTGTAATCTTGATATCAGGTGAATTAAATTGATATAATGTGATTCTATTCATGCTTTTTCCAAATTTTGTTATCCCTACACTTTCTCTAAATAACTTATGACAATTACACCACGCATTATCAGCCTTTTAAGCTGGCAGAATATTTGGGTAAATTTAAATTTAAAAAATACTCTCAACAAGTATCAGGCAACCGTTTAAAGGTAATTTATGCCAGGTTTGATTTCCAGTTACAGCATAAAAACGGATGAAAACATAACGGATTCGTTTGTTTGTAAACAGAAAGAATGAATTCGTCAAAATACGATTAAAATTTACCGGAAAAATGACTCAATAATAAATTATCAGATAAGTTAAGAATTCTAATATAGTGAAATTCTGATAATTATCTGAATAAAGTCAACTTATATTCTGGAATATTCCTGATAACCGGATTTTGACTATCGGTAAATTTTCATGGACAAGAAATACTGAGTATCAGATTCAACTAACCTGTTTGAGATAATTCAGACTTTGGAACAGGTAAAATTTTATTTTTTGTAGTATTTCATTGCTTCAGGCAGGGCTGATTTTATTTTTCTTATCCGGGTTTCATCTGAAGGGTGTGTGCTGAGGAATTCAGGCGGCTTGTTACCTCCGATGGCAGACATTCTCTCCCAGAAAGCAACTGCAGTCTGAGGATCGTAACCTGCCATAGCCATGAAAATAAGACCGAGCTTATCAGCTTCAAGTTCATGTTCGCGTGAATACGGAAGCAAAACTCCAACCTGTGATCCGATTCCATAGGCAGTGTTGAAAATACCCTTTGTCTCCTCCGGCTTTTCTTTAATTGCTTCATTCAGGGCGATACCGCCAAACTGAACAAGAAGCTCCTGGCTCATTCTTTCATTTCCATGTCTTGCTATTGCGTGAGCAATTTCGTGGCTCAGAACCACAGCAAGTCCGTTAATGTCTTTTGTGACAGGCAGGATTCCTGTATATACCACAACTTTACCACCCGGCATGCACCAGGCGTTCTGAGTGGTGTCATTTTTTACAAGATTGAATTCCCACTTATATCCTTCCAGCTGACTTGAGAGGTTGTTGTCCGCAAAATATCTTGTAACAGCCGCAGCCAATTCAGAACCAACCTTTCTTACCATATCCGTCTTGACTTTATCCGTTGAAACGGGGTTTGCCTTAAGAAATTCCGAGTAGCTTGTCAATGACATTGAGATCATTTCGGATTCAGGTACCAGGCTTAATTGCTTACGCCCGGTTAAGGGCACAACAGTGCATGCCTGGCATAACAAATGCAGAACCAACACAATAGTAACAGCTTTAATTATTCTTCCCATTTTCTTAAATCTAATTATTCAGGTTTGATCTGAAAAGTTAAACGTCTGACAGGGTGAAATGTTTTAATATATCCCTTAAACATTCAGCAAAATTATAGGCTTTTGTCATAAAAGCTTCAATATGAAAACAAAAAATATTGCTCCTGTTCTTGCTTTGGATATTACAGGAGCAATCAATATAATTTTATTTTGACTGAAAATCAGGAATAAATTTCCTCCCGGGCTTTATTTCATCTGTACCCCTGACAAGAATCGTATCACCCTCTGAAAGATTTCCGAATATCTCGGTTTTGTCATCGAGTGCGAACCCGGCATGAACATCAATCCATTCGGTTTTTCCCCCTTTCAGCCTTATAATAAAGCGTCTTTCCTGGGTGGTAGCTATCGAGGTGGAAGGAACAACAAAGGATGGCACTGATCTGCTGAAATTAATGATTGCACTGGCATACATGCCTGACTTCAACATATACTCTTTATTTGAATAAATGAATTCCCAGGTTTCGGTTCGGTTTATAAGGTTTAATGCCCCAGCCTTCCTGGATAATTTTGCTTCATAAACCATCCCGGGGAATGCATCTACCGTAAAATTTATTGTTGAACCCACAGGATTTGCAGAAGTATAAGCCTCAGGAACAGCAAGTCTCAACCGCAGAAATTCGTTATTTTCTATCACAAGCAATGGCTTTGCATTCACTGTGCTGATCAATGTTCCTGCATCGAAGTTCCGTTGTGTCACCACTCCTCTGAACGGGGCTTTTATAACAAGATAGTCTTTCAATTTTCCATACGCTGCCAGACCTGCTTTTGAGGCCTCAAAAGCAGCACTGTCTGAATTCATATGGTTCCTGCTTCTTTCAAGCTCTCCTGCAGCTACAGTACCTTCTACCTTTGCAGCATTTGATATTCTTCTGAAATCATCAAGGCTTTCAATATATTTGGACTTTGCCGACTGCATATCTGAATTTGCCTCAGAATATCCGGCGATCATTTCAGGTGCGTCAAGGGTTGCAACCACTTCACCTTTCTTCACATGGTCGCCAATATCCACCTTAACACTGTTCACATATCCTGCAACTTTTGCAAATATCTCCGCCCTTTCAAAAGGTATTAACTCTGCGGGAAAGGAGATTCCTTTATTGAACGGCTTCTTTTGCAGAATGAATGCGTGTACTGAATCTGTTTTATTACTCTGAGGTTGTCCGTTTTCAGTGCCATTCCTGCAACCTGTCATGATCAGAAATGCTAAGATGATTAAGCCCGTGATCATTTTTATACTTTTCATTGTATGCTTTTTTTTCGAGAGAATATTTTGTTAACTGCCTGCTGTATAATAAGTACTGTTTTTATCTTCCGGGTCAAGTGAAGGGTTCTTATATTGCTTTTTACCCATAACGTGTTCATATACAACCGGCAGGAATATCAGGGTGCTGAACATAGAGAAAAGCAGACCTCCGATTACGGCAACGCCAAGAGGTGAACTCTGGTCGCCGCCTTCCCCAAAGCCCAGAGCCAATGGCAGCATTCCTGCAATCATTGCAAGACTTGTCATCAATATCGGCCGCAGGCGATTATAGGCAGCTGTGACAGTAAATCCTGACTTATAATCCCTCTCCCTGTGATATTCAGCATTTGTAACAAATAATATCGCGTTGGCAACTGCCACGCCAACAGCCATAATAGTTCCCATGTAGGATTGTATATTCATTGTTTTGCCAGTGATCAGTAACAAGAATACTGAACCTGTCACAACAGCCGGAACAATTGAAAGAATTGTAAGGGAGAGTCTGAAAGACTGAAAATTAACTGCAAGCATAAGCAGGATAACTACTATTGCGATCATAAGCCCGGTTTTTAATTCATTCATTGTCTGACTGAGCAATTCAGCCTGGCCCCTGACAACTATTTTGACGCCCTGCGACAATTCCCCGAGTGACTTTATAGTTTTGTCAACCTGTCTGATCGTTGTACCCAGGTCCTTTTGAATAATATTGGCTGTAATTGTTATGAACCGCTGCTGATTTATGCGGTCGTATTCACCCGGAGTGATTGTTTTCTGAAGTGTGGCAACATCCCTTAAATAAACGGTATTGCCAGAATTGCCAGCAACAGGAACCAGACCCAGCTCATCGCTGTTGTTCATCATATACTGAGGGTACTCCACCTGAACCTGGTAAGCTGTTCCGGTATTTTTATCAAGCCAGTAATCAGGCTGTGTAAACCGGCTGGATGAGGTTGCTGTCACTATTGACCTGCCTATCTGATCAACAGTTAACCCTGATTGCCCTGCTTTAATCCTGTCAATATTTATTTTAATACCAGGATAATCGAGAGGTGTTGCAATCTGTACATCCCTCAGATAGCTGATTTTTTTCAACTTTTCCTCCAGATTACCGGCAACCTGTCTTGACTGGCTTAAGTTCTTACCTACAACTGCAATTTCAAGGGGGTTATTCGAACCAAGATTCAGCACCTGCTCAACAAGGTTTCCCGGTTCAAAGGAGACAGAGCTTCCGGGCATATTGTCTGCAACTGCTTTTCTGAGTTCCTCCTTGAATGCTTCAATCCGAATTCCCGAATCCTTTTTAAGATTGATTTTAATCACAGCTTCGTTTGGTCCGCTTGTCCAAAGATGTATCAGGTTAACCGGATAGCTTGACGGCTGTGTACCAACAAAGGCTGAACTTATTTCAATATTATCGTGAGTTATTTTATTTGCCAGGTCCAGCAGCTGCCGGGTTGCTTCTTCCGTTCTTTCAAGTCTCGTACCTGTCGGCAATCTCAGCCTTACCTGGGCTTGTCCGGCGTCTGTCTTTGGAAAGACATCTGTACCGATGGATTTAAAAACAAGGAGTAACAACACCAGTGAAATGATAATGAAAGAAGGGCTGATTATTCTTCTGAATTGTATGATATGCTTTGCAAATTCTGCATATCTGTTTCTGAACTTAGTGAAAACCCCCGGGCTGGTCATCACGGAAGGATCAAGATCTTTCATTACCCAGCTGGAAAACACCGGAACAAGGGTTTGTGACAAAAGAAAGGAGGCTATCATAGCCAGACCGACAGATAGCGATAAGGGGAAAAACATTGAACCTGGCAGACCAGACATAAAGAATGCAGGAACAAAAACTGCGAGGATACATAAAAGGATCAATAATTTGGGCAGTGCAATTTCCCTGCAGGCATCGAGAATGGCAATTCTTTTTGTTTTTCCCAGTTCCTGATGGTGATGGATGTTCTCAATTGTTACAGTAGATTCATCGACAAGTATGCCAATGGCAAGGGCGAGGCCTCCCAATGTCATAGTATTTATTGTTTGTCCCAGGAGATTCAGACCAATCAGGGCTGTCAATAATGATAGTGGTATAGTGATTATCACAATTACTGAACCTCTTATATCACCAAGAAAGAGGAATACCATAAATCCGGTAAGTATAGCACCAAGTATCCCTTCTGCCACAAGAGTCCTGATTGAATTAATAACATAGCCGGACTGGTCAAATTCATAGCTCACCTCTATATCAGAGGGTATAGCGGCCCTCATGTCAGGCAATGCAGCTTTCACCCTTTTTACGACATCCCATGTGGATGCATCTGCACGTTTTGTCACAGGAATATAGACAGAACGCTTCCCGTTTATAAGGGCATATCCGGTAGTTACATCAGCACCCAGTTCCACCCTGGCAATATCCCTTATGTATATTGAGCCGGCAGCGATTGTCTTTACAGGAATGTTTTCCAACTCCTTAATATTCTCCACGACTGCATTTTGTGATGTGATCAGGGTTTCGTCTCCTATCCTTATGTTACCTGCAGGGGTAATACTGTTTCCCTTCACAAGTGCCTGAACTATTTCATCGGGTGACAGATTATAGCCTCTTACTTTCTCAGGATCAACTTTTATGATCACTGTTTTCTGGTTACCGCCAAAAGGCGGCGGAGCGGATACTCCCGGCAGTGTTGCAAACATCGGTCGTACCTTAAACAGGGCCAGATCCTGTATTTCCCCCAGTGAACGGGTCTCTGAATGGAAAACAAGCTGGCCAACAGGCACGCTTCCTGCATCAAAGCGGGTGATGAAAGGAGGTACAGTCCCGGGAGGCATAAAGGCCCTTGAACGATTGACATAGCCAACAACCTCTCCCATTGCCTGGCTCATATCTGTGCCTTCATTGAACTGGATTTTTATCAGTGCAGCACCCTGTACCGATTTTGACTCAACAAATTTTACACCTGTTACATACAAAAAATGGTATTCATAATATGAAGTCACAAAGCCTTCCATCTGCTCAGGCGATAATCCCCCGTATGGCTGAGCGACATAAATTGTCGGGACGCCCATCCGTGGAAATATATCTATTCTCATCGTTCTTATTGTCAGCCATGAGAAAAAAAGGACAGATATGAATGCAACAATAATTGCAACTGGCTTTTGTAATGCAAATTTTATTAATCGTATCATTATCTCGCTTAATTCAACTGTCTGTATAAACATTTCCAGGTTGCCATTTACAGCAGCTTTGTAAAGAAAAGCCTTCCATACGCTGATAAAAGCCAGACGGTTATCCGCTTCCGCTTTAACCAACGCATACTGAGCCTGTATCAGGTCAGAAAAGTTGGCCAGTCCGGATTGGTATCGTGACTCCATTGCCCTGTAGGAAAACCGGGCGGATTCTAAAAATAAATAGTTCTCTTTCACAATTGCCATAGCATTGTTAATTGCAGTATCTGCAAGTTCCTGCTGCTTTTTCAGCTGTAGTTCAACCTCGTTCAGTTTTTCCCGTCTGGACTCAATCAAATAATCCTGCTGCTGCAATTGCGGATGGATCTTTACAGCCTGCAGAAGCGGCATGCTTAGCTGAAGGCCCACTCCATAGTTATACCGCTGGAAGGTTAAACCATCCGAAGGAGTGACAGTATTATTATATGATATACCCGAACCTCTTGCAAATACGGTTCCCCAGACGCCCAGTACAGGCAATGCGGTTCTTGAAAGCACCTTTTTGCCGGCAAGGCTCATTTCAATGTCCGATTTGTACAGACTGACCAGCGGATGATCAATTGAATCCACAGTCAAGGTATTCACAGGGAGACTTGAAAAAAAAAGAGTATCTGAACATTCAAAAATTGTATCAGTTGCCAGCAGTTGCGACAAAGCTATTCTTGCCTGTTCCTTGTATTTCTGGTTATTCAGCAGTTCGACTTTAACTCGTGCTATCTCAGCCTTAAATAATGCTGTATCAACACCTGGTCTTATGCCACTGTTAACAAGTGATTTTACCTCCGTTAAATTGGTTTCCGTTCTTACAAGGTTATTCTTCTGCACCTTTACAAGTTCATTCGTTGTAAGCAGATCAAGGTAGGCGTTGATAACACTTGTTTTATGCCTGAATATTTCATTCTGCTCATCTGCGCCGGCATATTGCAACTCCGCCCTTGAAACCTTTGTCTGCGCATTACGCTGTCCGAAAGTCAGGGGCTTCCAGTTCATCAGAAGGCTTGTAACACTTCCGAATACTCCATTGTAATTATTTTCAGCTGACGGGGGTCCGCTTATTGGCACCAGGAACTGCGAATAAGCCATTCCTGTAATGTTGTTGTAAGTAGCATAATTAACCTGGTAAGATGCGTCAAGTGAAGGGATAAGAGTACTTTTTGAAATATCTACTCCTTTTTCGGCAACTTTTACATCGAGCATTTTTGATTTCAGAAGGGGATAGTTTTTTTCAGCCAGTTCGAGCAGACTGATAAGTTGATTTGATCTTTGCTGTTTTTTTATTGAATCGCTTGCAGCTATTTCAATTTTAGCCTGAGCGCTTATCTGCCAACCGGTAATCAGAAAGAAGCTTATAAAAAAGATTATTTGTTTCATCTATAGCCTCACTACTCACTTTTAAATGTTCAGGGCATAATTCAGGCCTGCTACCCCGCATGAAAATACCCTGGTCTGCAATAGTTTCAGGCCTATCCTGTCGCCAACGCCCGCAAAAAGCGGGATCCCCTGGCCGATAAGAACAGGATTTACAAATAGCCAATAATAATCAATAAGGTTGTGTGCCATAAGGTAATGAGCGACTGTGGGGCTGCCAAAAATCAGAATATTGCCCCCTGACTGATTTTTAAGTTGTCTGATCTCCTCATTAACATTACTGTGTATGAATCTTGTTTTACCAGCCCCTTTGTTCTGCATCGTTTTGGACAAAACGATCTTATCAACCTTGTTATACCAACGGGAATGTTCGATATCATGCTTTGTTGCATCAGGCTTATCTGCGGCTGTTGGCCAGTAATTTTCCATCATCTGATAGGTTACACGCCCGTATAATGCTGTATCGGCCTCCTCTGTAAACGTCCCGACGAGGTCAAACATTTCCTGGTCAAATATTATCCAGTCCATCTCCCCTTTCGGACCGGCAACAAACCCATCGAGAGAAGTGTGCAGGGAAAGTGTAATTTTTTTCATAACGCTCTGCTTTTATCTTGTTAATCTGTAAGTTATAGCGTCATTTCTATAAGATCCAACCCTGTCATCATATGACATTTACTGACCGACAGACAAAGAGAATCTTACCGAATTTTACAAATGTTCAACAAGAGCTTGTTGGAACAAAAAAATTTAAAATAGAACAAACCGTACGACAATTTGTTTTGTTTCTTGGCTTAAAATCAAGATCAGGAAAAACAGAAGGCGTCAATCACAATTTTTTCTATTTTTGACGCGTACGAAAATTTCAACTAACAGCAAATATTACAAACTGATGACGAACTCCAGATCCATAAGTTCATTTGTGCTGATTTTTATTTTAAGCTCGCTGTCTTTATCCATGGCGCAAAACTGGCCATGCTGGCGCGGACCGAATGGTGATGGGACAAGTACAGAAACCAATTTGCCTGTAAAGTGGGATTCTGTTACCAATGTAGTCTGGAAAATTCCTGTTCCCGGGATAGGTTATTCTTCGCCTGTAATATGGAAAGACAGGCTTTTCCTGATCACTGCTCTTGATGCAACACAGGAGAAGGTTTTGCTGTGCTATGACTGTAAAAACGGGAAACTGTTGTGGCAAAAAACAGTGCTAAAAACAAAATTCGAGAATAAACATGATAACAACAGCTTTGCATCGGGGACGCCATCGACCGACGGCAGCCTTATTTATGTTTCATTTCTGGATGGAAAGGATGTTGTGGTGGCGGCTTACGATTTTTCAGGCAAACAGGTCTGGCTTCAGAGACCAGGAACCTTTTTCAGTCCTCATGGGTACAGCTGTTCGCCTGTGATCTTTGAAGACAAGGTAATTATAAACGGTGACAGCCAGGGCGATTCATTTGTAGCTGCACTGGACAAAACAGACGGCCATATTATCTGGAGAATTTCGCATGAAAGGCCTGCCCACAGTTTCAGCACGCCTATATTTCGGAATATTGGAGGGAAGATGCAGATGATCTTTTGCGGCAACAAGGAAATTGCCGGCTACAACCCCGAAGATGGTTCAAAGTACTGGTTTGTATCAGGTCCTTCCGAAGACTTCTGTTCTAGTCCGTTATATAATGAAAAATCAGGTCTTGTGCTGGTCAGCAGTGCCTGGCCTGTTCGCAACCTTGTGGCAATAAAAGCCGACGGCAAGGGCGATGTTACAGGAAGCAAGATTGTATGGCAGACTAAAAAGGGTGCTTATTATGTGCCCTCTCCTGTCTGCACTGATGATTATCTGTTTACGACGATGACTACAGGGCAGATCCACTGCATTGAAGTGGCAACAGGAAAGATATTATGGGTACAGGAAAATGGCGCTCAGTACTCCTCTCCGGTCCTTGCGAACGGACTGGTTTACATGCCGAATGATGAAGGCATTATAACTGTTATTAAGCCCGGACCGCAATTTGAACCGGTTGCAAAAAATCCTATCGGTGAAAAAATGTTTGCATCCCCTGCCATAAGCAACGGGAAGATCTACATCCGGGGCTTTCAGCACCTCTTTTGCATCGGTACGAACTAACATCTTGCTGAAAGTCAAAATAGAAGACTTCTCCGGTTTTATGCATCTGAACAAAAGCCGGAGAGTATTCAATCAATGGGCTTTTGCGTAATCAACCATCCCCTGGAAATCTACGACAACTACCGGTTCATCACCCACAACCCATGCATCGTGCCCTGAAGGCAGAAGAGACACGTCACCTGCCTGACACTTAAACTTTGTACCATCATCCATCACTACCATCAATACCCCTGAAACATGGTATTGAAAGTGCGGCGCTTCACAACTCTTTGTCTTTGCAATTGGCTGAACAGACTCAGACCATCTCCATCCGGGTTCAAAGACTCCGCGACCTACAGTTGCACCACCAATTTTCACCAGTTCAAGATATCCCTTGGGAAATTTCCGAACCTCTACTGGCTTTCCGAAATTCATTACCTGAGCTTTTTCCATTGTACACCTCCTTTTTATTAAAGCCGGTTTGCATGACCAGCCAAATATTACATTTAACAACAGAATTCCAGTACATTACCGGGCATAACATATAAACAATACAGGTTTTGAAAAGTTTTTACAAACGACAGTAAAAAGGTTCTATAAATCGTTCCTCTCTTCCTGTAAATCCTTTTGTTAAAAGTCCGGCTAAACACCGCTGTACCTCTTTTTCAGAAGATCTTTCATATACACGTTTACTTCCCATTGATTTGCTACCGGCATTCGGGTGAACGGGAGATGTTGCATATAGGGGTAAGGGCCGAATTCGGGAGTGACAGTAAGAAATTCGCTGTTGATCTTTATATGGTTATCATATACCTTGTCCCAGCATGATAAATGAAAATTCAATGCCTCCTCCCATTCCGGCAGTCGGGGATCAGAGATCTGCGGACCCTCTGCATATCCTACCCGCGCATGAATATGCCGGGTTCGTAAAAGTGCCATATCAAGAGCCTCATGCTGGTCATCAAGAAGAGATTCTGCAACATTGCACCAGTGTGATACATCAAGGCCGAGCTTAAGATCATGAATTCGCTGCAGGTATTGAACCGTTACATGAAGCGCAAAACTGAATTTCCCCCTGTGCGTCTCATGTATAACAGGTATGCCAGTCTCCTTTTCTACCCGGAAAGAGATATTTATCAAATCAGAATTGTCTTCGGTTGAAAAATAATCTTTGCCAGTCTGTGAATTGATGAACAATGGACCCGCTTCAGCAAGATTCAATAAGTGTCTCCTGTATATCTCCTTATGCAGAGCCGGATCAGGATCTGATGTCTCCCAATGCTGGGCCACAAGTTCAAGGTCAAATTCCTTCAGGAGACGGAGTATATCCGATTTTTCCTTTTTATCAAATGGCAGACTCATTTCCACGCCATCATAATCTGCTTCCTTAACTTTTTCAAAGAATAAAGGATACGACAATTGTGCTGATCCCCAGTAGGGACAAAAGAATTTAACTTTCAAAACTATCTGATTTTAGTCAACTGTATTCCGATTAAACTGAGAGTCTCATAATATTCAGCTCTGGATTCCGGGAATATTACCGGTAAGCAGCGGAAAGAATTTTCCTTCCAGCTTCTCTCCCCTGCGTATAGCTGTTACCCCTTCCAGCAAAGGCTCATCGGTATCTGAGAGGGTGCCATCAGCAAATACGTTTATAACAAAGGCCCGGCGCGGAACGTCCGAGTTGTTTGCAAATGATCCATGCACGAGCAGCGGATGATGAAAAGTGGCATATCCCTTTTTCATCTCGATCGGAACTGATCTCTTTAACATTTCCTGCTGGCTCTCATCGAGAAATGCTTTCAGCCCTTCCATTTCACCGGTCAGAACAGGCTTATTGAGAAATCCCCACCTATGACTACCCGGGATATAATGAAGGCATCCATTCTCCACAGTTGCATCATCCAGTCCGGTCCATGCGGTAAGGTGCTGCATGGGCCTTGTACGCGTCCAGTAAGAATAATCCTGGTGCCATGCCACTACTCCTCCATGTTTTGCAGGCTTACAAAACAGCTGATCATGCCAGAACCTCACGGCTTTGTTCCCCAGAAGCTGGCAGGCTGCAATCACAAATGCAGGGTTCCACAAAACATCATGAAAGCCCGCAGTCAATCTCCAGTGTCCCAGGGCGTGGAACAGAACTTTGTCAGGATCAGTTGATTCATTGCTGTGAAATTCATACAGGAGCTTATGGGCGGGATTGCTCACATCCATTATTTCGGGCAACTCATTGTTCAGCTGATCGACCTGCCATTCTTCCAAAAGCTTAATGCCTGCAAGGTACCCGTTTTCATGAAAAAAGGAAATCTGCTCGTCAGTAAGCCTATGCCTTTCCCATTCGTCAGCTGTAAGCGGAATATTAAACATTTTAGAAACCGGATGTGCATAATTTGAAAGATCTTCAGGAAGTTCCATCTGGCGGGATATTTTGATATTAAAACAGATAAGTACGAATTGTTCCGGAATTTGTTTTACAATTCCTGATTTAAAAACATAAAGCAGGCGGCTTTTGTTCAGTTACCGGGATTTCTTTTGAATAATATCTGTTTTAACCTCTGTAGCTGTTACAAGCGTCTGATAAACGATACAATATCTTTCTGTAAGTCTTACAAGGGTAGCAATCTGTTCATCTGACGCATCGGTCTCAAGAATAAATGAGAGACGAATTGCTCTGAAGCCTACGGGAACTTCCCTTGATACACCAAGAGTGCCGCGAAAGTCAAGATCACCTTCGGCCCTTACAACTGCATCCCGCAAATCAATGCTCATTGAAGTTGATACCGCCTTCAGAGTTACACCGGCACAGGCTACAAGAGCTTCAAGAAGCAGATCTCCGGAACATGCAAACATTCCATCTCCCCCGGTTGCGGGATGCAATCCGGCTTCTGTAAGTGCTCTCCCTGTTTCAATCTTGCATGATATACCCTCACCTGCTTTTCCCTCTGCTTTAAGAGTTATCAGGGCTGATTCCGGCTGCTTCCTGTATTTCTCTTTAAACGGGGCCTGAAGACTTTTTAATTCGTCCGATCTCATTTTTGTTCAGTTTTTTTTTGATCAGTATTAACATTCTCAATTATATATTCTCTTACAATTTGAACAATATTAAAGAGACTATGTTTATTTAGTCTAAATTACCTTTTGCGGAAAATACGTTAAACAAAAATCTTATCCGTCAGGATTTCAGCCTTTTCAAAACTTGAACATTGTATAGCTTATTTGGCTTTATTTTAATTTATAAATTTAAATTCGCATCATTATGAGAAAATCATTTTTCGCAGCAGCAATGATTCTGTTATCATTAACCCTTTCGGGTCAGAATTTGCAAAAAGGGACCCTGTTAGGGCATCACACAGGCGAAATAATCCTGGATCCTGATGCAACTATGAATCAATATCTGAGTTATTTAAAGGAGAAACTGATCCCGGCATACGAGAAGAATTTTCCCGGAATGAAAGTCTATGTTCTGAAAGGTTTAAGAGGTGAAAGCACAAATGCTATAAGTATCCTGATGGTTTTCCCTTCAGAGGCTCTGAGAGACAAGTATTTTAAACCTGATGGAGGATTCAATGAAGCAGGAGAAGCCGCAAATAAGAATATGACTGCAATCTATGAAGAGGGAAATAAATATATAAAAAACTGGCAGGCTGATAAGTACACAGACTGGCTGGTACAATAGTATAAGACGGAAAGCAGCATAATAAGAGATAAAAATCCATTCATCCCGGCAGGTTCCGGTATGGATGGATTTTTTTATGCGAAATATCTCTTTTCTTTCAAAAAAGAAAGCAGTAGCTATATATTTGCAAAACTGATCTGTACCATGGAATCAATTATTGAAAAGGATTATATAATCTGTGGTTCCTGCAATTTAGATTTGAAAGGGACAAGGAATACAAGCACTGTTCCAACTGTATTGTCTGTACGGGGTGTGAAGTCTATTATTGTCCGGAGTGTGACAATGAAATTATTATCACCCCTGTCGGTACAATTTATAAAAACTCAGGGCATTAATCTTTCAGACATCTGATTGAGGCGCCATCCTGTTTAAAGGTGTAGCCTCTGAAGACATTTAAGAATTCTCCTGACAGGGTCAGCGCATTACCATAGTTATAGGAACGTTCTGAACCTGACCACATTGAACTTGTATATTCCGAAACTGCAAAGTTTCCGCTTCTTATACGAACTCCGCCGGGAAGAGCTGAAAATCCGCTGCTGTTGTTTGCTGCAGGGTCATTTCCGATTGTTCCTACAGTGGTATTGCTTGTCCAGCCGGATGTTGCAGCCATTGATTTGGCTATATCCTCTCCGCTCCCTCCGTATCCGTAGCCATTGCTGATAAGGTAATCTGTCAGAACAGTCCAGTCTGCATCATCAGGAACATGCCAGCCCTGAGGGCAGATGTTCCGGCTGTCAGATGCCTGCAAACCAGTTATAAAGAGCGCCATAGGTCTCCCTGTTTGCGTAATTTCATTGTTATCATACCAGCAATAGGCTCCGTCATACAGCTGACTCCATTCATCGTTGTCGGGAATATTTGGTATGGAATCGCCATTGCTGTACTTTGTGACTTTCAGGTTTTCAGTCATCCATTCCTGGCTTCCGATAATAACTGTATGGTATAAATTACCTTCGATGTCGGCCAATTGCCCGTAATCGATCGTGTGTAAACACAAGGTCGTTGCCGTAGGAGGTACCTGCCCTGTTGGTTGCATAAGCTCTCACATGATAAGTTGTGTTAACCTCTAATCCGATTATCGGGCCTGAAAAATCACCTGAACCGCTTCCCGATGATGATTTGCTGTCGGCTGTTGTCGGGTTTATTTCAAGGCTCCAGCAGAGGCCTCTTGCAACAACTGTAGATCCGTTATCTGATGTAATGGAACCACCTGAGACTTGCAGATTTTTGTCCAATGATGAAACTTCTGTGTCGTAAGTTCAGGAGTTGAGGCTTTAAGTGTCGAGAATGATATCTCATTCCCGTAGCCAGTGCCGACAGCATTTGAGGCATAAGCCCTTATATAGTATTTTGTATCAGGGGCAAGTTCGGATATTTCACTTATAAAAGATCCCAGGCTGCCGTTCTCCGACTGTTTTATTGCCATCGACAGTAGGAATTGCGAGATGTACTCCAGCAGATACCCCTTGCAAGTATTGAATCTCCTCCGTCGTTCAGTACATTCCCTCCTGAAGTTGCTGTTGTAAACGAAATACCTGTCACATCTGCAGTTGTGACTGCAGGAGAGTCGGGTTTGTCCTCCTTACAGGAATTTATAAGAGTTAGTACCAATTATCAGTACGTATAAATTCCGAAAGCGTTTCTCATTTTTGTTAAAAAGGTTAGTCTGATAATCGGGTACCGTGGAAAAGATCTTCTTCAAATAGTTATATTATACAAAAATACAAAAGATCAATCCACCTCAAGTGATTGTTAAAAAAATAAACGAATCATCATCTTCCGGAATGGTTGAAATTATTTTACATGACTGATGTGCAACTGTTCAGATTTTCCTGATTCTGAGTGCAATATCGATAATATATTGAGGGGTCTTCAATTTATATTCTTTACCATTCCCCTGGATATCCTGAGTATCTATCACCCTGCCGTCAGCCGGATTTATCCATTCTGCATGATAATTTCCATCTGGCAGCGAAATAATAATGTTTTCGCTGTATTTTCCCGGATTTATAAAGTAGTAACTCTCCCCCTTTCGTATACTGTGATGAATATATAAGGCATATTGCCTTCCGGATTCGCTCATGCATCTGTAAAATACTCCCTCAGGGATCCCATGAATTACAAAATTCCTGTCAGGCTTCATCTTCAGAAAGTCAAAGCTGTACATGAATTCTTTAAGCTTTGAGAGAGAGGTGCATATCAGTTTATTGTCTTCAGTTTTACCAGCAGGATTTTTCACAGTATAGAGTCCGTTCAGCTGGTTAAAACCAGCTCCTCCTCCAACCACAAACTCCCATGCTTCTACCCGTGAAGCGGATATCTTGTCATTGCCTTCACCGTACCAAACGGGGTAATAATCAGTTTCATTGAGTTCAATTACTTTATTATGCCCATACTCATAATCGAGACCTTTCAAACCTCCCATCTGATCACCTGCAGCCCAGTCATACTGTGTCACAATGACCTGAACATCAGGATCATCAGAAAAATCCACCGGACCATCCATGGCTCCTTCTATCTGTTGTGCTATCAGATGTCTGGAGGGAAGGGATTCTTCAGTTTCCTTAATAACATTTACCATATGCTTAATCCATGATCCGGCCAGGGAATCCGGGGTATCGAAGAGTATTGGCTCATCACAGATCTCCAGGATAACATTGTCGTATGAATTTACTTCCTGAACTATTTTCTTTACGTAATCGCTCTGTCTTCGGGCAACATCAGGATAATTGAGGGTCTGTGTATCATTAAAACCGCATTTGCCTTCACCCTGTATATTATTTTTGAAGTACAATGGTGAGATAGGCCATGTATCTTCATACTGACAGTTGAAGAAGCAGATTTCAACAACAATGCCTCTTTCTGAAGCCTCTGAAATGAAGTCCCTGAGACGTTCAAAATAATCCTTATTCCACTTATTGAGGTCGAACAGGTTGCCACCAAGACAATAGCCGGGTGATTTGCTTCTCGCCCAGGGCAGAACCAGTTTTTCAGGCTTTACGCCAAGGGTGTTCCCGGGAATGAACTTATCAACAGGTTCGAATAATGCACCCGGATAAATACGCGTATAATTCAGTCCGTATGACCGGAGCGCTTCAAGATATTTCACATAATCAAATTCCCCGTTAACCACAGCGCCGTAATGCTCTGCAGAGGTAATGAGGATCTCAGGGCTGCCCCTGTACAAAAAGTAGTGATGGTTCGAAGGATGCAGACTTACCGACTGTGCATATATTTTCAGCACGGAGAGAACGATCACAAGCAGGAATAAATTAATCTTTTTACACATGACAATAGTTTTTATACCGGATCTTACTTCAATTTAATCTTATTCCGCAGGGAAGCGTTATATATTGCGGCAACTCATTCAGATCAAGCTTCAAACCATCCGGATTACCCTGTATGTTCAATATATTTCCATACCCGTCTGCAGCCTTCAGATTCTCTGAATGAGTCATTGTAATATCAAGACTCACGGGATGAGGCTTATCTGTCGTCCAGGCACAGAGTCTGAATACTCCTTCCGGGCTTATAAACATCAAAACATAATCATTACTGCTATCGAGACTTATCCTGTGAGCAAGTGTTAATCCCTTAAGCTGGTCATTCATTGTTTTTAGTGCATTATAAGCAGGTTTTGGCAGGAGATCAAATGTTACCGTTCCGCAATTGTGTTCAAAGTTTGTAGGACTTTCTCCATCATTCTTCCAGTCGTACCAGATTGAAACGGGAACTCCGCCGAGCAGGTTGGCCAGCTGCATCCGTACCGCAAAAGCCGCCTGCTTTTCCGCAGTGAGGCCTTTTGCGCATGAGGCATAACCCCATTCGCTGCTTATAACCGGCAGGTTCTTTTTTCCTTCAGGTGCGTATTGTTCAATAAGATCCCGAAGCTTTTTATAATCAGAGTCAGCAGTTTCAACAGGGAGGGAATAATCGCGGTAAGGATGAACGCTTACTCCGTCAAGATATTTAAGCACTCCTGAAGCCATGAATGATTCCAGGAACGAAAACGGTATCTGAGATGTGGCCGGTCCTATTATGACCGAGCCGGGAACCATTGATTTTACTGCCTCACAGGCAGCCTTTGAAAGACTTATATACTGATCAACATCGGGAACCGGTCTCCAGAAGCTTACATTGGGCTCATTCCAAATTTCCCAGATAACATTTGAAGATCTGTAACGCATCGCAGCCTGTGCTGCCCATCGTGCATATGCAGCTATGCTTTCGGGGCGCGCAGGAGACGCAATATCCCTGATCTCTTCACCGGTAATGGGATCTTTTGATATAACAGTATCTTCATACAGCGAATTTGAATAATCCAGAATATATATCGCCCGCAGTCCCCTCTTATCGAGATTGGCAGTTAACTCATCATATGCAGTCCAGTCATAGGAACCCCTTGAATATTCAATATCCTGCCAGACCAGATCTGTCCTGATATATCTGAATCCCGCAGCGGATATCATATCAAGATCTTTTTCGTGACCTCTTGTAAAGTGTATATTTACACCGGCACAGATGCTGTTAACCGGACCAAATATTTCAGTCTTTTTGGAGCTTTCTGAGTTACCCGACACTCCCCTGCAAGTACCGGTTATTCCTGCTGCATGATTAAATGAGGAGGAATAGAAAAAATATACAGGCTAAGATAATCTGTTTCATACAATTGCTTCTATTGTTAAAATTCACCTCCGGTCCACAGTCATCATCAGAAAAGAGATCCGGTTTTACCCGCTGAAATTAAGTAAAAAACAATTCCCTTGTAATCCTGACATGGATTAATAACAGTAGTGAAAATCCCCGAAACTGATCAGGCTAATTCCGGGTATTATCTGCTTTATTATAATTGCATTTCAAAATTTCTGCTGCAGGAAATAAACATTGTTCCTGACTTATGGGTTAGATAATAATTATTAATATTGCTTTAAGAAAACTCCGCCGGGGATTGAATATTATTTCTATGTAATGCACTTATAAGGTAGGATTAATGAAGGTCACAATTAAGATCATAACATGCCTGTTTTTTATTCTTGATTTTTAATAAAGTCTCCGCGCAGCAGACTGAAATCAAGGGAAAGGTTACTGATTCAAAAACCGGGGAAGCGATGGTTGGAGTTAACATTACCCTTAAGGATGCTGTTTATGGAACCAGCACAGGAAGTGATGGCTCTTTTATACTGAAGACTCCGCTCCATACTCCTCTTGGAATTCGTGTTTCCTATGTAGGTTATGTGACATTGGATATTGATGTGACCACAAACTTCCGTTCCGCTTGATATAAAGATGGAAGAACAGTTTTTGCTCGGGCAGGAAGTTGTAATTTCGGCCAGTCGTATTGAGGAGAATATTCTGAGGTCAGCAGTAAGTATTGAAAAGATGAATGTACGAGACTTAAAGATGATATCAGCCGCTAATTTTTACGATGGTCTTTACCAGTTAAAAGGGGTCGATATGAATGTCCATGGTCTCACATTTAATCTGCCGAATACCAGGGGATTCAATGATTATACAAATTACAGGATGAACCAGATAATTGATGGTGTGGAAAATGTTTCACCGGGATTAAGCTTTTCTGCAGGTAATATATTCGGGTTGCCGCAAATCGACGTTAAGAGCATTGAAATGGTTGTCGGGGCATCCACTGCTCTCTACGGGCCGGGAGGGATGAATGGTACACTTGTGATGCAGAGTAAAAGCCCGTTCGAAAACCAGGGTCTATCTGTATCAGCACAGTCGGGAATGATGAATATCGATTCTTATTCTGTCGATCAAGCCAACACCTATGTTTGATTTCAATATCAGATATGCAAAAGCGTTCTCCAACCGGATGGCAATGAAAGTAACAGCTTCATACCTGACTGCCACTGACTGGCATGCAGGAGATATACGGGACCGGTCAGATTTAAATAATTCATCGTTGAACAGGCTTACCAATCCCGGCTATGATGGTGTGAACACATATGGAGATGAGTCGCTTGTATCCGTTAAATCTGAAGGATGTTGCGCCACAGGTTATAAATGGGATAGCCGAATCTCAGGGAATAACTCCCGGATCACCTGAATATGAGGCACTTTACAACAAAGCTATAGCATTCTTTCCTGACCAGCTTGTTACCCGGACAGGGTGGATTGAGAGTGATCTGGCAGATGATAAAACAAAAAACTTCAGGTTAGCCGGTTCCCTGCATTATTTTCATCAATGAGCGCACCGAAGTTGTAGGTCAGGCTAATTATGCAATGGGAACAAGTGTTTATACGGCCCAGAACCGTTTTGCAGCGCGTCAATTCAGCATAGTCTCCGGGAAGATTGAGATAAATAACCCTAATTACTATGCCCGTGCATGGGCTGTTACTGAAAATTCAGGTTCATCATATGATATCGGAGGGGCTGCACTCAGGCTGAATGAAGCATGGAAACCTTCGGAGCAATGGTTCTCGGATTATCTCACAGCTTATACACAAACTGCACTTATTTCGGGGGATATGAACAGTGCACATCAGTTTGCCCGATTAGTATCCGATAACAGAGATCCGAAAACAGGAGTAATATTCGATCAGTCAAAGCCGGCTTTCCCACTTTCCGGATCAGCGGATTTTAACACTTTTATGAATGAAATTACCTCCAAATCGATTGACAACGGAGGAGCCAGGGTATATGACAACAGCAAATTGTATCAGGTGGAGGGTATGTACAATTTTACCCATCTTATCCACTTTATGGAGATGCAGGTTGGTGTTTCAAACCGCGTTACTTCGGTGAACAGTAATGGAACTGTATTTTTCGATTTACCCGGTCATCCGATAAATATAAATCAGTTTGGAACTTTTATCCAGATAAACAAGGACGTCCTCTCTGATCGTTTAAGAATTAACAGGAGCTTTCCGTTTCGATAAAAACCAGTATTTCGCGGCTCAATATACACCACGTTTTTCTCTTATCGCTTTTCTCGATAAAAAGAAGGAACACAGTATAAGGGGTACTTTTCAGACTGCCTACCGCTTTCCTGCCATAGCAGACCAATGGGTTGACATAAATGCAGGAGTATTCAGGACTATAGGAGGAATGGAAGCTGTTCAGAACAGCTATAATTTTAATACAATTCCACTTTATCCGATGTCAGGGAGAAATCCTGTAAAAGATAAACCTGTTACTGAGAATGGTCCTATCATAATGCCGGGATTAAGTCCCGAAAAGGTTGTATCATCTGAGATCGGATACAAAGGATTGTTTCTGGGGAAGAAACTATTCCTTGATTCATATGTTTATTACAATAAATACAAGGGCTTTGAGGCAGTTCAACTTGTTGCGCAATTAGCTGCAGATGCGGGAACTGAGAAGGATCAGCTGTTTCAGACCTATTTTACAACCGATCAGCCGGTATCATCATTTGGCTGGGCAGTAAGTCTTGACTACATGACACCTATCGGCATGCTAATTAAGAGCAATGTGGCATTTAACAAATTGCTTGAAGGAATTGATGATCCCGGAGTAGAGGCCAGGTTCAACTCGCCCGACTACCGGGCCAATCTCTCTGTCGGCCACCATGCGATACTTCCGAATCTTGGATTTAATCTGAACTTTCACTGGCAAAGAGGTTTTCTTTGGGAGTCAGGTTTTGGTGCCGGTTATATCCCTGCTTTTACGACAATGGATGCCCATGTCTCCTACAGGGTTGTTGCGATCAAAACAACCTTCAAACTGGGTGGTTCAAATATTCTTAATAAATATTATACAACCAGCTTTGGAAGCGCTCAGATCGGCGCTTTATTCTATGTCAGCCTTGTTTATGAGGACATTCTCGACTATGTGACAAAACACTGAAAAGGAAGGTAATATACAGGATCATATTACCCGGAAAAAAATAATCACAACCATACTGACAGGTTGTGATTATCATATAATTTTAAAGCTCCTGCTAAAAATTACTTCTGAGTGAATTTAAGTGTGAATGTAATCAGGTAAATATCCTGGGCTGAAGGATCCAGAACCAGACTTGGATTTATCGCAGCCATCATTGCAGCAATCATTTCTTTTGGAATCGGAACTGTTGTTTCTCCTGTCAGGATGCCATTACTCTTCGCAACATCAGTAACAGTAAGGGCGATGCCTGTTGGAGATGAAGGAATAGCCACGCTGTTAAGGTTTAAAAGCAACTCACTTGAAGATACCTCTGTCCATGTGCCGGCATTCAAAGGATTAGCCCCTTCGCAACTCATATAAATTGAAAAGTCTTCTCTCAGCTCAACATAAGTTTTATCTGCAGACGAGCATGAAACAGCACCAAGCAATGCTGTCTGAATAGCACCGGTTATTGGTGTTCCAACGGAAACAGGTATATTTCCCAAACCTGTAATAGGCACTGTAAAGCTCTCGGCAACCTTTGCCTCGGTTATTACATAATTCCCTACATATGGTGAAACTTTTGTTTCATCGTCCTTGCAACAGGGAATGAATGCAAATGAAATGAGTAATATTGCCAGCAATCTGAATTTCAAGATTTTCATATTCTTTAAGCTTTAAGGTTTATAAAGAAATTATCCAGACGCAAATATAGCACTTTTATTTTTCATCAATAAGCCAGAAGCTTATCAGATGTGATACGAAAGGGTTTTCGCTAGTCTTCAAAATATTTTTTGATGATATCAAGCATTGTATCCTTTGAGAGAGGCTTGATAATAAATCCTGCAACGAATCCCCATGCTTTGGCCCTTAGTTCATCTGTCGGATTTTTAGAGGAAGTAAGTACCATAATCATTGTCCCTTTCTGCAAATCAGGGTCCAGCCGGCTGTATTCAAGCAGGAATGCCCATCCATCCCAGATTGGCATATTGATATCAAGAAATATCAGTTCAGGCTTGTTATGATCTGATTTAAGATATTCAAGCGCCTCCATACCTGAGGTTTTTGCTATCACATTTATCCCGGGAATTGCCTTAAGAATTTCCCTTTCATGATAAAAATTATCATTCTTGTCATCATCAATAAGCAGGATAGACTTTAATTTCGTTTTAATCATGATGATTGTATAGAATGTTCTTTACCAGGAATTTATTTATGTCAAGCATATAATAATATATCTTAATTCTGGCAATGTTGCCGAAAGCAAAGCAATGATTAGTACAATTAATTTATAAGGATCTAACGCACAATTTGTGTAAATATAATAAATGTTTCTTATGCTGTAACCGATAAGTGTCAGGATCATATGAATTTTTATCTGGCTTTTGCAGTTCCCTTCTTATTATTTGTTATTTTGGAGACCTAAAATTTAATATTAGATATCATGAAGAATTTTGAATTTCACAATCCTGTACAAATATTCTTTGGCAGGGACCAGATAACAAAGATTGCTGCAGGGATTCCGCCCTCAGCCAATATCATGCTGATTTACGGAGGCGGGAGCATATTTAAAAACGGTGTTTATGATAAGGTCAAGGAAGCATTGCAAGACTTTCAGGGTAACTGATTTTGGCGGAATTGAGCCAAATCCTACATATGAAACTTC
The DNA here is from genome assembly GCA_963818295.1 of uncultured Bacteroidales bacterium. Taxonomy (GTDB): domain Bacteria; phylum Bacteroidota; class Bacteroidia; order Bacteroidales; family VadinHA17; genus LD21. The sequence continues at coordinate 27,003 of CAWFRW010000020.1, forward strand.
GATGAAGGCTGTTGAAATTATAAAGGATAAGAAGATCGATTTTCTTATTGCTGCAGGAGGAGGCTCTGTTGTCGATGCCACAAAATTCATAGCTGCCGCCGCTCTTTACAATGAAGGAGATCCCTGGAAGATTTTATCTGAGAGCGATACGGTCAAGGCAGCTCATTCCGTTTGGTGTCATACTCACTTTGCCGGCAACAGGAACTGAGATGAATGCAAATTCAGTTATAAGCCGCAAGTCCACTGTTGAAAAATTTGCATTTTCTTCGCCATTGACTTATCCAAGGTTTTCTGTACTTTCACCTGAGGCCGCTGCCACACTTCCCCGCAAACAGGTGGCAAATGGTGTTGTCGATGCCTTTGTGCATGTTATTGAACAATACCTTACCTATCCTGTCAATGCACCGATTCAGGATCGTTTTGCTGAAGCAATACTCATAACCCTTATAGAGGAGGGGCCAAAGGTCTATGCCAATCCGGCGGACTATGATTCGATGGCCAATCTGATGTGGAGTGCAACCATGGCTCTGAACGGGCTTATAATGTGCGGAGTTCCCGGCGACTGGTCCGTTCACTCGATAGGCCATGAGCTCACGGCCCTTCATGGAATCGATCATGCAAGAACCCTTGCAATAGTGTTGCCGGGGTTATGGAAGACCCTGAAGGAAGAGAAGGGGCAGAAGCTTCTCCAGTATGGGGAGAGGGTATGGAAAATAACAGAGGGAACTGAGGCTGAAAGAATTGATGCTGCGATAAGCAAAACTGTTGAATTCTTTGAATCGCTGGGAATTAATACCCGTTTGAGCGACTATGGAGTAAAAGAGGATACTATCGAAGAAATTGTAAGGAGGTTTGAGGACAGAAAATGGCTTACACTGGGCGACAGGGGGCTTACTACTCCCGAGGCAACCAGAAAAGCGCTGGAATATCAGCTTTAAGTAGATGTTGAAAAAGCCCTCTGTGAAACTCTGTGTTTGCTCTGGATCTCTGCGTAACAAAAAATTAAGAACTTACATAGGGGCCAGCGTAAAATTTGCCCGGTGGGCAATTTAGCGAAGGAGCCAGCATGCAGGGGCGGCAACAGAGTTGGCACGAGTTTCACAGAAACTATTACCTTGACTTAAACAAGCTTTTTATATTTAATCCTCTTTGGTGTTGTATCTGAAACTCTCTTTTTATAATTCTCCTCATAATCTGAATAGTTGCCTTCAAACCATACAACTTTTGAATTGCCTTCGAATGCCAGAATATGTGTTGTAACACTGTCGAGAAACCACCTGTCGTGCGAAATGATAACTGCACATCCTGCAAAGTTCTCCAGCCCTTCCTCGAGTGCCCTCAGGGTATTTACGTCTATATCGTTTGTCGGTTCATCAAGCAGAAGAACATTTGCCCCTGATTTAAGTGTAAGTGCAAGATGCAGCCTGTTTCTCTCCCCTCCCGAGAGCACTCCGCATTTCTTTTCCTGATCTGCCCCGGTGAAGTTAAATCTTGCCACATATGCTCTTGCATTTACAAGCCGGTTTCCCACCATTACATCATTCTGTCCGCCTGAAATAACTTCATACACTGTTTTGGCAGGATCTATTGCGGCATGAGCCTGATCGACATATCCGAGTACAACTGTTTCTCCGATTTTAAAAGTTCCCTTTGTTGGTCCTTCCTGTCCCATTATCATTCTGAAGAGAGTTGTTTTTCCTGCTCCGTTGGGGCCTATAACACCGACTATTCCGTTGGGAGGAAGGCTGAATTCAAGATCTTCGAAAAGAAGTTTGTCGTTAAAGGATTTTGAGAGTGAAGTTGGCTTCAATGACCTTATCGCCGAGACGAGGTCCATTTGGAATAAATATTTCAAGTTTCTCTTCTTTCTGTTTAACATCCTGATTAAGAAGATTCTCATAAGCGCCCAGCCTGGCTTTTGATTTTGCATGACGTGCTTTTGGAGACATCCTTACCCATTCAAGCTCACGTTCAAGTATTTTTCTTCTCTTAACATTTCCTTTCTCCTCCGACTTCAAGTCTTCTTGTTTTTTGTTCGAGCCATGAGGAGTAATTACCTTTCCATGGGATTCCTTCACCTCTGTCAAGTTCAAGTATCCATCCTGCAACATTATCGAGGAAATACCTGTCGTGAGTTATACAGATAACTGTTCCATTGTATTGTTTAAGTGTTGTTTCGAGCCATTGAACCGATTCGGCATCGAGGTGGTTTGTAGGCTCATCAAGCAGCAGAATATCGGGTTGCTGCAGAAGCAGCCTGCAGAGGGCTACACGCCTTCTTTCTCCACCTGAGAGTACATTTACCCTTGCATCGGGTTCAGGGCATCTGAGGGCATCCATTGCCCTTTCAAGCTTATATTCGATATTCCAGCCGTCAAGGTAGTCTATCTTCTCCTGAAGGACAGCCTGGCGGTCCATAAGCTGCTGCATTTTATCAGGATCCTCATAAACCTCAGGATCACCAAAACTGTTATTTATCTTTTCAAATTCCTTGATGATCTCCAGGGTCTCTTTTACACCCTCCTCAACAATCTCCCTGACAGTACGGCTTTCATCCAGAAGCGGATCCTGCGACAGATGTCCGACAGTATAACCTGGAAGAAAAGTCACCTCACCCTGGTACTCTTTTTCCAGTCCGGCAATAATCTTCAGAAGTGTTGATTTACCTGAACCGTTCAGACCGATAATCCCGATCTTGGCTCCAAGATAAAAGGAGAGAGAGATATCTTTAAGCACCTGCCTGTGAGGGGGAAATGTTTTCCCCACCCTGTACATTGAAAATATGATCTTGTTGTCGTCAGCCATAATGATTGAATTTTATTCTCTGAACAAAAATAAATCAAATTATGGATGATTTTAAATAAAATAAAGATTCTCCTCTGAGGCCGGGAATCTTTATTCATTATCACAGGGCAGAATCGGAGAATAGTGTTTGTCCCGTTCGGATCGGCTGAAGCTGAAACAATATATTGCTTTCTTTTCGAATAATTTTATCAGTGTCATCCTGAAGCAAAACCCAGAGTGAATATACTCCTTTCAGTGTTCCTATGGGGATATTAAGACATCCAAGTGCAGCTACAACAATTACAAGGTAATCTTGCCCAGGGCTGACAGTGAGAGGAGTCCGATTCCACCAACCAGCCCAAGTGTTGACATAAATCCAATCAGAAGCGGCACACTGATTCTGAGAAATCTGAGAACCATAGTTGCCGGCACATCTTCATCCCCAACCAGCTCCAATCAGAAAAGTGAAAACAAAGAAAAGTAGCAACTGCCAGCAATCAGACCGAGGATTCCGAAGCCAATATGAATAGCTCCGACCACGGTAACATGTTTTTTCATTTTTGAATCTTCCATGACAATAAATTTTTTATGCAATTTATAAATATTTTCATTCCTGTTTAAAGGACTGAGCAATTTTATAATTTGATGCATCTGCCTGATTGTTTTTTTATCAGGGCAACCATTTTGGCAAAATTCTGTTCTACGACAGGTGAGATTTAGTATCTTTGATCCGAAATGGCTGAATTATGAAAAGGAAGTTAATATTCGGAGTATCATTTCTTTTTATTGCCTGGGCTTTTACATCCTGTGAGGCACTTTCCGATTGCGGTTTCTGCAAGGAGGTAATCTATGAGAATAATGCTGTTTTAAGTGAAAGCAGTGAAACGGAATATTGCGGAGTAGAACTGATTAAAAAGAAAGCCACTCGCACCTGTCACAACAGGTAACCTTACAACAAAGGTAGAGTGTCGTTAATATCTGTCTCCGGTAAGTGTTACATCATATCGGCTTCAGGATTATCCCGGCTTTCCCTCCACAAAAACAGTGCTAAGCTTTTCACATCCAGTGCAGGCATTTGTACCCAGGACCATAATCACCAATCAGCACTTCTATCCTGAAAACAAATTTATTAAAACGAATTTGTAAAAATTCAGCAATCCAAACCAAATATCTGTTATCTTTATAATGATGGCAATGTTGATAAAATGTTAATAAGTGAGACAACAAATTGCCTGTGGATCCTCTCCTTGTACTAATTTTATGAAAGTTTAATCAGATCTGCAAATGACTGTGAATATCAGCAGCTTAGAACTTACAGGAAAACATATAGTAATAGTAGAGGACGATCGTCCTTCAATTAAGTACTATGAGACTCTGCTAAAGGATTCCGGTGCTGATATCAGAATTTTCAAGACAGGGAAGGAATTTGTTGATTATCTTGAGCCAGGATCACAACAGGATTGATCTGATCTTCATGGATTTTCTTATTCCTCTTATAAACGGGATTGAATGTGTAAGAATTTTCCGTAAGGAAAGCAAGATCATTCCTGTAATAATGATTACTGCATATTCATCTGAACAGGCAAAAGCAGAAGCATATATTGCAGGATGCAATGAGTTTATTCTTAAACCCATTTACCCTGAAAAAATAATCTTTCTCCTTGAAAAATATCTGATTTCTGAAGTACCTGCCTATCTGAGGTTTTAATATTGCCTCATCATTTCAGGTCAGGCTGAATCATTCTTACATAGTCTGGTATAATAACCCTCCAGTTTCTTATTGATCTCCTCTGCCATTTCAGGTTTCCCATTTGCCTTACATGCATTTGCAACCCTTGAAGTATACTGTATAGCAGTCTGGATCTCAAATTCTGCAGAACGAATTATATAAGGATTCTGTTTAAGATAATAATCGAGATGCCCGTAATAGAAATCTGCCATTGTCTTGCCTATTTCAGTTGCTTTATCAGTTGCCCCTGCTGCAAAATATGCTTCAACAACATCTGCCACATAAGGATCGTATGACAGTTTTTCAACAGGAAGTGTGGTCATGCAATAATCCAGCACTTCGATTGCCTTCTCATTTTTTCCCTCCTCAATAAGGGCTTTTGCCAGCCTGGCATAGTTCATTCTTGCCTTGACAACGATCAGGGTGCGTTTATGGTTATAATCAATATTCACATCTTTTTCCTTCGCACCTCCCCATACAAACTTCGAAATCATATTGTCATACAGGATGTCAGTATTAATCCTTCCATAATCGAGCCAGCTCTTATTCTGTGATTTTATCGGCACAAGCCTGTAGGCCAGACCTTCAAGCTGAAAATATTCTTCAAGTCCAAAGGCATCGTTATGATAGCCTGTAACAAAATATACCGGTCTCTCCCAGTTATTATGAGCAAGAATATCAAGGACAATCAGCTGGCTTTTGAGAATTGAGTTTCCCTTGAGCCTGATATCAATATACGGGACAATCTTTGCAGAGTCCTGCGGCTCTTACTGTTCCTGAGGCAATCACTTTAGCTTTATCAACAGGGATCCGTATGGTTCTTGAAGGAATAATATCAAGCACTTCCGAGGTGGAAACCTGAACTTTGGTACCCTTGTTATCGCTCTTTACCCAATCAATCACTGTTGATATGTCAACCGGGTCTTTTGTCTTTTCAACAATAAAGACCTGATTGTTGATCCCGTCATAATATTTATTCTGTGGAAGGGTAACCGGTAAGGGATCGGACTGCATATGTTTTGTATTTCATCTGGTTGATGTACCAGTCGGTATTAAGAAGCATAAGGTTACATACCCTTACATCGGTTCTTTTATTTTCCACCTCCTGGGCGTACCACAGAGGGAATGTATCGTTATCGCCGTTTGTAAAAAGAATGGCGTCAGGTGCGCATGAGTTAAGGTAATTAAAAGCTACATCCCTTGCAAGGTAGCGTCCCGATCTGTCATGGTCATCCCAGTTTTCGGCTCCCATAACTACAGGTACGGCAAGTAGGCATAATGCACCTGCCAGGGGAGCAGCTATTTTCTCCCCGATAAGCTTTGAAATGGCTTCAAAAAGCGCCAGTACGCCCAGTCCTATCCAGATTGAATAGAAATAGAAGGATCCGGCATAGGCATAATCCCTCTCCCTTGGCTGATTGGGATATTGATTCAGGTAAAATACAATTGCAATTCCTGTCATAATAAAAAGCAGCAGAACAATTCCCCAGTTCTTGTTATCGCGGTTAAACTGGAAAAACAGACCTGCCATACCCAGCAGAAATGGCAGCAGATAATATTTGTTTGATGAAGTGTCATTCTTCAGATCGGCGGGCAAATCAGAGGTTCCAAGTCTTGGGACATCAAGAAAGCTTATGCCTGTCTTCCAGTTACCGTTCAGGGCACCTCCGGTTCCCTGTGTATCATTCTGCTTTCCCGAGAAGTTCCACATGAAATATCTGAAATACATATATCCAAACTGGTATGAGAACATAAATCTCATATTCTCAATGAAAGTAGGTTTTCTGATAACCTCCTTTTCTCCGTTGGGATTTTCAACCTGTATCGGAGTTCCCTTTACTTTGCCCCACTCTTCATATACTCGACTGATGGTCGCTCTGGTCGCTCCACATTCTTGGAAAAAGGGTAATAAACCTTGGGTCATAAACACGTTCAAGGTCATGGCCTGTAATTATATATTTACCATTCTCAAGTGCATATTTAGGTTTCCCTTCCTTATAATCGGTAACAGGAGCATTATATACTGGACCCCTGAACAATGGACGTTGTCCGTACTGTTCCCTGTTAAGAAAATAGAGCAGGTTAAAAGGATTTGACGGATTATTTTCATTAAGAGGGGTTCCGGCTGAGGCTCTTATCACAATAATTGCATTTGAGGAATAACCTATCAGAATTACAAGTATTGCTGTAAGAGCTGTGTTCAGGACTACTCTGCTTTTTCCGGCTATATACCAGGTAACTCCTGAAATAATGATCAGATACCAGGATATTAAGTACAAAAGAGCCTGAAACAATCCATATGCCTGTCAGAAGAAGTGCAGCAATGGCAAAAACTGCATTTCTTGTAGTATTCGCAGATGTAAATGTGAGATATACAGCAGTAATAAGCAGTGCAAAAAGAATTATAACATGAAACACCATTCCGCTGTTTGGAGGAAGACCAAGTGAATTAATAAAAAACCAGTCAAATTTTGAGGAGATTGTTACAACTCCGGCATAATTCCATACATCAGCAAAGCCAGAAGCATAACTGAAGTAATAAGGGATATTGCAAGACCTTTCCATGAAAACTCGAATTGTTTAAAATAATAAACAAGAACAATTGCAGGAATTGCAAGCAGGTTAAGAAGATGAACGCCTATTGACAGTCCCATCAGAAATGCAATAAGTATTATCCATCGGTCGGCATATTTTTCGCCGGCAACATTCTCCCATTTGAGTATAGCCCAGAAGACAAGTGCAGTAAACAGTGAAGAACTTGCATAGACTTCTCCCTCAACGGCTGAAAACCAGAATGAGTCTGAAAATGTATAGGCAAGAGCTCCGACAATACCGGCTGCCATTACTGCAATTATTCTTCCGTTAGTATAATCATTCTCTTCCCTGAGAATAAGTTTCCTTGCCAGATGAGTGATTGTCCAGAAAAGAAACAGAATTGTAAATGCACTTGCCAGGGCAGACATTGCATTGACCATTACGGCAACTTTTGAAACATTTCCGCCTGCAAAAAGAGTGAAGAAATTAGCCATAACCATAAACACAGGGTTTCCCGGAGGATGCCCGACTTCAAGTTTAAATGCCGAAGCAATGAATTCACCGCAGTCCCACAGACTGGCAGTTGGTTCAATTGTCATCAGGTATGTAAAGGCTGCAATTAAAAAAACTGCCCAACCTGATATGTTGTTAATCAGCTTATAATTCTTCATTCTCAAAATCTTTTATTAAACAGAACATCCGAAAAAGATCCGACGACGAAATTAGAACTTTTTTTGATATTTCTGCTACATGGTTAATACACACTATTTTTGTTAATTTTGAGCAATAAAAAATTCGATGAAATATCGGTGGCTTATTATATATTCAATACTCATACTTTTTTGCCAGAATATTTACTCTCAATATTATGAAACAGGTCAGGATCCGGCCTCTCTGAAATGGGTCCAGATAAAGACAGACCGGTTTAAGGTAATATATCCCGAGAGTTACGGCCAGGGAGGCGTTGAATTCGCAAAATCACTTGATGATGCATACTCAAGACTCGGGTCGCTTTTTCCGCAAAAAAAGTTCAGGATCCCTGTAATAATACATAATTACACAACAAATTCGAATGGTTATGTTGCCTGGGCTCCCAGGCGGATGGAGATATATCCGACACCTGAACAGAATACAATACCCCTTGATCCTGTGAAGCAGCTCTTCTCACAGAGTACCGCCGCGTCAGCCTGCTGCGTCGCGTCCTCAACGAGATGAACGGCCCCGACGCGATGGAACTGCTCGCCACGCGGCTCCGCAAGACCGGCTCGAACGCCGAGTTCTTGATGAGCATTAAGGACTAGCCCGCCATTCAAAGCGGAGAGTGGAAAGCCGAGAGCGGAGTGTCCCGACGGGACGCCGCCTTCCGCTTTCTGCTCTCCGCTTTTTTCATTTTTGAGTTTCGATGACTGACGCCTTGCCCTACCCCCTGGTCCGAATTCACCGCCGTCGGCGCTGACAAAATTCAGCGTCACCTGTTCCTCTGCGCCGATCAAACGAAGCCGAAGTGCGTCGACAAGGAAGCGGGCCTCGCTTCGTGGGACTACCTCAAGCGTCGCCTCAAGGAACTAAAACTCACCGGCGACGGCGGCGTCTTCCGCACGAAGACCAACTGCCTGCAGGTCTGCACCCGCGGCCCGATCGCGGTCGTCTACCCTGAAGGGGCCTGGTACCACTCCTGCACGCCCGAGGTGCTAGAGCGGATCATCCAGGAACATCTCATCGGCGGGCAGATTGTGGAAGAGTTTCATTACGCTCCGCCGACGACTGTTTAAATTACGTCAGTTACGTGGGACGCGGATTACGCGGATTCGACGAATTCCGCGAATGAATTACATCGAACAAGACATCAGTAACCACTGCCACTCATCCGCGTCAATCCGCTAAATCCGTGCAATCCGCGTCCTATCTTCGCATCGATCACCGGCCCAATCTAACCTCCGGCGGGTCGTTGACCCGCGGCTACTATGCCTAACGAAATCCAACCCGCCCCCCCTGACGCCCACGACCGCTACGCGATCGTCGTCGCCCAGTGGAACCAGTCGGTCACCGGCGTCCTCTGCGAGGGGGCGATCGAAACGCTCCGCGCCGCCGGCGTGCCCGACGACCAGATCGACGTCGCCTGGGTCCCCGGCTCGTGGGAAATCCCGCTCGTCGCCCAGCGGTTTGCCGAAGGGGGCCAGCACGCCGCCGTGATCTGCCTCGGCGTCGTCGTCCGCGGCGAAACCTCGCACGACCAGCACATCAACCGCGGCGTCAGCCTCGCGATCAGCCAGATTTCGCTCCAATTCGACGTCCCCGTGCTGTTCGGCATCCTCACCTGCGAGTCGATGGAACAAGCCGTCGACCGCGCCGGCGGCGCCCACGGCAACAAAGGGAGCGAGTGCGCCGAAGCCGCCCTCCACATGGTCGGATTGCTCAAGAACTTACCCGGCGCGTAGAATAACAGCGTCCGAAGATCAATATCTCACCACGACGACACTAACGAGCACGACGTAAGACACGAAGCAGGAATCGAAACAACATCACTGCCAATTCGTTGAAATGCCTTTCGTTCGTCGTCCTTCGTGCCGTCGTGGTTCAACCCTTCGCATTCGCCAACCAAATCATGCATAGCCATGTCCCGTCGTAGTCGCGCCCGCGAGATCGCCCTCCAGGCGCTGTTCCAAGAAGACCTCAACCCCGAAAACGCCCTGGGCAACCTCGGCGCCTTCCTCGCCGCGCGCCTGCAAGAAGAAGAGATGCGCGAGTTCGCCAAGCAACTCGTCCTCGGCGTGAAGCGGAACCAAGACGAACTCGACGCCCTCCTCGCCGAGAAGGCCGAGCACTGGTCGGTCCCCCGCATGCCCGCCACCGACCGCAACCTCCTCCGCCTCGGCGCCTACGAGATCCGCTATTCCGACACCCCCGACCGCGTCGCGATCAACGAAGCGGTCGAACTCGCCAAGCGCTACGGCACCGCCAACTCGCCGCAGTTCATCAACGGCATTCTCGACAAGCTCATCCAACGTACTGACGCAAAGTAGCGATTGACTTGGATATAGCGTCAATCACGCCCAAAAGCGCGGTCTCACGTGGCGAGGTCAGCACGATCTCCGGCGATTAAGCTGCGACGTAGCAACTTTCCAGACGCGAGGCAGACATTTCGGCATCTGCATGGCTACAATAGCGAGATCAGGCGACGGGACGCTTACGTCTCACCCGCGCATGACCTCCCGCTTCTGTTTGGACCCAGCGCATGACGCTTGCTAATCAATCTTTCAATCGCCGCTTTTCGTTCGAATTTCTCGAACCGCGCAGCTTGATGACCTCCACGCCCTGGTTGGTCGCCGATATCAATCAAACGCCAGCTGCTGTGGGCAGCATCCCCCTGAACTTCTTCTCCGCCGGCGACTCGCTCTATTTTACTGCCAATGACGGCGTCACTGGCCGCGAACTGTGGAAGTCAGACGGCACAGCGGCGGGCACATTCGCCGTTACTGATCTGATCCCGGGACCAGGTAATTCTTTCAGTACGGCAAATGACCCCGCTCGCCCGATGGCCATTCTGGGCAATTCTCTTTTCTTCGTTCCGCCCAACGTCGGCAACGGCAGAGAGCTTTGGAAAACCGACGGCTGGCTGGGCAAGCTGTTCGCGTCGCCACGCCTGCTGGTTCGGGGCAGTATATCGGCGCCATGGCGTCGCTCAACGGCTTCGTTTACTTCAGCGTCGGCGACTACAGCAATCCGCACAACAGCGGGATATGGCGCACCGATGGAACGGCCCGGGAACGGTTCGCGTCGTCCGGGATCTGGGCAAGCGAGTTTGAAGCACTCGGCAACGTCCTCTACTTCCGCGATGAGCGAACGTACAAGGGCCTTTGGCGAACCGATGGAACCGCCGCCGGCACCTTCTCGCCGG
>CAWFRW010000021.1:0-158076 GCA_963818295.1 uncultured Bacteroidales bacterium
GGAATTGCAAAGAGAAACAAATTGCCAATGTACTGTCTGAAGTGTGATGTCCGGTACGCCTGCCATGGTGAATGTCCCAAACACAGGTTCATTCTCACTCCGGATGGTAAGCACGGACTCAATTATCTCTGCGAAGGGTACAAAATGTTTTTCGGTATGTAAAGCCGTATATGGAATTTATGGCAAAGGAACTTAAAGCCAGGCGGGCGCCTGCAAATGTGATGAACTGGGTACGCAACAGGGAAAATCAGGCTGTCAGATCTTCAGTGCCTGAACGAAACGAGCCATGTCCTTGTGGCAGCGGTAAGAAGTTTAAACACTGCTGTTATGGAGGTCCATTGTATATGAGGAATATCTGAGAAGAGAAGGGAAGAGAAGAGCTCAAAATCCATTAACCGCAAAGTCCTCCTCTCAGGAAAATAGATAGGCACTATCCGAGTACTCCTGCCATCTCCTTGCACTCCCCAACCCCAGGCCGTCAACTTAAGAGTTAAATAATAAGAAGGAATCTTTCTGTATTTTCCCCTCCTTTTGAAGGAGGGGTGGCCGGGACTATTGATTTTCTGGTAGTTACAAAAGTTGTTTCCCGGCCGGGGTGGTTGATTCATTGTTTTCGCATGTGCATGAAATACATTAACCGTCTATTTTCTCATTATATTCAGCTCCTTCAGAGCTGCAAAAGTGTGAGTAAGCAGCTACCCCTGGTTACGCCAGGGGTTATTCATATTTGGCTCTTTCAGAGCCAGTTGTCATAAGTCATGAGTGCAAAAAAGAATAATTGTCAGGAATCATCAAATTTTGTATAATAGTCGTTTATTATTGTCCTTCAATGCATTATGCAGAACGCTTTCAAACACTAGCAGGAGATTCCTCATTAATCAACCTTTAACTTAAACTTTCCGATAACCATGGATTAGTTTGAGGTTGATTAATTCGGAATGACAATCAATTATTGAAGTGGACGGGGGGAAGAAGTGGCGATTCGCCAATAGAAATTTCACATTTCCGAAGCCAGATCCCGGTTGGCGAATCGCCACTTCTTCCCCCCATTGTACTAAACAGATATTGTCATTCCGAATTAATCCACAAAACTCGTTTACGCATCCTTTGTGTTATATAGTGGATTAATGAGGAATCTCCCGGACCAATCACAATCATCTTACGCGTGATCTAAAAAATAAATTTGATGAAAGATTAGCTTCAAAAGGAGGGGAAAATATCTGGAATTCAATCCTTAGGTTGACGGCTATGCCCCCAACCCCCCAAGATTTTATCATAACGAATACCGATTACCAATCACCGAATACTCCTACGATCCGTAATACCTAGTAGCACGCAGATAACACAGATCTGGCAGATTTTCACAGATTTTTAAGAATTTCCCGCAGAATTTCGCAGAATTAAAAACGCAGAGTCTCGCAGATCAACGCTTTACCGAATACTGAATACCGATCACCGAAATCCTGCCCTCCCCTTGCACCCCCCAACCCCCCAAGGGGGGATTTTAACCTCTGTGGTTCTAAGTGCCCCTCTGTGTAAGTTCTTATTTACTCGTAACGTTTTATTAAAAACAGAGTTAAGCTAATTCATTGAATGTATTTTTACCTTGAACATTGAACCTTAAACATTGAACTCTCAACGCTCTACACGACCCGACTAGAATATATTATTGAACGTTCTGGCAATCAGGAACGCTGCTGATGCTGCAATAACTCCTATCATAGTCACTTTCAGTGCCCCGGGGAGCGGGGGCTGCCCGGTTACTTTGCTTTTGAAATAGCCAAATACGAAGAGACATATGACTGTCAGAATTGCCGAGATCATCAATCCGTTTATATGGAGTGCTCGTAAAAAAATATGCAGTGAGCGGAATCAATCCTCCGACAATATATGAAATACCTATTGTTGCAGCGCTGTTCCTGGCCCTGTTCACATCGGGCTTTTCAAGGCCCAGTTCATATTTCATCATGAAATCAACCCATTTATGCTTATCTTTTGCCAGTTCATCTGCAATAATATTCTGTGTTGCCTGGTTCAGTCCATATTCCTCAAATATCACCCTTACCTCGCTCTTCTCTTTTTCTGGCAGATTTTCAACTTCATCGTATTCCCTTTTCAGTTCTGACTGATAAGTGTTCCTGTTCTGTCTTTCCTGCAAGGTATCCGCCAAGTCCCATTGCAATGCTTCCTGCAACAATCTCAGCAATACCGGCTGTTATTACAACCGCATTGCTGTGAACTGCCCCGCTCAGACCTGCAGCAAGTGCAAATGGAACAGTCAGTCCGTCAGACATCCCGATAACAATATCAGTAATAAAAGCCGAGCTTCCCAGATGTTCTTCAAAATGAGTGTCTTGTATTAGCAGGTGCCAGATTCTGTATCCATGGTATTTTTCTTTGTTTATTTTCATCATTAGACTATTTCACAATTAATTAATATTTCACGTTTGTTTCTTTTTTAGCTCTTTCATCAGATCTTCAAGATAGTCAGTCTGAATCTCCTGGATCTCAAGCAATTTCTTGTTCTGATTGACGATCATGTGATCAATTTTTTCACTTAACAGCTTTATTTCAAGCTCAGCCTTAAGATTTATTTTATAGTCATGTTCTGCTCTCTGTCTGTCTTTCTGTTCCTGCCTGTTCTGGCTCATCATTATTATCGGAGCCTGTATTGAAGCAAGACATGAAAGGATAAGATTCAGAAGTATGAATGGAAACGGATCGAATGGTTTAACTGTCAGCACCCAGATATTCACTCCTATCCAGAAGAAGAATAAAAGAAAAAAATGTTATTATGAAGGTCCAGCTGCCACCAAAAGTAGCTATTCTGTCAGCCATTTTCTGACCAGCAGTAAGTTTTACCTCAATGTCGTCTTCTATATTCTCGGTGAGAATGGAATTGTTCCTCAGTGCATTGATCACATCTTTGTCAATGGCATCGATTTCGCCTCTCTCCTGTTCAATAAGTGAGCTCAGATAGATCCTTCTGTAATGATTTAGCTCATCCAGGGTGATTGAACAATCCTCAGCAAAATCGGGATGATCTTTTTTTATCAGCAGGTACAAACCTTCCCGTGATTTCAGATGCATGTACTGCCTCTCCTTTTTTGATCTCTTTTTTTGTAATGCAACTTATCATATTCAGTTGAATTTTGGCTATTAAGTTTTAAACTAATAAATAACATCTATTTTGGCAGAAATGATTTTGCCAGAGCATCGCTGTCTTTATACTTCTTCATTAAATCAGCAAGCCGTCTGTGAAGATCTGTTCTGACTGAGGAGTACGAAGGGTCGTTGTAGACATTCTTCATCTCCAGCGGATCAGTCTTCAAGATCAAATAGTTCCCATTCATCAATATCATAATAATAATGTATCAGTTTATACCTTTCAGTGCTTATGCCATAATGGCGTTTAACCATATGCGAACCCGGGTATTCATAATAATGGTAGTAATGCTCTTTTCTCCAGTCTGAGGGTGTATTACCTTTCAGAATATCGGAACCATGCTCCTTCCCTGCATATCGGCTGGCACTTCAACTCCTGCCATTTCAAGGAATGTTTCAGCAAGATCAATATTTGAGACCATATCGTTATTTACACTTCCGGCCTGAGTAATCCCCGGCCATTGAATAAGCAAAGGTGTCCGGTATGATTCTTCAAACATCCATCTTTTATCAAACCATCCATGTTCTCCAAGATAGAAACCCTGGTCGGATGCATATATTACAATTGTATTCTTATCAAGTCCGTTTTCTTTAAGAAAATCCAGAACCTCTCCGACACTTTTATCAACTGCTGCAATGCAGGCCAGGTAATCCTGAAGATATCGCTGGTATTTAAAGCGTACAAGCTCATTTCCTTTAAGTCCGGATTCATAAAATTGCTTGATTATAGGATCATAAACTTTATCCCAGGCTTTCAGCTTGTTCAGGATTCATCCGGCCGAGTCCGGTCTGATTCATTTTGGACTTGATCCTTGTACATCTTAAGATCCTCTTCGAGTCTCATAGTCTTTTCAATTGTCATATCCTGTGTTTTCTCAGCAGTTCCCCTGCCGGAATAGTCATCAAAAAGTGTTGAAGGCTCAGGAAAAGTGACATTTTTATAAAGACTAAGTTCATGTGGTCCAGGCTGCCACTCACGGTGAGGTGCTTTATGGTGCATCATAAGCATGAAGGGCTTTCCAGCGTTCATTAGCCTCATTCATCCATTTAATGGATTTTTCGGTTATTATTTCAGTTACATAACCTTTCTCGGTGTGTGTGCCATCTTTATTTATGAAATCAGGATTATAATAATCTCCCTGACCGGGAAGTATTTCCCAATGATCAAAGCCTGTTGGGTCAGATCCAAGGTGCCATTTTCCAATTATTGCAGTGTTATAGCCTGCTTTCTGAAGCAATTTTGGAAAAGTCTGTCTGGCTGCCGTCGAATGGAGCCTGATCCTCATTTGTCACAAATCCATTCAGATGGCTGTACTTGCCTGTAAGTACAACTGCCCTGCATGGTCCTGATATTGAATTTGTTACAAGACATCTGTTGAACCGCATGCCGCTGGCAGCAATCCTGTCAATATTTGGTGTCGGGGCATAATCTTTCAGAGACCCGCCATATGCGCTTATTGCCTGATAAGCATGGTCATCACTCATTATGTAAACAATATTCGGCCGGCGCATGGCTTGTCTTTTGAGAATAGATCATTGGTGCGATAGCAGTCAGTCCAAGAGTGGCTGCTATCTTTAAGTTTTGGATGCCGTACATAAAAATTATTTAACTATTATACCTGCTTTGCGTCTTCCGGAGCCACGGATTGCCCGTAATATCATCCCCAAGGTCCTTTCTTGCTTCTTCTGCAAGCGCTTCAAGCTCCTTGACTTTTTCAGGGTATGATTCAGATACATCATACCATTCACCCGGGTCCCTTCGCAAATCATAAAGCTGTTTGGTTTGTATTGTTTCCGAGCCTGTAGGTCCTGGCCAGCCATCTTTTCCCGGTTTATGGAACCTGTAAGCCTGATAGCTGGTATGAGGCAATACAAGTTTCCAGTAGTCCTGCTGAACTGCCTCGAGACTGTTCTCCTGATAGTAGTATAATAAATTATGCCGCGGTGCTGCATCCTTGTCTCCTATTAATAGTGAAAGTATGCTGACACCATCAATTTTCTTCTCAGGAAGAGGCGCTCCGGTTATCGCTGCAAGTGTAGGCAAGATATCTATTGAACCCGACAATTTATTGCAAATTTCACCGGCAGGTATTATACCCGGCCATCTCATCAGGCATGGAACCCGTTGTCCTCCTTCCCAGTTGAGCCTTTTCCTTCACGCAGGCCACCTGTTGTTCCGGCATGATTGCCAAAATTAAGCCAGGGTCCGTTATCGCTTGTAAATATTACAAGGGTATTTTTATCCAGACCATTTTTTTCAAGAGCTTTCATTATCTCTCCCACCGACCAGTCCACCTCCATCATTACATCGCCAAACATCCCCTGTTTGCTTTTTCCCCTGAATTTATCAGAAACACCAAGTGGAACATGTACCATTGAATGAGGAAGATACAGAAAGAAAGGTTCCTTTCGGTGCTGTTCAATGAATCTGACAGCACGTTCAGTATAGGTTGTGGTGAGCTTATCCTGATCAGAAAGTGTTCTCACCTCTCCTACTTTTTCATTGCCCTCAATCAGTGGCAGTACCGGGAAACGCATCTTTATGCTTGAAGTATCCTTTTCTGCAATAGGTATGCCATCATAATCAACAGGCCACATGTCATTCGAATATGGAAGTCCGTAATATTCATCGAAACCATGCTGTAGCGGCAAAAATTCCCGCTGATGGCCAAGATGCCATTTACCAATAATTCCGGTATGATATCCTTTTGTTTTCAGCATTTCAGCAATGGTGGTCTCTTCACTGTTTATACCCACTCTCAGACCATGGCATCAGGGCACCATGTATACCTACCCTGTTTGGATAACAGCCTGTTAACAATCCTGCACGTGAGGCGCTGCTCACAGCCTGTGGTGTATAATACCATGTAAACTGCATGCCCTGACATGCGAGACGGTTCAGGTTTGGCGTATCGTACTGATTGGCTCCGGTCCTTCCAATATCACCATAACCCATGTCATCCATTAAAATCAATACAATATTCGGGGTACACTGCTTAAATGCAGGCGTTTTCTGGGCAGTGGCGCTCATTGTTACAAAAGAAGCCACGCTTATGCCCAATGCCGATTTTAAATCTATCATATTTTTTAGTTTACAGATTCAGAACCTTGTTCTGCCGTCATTTTTTATCTTTGCAAGCAGGTCTGACAACTCTTTTACAAGATCAGGGTTGTGTCTGGCTACATTAAATTTCTCCGCCCATATCACTGTTCATATTATAAAGCTGGGGAGCAGTATCGTTTCCGGTTTCTGTATTTGTGTTAATCTGCAGTCTGGGACCAGGACCAGGTTCAATAAACTTCCAGTCACCGCTGATGATGGATAATCTTCCTGAATGTTCAACAAGCCAGTCGCGGCCCTTTCCTGTCCTTCCAAGAAGGGCTTCTAACTGGTTAAAGCTGTCAGTGCCATCATTTTGGGAGAGTTGTTGTCCGGTAAGACTGGCAAAAGAAGCCATCATATCAATCTGACTCATAAGAGCATTTGATACTCCGGGGATTATCTTTCCTTTCCATTTTGCTACAAATATTACCCTGGTCCCCCCGTCAAAAAGGCTGTACTTGCCGCCTCTCAACGGCCCTGCAGGCGAATGGCCTTTCAGCAGTTCAACAGCTTTGTCCTTGTATCCGTCGTCAACAACAGGCCCGTTATCACTCGTAACTATTATAAGTGTGTTTTCAGATAAATTCAGGCTATCGATTTTATCCATTATCTGACCGACGCTCCAGTCAAATTCCATTATTACATCTCCTCTGGCTCCCATTCCGCTTTTTCCTGCGAACCTCGGACCAGGAACTCTTGGAACATGAATATCGTGGGTTGAAAAGTACAGAAAGAAGGGTTTATGCCTGTTATTCTCAATGAATTTAACAGCCCTGGCGGTAAGTACTTCGGCAATATTCTCATCCACCCACCTGGCTGATTTTCCCCCACTCATGTATCCTATTCTGCTTATTCCATTGACAATTGTCATGTCATGCCCGTGGCTGGGATGCAGCTTCAGCAGTTCAGGATGGTCCTTGCCGGTTGGTTCTGAAAGAATGGGTTTATCGAAACTTACTGTGATAGGGTCTGCAGGATCGAGATTTACAACCCTCCTGTTCTCAACGAATACACACGGAACTCTGTCTCCCGTTGCGGGAATTATGAAATTATAATCAAAACCTATATCCATTGGTCCTGAGGATATTTCACCATTCCAGTCAGCCCCTGTGGCAGGACCAAGGCCCAGATGCCATTTTCCGACCACCCCGGTGGCATAGCCGGCTTTCTTCAGAACTGATGCAATTGTTGTTCGTCCGGGGAGGATAATTGCAGGTGCATCACCTGTAAGAATTCCTGTCCCGGTTTTACGCCAGGCATATTCACCGGTGAGCAGCGAATACCGCGATGGTGTGCAGGTAGAAGATGTGCAGTGGGCATTTGTGAAACGCAAGCCCTGCAACGCAAGCCTGTCAATATTAGGAGTTGTTACCCTTGTTGCACCATAACAGCTTACATCACCATATCCAAGATCATCGGCGTATATCAGGACTATGTTCGGAAGCGGATCTTTGTTACTGCACGAGACAGATGCCAAAAGCACAAAGGCTGGTAAGAGGCTGATAAAAAAACTGTTTTTCATTTTAAGTTTTAACTCGAATACCGGGCAGAATTATTTTTCTGCGGATAGCCTAAAATTAAAACTTTAAAACGAAAAACAGTTCGTGTATCTGATTATTAATATGAATCATTATGAACACTTTTTACAGCTCTGCCTGACGGATCGATCATGTTCTTGAAAGAGGCATCCCAGGCTATTGCTTCCGGGGTGCTGCAGGCAACTGAAGGAACCGATGGTACACATGATGCCGCAGAATCAGATGGAAAATGCTCAGTGAAAATGGATCTGTAAAAGTACTCCTCCTTAGACATTGGAGGATTGATCGGGAACCTGTATTTTGCATTTGCCAGCTGTTCATCTGTCACCTCTCTGGCTGTCAGGGCCCGTAGTGTGTCTATCCAGTTATATCCTACTCCGTCTGAAAACTGTTCCTTCTGTCTCCAGGCTACACTGGCTGGAAGGTAGTCCTCGAATGCTTTTCTCAGAACCCATTTTTCCATCTTCTCCTTTGTAATCATCTTGTCCTTTGGGTTGAGACGCATTGCGACATCCATAAATTCCTTGTCGAGAAAAGGCACACGTCCTTCCACTCCCCAGGCTGCCAGTGATTTGTTTGCACGCAGGCAATCGTAAAGATGAAGTTTGCTTATCTTCCTTACAGTCTCTTCATGAAAAGACCGGGCATCCGGAGCCTTGTGAAAATAGAGGTATCCTCCGAATATCTCATCTGCTCCCTCACCCGAAAGAACCATCTTCACTCCCATTGATTTAATAACCCGTGCAAGAAGGTACATGGGTGTTGATGCTCTTATCGTTGTAACATCGTATGTTTCAATGTGATAGATTACATCCCTGATTGCATCAAGTCCCTCCTGAACAGTAAAATTAATTTCATGATGAATAGTGCCAATATGATCAGCAACCTTCCTGGCAGCTGCAAGGTCGGGCGAACCTTCAAGTCCGACAGCAAAGGAGTGCAGCTGTGGCCACCAGGCTGCTGTTTTATCTTCTGATTCTATTCTTCTTGGTGCAAATTTCTTTGCAATTGCTGAAACTATCGAGGAATCGAGACCGCCAGACAGAAGAACTCCATACGGCACATCCGACATTAACTGACGGTGAACGGCAGCCTCGAGAGCATTTTTCAGATCGTCAATACTTGTCTCATTCTTCTCAACTGCTGAATATTCCATCCAGTCTCGTTTATACCATGGGGTCATTACTCCCTCCTTGCTGTACAGATAATGACCCGGAAGAAATTCCTGGATCTTGTTGCACACCCCTTCAAGGGCCTTCAGCTCAGATGCCACATAGAAATTCCCAAATTTATCCCATCCTATATAAAGAGGAATAATCCCTATGTGATCACGGGCAATAAAATAGCAATCCTTCTCCCTGTCGTACAAGGCAAAGGCAAAGATCCCGTTTAGTTCCTCAATGAAAGCGGGCCCCTTATCCCTGTAAAGCGGCAGGATGACTTCACAGTCAGAATGTGTTAGAAACTCATATGAATCTTCATAGCGCTTGCGTATATCCTGATGGTTATAAATTTCACCGTTTATTGTAAGTATCAGATTTTTATCTTTACTGTATAAGGGCTGTTTCCCTGACTGCGGATCGACAATCGATAACCTTTCATGAGCAAGAATGGCTTTCTCACAATAAAATATACCAGACCAGTCGGGTCCGCGATGCCTTATTCTTTTTGACATTTTGAGTACACCTTCCCTTAGATCCATATGGCTGGTTTTCAGATCAAAAACACCTACAATTCCACACATAAAAAAGTTTTTTTGAGTATAAATTATTAATACAGGTTCAAATTTCAGGCAGCAAATCTAATAATAAAATTGAAATAAAATATACAAATTGATATTATTTATATCTAAATGCAAATAATATATAAGTTATATTGCCGTTTTAATAGAAAATATATACTTATTATATTGTTTTTAATTAATTTATTAACATAATGAATGACGGATACGGAGTCTGAAGACTGCAGTTTAGATGCGGCGAAGTCGGGAGACTTCGCCGAACAAGTTAGACTTCGCCTGATTCGATCATGAACGATCAGTTGTTAAAAATTATTAATTTATGTGTTGACAAAGCTATTAATTGTCATCTCTATTCCTCAGTCATTCATGAATTTTCTATATTGCGTTCCTTAAAGAAAATGTGATTTTTAGTATGGATTATTTACGGTCATTACTTGCAACAGGAATAATTTTTTTATCAATGACTCCTTCCGGAGCGCAAAAACCTTATGGATGGCTGGGGCCAGACCGGTCAGGCATTTATCAGGAAACAGGATTGCTGAAGGTATGGCCAAAAGCCGGCCCTGCACTGCTATGGGAAACAACTGACATTGGCTCAGGCTACTCAAGCGTGACAGTTACAGAAGACGCAATCTATATAACCGGCAGACGGGGCGAAAATGATATCCTGACAGCTTTCACCCAGGATGGCAGAAAGAAGTGGGATGTGATCTATGGAAAAGCCTCCGACAGCAATTACCCCGACAGCAGGGGAACAGCGACAGTATCGGGAGGCAGGCTGTTTCTTGTAAGCGGCATGGGCGATCTTGTTTGTATCAGCAAGGATGGCAAGATAATCTGGTCGGTAAATTATTCAACAAAGTACAAGGGAGTAACACCTGATTTTGGAATATCTGAATGCCCGCTTGTTGTGGGAAACAAGGTTATTGCAACTCCCGGTGGAAAGATAGCTGCAATGGCTGCCTTCAATACTGAAAATGGAAATCTTATCTGGGAGACTCCCTCCATCGGGGATGTAACACAATACGTAAATCCGGTTCTTATTGAGTCGGGAGGTAAAAAACTGATTGTGACTCTGTCAGCGAAATATGTCTTTGCAGTTGATGCAAATACGGGCAAATTGCAGTGGAAATTCGATTATATGGCCGAGTGCACGGCTCCCGAGTGGAGATTTGCCCATATAAACACACCTATCTTCCGTGATGGCTGTTTATTTATTTCAAGCGGATACGATAAGTATGCAATTAAGCTGAAATTGAATCCTGACGGCTCTTCACCCGTTGTTGTATGGAAGAATGAAGAACTGGATCCTCATGTAGGCGGGGCAATACTTCTTGGCGATTATGTATACGGTTCCAATTATGAGTCAAGTTCATACGGGAAATGGATGTGTGTAGACTGGAAGACAGGCAGAACTATGTGGAAAACAGATTGGTATACCAAAGGTTCGCTTATTGCAGCCGACGGGATGCTCTATTTTTATGAAGAGAAGAACGGACATGTCGGACTCGTCAGGCCGGGACCCGAAAAGCTTAATGTTGTGAGTGAATTCAAGATTGCAAAGGGGAATGGCCCCTACTGGGCGTATCCGGTGATTGATAAAGGAAGATTGTTTATCAGACATGGCAGTTATCTTGCCGTATTCTCAATAAAATAGGTCTTCAATCCTGTTTATAAAGGAAACTATCTGCACCTTTGCAGCCATTTTCAGGATCGAAATTTTTATTGCAAAAATGAAATTTATTAATTGGAAAAGAGAAAGATAATAATAATAAGTCTGTTTATTACAGGGTTTCTCAGCCTGCTTCTATGGTGGCTGGTTAGGGATCAGCCATTGATTGTATCGGAGAGAATTCCGGGAATGGATAATCGCCCCAAACAGGAACCACGTTCTGATTCAGTCATAATAGGACAATATTTTGACACCCTTGGTGCTTTTGATGAATTGATGCCGGGCGATTGGCCAAGGTTCAGGGGAGCCGATTTTGATAATATAAACAAGGATATCACACCTCTTCGCGAAAAATGGGACACATCAGGACCAAAGATAATCTGGAGGACAACCGTTGGAGAAGGCTATGCAGGACCGGTTGTTCATAATGGCAGGGTCTATCTTCTGGACTATAATGAAAGAAAAAAAGCTGATGTCCTCAGGTGTTTTTCCCTTGCCTCGGGCAAAGAGCTCTGGCGAAGATGGTATTACGTAGAGCTTAAGAGGAATCATGGTTATTCCAGGACAATTCCTGCAGTCACAGATAAATACATTGTTACTCTTGGTCCCAGATCACATGTAATGTGCCTTGATCCGATAACCGGCAATCTCCTGTGGAAAATTGACCTTGAACGTGAATATGGGATACCGGGAAAAGAGAAGGGCCGCATCACTCCTGATTTCTATTCCGGGCAATGCCCTCTGATCGATAACGAGGTTGCAGTGCTTGCTCCCGGAGGAAAGGCGCTTATGATAGGAGTGAGTTGCGCCACAGGAAAAGTCATCTGGAAGACTCCTAACAGAGACTCGCTGAGGATGTCACACGGCTCGGTCATTCCAATGGTGCTGCACGGGAAGCGAATGTATGTTTATAATGCTGTCGGAGGTGTTTGCGGTGTCTCCGCTGAAGGAGATGACATTGGGAAACTGATGTGGCAGACAACGGAATGGAGCCCTGCGACAACGGCAGCCTCTCCCCTGTTCCTTGGCAATGATGAAATTGCCGTTTTTGGAAGTTACGGCGCGGGTGGCGCAAGATTAAAAATCAATTTCAGCGGATCTGAGTTTTCCGCCGTGCTTATGGAACAACATAAAGCCACAAACGGTATTGCAAGCGATCAGCAGACTCCTATTATAACAGGTGATTTTATCTGGTGCCTGATGCCTGAGAATTCCGGTGCCGCTTAAAAAACAGCTCGTTTGTTACCACAGGTCAGATCTGCTCACCCCCGTTTGGTCAAGCGGAAAGGAAAACAGATTTGGACGGGGACTGGGACCATACATAATCAGCGGAGATAAGATGTATCTGCTTGATGATGATGCAAAACTATACCTTTTCAGGATCCAGGATAAGAGCATCACGCTGCTTGACAGTCATAAAATTATTAATGGCATCGAGGCCTGGGGGCCAATGGCAATTGCCGGACATTATCTCATTATGAGGGATGCAAGAAATCTGTTATGCCTTGATATTTGAAAAATTCAATTATATGAACAAAAAATTTGCGTCGGTTTTTTCAGTTTTGATAATTGTTGTTTTCATAGCTTATATCGTATACGATACTGCGCGGCCATCCGCAGATAATAAAGATCTGGTTGCCGTTCGACCACACGACAGCATCCCCGACAAATGGAAGATAACCGGTGAACTGCATGTGAGTGAAGGCTCACTTAAAGCGGTAACCGTTTCATCTTCAGGCAACATATATATAGGAGGTGAATCATTTGTATCGTGCTATACTGTTGATCTTAAACAAGTTTGGACTCTGAAAACGCCTTATCCTGTCACCTCACTCTCAAATTCAGGGGATACAATTTTTGCATCTACTGTAGAAATGATACTAGTTATTGGCACTGATGGCAGGATGAAAGATGAATGGGGTCCGTTTGAAGACAAAAGTTACATTACCTCTGTTGCATCAAACCGGAACAGGGTCGCTTATGCAGATGCTGGCAACAAAATGGTTGTACTCCTCGACAAACAGGGAAGGGTGGAGAAAATTATAGGTCAGAATGACGGACAGTTCGTTTTGCCGAGTCCATACTTCGATGTTGCTCTTGATGCAACAGGAAATTTATATGTGGCAAATACGGGGCACAGACGAATCGAAACAAGGTCACCTGATGGAAGGCTGATCAGTACTTTCGGCGAGCCGGGGATGGCCCCCGGTGCGTTCTGCGGATGCTGTAACCCAGCACACTTCATCCTGACTCCGAATGGATTTGTCACATCTGAAAAAGGAATAAACAGGATAAAGATCCTCGGAAAAGAGGGAGGATTTGTTGAGTTTGTATCCTCCGGAAAAAAATTCGTCCCCTCTGTTCCACTTGACCTGGCATCTGCAGACGGAAATATTATTTATGCTGCAAACCCTTATGATTCAAAACTTTATTCATTTGTAAGGAAATAATGCAACTGATAAATTACATAATTAATTAAATTTGGAACATTAGGAAAATTAAACCTTTAACATGATTCATATGACAAGAGTGATTTTTTTATCCCTGATTGTAATATTAAGTACCAGTGCAAGTGCGCAGGATGTTGCACAATGGCGTGGACCTGACAGGAATGGGATCTACACCGAAACCGGACTTCTGAAAAAATGGCCTGATGCAGGCCCAAAGCTGTTGTGGCATTTCGATGAACTTGGCGACGGGCACACTTCAGCTGCTGTGACCGGATCAGGAATTTATACTTCAGGAATGGTTAATGGAACATGGTTTTGTTTTTGCACTTGACCTCTCCGGAAAACTGCTCTGGAAAAAGGAATATGGAAAGGAATGGGCAGAAAACTGGAACGGTACAAGGTCAACCCCTCTGGTGGTAGGCGACAAATTGTATGTTCTGAGCTCATACTGGAAGCTTGTTTGTATGAATACTTCAAATGGACAGATATTATGGTCAGCAGATCTGGAGAAAGATTACGGTGCAAAAAACAATGAATGGGGAATATCCGAGAATCTGTTATTCGACGGAAATGTTTTGTATTGCACACCGGGTGGTTCAGGTGCGAGCCTTGTGGCTCTTGACAGGAATTCCGGCAAACTTATATGGAAAAGTAAAGGAAATGGCAATAAATCAGCTTATTGCTCACCTCTGATGATAAAAATACAGAACCGGAAAATTATTGTCACTATGATGGAAAAGGCTGTCTGCGCGTTTGATGCTGAAACAGGCAAGGAACTTTGGGAGTATGAGCATATAAACGACACAGGTGTTCATCCGAATGTCCCTGTTTTCATAAAAGGAAATCTCTACTGCACCTCGGGTTACGGTAAAGGCGGAGAGATGCTCAGGCTGTCAGAAGACGGAACATCAGTCAAGGAGGTATGGAAAACAAAGGATGGTGATTCCAGAACAGGTGGAATAGTTGTTCTGAATGGGAAAATTTATGTCTCGGGTGACAGAAACAAAAAGATCTTCTGTCTTGACTGGGAAACCGGAAAAGTAATCTTTTCAACAAAAGAGATGGCTCCTGCAACACTGATCGCTGATGAAGGCTTGCTGTATCTTTACAGTGAATCAGGCAAGGTTTACCTGGTTGAGCCAAAAGCTGACGGTTTCAATATTCTAAGCTCATTTGCAGTTCCATTTGGAGCGAACCCTCACTGGGCGCATCTTGTGATTAAGAATAAAAAACTATATGTAAGACACGGGACATCACTTATGGTTTACGATATTGCTGCAAATTAGATCCTTATCATGCAGCGGTCCGGAGGAATATTTTAAGATGGCTTTAATTTCATTATAATTGGGGTGAGATATGACAAGAAATGATTTTGTTAGAAAAGTAATTCAGATTGGGCTTTTTGCCGCTCTCTCACTCGTTGTTTTTGCATTGAAAAACAGGATAATAACTGATGGGAATTGTTCATCATGCCCTGAGAATGGAAAATGTCCCGGAAAAAATTATTGCATCAAAAACTGACAGGTTAAGCTATGAGAGAGGAGAAGAATAAATATCAGACCAGACGCGATTTTGTAAAAAAGGCAGGCAGAATTGCTGCCGTATTGCCACTTGCAATTATTCCTGCTGCGCTCCTGAGAAAAACATCCCTCTCCGGATATGTATGGCAGATTGATCCGTTCAAATGTACTCAGTGCGGTCAGTGCAAGACCAACTGTGTTTTAACACCCTCGGCTTCAAAATGTGTTCATGCATATCAGATGTGCGGCTTTTGCGATCTGTGCGGCGGATATCTGAGGCAGGGAGTCAAGACAATAAGTACGGGGGCGGAAAACCAACTCTGTCCCACCGGCGCAATTACAAGGAAATTTGTGGAGGAGCCGTATTTTGAATATACTATAAATGAGGATCTTTGTGACGGTTGTGCAAAATGTGTGAAAGGGTGCGGTGATTTTGGTAATGGCTCCCTCTATATGCAGATCAGGCATAACCTGTGTGTAAACTGCAATGATTGTTCAATTGCAAGAACATGTCCTTCAGATGCCGTCATAAGAGTTCCGGCTTTAACCCCTTATCTGCAGAAGGATAAAGGCAAGTCTGTGAAAAATGATTCTTAGGGTTTTGTTAAATTAAGTTGAGAGGATAAGATTTAAGGATGAAAAAAGCTCTTCCATATATTATATTCATATTGCTGATCGGCTGGCATGCAGTATTGTATGCGCAGGACAGGTTCCCAAGACCCGAATTTGAATCGGGTTATGTGTATGCCACGAACCAGATGCCTGCTCAGAGAAGCCAGGTCTGGGAGTATTTTGATGTGGCAGTACTGATAGTGGCGCTGTCAATTACAACATGGCTGGCGCTTAAAAAACGCTCGAGACAGGGTCTCATATGGATGTCTCTCTTTTCCCTCGCCTATTTCGGATTCTACAGACAGGGTTGCATCTGTTCCGTCGGATCCGTTCAAAATGTTTCACTTGCCTTATTTAATGAGATTTACACAATACCTCTTACTGCTCTGCTATTCTTCATAATTCCTCTTCTCTTCGCACTGGCTTACGGAAGGGTATTTTGCGCCGGTGTTTGTCCGCTTGGCGCTATTCAGGAACTATCAGGCATAAAACCGCTCAGGCTTAATAAAAGCATTGAGATCATTCTTGCCTCGGTACCGTTTATATATCTTGCCCTTGCAGTCTTGTTTGCTGCTACAAACAGTCAGTTTTTAATTTGCAGGTATGATCCGTTTGTTGGCATATTCAGGCTGGATGCACCATACACAATGATTGTTTTCGGTGCGCTCCTGCTTCTGTCAGGAATATTCCTGAACAGACCCTATTGCAGGTTTCTTTGTCCGTACGGAGCGCTTCTGAACATTTTTTCAAGGTTTGCCGGTAAACACCTCACGATAACACCTGCTGAATGCACAAACTGCAGACTTTGTGAGGAAGCATGCCCTTATAATGCTATACTGCCTTCCGATCCTGAGCCTCACAGGGATCTTCCTGACAAATCAAGGAAACAGTTTCTCCTCTATTTTCTTTTTATCCCGCTTTTTGCAATTTTCGGAGCTTTCATTGTGTATAACCTTGCTCCCGCTCTCTCGGGTGTTAACAGCAATGTGAGCCTGGCGAGGGAGATCAGGCTTGAAAAGAAAACAGGTAAAGAATCTCTTTCCAAGGCAGTTGTGGCATTCAAGGAATCCGGAAAGACAGAAGTTGAGCTCTTTGACGAAGAAAATATGATAATTGGAAAATTCCAGAAGGGTGCACCCTGGGCAGGAATTTTTCTTGGAGCATCCTTCGGCATTGGAATGGTTTCATTCACAATGAAACGAAGAAGAACTGAATATAAACCACATCAGGGCAAATGCTACAGCTGTGGCAGATGTTTCAGATATTGTCCGATAAAAGTACCCAGCCAGAATGAAATTTAACATTAAAGATAAAGACATCAGTATACTAAAAGTTATCAGCCAGGTTGCGGGTGGCTTTACGCTTATTGTTGCACTGACGATGATTTTAAGCCTTATACAGCTAAAAACGATCAAACCGCTTGACAGCCCTGCCCTGCTGTCAATCAAGGAGCAATATGACAAAGATCCTTCCAATGCAGCTCTGGCAGCCCAGGTCAGGGCGATGGACCTGATGGCTAGGAAAGCCTATTTTTCATCCCGGTGGCAGGTTGAAACCGGTTCATATCTTTTATTGGCCGGCGCTGTGATCTTTATCCTTAGTCAGCGGCTGATCTCTGAAAATGAAAAGGTGAAACCTGTTCTGCCAGGCCCTAAAACTGAAACCAATGCACAATCTGAAAAAATAAAAAAATATCTTCTTGTTACAGCTACAGTGATTTCGGTAGCAGCTATCGGCGCATCCTTTATTCTAAGGTCAGAACTGCCTGATCCTTCAAAGAAAACAGGCATGGCTCAGGGTTCCGGGAAGAAGGGCAATGGCTCTGCTCCCAAACCTGACAAGACCAATTATCCCTTTTTCAGGGGGCAGGATAGCCGTGGTATTGCAGGAGGTTCGGGATATCCTACAGAATGGGATGGCGCCTCAGGAAAGAATATTGGATGGAAAATCCAGCTTCCTGGCACAGGCAAAAGCTCTCCCGTAATATGGGATGACAAGATCTTCGTGACAGGTGCGGAAGGTAATCAGTGTGAAATTTACTGTATTGACAAAAAAACAGGTTCTGTACTTTGGACAGGGTCTGCTGTCAATATTCCGGGTGAACCGGGTGAACAGCCAAAGATGGACAGAGAGGCCGGACTTGCTGTATCTACTGCTGCCACAAACGGAGAAGTAGTATGTGCCATTTTTGCAAATGGCAATCTTGTCTGTTTCGACCTTGACGGGAAGCAGAAATGGGCTAAAAATATCGGGGCTCCGGAAAGCAGTTACGGATATTCATCGTCGCTTCTGATCTATGACAATATTCTTCTGGTGCAATATGACAGCAACACAAAAATATCACTTATAGGATTTGACCTTGGAACAGGTGAACAGAAATGGGAAACTATCCGTCAGGGCAGAACAGTATGGTCTTCCCCTGTTCTGGCATATTTTGACGGAACACCTCAGGTTGTTTTGAACGGAAATCCTGCTGTCAGCAGCTTTGATGCTGTCACTGGCAAACAGCTGTGGTCAGTGGAATGCATGAGCGGGGATGTTGCCCCCTCAGTGGCTGTTAACGCTAAAATGGCATTCGCAGTTACCGACTATGCAAAGCTGACTGCGATAAAGCCTGGCACAGGCGCTTCGGTAGCATGGGAGGATAATACATTCACCCCCGATGTTTCCAGCCCGGTTGCCACGGATGAATATCTGTTCCTGTCTACAGGCAATGGTGATGTAGCCTGTTACAACGCAGAGAAGGGCGATACGCTCTGGACACATTATTTTCAGGACCAGTTCTATGCCTCACCGATTGTGGCTGATGAAAATGGTATATCTTCTTGACAGAAGCGGCGTCATGCATATAGTCGAAGCAGGCTCTGGATTTAAGCTGATATCAGAAGCGGCCCTCGGGGAAACGGCAGATTGTACGCCGGCTTTTTCGGACAAGAAAATTTATATCAGAGGAAGTAAAAATCTTTATTGCATTTCAAAAAATTGAAGCAGGCAGAATCAAATAAAGAAGAAAGCGGATGCGACTGCCGGCCGACCCCTGTTGAAGACATTACAAGGGCAGTTGATGAAGTTGTAAGCTATACAGGCAGGGAGCCTGAGAAGCTTATAATGATTTTGCAGGAGGTGCAGAAACGTCTTAACTATCTGCCTTCTGAGGCTTTGAAGCATATTTGCAAGGTCACAGATATTACGCCGGGCCAGATCTCGGGTGTTTCAACTTTCTATTCACAATTCAGACATATCCCTGCAGGAAAGTATACAATTAAAATTTGTACCGGGACTGCATGCCATGTAAAGGGAGCAAATTTTATCTCAGATGCATTTAAGAGGGTACTTAAAATTGATGAGACCATAAATACTTCACCGGATAATCTTTTTTCAATAGAGGAGGTTGCCTGTCTTGGATGCTGTACGCTTGCTCCTGTTGTACAGATTGACGGCAAAACATACGGGCATGTAAAACCAACTCAGATACAGGAAATTGTGGATGATTTTTTAATTAATGGCGTAAATAATGATGCTGTTCCGGGAAAAGCTGACATGACTGATATCGATGCGGAGGTCAGGATTGGACTGGGTTCCTGCTGTGTCGCGGGTGGAAGCAAGGAGATCCTTTCAGAAATACTGGAGGTAAAGAAGAAATTTGACCTCAATATCAGCATGAAGCCTGTTGGATGTGTCGGAGTATGCAATCAGACCCCTCTTCTGGAGATAGTAACAAAGGACAATGTCAGTTCCCGGTACACTAATGTCCGAAAGTACCAGGTTGAGGAGATCCTGCTCAAGCATATCAGGCCGCGTACTCTGAATAAAAGGATAAAACACAATATTTTTGATCTTGTTGATACATTTCTTTCAGATGATAAGCTTTCAAGCCAGATAAATATTTCCGATGAACACAGGGAGAAATATCTCAATAATTTCCTTGATTACCAGATCCATATTGCAACAATTGACAGTGGTGTACTGACTCCTGATTCATATGATGAATATTGTATGCTGGGCGGTTTTTCGGCACTCAGAAAATGTCTTAATGAATTGGATCAGAATAAGGATAATTGACATTATTACCGAAAGCGGTTTAAGGGGAAGAGGAGGCGCAGGATTTCCTACAGGCAGAAAATGGAGGATATCCCTTGGTTCTGAAGGAGAGCGGAAATATGTGGTCTGCAACGGTGATGAGGGTGATCCGGGTGCATTTATGGACAGGATGCTTCTTGAATCTTTTCCATTCAGGATCATTGAAGGATTGATGATTGCAGGTTATGCCACAAAAGCCAATGAAGGCATTTTTTATATAAGGGCTGAATATCCGCTTGCAGTATCGCGTATAAGGAATGCACTTGAACAATGTTATGCAATGGTATTCTTGGAGATAATGTCTGCGGAACAGATTTTTCATTCAATATCAGGATTTTTGAAGGAGCCGGTGCATTTGTCTGCGGTGAGGAGACAGCTCTGATTGCATCCCTTGAAGGGATGCGGGGAACTCCAAAAATGCGTCCTCCCTACCCTGCCATAAAAGGTTTTAAAGGACAGCCTACCCTTGTAAATAATGTTGAGACTCTCTCACTTGTTCCATGGATAATTACCAATGGAGCAGAAGCATTTCAATGAAATCGGAACTGATCTGAGCAAGGGAACAAAAGTATTCGCTCTTGCCGGGAAAATTTCAAAAGGAGGTCTGATTGAAGTTCCTATGGGGATAACAATCAGGCAGATTGTTGAAAAAATCGGTGACGGTATTGCTGACGGAAGGAAATTTAAAGCAGTGCAGATAGGCGGACCATCAGGCGGCTGTATTCCTGCATCAATGGCAGATACTGAAATTGATTACGAAGAGCTTACAAAGATGGGTGCCATGATGGGGTCAGGAGGAATGGTTGTGCTTGATGACTCTGACTGCATGGTTGATATGGCAAAGTATTTTCTGACCTTCACCCATAAACAGTCATGCGGAAAATGCACTTTTTGCAGGGTTGGCACGAAACATATGCTGAATATTGTAACACGATTGAGTGAAGGAAAAGCAACTCTTGCCGACATTGAAGAACTTGAAAGTCTCAGCAAATCAGTCAAGGATGGCAGTCTTTGCGGACTCGGAAAAACAGCACCCAATCCGGTTCTTACAGGTCTGAGATATTTCAGGGATGAATATGAAATGCATACAAAGGGAATATGTCCGGCAAAAAAATGCCGTGATCTTATAAAATATGTAGTTACAGATAAATGCACAGGTTGTACCAAATGCTCCCAGGAATGTCCTGTAAATGCAATTCCGTTCAATCCTTATGAGAAGCATGAGATCGATCAGGCAATATGCACAAAATGTGATAATTGCAGAATTGTCTGCCCTGAAAACGCAATAGAAATAGCTGATGTAAATGGCAAGAATTAAGTTAGACAATAAGGATTTTGAGGTCAGGGAAGGATCGACCATCCTTGATGCTGCCAGGGAGGCAGGATTTACAATACCCACTCTTTGTCATAATGATGGATTGCCTCATTACACCTCATGCATGGTCTGCATGGTAAGGGACAACAGTACAAAAGGCTTTTTTGCCTCATGTTCAGTAAATGTTCAGGACGGAATGGATATAGATGTTTCCTCTGATGAGGTCATATCTCTCAGACGAAAATCGACTTGAACTTCTGCTTTCGGAACATCGTGCTGAATGCGAGGCTCCATGCAGGATTGTTTGTCCTGCCGGATACAATATCCCTCTTTTCAACAGATATCTGGCCGCTAAGGATCTTGAAAATGCAATAAAACTGACGCAGTCAGAAATTGATACAGACAACATTGCCTGCGATAAATGTGCCGGATACTGCGAAAATGCCTGCCGAAGAAAAAAAATTGATATTCCTGTTTCGATCAGGAATATGAAATTGTTCATATTCAGCAACTTATATCACAGGTGATATTGATCTTGAGCAGGTTGAAAATAACAATGCAGAAAAAACCGATCAGGAAAAGCCTGAAATCATCAAAAAGATTCAATTCACTAATCGGAAAAATGGAACCTGAAGAACAGGCTGAATGGCTTAAAGAGTGCATTGGGAATACAGAACGATTCAGAGAGATATCTGTTCCTGAAAATGCATATCTTGAAGCAGGAAGCTGCATGCATTGTGACTGCCGGGCAGCAGATGACTGCAGGTTAAGGGACCTGGCTGAAGAATTTTCAATAAAAAATCCGAGAGGTAAACTTGTAAATGCTCCGATTGTTAAAAAGATAAATTACAAGACCGGACTTGTTTTTGAAAATGCAAAGTGCATAAAATGCGGACTCTGTGTAAGATTATGTGAAGATTCGAAAGAAGAACCAGCACTGTGCTTTATTAACAGGGGATTTGTCAGCATTATTTCAGAACCTCTCACTGAAGAATTTGACAATATACTGAAAACAAAAAGCAAAGAAGTCATTGAGATTTGTCCGACAGGTGCATTGAGTCAGCTTAAGTAATGCATTATAAATGAGATATCGGTAACATTGTTTATTTTTTTCATTGCCAATATCCTCAATGGCTATGCACAGACAGGTGAGTCTGAATGGCCTCTTTTCAGGGGTAAGGCAGATCTTTCAGGAAAATCAGCAGCAGAACTTCCTTCATCTCCGGCTCTTTTCTGGACTATATCAACAGGTGAAAGAACAAAATCATCTCCTGTACTAAGTAATGGTACAATATTTTTTGGAAATGAAAAGGGAACTGTGATTGCGGCAGATACTGACGGAAAAATAAAATGGAAGTTTGAGGGAGGCTCCCCTGTTGATGCTGCCCCAATGGTTTTTGGCAATAAAGTTATCTTCGGTTCAAATGATGGTCTTCTGAGGGCCATTGACAGAATATCCGGTAAATTATTATGGTCATATGCAACTGAAAATCAGATAGCAGGATCCGCAAATGTCTGGATATCAGGCAATAAATCAGGAATTGTTGTTGGAAGCTATGATTATTTCCTCCATTGTGTTGATCCTGAAAACGGGAAACTGCTCTGGAAAGTTGAGACTGAAAATTATATCAACGGGACACCTTCAATTGCAAACGGGAAGATAGTATTCGGAGGGTGTGACGGTATTATGAGGATTGTTGATCCGCTTACCGGCCGTGAAAAGGATACAATAGAAATAGGTGTGTATATTGCCGCCTCTCCTGCCCTTTCAGCAGGATTGGCATATTTCGGCGATTATAACGGCACCAAATATTGTCTTAATCTCGAATCAGGAAAGATTGTCTGGAAAATAACTTCAAAGGAAGAATCAGCTGCAATTACTGGGAATTCCTGCCATCGGACCATCCTCAGTTATTATAGGAAGCGAAGACAAATACATTTATTGTTTCAATCCTAAGGATGGGAAATTGAAATGGAAATACAGAACAAACGGACGCGTAACAGGTTCTGCCGTGATTACAAACACAAAGGTACTGGCTGCAGGAATGGATGGATATATTTATATCCTGGGTCTTGCGGACGGGAAAAAAATATGGAGTTTTAATGCAGGAACTCCTGTAAGCAGTTCCCCTGCTGTAGTAAAAGGAAGATTCTATATTCTTACCGAGGACGGAAGGCTGATGGCTTTTGGAGAGAAGAAGAAGAACTGAAACAAAATAACAGAGAACCCTAAGAAATTATATATGAAGATTGTTTATCTGATTACAGGTTCAGGTGGGTCATTTTATTGCGGAAATTGTTACCGCGATATGATCTACCTGAGAGCAATAAGAAATGTTCCGGGAATAAGCGCATCAGCAATACCTTTATACCTGCCGCCGGATGAAACAAATGAAGAAAGTGGCCTTGACAGGAATGTATTCTTCGGTGCCATATCGATGTACCTGAGGGAAAAAGTGCCTTTTCTGAGAAATATGCCTGCATTCTTCGACAAATTTCTTGACTCTGCACCAATGCTGAGGATGGCAGCAAAAAGGTCAGGCACAACAAACACTGAAGGTCTTGAGGATATGACGCTCAGTATGATAAAAGGAGAAAAAGCATTTCCCGAACAGGAACTCAGAAGGCTTGTCAGATATCTGACCGAAAACGGAAAACCTGATGTAATTCACCTTTCAAATGCACTTATAATCGGACTTGCACGTCAGCTTAAAAGGTATATGGATGTGAAAATAGTCTGCTCACTACTGAATGAAGACGACTGGATTGATGAAATGGCTGAACCGTACAGGTCAGATGCATGGAGACTCATAGCGGAAGAGGCGGGAAATGTTGACGCGTTCATTACTCCAAGCGCATATTACAGAGATTTGTTCAAATCAAAAACCGGCTATTCAGGAAAGAATGTCTATATAATCCCACTGGCTCTTGATTCAAGAAATCTCAATATCCTTCCTAAGAAAAACAACTTTCCAGCAGTTGGTTATTTCAGCAGAATAAACTCCCAGAATGGTTTTGACAAACTTGTTGATGCATTTATTGAGCTCAGGAAAGGAAACAGATTGCCAAACCTTACTCTTCACGTTTCCGGGGGATTTACAGGCAGCGACAAATCCTTTATTGCAGAGCAGATCAGGAAGATAAAATACAATGGACTCAAAAGCTTTGTAAAAATCTATCCTGAATTTCAGGGAAACAGCAAAGAGGAATTTTTTAGTGCCATTGATATAATGAGTGTACCGGTGAGGAAACTCGATGGATACGGCCTTTATATACTCGAAGCAAATGCCTCGGGGGTTCCTGTTGTTCAACCCGAGACCGGTGCATTTCCTGAAATCCTTGAAAGAACACAGGGTGGAATAACCTATTCACCCGATACAGCGGAGGGTCTGGCATCAGCCCTCGAAAAGTTGTTTGAAGACAACAGCCAGCGGATAAGACTCGGAAAGAAAGGAAGTGAAAATGTACTGAAGGAACTGTCACTTGATAAAATGTCGGGTGGTCTGGAAGTAGTATATAATGCAACAATGCGTAAATAATCATACTCAGGGATGATGCTTACATTAAAAAATATATCAAAATCCTTTGTTCAGAGAGGAATTGTACTGGAGAATCTGTCTCTCGATGCAAAAGAGGGAGATACGATAGCAATAATGGGGCCTTCCGGATCCGGAAAGACAACACTGATGAATATAATCGGGCTTCTTGAAAAACCAGATAATGGCTCTATATTCTTCCGCGACAAGGATGTGAGGAATTATACAGATGATGAATCTGCTGATTACAGAAACCGGAATATAGGCTTTGTATTTCAGGAACACCTCCTTCTGCCGCATCTGACTATCCGTGAAAATATCCTTCTCCCGATTCTTGCTGCAAAGCACACAAAAGCAGAAGCGGCATTAAAAGTTGAACGGGCTATGGCATTAATGGAGGAAACAGGTATTTCAGATCTGTCCGCCAAATATCCGGGGACAATTTCAGGCGGCGAAGCACAGCGTGCAGCGCTTGTCAGGGCGCTTGTAAACAATCCGTCAGTTCTGCTTGCCGATGAACCCACAGGATCTCTTGACAGCAGAAACGCAGAAATCCTGGGCAACCTTCTTTCAGAGATGAACCGCCAATATGGCCTCACGCTTATACTTGCGACTCATTCTGAAAAACTTGCTTCAAAAATGGCGCGGATACTTATCCTTGGCGATGGAAAATTAACCTGAAAAGCTGAACCAGAAAATTATATATGCTACCCGGGATCCTGAAGATAGTTATAAAGTCTGTTCGGTTTTATAAGAAACCGGTTGTATACCAGATTCTTATTGTTGCCCTTCTGTCGGCTGTAATTACGGGCTCACTTCTTACAGGATCCTCAGTCAGGAGCAGTCTGAGAAAATCTGCTTCTGAACATCTTGGAAATACCGGGATCCTGATCAGCTCAGGCAATCGTTTCTTTGCTCAGTCACTTGTTCCAAGGCTGGAAGATGATACAAGGCTGAATTGCACAGGACTTCTTGAAATACGTGGGTTTTGTCAGAATCTCGTTACCCAGGAAGAGCTTAGTAATATTCATATTTATGCTGTCACAAACGATTTTTTCAGGTTTCAGGGAGCAGATACCTTAAATATCAATCCGGGCGAGGCGGCTGTCAATGAGAAGATTGCATCTTCCCTTGGACTGAAAACCGGCGATGAACTCATCCTGCGTTTTAATGAGATAAGCGAAATTCCGGGCGATGCTCCGTTTGCTCCTGCAAAAGAAGAAGGCAGATCAGTAGTAATGAAGGTAGGTGCTATCCTGAATGCCAATGAGTCAGGTAATTTCTCTCTTGCAATAAACCAGGCTGTTCCGGAAAATATATTTGTGAATATCTCAGATATTGCTGAAAATAAGGAGAAAACCTATAAGTTTAACAGATTACTGATTGAAAATAAGGATAACGTAAGTGCAACCGGGGTATACGATATCCTTTTAAAGCTCCTGAAACCTTCAGATATTGGAATCAGTTTAATTCATACAGCTAAAACAGGAGGTATTGAACTAAGGTCAGAAAGGATATTTATTGAAAGCTCGCTTATAAATGAGATCCGGAAATGTATTCCATCTGCCGCTCCCGTAATAACCTATCTTGGCAACAGGCTGTCGCATGGTTCATTATCTGCACCCTACTCATTTATTTCAGGGTTGCCACGCTCATTGTATAAGGAAATTCCGGACGGGGATGGTATAATAATCAATCAATGGCTTGCTGAAGACCTGTCTGCCGGACCGGGAGATACTATTGCAATTTCATGGTATGCTCCTGATTCGCTTAACAGGCTTATTGAGAAAAACAATAATTTTTGTGTTGAACGAATAGTTGAAATGTCCGGAATATGGGGCGATTCGCTTTTGATGCCGGCATTTCCTGGAATATCTGGCAGTGAGTCATGCTCTGACTGGGATGCAGGTGTTCCTGTCAGGCTAAATGAAATCCGCAGGAAGGATGAAGCATACTGGAATCGATACAGGGGAACCCCAAAGGCATTCATAAATTATGATAAGGGGCTTGAGCTTTGGGGCAATAATTTTGGCCCTGCAACCGCACTTCGTTTTGCTGAAAACATCACTGAGACAGAGGTTTACGAAAAGCTTTCCGGTCATCTTGATCCGGTAGAGAACGGTTTCGTTATCACGAATCTGTACGAAGAGTCACTCAAGGCTGCAAGTGAGAGCGTTGATTTCAGCACTCTCTTTCTGAGCCTCGGATTCTTTCTTATTCTGGCATCGTTTGTATTGCTATCATTCGCAGTCTCCACGTACCTGGAGTCAAAGTACAACCAGATACGAACTTTTTTTGCCCTTGGTTTCAGAACCCTTTTTATAGAGAAATTATATCTGGCTGAGTCGGGTTTGATCTCCTTCACCGGTTGTCTTATAGGCTCAGTTGCCGGTTATCTTGTAAGTTCATTGATTATCAGATTATTAAATACTGTCTGGCAGGGAGCGGTGCAGACTGATACATTAAGCGCATATTTCAGCCTGACATCTGTTCTTACAGGCTTTCTTATCACTGTCATTATAGTCTTTATTTTTATTGCTGTAAAAATCAGAAAATATCTCAGAACTCTTAACAGGGAGAAAAAACTGGAGCACTCAGCTCCATCACGCATTCTGAATCTTATATTTCTTGCTTCATTGCTACTTATGACACTTGTGCTGTTTGTCCTGTCTTTTCTGCTGAAAGACCAGGAGATCATGCTGTGCTTTGCCTCCGGTTCAATGTTGCTTGTCTTCATGATAGTTTTATGGCGACAATACCTTATCAGCCCGTCAGGTATCGCGCCCGGGAAAAACAATTCAACCGGGAGATTATCCGGACTATACTTCGCATATTATCCGGCACATGCTCTGACACCTGTATTATTCATTGCTGCGGGCATTTTTGCCGTTTTTATCACAGGGGCGAACAGGATGAGTTTTGACAGCAGTCACCTTAAGCCTTCCGGAGGTACGGGCGGTTTCTCGCTCTGGTGCGAGACTACGATACCTGTAAGATCAGATCTGACAACCGTTTCTGGAAAGGCAACTGCAGGTCTTGATGATGAACAGTTATCCGGGATACAAATTATTCAGCTTAAGAGGTTTGCAGGAGATGATGCCAGCTGCCTTAATCTGAATCATGTGACAATGCCACCACTGCTGGGTGCCGATGCCGGACAATTCATTTCCAGGGGATCGTTTTCTTTCGCAAAAGCCATTAAAATGCCCGGGACCGAAAATCCATGGCAGATGTTGAGTTTGCCCCCTGCTAAGAATACGATTTATGGAGTTGCTGACCAGACTGTTCTGGACTGGGGACTGAAGATAAAACCCGGAGATACCCTTATTATGAGGTCGGAGAGCGGACAGAAGCTTAATATAATTATAGCTGCAGGATTAAAATCCTCCATCTTCCAGGGTTATGTCATTATAGGCATGGATAATTTCAGAAAGTACTTTCCATCAGTTGCAGGAAGTTCAGTCATGCTTATCGATGGCAATAAGCAATTTACAGACCTGTATGCCGGAACATTGAATGAACGTCTTGCAAGCTATGGTCTGAAAGTGGAAAGGACTAATGACAGGCTTGCATCCTTTTATCAGGTAACAAATACGTATCTGTCGGTGTTCGGCGTTTTTGGCGCGTTGGGCATGATTACGGGTATTGCAGGTCTTGGCTTTGTGCTGTTGAGGAACTATAACTTACGCAAGCGGGAGTTCGCACTGATGATGGCTACAGGATTTAAAATCAGAAAAATAAGAAGCCTGATATTTTCCGAACAGATGCTTATTCTGTGTGCGGGAGTTATCTCAGGTGTTTTGCCTGCCGCCCTGGCTACTTATCCCTCCCTGAAAAATAGTCCGGATGTTCCATGGATCTTCCTGTTATCAACAATAGTTTTGATCTTTCTCACCGGGACAATTGTCCTGATGCTTTCAGTTTCCTCAGTAACAGGTAATTCGCTTACCACAAGCCTGAGAAAGGAGTAGCGGGGAGCGTAAAGAGTTAAGCTCCGCCTGGGGGTACGGAGGTGAAGAAGTTTAAAGTTCGGGGTTCAAGGTTCTTCCCGGAAATCCGCAATCACTTCTACTCCTATTTCTTCCCTGCAGCAATAAGGTATTTCTGTGTTCTGAAATAAATCAAGCCTTCAGTGATTGCCGGAGCTGACATACATATATCGTTCAGCGGAATTTCGGCAAGCAGATTAAAACTGTCACCGTCCTTTATTATATAAACAGTCCCCTCTTCATCTGCTATATATATCCTGCCATCAGATGCTACCGGAGAAGCAATAAAGCTTTTTGATTTGCCAAGCTTGGACTTGTATATCTCATTTCCGTTTGATGGATCAAGGCATACGACAAGGCCGTTCCAGTTTACATTATATAAGCGGTTCCTGTAAAGGAGAAGTGTATGCATATAGGAACCTCCCCGGGGCAGACTCCATTTTACATATTCATTTGACGTGCTGTCCTTTGGCAGTGTGATATCTCCTGAAGCAGATGTTCTTATTGCAAGTATCGGAGAACTTTGGCCATGAGCGCTGTTCAGATAGATCATATCCCCGTCAACAATCGGTGTCGGGATCTGAATGTCTCCCCCGCCCGACATTCTCCATACCTCCTCCCCTGTCCTGAAATCATATCCTCCCCGGTTCCTGAAACCATTTACAACAACAAATGTTTTGCCTTTATTTGTGTATATATTCGGCGTACACCAGCCCGGGTATTCATCCCTGCTTGTTTTCCATAGCTCTTTCCCTGTCTTTTCATCATAAGCTGCAAGAAATGAATTTTCCATAACGTCGCACTGGATAATCACAACTCCGTCATGAATTATAGGAGAACTTGCAAATTCCCATTCTGCACTTTTCTCAATAAAAAAAACGGATTGAAGCACTCCGAAATTTTTCTGCCACTGAAGCTTGCCGTTCATGTCATAGCAATACAAACCTTCGGAACCAAAAAATGCGACAACATATTTCCCGTCTGTGGCCACAGTTGTATTAGCATGAGTCGATTTGGGATGCCGTTTCATCGCAGGTATGCCTTTGCAGCTGGTCTCTTCCCATAATGATTTTCCGGAGTTTTTATCGAAACAGAGAACTTTCCATTCGTGTTCAGAGGAATCATCAACAGGTTCAATGTCGCCGTAGATCCCTGGCTTGAATCCCTTCTTATCTGCTTTGCTGACAGCCGTAGTAATAAACAGCTTGTTATCCCAGATAACTGGACTTGACAAACCAAGACCGGGTATTTCGATCTTCCATCTTATATTTCGCATTGTTTGAAGATCAAAGGATTCAGGCAGACCGGCATTATCAAGTACTCCGGATGAAAGATATCCGCGGTAGGAAGGCCATTGCCTTGACGCCATTGTCTGCCCGGCAGCTGTCATGTATTGCATTCCTGCTAATAATATGATTAACAGCAATATGCGTATTATTTTCATAAATCAGAATTTAAATTTATAACTTAAAGAGATTATATGCAGGATAGAGAGATGAGGATATTCATCTCTCTGATAAATGTATTCAGTATCAACTATATGTTTCTTTGTGATCTTATATTCAAAGCCAATAGTGGTTCTGCTTTTTTCGATAAGATTTCCGTCATTTCTGAAAATTGGCGTGAAAGTTTCAAAGGCTACATAAGGATTTACCGGAAAGTCAGGTATTTTATACTCACCTTTCAGTTTCATCCTGCCATCATATTCTTCTCTGTCATCTGATTCATCCTCAACCTAGGTTCTGGCCATTAACTGAAGTCTTAACCTGTGCAGACAAAACAAAATGTTTCAGAGGAAGTGATCCTTTTATGTCTGCAAAGCCACTTATGGCGGATGTGATAGTAGTCATCATCTTCAAGATAATTGCCTATCCTGTATGATCCTGCAAATCCAATATATTTGTTAAGGTTATATGAAGCCCCGAGTTCCAGGAACACCTGGTCAAGAGTAGAAGCATTGTCAAAAGTTCTCACCATAACTGTTCCGTTGAGATCGAACTTCTTGCTGACAGATTTTTCAGCATTCACTTCGTACCAGAGTCCAAAATCGTTATCCTGTGCATAAAGAGTATCCTGCAGTCAGGAGCAGGAGAATGAATAGAAAAGACAGATTTAATCGTCATCATCATCTATCTTATGGCCTACCTGGTTTGAATGACTCACCATCTTGTCGGATGTTTCAAAGAAGATTGTGATATGACAAATGTCTTTCAGAAAATTAACCTCTCCTATTTCGATCCGGCTTATTTTACTTATCCCGGTACGAAGCTGAAGATCATCAATCAAGTTCCTGATGATGCTCCGGTTTAATGAGATTGATCTTCTCATAAATTATATTTTTGGATGATTCATGTCTTAGGAGCCACTTTCTCTCAAGACCGTAGGTTATGAATATTATTATAATATTTGTAAAAATAATCTCACTGATACTTGCAGTATTGGCCAGGGCATTTATTACAGAGATCCCGATAATGAGAAAGAGGTAAGTCATCTCCTTTATTGGAATTGCATGTGTCCTGTATCGTATAATCCCGAAAATTGCAAAGAGGCCAAGAGCAAATCCTATCTGAAGCATCACATTTTCAAGAAGGAAACATAACAGGAAGACAATGCTTGAAATCAGTATATATGTAAATAGAAAATCCTTTCGCCTGGTGGTTGAAAAGTAGATCCATCTGACAAGAATAAGTATTACTATCAGGTTAAGGGCAAAACGTCCAGTCAGTTCAAGCAGATTTGCCAGATCTATGAATTCAATCCCTGAAAGCGATGATTTATCAGGTGTAACAAGATCACTTATATTCATTTTCCAGTTTGTTAAGTAATAATAGTTTAGGTTTGATCATATTTTTTTTAAGGGTATCGGAAAGAAGCGCACGTCCGACACAATATTTGCTGAATCCTGAAGGATAAATGTTCAATTGTTTAATAAGGCTTTTAAAATGTGAGTGTCTGAGTAAGCTTCCTTCTTCAGTTCAGCAATAGCCAGGTATGGAAGTGATATCTCTCTCCATAGTTTTCCGGATCAGAGAAGGAGATATTAAAGTCAAGAGTTATTCTCTCTTTCAGTTCAAATCCGGC
Organism: uncultured Bacteroidales bacterium; assembly: GCA_963818295.1. Taxonomy (GTDB): domain Bacteria; phylum Bacteroidota; class Bacteroidia; order Bacteroidales; family VadinHA17; genus LD21. The sequence continues at coordinate 31,803 of CAWFRW010000021.1, forward strand.
AAGGGTTATCCTTGTAAATTCGTTTGTAAGTGAAGGTTTGACAAGAGTGGAGCTGACAGGAAGGTATTTTTGAATAAAAGCTGAGGCTATGGGATCAAAGGATCCTGACAGTGGTTCATTTTCAATTCTCCATTTCACGGTCCGTCCTTTATTTGTCTTTTTCTTAATCTCAAGAAATGACTCATTCAGTGGCTATATATCTTCTGTATCTTATCTTATGCCTTGCATAATTTGCCTCTCACATGCTGGTAATAAAATAAGGAGTCTTCAGTGTCGAGATATGTCGTGGAATAAGGCAGTATCCTCATTTTGTTTATTTCAAGAACATGATAATGGTTACCCAGAAGATTTATCAGGTCTGCCAGCTTTCGTTGTTTCAAAAACATATTTGAGTTCAATCCTGTTCATTAACCTGATTCCCGATAGTGCATCAAGATTAACCGGATTCAATCTGCCTAATTCATCTTCAATTGCGCTATTCTGGCTTATATTAAACATCAGCCCGGCAATAATTATAAGATATCCATCATTCCTCCTGGTCCCCTGAACATTTGTTATTCAGATAAATTATTGGAACTGTTAAATGTAGGTGTCTGCCATTTGAATGAACCTGTTCCGTCAGGATTTCTTGAAAATGACAGTTCAAGAGTCTGTCCGGGGTAAATTACTTTGTCTTCCAGAGTACCGTCAGGTGCTGATAGAAGCACCTCCTCTCCCAGCGAAGAGAGCTTGAAATTTGTATGAAGACCTACCTGCGCACTATCGTCATCTGCCCAGATGATCAGATATCCATTGCCAGGAATTGTAGTGCCGGAAGGAAATTCCCATTTTGAGAAATGATCTTTATTATCGGAAAGAAAATAACCTGAGATATCCTTTTCTGAACCTGAAAGATTGATATAATTCTATCCAGTCATCATATTCACCGTCCTGATCCGGCATTATTGAAGTATTGACAGGAAGAAGCTCATTTATTACAATATCGCTTTTTGCCGGCTCATCAGGTTTCTTGCATGCGAAAAGCAAAACCGGAATTAAACAGACGAGAATAATATATTTTTGTGTTTATCATAGCATTAAATGACAAATTCAGACAGATTAGAACAAATCACCCCGGTTTTAAGATGTGTCACAAATATAATATATGATTTCATAAAATCCTAATTGGAAATGTTTTCTTTATTCTATGTATATTGCTGTATATCTTATTGATACAAATCACAATCCATTGCGTCTGATAATTTTTCAAACTGCAGGATGAATTTTGTCTCCGGGAATAATATTTAAAATCAGAGGCTATAATGAAATTTTCATGGCAGTATGATGGCTTAAAAAAATATTTAAATTTTAGTTACATTTGGCACCGGACTTTTTATAAGTTATAGATCAGCTCATGCGTCAATTGCTGCTTTGTTTTCTGTTTCTGTTTCTTTCAGTAAGGTTGTATCCACAGGTTCTTCTGAATGAATTCTCATCTTCAAATATCAGCAAACTCGCTGATGAGGACGGAGATTTCAGTGACTGGATTGAATTGTACAACTCCTCCTCCTCCGAGATCAATCTTGACGGCTATTTTCTTTCGGATACTGCTTCCTTTTTAAAAAAATGGATTTTCCCTGCAGTTCAGCTTAATCCATACTCCCACCTTCTCATTTTCGCCTCAGGTAAAAACAGGACGGAGCTTCCTGTAACATTATAAGACAATTATATCAAGGGATGCAGAGTGGCGGTATATTGTCCCGGCGTCGGAAACTGGCAATTCATGGAAGAACATTGGTTTCGATGCCTCCTCATGGAATACGGGATCAGGTGGCTTTGGCTATGGAGACAATGATGATTCAACTGTTTTAAATAATATTACAAGTGTATTTATCCGTAAAGAATTTACAATTACAAATCTTCAGAATATTGAGGAACTGGTATTGAGCATTGATTATGATGATGGTTTTGTAGCATATATTAATGGTCATGAAATTGCAAGAAACAACCTGGGAACGATCTCGCCTGTTCCTTTCAACCAGCTTACAGGAAGCCTCTCGCATGAAGCAACAATGTATCTGGGTGGATTACCTGAGAATTTTTTTGTCAAGAATCCACAGACATTTCTTGTTGAAGGAGTAAATGTAATTGCCATCCAGGGTCATAATTCCGATCCGGCATCATCTGATTTCAGTCTTATCCCCATGCTTACCATTGGCACGTTCGAATCAGGAGCTGAGGATTCAGTTCCTGATTATATTTCACTGAAGGGAAGAGAATTACATACAAATTTCAAAATCAGTGATGAGGGTGAGACTCTTATTTTATCGAGGCCTGATTCTTCAGTTGTTGACTCAGTCTCACCTGTTCCATTGCCTGCAGACCTTTCATATGGAAGGCAGCCTGACGGAGCATGATTCATGGCTCTATTTTGCACTTTCAACACCCGGGACATCAAATATTACAAAAGGTTTTAATACAATCAACAGCGATACAGTTATTTTCTCTGCAGCAGGCGGTTATTACCCGGGAGGTGTGACTATCGGACTCTCATCAGTCAGGTCTTTCAGATTCAATTTTTTATACTCTCGATGGTTCGGAACCGACTCTGTTATCCTCAAGATATCTGAGCCCCTTCTTCATTTCAGGCGGAAGTGTTGTCAGAGCGCGGTCAATAAAATCCGACAGGCTTCCGGGTCCGATAACAACCAATAGTTATGTAACAAAAAGACATACACTGCCTGTAGTGTGTCTGAGTACTGATCCGGCCAACTTATGGGACTATAATACCGGTATTTATGTACTTGGCCCTCAATGCATCACCTGACAGCCCAAATTTTGGGGCTAATTTCTGGGAAGACTGGGAAAGAAAAGCGCATCTTGAATTATATGATGTAAACGGCGTCAAGCAGATTGATCAGGATATCGGTATAAAAATATTCGGCGCATATTCACGTGCATTTCCTCAGAAATCACTGGCATTGTTTGCAAGGAAGGAATATGGCAAGGGTTCATTTGACTATAAAGTATTCAGTGATAAGCCAATTGAAAAATTTGAATCACTTATTCTGAGGAATGCAGGGAATGACTGGGGCCAGGCAATGCTGAGAGACGGTCTTACATCAACAATTATCAGTGATATGGATGTTGATCGCCAGGCCTATCAACCGGCTGTGATCTATATTAACGGCGAATACTGGGGAATACTTGATATAAGGGAAAAAGTAAATTCAAATTTTCTGGCTGAAAATCATTTTGTAAATCCTGATAATGTAAATCTTCTGGAAGCTCGACGGCAGCAGCGTCCTTGAAGGCAAAACAGTGGCTACAGCAATCTTATAACTATCTGAACAACAATACTCTTGAAACTGACCAGAAATACAGGCAGGTCAGCAGTAAAATAGACCTGAACAGCTATATGCAGTATCAGATGACACAAATCTATGTCAATAACAAAGACTGGCCCGGTAATAATATCAAATTCTGGAATACAAATGAACCCGGAAGTCTGTGGAGATGGATTATCTATGATACAGATTTCGGGTTCTCAATCTGGGAACCTGAAGCATATGGTTTCAACACTCTCAGGTTTGCCCTGGAACCGAATGGTCCCGGATGGCCTAATCCGCCATGGGCTACTCTGCTATTCAGACGAATGACATCAAATCAGGCGATTCAGAAATGAATTTTCAAATCAGTTTGCCGACAGGCTGAATACCAACTTTACCTCAGAAAATGTCAATGGCATAATTGATTCATTAAAACAGGTTTTTCTTCCGGAAATTAATGATCATCTGACCCGCTGGGAATTAAGCTATGATAACTGGCAGTATAATTATACAAACATAAAAAACTTTGCCACTTTCCGGCCCGATCTATGCAAGGATCCATCTGCGATCTGAATTTAACCTCGGAAAAACGCTTAAAATTAAAGTTGAAATAGACGATCCCGGAACCGGATATGTGAAGATAAACTCAATTGTTCCTGAAATCATATCCGTTTGACGGCATCTATTTTAAGGATCTTCCAATCAGGCTCACGGCAATTCCCGCACCAGGCTATAAATTTGTCAAATGGCAGATGGGATCACTAATATCTGATGATATTACAATCGAATATTCAATGGCTGAACCCAGGAAGTTTCAAAGCCGTATTTGAGCTGGCCAGAAAGCCCGGATTATAAAATCGTGATTAATGAGATCAATTATAATTCATCACCAACAAAAGACACAAAAGACTGGATTGAATTGTATAATGCAGGAAGATCGACTGTTAATCTGAAAAACTGGATAATAAGCGATGGCGGCCCTGAAACCGGATTTGTCTTCCCTTCAGATTATATCCTGGCGCCGGGAATGTATATAGTTGTATGTCGTGAAATGGCTGCTTTCAGACTTTTCTGGCCAAGGATAACGAATACTGCCGGGGATCTTGAATTTGGTCTCAGCAGTTCAGGCGATGATGTAAACCTTTATGATCCGGATAGAAATCTTATTGATTTTGTACGATTTAGCACCACTGCTCCCTGGCCAGCTGATGCAAATGGTACTGGTTTATCAATTGAGCTGAGGGATCCTTTATCTGATAATAACATTGGACAAAACTGGAAATCAGGCCCGAGAGGTGGCACACCCGGAACAATTAATTTCCAGACTGTTCCGTCTGATCCAACAGACGGTTCAACAGACGGATACTGCAGTCTTACCTGCTATCCAAATCCTTTCAGGGATTATACAACAGTGAGGCTTGAAGTGACAGAAGCAGGACGATACAGGATTGAAATATTCGATATACAGGGCAAACCTGTAAGAATTCTTGCTGACCAGAGTATTGAATCAGGTGATTATTACATTGACTGGGATGGCACTTCAAATAATAATTCCCCATGCCTGGCGGTGTATATATTATCAGATTATCCGGTGAAAAGCAACATTTAAGCACCAAAGCAATATTCCTGAAATAAAATTTCTCAATTCAATTTAAGATCCTCACCGGCACATAGCTGTTAATAATTATTTCTGTAAGATATCTGACCATTTGAACAAATTGGTCAGACGGAATGTTATCTTTGCAGCTTTTTAAAGAAATGGATAACTCAGGAATACTATACTGAAAAAGGAGCTAAAGGAGCAGCTGATAATCGAAGCGGCCCAGAAGCGGTTTGGCTGTTTGGAATTGAGAAAACTTCAATGCGGGAGATAGCAGAAGATCTGAATCTTATCAAAGGCTTCGCTGTACTACTATTTTCCTGACAAGGAGAGTCTGTACAGGGCTGTAGTTGAAAAGGAACAGGCTGAGTTTCTTGAAAGGATCATGGAAAGGATTACAAGCATCAAAGAGGCAGATCAGTCTGCTGCGGGAATATGCACATGCACGTCTCTCCTATTTTCGCACATTACTTGAATCTAAGCAGGTTAAGACTTAAGATTCTATTCAGATCTGAAACCAGTTCTGAAAGATACGATGCATGGCTTTCAGGGAAAAGGAAAAAGAAATCATTGTAAAGATTATTGAGAAAGGAATAGAGGATGGGATGTTTCTATTACAATGATGCTGACAAGGCTGCTTCGCTTTTTCTTGACTGCTGAAAGGTCTGCAGAATATCAGTATTTTAAACGATAAAATATCGCTTGGTACTTGACCAGCAGGAATATGACAGGTTTCTTGATAAGACAAATGCAGTTACAGAAATTTTTATCAGGGGATTGAAGTATAGATTCATTAATCAGATCAAAAAATAATTTATAAAATAAATTTCACAGAATTTTATGAAAGCAGAATCAAAAGAACAACAAGTTAAGGGTATATATTCCACTGGCATGTAGTCATTATCTCGGTACTGGCAGGTGCATGGTACTGGTACAACGATTATACAAGATATATTACTACCGATGATGCACATGTGGATGCTGACAACGTAAGCATCGGTTCAAAGATATTAGGTCGTATATCTGCCATATATGGCAATGAAGGTGATTTTGTGACAAGCAGGGATCGCTTCTTGCGGATCTTGACAGCTACCGATCTGATCTCACAGAGGAACCAGTCACTGGACACTTACAAGCCCAGGCAATGGCCAACCTGGTTCAGTCTGAAGCAAAATACAGCTCGGACCAGAAAAGCATTAAAGTTCTGGAGATCAGTCTTGAACGGGCATACCGAGGATCTGAACAGGGCAAAAAGTCAATCTGAGGGAGGTGTAATAACAGCCGAGCAGTTCGATCACATTAAAAAAGGCATATGAAACGGCATCTGCGCAGCTCGAGGCGGCCAAAGCCCAGCTGACAGTTTCAAAATCGATGATATCAACCGCAGCAGCTGCTGTTGAAACAGCCGGAGCACAGGTAAAAGTTCTTGACACTCAGCTTAAAAACACAAGGTTATACGCTCCGTTCAGACGGCAGTTATTGCAAAAAGATGGCTGCTTCCGGGTGATGTTGTCCAGCCAGGTCAGTCAGTGCTTACACTTACAATAAGCAAAAATCTCTGGATAGTTGCGTTCCTTGAAGAGACAAAAATTTCGCGATATAAGCCAGGGACAGGATGTGCAATATTTACGATTGATGCTTTCGACGGTGTAAAGTTCAGTGGAAAGTTTTTCTGGTAGGTTCGACTACGGCTTCTGTATTTTCACTAATTCCTGCAAATAATGCTTCAGGTAATTTCACAAAGGTTACTCAGAGAATTCCGGTAAGGATCTCAATTGACAGTGCAGATAATAATAAGGATATTTCATCATTCAATATCCTTTCAGGCATGTCGGCTGTTGTCAAGATTATCAGAAAATAGAATGGAAAGACGAAGAACTCCATCTCACCGGATCAGGAGGATGGTAAGGGGCAGCAATTCGGCATTTCATCCAAGCCATTTGTCATACAAATGGTTTCTGCTGGCAAATATTATGCTCGGAACATTTATGGCAGTTCTTGATGCAACAATTGTGAATGTCGGATTGCCAAAAATCATGGCATCATTTGGTGTCGGACTGGATAAGATCGAATGGGTTATTACAGCATATATGCTTGCGATGGCTGTAATGCTTCCGACATCGGGCTGGCTTGCCGACAAATTTGGATTCAAGCGGATGTACTTTCTTGGTCTTATTCCTTTTCACCTTCGGATCAATGCTTGTGCGGAATGTCATCAAATGAAGACATGCTTATCGTCGCACGGATTATTCAGGGGCTTGGTGCGGGAACAATACAGCCGCTTGGAATGGCAATTATCACGCGTGAATTTCCGCCAAACCAGCGAGGAATTGCTCTTGGATTCTGGGCCATTGCTGCAGCAGCATCAGTATCGTTCGGACCGCTGATCGGAGGATTTCTGATCGACAGTTTCAGCTGGCAGCTGATTTTTGATGTCAACATCCCATTTGGAATTCTGGCGATGTTATTCACCATAATCATTCAGAGCGAATACAAAAGCAAAAAAAGAAGAAAATTCGATATTGTGGGTTTTATATCAGTCACAATTTTTCTTCCTCTTACACTTTATGCACTTTCAGAGGGAAATGCAGCAACAAATTCAGCAGGATGGCATGCACCATATATTCTTGCCTGCGCAGCTATTGCTCTTATTGCATTTGCTGTGTTTATAACTGCTGAACTAACTGTTAAAGAACCACTTCTGGACCTGAGACTTCTGAAGAACCATAATTTCGGCATATCAAACATTATCCTGATAATTTTCAGTATCGGCATGTTCGGCAGCACTTTCTGATGCCTGTATATCTTCAGAATTCATTGGGTTATACAGCACTGCAGGCAGGATCTGTTTTCCTTCCTGTAGGGATAATTCAGGGAATCATTGCTCCTATCTCAGGCAGGAATCTCAGACAAGATGAATCCAAAACTGCCAATTTTTACAGGTGTCATTATTACTTGCATTCAGTTTTTACCTGAATTCCAAACTGTCATTCCTTACTGAGCTGAACTCCATTATGATCTCACTGTATATCAGAGGTTTGGCTATGGGATTGATGTTTACTGCACTAAGCACAATTTCGCTTCTGGAAATATCACGGAAAAGATGGCTCAGGCATCTGCAATCACGAATTCGATACAGGCAGCTTGGAGGAAGCCTTGGCGTTGCAATGCTTGCTACATTACTTGACCACCAGAGCCAGCTTTCACAGCCAGGTATTCGGAGGAGCTATGAAACCGGGTTCTGAAACATATCAGAATACATATAAATAATCTGAAGTATCATCTTCAGAATGACTCCGGAAGCTCTCCTGCAAATGCAGCAAGACAAAGCCAGGTCCTCATGTATTCCAACATAAACAGGCAGGCTTTATAGAGGGTGTCAATGATGATTTTCTGATCGCAGGCATTATAACCCTTATCGGAGGAATTCCAATAATCTTTCTTCACACAAAAAAATCAAAAATTCAAAATCTTCCTGCAAATGAAAATTAAATTCAATTTCAGACTCATACCCGATGATTCTTATACTGGGCATCCTGTTTAACAGTACATAGTTTACCGGTCAGCGTGCCGGTAGCTGACAGAAGGTATGCAGTCAACAGATTCACTGTCGCTTAAATACATTATACGAACGTGTTGTATCAACTTATCCGACTGTAAAGGTTGCAGAAGAAGCAATCAATAATGCAGATGCCAGGATAGGGCTTGCACGAACAGGTTACAATCCTGAGTTTGATCTGACAGCTGCATTCTCAAATCTTGGTCCTGTAACAAAACTTTCGATTCCGGATATGGGAACCTTTCAGCTTTATCCTGAAAACAATTATTCTGCAGGGGTAAATGTGCGACAGACAGTTTACGATTTTGGAAGAACCAGGAAGAATGTATCTCTTGAAAGTGAAAATAAATCAATTTCAGTCCAGTCACTGGAACAGGTAAAACAGAGGCTTTCAGCTCTTGCTGTAAGTAATTTCTATACCCTCGCGTTTTCTGCAGGCAGCAATTAAGATCAAACAGGAAGAGCTCGATGCCCTAAAAGAACATCTAAGCTATGTTGAAAAAAAGATGGCCACTGGTTCTTCAACTGAATATGAGGTTCTTACAACAAAGGTCAGAATATCGGCTGTTGAGAGCCAGGAAGTTGACCTGAATGCGGCTTTGACAAATCAGCAATCGGTTTTAAACTCACTGCTTGGGAATGATCAGTCGGCAAGTCCGGTGGTAAAAACCGAGCTAGCCGCTGATATTCCGGCAATACCGGCAGATTCATTACTCTCCTATGCATATCAGAACCGGGATGAGATGCTTATCAATAAAAGGAGGACAAATGCAGCTGAGATGAGATATGAGATTGCCAGTCTTCAGAATAAACCGATGGTTAATTTACTTGCCACCGGTGGTGCAAAAAACGGATATATACCAGATCTTTACAAAATCACTCCAAATTATGTTGTAGGTCTTGGTGTAAGAATTCCGATATATGACGGATCAAAAACCAAATACAACCGGATGCAGGCAAAATCCGCAATCACATCTATCTCATATGAATCGGAGTATACAAAACGAAACATTTCTACCGAACTGAGTGAAGCTGAAACATATATGTTTTCTGCAGGTAAAAAGGTAAGTCAGTATGAACTGCAGCTCGAACAGGCAATAAAGAGCATATTCGCTGGCAGAAACAAGCTTCAGATCAGGATCAATAACAAACCTCGATCTGCTTGATTCCAACACTTCTGTTTCAGAAAGCAGGCTGCTACTGCTAAAAGCAAGAATTGATTATGCAGCAAGCGTATACAAACTTAAAGCTGCAATGGGGGAAAGACTATACTGATAAAATCAGGTTAAAGGCATTCAGTCAGATCCGAGATTAAGATCATGACCCGGACCTGATATTACAAGCGCTGCTCCAAGGGCAGATGCATTCCCTATTTCAGAAGTCCAGACCTTCTTGTGATGCAAATTTCTCCTTTATGAGCCGGATAAACAGTTTATTACTTGAAAATCCTCCGGTTATGTAGATATTTGAAGTATCATCATTTTCAGGGAGGATAAGATTTATTGATTCAATTGTATAATCGCACAAGTTCAATCATCAGCTGGTGATATGCCTCCTCGTAGGTTGTAAATTCATACATATCTATCGAATCATTCAGATCCCGGATGAAGGAATATGGTTTAAAAAAGATCTTCCTCTCACCGTATTTTGCTTTCATTGCACTCAGCAAATCGTTGTCAGACTTTACTTTTTTAAAATAATCCTCCGGCTTTCCAAAATGTTCCGATATCTGTTTTGCAGCTGTTTCATGAAGATGCCCAAGCCAGAACCTGGATGATTTTACAGGTTGTCGTGTTATACTCATATAGCAGAGACAATCCCTGTCAAGCTGTTCAGCAGTAAGTATTTCAGTATTGAATGGATTCATATTTATGCACCAGGTTCCTGTTGACAGCAGAAGGAATTTTCCATTTCCTGCTGAGAAATATGGAGCCAGAGAGGCAGAACTGTCGTGTATCCCTATTCCGACCAGAATTTTTTTCCCTTCGATCACAACTTCATTGACTGTATCAACCGGGACAGGTTCAGGAAATTCAAGTCCATAAGCCTCAATCCATGGATGATATTTCATGTTGTCGAAATCCCATAAGCCTGTATGGCAGCCTATTGAAGTGTGCTCTGAATAGATCTTACCTGTCAGTGTATATGAGAGGTACTGAGGAAAATGAAGTATATGCCTTATTTTTGCAAAGATCTCAGGTTTTTCGGCTTTAAGCCAGAGAGGCTGCAATCCTGAATTGAGCATTCCAAGAGCCGGAGAAGCTGTTCGTCTGCAAAACTCATCCCTCCCGCCATATTTTTTGTAAAGGTTTTCAGAAATCCTTTCCTCCATTGGTTTCAGATAGTTGTAAACCGGAGTAAGTCTCTTGCCATCGTCATCCAGATAGACAACTGTGGCACCATACGTTGTAAAATTGACTGCTTTAAGGTCGTACTTATCAGAATTCACAAGCTCTTCGACTGATTCTTTTATCCAGCTCTCGATCAGCTCAATATCATCACATTCGAATCCATCATCATCTTTGATTTCGGCAAATCTCTGTTCTGTCTCAGCAACTATTCTGAACTCAGAATTGAAAAGAAGTAGTTTCTTATTTGTCTTTCCGATATCAAAAATGGCGATAACTGTCTCTTTCATATTATATAAAGCAAGTTTTTCTGATTAATTAGCAGGAGCTGTTGAAATAGTTCTTTTTTAGCCTCCACTCATGATAACTTCCTGGATTTCAATAAGTCCTCCTTCGCCTTCGCGTAGCCGCTTCAGCGGAGCAAGGCTTGGGGATTTAGGGGTAAGCCAGAAGAGATGACTTTTTCAACAGCCCTTAACAATTATTAAATATTTATCTCTTTAGAAGCACCTCTTTTTCGTATTTTACTATCTCGCTTATATAATCTTCTCCTACCGGCACATTGTTTTTCAGACAGTAATAATCCCAGACAGCTCCGAATGGTTTTGATTTAAGCAGTTCAAGTAATGCAAGCCTTTCAAAATTCTTACCCTCTTCTTCATATTTCACAAGTGTTTTATACGGTTCAAGCAGTGCATACATAAATGCCATCTGTGCAGAGCGTGTACCAATAACATAAGCGCCTATCCGGTTCAGGCTTGCATCAAAGAAGTCGAGACCGACACTTACCCTTCCAAGAGCCTTGCAACGGACAATTTCCTGGACAATAAGCAACAATTCATCATTGAAAGTAAGTACATGGTCGCTGTCCCAGCGTACACCACGGGTCAGATGAAGAAGTATTTCATCAACATAGAGAAGAATGGAAGATATTTTGTCACCTACCTGTTCAGTCGGATGAAAATGTCCATTATCAAGGGTAATCATTGTATTGTTCTGAAGTGCATATCCAAGATAGAAATCATGTGATCCAACAACCATTGATTCTGAGCCGATTCCAAAAAGTTTGCTCTCAACAGAATCCTTAAGATATTTTTTGGATATTTCACAGCAAAGATCTCATCGAGTGATTTTTTAAGCTGTTTTCTGAGTGTATTTCTGTCAACAGGAGTATCTTTTGAACCATCGGGTATCCAGATATTATGAACAGCAGGTGTACCCAGCTGTTTACCCATTTCTGCTCCAATTGCCCTGCATCTTTTTGTATGTTCAACCCAGAATTTTCTTATCTTTTCATTTTTACTTGAAAGTGTAAAACCATCATCAGCATATGGATGTGAGAAACAGGTGCAGTTAAAGTCGAGACCTATTCCTCTCTTTTTTGCCCAGTCGATCCAGCCCTGAAAATGTTTTGCTTCAATCTGGTCACGGTCAACCAGTTTGCCTTCAAATTCACCATAAATGGCATGAAGGTTCAGTCTTTGTTTTCCCGGAAGAAGCGACATTACCTTATCCAGATCGGCTCTCATCTGTTCAATTGTCTTTGCTTTTCCGGGGAAATTACCTGTAACCTGAATGCCTCCACCACCAAGTTCTGCTCCGGGTTTTTCAAAACCACCAACATCATCTGTCTGCCAGCAGTGAAGGCTGATATTTACTTTCTCCATTTCAGCAATTACCTTGTCGGTATCAACTCCAAGAGCAGCATATTGTTCTTTTGCAAGCTTATATGACTTTTCAATAACTTCTTTTTTCATGATTCAATCTTGATTTATATTATACTAAAATTCAGTTTCTTAATTATATTTTCCATCCTCTGCAGCCTGTCTCCTTCCTTCGGTTGCAGAAGCAAAACACTGATTTGCCATCGTGCAAATGTTTAAAGCCAGGCCCTATTCCATATAAAATACCTGTTCCAGCGGAATTGTGACAGGTGAATTATCAGGATTTGTTTCCATTATGTCGGCCATATATTTCCACCATTTTTTTACAATTTCTGTCTGTCCCAAGGTCCTGTGAGGAACTTGCGCCTGACTGTTCCTGGTAGGCAAATAAGTGTATTTGTCTCCTCATCAAGAAAAATAGAATAATTGCAAATACCTTCATTTTTGAGAAGCCTCACAAGTTCCGGCCATATCTCACTATGTCGTTTTCTGTATTCCTCTTTGAATCCGGGATACATTTTCATTTTAAAACCAAATCTTTTTGTTTCCATATCTATTTAGCCTAATTTAACTACAAATGTTGAAAGAATAAGTATAAAAATGCCAAGGATCAGGACAATGATTGTTTTCCTCTTGACACCTTTCCATTCATTCAGGAAAATTCCCCAGATATTGCTTATTGCAATATTGAGAGCCATCAGTATGCTCCATCCGAAGACTGCCATGCTCTGCAGGCAATTTGCTTGAGCCCATTCCGAAGAAATGAAACTGAAGGAACCAGAGAAATCCTGCCAGGAAGGTAAAAAACAGATTGTTCAGCAGAACGCTTCCTGAAACAGTATAATAATCCTTGTATGTTTTATTCTTTATATTAAGATAACCGCAATAGACCAGATTGGTAACAAATCCTCCAAGAAGAATAAATATCAGTGATGGATTTTTCTGGAAAAGAGGATTGGTACCATGAGCCAGAGCAACAGCTTCAATTGGTTTTCCTGATTCAAAGCCAAAATTAAAGCAGGCACTCATCACACCGGCAAATATTGCAATCAGTATTCCTTTCTTAAGTGCAAATTCCTTTACAGCAGCTCTCTTTTCCTCTTCAGTCATCTCACCGCTTTTAAGTGCACCTGCATATCCTATTACTGCAATTCCTGCAACAGCAATTGATACTCCAACAATTGTAAGTATTCCTGCATGTTGTGGACAAAAAGATTTTCACCTGCAATTACCGGCGGTATCAGTGTTCCGAATGCAGCACACAGTCCAAGGGCAATACTCTGACCAAGAGCGACTCCCAGATATCTTATGCTCAGATCCGAATGTCAGTCCTCCGAATCCCCATAGAACTCCAAAAAACATTGCCATAAGCTTTGCTGACAGAGGTGCTTCATTTATTATCGGTAAAAGTTCTCCTTGGGGAACAAAAATATAGGCAAACAATATGGGTGCTATTAGCCAGGCAGCAACTCCCTGGCTTAGCCAGTATGATTCCCATGCCCATGATTTGACTTTTTTAAATGGCACATAAAAACTGGCTGCACCAATACTTCCGAGTGCTATTAACAAGATACCTGCAAGTGGATTCATTTTTTTAATTATTAGACTGAATCGCAATTTAAGAACTTTCAGTAATGAAATTCAAATTTTCATCATTTTTTTATTCAGACATTTTTTTTAATCTTGATGAATATTTCTTAAACCAAATAAACTATGAAATCGCTCAGACTAATATTTGCTTTTCTCTGTTCTTCCGGAGTAGTTTCTGCACAGGATCTGTCTGTAAAGGATCTGACGCTCGAACACAAGAAGAATCCTGTAGGCATTGATATCTTACAGCCAAGGTTTTCCTGGAAAATTAGCGGAACAGGCAATAATATTCTGCAGACTGCATACTCTGTAAGGGTTGCAACAAACGATAAATTTTCCTCCTCTGACATTGTATGGCAGTCAGGAAAAATTGAATCCGGATGAATCAGTTCTGCAGGATTATAAAGGTCCTGCTCTTAAATCAGGACAGAGATATTTCTGGCAGGTAAAGATCTGGGACAATAAAGGAAGAGCATCAAAGTGGAGTGAAACAGCTTTCTGGGAAATGGGACTGCTTTCACAGTCAGACTGGAAAGCAAAATGGATTGAAATGCCTGGCGATACACTACGTTATTCACCCTCCCCTCATTTCAGGAAAGAATTCAGGGTTGAAAAAAAGATAGCAAGTGCAAGAGCTTATGTTACTTCACATGGCTTTTACGAACTGCATCTTAACGGGAAAAAAGTTGGCGATCAGGTACTTACTCCTGGCTGGACATCATATTCAAAAAGACTCCAGTACCAGGTATATGATGTTACAGCAATGCTTCAGACAGGGAATAATGCAATTGGTGCTGTACTTGGATGACGGATGGTACAGGGGTACACTTCCAAGGGGCTGGGCCAACTTTGGCAAACAGCTTGGTCTTCTGCTGCAGCTGAACATTTTATTCACTGACGGTTCTGAAATGACTCTCATAAGTGATGGAAGCTGGAAAGCATCAAATGATGGAGCAATCAGAATGAATGATATTTATAATGGTGAAACTTATGATGCCACAAAAAAACTCACAGGCTGGGATCTGAGCGGTTACAACGATAAAAACTGGATAAATGTCAAGTACCGGAAATTATTCAAATAATAACCTGATCGCATCTGAAGGAGCTCCTGTAAGGAAAATTCAGGAGATTAAACCGGTTAAGATTTTCAGAACACCAAAGGGAGATCTGGTTGTTGATATGGGACAGAATATGGTAGGCTGGCTGAGGCTTAAAGGTTAACAGGACCAAAAGGAACAGTTGTCACACTCAGACATGCGGAGGTTCTGGATAAGTTTGGTGAATTTTACACTACAAATCTGCGCTCTGCCAAATGTGAGTTGAATTATACCCTTGCCGGTACCGGTGAGGAGATTTATGAACCACGGTTTACATTCATGGGATTCAGATATGTTGAGATAGCGGGATTCCCCGGAGAACTGACTGCCGATAATCTCACCGGAGTGGTTGTACATTCTGATATGCCGGTAACCGGAAGCTTTGAGTGTTCAAATCCGCTGCTGAACCAGCTGCAGCATAATATTCAGTGGGGCCAGAAAAGCAATTTTGTTGATGTCCCGACCGATTGTCCGCAGACGTGATGAACGTCTTGGCTGGACAGGTGATGCTCAGGCATTTTGCAGGACAGCAGCATTCAATATGGATGTTTCAGCATTCTTTACAAAATGGCTGAAAGATGTTGCAGCAGATCAGCGACCGGGAGGCGAAGTTCCTGATGTTATTCCCGATGTTCTTAATCCGCAGGGCAGTCAGTCAATAAAACCATCTGCAGGCTGGGGAGATGTGGCGGTTATTACACCATGGACAATGTACCTTGTGTACGGCGACAAGAGGCTGCTCAGAACACAATATCCGAGTATGAAGGCATGGGTGGATTATATCAAAAAAGAAGCCGGTAATGATTATATCTGGCAAGGCGGCAGCAAATACGGTGACTGGCTGTTTTATCACCCGCCTGTAAATAATCATCCGGAACCTGATGGTTATACCGAACATGATTTCATTGCAACGGCATATTATGCATATTCAACAAGCATCCTTGTTGCCGCTGCAAAGGAACTTGGAAACACTGAAGATGAGCTGATTTACGGTGCAATATTCAATAAGATAAAAGAAGTATTTATCAATGAATATGTTACAAAAGCAGGAAGAGTCGGGACCAAGTTCACAGACATCATATGTGCTTGCCCTGATGTTCAATCTTCTTCCTGAAAATCTTCGTGAAAAATCTGCCGGATTCCTTGTTGAAGATATTAAAAAGCAGGGAGAATCATCTCTCGACAGGTTTTCTTGGAACAATCTATCTCTGTCATGTATTATCATCATGCGGATATACTGATGTAGCCTATGACCTTCTGCTGCAGGAGACATATCCCGTCATGGCTGTATCCTGTTAAAATGGGTGCAACAACAATCTGGGAAAGATGGGATGGTCAGAAAACTGACAGTACATTTCAGGATGCCGGGATGAATTCATTCAATCATTATGCATATGGAGCAATAGGTGACTGGATGTACAGGATATCAGCCGGTATTGAAACCAAGAGATGCCGGTTATAAACATCTGATCATTCAGCCACATCCTACGGAAAAGCTTATCCTATTCAAAAGCAGTCTTTTGAAAGCTCCTATGGCCCTGTTGCATCAGGATGGGAAAGAAAGGAAATAAGATAATTGTGAATGTTAAGATTCCGGCCAATACCACTGCTACAATAATTCTTCCGGTAGATGAGCTTCAAAAGTTACTGGAGGCGGGAAAAGCCTTACGGATAACAAGATCTTTACTTCAGTAAAGACTGAAAATAAAAAATTATTAATTGAAGCAGGGTCAGGTAATTATACATTTGAATATCCTGTAGAATAGAAACAGGAAATATTGCTGGACTCAGCTATCTTCATTTACAAGAATAAAAGTTATTTTTGCGGGGGTGTCAAAAAATATTTTGACACCCCTGATTTTTTATCAATAGTCTCATAATGAATCTATTAGAAAATCATACTGGTGAATTTGCCGCCTTGCTGACAGCAATTTTCTGGACTGTCACTTCAATTGCATTTGAGACTGCCAGTCATAAAATTGGCACAATAGCGGTAAATATTCTCAGGCTGGTTATTGGTTTTATTTTCCTGAGCATTTATGCATTTATCAGACAGAGGATTGTTCCTGCCGACAGATGCCAGCGCTGATAACTGGAAATGGCTTGTTCTTTCTGGTCTTGTAGGATTTGTATTTGGTGATCTCTTTCTTTTTAAGTCATATACGATTATAGGATCCAGGTTTTCAATGCTTATTATGACCCTGGTCCCTCCCATTACTGCATTTTTCAGCTTTCTGCTCATTGGTGAGCGACTCACCCTTTTTCACGGTCTTGGAATGACACTTACCTTTGCAGGAATTTCAATGGCAATATTCGGAAGAACGGAAAAGGCGAAAAACTATCTCTTAAACTGGCTCCAAGAGGCATTTTATATGCACTGGGTGGTGCTGTCGGACAGGCTCTGGGACTGGTGTTAAGCAAAGTTGGGACTCAGGGATTACGATCCATTCGCCGCCACACAGATCAGGATCATTGCCGGTATATTCGGATATGTGGTGCTTGTGACTCTCCTGTCGCGCTGGGGAAATGTTCAAATGGCGCTCCGAAATAAAATTGGGAATGAAGTTTACAACATTTGGAGCCTTCTTTGGCCCTTTTCTTGGTGTATCCTTTTCACTCATAGCGGTTAAATACACTGAGGCAGGTGTTGCATCGACCCTGATGTCGCTGGTTCCGGTTTTCATTATTTTGCCTGCAGTTGTTCTTTATAAGGAAAAAGTAACCTTGCCTGAAATGATAGGCGCCCTTGTGAGTGTTGGCGGAGTTGCGCTCTTTTTTATGTAAATCTGACAGAGATTACATATGAAACCTGAAGAACTTAAAAACCGGAATTTTGAAAATGAATTTGTCTATTCAACATCCAGGAGCAGCGGCCCCGGAGGTCAGAATGTCAATAAGGTAAATACAAAGGTTGAACTCAGATTCAGCATCAATAACACAATGCTTCTTTCTGATGAAGAAAAGGAGCTTATATTCAGAAAACTTGCAAAAAAATCAACAGCGAAGGGGAAATTATCCTGGTAGCTCAGTCGGAACGGACACAGCTTAAAAATAAAAAGCTTGGTAACTGAAAAATTTTATCTCTGTTATCTCAGAAGCACTCTACTTTACCACCCAAAACGAAGATCAACACGACCGACTGTTGCATCTGTCAGGAAAAGGCTTGAAGAAAAACGCAGTATGGGAATAAAGAAAAAACTCAGGAAAATATACAGGAGACCATTCCGGTGATTAGAATCCGTGCTGAATTATCTGAACTGATTTTTGATCGTACAGTAATTGATAGAGTTTTCGGAACATTGTTTGATAAAAAACAAATCATGCAACTTTTAACTGCTTTCTGTTGTTCTTTTGATGTAAGAATTAAGTTGCATTTATCAAATTAAATCAGATTTGGTTTGCTTAATTCATTAATTTTGTAGTATCTATAGGGAAGATTATATTAATAATGAAAAGAATCCTGATTTTATTTTTTCTGGCAATAATTTCATCTCTTTCATTTGCCCAGACTGTACTCACAGTGAATGGGCAAACGTTTTACAAGTACAAATACAGGATATTACGGAGGATACTAGTGTGTCCACGGTCTATCCAAACCACACTCACTTTCACAAATAATTTCATTTACAACTGTTAATTCATCAGGTTACCAGCTGATTGCCGGTGATGAGATTATCGGATCAAATAATAATCATCTTGACGGTGCTGTTATAACAGGGAACAGATTCATCTGGAACGGGACAGATCCGGCAAATGTAAGCCAGACCCATGCTTTATTCACCGGGTATAATACCAATGTCATCATCAAATACAATTATCTCTACAGATCGCCGAACGGCGATCCCGAGAAAGTCTGCAGGGATGCACAATACATCAGGCGGCATAGCCTATAATCTTCTTGTTGATCCACTCGTAGGTGTTGTTGCAAAAGGGATGAATGATGTGAGGATTTACAACAATACTTTTTACAGCACAAAATCGCAGGCAGAAATCTGGCGGGGACTTATAGATATACATAAAAACACTGATGACGGTCAGGATATCCCTCCACAGGAACCAAAATCTTCAATAATATCTTTTATACTGAAAAGGAGAGAGTAGATATAAACATTTATGAGCCTGAATGTCTTGAGGGTTTTGAGAGTGATTATAATCTTTATTATTGTGCCAGTCGGGAAAAGGTCCCACGGTTTCAGATAGGTGCAACTGTATATACATTATGCAGAGTGGAGGCTTATGGGGTATGATGCTCACTCGGTGGTTATCGATCCCAATTTTGCTGATAAAATAGGCTTTGTGCCGACGACGCGTCTTGACTATGGAACTGATCTGGGTTCTGAATGGCTGACAGGACTGGCAACTGATGCAGTATGGGGCACAACAAGCCCTGCAACTGCAGATCAGAATGGAACATGGCAGGTTGGTGCACGGATATTCGGTCCCGCAGGTATTCCAGTAACAAATATATCAGTCACCGGACAGGGAGGATCATCAGCAATCACAACTGATAACGGGACTTTACAGCTTAGCGCTGCCGTACTACCTGACAATGCCACAAATAAGAGTGTGGTCTGGTCAATAACAAATGGTACCGGACAGGCAACAATCAATTCTGCCACGGTCTTGTGACAGCAGTTGCAAACGGCACTGTTACAGCCACTGCGACAGCAAATGATGGATCAGGCATATCAGGAAATCTGGTTATTACAATTTCAAATCAGCCGATACCGGTAACAGCAGTTTCTGTTACAGGAGCAGGAGGTGCTACATCGATTACCACTGATAACGGAACACTTCAACTGACTGCAACCGTTTTGCCTGCCAGATGCTACCAATAAATCAGTTACATGGATCATAACAAACGGAACAGGTCAGGCAACCATCAGTACATCAGGACTTGTAACTGCTGTTTCAAATGGCACAGTTACGGCAAGGGCAACAGCAAATGACGGATCAGGAATTTACGGGACACTTCTTCTTAATATTTCAAATCAGACTATACCTGTAGGCAGTATCACTGTTACAGGGGCAGGTGGCAGTACAACAATTACTTCTGATAACGGGACATTACAGTTAAGTGCCGCAGTTACTTCCGGCAGATGCAACAAATAAAAATGTGACCTGGTCACTGACCAATGGAACAGGACAGGCTACACATCAGCGGGACCGGATTGGTAACAGCTGTTGCAAACGGTACTGTTACAGCAAGAGCGACAGCAGCTGACGGATCCGGCGTCTATGGAACACTTGATCCTTACGATCTCCAATCAGATTGTTCCTGTTATCCGGCATCACTGTTACAGGTGCAGGCGGTGCAACCGTTATAACAACGGCAAACGGAACCCTTCAGATGATAGCCGCAGTACTGCCGGATAATGCAACAAACAAAACAGTAACATGGACATTGAGAACGGAACCGGTCAGGCAACAATCAGTTCAGGCGGACTTGTGACAGCTGTCTGCAGACGGAACAGTTACTGCAAGAGCAACAGCCACTGATGGTTCATTAATTTACGGATCACTTGTAATTACAATTACAAGTCAGGTTACCCCTGTTACGAGTCATCACTGTTACAGGTGCCGGCGGAGCAACTACAATTATCGACAGATAACGGAACATTGCAGCTCAGCGCCTTGGTTTTGCCGGCAGATGCCTCCAATAAAACTGTTACATGGTCTGTCGAAAATGGAACCGGAGCAGCCAGAATAAGTGCCGGCGGAGTTCTGACTGCATCATCAAATGGCACGGTTACAGCAAGGGCAACGGCAAATGACGGAACAGGAATTTCAGGCACTCTTGTAATTACAATATCAAATCAGATTGTTCCTGTATCGGGCATTACAGTTACAGGTGAAGGCGGCGCCACAGCCATTTTCAATGATGACGGGACCTTACAGCTCATTGCCACAGTATTGCCACTCGACGCAACATCCAAAACTGTAATCATGGTCTGTCGAAAATGGCACAGGAGAGGCTGTCATAAATTCTTCAGGTCTGTTAACGGCGATTGACAACGGGACAGTGACTGCCAAAGCTGAATCGATCGACGGATCAGGAATCTACGGAACTCTGACACTTAACTATTTCAGGACAGATAATATCAGTGACGGATATCACTGTTGCCGGGGAGGGAGGTGTATCATCGATTACCTCAATAAACAGTTCCCTTCAGTTAATTGCAGAGATTCTTCCTTCAAATGCCACCAACAAGAGCGTTTCATGGTCAGTCTCCAATATAACCGGAGCTGCAACCATCAGTGCAGACGGACTGGTTACTGCTCTTGAGAATGGCACAGTAACAGCTCAGGCAACAGCCAATGACGGTTCAGGTGTGTATGGGACAATGAATATTTCAATTAACAGCAACGATCAGAAGCCTTATTCGGTTATTGTGACATACCGATGAAGTGACGATCATCTTTTATGAAGATTTTGTTTCCTGCATTGCTGATCTGTACAATCTTCAGGGAAATCATGTTATGAGAAAAATTGTGGATACCGATACACTTATTTTCAATACATCTCACCTTGCTCCCGGACTGTATCTTATTGTTCTTTCAAGGGGAGATCTGCTGGCTGTTGAAAAAGTCATGATCCCTTAATCTGACTGTGAGATCCATGAAATGTTTTTTATGTCATCTCTTTAAGAAGTAAAAATTCCTTTATACCTCTTTAAGTTTCCACTTTCCTCTTCTGAATACCAGCCAGGCGATAATTGTCATAAGCGATTCAGCCACAACAATTGCAATAAAGACACCCTTCTTCCTTCATATCTGCTTTAATTGCAAGAATATATGCAAGAGGTATTTCAACCATCCAGAAGGCAAAGATATTTATTTTCAGAGGTGTTGAGGTATCGCCGGCTCCGTTGAAGGAGTTGACAAGTACCATTCCAAGCCCATAAGCTATAAAACCAATGCTTACAATTCTGAGGCAGAGAATACCGGATTCTATTACATTTTCATTTGTGATGAACATACGGATAAAAAACCCGGGAAAGAGAATCAGTATCAATCCCTATAACTCCAAGGAGGATCATATTTACCCAGCCGGTTACCCAAACAGCTTTTTCTGCTCTGTCAGGTTTTTTTGCACCAAGGTTCTGCCCTACAAGTGTTGATGCTGCATTACTTATTCCCCATGATGGAAGAAGTGTAAAACCGACAATGCGTATTGCAATTGTATAACCTGCAACAACCTCGCTTCCGAAAACTGAAATGATTCTGACAAGTGCAATCCAGCTTGTTGTACCAATCAGGTTCTGACCAATGCTTCCAAATGATAATTTAAGCAGTTTCAGCATAATCTGAGGATTGAAGTTCAGATGCTTTAAAGAAAGCCTGATCCTTTTCTTTCCAAAGAACAGAAGATAGAATTGGATAAGAACAGCTATTCCCCTGCCGATGGTCGTTGCAACAGCTGCACCTGTAACACCCATCTGGGGGAATGGACCCAGTCCGAAGATCAGACAGGGGTCAAGAATTATATTGATTATATTTCCTATCCAGAGCACTTTCATTGCAACAGCAGCATCTCCTGCACTTCTGAAGATGGCGTTTATAATGAACAGCATCATAATTACAACATTTCCTCCCAGCATTATCCTTGTATAACCTGACATGCTGCCGGTAATATCTCATGAAGCTCCCATCATCTCAAGCAGACGGTCTGAGAACAAAGCACCGGGTATGCCTATGACAAGAGAGACAAATAGTCCGGTAAGAATGGCCTGAAATGCTGTTCTGGAGGCTTCATCATTATTCTTTTCCCCTATCCGTCTCGATACCATTGATGTTGTTGCAGTACCAAGACCAATTGCAATGGCATAAATAATTGTAATCATTGATTCTGTAATTCCAACAGTTGCAACAGCATCAGCTCCGAGCTTTGACACAAAGAATATATCGGCAATCACAAATACCGACTCCATGATCATCTCGAGCACTGCAGGTATAGAGAGCAGCAGTATTGCCCTGCTCAGCCGGCCTTCTGTAAAATCCTGTTCAGAGCCTGACACAGCTTCAATTATATCTCTGAAAAGAGATTTTACATAGCTGTTTTTATGCTGTGCTCTGATTATTGAGAATCCATAGAATTTCTTTATCCAATTACTGAACAAAAGGAATATGCCTTTTGTTAAAGTGCTTTATCTTTTCAAACAGACCGCTAAAATATCTCAAAATCGGCAATTAGGGCATCTGAAACAGTCAATATATTTTGGCATATTTTTTGTAAAAAAGTGCAGTCAGAATTTTAAATGAAAATACGAGAGTGTTGTAATTATGAGTTATTTATAAAAAAAATAATGCTGTTCGAAACAATAATGTCAAAATAATACCAGTTATATGATTCAGATACTTATGTGAATTTAAAATTATGTAAAATGCACATAATCAATAACATAACTATATATCTAATCAACAGTTGTTAAAATGGTTGTTAATAAAATGCCAATTGTGTTAATATTATTGAGGGTCGAATGATATAATATATTTATAGATTATTTATTTTCGTCCAGTTATTTACTAAAATCAAGTACTAATTTAAAAAAACAATTAAATCGAAAAGGTGAAAATTCTCATCATCTGCTATGAATGCTAACAATAATGAGGCTACGACTCTCAATGGAGAGAGTCGCCTCGTGGGTTGCTCTTCTGATGAAGAGCCTGGCGCGAAAACCACGATTTTTTCGCAAAACGAAATCCCAAACAAGTTAGTTAGCAACCGAAGTTCGGAGTTCCTGCACCGCTACTTCCCCCTAACGACTATAGAATCATGGAATGATTGGAAATGGCAGCTTCGAAATGCTTATCACAAGCATCGAAGACCTAAAGAAAATCATGAAATTATCCGATAAGGAGATAATGGCTATTAATAATCTAAAAGGCCGTCTTCCGCTACGGATAACTCCCTATTTTGCCTCACTCATTTATAAAAGTAAATATTCTGATCCGCTGAGGCGTAATGTAATTCCTGTTGTGGAAGAGTTGTTGCAGCATACAACTGAACAGTCAGATCCTCTTCACGAGAAATCATTTTCTCCTGTAAAAGGTATTGTTCACAGATATCCTGACAGGGTTTTATTCACAGTAACACAGGTCTGTTCAAATTACTGCCGCTATTGTACCCGTTCCCATTCAGTCGGGAGGCTTGATAAGCTTGGAAGGCAGGATTTTGAAAAGGCATTCAATTATATTGCAGCTCATAAAGAGGTCAGGGATGTACTTATAAGCGGAGGTGATCCGCTTACATTATCAGACGAGACTCTCGATTATATACTGTCAAATATCAGGAGTATTCCGCATGTTGAGATGATAAGGATCGGAACAAGGATTCCTGTAGTCCTGCCCCAGCGGATAACTGATAATCTGATAAGCATACTCCGAAAATATCATCCGTTGTTCATCAGCCTGCACTTCTCGCATCCCTCAGAAATTACTGAAGAATGTGCAAAAGCCTGTACAAAGCTTGCTGATGGAGGATTTCCTCTTGGAAGTCAGACAGTCCTTTTAAAAGGCATTAATGATAATGTTCCTGTGATGAAGGAACTGATGCATAAGCTGCTTATGATCAGGGTAAGACCTTATTATCTGTATCAGTGTGACTTAATACCCGGATCAGGCCATTTCAGGACTACAGTTAAAAAAGGTCTTGAGATCATCAAAGGGACTCAGAGGTTTCACAAGCGGATATGCTGTTCCTACATTTGTTGTTGATGCTCCCGGCGGCGGAGGAAAAATTCCTCTGCTTCCGGATTATGTTGTTGAGCATAACGAGGAAAAGATTGTGATGAGAAACTATAAGGGTGTGTTGTGCGAATATCCTGAAAAATAAGGCTGATAAATGAAAGTTGGATTGACGTTTGATTTGCGGTCATGGTATCTTGACCGTGGTTATTCTATGGATGAAACTGCCGAATTTGACAAGCAGGAAACAGTTGATGCTCTTGCGGATTCCCTTAAAACAATGGGTCATGAGACCGAACAGATAGGGAATGCTTTTCAGCTGATTGAGGCACTCGCTGCCGGAAAAAGATGGGATATGGTTTTCAATATTGCTGAAGGATTATACGGCGACGGAAGAGAATCAGTTGTCCCTGCAATCCTTGATCAGTACAAGATCCCTTATGTATTCAGCGGACCTGTAATAATGGGGCTTTCGCTGAACAAGCATCTGGCAAAGCTTATTGTTGCTGCTGCAGGCGTACCGGTAAGTCCCGGGCATCCTTATCTCCGAATTGAAATGACCTCGGAGCGGATAAATCTGAATTATCCTCTGTTTATAAAACCGGTTTCAGAAGGTACCGGCAAAGGCATTACTGAAAAAAGCCTTGTGAATAATGCTGCAGGAGCTTAGAACAATGGCTGAATGGATACTGAATGAATTCAGGCAACCAGCCCTTGTTGAAGAATATCTTCCCGGCAGGGAATTCACTGTCGGCATTACGGGAACAGGTGAAGAAGCTGTTGCAATCGGAGGCATGGAGGTGATCTGCGCTGATAATCTCCCCTATTCGGTTGAAGTCAAGGAGAATTATCAGAATTATTGTTCATATGCTCCTCTTGGTGCAGATATAGCTGATGAATGCAAAACAGTTGCACTCGGAGCATGGAAAGCTCTCAATGCTGTTGATGCCGGAAGAGTTGATCTGAAAGCCGACAGAACCGGAAGGATCTGTTTCATTGAAGCCAATCCTCTCGCAGGGCTTAATCCGGTTCATTCTGATCTGCCAATATTAGCAAGGATGTATGGAATTGAATATCAGCAACTTCTGGAAATGATAATGGATGCAGCAATAAGAAGGAATAAAGTGGTGCAGACTGTATGAAAAAATGCTGCATAATATATAATGAACCCCTCCCGGGAGCACTGGAGGATGAGCTTGATGTACTCGATCAGGTTGCCCATATTGAGCAACATCTGATTGAAATGGGTATTCATGTCTCCAGAAAAGGCATTACCGAAAATTTCATGGCTGAGATGGCTGTTCTTGCGGATGAAAAACCTGATTTTGTCTTCAACCTTGTTGAATCGATCAAAAATAAGGGTGAGCTGAATTATTTTGTGCCGGCGCTGCTGAATATGTATGCAATTCCCTATTCAGGAAACTCGCTGGAATCTATTTTTTTCACTACAAGCAAAACTATTGCAAGCAGGATGATGAAGGATGCAGGTATAAATAATCCTGCTTCATATAAACCATCACAGATGAACCTCCTCAAACCCGGACGAACGTATATTGTAAAACCGGTTTGGGAAGATGGTTCTCTTGGAATAACTGCTGATTCGGTCTTTGTATGTGCTCCCGGCTTTGAGGAAAAGCTCAAAGGCAAGGATGATGCACACTGGTTCATTGAAGATTTTATAGATGGCAGGGAATACAATATAAGTGTTCTTGCAGGAAAAGATGGACCGGAAGTTCTTCCTGCTGCCGAAATAGTCTTTCGTGATTATGATGATTCAAGGCCGAAAATAGTTGATTTCAAGGCTAAATGGGAAATGGATACCTTTGAATATGATAACACCGTGAGGGAGTTTCCGGGATCTGATCTTGATCCGGAATTTATTGGACGGCTCAAGGAAACAGCAAAGAGCATGCTGGAACCTGTTTGGTCTGAAAGGCTATGCAAGGGTTGATGTAAGGGCTGACAATAACGGAAATATCTTCGTAATTGAGATCAATGCCAATCCATGCATATCACCTGATGGCGGATTCGTTGCTGCCACACGACAGGCAGGCTATCCTTTCACAACCGTCCTGCAACGGATTATTGATGACTTAAACTGATTGCTTTGAAAGGTTTTAATACTGTAATTCTTCTTTTTATGTCCAATTCATTCATGACAGTCGCATGGTATGGACATCTCAGACTAAGGACTATGAGCCGGTTTGAGAATCTCAGCCTGCTGGCAGTAATACTGTTAAGCTGGGGGCTTGCATTCTTTGAGTATTCCCTCCAGGTTCCTGCAAACAGGCTCGGATACAATGGTAACGGAGGCCCATTCTCGCTTGTGGAACTGAAAGTTATACAGGAGGTAATTTCAATTACGGTATTTGCCATTTTTACCCTCCTTGTTTTCAAAACAGAACATTTCAGGCTCAATCACCTGATGGGATTTGCCTTTCTTATCCTCGCCGTATATTTTATCTTCAAGAAATAGACCTATTTAACAAGGTTTGAATTATAATAGGCAGGATTGCCTGTAACCTCCTCTCCCAGCCAGTCAGGAACAATATACTCTTCATTCTCCGATCCAAGTTCAATTTCTGCAATTACAAGGCCTTCATTTTTATCATGAAATACATCAACTTCAAATGTATGCCGTCCGGCAGGAATATGATATCTTGTCTTTACCACTTTACCCGGGATACAGATCTTCATAATCTGCTGATGCATCCTCAACAGGAATCTGAAATTCCCATTCATTTCTGGCTATCGATTCAGATGTAAGCGGAGTCTTGATTGTCAGAAATGCCTTGTCATCAGCTATTCTGAGTCTTATAGTCTTATGCGGATCTTTTAAGAGATATGCCTGTGTTATTGAGATTTCTTTTACTGCCAGATGCCTGAATTCACCTCTGACAAGGAATTTCCGTTCTGTTTCAGTTGCCATTTTTATTGCAAAGTTAATAATTAACATGAATTTGATAATTACAGTCAGATGAAGATTCTTTTCATTATCAGGAGAGTCCTCACTGCGCATATATTTTACTACTTTAGCGATATCTAAAACCCCATTAACCTTTAGAAATAAGTATGGATGTAAAAATTGAAGATACCTGGAAGGCAAAACTTAAAAAGGAATTTGAAAAGGAGTACTTTATTAAACTGACTGATTTTGTAAGGGAAGAATACAGGTCAACATCTGTTTTCCCGCCTGCATCTCTCATTTTCAACTCATTCAACCTTTGTCCGTTTGAAAATACAAAAGCTGTTATTATCGGACAGGATCCTTATCATGGTCCGGGGCAGGCTCATGGGCTTTGCTTTTCTGTAAGAGACGGGGTTGAATTTTCCACCAAGCCTGATTAATATTTTCAAGGAGATTGAAATGGATCTGGGGATTTCAAGGCCTTCATCAGGAAATCTTGAGAGATGGGCAAGGCAGGGAGTTCTGCTTCTGAATGCTACTCTCACAGTAAGGGCTCATCTGGCAGGATCGCATCAGAGAAAAGGATGGGAACAGTTCACGGATGCAGTCATAAGCTCAATAAACAGTGAAAAGCAGAATATTGTATTCTTCCTGTGGGGGGCCTATGCCCAGAAAAAAGGTGAAACGATCGACAGGTCAAGACATCTTGTACTTGAATCTGTCCACCCCTCTCCTCTTTCCGCTTCGAGAGGTTTCTTCGGGAACCACCATTTCAGCAAATGCAACGAATATCTGAAAGTCACACTATAAAACCAATCGACTGGCAATAGAAAGCCATTAACCGCGAAGTTCACGAAGGCTTAACGCAAAGTTCGCAAAGGACTTATCATCAATATCTTAACTTTGCGTTCTTAGCTGGTTTTTAGCTTTTTTCAATTGTCTTCAATGCCAGTGAAATTGTTTCCTCAAGTTCTTCATATTCCTCAAATCCGACTGAGAGCCTTATCATCCCGGGTTCAGGATATTTTGCACCCCAGACTGCTTCCACAGGCATCAGAATTGTATGCGGGTCACCAAGTGTTGGAATAAGCTTGATTTTTTCCGAGACGAGCGACACATAAACCTATCCCTGCGGCTTCTCTTTGTATCAGCATCTTTCCCGGCAAAATCAAATGTGATCATACCCCCGTATCCTTTCTCCCCGAAAAGCTTAGCCGCAATATCATGGGTTGAATGGCTCTTCAGTCCGGGATACCATACTTTCCTGATCAGCTGATTATTTTCAAGGAAACCGCGCAAGCTTAAGAGCATTGCTGCACTGACGTCCGAACCTCAGTTTAAATGACTGGATCTGAGTATGCAGCCTGTAAGCATCATCGGGACTGAGCATATGACCGACAAATTTCCTGTATTCAATCGCCGACTGCATTATTGCTCTGTCATTACCGCACAGTACACCGGCTGTAAGGTTCCCGTGTCCGGAGAAGTATTTGGTTGCACTGTGAATAACAATATCTGCACCCTGCCTCAAGAGGTTTGAATAGCAAGGGAGTGGCAAATGTATTATCTACAATCACCTTTGATCCGTATTTTCCTGCTATTCTGATTACTGCTGAAACATCGGCAACAATTAGCATGGGGTTTGAAATTGTCTCGATATAGACAATTGATGGCTTCAGTTTTGAAAGGAGTTCCTCGAATGCAGTCAGATCATAGTTGCCATTGGATGCAGTGAAGTAATGAATATCTATTCCTCTTCTTGATTTCAGGACTGATTCTATAAAAGAAATTGTTCCTCCATAGATCTCAGAGAAGAAAACCCATGGTCCGGAATCCTTGCCATTTTGAAAAACAGAGGTTGCTGTATCTATAGCAGACATCCCGGTCTGAGTCAGCAGCGCCCAGTTACACTTTTCAAGCTTCATGATCTCCTCTTCGGCTGCTACAACAGTCGGGTTTCTGTAACGCGAATAGATAAACAGTTCAGGATCTCTTTCATGTTCAGTTTCGCTGTCGAAAGCAGATTTTGTAGTCGCCGCATCAAAAAGTTCAAAACCTGCATCCCTGTACACAGGCATCCTTGCACTGTTAATCCTCTTTCTTTTTCATCTCTTTATTTGGTTTATCAAGATTATCTTTCAATCTGTTTATATTAAGTGGCTTAAAATCAATGTAGAACAAAATCCTGTTGAGCACTTCCCCAGCCAGGAACAGGCAGATCACCGCTGTTTCCTGACTGGAGATCCCTGTAACAACAGATGGTTCCGGTTATTATGAGTAAAGCAATCCTCATAAACCTCATAACAGTTAACAGGCTGTTATTATCACGCAATCTGATATTCATTGCTGAAGAGGCCAGGCTGAGAACTGCAATAAATACGAAAGGCAAGAATTTTCCCTGTAAGAAATGATATTATAAGCAACCCTGTAATGAAAGTCTGACCGCTATGGAGGAAAACGGATTTTCGCTTATCTGAAAAAATATATACGGCATCAATTGAAAAAAGCAATATGAGTCCTGTTATCGAGCTCAGCACAATAAGTACAGGCAGCTGAAGCATACCTGTTGCCAGTGCGAGCAGCGAAAAGATAATGAATAATCCGATTTCCCTGCTTAAGGGAGAGGATCTTATATTTCATAACCGCCTTCCATGCTCTTTTCTTTTTGCCAAGGTGAAATAATGCCGCTATCCAGGCCAGTCCAGCAGACATCAATCAGGTTAATCAGAACAGGAAAATGGCCTCTCGATAAGTGCAATTAATATTTGTGCAACTGACAATGTTGCGAGAAAGCTGAAGACAATAAGGCTCCACTCAGGAGCGGCTATCAGCCTCTTTTTCCTGTGATATGTCCGTCCAGGAATCAAATGCCGGCTCCGGAACTAATAATTGTCGGAGCAAAATTATTGCCGGTTAACAATAATGATGGTTCAAGGTTTTTATCCGGAAACCATGTGATTGTCAGCAGAAACATCCTGGTCCATTCAGTTTTCCGTACCTTAGTGCTCCTGTAGGACAGGCAGTTGCACAGGCTGGCATCAAGCTCTTCCCTGAGCCTCTGATGGCAGAGATGACATTTGCCTATAACCTGTTCCGGAAAAACATACTTTGGTGCATCGTATGGGCAATTCCACTGGCAATACCTGCAGCCTATGCACTCAGAATCATCAATAACTATCGCACCTGTTTCAGCATCTCTGTGAAATGCGGTTGCGGGACAGCCCTCCATGCATAGAGCTTTTTTGCAATGATTGCAGGCGAGTGAGAGATTAATGACAGGAAGAGATGGCACTGCCTCAGAATTATAGGTATATATCATTCTGGGCTGTAAAGTCCACCTGTTTTCAATCATACATGCAGCACTGCATGCCCCGCATGCGACGCACCTGTTATGATTGAATATAAATCCCTCATTCATAATTTAATCTGCTTTTTCAACTTCAACCATTGTATCATGAAATGCAGCTACCATAACCAATATCCGTCGATCTGCCCTCTGTCAGAAAATTTCCGCCTCCCCCTTCTCCAAGCCATATTCCGTTTGGCAAAACAATGATCCCGTGTGGAATTCTGTTGGATATTCTTGCTGTAGGTCTTTATCTCTCCCATGCCGGTTGAAGATCCTTATCCTGTCACCATTGAATATTTTGCGGTCTTTTGCATCGGCAGGCGAGATTTCGGCAGCCGGTTCAGGGACATTTGCCTTGATTATCTTCAGATTGCCAAATTGCGAATGGATGGTTCCTGCAGCATTTGGAGTAATAAAATTCAAAGGGTATCTGCTGTCATCACTATCAATCTCAATTTTATTAAAGGAAGGAAGCGGAGAAATGCCCCATTTACTCTGAGCCTCAAGTGAGTACAGTTCAATTTTCCCGGAAGGAGTCATGAATTTCATATCGCTATAGGCTATCTGCTGAAGACCAGGCGCCAGAACCGGGCCATTTTTCAGGTCGGAAAGAGTGAGTTCCGAATAACCTTTTATCCTTTCTTCGAGCCATTTTTCAATATTCTCATTGCCGGGTTCAGGCAACTGGCTTTGTATCGATATTCAATCCCATCCTTTTAGCCAGATGATAGTATATTTCGCTCTCCGGCATCACACTCGCCCGGAGACTTTATTATTCCGGGTTTAAAACAAACATATGGTGACCAGTATGAACCTATTATATCAGATTGTTCAAAAATATCCTTTGCAGGCAGAATTATATCTGCCATTGAGGCAGTATCAGTCATAAATTGGTCGACAACCACTATGAATTCAAGTGCTGAAAAGGCTTTTCTGACAATGATTTGAATCAGGTGATTGCAGAACCGGATTGCCTCTTTCAATCCATGCAGCCTTAAGTTCAGGTCCTGTTGTTCCGGCCATATCTCTGCCAAGATTTGTCATTGATATTGTTCGCCTGAAGGGAAAATCTTTCTCAGGATCAGGATAATATGAAGATGGTTCCTTCAGGTCGTCAAAAATATAGCTCTGCAGGTTTGCATAATTGAATCCTGCTCCCTGCTTTCCAAGATTACCTGTCAATACAGAAAGCAAAAGAATTGATCTTATTGTCTGTCCTCCGTTTATATGCCTTTGCAGACCGTATCCGGGAATAATTGTTACCGGACCACCTGCAGCAATCTGATGTGCAAGATCGGTTATATTCTGTGCAGGGATGCCTGTTATTCTTTCAGCATCCTCCGGTGAAACAGGAATTGATGCTCTGAATTCTTCAAAACCTGAAACAAAGCTTTCGATAAAGTGGTGGTCAATGCAGGTCTTCCCTTATGAGCACCCAGGCTGCGGCCAGGGCCAGTGCTCCGTCAGTTCCAGGCCTTGGGCTCAGGAGAATATCAGCCTTGTCGGCAGTTGGAGTGCGGAGTGGATCAATTACAATTACCCTGCATCCTTTTTCCCTTGCTCTGGCAATAAATGCTGTTTCCTGTATATTTGTTGCTGCAGGGTTTTTGCCCCAGATTATAATTGTTTTTGCATTTTCAAGATCCCATGGGACATTATGCTTTATTTCCCCGAGAGTCAGCCGTACTGCCTCCAGACCGGCCGGCCAGCAGAGATTGCCATATGTAGTTGTGGCTCCGCCGAATCCTTTCCAGAATGAAGAACCAATATCATTTGCAAGGCCTGACATTCCGCTGCCACGGTACCAGAGTATGCTTTCCGGACCATACTCTTCTTTATCGCTGAAAGTTTTTCAGCTATTGAATCAAGTGCATCATCAGACAGTGATCTGCTCAAAGCTTCCGGAAGGCTTTTTTCTGAGGGGATGTATTATCCTGTCGGGGGAATGTGTCCTTTCGATATAGGAAAGGCCTTTTATGCAAGGACCTTCAGGTGTGGCAAGATTTCCCGGGTATGGAAAAATACGTGTTATTGTATTGTTTTCAACCTGCACCCTGAAAGAACAGGTGCTATAGCAATTTCTGGGGCAGGCAGTTATAAATTCTTCCATTTAATCTTCGGGAGCATCCGGGAATTATGAGAACACAAGCTGTAAAAACTGACCTGAAATATAGAAAATAAGTTCCAAAGAGTCAGATAATATTGAGGCTATTTAACGGAACCCAACCTTTATTTCCATCTGAAAGCCTTATTTCAAGCCACTCTCCCACTTCATCTTCGACTGACACCTTTGTTCCTTCATGCAAAACGAACAGGTCGGTTCCGCTGCTGTCAGGCGAACTTTTTCCACTGATCATCGGAGTCGTTATTATTGCCTTATGACTGTCATAAACAAGGTATTTATTCCTGGAAGAGAAAACAAAGGATGCAATGCAGATCACAAATAATGAGACTGCAAACCAGAATCCAATGACCTTATGACTATATTTCGGAGAGTAGATATAGAGTGAAAGGAATAACAGCGAAAGGATAAAAGATGGTTAAGCTTATTCTTGCCCACAGGTTGGAGGATAGAAAGAGTGATACAAAATCATACCATTTCACAAAAAAGAGCTCCGGTATCTCCTGAAATCTGTCAACAGTAAGCGTACGGGCAATCTGAAGATTATAGTTGATATCTTCATCAGCAGGATTGAGAAGCGCTGCACGTTCATAAAAAAGAATTGCCTGTGGAATATTATTAAGTTTAAAATATGCATTTCCAATGTTATAGCAGAGGCTTGCGGAACGGTAGCCTGTATTATAGACCTCAGTCCAGGACTGGAGAGCTTCCTTATAACTTCCGGTGGAAAAGTAGGTTACTCCCTGGTTAAATTTTGTGGTGCCTGATTCCTGTCCCGAAACTCCCATTAAAAGGGAAAAGAGCAGAAGAGCTGACAATATGTTTCGTTTAATAGCGTCCATTTCTCAGGTTAATAAGTTTTCAACAGACTTGATGAATTGTGATGCTCCCTCATAGATATCAGATGCCCCGGTTTCAGATGACGATGGTGCATATCTGGCATATTCACAGGTATCAAGAATCTTTTTCAGATTTTCAATCAGCTGGTCATCGATCCCGTTTTCAGTCAAAGCTGTAATTGCATTTGTCCTTGTCAGATCCGACACAGGGATATTGAGCTTATCGCTCAGATATCCCCACAGGGCCTTTAGTATCTCTTCATAGAAGCTGTCCATCTCATTATTCTTGAGACACATTGCAGCAGTATGCAGCCGTTTGACTGCAATCTTTCCGGCTTTCCTGTTTCTTACCTGGGTCACATCTGAATTACGTCTTATATGCTCCCTTCTCAGAAAGAGTATAATAAGAAATGCAAGTGCAGCAAAAGCATAGGCACTGTAAAATGACTTCCTGGAGAGTATAATATTTGAAGCTTTTGCCAGATTTCCCGGCTCTGATTTTATGAATCTTATGTCTTTACCCAGATATTTTACATCCTCTTTTGCAACACCTCCATAAACAGTTATTCCTGTATTTCCTGATCACTTCCTTTTTTTGCATGAAACCTGAATTCCCGGGTAGTAAGTTTTTCATATCTTCCCGATGAAGGATTAAAATATGAATATGTTACCGGAGGAATTGTAAAATCACCGTTATGTCTTGGAATCAGCAGATATTCAAAAGTTTTCTGTCCGGATGTACCGTTCATTGTATTTTTAATATCATCCGTGATTTTCGGATCATATACTTCAATATCAGGTGATAATTTCAATGCCGGTGATTCTGCAACTTTAAGATTTCCGTTACCTGAAATAGTAATTGTGAAATTAACCGGATCATTTACATTTACAGTATCTTTATTCATAACAGCTTTCATGTTAAGCTGTCCGACAACACCCGAATAATCAGCAGGTTGTACTCCCGGCAATGGTTTTACCTTGACTTTTACAGGCTGACTTGCAGACAGCCCTGGGAATAGTCTGATATGTAGTAAAAAAATCTCCAAAGAACGGATCCGACTGACCTGCTTTTTGCTGAACAAGGACTGAAATCTGAACCGGATCAATCTCAATTTCACCTGTTACCTGTGGATAGAGAAGAAATTGCTGAACAACTCCTGTTCCGTAGATTGTTCCTTTTACATTTTCCTGTTTCAGTGATGTAAGCGGAGGTGTCTGCAATATCTGATTTAAGGAAATTATTGAATGGAGGATATTTTATTTCATTTATTCCTGACAGATTTACCCTTGTATAGAGTTTCACTGTAGCAGCAATATATTCTCCAATATATACTTCTTTCCTGTTGAGTGAAAGATTAACGAAAATATCATTACCTGAAGGTTCCACATCCGAAGCGGCAGCTGCTTCATTTCCTGCAGGGGCATTATTCTGAGGCTGAGAGCTGCTTCCGATAACTTCAATATGCATTGAATCAGAAGCATATGTCTTATTCTTTAAGTGAATTCAGCAGGAGAAATTACATATTTGCCTTCTTTAACAGCCTGAAGATAATAAACATAACTATAAGATGTCTGCTGTGACATTTTACCGTTAATTATCTGGGTACTTGAGCTGTAGGAAGTCTGTGGACCCATAAGTTTCATAAATCCGCTGAATGAAGGAGCAGCAAACTCTCCTCCTCCTGAATTTACAGTCCACATTACTGAGAATTGCTCACCTGCATTCACAACAGAAGGATACTCAGCCTTTATTGAGACATCCTGTGCCTGCAGGGAGAATGAAAAGATGAAGGCCAGATGATATAATAAAATCTTTTTCATTTCTGTTTATAAAGATTACCAGTTTTTGACTGTTCTGACTTTTTCTTTGGCAGCTTTTGCAAGTTTAACTTTTTCCTGAACATTTTTTTCATCATTTGCCAGTGCATTCAGAAGTCTTTGTGCATCATCCTTTGACATTTCCTGCTGCTGATCCTGCTGTTGCTGCTTGTCCTGGTTCTGCTTATCATCTTTCTGCTGGTCCTTATTCTCATCCTTCTGATCCTTCTGATCTTTTTTCTGATCCTTTTTGTCCTTATCCTGTTTATCCTTATTCTGCTGCTGCTGCTTTTGCTGTTCCTGCTGCTTTTTCAGCATATCCTGAGCATATGCAAGATTATATTTTGCTTCAGGATTTTCAGGATTAAGCTTCAGCGAGCCTTTATAGGCATCAATGCTTTCCTGTACCTTATTTGCCTTAAGAAGTGAATTCCCAAGATTGAACATGGCGGCTGATTTTTTGCCCTTATCCTCATTCATATTTACATTTTCAATGAATTGTTTTCCTGCATCTTCAAATTTATTCTGCTTATAAAGTGCATCACCGGTATTAAAAACGGCATCAGGAGAGTTTTTATTTTTATCAATTGCTTTCCTGTATAATATTTCCGATTCTGAGAATTTATTCTTCTCATATTCCCTGTTACCCTGTCTGATATATTTTTTATCAGCCTGTGCATTTACAGCCTGGGAAAATATAGCAGCAATAATGATTATCAGGCTTAATACTCTGCTTTTTTTCAATATGTTATATATTTGTTTACTCATTACAATCCTGAAAATCTATTAAACTTTAAATTTAAACAATCTTATATTAGCCAGTCTTCTGTTTTTCCTGTCCATTATAATAAAATCAACAATCAGAAGGAAAATGGCCAGAGCTGCAAAAATCTGGAACTGATCATTATATTCAGTGTACATTGTGCTTTCAAGTTCCTGTTTTTTCATCTTTTTAACATCTCCGAATATCTGATCGAGTCCAATATTGGAATTACTGGCCCTTACATAACTTCCTTCTGTGCTCATAGCAATCTTTTTCAGGATATCTTCATCAAGCTTTGTTATAACAGTATTTCCCTCAACATCTTTCAGATATTCCTTTCTTCCGTTTATCATAACAGGTACAGGAACACCTTCTGTGGAACCAATTCCAATTGTATGAATTACAATTCCTGCTTTTGCTGCTTCTTCTGCTTCTTTGACAGGATCATCTTCATGATTTTCACCATCAGTTATTATTATCATTGCCTTGCTTTTTCCTTCACCCGGAGCTGAATGATCTGATCCCAAGATTTATTGCTGCACCAATTGCAGTACCCTGTTTTGGAACCATTTCAGGACTGATTGTAGAGAGGAACATTTTTGCTGAGACATAATCTGTTGTAACCGGTATCTGTGTATATGCATCTCCGGCAAAAACTATAAGTCCTATTTTATCATTATCAAGATTATCGACAAGACGTGAGATTGCCTGTTTTGCCCTTGTGAGCCTGTCGGGCTGAATATCTTCTGCAAGCATCGAATTACTGACATCAAGAGCAATTATTACCTCAACTCCCTGTTTTTTTACATCTTCAATTTTTGATCCGAACTGTGGTCTGGAAAGCATAATTATACCAGCCAGTACAGCAGAAAGCATAAGAATAAACTTAACAACAGACCGTGTATCCGACAGCTCAGGCATCAGGCTGCTGACAAGTCTTGTATCACCCAACCGTTTTCTGGCTCTTCTTTTTCTTATTTCATTTATAATATACAAAAGGATCATTACCGGCAGCAGAAGCAGCAGGTATAAATAATCGGGATTTGCAAATCTGAACAATTGCATATTCTATCCTCTCATTAAGTCAGGTTTCTGAATATTGTATTCCTCACAAGTATCTCCAACAGCCAGCAGACAGAATGCAATAAGTGCAGGAATGAAATATTTTTCTTCTTTTCTGCTGAATTGTCTTACATCAATTTTTGATTTTTCAAGTTTGTCAATTTCTTTATAAACCTGCTCCAGTTTATCATTATCAGTTGCCCTGAAATATTTTCCTCCTGTTGTTTCGGAGATCTCCTTCAGTATTGCTTCATCAATTTCAACCGGCATATCCTGATATTGAATGCCAAACGGAGTCTTGACAGGATATGGAGCCATACCCTGTGTTCCTACACCAATTGTATATACCCTTATTCCATATGTTTTTGCAATTCCTGCAGCTGTTGCAGGAGCAATTTCACCCCTGTTATTCACTCCATCGGTTAGAAGAATTATTACTTTGCTTTTTGCCTCTGAATCTTTTATCCTGTTAACTGCTGTTGCAAGTCCCATGCCTATTGCTGTTCCATCTTCAATCATACCGCTCTGGATTTCGCGCAGAAGATTAATCAGAACTGCATGGTCGGTTGTAAGAGGGCATTGTGTAAAGCTTTCACCGCTGAAGACCACCAGTCCCATCCTGTCATATGGTCTTCCTGAGATAAACTCGGTTGCAACATTTTTTGATGCCTCAAGCCTGTCGGGTTTGAAATCACGTGCAAGCATACTGCCGGAAATATCAAGGGTAAGTACAATATCAATACCTTCAGTGGAGACATTCTGAAATTTATTTGTTGCCTGTGGACGTGCAAGAACAATTATCAGAAGAATTACGCACACTGTCCTGAAAGCAAACAGAATATGCCTGAGATAATGTCTGAAAGTTGGAACTGTATCTTCAAATGGCTGAAGTCCCGGCATCTGAATGATGCAGTTGCCTTCTGCTGTTTAAACATATAAAAAGCAATCATTACAGGAACTACAGCAAGAAGATAAAGGAACAGCGGTTCAGCAAATGTTATCCTGTTCATAGCTTCTCCTCCCCACTATCTTTTTTATCTGCCATTTCCTCAGATGAAGGCTCTTCCTTTGTTGCCAGAACAAAATTCCATGAATCCTGGAAAATGGATTCATTTTCCGACGGCTCAGGATTATATTTTGCAAATTTCACAAGGTCAGCTCCTGTAAGAACACCTTTAAGCTGATTATATGATCCGTTCTTTTTAAAGCCTGTTTTAACCAGAGCCTCAAGAGTCTCGCTGGTTGTCAGTTCAAGAGAAAATACACTGAAATCTGTTTTCAAGATACTGTCGCAGTATCTCAGTAAGCCGTGTATAATATAGTCTTTATCTCCCCTTTCTGCCAGAGTTTCTCATCCCGGAGTTTTTCAAGTTCCCGGAAAGCAATAATATGAGCAGGATCAGGAATAACAATTTCTTCAATCTCGCCACGTGAACTTCTGAGCTTCCTGATATACCTGACAGCAAACCAGGCAAGGGCACCGATAACAGCTGCAATAAGTACCCATGGCAAGATATCTCCAACTGTTACAGGAGCTCTGTATGGCTTTATAATGTCAAATATTTTTGCAACTGTATCAGCAGGAGCAATTCTTACCCTCATTACTTCAAGAAGTGAATAATCAGAGTAAAATCTTTTGAGTCCATTCTCATTTTTTATTTCAACAAATACAGGAGGAATCTGATAACGACCTGAATCAAATGATGTTATAAGATATTTCTGAATAATTTTCAGTCTGCCTTTCTCCCTGGCGCTGTCAATAACCGGACCTGAAAGAATTTCAATGTTTTTTACAAGAGTATCTTTAAATACAGGGAGTGCAAGTTTAAGTCCCTCAGGCTGGTCTACTGTAACTGTAAACTTAATCTGATCGCCAATAAAAATTCTTGTTGAATCAAATGCTGAAGTAACCTTAACATCCTGTCCGCCTGCAGAAAAACACAAAGCGAATAGTAATTGACAGAACCGAGAATATACTTAAAAATCTTTGTCATCTGCTTTCAAACAACTTAATAAGTGGTTTAACATAATCAAGATCTGTCCGCAATTCTGCAGAATCCACAGCACATCTCTTGAAAATATTTTTAATAAGTTCCATATGATTGATCCACCATTTGCTGTATGCCTGTCTGGTGGCCTTTGAAGATGTATCAATCCATTTTTCAGCTCCTGATTCAGAGTCAGCCACTTTTACCAGACCGATATCAGGAATTGACTGTTCCACGGGATCAAATACTTTCAGTGCAACAATATCATGTTTGTTTGATGCAATCCTGAGAGCCTCTTCAAAATCAGGAACAAGGAAATCTGAAATTATAAAGGCGGTGCATCTCTTTTTTATTGCATTTGTAAGGAATCGCAATGGTTCATCCAGATTTGTCATTCTGCTTTCTGATCTGAAGTCAAGCAATTCCCTGATTATTCTGAGAATATGTTTGCGTCCCTTCAGGGGGGTAATGAATTTTTCAACTTTATCGGAAAAGAATATCACACCGATCTTGTCGTTATTGAAGATTGCTGAAAATGAAAGCACTGCTGCAACTTCGGTCATTATGTCCCTTTTATAGGCAACTGATGTACCGAAATTTCCTGAACCGCTGACATCAATAAGAAGCATAACTGTCAGTTCCCTTTCCTCTTCAAAAATCTTTACATAAGGATGGTTAAACCGGGCTGTTACATTCCAGTCAATGCTTCTGATATCATCTCCATACTGATATTCCCTTACCTCGCTGAAGGCAATACCCCTTCCCTTAAAGGCACTGTGATATTCGCCGGCAAAGATATGCCTGCTCAATCCCCTTGTCTTGATCTCAATCCTCCGGACCTTTTTTAATAATTCAGTTGCTTCCACTTGTATCTCCCTATTTTTCACGTTCAATAGTAATTGTACAGGACCATTTCTCGTCCCTGAACTTTATCAGATAATTTTTTCCACCATGGCTGTCAATCCACCTGTCATCACCAATCCTTTTATAATTTGCATTAAGCTCCTTGATCTTTTCTGGTTTCATCGTTGTATCGCAGATCACTCTTACACTTTTGACAAACCGAATCAGGAGTCAGAAAAAACAAGTATTGTCTGTCTGTCGGCATTATCCGAATATTTCAGATAACTGAACATACTATTCCTGACATTGGAAATATTCATCTCCTTCCTGTTCTCCTTCATAAACTTCCGGATTTCATTATTGTTGTACCCAATTAGATTTTGTCCAAACAAACAACCTGAAATTACAATCAGAAATGAGCAGAGTGATGCAATTTTCATTTTGATGATCTACGGAACTTCAACAACATTCAGAATTTCGGCAATTATATTATCCTGTGTTATATTTTCAGCTTCGGCTTCATATGTGAGTCCAATCCTGTGTCTCATAACATCAGGACATATTGCTCTGACATCTTCAGGAATAACATATCCTCTTCTCTTTATAAATGCAAATGCCTTTGCTGCCAGGGCAAGATTTATGGAAGCTCTCGGGGATGCACCGTATGAAATCATACTTGTAAATTTCGGCAGGTCATATTTTGCAGGATTACGGCTTGCAAAGACAATATTCAGAATATAGTTTTCAATTTTCTCATCCATATATACCTCTCTTACAATATTCCTTGCCCTTACAATATCATCTATTTTCAGGACTGAGCTTGTTTTTGGAAAGTCTTTTGCAAGATTCTCCCTGACAATCATTTTTTCCTCCTCCATTGTCGGATAATCAATCAGAACCTTCATCATAAACCTGTCGACCTGGGCTTCGGGAAGCGGATATGTTCCCTCCTGTTCAATCGGGTTCTGTGTTGCAAGTACAAGGAATGGCTCATCAAGCTTGAAAGTTGTTTCACCTATTGTGACCTGTCGTTCCTGCATTGCTTCAAGCAGTGCACTCTGAACTTTTGCAGGAGACCTGTTTATTTCATCAGCAAGAATGAAGTTGGCAAATACAGGCCCTTTTTTGACAATAAATTCCTCTTTTTTCTGGCTGTAGATCATTGTACCGATAAGGTCGGCAGGCAGAAGATCAGGTGTAAACTGAATCCTGCTGAACCTGGCATCAATTATTGCTGCCAGTGATTTTATTGCAAGTGTTTTGGCAAGACCGGGAACACCTTCAAGCAGAATATGTCCGTTAGCCAGAAGACCTATTAAAAGACTGTCGGTCAGATGCCTCTGTCCTATGATCACCTTGTTCATCTCCATCCTGATCATATCAACAAAGCCGCTC
Organism: uncultured Bacteroidales bacterium; assembly: GCA_963818295.1. Taxonomy (GTDB): domain Bacteria; phylum Bacteroidota; class Bacteroidia; order Bacteroidales; family VadinHA17; genus LD21. Next base: position 73,743 of record CAWFRW010000021.1, read on the forward strand.
TCCTTTTCAATTTTTTCATTCAAGACCCTAATGTCAGCAGTTTGCTCCATCGTTTATAAGTTTAAGTAGCAAATATTATATTAAAAAAATTTCTAAACCACCTTCCCGGCAACTACCGGAAAAATAGTTCACAAAAGAAATTCTATTATCTCTAAATAGATGTTAATGAGTGTTAAAGTTTTGTTAAATGCATTGAAAGAGGATTCCAGTCAAACCCTGACCTAACAGAACTTCTGATAATCAGTATCAGCACAAGTGGAAGATTAGCTATATTGAATGACTGAGGCAAAACAAAGTGTAATAACCAGAAAAACAGCCAGAATATAAAAGAGCAACCTGAACCAGAATAATCCCTCTTTATTAATAATTATAAAAACCAGACAGATAATTATAAGCGGATTAAGCCAGATAATATTCAGGTTCAATCTGAGTCTGCTGATGATCTGTAAAAAAATTGAAGAATATCATCATTCCTGCCAGGATGGAGAAAACAGTAAAAAGAGAAATATCAAACCACCTGATGATCTGTCCTGTTTTTAACAAGGGAGGAGAATATCAAAACCAGTATCAGAACGAATAGTAAATACAAATGCAGGCGTAAACAGATAATGTCTTTTTTATTACCGGAGGATCAAAATCAAGAATAATATCCGGATTCTGATGAGCGGAATCATTTTACCATCCCTGTTGACAACGGCTTCAGATAATTCCTTCTGCAGATCGATAGGTAGAAACATCCTTTCCCTGTATGAGGTCTACTTTATCGGATGGTGAACCCAAGCAGAAGATCTATTCCAAATTTAAGCCAGGGAAAAGGTTCCTGGTATTTTCCTACCATTTCCCGAAATGTAGGCGATTTTCCGCCTGTGGCAGGGGGATATAATAATTTATCTCCTACTGCTTTTTCAATCAGATCCCTTATCCTTGTTGAGCAGTCATCATAGAAAAAATCATATCTGTATCTGACGTTTTCAGGTTTCAGATTTTCATTAATAAGAGCGACAAGCTTAGCTGTTTCAGCCGGTGTAAGGTTTATCTTTTGTGACTGAACATACCTCTTCTCATAGAAATATACCTGAAGAAAATTCTGCATCGGTTCAACTGCCAAGCATATAATCAAGCCTGCCCTTTGCAAATTTCCAGGCAAAATTTGGCGTTTCGAAATCAAATACTCCCCAGTTGTAAACCAGATCATGCTTCTTTTCAGGAAAAACAATGCGCAGGGCGCTGTGTCCATATATCGAATAGGTCTCAGTGCCGGTACCGCAGGTAATAAGATAGACCAGTGTATCATTCCCTGTTTGCGAACAGAGTTATGGGCTACCATAATGACAGCAGAAGTGTGATAAGGAGGAATATCTTTTTCATAAAAATTCTCTTTTTGTAAACTTATGAGATTTTTGGCACATATGAAAGATGTCTGAAAGTTGATAAAAAGGTTGAGGCGAGAGAAGGCTGGAGGGCTGACGAAGGAGCGCGCAAGGTGCAGAGGGCGGAAAATGGATTAAAGGGTATAAAGAGCTCAAAGTTTAAGATAAAAAGATTAATTTTGAGATTGGTCTGATAATCAGAGCAGCTGTTATATAATACATCTCAATTGTTAAAATGAAAGAAACATTAATTGAAGCATTGAATTCCGCGGGGAAAGAGCTGCTGACCCATTTCGGAAAGAATATAGATTTTAAGGTGAAGGAGTCGCAGAGCAGCATAGTAACACAGGCCGATCTCAAAAGCGATGCACTGATATCAGCCCTGATCAGGAAGCGTTTCCCTACCCATAATATTGTATCCGAAGAAAGTGGATTCAGTAATATGAAATCGAAATACACCTGGGTTATTGATCCGCTTGACGGCACCTCAAATTTTGCTTCTGCAATTCCCTGGTTCGGAGTACTGATTGCTCTTTTTGAGGAGAATATTCCTGTTATGGGAGGAGCTTATCTGCCTGTTCCTGATCAGATGTATATTGCAGAGAAAGGGAAAGGGAGCTGTTCTGAACGGAAAGCCTTTCAGCATGCCAAAGGACAATAGCCTCAAAAATTCATTGTTCGCATTTAATGTTGATTTCACTGATAATGAAAAGGTTCTGAATGAAAGCATTGCCATTTATAAGAACCTCGTAGGTGCAGCCAGGAATATCAGGTGCACAAATTCACTTGTTGACTTTCTTTATGTGGCGGAAGGGAAATTTGGCGGCGTCATAAATCTTTTTACAAAGATCTGGGATATATCTGCCCTTGGATTAATAATAGAAGAAGCCGGCGGTGTTATGAAGTATGTGAATGGTGAAAAGATAATCTTCCGGTTTGACGAAAAGGTGTCTGAAATAAATTTTCCTGTAATGGCCGGTTCTGCGGCAATCATAGCCGAACTGCAAAGAAGTGTGCTCGGAAAGACTCTGAAAATACCGCATGTCTTATTTACACAATAATTATCCCGGATGATTTAAACAGAGATTCGAAAAATACAAGAGATGGAGAATATCAGAAGGCTTGTGTTATACATATTTCCCAGTAATGCCTTTTACTTGTTATTATTGCCTGGCAATCTGATGATTACAGAAAAAACCTGTTGATCTTTAAAGATAATGATGGCAATCTGAGCGAAATCAGAGATGAGAATGACTGGCAAAAGCGCAGGGAACAGATCCTCAATGGCATTCAACAGGTAATGGGTCCGCTTCCTGACTCTTCACACAAAGTGCCTCCTGGATCTGAAGGTACTTGAAGAGACAAATATTGATGGGATCCGTTTGCTCAGGATCACCTTTGCCGTTGAAAAAGGTGACAGGGTTCCTGCTTATCTGCTTATGCCTGCCGGTCAGAAGAACTCCTGTTCCCGGGATCCTCTGTCTTCACCAGACAATTAGCATCGGCAAGGCTGAACCGGCAGGTCTGGGAGGCAGTCAGAACCTGCACTATGCACTCGAACTTGCAAAGCGTGGATATGTTACGCTTGCTCCTGACTATCCCAATTTCGGAGAGTACACTTTTGATCCATACCCAAATGGATATTTAAGCGCCAGCATGAAGGGGATCTGGAATCATATGGCAGCTGTTGACCTGTTGCAGTCACTGCCTGAAGTGGATCCATCAAGGATCGGATGCATAGGCCATTCTCTCGGTGGTCACAATTCGCTTTTCCTTGCAGTTTTTGATACAAGGATAAAAGCTGTTGTAACCAGCTGCGGGTTTACCTCTTTTTACAAATACTACAACGGAGATCTGACCGGCTGGAGCCACAAAGGTTATATGCCTCGAATTGCAAGTGCGCTATGATAAGGATCCGGCAAAAATGCCCTTCGACTTCACTGAAATACTTGGAGCCATAGCTCCCAGGGCTCTTTTTATAAATGCCCCTGTCAAGGACAGCAATTTCGAAATTTCAGGTGTGCATGACTGTGTAAATGCTGCCAGGCCTGTTTATGAATTATTAAATGCAGGCGACAAATTAAGGATGACAAATCCCGATGCACCGCATGATTTTCCTCCTGAATCAAGAAATGAAGCCTATCTGTTCCTTGACAGGGAACTGCTATTCAGCAATAATTGAATTTCACACTTTAAATTCCAGCAAGCCATGAAAAAAATTTTGACATGCATTCTTTTCCTGCAGGTTTTCATTCTATCACATTCACAGCAGCCAGAAGCCAATTATGATGAATCAAAAATTCCTGCCTATACCCTGCCTGATCCGCTGATATTCAATGACGGGTCGCGGGTATCCACAAAGGAAGACTGGAACAGGAGGAGATCAGAGCTCTCTGAAATATTCAGAAATGAAGTATATGGCATCAGCCCTGAGTGGAAAGGGAAGCTGACATCTTCCGAAATATCATCTGATCCTCATGCACTTAATGACAAAGCTATAAGGAAAGAAGTAAAGATAACATCTGCAAAATGACGGGAAGGAGCTGAATTTTACTCTTCTGATTTATCTGCCCCGTTCATCAAAACCGGTTCCTGTTTTTCTCGGATATAACTTCGGAGGGAATCACTCAGTTACAGATGAGCCCGGAATATCAATTACAACATCATGGATGAGGAATGACCCTGAGGATGGTGTAACAGAACATAAAGCCACTGAGGCAGGGCGAGGCAGGTCAGCATCACAGTGGCAGGTATGCTGAAATAATCTCAAGAGGCTATGGTCTCGTAACACTTTACTATGGGGACATTGATCCTGATTTTGATGACGGCTTTAAAAACGGGGTTCATGGTTTATACGATGCAAAGCCTGATCCAACATCATGGGGCAGCATATCTGCATGGGCCTGGGGATTGTCAAGGGTGATGGACTGGATGGAGACCAATCCTGCATATTGATTCAAAAAAAGTAATTGTAATGGGACATTCAAGACTTGGAAAAACTGCCTTGTGGGCCGGTGCAGCTGATAAGCGTTTCGCAATTGTAATATCAAACAACTCAGGCTGCGGTGGTGCAGCTCTTTCAAAAAGAATCTACGGTGAGACTGTTGGCATTATCAACAAAGCATTTCCTCACTGGTTCTGCGATAATTTCAATAAATACAGTGACAAGGAGGCTGATCTTCCGGTTGATCAGCATGAACTGCTTGCACTTATCGCTCCCACGACCGGTTTATGTGGCAAGCGCAGTTGAAGACCAGTGGGCTGATCCAAAAGGAGAATTCCTTGCATGCGTCAATGCCTCCCCGGTTTATGTTTTACTGGGGCTCAAAGGATTTCCTGCAAAAGAGCTGCCTGCTGTAAACAAACCTGTGAAAGGAGATATCGGATATCATATCAGATCAGGAGGTCATGATGTAAAATTATATGACTGGCAGCAATATCTCGACTTTGCAGATTACCATCTGAAAAAGAAATGACCATATAACTTATGCTTCTCTTATTTTGTTAGCTTTATCCCCGTTTTAAAGGAGATGTGATTCTTCAAATAGCATCATATAATTATTTGATTTAATTTAATAAGATGAAAAGAAACCTTATATTTGCCTGTGTACTTATATCATTCATGCTCCATGGCTGCAGGGAGAAACCCGACTTTCCGCTTACAGATCTCCATGTGCATCTGAAAGGAAAGCTTACAATTGAAGATGCTGCTAAAAAGTCGAAGGACGAGAATATTCAATACGGGATAGCTGTCAACTGCGGGCTTGGATTTCCTATTCACAGTGATTCACAGATTGATTCTGTATTACAGATATTTAAAGGTTATCCACAGTTTTATGTTGCAATGCAGGCTGAAGGCAGGGAATGGGTGAATATTTTCTCAAAGGAATCAAGGGATAAATTTGACTATGTCTTTACCGATGCAATGACCTTCACGGATGAAAAAGGGAGAAGAAACAGAATATGGATAAAGGAAGAGACATGGATTGATGATGAGGAACAATTCATGGATTACCTTGTTAATACACTTGTTAAAATTCTTAATACTGAACCAATAAACATTTATGTAAATTCAACCTATCTGCCGGCACAGATGGCCGACAGGTACAGCCATTTCTGGACTGCTGAAAGAATGGAGAGGGTTATCAGGGCAGCCAAAGACAATAATATCGCCATTGAAATTAACAACAGGTTCAGGATTCCATCAGCTGAATTCATAAGGATGGCAAAAGCTGCCGGTGTTAAATTCACTATCGGCACAAATAATGCTGATGAGAACTTTACAGGAGCTGAATATGCCCTGAAGATGATAAAGGAATGTAACCTTACAAAGGATGACTTCTACCTTCCTGTTAAAAAGCAGAGATAGGAAAACTTAAAAACAACTAGCCGATTGGATAATTTTGATATTGCAAGAACCCTTAAGTTTCTTCCGGGAATAATCCTGGGATTGACAGTACACGAATTCAGTCATGCCTTTGTTGCGCATCTGTGCGGCGATTCGACTGCCAGGGAACAGGGAAGGGTTACATTGAATCCATTAAAACACATTGATCTTCTTGGATTTATAATGTTATTGGTTGCAGGATTCGGATGGGCAAAACCGGTTCAGTTCACTGAACAGAATCTGCGCAATCCAAAAACCGATGTAATAAAAATAGCAGTGGCAGGACCCTTGTCAAATGCAGTTATTGCGATGCTGCTTTCTGTTCTGTTCTCACTGCTTGTAACCTTTGTTCCAATATATTCAAGTGATACGGTGCGGCTGATATATGAAATCATTCATTATGCAATTTATATAAACTGGGGACTGTTTGTTTTTAACCTGATCCCCCTGCCCCCACTCGATGGTTCACATCTCCTTTTCTTTCAGCTTGAAAAGATTTCCGGCGCTGTATTCAGCCTTATACAAATATGGTTCAATGATCCTTTTCGGATTACTCATAGCAACCACCCTCACAAAAATTAATTTTCTGCCTATCTGGCCGGCAATTCAATTCCTTGGAGAAGGATTTCTTTCGCTTGTTGGATACAGGTAGATATTCAGAGCTAATCTCGAAAGTCTTTAGACAGCTCAGAATTCCTTCAATTTCTACACATTTTCAATTTGAAAATCGGCCTGAATTTATTATATTGCAGGAAATAAGCTTGTTGTGAATCTTACAATGATCATTCTGAGCCTATTCATCACCGGGACAATTCTTACCCAGACTGACAAGTATTATTCTGCCCGGATAAATATGGTCAATACACAGATAATCAGCCGGGGAATATCCGATAAGGAAACATATAGAATCACTTGAAAAAGGTCCAGCGGCATCTTTTTGTACCACCGGAGTACGAAAAGGATGCATATGGCGACTTTCCTCTGCCTATCGGATACGGACAGACAATTTCACAGCCATACATTGTCGCATACATGACTGAGGCAGTAAAGCCGGCAGCAAAGAAGAAAGCCCTTGAAATCGGAACAGGTTCAGGTTACCAGGCTGCCGTCCTTGCTGAAATTGTCGATACTGTCTTTACAATCGAGATTGTACCGGAGCTTGCAAAGGAATCTGAAGCCAGGTTCAGGATGCTTGGGTATAAAAATATAATCGCAAAAGCAGGAGACGGATATAATGGATGGATTGAGCATGCTCCTTTCGATATAATCATTGTAACCGCTGCGGCATAAAACATACCCAAACCACTCATCGATCAGCTTGCAGAAAATGGAAGACTTGTGATACCTGTAGGATCTCCAATACGGAGCGCAGGAACTCAGACTGCTGGTGAAAAAAAGAGGAAAAACAGAGACAACCCGTCTGTTGCCTGTCAGGTTTGTGCCATTCATAAGGGAAAATTGATTAATCTTTCTTATAATCAAATGATTATGGAATACTATGTTGCACAGAAAGTAAAAGAATCATGGGGTGAGAAACCATGTGATCATCCTCATCTTGAGAAGGAGTATTATACCGGAGCCTTTCTCACAAATTATGTCTGCACCCAGTGCGGAAAGGAATTTACAATTGCACAGAAACTTGAGATGGATCAGGTAAGGAAGAAAGCTGCCAGACGAGATAATTCAATGAGTCCAACATTTGAACAAGCCACTGTTAAATAATATTTGATAACGGCAATCAGATTACAGATTGATCAGGGACCAGAATATAGTTTATCTTAAATATGCGTTTGAAAAAGTGAGTGAAAAATATTAACCTAAAAAAATAACCGTTATGAATGGCAGACGTGATTTTTTAAAGGAGCTGGCAATGCTGACCGGGGGATTAATGGTTCCCTTCTCAGGCATTGCTGTCTTCAAATAAGGATAAATGGGGTGAAATACTTCCATTGCGGACTACTTGGCAAAACAGGGGCAAAAGTAACTATGCTTGGTCTGGGCGGCTATCATGTAGGCTGGACAACTGAAAGAGATGCCCAGGAGGTGATTGAAAGTGCAATTGAGGGTGGTATCCGGTTTTTCGATACTGCTGAATCATATGATGACGGAGGCAGTGAAACACGATATGGTAAATATCTGGTACCGAAATATCCGTGATAATGTTTTTATTATGAGCAAATCAACTGCCACTGATGATATTACTGCGAAAAAGCATCTTGAAGGAACTCTGAAGCGGCTGAAATGTGATTACATCGATCTGTGGCAGGTTCACTCCCTTGAAACTCCCGATGATACAGACAATCGTATCAGGAACAGGGTTCTTGAAGTGTTTGAGAAGGCAAAGGCTGAAGGCAAAGTGAAACATATTGGCTTTACAGGACATCAGAATCCGTTTGCACATAAACAGATGCTTGACAGAACGGCTGATAATGACATTTTTGAGACGATGCAGATGCCTGTTAACATTATTGACCCTCATTTCCACAGCTTTATAAAAAATGTTATGCCAATAGCGGTTAAGAGAAATTTTGGAATTCTTGCAATGAAAACGCTCTCAGATGGCCGCTTTTTCAAAGAGAAAAAAGTCTTGAATGAAATTCGAGTGGAAATCTGATGATCCGCTTGTACCCAAACGATATCTCATTAAAGGAGGCTCTCTGTTTTGTCTGGTCGCTGCCTGTAAGTGTACTCATAACCGGCGCTGAAAACAAAGAACTTGTCAGGGAGAAAATAGATCTTGCAAATAATTTTACTAAACTGTCAGAGGATGAAAGGAATATGTTATCAGCAAAGTTGCTGGAAAGGCGGGTAATAAAATTGAATACTATAAGAATGTATAAAGAGCATAAACAGCTTATGAGATCCAAATGATGGTTCGTGATACTATGGACGTATAGTAAAAATTTTATATGATTTGAGATGAAGATAGCATTATTTCTTTTTTCTATCGCCTTTACATTTATTTCATGCTCAACAAATGATAAAAAAACCACAGTAACGATAAAAGGACAATCAGTTTTTGATTAATGGAGAGCTCACTTACAAAGGCAGATACTGGAAAGGAAATAAAATTGAAGGCTTGCTTTTTAATTCCAGGATGGTACAAGGCATATTTGATGACCTGAACCCCAAAACAAGGGAAAAATTTGTCTATCCGGATACTAAGGTCTGGGATCCGGATAGAAATACAAATGAATTTGTCGCTCATATGGAAGAGTGGCACAAGTATGGTCTTCTTGCCTTTACACTGAATCTTCAGGGAGGCAGTCCTGTGGGTTATGGAAACAGTGAATGGATAAATTCCGGTTTTAATGAGAAAGGTGAATTAAGGTCTGATTATATGGACAGGCTTGAGCGAGATACTCGACAAAGCTGATGAGCTTCGGATGGTTGTAATTTTAGGTTATTTTTATTTTGGTCAGGATCAGAATCTTGAAAATGAACAGGCTGTTATAAATGCAACTGACAACATTACAAATTGGATACTTACCAGGGGATATAAGAACATATTGATTGAAATAAACAATGAATGCAATATTGAGTATGACCATAAGATACTTCAGCCGGCGAGGGTTAGTGAACTGATCAGAAGGGTCCATAATACAAGGAAAGATGGATACGACATGCTTGTAAGCACAAGTTTTGGAGGCGGCAGCATTCCGGATTCATCAGTTGTTGCAGCATCAGATTTTGTTTTATTGCATGGGAACGGGTTGAACAGTTCTTCACAAATTACAGCTCTGGTTGAAGCAACAAGAAAAGTAAAAGGTTACGCCTCAAAGCCTTTGTTGTTTAATGAGGACGATCACTATAATTTTGCATCCGATTCATGCAATTTTGCAGCTGCTGTCAAGGCATATGCATCCTGGGGCTATTTTGACTACCGGATGGAATGATGAAGGATTCGAATCGGGTTATCAGAGTGTGCCGGTTGACTGGGGTATTAATTCAGAAAGAAAGAAAGATTTTTTTAAGAAGTTGAGTGAAATTACATCCGGAACACAGCCTGTCACCAAATAAAATCGCTGAACAAATGATAATTAAATAAATCAATATAATAAATCCTGATAATGAATAGGATTGGAATAATTGTTCTGTGGGGAGTGATAGCCGGATCCTTCATAAGCATCCCCGAAATTTTTGAAGAAGGTACTGCCGACATACAAAGTCCCAGTGATTCTGGGAAGGGGAATAATGTGAAAGACTCATTTTGCGATGTTTCTCACACACAAAACAGGTTTCTGGATATTCCATATGCAACTCTTTCGAAGGCTCAAAAGCTGGACATCTATTTACCTGAAAATATTTCAGGACTCTTGCCGGTCATTGTTGCCATTCACGGGGGAGCGTTTATGATGGGCGATAAAGGTGACGATCAGGTTAAGCCAATGCTTGAAGGGCTGAAAAGAGGCTTTGCAGTGATCAGTATCAATTACAGGATGAGCGGTGAGGCTTTGTTTCCTGCAAATATCTGCGATGTAAAAGCCGCCATTCGCTGGATAAGATCCAATGCAAATAAATATAATCTGGATACCTCCAGAATAGCCGTCTGGGGAGATTCAGCCGGCGGATACCTTGCTTCATTGGCAGGCACAAGTGGAGGGGTTGTGGAACTGGAAGACCTATCGCTTGGGAACGCAGCTTACTCCAGCAGAGTTCAGGCAGTAATTGACTGGTTCGGACCGATAAACTTTTTAAAAATGGATGATCAGCTGCGCAAAACAGGAAATGGTAAAGCCGACCACAGCGACTCTCTTTCTCCGGAAAGTAAGGTTCTGGGCGCCAAAATTACCGGGATTCCTGACCTTGTAAAGAAAGCAAATCCTGAGACATATATCTCCGCTGATGATCCACCGTTTCTTATCCAGCATGGAACAAAAGACCCTGTTGTTCCCACGCAGCAATCAGAGGAATTTTATTCCAGGCTGATCAACGTGCTTGGAGAAAACCGGGTTGCACTTACCCTGTTAAAAGATGAAGGTCATGGGGGGCCTCAATTTGAAGATCCTGCAAACATTGAAAAAGTATTTAACTTTTTATACAAATGGCTGAAAATTCAGAAATAGACCCAAAAATACTTTTAATGACCCCTCCCCCGTTTCCCCCAGAGGGAAAAGCCTGGTTTCTGCTCATTCTCCCGTTTGGGAAGGTTGGGAAGGAGCCGGAAATATATTAAATTTACATTGTACAGAACTCAGAAACCATTAACAACGCATAAATATGAAATCAACCAGTCAAGTTGAAATTGTTGCAGATAAAAATCTAATAGCCTTTTGTGGTCTTTATTGCGGATCATGCAGATCTTATTTAAAAGGTAAATGCCCGGGTTGCCGGGATAATGTAAAAGCAACATGGTGCAAGGTCAGAGTTTGCGGCATTGAGAATAACCTCCAGAGCTGTGCCGATTGCAAATCAGTGGAATTGATGGAGTGTAAAAAATTTAACAATTTCATTTCAAAGGCTTTTGGCTACGTATTTAACTCTGACCGTTCAGCCTGTATTTCAAGGATCAGGGAGACCGGATATGAGAACTTTGCAATTGAGATGGCCGGCAGCAAACAACAAACCATCAAAAGGAAATAAAAAGACAGGCTGTTATTATCCGCACACAATGAAAATAATAATTAAAATTCTATCTGAAAAGCAACTGATATAACAACGTCATTGAATAATTAATAATTTATCCTGCCATGAAACAATACTCTAAATTTCAATTTGGATGGGTTATGACAATCATCTTTTTTGCAGTTATTCTGTTTATAACAATATTGTATATCTATCAATGGGGTAATAATCCCATTCCAACGCCGGCATATATTGCTTTCCTTGTACTCTTTGGCGCAGTATTGCTGACATTCTATGGCATGACTGTGATTATAGATGAGGGACATATTATTATAAAGCTGGGGATCGGATTATACAGGAGAAAGATTGATCTATCCTCGGTAATATCCGCAGAGGTAATAGTTTATCCTCCGTATTATGGTTATGGGATCAGGCTGATACCCAAAGGTATTCTTTATAATGTGAGCGGCAAGCATGCAATTCAGCTTAAAATTAAAACAGACAAGACGAATTATACTTATCGGTACAGAAGATTGGGATAATTTAAAAGCGGCAATTGAAAAAAATATCAAAACTCAGGTAAATTTAAGGTAGAATTATTTTAGATATAAAGACAATGAAAAGATTCTCAGTACTTCTCTCAATACTCTTGATTTTCCAGTATACAGCTAATTCCCAGCAAAATAAGCATGACAATATTAAAACAGCACTGCTGATTGTTGATATTCAGAATTTTTATTTCCCCGGGGAAAAACCCGGATTGGTGAATGCAGAACAGGCAAGCCTGAATGCCAGGGAGATCCTTAATATCTTCAGGGAGAAGAATCAATTGGTAGTACATGTTCGTCATCAGTCAAACAAGGGGTTTGAGATACATAAGAATGTTGAACCTGCACCAAATGAAAAGATTATTACAAAACAGGAAGTCAACTGTTTTCAGGGAACAGATTTATTGGAATATTTAAAAAGCAATGATATCAGTCGTCTGGTCATAATTGGCATGCAGACACAAATGTGTGTCGAGGCTGCCATCCGGGCCGGACATGACTACGGTTTCGAATGCATAGTTATACCGGAGGCATGTGCAACAAGGGATTTAATGTTCAATAACCGGGTTGTAAAGTCTGAAGATGTTCAGACAAGTACTCTCGCCACAATTGCAGATGGTGGTTACGGCGAAATTACAGATCTGAAAACTTTCAAAGAAAACACAGACAGGTATCTTACACAGAAGCTGCATTAATTCTGACAGGAAAATATGTGCATATTAAAATGGTCAGGAGAAGAGTAATATTATATATTTTCATATTGATCCTGCCGGCTGTTTTCAGTTGCAAAGAAGAGAGCTCAAGTCAGGAAATATTACAAATTCCAAATGGCGATTTTGAGCTGTGGGACGGTATGCCAAATTTACTTTACTGGCATACAAACAGCTGCCCTGTTTGTGATCCTCCATTTGAAACCTATATTGTACAAAAAACAGAAGATGCTTTCAGCGGACAGTTTGCTGCCAGATTTATTTCCAATGGTGTATATCGTAGTTTTGCAGAAAATAAATTTTCGATCCATCGTCATCCTTCCCTGTTGACGGGATACATAAAATCTACAATAGAAAATGGCGATACTGCGCTGATTCATATCGATCTTTTTTCAGGGAAAAATATTGTTGACACTGGTATTTGGTATGAAATTTCTTCAACTGACAGCTACAAAAGAATAGAAATACAATTAACACAAAATTCATCTTTCGCGGATTCTGCATTAATAAGAATAGAGGGTGGTAAAAAACAAAGTACAGAATTGTATATTGATGATCTGAAATTGCTCAATGAAACCAGATAGGCAATGCATTTAGTAGGTCATGGCATTCAATCAGAAACAAGCTATGACAAAAAGTATGGATATAAGGATGTTAATATTTTTTTATATCTTAGATAATTAAATGTGAAAGACATGAAAAAATCTGCTCCGCTTATTATAAAACAGATTCCTGAAGACATAGAATGGACCGATGATAAAATCTACAGGGAAATTATTGCGGTTCTGAAAAAAAGGTTTGAGAATGTCAAATTAGACAGAATATGTTATGAAAATCCATTCTCGGCTAATGTTCACGGCTCATTTACATTTCACGACAGAATCATAAACACTCATCATGAAGTCAGATATAGGGTCATAAATAATGAATTAAAGATTGAGTGGGAAGCAGCTGAATAAACCAAAATTGAGCTGACTCCATCAGGTAAGGTATTGGTTATCCAACAAAGTCAGGATAAAAATAAAATTGACTTTGGATTTTTGCAGGTGTAACTTTGCAATATTAATGGTAATCAACTACATAATTCCTGGAATCATGAAAAAATTATTATTGGTATTTTTACTGTTTATTGTGAGTGCTTTGTCCTACTCACAGGCTGGCACGAATGATAAGATGCCAATAACATCAGGCTCTAAACAGGCTTTGGCATTTTATAATGAAGCTTTGAAATGTTTTGAAGATGTAGCTTTTCTCAGAGGGTATAACTTACTTCAAAAGGCGCTTATTGAGGATCCGGATTTCTTCATGGTAAATTACATGCTTGCATTCACCTACCGTGATAGTACGGAGAATTTCAATAAATATGCCAGGGCAGCTCTTAATTGCAAGGCAAAACTGAGTAAAGCAGAGGAGCTATTAAAAAGCACATTGCAAAAATTTGCTGAAAAGAAAGATGCTGATGTAACTGAGACAGGTAAAAAATTAGTTGCGATGTATCCAAATGATGTCTGGGCATATTACTTTCTTAATAGTTTTCAGCTTGTTGCAGGAGATAATAAAGGAAGTATGGAGACACTGCAAAGCGCATTGAAAATTACTCAGAATCCTGCCCCCATTTATAATCTGCTTGGTTATGCTTATATGGAGGCTAAACTAAATATTGAAGCTGAGGCTGCTTTTAATAAATACATTGAATTGGCTCCCGGAAATCCTAATGTTTACGATTCCAAGGGGGACTTCTACATGAATATTAAGGATTATAACAAGGCGTATGAAACCTATATGAAGGCTTATGCCCTGGATACTGCCTGGAGTTATACAAAAGCCCAGCAGGCAAAGAAACTATCTGAAGGTAAGATTGTAAAATAGACAGGAGATCCTGTAAGATATTCAATCCGATTCTATATAACCAGTCTTAAAATCTGATTTTTAATCCAATGCCATTTATTGATGCATGGCCAGGCTGACTGAATTTAGCCAGTTCTAATTCAATTTTACCAAAGCAAGGGTCTGATTGATCTTTATTTAATTCACTCAGGGGTGCTTTACTCCTCTCTTGTGCATTACCGCAAACCATTAAAAATAACAATAAACAAACTGAAGTTAACTTTTTCATGATCAATAAGTTGTTTAGTTTGTTGATGGACACGAATCATGTTATAATTAATCAAATTTATTAATCAATGAATCATAATGCAAATTTATTTTTACCTGGAAATACCCTTTGGGTGGATTTTTCAGGTTTGTGCTAATAGGACTAAAGAAATCGGTATTCGTAAAATCAATGGTGCAAGTGTTTTCGAAGTGATGGTGATGCTAAGTAATAATTTTGTAAAATTGTTAGCTATTTCCTTTGTAATTGCCACTCCTATCGCATGGTACGTGATGCAAAGATGGCTACAGAACTTTGCCTATAAGACAGAACTTAGCTGGTGGATCTTTGTGTTAGCCGGGATAAATGCATTCATAAGATAATCGTTATTCCTCATTTGAATTAATTTGTTTAACTTGGATTCGATTGTGAATGTTAAAAGTTAGACATAAGTAAATAGTGCTTTCTGGATCAATGTGTTGAGTGATTTTGCTTATGTAACTGACGGGGCGAGAGTTTCATTTGACTTAAGTGAAATAGTCAACCATTTTTATAAAATAAAACTGATACTTTTCCTGGTTACACATCAAATTTAGTATGTATAGCCTTAAAAATTCACGTGTATACCAAGTCACATTTATGCACAACATTTTTTTGGCAGATAATTATTCCTATAGCGAGACAAATACCCGATAATTGAAATCGACACAGATGCAGAAAGAATTAAGTATATTATATTTTGCCATTAGATTTTCAAACATACCACTGACAAGTAAAAATTTAAAACTTATGTTGATAATTAACAGATGATTAAGAATTGATTAACAAATATTTGGGAGTAGTGTAACAAATCCTGACATAAATTCGTTCTACAATTAGCGGTAGGAGTCAAATAAAACATAACTATATGAAAACAAAGAATGCATTACTTTCCCTGGCACTTTTTCTAATCTCCATGGTTTCGTTCTCACAGTCTCAGGAAAAAAGTCCTGATTCATCTTTTAAGAAGAATCTGATTGGTTTACAATATAATCCTGTCTCTGATGGAAATAATACATACGTTGCTAATCTTATAAGCATCCGCTATGGTTACAAAATTGCCAGACCTTTAACAATAGGGACTGAATTGTCTGGATATTTTTATAATAATAACTTTAGTGCGTCCATTTTATGACCCGGACATGTCACCGAACCATTATTATCGACTGTCTACTAACATATTTTTGCGTTATTCGATTCGTCCAGAAAAAAGGACTACAAGGATTCCTGGAAATTTCCCCATACTGGAATTTCTTTTTTAAGGAACCAATGCAATATATCGATGGAGATTTATGTCTCTATGCTGCTCCTGGACTTTCAGTATTTTCAAAAAACAAGAGATTTAGTATGGATTTGTATTATAAATTTTCTACTCAGTTTTTTATAAATCAAAGTTATAGAGAACTTTCATATAAACTGAATTTCCATTTTTAGATATTTACTGAGACTTAATCTTGGTAACATCCGTCGCTCAAAGAGATGACGTAGGGTTTTCTGGCACCGAGACAATTTTTAAATTGGCACAAATGCTAACAACGGGTATAAGCAAAAAGCTTGTCACAATTTTTGCTCGCCACCTGGACAATTTTATCGTGAAACCAAACTTATCAATCATTTACTTAATTGGTGATTCCGGCTCTAGACAGTTTCGTCGAACCGGGACAAATTTATCTTTCGCCGGGATTTGCAAAAATTGCGCCATGGTGTCTTGCCAGCCGGGACAAGTTTTCGGCTAAAGTACCTGGACTTGTACTCGGCGGGACTGCGCCACCAATCGCTTTCTGCTCATACCCGCAACCGTTGGCATTCATTGTGAGAGACATCATAAAGAACAATTAACTTTAAAATACATACTATGAAAAATTCAATCAAATTATTGGGACTATTATTATTCCTTTTGACTGGAAATTTTTATGCGTCAGCCTGTACCGGCATTCGGCTAATAGCAAAAGATGGTGGAGTAGTTTATGCGAGAACCATGGAATGGGGAGCATTTGATTTACATTCCCGGGTAGCTGTAATCCCCATAGGTTACAAGTTTACAGGACTTACTCCTGATGGCAGTAACGGTAAGAAATTTACGGTTAAATATGGTATTGTAGCGCTTGATATGCTTGGGAAAGATTATATTGCTGATGGCATGAACGAAAAAGGGTTGGCTGTGGGTTTATTTTATCATCCGGGATATGCAAAATATCCGGAATATAATAAAGCCAACGCTGCTAATTGCATATCGGCTCAGGATGTAACTACTTATATATTATCTCAGTTTTCCAGCATCAAAGAAGTAAAAGAAGGTATGCAGGAAATTACTGTTGTAGGTGTTGTTGAAAAAGCAATTGGTATTGTTGTTGATGCGCATTGGATGATTACAGACAATTCAGGAACTTCAATTGTGATAGAATTTACCGAAGGAAAACTAAAGATTCATGATGCACCTCTGGGTGTTATTACAAATGCTCCAAACTACGATTGGCATATGACCAATTTAAGCAATTACTTAAATCTTTCTATGTTTTCATTAGAACCCAGGAACTTATCCGGAGTTAAGTTTGCTCCAACTGGTGCTGGTTCTGGAATGATAGGGCTTCCCGGAGACAATACACCACCTTCACGATTTGTAAGGGCGGTTACATGGACACAATCTGCAAGACAAATTGAAAATGCGACGGAAGGTATTTATGAAGCTTTCAGAATACTAGATAATTTCAATTTACCGTTAGGACCTGATGGCGCAGAAGGCTCAGGAGAAGGACAAAATATTGATATAATGAGAAGTTCCACTATATGGACAACAGCATGGAATTTATCCGACATGACTTTAAATTTCCACACCCAGCACAATAGAAGAGTAAGGAGTGTCAACATCAAAGAGATTGATTTTTCGAAAATAGGTAATGAAATTGTTCATATAAAATTTGATGAGAAGAAAGAGCAGGATATTTTAGACATAACGCCTATCTTTAAATAGCAGATAAACAACGAAATGCCAACATGGTATAGATCATGGCTGTCATTTGCGTCTGACCAACATTTCTACAATTCAGAAAATACCTTCCACAGCCCGGGACGGCTTTTTAGTCAATCCTAACTTTGTACTAGCAGTCATTAACAACTGATAAAACTTGCTTAATCCGCTGTCATATTCCTGTCTTCGATTACGTTTGTACATCGACAATACCTTCTCCTCAAACAGCAATTTCACTCGGCTTTAAAATTAATTTGTGTATGAAAATCATATGAAAATTGCAAATAAAAAAGGAGTTAGATTAACTCTAACTCCTTGATTTTCTTTGTGATTCCGGTGCGACTCGAACGCACGACCCACAGCTTAGAAGGCTGTTGCTCTATCCAACTGAGCTACGGAACCAAATTCCGCCGCAAAATTACATTTTTTTTCTATTCCTGCAACCCAAAATGAAAATTGGACAGAATAAGTTCTGATTAAACACGAAGGAACACAAAGTACGCACAAAGGAACACAAAGGAGTATAAGCAGATCTATATGCTCTTCATGTAGTTAACGAGTCCCTTCATGTCGATTATCTGTTTCAGCTTATCAGGAAGCGGTTCAAAACGGAACTTTGCATTACCTATTGTGATCTCTGAATTTTTAAAATCTATATCAACAAAATCACCTGGTTTATAGGCGTCTGACTGCTTCCCTGTGAACAATGAGCGCAAGTCCCTGGTTTATTGACGAGCGATAAAAAATCCTGTTGACCGATTTTACAATGATAGCCTTAATCCCTATATAGGCAAGTCCAACAGACGGATGTTCCCGTGAACTTCCGCATCCGAAATTCTCACCGGCAATTATTATATCATCTTTTTTTGCATTCCTGCTGAAGGCCGGATCAAAATCTTCAAACAGGTGAGGGATAATTGATGCAGGATCTGAACTCAGAACATTATATGTATGTTTTCCGGCAAACATCTGGTCGGTATTGAGATTGTCAACATCCGAATAGTTCCATACATTCTTCTTTCTTCTGATATCTCCCTCTTTAATCTCTGAGGTTTTACTCTGTGCTGCGCTGAAAGGAAATGTCTCATCTCCATGTTCATCTCCGGGGTATGCTATGCAGCCTGTCAGTGAGGAATAAGCCACTGTAGCCGGTGACGCCAGGTAGATCTGAGCCTCCTTGTTTCCCATTCTTCCCGGAAAATTCCGGTTGGCAGTCGAGATGACCGTATGGCCGCTGGCAGGGATTCCCTGACCTGTTCCAAGACATGGTCCGCATGAAGGTGCAAGAATATTCGCTCCTGCCTTAATCAGATCGGATATCAATCCCTCCTCAATAGCCTGAAGATATATTTTCGCGGAAGCCGGAATAATATTCAGTTGAAAAAACTCCTTGATTGTTTTCCCCCTCAATATTGAAGCTGCAATCCGAAGGTCTTCAATCCTCCCGTTTGTGCACGTCCCGATAAGTCCCTCATGAACGATGGTTCCCTCTGCTTCCGCAACGGATTTTACATTGTCAACATTATGAGGGGCCGATACCACAGGAAAGATCTCATCCAGATCGATATCTATTTCTCTGGCATAAGTTGCTCCTTCGTCAGCCCACACACCTGTAACAGCTTCGCCAAAGAAGTCGGAGAGCGTCTTATCGGCAGGAAATACAGCATTTTTTGCTCCCATTTCAGAAGCAAGGTTCGCCAGTGTCATCCGGTCTGAAATATTAAGTGAACTCACACCATCGCCATGATATTCAACTGACATATAATTTGCCCCGTCTGAACCTGTCATTCCAATGATCCAAAGAGCAAGATCCTTTGCCGAGACATGTTCTCTCAACCTACCACTCAGGTTTATTCTGACTGATTCAGGAACTCTGAACCATGTCTCTCCCCTTCTCCAGATTCCTGCAGATTCGGTGCGGTCAATGCCAGCGGCAAAAGCATTGAATGCACCTGCCGTTGAGGTGTGGCTGTCGCTGCCGACGATCAGCATTCCTGGTCTTGCATGGTACGACATCACCTGATGGCAGATTCCCTTGCCGGCATCATAGAAATTTCCTATTTTATGCTTTACAACAATATCTCTTATATCCTGGTACTGCGTAGCGAGCTTTGCATCGGCAGGAGGAGCATTATGATCAAGTACAACCAGCAATTGACTGGCATCTGCGATCTCCTTCCCTCCCATTTTCTGAAATGTCTTGTATATGCTTGACGTATTATCGTGTGTAAGTATAATATCCGGCTTTGCAAACACGATGGCACCTGCAGGGGCTTTAAAAATCTTTTCAGCAAATGTCTGATGTCTCATAGTGGATTATGTTTATAGTATATGACGGTGTGACGGTAGAGTGATGGTTTACGAAGTCATGTATAATGGTTATCCAAGTAACCCGCCTCTGTTGTAAATCTTTAATTGCACATCTGAAAACGGCAGAGTATTACAAATCTTATTATTTCGAAGATTCAGGATTTCTCCGGTTAAAAGGTTTATCCTGATCCTGTCTCCGTCCTTAAGATCAGCTTCATTCAATGATGAGGATGAAATGACTGGAAATGCGGCATTTATTGCATTTCTTTCGTAGATGACGCCAAATGATTCTGCAATAACAGCCTGTATGCCAAGTGAAACAAAACAATCTACTGCCTGTTGCCTTGAGCTTCCGCATCCGAAATTCTTTCCTGTTATTACAATGTCTCCTCTTTCGGCTTTCTTTGCAAAATCATTGAATCCGGTCAGATTATCAAATGTATACTGACCCATCTCCTCTAATATCGGTTATAGCAAGATATCTGTTATGAAAAATCATATCGGTGTCGATGTTATCTTTTTTAATTATCCAGACACGTCCTTCAAGTATTTCTTCTTTTTTCTCTGGACTGATTCTTTTCAGTCAGCGTGATTGCTTTCTTTTGAGACTTGCCAGGTGAAGTAAAGAGAGCGGGTTCAGAAGGAATTTTATCAGGAGTTGTAATAAAGCCGGCAATGGCTGACGCTGCCACAACCTGTGGTGATGCAAGATAAACGCTTCCCTTGCCCTGTTTCCCCGGAAAATTCCGGTTTCCGGTGCTTATTGTTATCTCACCCGGCCCATTTTGTCCCACCTGACCGGCAGCACAGCCTGCACAGCCTGCATTTGAAACAAGGGCTCCTGCGTCTTTGAATATCTTTATCAGGCCTTCCTCCAGGCATTGTTTCCAGATCGAATCGGTTGACGGAACAATTTTCAGTACAACACCCGGAGCAACCCTGCGGTCTTTAAGAATTGCTGCTGCCGATCCTCATATCGCTCATCCTTCCGTTGGTGCAGCTCCCGATAAATGCAGAATCGATTTTTGTTCCATGAACGCTGTCTGCATCAACAGTATCATGTGGTTCTCCCGGCCGTGAAACCATGGGTCTGAACTGTGAAACATCGACATTGAAGATCTTAAGATAATTTGCATCCTTATCTGCTTCCAAAACAGGAAATTCAGAAGCAGTGAACGTCTGGCACAATAGGCTTTTATTTCATCTGAGGGAGGGAAGAGAATTATTATTGCACCCATTTCGGTTGCCATTGATGAAATTGTTATCCTGTCATCGAGGCTGAGGCTTTTAACGGCAGGTCCGTCAATTTCAATTGAATATCCAAGCAGAGAATTGGCTCCGAATATTTTCAGGAGGTTTAAAACGATATCCTTGGAGCTTACATCTGCGGGGATAACTCCCTCAAAGAATATTTTCACCGAATGCGGGACTTTAAACCAGACTTTCCCTTCATGCCAGGCAGCTGAAATATCCATATCGCCCATTCCCTGTCCAAATGCACCTATTGCACCCAGGATGTTTGCATGAGAATCGGTTGACACAGCGGTGGCTCCGGGATAAACATAACCTTCATCGATTAGCAGATGTGTCCCTATACCGGCATCAATATCATAAACCTTAATGTCTTTCTCTCGGGCAAACAACCGGCATATATGTTGATTTACAGCATATTTCTGATCAGAACCTGTTGGATTGCAGTCAAATGTAAAGAATGTTTTTGCCGGGTTCTCAATACTCGAGACTGAAATCCCTTAGATTCTTGACCACATTTGCACCTCCGAAATCACGGGCGACCCTTGCGTCAATATCAATATCAACAATTTCATCAGGTCTGACGACATCATGTTTTGAATGGGCAGCAAGGATTTTCTCAAGCAATGTCATTGCCATAAATTTTAAATTTAGAGTGTAAAGGTATTATCCTTTGAGCAATTCCGGAAATTATTTAAACTGCGCTCTGTAGTCCCTTGGTGGGATGCCTTCGGTTTTCCTGAACTGTTTGTTGAAATTAGAGATACTTGCAAAACCGCATTCCATGGCAATATCCTGAATCTGGTATTCAGTTTCTCTCAGGAGGTAGCAGGCTTTGTTTGTCCTTACCCTGTTCAGATATTCCACGAAGCAGGCTCCGCTGTTTTTCTTGAAGTAGCGGCTGAAGGCAAAGGGGCTCATTTTTGCAACTTTAGCTATTTTTTCAAGGGAAATTGGTTTGAAGTAGTTTTCACGAATATAGGTATAGACATCTGTCATCCTCTTGTTTCCTCTTTCATCAAAGGCAAGTTTATAATTTTCTGAACAGATATAATCTTTTTTTTCAGATGATGATCAATATTTTGATAGTATGAAGGAAATCTATCATTTTATCAATTCCTTTATTATGTACCATCTGTTCAAGATGTACTTCAGCTTTTTTTGCATCCTCCACCGAATAAGGCTATACCTCTTTCAGCATCATTAAGAAGTTCTTTCAGGCTATGCATCTCATGCTGTGCCAGGAGGGACTCTCCAAGTGAGTCTGATTTGAAATGGACAATTATCCCGTGTTTTTCGGGCAGTGAATTATCTGTTTTATAATAATTCCAGCAGTGGGGAATATTCCCGGCTATTAATACCATATCATACCTGTCAAAAAGTTCAACACTGTCACCTATAATTCTGGTTCCATTGCATTTAATATTCAGAACCAGCTCGTATTCCGGATGAAAGTGCCAGAATCCGCCTGAGTCGGTGATATATGATGCCCGGAAACCACCTCCGTCATCATATAATATTTTCTCAAGTTCGGCAACCATTGTTAAAATCAGTATTTTGTGAGAGGGTTCAATCAAATTTAAGCAAAATTTTATCATTTCTCATATAGGAATGTGATAAATATTTCACGTTTATATTTGACAAAACAATATTTTTTTTATACTTTTGTTACCAAGCTCATGCTATTGGTATTAAGAGGAGTTGAGCAAGGGTTGGGAGTGAAAATCAACAGGATTGTATTGCAGACATTGACTTTCACATCAGGGACCTTCAGGACTAGCGCCAGCTTTCCTTGGTTCCATCCTTTTATCAGACAGTAGACACGGGAAATATCTCATAGAAAAAGCCCGCTCTCTGATTTTCACAACCACCCTTCCTCCTCTTATTTTTTTTGCCTTATCTCCAGGTAATACCAATAGAATTAGCTTCAAAAAAGTAAAAGGGCATAAAAAAACGGTAAATTTTTGTACGACTTAAAAAGGGATTCGAATTCCCGGAATATATATTAAGCATGTATGGAGTGATATGAAAACCTACATCAGGAGAAGAGAGAAGAACAATACACTTGTTGTTGTATATGGCGGTTGGGGTACTGATGAAAATGTTTTCACTCCTCTTTGCAATGATGATTTTGATTTCATTCTGTTTTATAACTATTCAGCCGATGAGGCTTTTGTCCTTCCTGAAATAAAGACATACGAAAAAATAACGCTTATCGGATGGTCAATTGGCGTATGGGCTGCTGAATATCTGTCACCCAAAACCGGAATTGTGCCTGATGTTACAATTGCTGTGAATGGTACACCTATTCCTGCAGATGACCATTACGGGATCCCGCTGAGTGAATTTGAATCCACCCTTAACAACATTACTGAAGAAAATATGGAGAACTTCTATATCCGGATGTTCGGAGACAAGAAGACCTATAAGACAGAATATCGACCGTGTACCGGTAAGGACAGTGAAATCACTTCATGACGAACTCAGGTGGCTTTATAACAGGATAATGGAGCAAAAAGAACCGGGTTTCAGATGGGATTATGCTGTAATCAGTTCAAGGGATAAGATATTTCCTTCAAAGAATCTTAAAGGCTACTGGAGCAAGGAAAAGAGTACAAAACAGATTATTGAGCCGATTTCACATTACTGTTTTCATGAATGGGCTTCATATACTGATTTTATAAGTTTTGTTGAGAACTATGGCAAAAAGCAATAGCTTATAAGAAATTCCCGGATTAAGGTCGACTTGCCAATTTGAAGGATTAACCACGGATTTGAGTGCACGGAACCAAATCCGTGATTATTCCGTGAAATCCGTGGTTAAATAAAATCTAAAATCAGAACTGAAGCAGGTAAAATCAAAGATCTTTAATCAGAATATTTGCATCTGATTTGTTCATGAAGCCTGTCAAACTTCTCCAGTATAGCCATTACCTTATTATAATCCTTTGTTCTGCTGACAAATATCTGTCCAATACCCTTTTTGTCGAGCCGGTTGAAGACAAAGCCGACTGTGAGTCTGTTTATATCCAGTGCAGGCTGGTATAATCTTTCCTTATGCTCGTTCTCATGAAGAACCGAAACCAGCGTTGCATTTGTAAGATCCTGAAGTATATCTCTGGCAAGACGCACAGGAATTTTAAGTGTATGGGCAATAGTCTCAGCGCTTATCGGCTTTTCCCCTATTGAAAAATTACGGATTATCATGTGAAGGATCATTATCACAAGTGCCCTCTTCTGATAATGGCTGATATTCCTGGATACTGATTCAAGTTCATAATTCAGGAAATTCTGATTTGCAAATGTAAGCTCTGCACCAAGCAGCACAACAATCCAGCTGCTCTGCAGCAGAAGTATCAGTAAGTGGCACTGCTGCAAAGCTCCCGTAAATTGCATTGAGCTTTGTTATTCCGAACTGAAGGTCAACATACAGCCATTGAAGGATCTGCAGAATTGTACCAGCAACAATACCTGAAATCAGTGCAGGAACAAATTTCACCTTGGCATTGGGCATAATTATGAACAGGACTAGTCAGAACGATCCAGCTGATAAGGTAGGGCGCAAACTGAAAGAGAAAGCTTATAACCGGTTTGAAAAAATCAAGTATTGGCGCTCTTGTCATAAATTCAGCAAGTTCAGTTCCGATAAATACCTTTATGCTGCTCGAGAGAATAATAAAATACCGGGGCAATAAGCATAATTGTAATATAGTCCGTAAATTTCCTGTACCATGGACGCGAAGTCCTGACCTGCCATATATGATTGAATGAATTTTCAATATGATGCAGCAATGACATCACCGACCAGAATAGTATTATCATGCCTACACCGGCCATATAGCCTCCCCTGGTTTCCTTTATTGCATTTGTGGCGCTGTTTAATAGCCAGTTCATAACCTCCTGGTGAGCATTAAAATTGTTATGTATAAAAAGCTCCAGCTTCTCATCGAGTGCAAATCCCTTGGCTATTGCAAAAGCTATCGCTGCAAACGGGATAATTGAAAGAAGTGAATAAAGGGTAAGGGCAGAAGCCCTGAGCTGGACTTTATCGTTTGAAAATCCCCTGGCAGCCAGCATAATTATCTTAAGCTGCTTGAAGAGAAATGTTCTGCCTTTTGATATTTCCGAGAGAGGTGTATGCCAGATAAGATGATTTAAACGTTTTATCTGCTCCAATACCCATATAACAGGATTTGCCATATTCTTTTATCTTGATAAACAATGAAGGGATCTGATCAACTCTAATTATCAAATATACAAAATACCGGAGGGCGCATAAATGCATTAAGCCATAAAATATTTTACTTGCGTACATTGCAGACAAACAGAAGCAGCAATCAGTTCTGTACAAATAAATATTTAATACAGCAGATAAAAATATTTACTATTTTCACTCATTAAAGATAATCCGGATGAAGGTAGATATTCTTGAATTTGTGGAAGGAGCCCGCAGGGCCCGGGGAGTGACTGTAATAATTGATGTATTCAGGGCATTTTCAGTTGCCTGCTATGCATATGATGCAGGGGCTGCAGGAATTATTGCAACAGCCGGAGTTGAAGATGCATTCCGTCTCAAAACAGCATACACAAATTCTGTGCTTGTCGGGGAAAGGGATGAGAAAAAAATACCCGGATTTGATTTCGGCAATAGTCCGACCGAGATCATCACAGGCTGACCTTAAAGGGAAAACAGTTATACACACAACCACTGCCGGTACACAGGGTCTTATAAATGCTTCCGGAGCTGACATTGTGATTACCGGCAGCTTTGTGAATGCCGGAGCAATTATAAGATTCATTAAAGCCCTGAACCCTGATCTTGTTTCACTTGGTTGCCATGGGATACAGAGCAGATGTTTCAGCCGAAGAGGATCTGATGTGCGCTGAATATATAAGGAATGGACTTCTTTGAAAGACAGAAACCAACCGGGCAGGATATAGCGAAACTAATGCATACTTCCGGTAAAAGATTTTTCAACCCGGATAATGTAAATTTTTCACCTCCCTCCGATTTCTTCCTTTGCACAATGACAGAGAGGTTCAATTTTGTTCTGAGGGCTGAGATGAGAACGGATGGCAATGTTGCTCTTATTAAAACTGAAGTCTGAACAAGCTCTGATCAGCGTAGCATTCAATATGCGTCGATATAATACGAATAGCACACCATCAGACATATCTCAATGCCATTCGCAGCAAAAGACTGGATTTGAAGAAGATCAGAAAATAGGATTTACTTTTTTCCTGCGGTGAATCTCCCTGTATGTGCAAAACATTGAAGCCCTGTAAAATCTGAACAGCAGAATTGAAATATCTGCCTGATTCAAGCCTGATCTCCATCCTGTCCCTGTACCTTATATAAAACCTGGCTAAAATATTCGTCAGTCTGAAAAACCTGAGATAATTGTACGTCCGCATAATTTTGACAGTCCTGGAAAAAGTTCTTTTATCCGTAACGTTATCGTACAGCTCTGCTCAGGTTTTCTATACCCAGCTTTGGTCTTGTTGAGAAATTCCTTATTGGTCTCCAGCCCTTCATGGAGAAGTCCATTATCGATATGAAGTATTTCAATGCCTGCCTTTTTAAGCTGGTATCCCATCAGTGTATCTTCATATCCGTATTGTTTCAGTTCTTCATTGAAGCGGATCTTTGAGAACACCGTTTTTTCTATAAGGACATTGAAAGTTGAAAACCATGCATGTGGATTCTTGTTCTTTTCCGATGCCTTTCGCTGCTCCATCGACTTTCCGTATTTCCATCTGAGAAGTTTATCAGGGTCTCCGGGAGGAGCGTCATGATACAGTATTCCTCCGCATATCACATTGTAAATGGACATCATCGGGAGCCATTTTCGAAAATAAGCTTCTGCAGTGCCCTGTAAAACTGTATCAGCGTCAATAAAAAGCAGGTAATCACCGGAAGCTTCGAGCGCCAGTTTGTTTCTGATCGCAGCACGTCCGATATTCCTGTCGGTTGATATAAGTTTTACACCATCTCCTTCAAGATTCCTGTATTTTTCCTTATATTCAGCTGATGAACCATCATCGCCAATTATAATCTCACAGAGTTCGGGTACTTTTCCAAGGGCACTTTTCATTCCATGAACTAGCGCTATGATATCATAATCATAAACGGGAACAAGAAGGGAAATCTTCATTTCAGGTTATAGGTTGATATTTCAAAAGTACAACATATTTTATTAATATTAATCAATACAAACTTTGGCAGAGAAATTGCATTAGCTAATTTTGCTGAATTCGATTAACTCATACTGATAAATGACAAAAATTTTTACCCTTGATTCTGTTTTCGATGTTCCCGGCACTTGTATTCAGCCAGTTAAAGGGCGGCTATGAAATAGAAATTACTCTTGACGGGCTTCCCGACTCGACTGTTTATATTGCCTATCATCTTGGTGATAAACAATACATTAATGACACACTTAAACTTGACAGATCGGGACATGGAGTTGTCAGGGGAGAGCAGGCTTTGCCTGACGGGAATTTATATGATCGTGCTTCCCGGCAGAAAATATTTTGAATTTTTGATGTCAGACGATCAGCATTTTGCAATACACTGCTCTTATAGTGATTATTTTAACACTCTGAAGTTTTCAGGCTGTGACGAGAACAGTGCATTTCTTAACCTATCAGAAGACCTGGATATCGATGCAGCAGAAGGCTGCCGATCTTGGAAAAAGGGCACAGAATAACAAACAGAACAGTGATTCGCTGAAGCTGCTTATTGCACAGCAGAAAGCCCAGGAAGCCAGGATGACAAGCTTACCTTAAAGAGGTTATTGCTGAAAACAAGGGCAACCTGCTTTCACTGCTCGTAAAGGCCATGCTTCCCCCGGAGACACCGGTTTTCTCAGTGCCGGCTGTTGTCTCCAATCCTGATTCGCTCAAGATGGGTCTTGACTTACAACTATAATAAGGATCATTATTTTGACAATGTTGATCTGGCGGACGAACGATTGCTCAGAACACCTATCATTTATGCACGGCTGAACACATTTTTCACAAATGTCTGTAATTCAGGCACCTGATTCAATAAACAAGGAAATAGACAAGCTTGTAAAAAAGTGTGAGAATAATACAAAGGTCTTTCAGTTTGTCGCTGTCTATCTGTTCAACCATTTCAGGGAGAGTGAGATAATGGGGCATGATGCAGTTATGGTCAAGCTTGCTGATGATATTTATCTTTCAGGAAAAGCTGACTGGGTTACAAAGGAGTTTAAGGATGACCTCAGAAAGCAAATTGACCTGTCTGCGTCCCAATCTTATCGGCAAGAAAGCTCAGAACCTTGTCATGGATTCATACAGCGGCATCTTTGTTTCACTTTATGACATCAAAAAGGATTTTACAATACTCTATTTCTGGGAACCAAACTGTGGCCATTGCAAGGAGGCAACTCCAAAACTGAAGGCTTATTAT
The DNA here is from genome assembly GCA_963818295.1 of uncultured Bacteroidales bacterium. Taxonomy (GTDB): domain Bacteria; phylum Bacteroidota; class Bacteroidia; order Bacteroidales; family VadinHA17; genus LD21. The sequence goes on from CAWFRW010000021.1 coordinate 102,418, forward strand.
GAGAAAGCCAAAAACAATGGCATTGAAATCTTTGCAGTCTGCACCCAGTCGGACAAACAAAAATGGACTCAGTATATTGAGGAGAATAAGCTTACCTGGATAAATGGATGGGATCCGCAGCGTGCCACACATTTTGATGCTTATTATAATGTCCAGTCAACTCCGATGATCTATATTCTTGATAAGAACAAGGTAATTATTGCCAAGAAACTGGCTGTTGACGATATTGGTCCTTTTATAGATAATTACAGGAAGATGGTCAGATAGATTATCTCTCTGCAGAGCTGATCCAGGTCACAAAATCATAAAGTGATCCGAATTCTGTTACAATGCTTCCGTCGATAAGCTGCCAGTTTCTGCAGTTGCCTGATGGCAATCTCAGAAATGGCTGTCCTCTCTCCTTCCGATACAGAATAGCCTGCCCTGTTCAATGCTTTTTTTGTATAATGAAGCATGATTCCCTCGCCGGCAACATTTATTTCTCCCCTGTTGCCTGTTATAAACGAATATGTTCCATGTCTCAGAATTATATTGATATGCCGATGAATCGAAAAGATGCTCAAAAGCTCCCTGCAGCATCAGATCTTCAGGAGCTCCTTCAATGAGTTGGTTATCGATGATCAGCCATATTTTATCTGCCTGGCTCATGGCAACATTCAGGTCATGTGTCGAAAAGATTATTGTTTTTCCGCTCTCCTGAGACAGTAAATGCATCAGATGAAGTATCTCAAACTTGCTTCCAATATCGAGGAAGGCAGTTGGCTCATCCATCACAAGTATGCCTGTGTCCTGTGCTAAAATCCTGGCAATCATTGCTTTTTGCCGTTCTCCGTCAGAGAGTTCGGAGACAAACCTCCATGAAAGCGCTGACATACCGGTCTTTTCAATTGCATCAATAATGATTTCGTGATTGCCCGGATCGATTTTACCAAACCAGTTTGTGTAGGGATATCTTCCAAGAGCGACAAGATCATAAACCCTCATATTGCTTACTTTCACGATCTCGGTTGATATGTATCCTATAGTTCTGGCAAGATCGTTTCTTGAGTATTCCCTTATGCTTTTACCGCTATAGACTATATCACCTCCCAGAGGTGGCTGTAATCCGGCAATAGTTCTCAGAAGGGTGCTTTTGCCTATTCCGTTTCTGCCAATCAGCGCAATCATCTCACCGCGTCTCGCGCTGGCATTTAGCGGAGGCAGCAGAATGTTTCCTGTTTTTCCCTCAGAATATCCTATCCTGAGCGAATTAAGCGACAGTATTTTTTCATTGTCTCTTTTCATCAGAATACTCCCGAATATTTACGATTTCTGAATATAACCCAGATCACAACAGGAATCCCAATCAGCGAGGTAACCGAATTGACCGGAAGAACGCTCTCTGAACCTGGCAGTTGTGAGATAATATCACTTATAAGCATAATTATTCCTCCTGTAAGAATCGTTCCTGGAATAAGAATCCTGTGGTCAGATGTTCTGTAGAAGAATCCTGGATATATGCGGCACTGCTATTCCTATGAATCCTATTGGGCCGCAAAATGCTGTAACACTGCCTGTAAGGATGCTTGTGGAGGCAAATATCAGAGCCCTGGAGAGCTTCACATTCAGGCCAATGCTTGTTGCATAATTCTCTCCCAGTGAGATTGCATTCAGCATCTTTGCGGAGGAAAGACTCAGTAAAATACCTGCCGAAACACATATGAGAAGCACCCTGAGCTGTGAGGCGGTCAGGTTTCCAAGGCTCCCCATGGTCCAGATAACATATGCTTTCAGCATTGACTCAGCGCTGAAATACTGCATTATTGTCACAATTGCCGAAATGCCGCTTGAAAGCATTATACCTATTATCAGTATTGTCATGATCTCACGGATCCTTGAAGATATCGACATAATCAGGATCATTACGGCTCCTGCACCAATCCATGACGCTGCGATAAGGATCCAGTTCCCCAGGCCTGTTAAACCTCCTGGTGGAGATGTTTGAAGAAAATCCAAGAATAACAAAGGCAACTCCCAGGCTGGCACCCGAACTTATGCCAAGAACATCGGGACCAGCCATAGGATTCCGGAACAGGGTCTGCATTTGCAAACCACTCAATGACAAAGCAATACCTACAGTAAATGCAGTTAACGCCTTTGGGAATCCTGAAGTCGAATATTATTGTATTTAGCGGGCTTTCAGCACGATGAAAAATAGCATTGAGGATATCTGAAGGGTTGAAACTTACTGAACCAAGAAAGAGATCAAGAATCAGAAACACGAAAAAGCAAGGAAAAAAGGAAGATAAATACTATTTTATGTCTCCTGCCGGTTGTCAGACCTGACTTCTTCCAATATTGTGCTCATTCGTTTCTCAATTCAGATTCAGTTGATTTTCCTGTAATAATACAGCTTATTTTCAGGGAATAATTCAGGATGCAGAATTGTTGCGATATCCTTCAGAATAATATGGGGATAAACTGTTCCGCTCTCCCAGAAATCATTGCCTCCTGCATCTGTAACACGGTTATTATTATTAAAAAGGTTTCCTCTTTTATAACAGGAAAGATCGCTGAGACGAGGGTCAACCGCAGGAATTTCATTTTTCGTTCTGTACAGTGCCGATATTAAGCCAGAAATCAGCGTTTACTGCTTTCAGATAAACATTCTCAAGACCAAACGGCATTGAGACGGCAGATTTTGTATCCTTCCAGAGGTAAGACCCTCCTGCATCCTCTATCAATTTGCTTATAAATGAGTTGCCCGGTGAAACAAACCAGGTATCCTTGAATGGAAGTCCAAGCAGAACCTGTCGGTTTTTCAGTGATATTTCCTGCAATAAATGACTTCAGCTTATTATAGGCTTCTGATTCTGCATTGAAAGATACTGTCTGCCATTCTTTCCCTGCAATAGAGAGCCCCAAACAATTTTATCCACTCAGCCTTGCCGAGCGGATCGGTCTCAAGATAATCGGCATTATATATTACCTTGATCCCCAGTTCCTCTATCTTTCCCACATAACCTGACGATTCGCTTCCTACCCCGTATATCATTGTAACATCAGGCATTATCTTAAGGATAAGCTCTTTATTCAGATTCGACTCATAACCCACATCTTTTATATATCCACTGTCTGACCTGATTTTCAGATCTTCGGAATACATGAATCCGGTGCCTGACATTCCGGCAATTGAATTCTCTTCTCCAAGCGCTGAGATCATTGCAACATGAGTAGTTGACATACAGACTATCTTCCTGAGAGGAACCATGATTACCATTGAGGAATCTATTCCCGGAGGCATAAGTGATCCCCTCCTGACAAGATAGTATGTCATATTCACATTATCCGCTCCCTGCCAGGGGTTAATAATTGTTACCCTTGTATAATCAGTTGATTTTCTCAATTGATATCCGGCGCGCAAACAAGATTGAATTATTTGAACTGATTTTTTCCGTGACAGCCTCACCTCCCCTGTCATTGCACGACACAGCCGCAACAAAAATCAGAATAGACAGAATTAGCCGGGTCATCTTTTTATGAAATGTAATGAATTCAAGATGATATCATTCTCATCATTTTATTTATCAGCCACTTTGAAGCACATTGATCCGGGTATTATATCTGTCACGCAGCTCTGAAACCAGTGCGCCTTCGGATGTGTAACAAAGCAGATATCCATTTTGCTGATAATCAACAGCATCTGTTACAAAAATATCATTATGTTGCAGGATTTACACCAAGTTTATAGAAATAGTGACCTGATTGGGGAATGAAAGTGATTCGAAGGCAATTGTGAGGAAGAAATACTCATTTTCCGTAACCCATTGTCAAGATAGTAGAGGGTTTCACCGTTTCCGTCTATCCTGAGGCAGGAAGGAGATTCCTGTTTGTCAGCAAATACAAGCTTTTTTTCAATCTCATCGGTTGCCGTATTTATTCCGTCAAGCTCGGCAAAATTCTCGCGGGCCCATCCGCCATTGCACAATACCCAGAGCATGTTATTCCGGTCAACCACCATACTTTCAGGTTCCATGCCAACCTCGAATCGAATCAATAACTGCATCCGTCATCAATGTCTATCACCATTATCTCATGGCCACCCACCCAGTTCGACGCATAGGCCTTATCTCCAACTATGACTATCGATTCTGACGACCTTCTCAGATTTATATAACCGGCAATTGAATTATTGAACAGATCAATGATTATAAGTGAATCGGAATACATACTTGTCACATACGCCTTGGAAGAATTGACAAAGCCGATATTTCTTGGTGAGATCAGGCCTGCAATTGTTTTTACCGATCCCAGGCTTGACTTTCGTATAACCTCTATCTTGCCTGAATTATTAACAACTACATAGGCAAGATCTCCGTGATATTTCAATCGAGTTCGGCACATCGCCCAGCGGACGTCCATTGACAGTTGTCAAAAAGGTCATTGTAGATCTTTGAAGAATCGTATGAATAATATGATAATGAACCATTGCCGGCCATAAAATTACCTTCATTTACAATGAAGACACCAGCTCCGGTCAGGAATGAGCCGGTGGGTTTTTCCTCGTTTTTTACACATGAAACAGTCAGAGTAAGTAACAGGAATAAAATTGAAGCATTTTTCATAAAATCTAATTTAGTATCTGTATAAGTAATTTAAGTGAATACGATCTGCCCGGTAAAGGATAAATAGGCAATTGTCTGATAATTTATATTAAATATATTATCTATCAGGAAGTTAAGGTCGAAGGTGTTGTCTTTTTAAGATTCAGTCTGAATCCGGTTGTGAGGTTATTGAGCATATACCCCGGAAGAGAGTCGGAGTTATCAGCCGTTAAATATCGTTTTGCCTGTCATTACAATATTCCAGGAGGTATAGAATATCCTATAGTTCAAAAAGCATTGCAGCAGTTAGCCTGGTTTTCAGGAACATAAATAAGCTGTTTACCTATTGATTCATCATTTGGCGGTGGCGGATTCCGCGGTTGTAGCCCTTGTATATGAATAGTTTGCAGTCAGTCCGGCTGAAAACTTACTCACTGAATAATTCAGCGAGAATGAAGTTTCAAGGCCTGATGTATTCACACTCTTTATATTGTCAGCCGTCCAGTATGAAAACTCACCCGGATGCCATTGAATCATATCTTTTATATTATTTCTGAAAAGCGAGAGATTATACTTGATTGTAAGCGGTGAAGAGAATTTATGATTCATCTCGCCTGTAAGCTCATAAGTAAATGCATATTCATTCTTCAATTCAGGATTTCCCCCGGGCACCCAGTACATTTCGTTCAATGAAGGTATTTTGGAATTGCGTGATATATTGGCTTTCAGAAAGTAATCTTTTCCTTCAGCAATCCTGTACTGCAATCCTGCTGAAAAATCGGGAATAAGAAAAGTTTCTGAATCCAGTATCTCCCTGTACAAGCAGCATTGTTCCAAACCTCCCGTCTGGCATTGCGCTCGACAGAGGCTGTTAAGGAGACAGTATTTCTGGTTGTATTTTCAGCATAGTTATTAGACTTAATATAGTTCAACTCTTCATTCAGATGTAATTTTCAAGCCTGGTAATACTCACTGATATTCCTTTCAAGTCCTGACTTCAGAATAACCGATTGTGAAAGATTGCGGGAGTCTATTGAAGCAAGTGAATTTGTATAATTCAGTCTGTTCATCAGCCATGCGCCTGTAAAAGAGTATTTATTAATACCACCTGAGAGGCTGTAATCCAGCATGAGTTCGGAGTGATTCATCAGACTGGGTCTCCTTAAGGTTGGGTTGCTGATTGAGCATTGATGATGGCAGGTTTCTGTCGGCTGATTCGTACCAGACCCTGGCAGATGCAAGGGACTCTTGGCCTGGCGCAGATAGAGCTCCTGAATAAATCCTTTCTGGATCACCTGGCTGTTTGTCCTTTTTTGCCAGACAGGTTCACTGCTTATTACTGTATTCAGATAAGGGAAATCATTTTCAGATGATTGAAGAAAAGCCTTTGTGACTGTCTGAAAAGTTGATGTTCCGCTGCGAACTCTTATCAGACCTGTATACTGGCCGAAACTGCCTAAACCAGGATTGAAAGAGATCATTGTCTCCTTTTTCCAGACAGGCCGGGTCTCAATATTTATTGTTCCGCCGATTCCCCCGCTGCCAAGAGACATTGAAGCTCCTCCGTAATATATCTGAATATCATCAATCAGTCCTGCAGGAATAAGAGACAGATCAGACTGTCCAAGCATAGGATGATTAATATTTATATCATTCCAGACAAGCTGGGTATGTCCTGCCCCGGTTCCCCTGAATGACGGAGTTGCTGTGCCACCCATTCCATAGCTCTTGACAAAGATACCTGAATACTGGGAGAGAACATCAGCGAGTGAATTGTGACTGTTGTAGCTTAAAATTGTAGTGTCGATTGATGATTTTTTGTAACCTGTTGATCCGGTAAATTCCTTTTTGCTGCTTATAATTACTTCCCCAATGTCAATAGTGTCATTCCCTGTAGGCGAACTGCCCCTGAAGAGGCAATGCCAGCAGAACGGCCACATATAGAAAGATAAATCTCAACATCCTTTTATTACATTCAAAATTAAATGCAAACATTCAGAGCTGAAATCATGCAACTCTCAAATGACTTAATATTGAGTGCCAAGGGGAATAATTAAAAGTGGGAATCAGTATGTGATTCTGCGCTTTTTTTCCCGAAAGCATTGAATATTAGCCTGTATGGCAGGTCTTCTGACTTATCCCGGTTTTATGAAGCCTTCCCATAACCTTAAACTGTCACAGTGGCAGGTATTTCACAAAACAATCATCACGCAGAGCGTGATCGGGCATCACAGCAGCGGGTACTGTTGCGGATTCTCACCGCATTCCCTTTTCATCGCGATGAAAATAATCCATCGCGACACCAAAACATTACAAAGATAGAAATATTTATGTATCGACGAGACAGCCTGCAATATTTCAGATATGAACAGTTATCAACAGTCTTAATTTTAAAGTGGAAAAGCAATCCGGACAGACAGAGCAACAGAAATAACTATCGTGTATATCGCACAATCTGTTCACCGATTCCAATCCTGTAACCTGATGAAAAGTAAAGGATATTTCCGTTTTTGTCAGTCATTACCACGAAGGGCAGTCTGATCCCTGAAGGATCAAGCGAACAGAACGAACTGTTCAGGAGCTTACTATCGTTAGCGCACAGCAGGTTTGCAGGAAGTGTTTTCAGATCTTCATTTTTAAAACCGCCCCATTTCAGTGAAGGATCGGTCAGAAACAGAAAATAGCCTCCCCAGGCATCGAGCTCCTGTTTCAGATGAGGAAGATCGTTGAAAATATGCTTTGTAGGCTCCTTGTCAGGGTCGATCCATAAAATCACCACTCCTTTTTCACAAATTCTTTTTGCAGCGTCATCAGGCTTATTAAAAAGGCTGACAATATTCTGCAGATCAACCTTACCAAGGAACTTCTCAGGGCTAATATCTTTTCTGATCTTTACATCTATTGTTTTGTGTTCTCCTTCCGACAGATCAAAGAAGCTTAATCCGGACAATATTCTTCCATCTGATAATCTGTTTCCGGTAACAAGCATATAACTTCCGGGAGCAAGAGAGAGCTCGTCCTTAAAATCTGTTATCTTTTTATTATAATCATATTCAAGAGTATTATAACGCCCCTTATCATATTTTGCAAGTGTAAAATGTGTATAGTATTCAGGAACCGGATTAGTCTCAGCTGAAACAAGCTTTATATAACCCTTGCTGCCGGTAGGTTTAACCTGGTCAGAGAAAAATGAGGTCATTCCAGACATTATTCAGGAAGTACTGAGGCACATTGCTTCCGGGTTCCAGACGGGAGGGAATATCAAGGCTGCGGCAGATTGCAACAAAGCATATATCCCTTGAAAATGAATCTGATACTTTGAGTTCATTCACCCCTATTGGTGTTAGAGGTGTCCTGTAATAATTTTCATCATCAGCAAGCCTTATATTCTTTTCGAGATATTGAGCAATCAGCAAAGGATTTGCAGGAGCGTCATGCACCAATTCTGAGGGAAGACTGTTCCTGAAATAGCTTCTCCATGGGCTTATGATCTCATTTGCCACCCTGGGATTAAGAACATAATTCAGGAACATAATGCTGCCGCATTGTCCTGCATAACCAGCAGGTCTTGAGAGTAAAAGCCAGATGATCGGAAAGAATAGCATGTTTAGTATCTCTCAGGTCTTTGTCAGGAAGCATATCGAGCAGATCCAGTGCAAGTGTAAGCAATGAATCAGGTGTGATCAGAAAGAAATGAGCTTATCTCCCTGTAGTTACCCATACTTCGTGCCAGTAATTTTCATTACCCTTGCCGTATCTGCATTCAGCTTGAAAGCCAATGACTCTGGCCTCCTCAGGCTTCATCCATGAATCGATATATTTCCTGCGGATCTCATTTTCAGCACTTAGTTTCTTCGAATTCTCATCCGCCAGTGCTTGTGATGGTCCGGGCAAGGGGATCAGGGCAAGGGGTACATCAAGATCATATTCTACATTATAGCTGCCACCCGGCTGTTTGTCAAGCACAAGCTTCAATGTATCAGTTTCACCAACAGCGATCTTCCTGTAATTGAACAAATCTTTATCGGAAGCCCAGACCAGCAGATCACCAAGTCCTGTTTCAAACCTGCTTATTCCGTTTCTCATCAGTCGGCACAGCAGCCAGCGGATAGAATTCGGCATAATTATAAAGCTGATATTCAACCTTTGCATTTTTTACAGGTATTGCCATTTTTGTCGGTGACTTTCACAAAGATCTCTTTTGTGACAGCATATTTTGCCAGGTTATTCACCTCTGTGAAATATTTGTACCTGTTGACTGCGTTCTCTCCTTTTAATGATGCCCCGAATGATTTTGTATGGATAAGCATGGCTCTTCTTGCAGGTTCTGTAAACCAGCCTCTGTCGATCACAGGCTCAGGTTCACATGCACCCATATAGTACCATTTTCCGTCTGACCAGATTTCAACCCATGCATGATTATCATCAGTATGAGCCCAGCGCGGCGTATAGACCTGGCGGGCAGGAATTCCGGCAGTCCTCAGTGCAGCAACAGTAAATGTAGATTCTTCACCGCATCTGCCCTGTGCCGAGAGTATTGTGCTCATGGGAGCAGATGTGCGGATGTCGGCGGCCTGATAATTAACCTTTTCGTGGCACCAATGGTTTATTTCAAGAGCCGCATCAATAATATTTTTATCTTTTATCCTGCTCATTATTTCGTCATAATAGACAATTCTGAATGAGTCAAGATTTTCATTGTTTACCCTGTAAGGAAGAACGTAGTGCAGAAAAATATCTTCCGGTATATTCTTACCCCATGGAGACTCATCCAGAGCGCGAAGGGAAATTATTGCATTTGCCAGAAAAAATTCTCCGCTGTAATCTGCGAGATCACTCAGAGGCATGAAGGCATAGAGGAATTTCATTGCTTCTGTCTCCCTCAGTGATAAAGGTCTGTTAAAAACAGAAAACAGAGCATCAGCCCTGTGTTCAGCAATTTTTTTCCGCTCACCGAATGAAGATTCAACGAGCTTAAGATATTTTTTGTCAGTAATAAGATGTCTTTCGGAACATGCTGCCATTAGGGGCAAGAGAATCACCAGAAGATATTTAGCAGATTTTTTCATGTTGTCAGATCAGCTATAATGTTCCGCACGAACTTCGTATAACAAGCTCAGGATGTATATTTACCTGACGCTTGAATTTTCCTTTTCCTGAATTTTTTACTTCAGACCAGATCATGTTAACAACTTTTACCGACAGGTTGGCAAGCGGTTTCCGCAGACAGGTCACAGGAGAATACATCAGATCAAAGCCAACTCCTTCCTCCATTGAGATCAATGCGATATCCTGCGGGATCCTGAGATTTCTGGCCCTGAGGAACTTCATTATCGGATATACGAGATTTGCAGTCATTATTATCATTACATCAGCCCGGTAAGGGGGGCGAAGATATTTTTCAAACTGCTGAGGATTGATTTCATCACCCGAACTATGTTTATCCAATTCTATTATTACGGGTTTATTCAGCGAAGGCTTTTTTGAAATGGCATCAATAAGGTCTGGAATATCCGGTATATCAGGATTAAAACATCTGTTATCGGCAACAATGAGTATATTCCTGTAGCCTAGTTTTTCAATATGATTTAAAACAAGATTGGCGCCAGCTCCTGTGTCGGTGCTTACTGTATTCAACCGGAGAGACCTCACATGTCTTTCAAGAAGGATGAAAGGATAATCTGTTGCCCTGAGAGTTCTTATTGTTCCGTCATCAGCAGCATCTCCGAGAAGAATAAGTCCGCTGTAGAACTTCTTGAATGCACCGACAAGTCTGTCATATCTGACATCATCCGGATCTCTTGTTATAATTGAAAAGCCCACTCCGATGCTTGAAAATGCCTTTTGAAGATAAGGTGCGATCTGAATAACAAACGGATCGTTGAGAGAAGGCACCAGCATTCCGAGAACACCTGGCTTTTCTTCAACCGGAGATATTTCATTTCTCTCGACAAGAGATTCAAAATATCCCATTTGTTTAGCAAGTGAAAGGACCTTTTCCTGGGTCTCTTTTCTTATCCCCTGCTGATCGGCTTTATTGTTAAGCACTAATGATACAAGTGTACCAGATACACCCAATCGTGTAGCTAAATCTTTGTTTCTAAATTTTTTCACCATTTTCCCTTGGTAATAGATGAATAAATTTAGTAAAATTTTAATCCGAAGGATTTAATTTAAGGAATTTTAACTTTTTATATGAGATTTGAGTCGTAACCCCTGAAACTTATGTCACAATCGTAAAAAAGTCAATCATTAACCGCAAAGTACGACTTTAACTCCGGCTGTCGAAAAAGTCATCAATGCTAAATCTATGTGATACTTTTAAGACACTTTGCGATCTTTGACTGATTACAATTTACAGAGTACTTAGCAAGCTCTACGGTAATAATGGATTTTTCTAAGCTTCTACACCTAACCAAAAGTTTTTCGCTGATATCCTTATTTTTTTGGAGGATTAATTCCTCTCTGTTTTGCAGCGGCTTCAAGACGCTGCTGCCATTTGGACTTTTTCAGCGGTTTCTTTTTGTTTTCCTCCAGTGTTGCCAGTACAGCATCTGCATTTATAAATCGTTTGGATATTATATTCTGTCCATAAGTGATCATGTTTGCAAGAAAATAGTAGTATGTAAGACCTGAAGAGAAATTATTCAGGATCAGCATGAACATTACCGGCATCATGTACATCATCAGTTTCATCCCAGGCTGATCAGAACCAGGAGAAGAGCCTGTCATCTTCATTGTAAGCAAAGTTGAAGCAGTCATCAGAAGTGTAAAGAGGCTGACATGGCTTCCATACATCGGAATTGTAAATGGAAGATTCAGTATTGAATCATAGGTTGACAAATCGGTAGCCCAGAGAAAATGCTCCTGTCGCAGTTCTATTGAAACAGGGAAGAACCTGAACATTGCAAACAGATATAGGCATCTGAAGAAGCATCGGAAGACATCCTCCCATCGGATTCACTCCTGCCCTCTTGTAAAGATCCATTGTAGCCTGCTGCTTTTTCATTGCATCTTCCTTCTTGGGAAATTTCTTTCCAAGTTCTTCAACCATTGGTTTCAGAACCTGCATTTTTGCAGTGGACTGGTAAGATTTGAAAGTAAGCGGGAACAAGAATAACCTTGATGATCAGTGTAAGAATCAATATTATTATACCATAATTACCAATATAATTATCGAGCCAGTTAAATATCGGAATTATCATAAACCTGTTTATCCATCCGATTATGTTTTTTCCGAGGAAGACAATCTTCTCAAGCTGAAGTCCTTCCTTTCTGAGAGTTGTAAATGAATTCGGACCATAATACATCTTCAGGCTGATAGCATTTGAAGCTGCCGGGATTATATGGAACACCAAGCTCAGTAGTATAATACCTTATATATTTCTGGGATGTTAGTGTACGGGTTGATGATACTGAACCATTAATGAAGAAATCATTTGCTATAAGCACTGATGAAAAGAACTGATCCTGAAATGCAACCCAGCTCAGCTTGGTTGTAATATCTTCCTTCTCATCCTTTGTTGATCTCAGTTTAAGTCCGGCAACATCATCCTGGAAGTATTTATAGTTTATTGTTGAATAATTCTCCTCATTCTGTCTTCCCATTTCCTGCTGCGGAATATACATTTTCCAGTCAAGGGTAAGGCTGTTCTGATTTGATGCAATAATACCATCCATTGATTTGAAAGTAACATCAAAATCGACCATATACTTATCAGGAGCAAGTGTATACTTATATTCGATATATTTATTGCTGTCGGCCATAAGTCTCAGAACAACACTCTGTGGCTGAGTAGTGGCATCAAATAATTTCTTGTCTGATACAGGTTTGAAATAGAGGTTATTTGTCTGAACAGCTTTATTATCAGCAGTGAAAAAATTGAATCCAAAAACGGTTGAATCGCCTGAAAACAGGATCAAGCGGAAGTGAATCAAAGGTTTTGTAATCCTTCAGTCCTGGCAGAATATACCTTACCTCCCTTACGTGAAATTTTAAGTTCAACCTTATTGTTTTCGAGTGTAATAAAATCATTTTCACCTGTTGCAGCCTGTGCAAAAACTCCATACTGACCTAGCGTCAGCTTCTGTGAGCTGGCAATCCCTGGACCGGCAGTCTCCTGTTTTGGCTCTTCTTTTAGCAAGAGTATCATTTTTTACTAGTTTCATTAGTGATACCAAGTTTCAGATTGATCTCATTTATTTTTGCCATTGCATCCGGCTGATTTGGCTTGAATCTGAGAGCATTCATATATTCAGCTCTGGCATTCTCAAATTCTCCTTTGGCATAATAAGTCTCTGCAGCCTTTACAGCCTGATCATACCCCTTATTCATTTTACTGTTGTTATAAACACTAAATCCAATAAAGATTGCAAAAATCAGGATTATGCCTGTTATTGTATTTCTATCCATTATTCCAGGTGAATTAAATTTATTTGTTTACTGTAATCTTGATTATTATGAATTAAAATTTTGAAAAGGAAAGCAGCTGGTTTCATCATTAACCTATACATGCCTTTAATGAAATTTACAAACAGCGGATGAGGATTGATTACTGTGCTGCTGTATTCAGGATGAAACTGAACTCCAACGAACCATTTATGTGAAGGTATTTCTATGATCTCCACAAGATTTGATTCAGGATTTATACCAACAGGTATCATTCCGTTATTTTTAAAATCATCAAGATATTTATCATTGAATTCATACCGGTGTCTGTGTCGTTCAATAATTTCAACTGATCTGATAAGCTTCGTAAGTCTTTGAATCCTTACTGATAATGCATTTATATCCTCCAAGCCTCATTGTTCCTCCTTTATCAATTATGCTTTTCTGCTCTTCCATAAGGTCAATAACCGGATACTTGGTTTTATGATTGATTTCAGTTGAATGTGCACCTTCATAATTAAGAACATTTCTGGCAAATTCAATTACTGCACATTGCATTCCAAGACAGATTCCGAAGAAAGGAATATTATTCTCCCTGGCATATTTTGCAGTCAGAATCTTACCTTCAATCCCTCTGGAGCCAAATCCGGGAGCAACAAGAATTCCATTGAAGCCGCTCAGCCTGTCATTAACATTCTTTTCAGTAATCTCTTCGGAATGAATATATTCAACATCAATATCACATTCATTCATTGCACCGCTGTGAATAAATGATTCTGCTATTGATTTATATGCATCAGGAAGTTCGACATATTTTCCGACAAGACCGATTTTAATCGAGTGTTTTGGATTCTTAAGCTTTGTAAGGAATTCTCTCCATTCAGTAAGAGGCGGTTCACTTCCAACTGCGAGAGCAAGTTTTCTGAGGACAGTTTTATCAAGCCCCTGTTCAAGCATTTTAATAGGAACCTCATAAATTGTTGAGACATCGACTGATTCAATTACAGCATTTTCTTCGACGTTACAGAAAAGGGCAACTTTCCTTTTAAGATCTTCATTAAGATGTCTGTCGGTTCTAAGTACCAGTATATCAGGCTGAATTCCGGTTTCAAGAAGTTCTTTTACAGAGTGCTGGGTTGGTTTTGTTTTTGATTCACCTGTGGATGGAAGGTAAGGAACAAGCGTAAGGTGTATCACAATGCAGTTCTGGCTTCCAAGCTCCCATTTAAGCTGACGAACAGATTCAATATATGGCAATGATTCAATGTCACCTACCGTACCTCCAATTTCAGTAATGACAATATCGAACTTATTGCCTGAGCTTACAAGTTTGATTCTTCTTTTTATCTCATCAGTGATATGAGGAATTACCTGAACTGTTTTTCCCAGGTAATCGCCTTTTCTTTCCTTATTTATAACAGACTGGTAAATTCTTCCGGTTGTAACATTATTTGCCTGGCTTGTCGGAACATTCAGGAATCTTTCATAATGTCCAAGGTCAAGATCTGTTTCTGCGCCGTCGAGTGTGACATAGCATTCCCCGTGCTCATAAGGATTTAGTGTTCCCGGATCAACATTTATATATGGATCAAGCTTCTGAATTGTGACTGAATATCCTCTTGCCTGGAGCAATTTGGCAAGGGATGCTGAAATAATTCCTTTTCCCAGAGAGGAAGTAACTCCTCCTGTAACGAATACATATTTAACGTCGGCCAATGTAGAATATATTTTATGTTAAATATCTGAATAATAATTAATTAATCATCAAGACCAGACTGGTCAATCATTTTGACCTTTTCTTCAAGGGTCTTAATAAGTTTTTTTGCACTTTCAATTTTATCTTCAACTTCCTTGATCATTGTTTCAGCATTTTTTGATTTGGCAAAAAAACCGATATTGTTTTCCCAGAGGACGATATCGCTCTCCAGCTGTTTAATTTTTGTAAAGAACTTATCTCGTTCATTCCGGACTTTTCTGGAAGCTTTTGGATTTGCTTTAAGATTATCCAGTTTGGTTTTGTATTTAAGGATACTCTTGTCATCATCACCAATTTTCAGCTTGTCAAACTCCTTGTTAAGAGCATTTCTGTATTTATTGGTGATCTCATCCTTCATATTAAAAGGAACAAAACCAATGTCTGTCCATTTTCTCTGCAGCTCCTTTAAGCCTTTCAAAAGCAGCCTGCACATCCGATCCAGGTTCAAAGTCTTCAAGCTCTTCAATAATAGCCAGTTTAGCTTTGAGGTTGTCTTCATATGAAGTATCGAGGTCAGTAAAGAATTCAGTCTTTCGGTTGAAAAAATGGTCGCATGCCTTTCTGAATCTTTTCCAGCTTCTTTCTGATTGTTTGCGTGGTACAGGTCCTATCTCTTTCCACTCTTTCTGAAGCTTGATCAGGGCATCTGAAGTTGCTTTCCAGTCGGTGCTTTCCTGAAGTGCTTCAGCCTGAATGCACAATTCTGTTTTTTTCTGAAGGTTATTAAGCTGAATCTCTTTATTATCTGAATAGAATGCTCTTTTCTTTTCAAAAAAAGCATCACATGCTTCCCTGAACCTCTGGTAAACTTTATTATTCTGTTTTTTGGGAGCAAAGCCAATTGTCCGCCAGATCTTCTGAAGTTCAACAACTTTGTCGGCTTTTTCATCAAAATCCCTGAAATTCTTCATCTCAAGCTTACTGATAGCTTCCACCTCTTCACAGAGTGCCATCTTTGCATCAAGATTCCTGCGCTGTTCATCCTTCTGCTTTTCAAAATATTCGTGGTGCCTTTTGTTTATCTGAGCAGTAGCTTCCTTGAATCTCTCCCATATATCGTTTTTCGATTCCACCGGCACCGGGCCTATCTCGCGCCATTGGTTATGAAAATCCTGCAGTGATCTGAATGCATTTACCGGATTTGGTTCAAGCAGAAGTTCTTCAGCTTTTTCACAAAGAAGAATCTTTGACTCAAGGTTTTTCTTGAGATCAAGGTCTCGTAACTCTTTGTTGATCTTAATATAATCGTAAAATATTTCAACATAATGATGGTAATTCTCCCAGAGGTCTTTTAGTGAGGTCTGTGGAACTACGCCAATTGAATGCCATTCATTCTGAAGGGCCCTGAATTCATGAAATGTTTTATTTATTGATTCTTCCCTGTTTACAAGATCTTTTATCTTATCAATAATATCATACTTCTTCTTCAGATTATCGTATTTCTCAGCTTCCTGAACCTTATTGTAATCGGTTCTTTTTTCACGGTATTTTTCAAGCAGGTGCTTTACCCTGGCATCATCAGGATCAACCCATTGCCTGTATTCTTCAATTTTCCCGCCTCCGCTGAGAAATTTATTTTTCCTCTCTTCAGCTTCAAGCTTTAAGTTTTTTGTAGAAAAGTATTTTAAGCCTGTCAATATCATCCCTTATCTCAGACGGAGGCCGGTTTTCTACAAGAAGTACCATAGTCTCCACAAGTTCATGTTTGGTATATCCTGAATAATCTACAGGAGGAAGTTCCAGATCATCAAAAGTATGCTCCTCATCTGAATGATGTATCTCATGATCAGTCATTACAGGGGCAGCTTCTTCCTGTTTTTCACTTTTCATCTCAGTCACCACTTCAGGTACCTCTTCAGTCACCACTTCAGTTACCTCTTCAGTCTACCACTTCAGTCACCTCTTCACTTAACTCTTCGGTCACCTCTTCACTCAACTCATTACTCTCCTCTTCAATTACCTCTTCATTTTCTCCCTCACTTACCTCTTCATCTTTGCTTTGCGTTTCAGCAGTTTCAGGAGGTGAATTTAGTTCTGGAGTCTCTTTTGCAGCAGTGGCTTCCTCACTTCCGGCAGCATTTTCATTTGCCCCGAATTGTTCTTCACGAACAGAGTCATCCGGATTTTTTTTTGTCATAATCAATCCTTTAATGGTTCAGCATGTTAACAGAAATCAGCGTCATGGCAATCCATGGAAATTTCAGGATACGAAAATATTGAAATATTTAATAAAACTCAAGGATTTGGCATAAATAAATATGAGAATCAGATAATAAGGCATTGTCAGGCACTTATATCAGATCGTTGCTGACAGCCCGTTTTGACATCGATTTTTGCTTTTGGAAGAACAGATTATTTATATCTTTGAATAGGTGTTCCGATATAGTGCTGTCAGCCTTGGCAATTAAGAATTCCGCCTAAACAAAAAACAAGATGAAAAATAATCAAATCATTCAAATTGCTGCGATGGTTATAATTGCAGCTGCTCTTATCTACCGGAAATACTTTAAACAGAAGAAAGCCGGCGGACAGAGTGCCGACAAAATGCCGGGCAAGTCTCCCTTCTCATCGAAACCTTCAGATGATGATTACGAACCGTATTCGAAAAAGAACACAAATACATAGCGTTTCGTCAAATAACTTCATGAGTTTATCTTTTGTTACGGGAAATCATATACCGGAAGGGGTTCACGATCTTTTGAAGCAGTCTTATATCTTCTGTAATTATCTCTGCTGTGCCCTGCATGTTCTGTGTAAATTCAAGCTTCATGCCATACAGTGTTGTAAGACCATCCGGCAGTTCAATCTCAATAATATATGAATCTGCCGAAGGAACCATTGATTTTGATTTTATCACCCCTCTCACCATGCCATACTCCAGATAAGGAAAACCGCTGAGCTTGATATTCACTTTCTGACCTGTCTTCACTTTACCTGAACGCTGCATTTTCAGATTTATCCTGCCCAGGAAATTTCCGGTTTCAAGAGGAACCACAGTTATAACCGGTTCATCTTTCACAACAGACTGATTTACATTCCAGAATCTTGTAAATGAAACAGTTCCTGCAACAGGAGATATCAGAAGGTATGTATTTTCCCAGATCCTGATCCGGGCATTCAGATTCATAAATGATTCATTCAGAACTGAAACAAGTTTTTCCTTATCCTCAACCTTTTTTATTTTATAATCCTGCAGAAGCTGTCTCTTTTCAGCCATCTCAATTGACTTTTCAGAGTGGTCGAGCCTTACCTGCTGAAGTTCAATATTGAGTCTTATCAGCGACTGATGCGATCTTTCAAGCTCGCTTTCAGGAATTACCATATTCACAAAGAGCATTGAGTCGCGTCTGAATTTCTTCATTTCAAGCTTCTGATTCTCTGAATACAATCTCTCCTTTACTATCAGTCGGTTGATATACTCCTGTATTCCTCTTATCTCATCAGACAGTGAAATGATCTTATAACCGTAAAAATCATTGTTTATATAGTTTTTCAGATCTGAAAGGTTCTTAAGAAAAGTGCCATAGCTCTCCTGCAATTCACCCAGTTCAGTAAAAGGCCGGCAGTGATTCTGGAACCAGCAATTCCGGCTTACGGATAGTATCCAGTGTCTGCTTAAGCAGTCTGATCTCATCCATTGAAGCGGCTGTTTCCATAACCGCAAGCAGTTGTCCCGGAATAACCTGCTCTTTCTCCTTTACATAGAGAAATTTTATGTTTCCCGTTATCTTGGTGACAAGTGTAACGGGAGGATTTGAAGTAGTTATTTCCACCGGAGCAGGAATGGTATCGGGATATCTTATGAGCCATGCAAAGAGGATAAACAATACAAAAACTGAAGAACATTATCACTGTTCCCCACCTCAGAACCCTGCCAGGCGGATTTCCCATTATCTCCCTTACAGGATCAGAATATATTATTTCAGGTCTCCGTTCTTTCATTTCAGGTTTCAGTTGCCCAGTTCAAGCTGATTTTTTACAAGCTCATAATAAGCTCCCCGTGAAGAGATTAGTGTTTCATGGCTGCCTGTTTCAATAATCCTGCCTCCGTCAAGAACCACAATTTTATCCGCATTCCTGACAGTACTTAAACGGTGTGCAACAACGAGCACTGTCTTTCCTTCAAAGAAACCTGACAGGTTTTCAACAATTGCCCTCTCGTTATTTGCGTCGAGTGAATTTGTAGCTTCATCAAATATTATTATTTCAGGATTTTTATAAACCACGCGGGCAATCAGAAGGCGTTGTTTCTGCCCTTCACTCAGTCCATGTCCGTTTGCACCTATTTTTGTATTATAGCTGAGTGGAAGCGACTCAATAAAGCTTTTTATATTGGCGGTCTCTGCGGCGCTCATCATCCTGTCAATATCTATTTCTTCTGTTCCTGGTGCAATATTGAAAGCAATTGTGGCAGGAAAGAGGAATCCGTCCTGCATTACAGCCCCTACTTTTTCCCTCCAGAGCCTGAGGCTGAGGTTTGTCAGCCTTGTATCGCCTATAAGAATCTCTCCGGTAACAGGCTGATAAAATCCAAGAAGCATCTTAAGCAGAGTTGTCTTTCCGCTTCCGCTGGTACCTACTATTGCAGTTATCTTATTCTCTTCGATGAAAAGATCAACATCCTTAAGTGCATATGGCGACCTTGGGCCTTCATACTGAAAGGAGAGATTGTTTATATAAATGTCCTTTTTGTCGGGAAGCTTACGAACCTTCATTTCAGGGTTTGGCTCCTCGTCATCCATATGGTGCACCTCGGCAAGACGGTCAAGACTCATTTTAGCATCCTGGGCCATGCGGAAAAAAGTAATAATCTGGCTTACCGGAACATTCAGCTGCCCGATTATAAACTGTACTGCCAGCATCATACCAAGTGTCATATTTCCATTCAGAACAGAAGTTGCAGCAATAATTGTCATCAGAACATTTGTGATCTCATTTATAAAGGTAGCTCCTGCGGATCTGGTACTGGATCAGTCCCAATCCCCTGACTTTAAGACCGAAAAGTGATGCCTGCACATTCTCCCAATCCCATCTCATAGCCAGTTCACTCTGGGTGAGCTTTATCTCCTGCATGCCATTGACAATATTTATAAGCTTGTTGCCTGAAACTGACATTTTCCGGAAACGTTCCTGGTCAAGTCTGGCTCTCGATTTCATGAAGAGGGAAACCCAAATAATATGCAAAACCGAACCGGCAAGAAAGACTGCAAGTATTTTAATATTGAAAATGCCAAGTACAATGCCAAAAACGACCAGGTTGAAAAATGAGAAGAGTATTGAAAGGCTTGCTGAAGTCAGGAAATCCTCGATCCTGTTATTATCTTCAATTCTCTGCAGAATATCACCTGTAAGCTTTGTGTCAAAAAATGCAACCGGCATCGACATAAGCTTCTGAAGAAAGCCTGATATAATCGCAACATTAACTCTTGAGCCGATATGCAGCAACAGCCAGCTTCTTATGAATTCTACCGACATCCTTCCGAATATAAGGGCAAGCTGGGCGAAAAGGATAAGGTAAATAAAGCCTATATCATTATTATTTAATCCTATATCAACTATCGATTGTGTAAGAAAAGGTATTAAAAGCTGAACACAGCTTCCAAGAAGCAGACCCAAGTACCAGCTGATAGAAATATCTTTTGTAAAGCAGAAAATATTTGAAAAGGAATCTGAATCCATGAGTGGCTTCATGTTCACTCATCTTTTTCAAATAAGAGCAGGTGTAGGTTCAATAATAAGGACAAGGCCGGTAGGTTTACCATCAGTCAGAGTTGATGCCCAGTTCCTTATGAAACTCTTCATGAGTATATTTTACAAGGCCCACTGCCGGATCTGCAACCCAGATCTTATCCTTTCCAATTTTGTAAACTACAACGAAATGCTTTTGCCGCCAGAAAACTATGCATGGAAGCGGAACATTTTCGCTGAGCATTTCAAATGGAATTTTCACACCTATTGTGCGGAATCCAAGCGAATCGGCAGCCTCTGAAAGACCGAGAAAAGATACTCCCTCCCTTGTAATATAACATCTCTTCCTGAGTGATTCAAGTGAAAAACTCATTTTGTAATAGGCTGCTATCATCTTCAGACAAGCAGGCCCGCAATCCATTGCATCAGGCTGCCTTACAAAGGGGAAAGACATTATTTACAGGAAATAAATTTTAAGGCAGTAAAGATATTTATATTTTTAGTTATGAGTTACCCTCTCCGGATAAAATCAGCAAGCAGATGGAGTATTAACCTGTTTTGGATCAGGGAAATATTATATTTGCCATTTGAACGGCACTGTCTGATGGGAATTTTCAGCAAAATATCGGATACGAAAATAATTGAAGGCATACGTCAGCAGGATGATACGATCCTGAACTGGCTGTATGACAATTATCTGCCGACTGTAAAAAATCTCGTATTGAAGAACAGCGGATCAAAGGAAGATGTATCAGATGTTTTTCAGGATTCGATAATTGTGCTGTTTAAACAGGTAACAGATGAACAATTTTAATCTCACAACCGACCTGAAAGGCTATTTTTTCGGAATTGCACGAAATGTCTGGAGTGCCCAGTTAAGGAAGAAGCAGAGAAATACAGAACTGGATATTGATATTATTGATGATGATCAGGATGAATATTCTGATCCTCTTATGGAAAGAGTTGTCAGCAGGGCTTTTCAGAAACTGAAGCCTGATCAGCAGCTTGGTGCTGAGTCTTTTTTCAGATGGTCATTCATATGAAGAGATTGCAGTCAGACTGAATCTGAAGAATGAAATGAATGCAAGGAGGAAAAAATACCTTTGCAAGGAAGCATTGCTCGACCTTGTGAAAGAAGATCCTGAATATCAGGAATTTTTGCGTCTCCAGAAGTAGATCCCCAGAAAAAGTAAAATAACGATCCCGGCCATTACAGGCAGGATGATTAGGTATTTTGAATAATACAGAGGATTGTTATTGCCATATACTACAAGTGTTGACCAGAAATATGGATGTGATCTCAGCTGGTCAGCCTCCTTCAGATATCTTAATCCTTGCCCTCCTCAGGGAAGAGCTTTTTGAGTATCCTTTCTTCAGATTATCATAGAAACCCTTTACAATCTCGGTTCCGGATCTGTCTTCAATTTCCCACATAGCCATCACAACCGATTCGCTTCCGGAATACATAAATCCACGGGCAAGGCTCAATATACCTTCACCAGAATACAAATATCCCGTTCCGGAGTTGCATGAACTCAGAACCACCATCTTTGCCCTCAGGGGAATGCTGTATACTTCATAGGTCTTAAGATATCTGTCCTGAGTTGAATCATCTTCCGAACTGAAGATCAGGGTAGAATACATCGGATCCTTGTCGTTCAGAATTGTATGCATGGCAAGGTGGATCACATCATACTTGCCGGATTCACTTTTAAATACAGTTTCTTTGGCCCGTTCATTCTCGTATAATGTCCCATTTGTGACGATGAAACGTATTCTGCTTCCTGTTTGGCATAAGGAAGATCAGGAAGCACTCCGTTGACTATCTGCCTGTTCATTAGGCACAGTTCCTATATTGATGGGCTCGGAATAGCTTGGTGCAAAGGCTATCAGCTTGTTGCTCCAACGGGTTTTATGTTTCATGGATTCTGCCAGAAATGTAACAGAATATGTGTATGAGATATCAAATTCGTTCATCAGATATGGAATCTGATTATACAGGATGCGATCGCCTGATGAAGGAGAGACAGGAAGTGTTTCAAATGGAATATACGACAGGATATTATCCGGAGAAATAAGCAGCTTTTCAGAAATCAGGTATGGTCTGATGGGTTCAATTATCTTCTGATACAAGCTGTAGCCTCTCTTTTGAAAATTCATGAAGTCCTCCCTTGCATTTCCTGATGGGGAAGGCATTCCAAGAAGCCTTCTGAATTCTTTTATATCAGAAAACAGAGAGCTGTCTGCCGGCAAGCGACAACAGTTGCTGATGCTTTCTGTTGGCCACAAATATATAAAGAACTGTATCTGATAACAATGTAATTCACATAATTACCATTTCTTCCGATCAATCCTGGAAGATCGCTCTAATTTTGCTACTGAAGTATTGTATTTAAATGAGTAATATCCCGGATATTCCTTTTCAAAAACCGAAATGAGTGAATCCTTTATCAGTGAACTCTTCAGGATTTTCTCCTTCCACATGTTAATAAGAGCTGTATCTGGAATGACCATTTTTCGTCTCTTCGTCAATCTTTGCATTAAAAAGGCCTATGTCATTTTTAAGCTTCTTCTCAAACTCCGACAGATCTGAAGGGATATTGAACTGTGCAGCGTTCAGTTCACGGGTTGCTGTGAGCAGGCCGGCCACCTTGCTTTTTTCGGAGATATTCAAATGCATCTTCAAGATAAGCCCTGGTTCCTGTCTGGTGATAAAGAAGGTTTAGATCCCTGATGACATTCAGATATGAATTCCTGTAGCGATCACCAAGGATAAGCCTGCTGTCTTCCTCACTTATATTTATCCTTACCTTTTCAAGAACTCCAACTATAAGTTTGGCTGTTGATGCAGGCTGCTTCAAGAATATTTATATCCTGGGTATTTATTATATATCTTCCACAGGATAAGATATTTTAGCCGCAAAATCTTCAGCGAATATTTTCTCAGCCTTTATTGAATCGACAGGCGGATTTGTGAATTTTCCGGGGTGAGCTGTCTGGCTATATTCCCGTACTGTGTCAGAATAAAGTAGGGACTGCAATACCTCCAAGGCTTTGTAATCGTCACCATTTTCTGAAAGCAATGATGCAAATCCAAGATAAACCGGATCCTTAAGAAACAGGTTATGTTCGTTTTTACTTATATAATTGAGGCACAGTGATTAAAATAATCAAGCGCTTTCAGGTTATCAACTTTAAACTCCCTCAGATATTCGGCATAATAATACAGAACAGAAAAATATAGGGGAGAATCTTCACCATACTGACTGCGCGCTCTTACCATGGCGCTTCTCAGCAGAGTTTCTCCCTTCTTGATATCGCCCCTGAGACCAAGGATTATAGCATAACTGTTAATATAATTATATGCGCTCTCTGAATTGTTTGACAGGGCGAGATCTATTCCTCTTTCGTAGTACTCGGTTGATTTTGCCGCAAGACCAAGACTATCCATAGGTCATGGCAAGGTTGTTTAAAAGAGCTGAAGTAATTCTCATCAGCTTCATGATTTACTCATATTGAAGATCGATTCAGACTTTTTCAAGATAAACTTTAGCTTTTGAAAAGTCAGCAAGGCTGATATACAACACTCCAAGATTGCTGTAGAAGCCTGCCAATGAGAAGATGTCGGCCGATCCGGGATTATTGTCACTGAATATCAAGGGCAATCTTTGAATATTCGAGCGCTTTTTCATAATCCTGAAGACCAATGCATGCAGATGTAAGATTAAAGTAGGTCTGAATGGATAGAAGGGCTCAGCTCTCCGTATAATCTTCCTTTCAACTTCAAGCGAGCTTTCACAATAACGCCTCTGGCTTGCAAAGTCACCCATTCCGTAATAGGCAAGACCAAGATTATATAAGGTTTTTGCATACTGGTCATCTACCTCTTTGTCTGCTTTCCTTGAAAGAGGCTGTAACTTCAAAGAATCCAATCGCATCGCTGTATTTTTTTTGTTTCAGAAGGCTGTATACTCCAAGCAGATAGTATGCTGTCGGAAATGCCTCATTATAACCATTACCGGCGGATCTTACTTTCCTTAAAAGCCTGTCGGCATAATTCTGCTGTTGGGCATATCACCTTTTTTGAGATATTCAAGAAGGGCTTCATTCAGATCATCAAGCGATTCAGGCGGAACCGGAAACAGGATGGCTATCATTAGCACTTCTTGGTGAGTTGATCCTTCATAAGTGCAGCAGCAAATGGATTACCAAAACCATCCGGGAAATATAGAAATCCGGCAAGGATCAGGATATAGATTATCACTTTCGATAAAGGAAATTTTCTGTTCATCGATCAAGGTGTCTGCATTCAGGGGACAAAGCTAATTAATTTTCAATATGAACATTACAGGCAATACTTATCTAAAGCTCAAAAAAATGCTCCATTGTAACATCCTGATTATCTGGCAATAAAAAAATAATTTAAAAATAGTTGATTTTTTCATGTCACAAAATGGCATGTACCGACATGTATGATTGTAAACGTTGATTGAAATAAGAATTACCCTGAATTATTATAAATATAAAAAAAGAAAATTATGAAAACCCTGAATTTCGAATTGACAAAATGTATTTTTGATGAGTTTGCACTTACAAATGAAGAGATGATAACTGTACGTGGCGGAGAACGCGAACCGTCTTCCATATCCTGCAACACCTCCGATTAAAATCTGAAGATTTTTATATCTTAAAATATTGCGCCAACAGTGTCAGTGGCGTAATGGTCTGACTGATTGATTGCTTATTGCGTGAGACTTAAATAATTGGGAAACTGGTAGTTTAAATACAGGCAACTGATTATTTTAGAGTAACGATACCTGACAAATTTCATATCGGAAAGTTGAATATCCACGGCAAAGCCGGGCAGATAAATTTTCATCTGCCCGGAGAGTTTGAAATTGATTATTTGACTTTTCGTGAGTGAAATAGTTTAAAATGCAATTGCTTGAATTTGTAAATTCAACAAGTGTCAACTATATACTAATAAAATATGAAAACAATTGATTTTTCACATTTCATCGAAAAGTATATTGCCGGAGAAATGGGAGAAGATGAGAGAAATTGGTTCGAGAAAGAACTCGAAGGCAATGATAATCTGCGCAATGAGGTAGATCTCAGGAAGAAAACAGAAATGATCCTGCGAAACCAGGATGTATTATCGTTAGAAACAAGCTGTCTGACATTGAGAAACAGCAGACAGGAGAAAGAGGTAATCCCGCGTCAAGAGAACAAGTCCGGTATATATGAGGTATGCGGCAGTTATAACAGCTCTTGTTGTTGTCGGAAGTGCTGTCTTATTCACAGGAAATCCTGTTACGGGTGATGAGGTTATAAACAAGTATTATAAGGCCTATGAGCCACCAGCCAGCCAAAGGTCGTTCCAGAGTTCGGAAAATGCCGATTTCTCACTGGCACTGGAGTTTTATAACACAAATGACTTTGCCAATGCTGCCTTGTTTTTCAGCAAGGTTGTCGAAAGCAATCCCAAGGATATGCAATCGGTGCTGATGAAAGGGGTTTCAAATTTTGAGGATAAACAATATCCGGAGGCCAAACTATCATTTTCAACCGTAATTAATGACAATAATAACCTGTTCATTGAGACCGCAAAATGGTATCTTGCTCTATGCTATATCAAAACCAATGAGACAGAGAAGGCAATCAGGCCAGTTGCAAGGAATTACCGATGAGGGTGGCATTTACAGCAAAAATGCAAAAATGATCTTAAGAAAACTAAAATAAACTGATACAAGCTGTTCGTTATGTTCGACCTGACAATTACAGATAACCACGCCGGGGAAAACTCCAGGATGACCAAGACCGATATTGGAGTAGTGAAGGATTCAATGAGGAATATTGTTGATTAATTGTCCATCAATTATAACTGGAATGTCGCATGAGATGCGAACTTACATGAATGCAATCGTTGCCTTTTCCTACCTTATGAAGGATAGTTGCTGCAGCAACACCGACAGGGAGGAATTCAGCGATCAGATTTTAAGTTCATGCGAGCAACTCATAGGGCTTTTCGACAGCTTTCTTGATTCGGCAATAATTGATATGGGTAATTCAAAGACCGACTCAAAAGTTTGCAAACTCAACAATATGTTTGATGACCTTCTTTCCGAATTCAGGGAAATATTAAGGAGGGAAGGTCAGAAAGATCTGGAACTTATTACAGATGACCAGGTTTCGGATATTTCAGAGGTATTTCTTGACAAACACCGGGTTTTCAGGGTAATCCGGGGTTTGTTTCAGATTGCCATTAAAAACACAAGATCAGGTTACATTAAAGTCGGTTATCAATTCAGGGACGACACTGTAACCTTTTATGTACTTGACTCCGGCCAGGGTTACTTCAAATGCAAAGAATTTCTTCATACAGAGGATCTGAATGAATCGCTTGTCCAGCACAATGACATGTTTACAGCGATCAATATAACCCTGGCCAAGAAGCTTATTCATATGTTAGGTGGAACAATCTGGATTGAATGCAACGGACTTACAGGTTCAGGGATCTATTTTTCCGTTCCAGCCCGTTCAGTTGCAACACACCGACATTAAAATCAATAAATATTTGAATACCGTGATTGCTATCTGATAAAGCAATATTTTTTATCGATGTCTGCGTGAATTTTGAAATTGAAAATGGTCGCTCTACTGGGTTGCGGCCATTTTTCATTTTCCGCTCTGGATGATCTTTGCTTCGGTTCGTCTGTTCAGCTTTCTTCCCTCTTCTGTAATATTATCTCCTATCGGCGATGTATTTCCATATCCTTTTGACTTCAACCTGTCAGATGATATTCCCTTGTTTACAAGATAGCTTACAACTGACATTGCCCTTTTTTCTGACAGTCTAAGGTTATAATCTGTTGATCCAGTAGCATCAGTGTAACCGCCTATCTCCATCAGAAGCCCCTTATTCTCAAGCAGCAGGTCGGCAAGAGTATTCAAGTTCAGACATTGATTCCTTTTTCAGCTCCCATGAGTCAACTTCGTAGAATACATTTGTGAGCAGCATAGTCTCCCCTACCTTGATCGGACTCAGGCTTATTTTTTTTATATAAGGCTCAACGGCAGTGTGTTCACCCTCAAACATAAAATTCTCTGAATAGAAAAGATAACCCGACTTGCTCACATTTATTCCGTAGTTATATCCCGACGGCAGGCAGACAAGAAAGTTGCCGTTTCCGTCAGTTGAACTCTTTATAGTATATCTTGTTTGTCGAAAGATTTATCAATTCATAATTGGCCTTCAGCAGTTTACCTGTTTCTTTATCATAAACTTTTCCTTTCAGGTATGATACAGGAGTTGGTCTGACTGATTCATAGAGGTCAAAGGAGAAGATATCTTTTCCATTTGTTTTATCCCTTATTGATGAAAAATATGCTTTTTTGCCTTCAGATTCAATTACAAGCCCCATTTCATCATTATATGTATTAATCGGATATCCGAGGTTTTGAGGTTCAGACCAGGTACTGTCGCTGTTCATCCTGTGTCATATAGATATCAAAACCACCGAGACCGGTTCTGCCGTCGGAGGCAAAATAGAGTGTTTTGCCGTCGAAATGAATAAAGGGAGACATTTCATCGCCGTCAGTATTAATATTGCTTCCCATATTTACAGGAGTATGTCCACTGGTTTTTATCATTCATTACCGAATACCATAAATCTTTTCCACCCATTCCGCCAGGTCTGTTGCCGGAGAAGAATAATGTCTTTCCATCTGCGCTGATTGATGGCTGCGATTCCCAGTGTGATGAATTCACAGGAGAACGGAGGTTATAAGGTTCAGACCACCTTCCATCGTTAAATGCTGAGAAGTAGATGTCGCAGCTTCCCATCCCACCAGGTCTGTCACATGCAGTAAAAAACATATATCTGCCATTCGAGGACAGTGTCTGTGCACCTTCGTTCAGCCTTGTATTGAGAGGAGACCCGCATTTACAGCCTTCTGCCATTCGGTATCGCTAAAGTAGCTTACAAAAAAATCTTCCTGAAGAATCTCCTTTACCGATGATCCCTGCATGTGAAACAGGTTGCCGTGTAAACATGAGGGTCTGACCATCTGCCGTTATTGATGGCCAGTATTCATCATCCGTTGTGTTTATTGAACTGCCTACGTTTACAGGATTAAACGGGACAGGATTCCTCATGGCATTAATTGCAAATTCGCAATTCTTTACATTCTTCCTGGCAACAAATGAATTTTTTTCAGACATTCCGGGTTGTGCCAGATAAACATTAAAATGAGTAAGAGCATTCGCATAGTCACCCGATTTCAGTTCAGCCATTCCAAGGCTGAAAAAAACTGGTTTAAAAAACATTGAATCGAGCTTTACCGCAGATCTGTAATTTGTCACTGCTTCCGAATATCGTCTCTGTTTTTCCATAAGCTCACCCATCATCATGTAAGCTTCAAAAAATCCCTTGTCAATAGAAATTGCTTCCTTGAAATAATATCTCCGCTTTGCCCAGATCAAAATAATCATATGCTGTAACACCGTCATTATATACTTTAAGTGCTTTATTGGATCGGGTGTGATAGCTCTGGGAATAACACAGTATCCGTTAACAAGAAGGAGATAATAATCGAAAATATTGTAAGGCGATATTTCATAAATAGCTCAGGGTATATGCATATATTTATGAATCTGCAGAGACATTCTCCATTTCGGATCTGTTTTTATATATTCAATAATCTCAGGTATAATCTTCTCAAACCTGCTCCATTCTGGCTGGAGAAACAGCTGGCATTTATCACTGACCATCGCTGCGGTATTTTTCTGCCCATTCAAAATCGCTTCTGTCCTGAATTATTACCTTCAGCTCATCTGCCATATTGCAGATCTCATCAACAGGCGGCATATTCTTTTTTGGCGACAGGCATATCCAGTCCCATTTTCCGCTGAGAGGATATGCTCCTGATGTTTCAATATAGGTTTTAATATTATTTTTTTTCAACCCATTGCATAGGTAATCCAGGTTCCACATAAGCGGTTCCCCGCCTGTTACAACAACAGAATCTGTGCCGGACTTAACTGCATTTCCAATTATTGCATCAGCCTCAATCATCGGATGTATTTCGGGATTCCACGAAAACCGTGAATCACACCAGCTGCATCCCACATCACATCCTCCAAGCCTGATAAAGTATGCAGCCCTCCCTGCATGAAATCCTTCTCCCTGCAATGAAAAAAACTCTTCGACAAGCGGTAGTTTTGTTCCCTCAATTGTCATACTCCAAAATTAGTAATTCTATTTGAAAAAAGTCGGAAGTCGGACGTCCGGACTTCGTTCTCCGGTAATCAATCTCTCTTTTTTATCTTCAAAAGATCCAGAAATTCGCCAAGAAAAAAAGTATTCTCATGAATGCCTGAAAATCTTTCCGCTCCCGGCCCGAAAGAGAATACAGGTACCATAACCGCAGTGTGATCTCCCCCGGCAAATGAAACTTCAAGGCTATGTTCTGCAAGATCTCCGCCTGTAAGGGCAAGTCCACCTGTTTCATGATCAGCTGTTACAACAATAAGCGTATTCCTTTTTTCTGAAGCATAATTCAGGGCTACGCCTATCGCATTATCCATATCTATCATCTCAGAAACAACATAGTTAATGTTTTGTGCATGTCCGCCCCAGTCAATCATTGAGCCTTCCACCATCAGAATAAAGCCTTTATCATTTTTGCTCAAAGTCTCAATTGCCCTTGCAGTCATTTCAGCAAGCGCTGCACCACGGCCTGCCTCAACAGTAGCCATATGTTCCTTTGCAAGAAGGCCGGCTAGTTTTTTTGACTCTGATTTCATCAGGTCATTCAGGTTATATACAACATCAAACCCCTGTTCCTTAAGTTTGAGAGTCAGATCTGCACTGTCTTTTCTGGCTCTGAAGTGGTTCTCTCCCCCTCCTATAAAAAGGTCTACCTGCCCATTCAGAAAATCTTTTGCAATATCTTCATAATTTCCTCTTCCCGCATTATGGGCAACAAAGGAAGCAGGTGTTGCATGAGTGATGGCACTTGTACTGACAACACCGGTGGCAAACCCATTTTTATGTGCAATTTCAAGTATTGAACTAACAACACTGCTGTCAGGCCTCACTCCTATCATTCCATTATTTGTCTTTATTCCACAGGCAATTGCAGTACCTCCTGCACCGGAATCGGTAATATAATTATCGGCAGAATATGTTTTTGAGAAGCCTGAATAGGGGAACTTTTCAAGATAAAACGGGTGGTCAGCTGCAGTCATCCCAGCATAGATCTGGGCAACTCCCATTCCATCACCTATGAACAGAATAATATTCCTTGGAGATCTTTTATCCTTTCCATACAGGCCTGCAGATCCCGTAATTAATAATGCCGCACAGATTACAGCAGCCTGAATTGATGTTTCTTTTAATCATACACCTTTATTATAATAGCGGTTATTAAGTATGTTTTTTAAGTTCCAAACTTAGGAAAGAATAATATCATTTTATATAAATTTTTCAATATATTGAACAATTCAGTCTCTTAATTATATTTGTCCCTAAAAGAAAATATATGGTAATTACAGGTCTCGAAGCTCTTTTGGCAAAATTTCCATCTTCGCTTAAAGGAAAGAGAATCGGGATATTATGCCATGCTGCAAGCATTACAAGCCAGATTTGAACATATAACTGACATTTTTCACAGGCAGAGGGATTGCATGCTGACAGCCGTCTTCGGTCCGCAACACGGCATTCATGGTCAGACGCAGGATAACATGATAGAATGGCAGAGTGAGAGACATCCTGTTTATAATATTCCGCTATTCAGCCTTTATGGTGAGCATCGGAAACCGACTCCGGAGATGCTGAGTGAAATTGATGTTCTCGTAATCGATCTGCAGGATGTTGGCACAAGGATATATACTTACATCTGGACCGTAAAACTATGCATGGAAGCATGTTCTGAAGCCGGCATCCCGGTATGGATCCTTGACCGGCCAAATCCGGCAGGATGCCTTCCCTTTGACGGACCTGTTCTTAAGGAAGACTATTTTACATTTGTGGGTGGAGCATCAATCCCTTTGTGTCACAGGATGACTATCGGGGAAATGGCTTTATGGCTAAAGGAGAAGTACTTTCCGAAGCTTGCTCTCAATATCGTATGGATGAAAAACTGGAACAGAACCATGCAGTATGGTGATACCGGCCTGCCGTGGGTACTGCCCTCCCCTAACATGCCATCATACCAGACAACACTTGTATATCCCGGCACAGTGCTTATTGAAGCTCTCAACCTCTCAGAAGGCAGAGGAACAACTCTTCCTTTTGAGCTTTTCGGTGCACCATTTATAAATCCGGAAAAACTCAGGAAAAATCTTGAAGAAGAGAAACATAAGCGGTTGTGCTTTCAGGACTCACAACTTCATTCCCACTTTTCATAAATTCGCAGGAGAGCTCTGCAATGGTTTTCAGCTGCATGTCACAGACATTAGAAATATTTAAGCCTGTTGAAACAGCCCTGGAGCTATTTGATGCAATAATTGAAACATCACCGGAGAATTCTCTGAGGTTCAATCCGCCACCATATGAATATGAAAATCACCTTATGCCTTTTGATATTCTTTCAGGTGATTCAGGAATGAGAGAATGCCTTGTAAACAGACATGGATCTGTCTGCAGAAAAAGAGAGGTGGAGAGCTGAAACTGAGGAATTCAGTAAAGAATTCAGCACAAATTGCTTTCTACCCCGAATAATTATAATAAAGGCATAAGTGGCAACCGAAGTGTGATCTGAAGCAATTAATCACGAAGGTCACTAAGGGGAGCTCAAGCAGATACGAATAGACTTATCGGCGTCTTGCCAGATTTGATTTCAGCTTGTCAACAAGCAACTGTGAAATAATCGGTTTTATCAGGTAATCATCAAAGCCTGACTGCATGATTTTTTCCTTTTCATCCATCAGTCCGTAAGCCGTCTGTGCAATGATAATCACGTCCGGTCGTATTTCGCGTATTTTTCTGGCTGTTGAATAGCCATCCATAACCGGAAGCTGGATATCCATTAGAATAATATCTATATCCGGATTCTCAATCGCGAGTTCCAGTGCTTCCTGTCCGTCACCGGCATTCAGAGCGACAATTTCTGATTTTTCAAGTATCTTATTAAGGTATAACCTGCTGGAGAGGTCATCTTCAACAATCAGAATTTTTTTTCCTTTCAGCGATTCGTTTATCATTTATTATGTGTTTATTCAAAAAGTCCATTATCTCTTAGCAGCAGCAGTATCGCGGAATGAGATACCACCACATACTTTTCACTATTGAATTCAATTTCGATTGCGCTATTCTGCAGATAGACAGCCTGATCGCCGACTTTTGGCTGAAGCGGAACATATTTAGGTTCATCCGATCTGTTTTTCCAGGGCTCATCAACATCATTGACTGATGGTATGGGATAACCAGGACCTACCTTCATCACGTAACCTAATCTGGACTTTTTCATTTTCATTAACACCGGGAGGAAGCAATAAACCACTTTTTGTCTTTGACTGCGGAACTTTTGGCCGTATAAGTATCCGGTCACCAATCACAATCAGTTTATCCAAATCCTTTTCATCTAATAACACGCTCATATCTGAAGTCAATTATAAACAAAAATATCATTTTTTACCTTAATCACTTACCCTGAAAAGAGAATTAATTAATATTGTACCCTGAGGCAAAGATAACCGTTGTTCAAACAAATGGAAGTCAGATAACTATAAAACCATCAATTCATCTTCCAGGGGGATCTATAAAGAAAAAGGAAGCCGGTTTATAGCCTTTGCCTTTCCTGTTACAAGCCAGGATGAAATAAAACCAATCCTCGACGGGCTAAGGAAAGAATATCATGATGCAAGACATCACTGCTATGCCTACATGATCGGCAGAGATAGAATGATCTGGAGAACGAATGATGACGGAGAACCATCGGGTACAGCAGGCCGTCCGATACTTGGACAGATAAATTCTTCAGGACTGACAAATATCCTGATCGTTGTTATCAGGTATTTCGGTGGCACCTTACTTGGGGTCAGCGGGCTTATAAATGCATACAAGAGCGCAGCTGCCGATGCTATAATGAATGCAACCATTGTTGAACGTAATCTGCATGAATATTACGAGATTGTTTTTCCATATACTTCAATGAACGATATAATGAAGATCCTGAAGGAGGAAGATACGGGTCAGTCAGGACAGTCGTTTCAGCTTGAATGTTCACTTATAATAGATTTCAGGGTCTCTGTAAAGGAAAAAATAATCGGCCGGTTGTCACGCGTGGAAGGGTTGACCTTCAGATATATTGAGACCAGATGAGGTTTCTTGCGGGTTAAAAGTTTTTAGTAAATTATCAACAAATTTCATTGTTAGACAATTCTTCCTTAACTTTGATAGTAAGTCCGGATATATCCTGGTAATGTCCCAAACCAATGAAAAACAGAAGCTTAGTCTCAATAGATGATTTTTCGACAGATGAGATCCTGAAAATTCTTGATCTGACAGAAGAATTTGAGAAAGAACCTACCAGCAAGCTGCTGGAGGGAAAAGTGATTGCAACACTATTCTTTGAACCATCAACCCGAACAAGATTGAGTTTTGAGAGTGCAATAAACAGGCTTGGCGGAAAGATAGTCGGATTTTCAGATGCCTCGAACTCAAGTGTTTCAAAAGGTGAAACCCTGAATGACACTATCAGAACTGTAACAAATTATTGCGATCTGATTGTAATGAGGCATCCTATTGAGGGAAGTGCCAGGTTTGCCAGTGAGATAGCCACAGTACCGGTAATAAATGCAGGAGACGGAGCAAACCAGCATCCTACACAGACTCTTCTCGATCTATACTCGATCAGGAAAACACAGGGAGGCCTGAATGATCTGAATATCTTCCTTGTAGGCGATCTTAAATATGGCAGAACAGTACATTCACTCATGATGGCAATGTCGAGATGGAAAGCAACATTCAATTTCATTTCTCCTGAAGAGCTGAAGATGCCTGATGAATTTAAATTATATCTCGATAATCTTGGTCTCAAATACTATGAGCACAATGATTTCACCGAAATAATTTCAAAGGCAGACATTATTTATATGACAAGGGTTCAGAAGGAAAGATTTTCTGACCCGATTGAATATGAAAAGGTGAAGAATGTATATGTACTGAGGAATTCGATGCTTAAAAACACCAAGCCTAATATGAAGATCCTTCACCCTCTTCCAAGGGTAAATGAGATACACCCGGATGTTGATAATAATTCGAAGGCATATTACTTTGAACAGGCACTGAATGGAGTCTACACACGTCAGGCAATACTGTGTTCACTATTGGGAATCAAATAAAGAGACCGGAGCTATGAAGGAACCAAAACAAATGAGCGTTAGCGCTATAGAGAACGGGACTGTAATAGATCATGTACCTGCAAGCAACCTATTTAAGGTAATCCAGATCCTGGGCCTGGATAAGATTGACAACCAGATCACCTTCGGCACAAACCTGGAAAGCAAAAAGCTTGGAAGAAAAGCTATCATAAAAATTTCAGGACTATTTTTCCAGGACGAGGATATCAACAGGATTGCTCTGGTGGCTCCTGATGCCAAGCTTAATATAATAAGGGATTATGAGGTTGTTGAAAAAAAGGTTGTTGAAGTGCCTGATAATATCGTTGGAATAGCAAAATGCATGAATCCGAAATGCATTACAAACTTTGAAGCAGTAACAACCAGATTCAGGGTTGTTTCAAAAAAGAATGTTTCGCTTAAATGTCATTATTGCGAAAAAATTACCAATCAGGAAAATATGCATATCATTTAATCGGATAGCTCCTTCTCCGGAAGTCTCACTTTTCAACGCAATCTGTCGTAGGATTTCACAAGGCGGTCATCGCTGAGAATGCCTCTGAATGCAAGAATTGAAAACAGGAGTATCAGTGCGGGAACAGCCATTTTTAACCCGGGAATAATTGTCAGTTTGAATGTGGTTATCGCATTATATCCATACCATGACAGGGCTATTATCAGTATTGCAGCGCCAGCAATTACGGATTTTGCAAGAATCAGCTGGATTTTTCTGTTTTTGTAGAGGAATATTGTAACAACCGACAATAAGGCTGAAATAATTAATATAGCCGTCAGGAGCCAATTGTTGGCAACCTGTCCGACTGTAGTACCGCTATGATCCGTCAATAATCCACTCAGGAGAAGCTTTACCTCTGTTCCTGTCCCGTCAGTAAAACTAAAAACTGCACCCCTGCAAAATATAATGCAAAGCAAAAGAACGAATGTGAGGTAAATGGATTGTTTCCGCTGTATCATTTTTTATGTCTTTAGAACTGCTGACAAAAATACGTTTTTTCATTTATTAATTAAAAATCTATTTCAATTCCTTAGTGTAAACATAAAAAATCTTCAGAAATTCAGGCTGTTTACCCTCACACAGCAATGAGCAGTTTCATTTTCAGGCTTTCACTTTATAAGTTTAGCGTCAACTGGCAGGAAATCAGACGATGAAGCATCCTCAAAATTTAACATTATTTAATGATTGCAATCACCTTGGGAGCCTGTAAATTAGCTATTTTTGCACTTAAAATTACAGATTTGCATACCCTGTCAGATGTTTTTAGTTCTGAAAGATAAAATGAGAGCGGGAGCAGAAGTGTAACACTAATATTTACGTTCCATTTATGAAGAACAGATTTAACCTGATATCTACAATACTCCTGATTACAGTAATAACAGGTATCATCGCCTATCCAAAATTAAAACCGCTTATTGCCTCGGTATCAGGAAGAGGCAAGGGAGGTAATATGCCCATGGCTTCAGGGCCGCAGGCTTTGAATGTAAGTGGTTACCTTATCAAACCTGAGAAGTTCAGTGAACTTGTAAAATCAACCGGGACACTGCGGCCCGACGAAGAGGTCGATCTTTCTTTCGAGACATCTGGTAAAATTGTAAGTATAAAGTTTACCGAGGGTACACGTGTAAAGAAGGGTGATCTTCTCGCAAAGATTAATGACAGGCCCCTGCAGGCACAGTTGCAGAAGCTGCTGGCGCAAAAAAAGCTTACAGAGGCTAAGGAATTTCGTGAAAGAAGCCTTCTTGAAAAAGATGCAATAAGCCAGGAGAGTTACGATCAGATCGTCACTGAACTTCAAACCATAGAGGCTGATATAAATCTGATCGAGGCCAGGATTTCTGAAACCGAGCTCCGTGCACCCTTCGATGGCATTATCGGATTAAGATACCTTAGTGAAGGCTTCTATGCAACATCATCAACAAAAATTGCAAAGCTTATAAAGATCAGTCCGCTGAAAATTGAATTTTCAATACCTGAACGATATGCTTCCGAAATCAGGATTGGATATCCCGTAACATTCGTGGTTGACGGGATCAATAGTAATTTTGAAGCAACAGTTTATGCAGTGGATCCAAAAATCGATATTGAAACAAGAACTATTGTTATCAGGGCTCTTTATCCGAACAAAAAAGAAGAGCTGCGATCGGGCCGCTATGCATCCATCACACTTGTTATGTCGCAGATTGAAAATGCAGCCTCAATACCTACAGAGGCACTTATTCCTGAAATGGATGGAGAAAAGGTATTTCTGTTTAAATCAGGAAAGGCATCTTCACAAAAGGTCCAGATTGGATTACGTACAGAATCAAGGATACAGATAACTGATGGACTTAACTTCGGAGACACGCTTCTGATCACGGGGATTCTGCAGCTCAGGCAGAATCTGCCGATAGTCCTCGATACTCTTATGAATGACTAGTACTGAAAAACGAGAAATATGAGTCTTTCCTCAGTCAGTATACAAAGGCCGGTTCTGGCAACTGTCATGGCGATTGTGATCCTGCTCTTCGGTGTAGTGGGATTAACATTCCTTGGCATTCGCGAGTTCCCGAGTGTCGATCCGCCGATAATCTCGGTCGACACACAATATCCCGGAGCAAATTCGGATGTAATTGAAACACAGATAACTGAACCACTTGAACAATCAATAAATGGTATACAGGGAATACGATCACTCACAAGTGTAAGCCGTCAGGGCGGAAGCAGCATAACTGTTGAATTTGAGTTATCAATTGATATGGAGTCAGCTGCAAACGACGTGCGTGACAAGGTATCACAAGCCATCAGGCTGCTGCCCCGCGATTGTGATCCGCCTATTGTTGCAAAAGCAGATGCAGATGCCAATCCTATTATGTTTATCACGGTGGAAAGCCAGAAAAGATCGCTGCTTGAAATATCCGAAATTGCTGAGCTTACCCTGAAGGAACAGCTGCAGACTATCAAAGGAATCAGCGCTGTCGGAATCTGGGGGCAAAAAAGATATGCGATGCGGCTGTGGCTCGATCCTGTAAAGCTGGCTGGTTACAGACTGACTCCAATGGATGTGAGGAACGCCATCTCACGGGAAAACGTTGAACTTCCTTCAGGATCAATCGAAGGGACAAACACTGAATTGACTATCAGAACCTTAGGATTAATGAGCACTCCAAAGGAATTCAATGATCTGATAATAAAACAATCAGGTGATCAGATAGTGCGGTTTCAGGATATTGGAAGGGCGGAACTGGGACCAGAGGATATCCGTGGAATTCTTAAAAGAGACGGGGTGCCAATGGTCGGAGTTGCAATGATCCCGCAACCCGGATCAAACCATATCGAAATTGTTGATGAAGTTTACCGGAGGCTTGATTTTATCAGGAAGGATCTGGCGGAAGATGTGGTTCTAAAAATAGGATTTGATAACACGCAGTATATAAGGTCATCAATAAAGGAGGTTGAGGATACTATCTATATTGCATTCTTTCTGGTTGTTGTAATCATATATTTCTTTTTAAGAAGCTGGCGTGCAACACTTATACCAATAATGGTTATTCCGGTCTCGCTGATCGGAGCTTTCTTCATAATGTACCTTGCCGGCTACACAATTAATGTTCTGACTCTCCTTGCAATTGTTCTTGCGATAGGCATTGTGGTTGATGACGCGATTGTTGTCATGGAGAATATATATGTAAAAGTAGAGGAGGGTATGGACCCTGTTGAAGCAGGATTGAAAGGGTCAAAAGAGATCTATTTTGCAATTATCGCTACAACTATTACACTTATATCAGTCTTTTTTCCGATTGTATTCCTTCAGGGAATCACTGGAAGGCTTTTCAGGGAGTTCAGTATTGTAATGGCCGGAGCCGTGGCGATATCAGCATTTCTTGCCTTAACCCTGACCCCGATGGTTTGCACCAAAATATTACGGCATGAAAGCAAACACAGCTGGTTCTACAGGAAGACAGAGCACTTTTTCAACAATCTGAACAGTGCATACCAGAGGTCGCTTGACAAGTTTCTCAACAAGCGATGGATCTCGGTTATTATTGTCGCTGTGTCATTTGGTCTGATAATATTATTATGGAGGATTATCCCTGCGGAGATGGCTCCTCTCGAGGACCGTTCACAGGTATCAATCAATGCCTCGGCTGTCCAGGGCGCTACTTATGATTTCATGTATAATTATCTTGAGGATATATCAAAAACTGTTGAAGAATTTGTTCCTGAACGTGATGGCTATACGATGATGGTCAGGGGTGGCGGTTTTGGAAATGTGAGAATAATGCTTAAAAACCCTGATGAAAGGGACCGTTCACAACAGGAAATTGCAGATGATCTGACAGATATACTGAGGAAAAAGACAAAAGCAAGATCATTTGTTATGCAGCAGTCAACATTTGGAGGCAGAAGAGCCGGGATGCCGGTTCAGTATGTTCTTCAGGCCACCTCAATTGACAAGCTGAAAAATGTGCTTCCTGAGTTTATGTCCCGGGTAATGGATAACCCCACCTTTGCCATGGCTGATGTGAATCTTAAATTTACAAAACCTGAACTCAGGATACATATAAGCCGTGAGAAAGCAACATCGCTTGGCGTATCAACACAGAATATAGGTCAGACTCTTCAGCTGGCTCTTAGCGGACAACGATTCGGATATTTCTTTATGAATGGAAAACAGTATCAGATCTTTGGAGAACTGGCACGCGGCGACAGGAATAAGCCACTCGATCTTAAATCACTGTATGTCAGGAATAACGACGGGAATATGATCCAGTTTGATAATCTTGTAACACTCTCTGAAGAAACAGCTCCTCCGCAGCTTTACCGTTATAACAGATTTGTCGCGGCTACAGTAACTGCCGGACTGGCAAAAGGAAAAACTATCGGTGAGGGTCTTGAAGAGATGGATAAGATTGCAGCAGACGTTCTTGATGACACATTCAGAACTGCACTTGCCGGTGATTCAAAGGATTTCAGGGAAAGCTCCTCAAGCCTTATGTTTGCCTTCATGCTTGCACTTGTCCTTATTTTCCTTGTCCTGTCAGCACAGTTTGAAAGCTTCAAGGATCCGTTAATTGTTATGATGACTGTTCCGCTTGCACTGACTGGTGCCCTGCTGTTTATGTGGTATTTCAATATAACAATGAATATCTTCAGTCAGATTGGAATTATAATGCTTATCGGACTTGTCTCCAAAAATGGGATACTTATTGTGGAATTTGCCAACCAGAGGAAAGAGGCGGGTCTGTCAAAAATTGATGCCATAAAGTACGCCGCAGCATCGCGTCTAAGGCCTATTCTTATGACCAGTCTTGCAACAATTTTAGGAATAGCACCTCTTGCCCTGGGATTTGGTGAAGGAGCGCAGAGCAGGGTTGCAATGGGTACTGCCGTAATCGGCGGACTGATTATTTCTACCTTCCTTACGCTATTCGTGGTTCCTGCAATTTATTCCTTCATCTCCAGCGAAACAAAAAAATCTGAAAATGAAACTCAGCTTTCTCATTCCTAGTCTGTTTTCAATACTTACATACAGCTTCTCAGATGCTCAGACAGTTTACAATCTGAAGGATTGTATCAGAATCGGACTTGAAAAAAACTTCTCGATACTTGTTGCACGAAATGACGAAAGCATATCGGATAATAATCACACCCTGGGTAATGCAGGATATCTTCCTTCACTTGATCTCTCAGGCAGCTTCAGCGGAGTATCGAACAATACAACACAAAATCTTTCGGACGGAAGCCAGAACAAATCAAGTATAGCCCTTAATACAACAGCTACTGCCGGGTTGAATCTCGACTGGACAATTTTCAACGGATTTAATGTCAGCACAACATATAAAAAACTCGGTGAATTAAAGCAGATAGGGGCTCTCAATACCCAGCTGACTGTTGAAAACCTTGTTACAGACATAGTACTGGGTTATTATGCATATATCCAGCAGGTTGAGATGCTTAAGAACCTTGAATATGCAGTGACGCTCTCCAAGGAAAGACTCCGGATAGATCAGGACAGGTATCTTCTGGGTTCAAGCTCCAAGCTTCAGGTGCTGCAGTCGCGTGTTTATCTGAATGCTGACAGTTCGAACCTTTCCAAACAATTTGAAATTGTAAAGGCAGCACAGGTAAGGTTAAATGAGCTGATGGTGATGGATGATCTTGGAAAGGAATTCATTTCTCAGGATTCCTCAGTTGATGTAAACCCTGATCTTTTGTACGAGAAGTTACTTGATGAAACCCTGGCTGATAATACAAGCCTGAATTTAGCAAGGAGAAACAAGACATTATCTGAGTACGATCATAAGATTGTTGCTTCACGATCATATCCTTACCTCAATCTTTCGACAGGATACGACTATTATTTACTTAATTATTCGGATGGAGCTTACAAGAATCAGACTATTTCAGGTATGAATTATGGACTTACATTCGGAGTTAACATTTTTGACGGACTCAATCAGAGGAGAAACCTACGCAACTCTCAGATAGCCATTGAGAACAAAGAACTGCAGTACAAGGAGGCAGAACAGGGAATAAAAGCCGATCTTATAACAATTTATAACGGGTACAGTAACAATCTCAGACTTATCAGGCTTGAGGAGCAAAACCTTCAGACCGCAGGTGAAAACCTTGAGATAGCGCTCGAAAGATATAAACTTGGCAGCCTGTCGGGAATTGATCTGAGGGAGGTTCAAAAAAGCTACCTTGATGCAAAGGAAAGGCTTCTTCTGATCCAGTCACAGGCCAAACTTGCGGAAGTATCGCTTCAGCTGATTTCGGGTAAAGATAATGGAGTACTATAAATAACAATCGCTTATGCCAAAGAAGACAGAGCTAATGACAAATAGGGACGGAAGTATATTTCACCTGAATCTTCTTCCCGGAAGATATATCTGAAAAAATCATAATAGTCGGTGATCCGGGCCGGGTCGACATGTTTGCCTCAATGCTGAAGGAGGTCAGAATAAGAAAAGAGAACAGGGAGTTTCGCACGGTAACCGGAACATTCGATACTGGTGAAATTACAATAATCTCATCGGGCATTGGGACAGATAACATTGATATTCTGATCAATGAGCTTGATGCACTTGTAAATATTGATCTGAATACAGGCGTTGTCAAAGAAGAGCCTGTCTCACTTACATTTATCAGGGTGGGCACCTCAGGCGGTTTAAGGTCAGATGTACCGGCCGGATCGGTTGTTGTGAGCGATACGGCTGTCGGCTTTGACGGCCTTCTTCATTTTTATGAAGGCTATGACTGGATACTCGACACCGGCTTAGCCGATACTCTTGTACAGGAACTTGAATGGCCCGATACTCTCTCATACCCATATGCAATCAAAGCAAACAAGGATCTTCTTGAGCAGTTTCATGACAGCAGCTTTTTATACGGGATCACAATTTCGGCGCCCGGATTCTATGGTCCTCAGGGAAGAAAGCTCAGGCTTGAAACTTTTGATAATGAAATTAATGAAAAGCTTGCGGGATTTGTCTTTCAAGGGAAGAGCCGTTTGCAACTATGAGATGGAGAGTTCTGCCTTATATGCTCTCTCTGCGTTGCTGGGGCACAGAGCTCTGTCAATCTGCCTGGTACCGGCGAACAGGGTAACAGGTGAATTCATCCAGGATTATAAACCTTTGATGGAGGAGCTCGCTCTCAAAGTGCTTAAAACTGCTGTAAGAAGGGGTATCCTACATCCTCCAAAACAAGAGGTACCTTTTTGTGTAACTACTAAGTTTGGGGATGAAGATAAAGGCAAAATCCATTAACCGCAAAGGAGTTTCAACTGCTGGATATTCTGGTTAGGGCATTTGACTGCAGCGCCAGAATACCGGTGAGCTTTTTGTAGACCACGGAGTAGCACAGAGTTCACACATAATTTGACTGTTGGTCCTTTGCGCAATCCTTAGCGTTCTTTGCGGTTAAAAAGACTTTTTAGACCCTCAAACTCCCCATGTATACACTAATCCCATTAGGTTGACGGCTATGCCCCAACCCGCGTTATCACCGACATTATTGGAAGGTCAGCTTCTGTACCGTCTCGTAAACGAGTGAGATACCCTCTTCGAGACTGATTTTTTCTTTCCAGCCCAGATTGTGGATTTTTGAAACATCGAGAAGTTTTCTGAAGGTGCCGTCAGGTTTTGAACTATCCCATTTCAGCTCGCCGGAGAAACCAATAATTCTGCTTATAAGCTCAGCAAGTTCCTTTATTCTGAGATCAACACCGGTTCCTATATTAATATGTGTGTTTTTTACAACCTTGCTGTCTGGCAACAAGATTCTTAAAATCAATATTTTGCAATGCATAAACACAAGCTTCGGCCAGATCATCGACAAAAAGAAATTCGCGGTATGGATTTCCTGTTCCCCAAAGATTTATCGATACAGCTTTCCTGCCATCAGTTTCAATCCCGAACTTACCCAGCTTGTCAATAATTTCCTGTTCTGACGATGAATCGGTAATCCCGTCGAGCGGATATTTTTTCAGATCTTTTCTGTATAGCTTCCCAGTCATTGTTCTCGAGGCACTTTCCAAGATGCATTTTCCTGATCAGGGCAGGCAGAACATGCGATGTTTCGAGATTATAATTATCATTCGGACCATAAAGGTTTGTCGGCATTACTGAAATAAAATTTGTACCGTACTGCAGATTATATGATTCACACATTTTTATGCCGGCAATTTTTGCAATTGCATAGGGCTCATTTGTATATTCCAGCTCGCCTGTAAGAAGATACTCTTCCTTTATGGGCTGCGGACAGTCACCCGGATAGATGCATGAGCTGCCAAGGAAAAGAAGCTTTTTAACCCCGTTCAGATAGCTATGGTGAATGATATTGTTTTGTATCATCAGGTTCT
This sequence comes from uncultured Bacteroidales bacterium, assembly GCA_963818295.1. Lineage (GTDB taxonomy): Bacteria > Bacteroidota > Bacteroidia > Bacteroidales > VadinHA17 > LD21. The sequence goes on from CAWFRW010000021.1 coordinate 146,045, forward strand.
CATAGATAAACTGGGCCCTGTATTTATTATTTGACAGGATCCCTCCTACCTTGGCTGCAGCCAGAACAACATATTCGGGTTTCTCCTTTTCAAAAAAACCTGCCACAATTTTCTGATCCATAAGGTCATATGGAGGATAGGGAGAAAACAGAAGGTTTGTAAATCCCCTGCCTGTCAGATTTCTTGTGATTGCACTGCCCACCATGCCGTTATGCCCGGCAATATAAATTTTACTCTCTTTTTTCATTGCATTATAAAATTACTCAGCCCGTCTTTTGGCTTTTTCAAAATCCGAGGCCACCATAAGTTTTACGAGATCCTTGAATGTTGTTTTTGGCTCCCATCCAAGCATTGCCTTTGCTTTTGCAGGATCGCCAACAAGCAGATCGACCTCTGTAGGTCTGAAGTATCTTGGATCAATTCCGACAACTTCCCTTCCTGAGGATTTCAGTATGCCTTTTTCATCAACTCCCTTGCCTGTCCATATAACTTCTTCGCCAAGATTTTTAAATGTCTCTTCCACAAATTCACGTATCGAATGGGTCTCATTTGTAGCAAGAACAAAATCATCAGGTTCATCGGCCTGAAGTATTCGCCACATTCCTTCAACATATTCCGGAGCATAGCCCCAGTCGCGTTTCGAATCAAGATTTCCCAGCGACAGCTTATCCTGCTGACCGAGAATGATTTTTGATGCTGCAACTGTTATTTTTCTTGTCACAAAGGTTTTTCCCCTCCTCTCGCTTTCGTGGTTAAAAAGTATCCCGTTACTTGCAAATACATTATAGCCTTCGCTGTAATTTACAACAATCCAGTAGGAATAAAGTTTGGCAGCAGCATATGGAGAACGGGGATAAAATGGAGTTTTTTCAGTCTGCGGTATTTCCTGAACTTTACCATAGAGTTCAGAGGTGGAGGCCTGGTAAAAACGTGTTTTCACACCTGTTTCCTTTATTGCATCGAGGAAACGAAGAGTACCTATGCCATCAACTTCAGCAGTATATTCAGGCACTTCAAAGGAGACCTGCACATGCGACTGTGCTCCCAGATTATAAATTTCAGTAGGCTGGATCTTTTCGACAAGACGGTTCAGGTTACTTGAATCGGTAAGATCTCCATAATGAAGAAAAAATCTGCTGTTCAGATATTCCGGATTATTATAAATATGATCAATCCTGAATGTATTGAAGGAACTCGACCTGCGGATTATTCCGTGCACCTCATATCCTTTATCCAGCAATAATTCTGTAAGGTAGGAACCATCCTGACCTGTTATACCTGAAATCAATGCTACATTTTTCATAGTTTATATTAAAGTTTATTAAATCCAATAATCTTTGATCCTGATCCTGACCCTGATAGCATTTGGAATCTCCTTTTCACTTATCAGGATCAGATAGCCACCGCCGCCTGCGCCCGAAAGCTTCCATGAAAGAGCTGTATCCCTGTAGGAATCTATGACTCCGGCTATCTTCTCATTCATCATTTTAGGAAACATTGCAATCTGTGCATTGAATGAAGCAGTGAATCCTTTTGTAAAGATTGCAATATCCTTTTTATTTAGTCCATCCCATGCCATTTCAGCGCCTGCATTCAGGTTCTTGTACATTTTCCTCTGTAATATGAGTCTCTTCAAGCACCACGAAGTCAGCAGGCCTGGGCCAGAGGGTGACCATATACAGTCTGTCTTCAAGCCATTTGATAACAGACAGATCTGAGATTGTTTCAATTTTTGAAGGCCAGTATTTTTCCCTGTCGTAATAAAAACGGTTTATTCCCGGGATCAGTTATGCCTATTGAATCCTGCGAACCGCTTACATCTTTTGTGCCCGGGTCATTATCATATCTGAACAATACTCTTGCAAGCTTTTCAGGATTTTCCATCGGAAGCTGATCGTTCCAGAGCTCTATGGCCTTTTTGCGGGTTGAAGTTGCCATTCCTGAACGCTCGTTGAACTCAATTGTAGGCTCAATTGATGTAGTGATTGCCCATCCCGGATGATATTTGGAGACATAGGGCTGATCTATCCAGGTACCGGCAAGATCGATCCTGTATGGCATTGGTGTCTCCTTGCGCATTGATGTGGTGGATCTGACCGGCAGGTTTGCGTGAGGCACCCTTCTGAGAACCTTATACTCAATTCCAAGATCGATGCAGATCTTTTCCTTGTCATGGGTGTGTCCATCCTCATTGACAACAAAGACATCCGGTTTAAGGTCCTTCATATCATCAAGGAAATCGAGTATTCCGCTGCCACTGTTTATTTTCACCTGATGAACGCATGAGAGAGCTTTTAACATATAGAGCCTCTCCTCTTCAGAGTTTACTGTCATCCGGCCTTTCAGATCAGAGACTGTTTTATCTGATCCCAGTCCGACATACAGATCACCAAACTGTGAAGCTTCCTGAAGGAATGCTATATGACCGGAATGGAGAATGTCAAAACAACCGCTTACAAATACTTTTTTCCCGTTACTGACTGACATATAATCTGGATTTTAATAATTAGCCGCAAAGATCATATTCAAAGATTGCAATGAATATTACAAATTATCCCGGAACCATTTCACATAAACTTCGAGACCCTGTCATAACATTATGATGTTGGCGCATAGCCAAGCAGTCTGCACAGCTTTATCAATTGATGCAAGTGAATGCATTATATCCCCGGCCCTGTCGGGCCCGTATTGAGGATTTATTGACAATATCGAACTGTCATCTTTTCCGGCAAATTCACGCAGATAGGAAAAAAGCTGATTCAAGTGTTGTCCTTTCGCCGTGTGCCACATTAAAAACCTGGTTCAGGGCTTCTTTATTTTCTGTTATTGCAGCGAGGTGATTGGCCTGTACGACGTTATCAATATATGTAAAGTCCCTGGATATCGATCCGTCACCATTTATAAGCGGCGTTTCATGGTTCATCAGCATTTTGAGAAACCTGGGAATAACAGCTGCATATGCTCCGTCCGGATCCTGACGTCTGCCAAAAACGTTGAAATATCTGAGGCCTATAACATCAATTCCATAACCTTTTGAAAAATTTGATGCAAACAGCTCATCCACATATTTTGTGATTGCATATGGTGACAGGGGAGCCCCGATCTTGTCTTCCACTTTTGGAAGGTCGGGGTGATCACCGTATGTAGAGGAACTTGCAGCATATATAAAGCGCTTTACACCTGCTTCCTTGGCAGCAAAGAGGATCTTTACAAAACCGCCGATATTTACATCGGTTGTTGTAACAGGGTCTTTGATAGACCTTGGGACTGATCCCAGGGCTGCTTCATGAAATACTATATCTATATCTTTAACAGCCTTTTCACAATCACTTACATTCCTGATATCGCCCTCAATGAGACGAAAATTGTTATTTGCAGCGAATGTTTTCAGATTTTCTCTTTTCCCTGTTGAAAAATTATCCAGACAGGTTACCTTGTTATTATGAAGAAGAAGTGATTCGATCAGATTGGAGCCAATAAAACCGGCTCCACCTGTTACAAGAACTTTGCTGTCTCTCAATGCTTTTTCCATCTGCTTTTATTTGTAAAAGATGATTCTCAAAAATTAAATTTATTTACTTAATATATAGTCAGGTTTCGAACAACAATAATATCTCATTCAGAATAAATTCAGCAGCTTTTCCGTCGCCATAAAATCCCGGGTATTCAAGTTCTGCATGTGCACTCATCAGTCTCAGAAATTCATTTCTCAGCTGATCGGGATCGGCATCAACAAGGACTGATGTGCCATTATTTACAAGTTCGATCCATTCTGTCTCCTTACGAAGAATTATGCATGGTTTTTTAAAGAAATGAGATTCTTTCTGTACTCCTCCTGAATCTGTAATTATCATCTTGCAATTCTTTTCAAGCAGGATCATTTCGAGGAAAGATACGGGAGGTATTATTTTTATAAACCCGCAATTGCAAAGCTCACTATAAAGATCCGGCAGTTTGCTTTTAAGTGAAATTAGTGTTCGTGGATGCAAAGGCATTACAAGCGTAATATTGTTTTTTTCTGCCTGTTCCTTCAGTGTCACAAATATGTTCTCCAGCCTGCCGGCATCATCAGTATTTGTATCTCTGTGTATTGTAACAAGAACGAAGTTATCTCTTTCCAATCCAAGGTTTTCAAGAAACATGATCTTTTTCTTTTCTGCCAGACCAGCAAAAAAGAGGCTGTTATCATACATTATATCGCCTGTGAGATAGATCTTGGGGTTATCAATTGTATAGGGAGGGCTGTTTTCAGGTCTGAATCCTTCATTCATAAGGTTTTTAAAAGCAGCATTTGTAGGTGCAAAAAGTAGTGTCGATGAATGGTCGCTCATTATCCGGTTCAGCTCCTCCGGCATTGTTTTGTTAAACGATCTCAGTCCTGCTTCAATATGAATCACAGGGAAATGGAGTTTTGAGGCAGCCAGTGATCCTGCAAGTGTTGAATTTGTATCACCGTATACAATAACGCAGTCAGGGCGTTCACTTATCAGAACCTCCTCAATGCCTGTGATCATCATTGATGTCTGCTTTGCCATGACCTGCAGAGCCAACACCAAGATTATAATCAGGTTTATGTATTTCAAGTTCATCAAAAAATACTTCAGACAGTTCTTTATCGTAATGCTGACCGGTATGTACAAGATATTTCAGTTATGCTCTCTGTGAAACTTGGTCCGGATAGCCCTGCTGATTGCTGAAGCTTTAATAATCTGTGGTCTGGCACCTACAAGATTCAGGAGTTTGATCTGTGGCATCTACATTTGGAATTTTTATCAGGCAATAAAGATAGAAAATAATCAATTCTTCAAATCATAATAATAAAGAAGGGCATCCAATTATTCAGATGCCCTCTCATATATTACATCATATTATTTCGCATAATTTACTGCTCTGTGTTTCCCTGATGACAGTTATTTTTATCTGTCCGGGATAGGTCATTTCATTTTGAATTTTCCTTGCAATTTCAAATGAGAGACCTTCGGCTTCCTTGTCAGTCACTTTTTCAGCTCCCACAATCACCCTCAGTTCCCTTCCGGCCTGAATAGCATATGTTTTCATTACTCCCGGATATTGCAGAGCAAGTGATTCAAGTTCTTTCAATCTCTTTATATATGATTCAACAACTTCGCGGCGTGCACCAGGGCGGGCACCTGAAATAGCGTCACATACCTGTACAATTGGAGCTATAAGAGTTGTCATTTCAGTCTCATCGTGATGTGAACCAATTGCATTGCATATTTCGGGTTTCTCCTTGTACTTTCTCAGCCATTTTCATTCCGAGTATTGCATGCGGCAATTCCGGTTCATCATCGGGTACCTTTCCGATATCATGAAGTAGTCCGGCTCTTTTTGCAAGTTTAGGATTCAGACCAAGTTCGGCAGCCATTATGGAACAAAGGTTAGCCACCTCGCGTGAATGCATCAGCAGATTCTGTCCGTATGATGAACGGTATTTCATTTTGCCGATCAATCTTATAAGTTCAGGGTGCAATCCATGAATACCAAGGTCGATAGTTGTACGTTTTCCGACCTCAAGGATCTCTTCTTCAACCTGTTTTCTTGTTTTCTCAACCATCTCCTCGATCCTGGCAGGATGTATACGTCCGTCAGTAACAAGCTGATGCAGGGCAAGTCTGGCGACTTCCCTTCTGACAGGGTCAAAGGCTGAAAGCACGATGGCTTCAGGAGTGTCATCAACAATTATTTCAACACCGGTTGCAGCTTCAAGGGCACGGATGTTCCGTCCTTCACGACCAATTATACGGCCTTTCATTTCATCTGATTCAATATGAAATACTGTGACTGCATTCTCAATTGCATTTTCAGCAGCAACTCTCTGAATTGTCTGAATAACAATTCTCTTAGCCTCCTTATTTGCTGTCATTTTAGCTTCGTCAAGAATTTCATTGACATATGACATTGCTCCTGTTTTGGCTTCTTCCTTCAGGGATTCTATCAGATGGTTCTTTGCCTCTTCTGCAGAAAAACCGGAGATTGCTTCAAGCTGTTCAACCTGCTGTTTATGCAGTCTTGCAACCTCTTCAGATTTTTTATCAACAAGTTCAAGCTGTGAAGTAAGGTTTTCGCGGATTGCTTCAGCTTCATTTTTCTTCCGCTGAGTCTCCTCAATTTTTTGTGAAAGGGTCTGCTCTTTTTGTTTTATCCTGTTTTCTGCCTGATTTATCCAGTTGTTTTTTTCATTAATCACTTTTTCGTGTTCAGTTTTCAGCTGAAGAAATTTTTCTTTTGCCTGAAGAATTTTTTCTTTTCTGTGTCACCTCAGCTTCTGCCTCAGCCTCACTGATTATTTTCTTGCTTTTATTTTTCAGTGCCGCCTGCCATATCAGATATGAGGCGCCAAATCCCAGTATCAGGGCAGCAATGCTAAAGACTATCAAGTAGTCCGTTGCTTAATGTTACTATATTAAATGTCATCATAAATCGTATAAAGTATATATTAAAAAAAACCCGCAAAGTTCCTTCAGCTTTTATAAAACCCCATGTCTGTATGGCTGGAGCTACTAATACAGTTCGAACGTCCACTGTCCCGGTTTATGCGGGATCCCGACGAATCGGGATGAGGCCTGTTCTACCTGAACCAAGGTTGCTCCAAAGTTTTAACTGTTGAGTTTCAAAAATGAATGAAGAAACAATGCGGGCAATTCATTTATCTATTTAAAAGAACGCTGTTACTCTTTTGAGTCAAGAACTGTATCAATCTTCTGAATCAGTTCTTTCAAGGCATCGGGGACATAATCATTCTCCAGTTTTTCCTCCTCCTCAGTGAGTTTAATCACATACTGCAAGGCAGCCATTGCCAAAAAATCCTGTACATCCTTGTCAGTGTACCGCTGCTTGTACTGCAGCACTTTTTCATTAATCATCCTGGCTGCTTTCCTGATCTTCTCCTCGTTTTCCCGTTCAACCTTTAATGGATAATACCTGTCCGCCACATTAACCCTGATCGATAGTTTATCATCCATTACTATATCTTATCTGTTTAAAAGAGCAACACATCTGTCAATTTCCCGCACCAACTCAGTTATCTTTTTCTTTGCTTCAAGAGCGTTATCACCTTCTCCAAGCAATGCTCCTGATAATTTAACCCGTTCGTATTTTATTTCCAACTCTTTTATTCTTGTCTCACGATCCTGAAGAGCAGCCTTTAACTCTTCATTCCCGTGCCTCAGATTCGTTATCTCCGACTTCAGGTTATTGTAGCGGTTAACCAATTCATCCAGTTTTCTGTTTAAAATGATTAACTCCTCGTAACCCTGGCCGGTCATAATTTCATCTTTAGTACAAAATTAGTATACTTAATGATATTTTCAAAAATTTGACAGAAATAGTTTGACTGAATGAGACAGATGAATAGCTTTGCAGCACTGTAATTGAAATTTTTAAGCCGAATGCTTATAATACGAACAGTTATACTCAGTCTCATATTACTCTATACTCTCAAAGATGGTCCAGGGAACAACACAACTATTTATTTCTCCTTTAAATATTCCTCTTTCCCTGTCTGCCAATTTTGGCGAACTCAGAATTGATCATTTTCACTCAGGTCTTGATATCAAGACTCAGGGTGTGACAGGCAAGGAGATTGTGGCTGCGGCACCCGGATATGTCTACAGGATAAGCGTCTCTCCCGGAGGTTTTGGCAAAGCCCTCTATGTAAGGCATCCATCAGGCTATTCAACAGTATATGGGCACCTCGATAAATTCAGCCCCGAGATTGAGGAATATGTAAAAGCCCAGCAATATGAAAAAAAGAGCTTTCTTGTTACGTTATATCCTTCAAGGGAAAAATTTCCTGGTTAAACAGGGTGAAATTATTGCATATTCAGGCAATTCAGGCAGTTCAGGCGGACCACATCTTCATTATGAGATCAGAAAATCGGAGAGTGAGATTCCAGTAAACCCGCTCTCATATGATTTTGGAATCTCAGATAATATAAGGCCTGTAATTGAAAAACTTGTCGTTTATCCAATCGGAACAAAATACACTTGTAAATAATCAGAACAGGAATAAATGGGTAAATGTCAGCGGAGCCAACGGGAAATATACACTTCCTTCCGATACTGAAATCATTATAAGCGGAACTGCCGGATTCGGCATAAAATCTTATGACCAGCTTGATGAAAGCAACAATAAATGTGCTGTATACTCAATTGAATTGCTGATCGACAGCAGCCTTGTCTTCAAATATGTTATGGATGCATTTTCTTTCAATGAATCCAGATATATTAACAGTCATATTGATTATGAAACTTATATGAGAGAAGAAGATCTATATCGAAAGAACATTTGTCCTTCCAAATGACAAGCTCAGTGTCTATAAAAATCTGGTTAACAGAGGCATTTATAACTTCGGGGATGAGAAGACACATCATGCCGAGATTATTGTAACAGATATGAACGGTAATAAATCGCATCTCTCATTTAAGATAAAATCAAAGCCTCTCAAAGCCTGCAGAAAGCGCTGGCAGACTCTGAGAGGATGCAAAACTGATGCCCTATAACAAAAGCAATAGTTTTGAAAATGACAATGTTAAAGTAGCCATTCCTGACGGATGCACTTTATGACACAATCAGATTTGTCTACAAAAAGGGTACACGGACACTGGGAATGTTTTCTGATCTGCATTGTATTCACAATATCTACACACCTCTTCATAAGCCATTCCTGCTCTCAATAAAGCCTGATTCGGTTCCTGCCGGTAAAAAATCCAAAATGCTTTTGATAAAGCTCGATGATGACAGGAAAAAGAATCCGGTAAACAGTTACTGGTCTGATGATTATATCTCGGCAGAAGTCAGGTCATTCGGAAAATACTATATTGGCATCGACGCCACAGCCCCTGAAATTTCTGCCAACGGACTTACCCAGGGAGCTAACCTGACAGGTAAAAAGGAAATAAGAATCAGGATCACAGATGATTTGTCAGGAATAAACTATTATGAGCCTTCAATAGACGGGAAGTGGGCGCTTTTTGAATACGATCAGAAAAACAATATGCTGATCTACAGTTTTGATCCGGAAAAGATCACCCGTGGAACAAAACACAACCTCTCGCTAAAAGTAGCTGATAACAAAGACAACGTCAGCTACTTTAACTGCAGTTTTACATGGTAAGTTGATTGATAAGATACAGATGTCGGTATAGTTGGCAATTGGCAAGATACAGTTGGCAAGTTTAGTTAATTTGCCAACTGCTCTTTGCAAACTGCCAACATTAAACAACAGAGCAATACTAGTAAATTTTAGCAGGATAAACCCCTTTGCTTATCATATTATTTATGCTCTCGACAACAAAGGTTTGTCTTCACGGTAGGTGACACCAAACCATCTTTCACTGCTCATCAGGATCTTGATTGTTATCTCACCGCTTTTCACAAACTTGTCGACCGATGTTGGAATATCAAGCTCAGATTTCGGATCCATTCCTTTCTCATTAATAAAGTTCCTGAATTCCTCGCCAAGGAAACTGTAGCAGGATGGTTTGAATCCCCAAAGATTCATTGAGACAATTTCATCACCTGTGAATTTTTCCATTTCACCATCCGGTCCAGGAGCCTGTGCTCCAAAAGATGTTTTCTCAATCTGACGGGTTTCAACAATATTCTTCAATAAACCGTCTGCCCCTACCCTGCAGACACCTCTGTTAACATGACCATGATCAGACAATGTATTTTTCATTTTATAGCCGACAATGCAGTAGCTGTTTGGATCCTTGTCATTAACAAGAAAATCATGCAGGATCTTAAATGATTCCACACCATAGTAATCATCAGCATTTATCACGCCAAATGGCTCATTTATAGCCTTTTCCGTAACAAGAATTGCATGACTTGTACCCCATGGCTTCTGTCTTTCAGGTGTGACCTTCACTCCTTCAGGAAGATTTGTTATCTCCTGGAAAACATAATCAACCTCAATTTTACCCTTTAGTCTTTCGACAAAACGTTCCTTCACCTGGTCTTCAATATCGCGTCTGATAACAAAAACTATCTTTCCAAAACCTGCACGGATTGCATCATAAATTGAATAGTCAATAATTGTTTCCCCTGAAGGTCCTACTGTATCAAGCTGTTTATTGCCACCATAACGTGAGCCCATTCCTGCGGCCAGAACTAAAAGTGTTGGTTTCATCATGTTAAATTTTAAATTTGCAATGTATAATACACTGGTTCGAATAGTTTTACACAGCACAATAATACTGAAAATAATATAATTTTTAATTATAAGAATGAATTTTAAACTTGAAATCTGCGTTGACAGCGTACAGTCTGCACTTTATGCCCAGCAGGCAGGGGCATCGCGTGTTGAACTTTGCGACAATCTGATTGAGGGAGGCACAACTCCTTCTTATGGAATCATAAGCTCAGCAAGAAAATATCTGAATATCGGGCTAAATGTACTGATAAGACCAAGAGCCGGCGATTTCCTCTATTCGGATCAGGAGTTTGAAATAATGCTGAAAGAGACAGAGATCTGCAGGGAATGCGGTGCAGATGGGATAGTAACCGGAATTCTCAGAGCAGATGGCACAATTGATATTGAGAGAACATCCGGAACTTGTCAGAATTGCACACCCAATGACGGTGACTTTTCACAGGGCGTTTGATATGTGCAACGATCCGTTTCAGGGACTTGAGGATATAATTAAGACAGGCGCCGACAGAGTGCTGACCTCAGGTCACAAAAACAGCGCTGAGGAGGGTGCAGTACTTTTAGGAGAGCTCGTAAAAATGGCAGGTGAAAGGATAATTATCATGCCGGGCAGCGGAATAAATGAGACAAATATTGAAAAAATAGCCAGGGCAAGCGGAGCCAGGGAGTTTCATTGCTCTGCAAGAAAGGTAATTGAAAGCGATATGGCATTCAGAAAGGAAGGAGTGACAATGGGAAATGTCCCCGGATATGATGAATTCAGGCGGAAAGTTGCTGATACTGAAAAAATTAAAGAATAATCAGGATCTTAAGGGAGATGTAGAGATCTGCCTGTCAGATTTTTCTTTTTTAACCACGGAGTATCACGGGGTTGCACGGAGGAAGACACGGAGTAAGATCCCTTGGTGTCCATCCGATTGTAGCAGTGCAACTCAGTGCAAACTCCGTGCAACTCTGTGGTTAAACATTTTAGCAATGCATCACCTTAGCCGACTGAAGAAAGGTTATTCATTCAGAAATATGAATTTTGGAGATTGTGCGAAAGCTGATATCTTTGGGGGAAATTTTTTCAATCCTGACAGTTTGAAATCATACATAGTAATCAATACAATTAACATATCGAGATTTTTATGAAAAAAGTCATTGCGTTTATAATTGTAGTTCTTGTCACAGGTTTAGTTAACCTGCAGATAATAAATGCCTGTACAAATTTTATAATTACAAAGGGAGCATCAACTGATGGGTCAGTAATGATAACATATTCTGCTGATTCTCATGTTCTTTACGGAGAGCTCTATTACTGGCCTGCAAAAAACTGGCCAAAAGGGGCAATGGTTGATGTTTATGAATGGGATACAGGCAAATTTCTTGGCAAGATTCCACAGATAGCACATACCTATTCTGTAGTGGGCAATATGAATCAGCACCAGCTGTCAATTGGTGAAACCACATTCGGAGGACGTCCTGAATTAATGGATTCGACAGGGGTTGTTGACTATGGCAGTCTTATCTATTTAACCCTTCAGAGGGCAAAAAATGCAAGGGAAGCTATTTATACTTTCTCCCAGCTTGTATCAGAGTATGGATACAGCAGCTCGGGTGAATCTTTTTCAATTGGTGATGCCAATGAAGCATGGATCCTCGAGCTTATTGGCAAGGGACCGGGCAACAAAGGAGCCGTATGGGTTGCCAGACGTATTCCTGACGGGTATATCTCAGGACATGCAAACCATCCGAGAATTACAACTTTTCCGCTTGCTGACGGCAAAAAATCAATTACATCAAAAGAGATCGACAAGATCTATAATCCGGAGGTGGAGACAGTCTATTCATATGATGTAATTAATAACAATGGTG
>CAWFRW010000022.1:0-200720 GCA_963818295.1 uncultured Bacteroidales bacterium
TAACCTTGAAGAATTCCGGAATAAGTTTATTCTTGATCCATGTATATTTATTACTCTACAAACCCATTCCCTAGCTCCTTTAAATAAGTTACAAACCCTTCCCCTAACCCCTTCGGCACAAGCTGGCTCCTTCGCTAAAATTGCCTGCCAGGCAATTTTTAACGCTCGGCCCTCTTAAGGACTAAGGGAAGGGGCAAAAGACGTTACTACCAGATTGTTAGCTCTTACCCTCCCCTTATTTTTTTAAGGGGAGGGCAGGGAGGGGTTAAAACTCACAGGGAAAAATGTATCCAGCCTCTTTTTACAATTCAATCCTTAGGTTGACGGCTATGCCCCCGGGGGTGAGTTCGTGAGGAAATGACTACTGAATGACTACTTAATGACTACTTAATGACTATCGAATGACAACTGACTGAAATTAGGTATAAATAGGTAGCTTGTCTACCTCTTTTATATATAATTTTGTGAAAATTTTACAAGAAACGAAATCAACATGGATATTTTTGAAAAAATTAAAAAGAATCAAGGGAGCTTTAGGACAGCATGCTTATTTTGCCGATGGATATTTCATGTTTCCGAAACTTGAAGGTGAAATAGCGCCAAGGATGAAATTCAGAGGGAAAGAGGTCCTTTCATGGAGTCTGAATAATTATCTTGGACTTGCCAATCTTCCTGAAGTCATAAAAGCTGATGCAGATGCAACAGCACAGTATGGTCTTGCATACCCTATGGGTGCAAGAATGATGTCGGGACAGACCACAATGCATGAGAAATTCGAACAGATGGCTGCTGCATTTACAGGCAAGGAGTCGTCATATCTTCTGAACTACGGATATCAGGGAATGGTTTCAATTATAGATGCCTTGGTTGACAGACATGATGTAATTGTATATGATTCCGAAGCACATGCATGTATAATGGACGGTCTCAGGCTTCATATGGGCAAAAGGTTTGTATATCATCATAACGATATGGAAAACTGTGAGAAGCAGCTTCAGAGAGCGACAAAACTAACTGAACAGACAGGCGGCGGGATCCTTGTAATTACCGAAGGTGTTTTCGGTATGGCCGGTGATCTGGGTAAACTTGATAAGATTGCAGCTCTGAAGAAGAAATATAATTTCAGATTTCTTGTTGATGATGCTCATGGTTTTGGAACCATGGGAAAGACCGGCGCCGGCACTGGTGAACATTTTGGAGTGCAGGACCAGATTGATGTCTATTTTGCCACATTTGCAAAATCGATGGCCGGAATAGGTGCTTTCGTTTCCGGAACATCTGAAGTAATAAAGTACCTGCGTTTTAACCTGAGGTCGCAGATCTATGCAAAATCGCTTCCGATGGCTATGACTATCGGAGCCATCAAACGTCTTGAAATTATTCAGACCCATCCTGAGTACAGGGAAAGGTTATGGACAATTGTAAGAGCTCTTCAGAAAGGTCTCAGGGAAGCCGGTCTCGATCTTGGCAAGACCGAATCGCCTGTTACTCCTGTATTCATGAAGTGCCCGTTATCACAGGTAACACAGATGATCTTTGATCTCAGGGAAAACTTCAGTATATTCTGTTCAGCAGTCATTTATCCGGTTGTTCCAAAGGATGTTGTAATGTTGCGGCTCATACCGACAGCTTCGCATACCCTTGAAGATGTTGAATATACAATTAAGGTTTTTAAGGAGATCAAAAAGAAAATTGATACTGATGTCTATCCTCACGAAATGGCCGATTTCAGTAAAGTATAATAATAAAATGCATATATTCAGAGGGTTGTCGCAATACGGCAACCCTTTTTTTATACAGGTCTTCCTGTTCATACCGCTCACATCTATCTCGACTTTACCTGAAATAAAATCCGTCAGGATGGAAATATTAAAAAAATGTTAATAAAATGTTAAGATAAATTTTGAACAATTCAGCTTCAAATATGGTTATATGCAGTAAATTCCTTCATCCCGGAAGTTCTAAACGCCAGACATTTTAGTAATTAGTATAAATTTGAATTATTTGTATTTACTATATGGAGACAAGAGATCAGAATCATAATATACTGAAAGGGTACAATTTATTACTCTACTTCGCCGGCAGTATGATTATGTATGAACCTAATGAAGAATGCATAGTCGATTTCTGGCAGCAGGGAATTCTAATGAAACTACCTATATCAAGTTCAAATCCCAATTTTGCAAAAGCAGCCTCCCAGCTAAGGGATTCGTGCAGTGACAAATCATTATGTCTGAAAAGAATGAGAGGAGGATTTCAACAGGTTGTTTAATGGCAATGGATGCAGCTCTTGCCCCTGCATTTGAATCACTTTACAACCATGACTTGAAGCCAGGGCAGAATGTTACCCATTTCTATGATTCGTACGGATGGATATCAAAATATAAGGGTAAAATAAAAGATGATCATCTGGGAATTGAACTTCTGTTTCCTGACATTGCTTGTTGAAAAATACCTTGTACTTGATGATCAGGTTTGTGTTGTCGAAATGAGAAGTGAGATCCGCAGGTTCATTGATCAGCATATATTCCCGTGGATCAGGTTCTGGAATCATCAAGATGCAGGAACACTCAGTCACAATGTGCTACAAAGGGATCGCCACCCTGATATTTGCCTGTGTTGAAGATATTTACTCACTTTGCGATAACCAGCCGGTCACATATCTCAAACCCGACTATTTCAAAAATTAGGATTGAAAAAGCTGATTATAGCTCCAATATAATATTCCCTCCATCCTTCGGCAATACCGTCAAATTCATCATCAGGAATATTTGTATGCTCTACTGTAACAATTGAATTCTCCCTGTCGGGTGCTATTGTTATTGTGACAATTGACTTATCAGTCTGATCGCCAAAATACCATTCCTGAACAATCTTTTTATCCTGTACAAATTCAAGGTTTATCCCTGTAATGTCTCCTTCCCAGAGTGAAAATTCGTTCCGGGTTCTGTACTCATTACTGCAGAATAACCTGACCATAGTTCAATAGTGTATGGATTGGTAATTGCAGAATAAATATCAGCCGGCTCGGTATTGATCCTGAATGTTTTTTTGAATGTCTTCATCTCAGAAATTTAATAACAGGATAAAAATCATTTAAATTGTCCCTAGAGAATAATTATTCCAGTTCTGACAGGTATCGTTCGGCATCCATTGCAGCAATGCATCCTGATCCGGCGGCCGTGACTGCCTGTCTGTAATGCGGATCCTGAACATCTCCCGCTGCAAACACTCCGCGGAACATTTGTTTTTGATGTACCGGCAATTGTTTTAATATATCCTACAGGATCAGTCTCGAGGTATTCCTTAAAAACTTCAGAGTTGGGAGTATGACCAATTGCAAGGAAAAAACCATCGATTTTGATTTTAATTATCTCCTCGGAGGGTGTGCCCTTTCTTCTTTACAAGAGTAGCCCCTTCCACTCCATTAGTCGCCGAACAGGTCTATAGTCTGATGCTCCCACAGGATCTCAATATTTTTTGTTTTCATGACTTTATCCTGCATAGCCTTGGAGGCTCTCAGCACATCTCTTCTTACAATAAGATAGACCTTATTGACAAGGCCTGCAAGATATGTAGCCTCTTCAGCAGCAGTGTCTCCCCCTCCTACCACTGCAACATCTTTCCCCCTGTAAAAAAATCCATCACAGGTCGCGCAGGCTGAAACACCCATTCCTGCATATTTCCGTTCAGACTCAAGTCCAAGGTATTTGGCTGTTGCGCCGGTAGCAATTATAACAGCATCTGCCACAATAACCTTATTTTCATCTATAGTGACTTTGAAGGGGCTGGCTGAAAAATCTGCAGCTGAAGCCAATCCAAAACGAATCTCTGTGCCGAATCTTTCCGCCTGTTTTTTGAGATCGTCCATCAGTTCGGGACCTGTTACTCCATCAGGATACCCGGGGAAATTATCGACTTCGGTTGTTGTTGTAAGCTGGCCTCCCATCTGAAGACCTGTATATAGAACCGGTTTAAGATTTGCCCTCGCAGCATAGATAGCAGCAGTATAACCAGCAGGTCCTGAGCCTATTATAAGGCATTTAACTTTTTCAGTATTTTCAATATTGGTTGTTAGTTGAATCTTTTTGAATGTTCAATGGTTTAAAAATATCCATATAAGGTTTTATAAATTTGTTTTTGCAAATATAAGTAACTTTGATCTTCTCTCAGTGACCCGCACAACAGATTGCATATATGCTTTTTATTAGGGAATTTTAATTAACAGTATAAGTGGATTCATAAACAGGATTTCAATTTTTAAGTCTCCGATTCTAATATGAGAGTCAAATATAGAAAATCAGAAGAAAAGCTTCCGGATTAATTGATCTCAATGGCTAATGCGGTTTGCATTATCGGAATAGTTGATTATTTTTGTGACAATTATTAAAACCTCCTTCGCTAAAGCTTCGGAGGTCAAAACGGGGTGTGGCGCAGTTGGCTAGCGCACTTGCATGGGGTGCAAGGGGTCGTCTGTTCGAGTCAGATCACCCCGACAGAATGTTAAGGGGCGGATTTTCTGCCCCTTAATTATATAATCAGATATGTATTGCACATACATACTCTTCAGTGCTGAATTAAACAGATTTTATACCGGTCAGACTCAAGACCTCGAGCGTCGAATTGCTGAGCATAATCGGGGTAAAACACCCGGTATGGCTAAAGGTATGCCATGGAAGTTAATGTACTCTAAAGAGGTTCAATCAAGGACAGAAGCTTTAAAACTCGAAAAATTTATCAAAAAAAGAGGTGCTGCAAGATATCTGCTTGACAATAATATCAGCTTGCATGGCTAGCGCATCACGCAGGGCGTGAGGGTCGTCTGTTCGAGTCAGATCACCCCGACAGAATGTTAAGGGGCGGATTTTCTGCCCCTTAATTATTCAAATCTGTTTCATTCATTCATTGAGTCTATAAACCCCGAAAAGCTTATCAAAAAAAGCAGAACTGAAGGATTTTTACCTGACATTATAATCAATACAAATGACTGGCAGGTCTTCTATAAATAAAAATTTACTGACAGAAAGGCTCCGGTATAGTCCATTTTTATTGTACCAAAAAAATCGATCCCAGGATAATCTTCCCCTTTTGCTGCTACAGACAGCTTGTTTGAATTAATGCCAAATCCAAACCCAAAATGTTTAAAAGTCCTGTGTTCTACAGCTAACTTAAGGTCGAGAATACTCCCGCTAAAGTTGTCAATTTTCAGGTACAATAATTCAGCGCTTTCTTTTAATGCCAGTTTTTTGGTAATCATAAAGTCAGATCGCAATCCAAAAACTGGCAGGGGCGCTATAAATGCTGTACTCTGTTCCTCAGAACTTCCGGATTTTACTGAAAGACTAAGCGGTATTATATACAGCCCTGCCGAAAAACCAAGGGATACCCTGTCATCCTGCAAAAACAGATATTCATATTTAGCCCTTATAATAGATAAATAAAATTTACTGTCAAGCCTGGTGCCTACCGGATAAGTGATATCTCCATATTCCAGATCCGCCTCAAGCGTTTTAGTAGCCCTGCGGTTTATTCCAAAATAGTTCAGAACAACCGCACTACGATTTCTTTTACCAAATTGTAATTTTGCATTTCCACAAAAAACAAAACTAGAAGTCTTAAGCCCCAGTGCATCTTCAAGATCATAAATAATCCCAAGACCTGCCTGCTTACTCCCAAGTGTTATACCCGTATTGTCAGCAGAGTAAAAAAATCCCATACCCAAAGAAAACCGGTCATTTTCAAAGCCAATACTATTTTCTTTCACAACCTGTACTGACTTGACCAATGAGTCTGTCTGGCAAAATATTGAATGATCCGAAAATGAAAGGACTATCAAAAAACAAAAAAATATCCTTACTGTATAAATACCATCTTTACGAATCATATTTCTATATTTTAATTTTTATATAGCGTACATTATTGTATATGCGTTCAACTGGTGTTAAAATATAGGAGATGGCATATTCCCGACAAAAATAATGTCTCTTTTTGAAAGATCGTGCGATTACGGTACTTATTCTTTCTAAGAAATCAATACTACCAAAGATCAGAATTGTCAGTCAACTTTGCAGATTTTAACACTTCTGATTTACAGGCTGTAATTGACAGAAAAGGTCTTTTTTAATTTCATATGAATACTTCTTTAATCAGTTGGCTAAGCATTAAAATTACTTAAAAATAAGTACATTTTTCAAGACAATTAGTATCTAATTTTGATCTGTGTTCAAAGAATCGGCATCCCTATATACCGGATAATCTGATAGAATGAATAGATTGATTTATAATATAGGTTGCCTCATTGTTATTGAGTTCCGTAATGTCCATAAAACAAATTTTTACTGAAAATGAAAACTCTCTTTTCAATCGTTGTATTGACTCTTGTAATTGTTACAGAGTCACTAGGACAAGTTTATTCAAATAAAATAACAGGTAAAAAGGATGAAGCTCTTTTAGACAGTATAAAAGCAAAGCCTTATCCCTATTTATTACCAATATGGGGAGCAAAAGTTGCAGAAAAAGGATTTGATTTGCCATATTCTGCCGGATTGAGTTTGAATTACGCCTGGCAACAGTCTGATCTGATTATTGATAACTTATCTGTCGGGTTCAACAATGGTCCGATGTACAATATTGATGAGATTATCAGGTTCAATAGTGCAGTATCTACAACGTCCCTGCTTAATTTCAGACCCGATTTCTGGGTATTGCCCTTTCTTAATGTCTATGGTCTTTTTATGAAGGGGAATAGTTCTACAGCAATAAATGCCGGACTATGGTTACCGGATACCGCAAATGTGTGGAAAGAAGTAACTACATTCTCATCCAAAGCTGATTTTTCTGCTACCGGAATGGGTTTTGGAATGACCCCGACAGTCGGTGTTGCTGGCGGCTTCATGGCTTTTGATATGAATGTCGTATGGACAGATGTTAGTGCTCTGGATAAACCTGTATTCAGTTTTGTATTTGGACCAAGGTTTGGAAAATCATTTAAGTTTAAAAAACCTGAAAGAACCCTTGCTGTATGGGCAGGTGGCTTCAGAGTTCATATCTCATCCGAAACCAACGGTTCTCTGATGCTTTCGGAGGTTATGCCTATAGACGATATCCAGGCAAAAGTTAATGATGGCATGCAAAAAGTTGAAGATGCTCAGGTCAGTGTTGATGAGTGGTGGACCGGGCTATCACCCGAAGAGCAGAAAAATCCTGTCAATGCTGCAAAATATGAAACGGCAAACCGCGTTATCGGGAAATCATCTGATGTACTTACAGCAATTGATGGAGCCTTATCTAATGCTGAGAGCGCTTCAGTTCAGTATTCCCTCACCAAACGTCCCAAAGACATGTGGAATTTTATTGTAGGCTCTCAATTCCAGATCAATAAACACTTCATGTTCAGGGCAGAATATGGTTTCCTTGGAAGCCGTCAGCAATTGACTACAGGTCTGCAGTACAGGTTTGGCCTTTAAGGTATATTTCGGTTTTAGTCTGATTCAGAAACATTCGTTGAAATTGAAATAGAAGCCACTGCTTGCCCTTCCAAAGCCATAATCAAGTCTTAAATTCATTCTTGGCTGAACAGTAAGCCGGTATCCGATGCCCATGTTTGGAAGCCAGTTTTGAAAATCCCTGGCTGTTGTGCCTATTGATCCTGCTCCGGCCCATAGAACTGCTCCATGGGGACTGACTTCACCACTACTTTTATAAAACATGTGACGATACTCTGCTATTGTATAAAACATTGAGTTGTCACGGTATCGTGCCCCACGTGTAACCCCTCAGATCAAAAGGAGTTCCCAGCTGTGACATTTCGCCGTAAGGGATGTCATTATATCCGAAGCGGCCCCTCAACTGGAGAGCCAGAGTATGTCCGGGCTTCTTTATCTTAAAATATTTCCTGACATCAAAGTCATATACCTGGTATTCATTCTGACTTCCAAGGTAAGACCCGAAAAATGTTGCAGTGACTTCCACAAACGTTCCTCCCCAGGCGTTTACAGGAACATCCCTTGAATCATATTGAAAGACTAATCCTAAACCGCTGTTAAATGGATTACCATTATACTTCGCATATGTCGGATCATTAGCCACAGCTTCACACGCGTCTTCTCCCTTTGTATAGTTCAGATTGATGGCAGGCCCGATGAACAGGTGTTCTTTAAATTGCCATAATATCTTTGGATTAAACTGAAACCATGATCTTGTGTATTTTGTTGTAGTATCACTCTTGTACGCATTGTAGGCGGCATCATAGCCTACTCCCCAGTAATTGTCGGGCATATTTTTGTAATTCAGATCGGAGTAAATCCGCAATTTATCATGCAACCAGAAGGTTGTCCACTTTGACTGGAAAAAATAAGCTCCTGTGGAGGTGAATCCAAGCATTATTGGGGCAGACGATCTTTGTATAAGGCTATCGCTTTTGTCAGTTTTGAACGACGTCATTATCCCTCCTGCAATAGTAAATCCAAGTTCCGGGGTATATGCAGGACCAGCGAGCGGAGTGATCATTAATTTTCCTGATTTTATTTTTTCCTCCTTCTTCGCTTTACGCGCGGCCTTTTTCTCAGCTTTGGATAACTCCTGGGAGAGGAGTGCCTGAGAACATGAGAGTATAAAAACCAGAAATATGGATACAATAACAGAATGTTTCATAATCATAGTACAATTAGGTTAATGATTTGTAGTTTGTTTTCCCCGCAATATTGAATTGATTTTATCAGCTCAAATTTAGTTATTCTTCGCCCCATTGTATATAAATTAACTCAATCATAGCAGATTCAAGGTTAAATTCATGACGAATTAAAATTACACTTTTTGGAAGGCTCATAAAATAGCCATTAATAGGTATTCTGAAAAAAACAGGACTTTAATCCGGCATTTAGTTTCCATATAGGTTGTCCTCGGTCAAACTGCAGGTCATTAAAAGACCCGAACCTTTTCGCATCAATTTTAAGGGTGAGCTGTGTCTGTCATTATTGTTTTCCAAATATTCCAGGTAATGGTTGCGCGACGCACTTAAGGTTAAATATATTGACAGCATATACTCCTTCAGATTTTCCAGATTGGCATCTTTATAATAATCAAATTTTGAATTCCCGATAATCTCTTCGTCCGAATAAAATGGATATAATTCCGTGTAAGTGTTTTCAATAACGCTTTTCAGTAATTCGGGAGAAAGCTTGTCAAGTACTTCTTTGAACCTTTTCAGGTATTCCTTGTACAGATACGGATCAGTAGCAATTTTTTGATCCAGAAGATCTTCACTTGAAAATATCAGTTGATCTCCGATGATTTTGTTCCGTTGTTCTTTGCCTTCATGCGGGGATATTGCAAAAATATCATCATAATCCCATGGAATGATTTTATATTTTCCAATTTCCGGATCAATATAGAAAAAGACTTCATCAGAGTAATCCCCGTTACGTACCAGGAAATTGAACGCCAGCCACTTCATATAACTATCAAGATCAATATATTCAGAAAGAATTTTATAGAGTCCTTCACCAGTATCTTTATCAAGAGACTTGTAAAGTTTATTATAATTGCTTACATACTCTTTTTCAGAAGTCGGACCATTTTTTTTATTGTTTTTTGTTTTTTCAATCTTATGATCATAACCTCTTCGTATCACCAAAGGAGACTTTTTCTCCCTTATTGCCCAGTTTTCAGGTGTTTCCATGATCATAAAAACGCCTTCACTACTGTCATTAATCCGGAGTTCACAAAATGTATAAAAAAGGTTAAATAATCCCAGTGCCTCCATCATTTCAAAAGCAAGACGGTTACAACAATAGTATTTGTCCATTGAAAGATTGAGTAATGAAAACTTATTCAGGGATTCAGTTCTATCACCATGCCGTGAATGAGGCATTCGATTTCAGACTGATGCTTAAACTCTTTCTATTGAACATAAGTGTCGACTGCCCTCTGGTACTTATATTCTTTGGTTTTATAGTATCTCCATTGATTGTTAATATTCTGCTTCTTATGTTAACCTTCTCCCCTGTTGTAGACCTGAGGTTTTCATATTGAGAACCTGAGATATAAAGGCGGATGATATTTTCAATTTTGCTTTCGGTATTTATGAGATCCAGACTATAGTTATCCTTCTGAATTATCCTGACCAAATGAGGTTTGTTAGAATCTGAAACAGAAAGAATAAAATAATGCCGGGTAATTTCAGCCTTCGCTTCATGATATTAAATTGTTTATTAATACTACTTGATCAATGATTAGAAAACTAATTAGAATATTTTTCAATTGAATGTCAAGACCTATAGTTCTCAATTATCCAGTCATTTGGGACCATGTTTTTTCCAGGAGCGTATTGAGGTCCTGTATCGATAAGGCTAAACTACACTGATGATAAATAACAAACCATCATCCATTCTTTTTATCCTCTTTATCCTCTTCAATCTGAACAACCTCATACATATTTTTTCCATCCTTCTCGATTGGTTGATAATAGGTCTCGCCTATTTTCACGTAGGTCTGTTCCCCTACTTTTACCTCTTCCCCTCCTTCAGGCAGATTCTCAACTATAGTTCCGGCAGTTGGTGAAACAACTTTATAAACGCTGTCTGATTTTTCATAATAGGTGCCACCGTAATAATAATTATTAGTGGTCTCGTTTACCACGACAGTCTGAGTCTCAGGCGGAAGGGTCGTTACAGTAGACCCGACCGGTGCCGCAACAACGGTGTAACCTTCGCCGGACTTTACATAATATACTCCCTGATCATAATAGTACTGCTGGCTCTCATAGTTGACTATAATGGCTGTAACTGCAATTGTCGTTACAAAAAACCCCCACGGGTGCCAGACAGGTCCCCAGAAAAAAGGATGGTAAGGATGATAATGATAGGGATGATGGCAATAAAAGGCCCTTCCACCATAGCGATACGGAGGTCGGTGATACACGGCTACATTGTTTCTTCTTACAACAGTATTATGGCTGTTGTTTATATTAATATCTCTGTCAATGTTAATATTTACATCCTTCCCGTTGCCGGCATTTGCCCTGTTTCCCGAACCTGCATTATTACCCGGACTCCTCCTGTCAGAAGTCCCGGCACTTGCTCTGCTATTGCTCATCCCTGTATTTGGCTTACTGACAGGATTTTGCGAAACCTGATGTGAAGGAGAACGCGAAGATGACCTAAAACTTCCTCCATTTATAGATTGTTGGGAGCCGGCAGAAGGTCTGGAAGAAGAACGCCCGGCAGATCCATGGCTCATTCTTTGTGCATCAGCTTGCGACCAGGCTATTGAAAGCACAATTAACATCGCAAGGAGTCTCATGTCAGATTTAATTTGTGTGATCATTGCGTTTCAGTTTAATAAAATATTATTTCCCGGAAATTGATATCATCCTGATTTTAACCGCAAGCGGAGGAGGCATAAAATTAAACATGGATGGAGGAAGAGACGGATTAACCTTCCAGTCAGACAAAGTTGCTTCATATTGGGGATATCCATCAAGATTCCGATAGACAATAACGTATTTAACAGGCAGGTTAAAAGCATCATTACTTATCCATATCTGTATCCTTTTGTCTTTTCCGGTGGCAAGAACGCAAAAACAATCTTTCCCGTTAATCCAGGTATCTTCGAGTAAAGAAATCTGATCGCTCGATTCAATCAAATCATCGGTAAAGGTCGGATAAAAGAAATCAGCTGCAGGAAATTCAATCTCATAATTCTTATTTACACTGTCAATTGTTTCCAGAGTAGTAGCCGGTGCTTTTATCACCGCATAATTATTTTCGTTATAGGAGTAATATGACAACTGTTCGCCGTCGTACCAGTACTCCTGATGCCCTTCCCAACCTGTTGAGTTGACCAGCATTTTGTTTGGTCCGGCCATATAAATTTCATGTTCACTATGCTTTTTCACAAGGCCGTTAACCCCATCATCCATATCATAAGAGGCATTTACCCTGAAACTGCAGGATACGAGATCACCTATAACATTGCTCATCCTGTCGAGGATAATCAATGCCACTGTATCAATTTTTGCATTCTGTGCCAGAGCACCTGAAGCAATTGAAGCACAAAAAAGACAAATAAATAGTTTCTTCATAGGACTGATTTTTCCTTGTTTTTACTAAATATTATGGAAAATGTTTTCAACTTATTTTCGCAGAGCTTATCGAAATATTCCGAAGTGTAAAAAAAATTATTATTCGAGAAAGCTTAAAACTCACTGAATATTAATTAATTATTTTTAGTTTTTTGACATAGTTGCATTCTCGCTTCTCAAGTATCTATTTTACAGACCTTTTGTCTAATAAAGTTATAAAAATCCCTGGAAATCCGGATATAAAATCATGAAATAAATCCACATTAAGAAACTATTCCTATCCGGTTATTTTTTTATTAAGGAATAAATTGTGAATTCCAAA
This sequence comes from uncultured Bacteroidales bacterium, assembly GCA_963818295.1. Classification (GTDB taxonomy): domain Bacteria; phylum Bacteroidota; class Bacteroidia; order Bacteroidales; family VadinHA17; genus LD21. The sequence goes on from CAWFRW010000022.1 coordinate 12,405, forward strand.
TTAGTTGATAAGATGTATATTCTGTTTATCGCCATGCCACACGATTCAATATCATTGCGGAAAAGGGTTTCTCCTCCCAAATACCACAATAATGCTTTGTGATTTTCCTTCAATTGTATCAGGCACTGATAAAAAATCAGCCAAAAATCCTCAGGATATTTCCCAAGACAGTACCAATTTTACCTGAAGATATATTTATTAACTTTGCTGCATTGACAAACCTTTCTCCGGATGACAACAATACTGTCCTGGTTTTATTTTATTCCAATAATATTTTCTGCTATCAATAAGGATAACGAACAAAGCGGCAATACTCTCAGGAGTATTGAATATAATCTTTCTGCTCCCGACAAAGTATATACATTATCTGCTTCGCTTCGGGAGATTTCAGGAATTACTGAACTGGATCAATCAACAATAGCCTGTGTCCAGGATGAACACGGAACTATATACATCCATGACATAAATACAAATCAGATCAATCAGGAAAATTAATTTTGGAGGTGAAGGCGATTATGAAGGTATAGCCAGAGTTGATAAATCACTTTATATCCAGAGAAGTGATGAAAGGTTAACAGGAATAGAAAATTTCAATAGTGAAAATTATAAGAAGACAGTATACGAAACAAAAATTCCCGGGAAAGATATTGAAGGACTCTGTTACGACAAAAAGAATAACAGACTCCTTATTGTCCCCAAAGAAATTTCAGAGGATAAACCGGAAAATAAAGGCAAAAGATTCATCTATGGATTCGATCTTGCTTCAAAAAAGCTTGTCAAAGATCCTGTTATAAAGCTTGACCTTAAGGCTGTCAAAAAATTTGCAGTTGATAACAAGATTAAAGTACCCATGAAGGAAACGCATGGAAAAAAGAAAGAACCGGATATAGAAATGAGGATTTCAGAGATAAGCATAAATCCGGTTACAGGCAGATTATACGCACTCTCAGGTTCGGAAAGGCTTTTGTTTGTTTTTGATCTGAATGGCAATATCGAATTTCTCGAAAGACTTGATAAAGATCTGTTTCCTCAGGCTGAAGGAATAACCTTCATGCAGAATGGAGATATGTTTATTTCCAATGAAGGCAAAAATTCAGCAGCCACTCTACTTCAATTCAACTTTAAACATTCCGCAATCTCTAAACCCTGACACATAAATTGACAAAATCTGAACAACAGTTATACAGAAAGGCTTACATGCTGAGCCTTTTTACGATCTTTTATAATATCGTTGAAGGCATCGTTTCAATAGTTATGGGTTATGAAGACGAAACGCTCAGTCTGTTTGGTTTTGGTGCAGATAGTTTCATTGAAGTAATCTCAGGCATCGGTATTGCAGTTATGATATCCGAATAAGGCAAAATCCTGAAAATCCGAAGAGTAAATTCGAAATTACCGCACTTAAAATAACCGGAACAGCATTTTATCTTCTGTCAGCAGGACTTTTTGCCGGCATTGTTTTAAATCTCATAAATCATCATAAGCCTGAAACAACAGTCTGGGGGATAATAATATCGGTTATTTCAATTGCTGTAATGTTCTGGCTTATGAAAACAAAAAAGAGTGTTGGAAGGAAATTGAAATCAGAGCCTATTATAGCTGACGGAAATTGTACAAAGATCTGCGTTTATATGTCTGTCGTGCTGTTAGTCTCCAGCCTCGTATATGAACTCACCGGTTTTGCCTATGCTGATCTGATAGGTGCAGCCGGGCTGATCTACTTTTCTGTTTCTGAAGGGAGAGAAGCTTTTGAAAAGGCCAAAGGGAAAGAGTGTTGCTGTGAATAAAACAACGAGGTGTCTCAAAACTCCCTGATCTGAATTTCAGTTATTCCAGATTTAACCTTTTACCGATTAATTTTGAAAGTCCTGCATAGTCACCACCAAAATGATGACCGCCCGGCATCAGGCTGTGATCAATAACCCCATCGAGCCCCTTCCTGCAGATTGAAATTTCATTATCATCACAAATTATATAGACAGCCTCTGTTTTGAGTTTTAATAATTCAGAATATATATCAGCGCCTTTGTTGACTTCCATAATGTAATCCAGAAGGTTAACCTTAAAGGTGGCTTTCTGCCAGGGACCAATTAAAATAATATCATTTAGCTGGTCCAGATATTGATTTTCCATACAATTCACAGCGAAAGGAATTACCTCTGCTCCCATCGAATAACCGACAAGGACTACTTTTGTTTTGGTCCATTTGTCATTATACTTATCAATTAATTTTTCAAGATCACAGGCTATCTGCGCCGGGCCTTTTTCAGTCCAGAGGTATTTCTTTGTATTTATTGCAAGCACAGGAATGTTTTTAGATGTCAGATATTGTGTAACTGATTGCGCCAGCTCTTTCCAGCCCCCGTTGCCTGTTAAGAAAATAATGTAAAAATCACTATCGCCATTAGTGCCGGATTCAATGAGCGGTAATTTCTTCGTTGGCTTTAAATCCTGTGCAGGCAAAGAAGAATCTGATAAGATTATAAGGAACAGCAGAATCGTATAGCAAATCAACAGGCAGTGTTTCATTGTAAGCTCATTTTTCTCCCTTTGAAATACCAGAACAGACTGATAATTAAATTACTAAAATGAGATTTTTAAATCTGATCGATCTCCCGGAAAAATTATCAGATGCAAATACTAAATTAACCAATTGAAATGAAATATTTAAATCTTTTAATCCAAATCCTGACGTTCATACAATAATGACAATTGAATGACAATTGAATGACAATTGAATGACTATTGAATGACCATTGAATGACAATTGAATGACAATTGGAATTCGATATATTTGTATAACCTTACCCTTCAGACTAAATCTATGGAAACACCTGAAAAGACCTCTGTTGAATCCGGGCGACTGATGTCGCTTGATGCCCTGCGTGGTTTCGACATGTTCTGGATCATAGGCGGAAGCGCCATCTTTACCGGTCTGGCAAAGGCCGTTGGTGGTCCGTTTAACCTAATTGTTCCGCAATTTGATCATGTCCGTTGGGAAGGACTTCATTTTTTTGATCTGATATGGCCTCTCTTCATGTTTATTGTGGGAGTATCAATTCCTCTCTCGGTTGAAAAGAGAAGAGCAGAGGGTGCATCAAAGAGGAGTCTCTATCTGCATGCTGTTCGCAGGTCAGTAATCCTCTTTATTCTTGGTATGATACTACAGGGCGGACTGCTGGAGTGGGATCTTTCAAAACTCCATCCGTGTTACAGCGTCCTGCATGGAATTGCGGCGGGTTATCTTATAGCAGTTATTGTAACAATTGAGCTGAAACCCAAATACCAGGTCGTTAATCACGGCACTGTTCCTGCTGATTTACTGGGCTGTAATAATGTTGTTACCTGTTCCCGGCCGTGGTGCAGGCATACTGACTCCGGATGGCAATGTGGCTACCTGGTTTGACCAGTTGGTACTTGGAAGGTTTCATCATGGGGAAAATACCTGGTTTCTGAGTTATCCTGCTTTTGCTTCATCTGTCTTCTGGGTGTTATGGCCGGCCATCTTTTAAAAATGCCAGTTTCAGGAACAAAAAAAACTATCCATCTTCTGTTTGCCGGTCTTGGCTGTATAGCATGGGGCTCATCTGGAGCCTAAATATTCCCCATTATCAAATTGCTCTGGACCAGCTCATTTGTATTGATTGGCGGGGGATTCGGCTTTATCATGCTATCTCTTTTCTACTGGATCATTGATGTTAAGGGATTCCACGCTGGGCTTTTTTCTTCAAAGTTATTGGGATGAATTCAATTGTTGTCTATTGCGGAGCAATGCTCATAAATTTCAAACAGATAAGTGACATTTTTATCGGAAGCCTGCTTCCCCGGATTGTACCCGTGGGATATGTTTGTATCTGAAACTGCTTCACTTGCAATTGTATGGCTTATCCTCTACTGGATGTACCGTAACAGGACATTTGTAAGATTATGAATTGTCTCTCAAAAATACGAAACTTACTTGCAGACTTACGGGATCTGATCAGGTCAAAAGAAAAATAATCCTGATTCAATCAAATGGCACGGATTGCAAATCCGCGCCACTACTGATCAGCTGATCTGCGAAATTTGCGGGAAAAATCTGAAAGGCTATTATTCTTCCGACAACAGTTCCATCAGGTGCCTCCTGTTGGGCCCTGAAAGCTTCAATGTTGTTATCGTATCTCTCAAACGAATAGATGACCTTATCGATAAGATCTTTGGCCAGGGCAGGATCTTTCTTTTCAAGCATTCTGAAGAGTTCATAATCCACTATACCGTCACGCATGGCATCATATCTGATCGAGCTGAAAAGCTTGCCATCTCTGGGATAAATAATCCAGCTGTCACCTCCGGGAAGAACATTTCCTCCTTCATACTGAATGCCGGTCTGCTCTCCGAATGGATTTCCAAGGCTCCAGTAGTTGAGCCCCCAGTGAAGATACCCCGGAATATTGTATTTAAAATTTAACCAATGTACATATCTTGTCCGGAGCAGAGGCAATTCAATAAACCGGTTGACATATTCAAACTTCGGATTAAGGCAGGTATAGAACCATATTTCTTTTCCGCTCTGTTGCTGTTTATTATAGAATTCATAATCGCGATTCATATAATCGAGCTGTGGTACCCAGATATCAAGCATTCCTCCAAGGTTTTTACTATGGCAGGCGTCGACGAATTTGAAATCAGGCGCGAGTTTTCTGACAAAACCTGCGATCTCAATATAGCTTTTTATATTTTCTTCAATAGGCTCGTCAGCTATATGCTGCATATAGATCTTATCCCACCCTTTTTCCTTTATATGATCGCGCAGTGAAACGATAAAGTCTTTATAGAATTCCTGTGCCCGGGGATCCGATATAGGAAGGTTATCAAACCGTTTCTGAGGATTATCACTCTTAGCCGGCACCATTACAACAAATTGTGATGTCCATGTGCTCTCACGTCCTCCAATATGTCCGCCTTCAATTCTTCCTATGACACCCTCCTTTATAAAGATATCGACCATCTTATCGAATTTCGTGAAATCTGTTTTCCATTTGCCGTTTTCAAAGCTGAAATCCGACAAAGCCAGGGGAGAAATAATTGCAACATTCTGCCTGTATTCTGCCATCTTTTTTGCCAGGGTCCTTATCATATCCCAGTGCTGTTCGGAGAAGGGCACAAATGACCTGCCTCCGTTCATCCATTTAAGCTGTGCTGTATCAATGGAGAACCAGTTTGTAACCCACAGACTTGTTTTATCGACTGTAACCGGATAAACCTTTACCGAATAATCTTTTGACAATGAAAATGATTTCTTCCCTATCTTTCCGGTGATCGTAACTATTCCCTTATAAATACCTTTTTCAGCATCAACGGGAATCGGAATTGAAATCCATACAGGTTGTGTATTCCCAAAATCTACATTTACAGACTCCTGTTCAAGGATAGGATCGGGATAATATCCTGAGCTTGAAACAATCCTGTCTCTTGAATAATCCCAGATTGAGCGCCCCACCTTCACATAGCCTACAAATCCGGCCTTTACCTGCGGCAGGCTTTTATCTCCGTTCTTTGCCTGTGAAACACTTACCTTCAGATCCGTTATTGAATACTGTGATCTGACAACAAACTGAAGGGTTGCATTTTCACCCCGGACTACTTCGCTGATTGCCTCCCTGGGTGGAAAGTAGGATGCTTCGACAAGTACTTTCTCGAGAGGATCGACAGATTCAAATTTAATGACTTTACTCAGATCGTTTTTTCAGACAGCCCGTCACAACTCTGCAGGGCGATAGAAAAGACAATAGTGCTACTGACAATAAAAGCGGAATTGCCATTCCTGCTGAACTTTTTTTCATGCCAATAAAGAATTATTTAAGGTTATAGCTTGAATGATATTTAACATGGAATATAGAAGTGATCCGCTATTCTATTTAATCTCAATTTTCCCAAGAGAATACCATCCTTCCGGATCCCTGCCCATGATGGCAAGGTTTACTTTTGGTTCATGCGACTGGATATCAACAATAGCAACCTGAAGCTGATAGGTTCCTGCAGATCATGTCCCCCGGTATAAATACAGCATCATCATAAACATTATCCCCGGGAAACCAGGATTTGATGTCGGCATCAGTTATAAGGACCTCTGAGCCGTCATCATTTTTAAGTCTTAAAGCAAGCAGATACTTTTTATAAATCGGAGCCACGCCCTTATTGTCCCACCATGATAGGAAGCTTATTTTCTCACCCCTTACTGCAGATTCGGGATATGAAAAGCTGCGTAAAACAAATCTGTATCCCATTTTCTTCAGCCACCTGTCAATCAATGGTCTCCACTCATCAGGCACGCCGGACGACTTTGCATTGAAAGAGGAGATATGCCATTTCAGCGTCTCATCAATAATATAATTGACATCATCAACAGTATATCCCTGGCAATATTCACAACTGCCTTTTGCCCCTTTCCAGCTTTTTATTGTCCCGCATACTTCAAGGCTTACCGGCGCATTTTTCCAGGCATCTTTCATCCCGAAATTGATAATTGACTGCGGATAATAGTCATACATATGGGTCCATCCCGGTTTCTCCTTGTCTTCTGCCCAGAAGCCCAGATCGCCAATACAGTCAACGCGCCACCCTACGTTTGCCTGGGAAAGTCCGATACTCATTTGTCTTTTTGTCCGTCAGAAGCATTACAAGCGGGGTCTTTTTAAAATTATCAGTATATGCTCGTCACAAGAGTCTCTCTTGTTTTATCTGTCAGAATTTCAGATCCCCTGCCCTCTCCCCAGAAACCGACAATCGACAGATCTACCGATTCAAAATCAGGATTACCGTCATAACGTTTGCCCAATTCAGCAGATCAGCCTGCCAAAATATAAAGCATATCTGGGGATCCTCCGCGTCGGCTCTCCAACCTTCGCCTTCAGGCAGCCATTCCTGCTTGTCACCGATCATGGCACGGTACCATGAAGGAACGTCAGTATCATCATTGACTTTCTTACCTGAACCGTAAGGAGCTACCCTGAGCATAAGTGCCTGATGCCTGTCGTGAGCTGTTTTGAGAGCCACGTCGAGCATCTCCCAGTTATATTTGCCCATCTCAGGTTCAAGAAATCGCCAGTAGACCCTGAAATAGGCAATTGAAGACATCGGCTGATCTTTGGTTACAAGGTTTCCGTTAAACTTCTGATAATCGATAGGCATACCTTCAGTCCAGCCTACACCTTCATTTGTCTTGTCACCATTAAACCGCTGAAATGTGGTAAAACCAATTCCCGGATTTGTCAGGACTTCGTCAGTCTCTCTGAATCTGACTGTTATGAGTTTCTGGGCTGAAAGATCAAAAGCCAGGGATAAAATGACAATGATTACTTTGAGGCAAAAGATTGACTTTTTCATTCTGATAGCTACAATAAATGTTGACTAATTCAGATGAAAAGTAGAAATTAATCAGGCAAAAACAAAATTAAAATCTGCCTAAGTTCTGATTAATTAAAAGATTGTGATTTTATTGGATGAGACTCCTTTTAATAAGCTCCGCAGCAATGTCTGCGGTCTTGCTTGTACTTGCCAACCTGTTCAATAAAATTATCCGCCAGGGGTTTGGAGAGATCAGGGTTTTTAGAAAGGGCCTCGGGATGCCACTGAACACCCATAACAAAGGATTTCCCAAGCGGCAGTTCACGCTCAATGGCTTCAGCCACACCGTTATCGCTCAATGCCGTGATTTTCATCCCCGGGAGCAATCATATCCACTGCCTGATGATGGAAACTATTGACTGTTCCATTCTCAACACTTGTCAGCTGGTAAAGTTCTGATTGTTTGTCAACTTTCACGTTATGAAGGCAATCCTGTGAACCGGGAGGACATCTGTGAGCCACCTGCTTTCCTACATCGGTTGGAATATCCGTAAGCAGTGTACCGCCAAGCGCTACATTGAGAATCTGTTCCCCCCTGCATATTCCAAAGACCGGCATTCTGACAAGAAGGGCCCGGTTAATGAGTGCAAGCTCAAGTGAATCCCTGTAATTGTTAATCTCCTCACATTTAGACAATTCATTAAGTTTACCATAATATGCAGGGTTAACATCTTCACCACCGGTGAGCAATAATCCATGGCATGTTGAAAGGACAAATAATGCGGAATCGACAGTCATTCCATACATGTTTACAATTACAGCATCAGGATCAGCCTTGTGAAGCCATGTTTCATAACTTTCTGAAGTCTTGCTTACGGCCACCCGAAGCTGACCAATATGAATATTCAACAGCTATTGAAAGGATAAATGTTACGATAACAGATGCTGAGGAGCTTTTTCATAGACTTGAATTTTTTAAATTAAAGAAATGGCTTATCTCTTCTTCGCTAAAGTAAATTCTAAAAAGAGAGATTTCACAAAATTTTTCTACAATTAAGAAAATTTTAACTAAGAAGTCGGAAGTCAGGAAGTACAGAATTGCCCGAAGTGAGGAAGATTACGGTGAACATTTCAATTAGAGCGTGTGGCTGAGAGTAATTAATCTGCGTATGCTGCGCCTATCTATTTTAATCGCTGCAAGGTTTACAGGACATACACTATTACTTCGCGACCAACTGTGACTATCTCTGTCCTCACTCTTCTGACTTCTGAGCTTTGGTCATCCTTAAGACTTACTTCTCAGCAGTTTCTGAAGATCTGCCATTTCATCACGGAATCTTGCAGCTTCAACAAAATCGAGATCTGAGGCAGCTTTTTCCATGCTTTTTCTTGATTTTTCGATAGCTTTTTCGAGAGCTTCCCGGTTCATGAATTTAACCACAGGATCGGCAGCAACATCGAATTTTTCAGGTTCGATATATGCTTTTGGCACAGGCTCCCTTCTTGCCTAAACCGCTCAGTATTGTACCTGTTTTCTTGAAGATCTGGGTTGGTGTAATTCCCATCTGTTCATTATATTTCATCTGCTTTTCCCTTCTCCTGTTGGTCTCATCAATTGTCTGCTGCATACTTCTCGTAATGTTGTCGGCATACATAATGACAGTTCCGTTAAGATTTCTTGCTGCTCTTCCGGCAGTCTGGGTGAGTGATCTTGATGATCTCAGAAATCCCTCCTTATCGGCATCAAGAATTGCCACGAGCGATACTTCCGGTAGATCGAGGCCTTCTCTGAGCAGGTTTACTCCCACGAGGACATCTATAGTTCCGGCACGAAGACTTTCCATAATATCTATCCTGTCGAGGGTATCTATGTCCGAGTGAATATAGCTGCATTTTATTCCATATTTTATAAGATAGGAAGAGAGCTCTTCAGCCATTCTCTTTGTAATGGTTGTCACCAGGGTTCTCTCACCCAGCAGCTGTCCGCGAACGGATCTCACCCATAAGGTCATCAATCTGATTAAGGCTGGGCCTTATCTCTATCGGAGGATCAAGAAGTCCGGTAGGCCTTATCACCTGATCGACAAATACACCCTCGCTTTTTTCAAGCTCATAGTCAGCCGGAGTGGCGCTTACGAAAATAGTCTGACCTATGAGTGTCTCGAATTCCTCAATTCTCATTGGCCGGTTATCAAGAGCTGCAGGAAGTCTGAAACCAAATTCAACAAGTGTCTGTTTTCTTGAATGGTCACCACCGAACATTGCTCTGATCTGGGGCAGACTGACATGACTTTCATCAATAACTGTAAGGAAGTTATCAGGAAAATAATCAAGAAGACAGAATGGCCTTGTACCGGGTTTTCTTCCGTCAAAATATCTTGAATAGTTTTCTATGCCGCTGCAATAGCCAAGTTCCTTGATCATCTCAAGGTCATACATAACCCGCTGTTCAAGTCTTTTAGCCTCTTCTTTTTTCCCGATTTCGTTAAAATGTGTAACCTGTCTGACAAGGTCGTCCTGTATATCACTTACAGCCAGGTTTATTCTTTCACGGGTAGTCACGAAGATATTGGCAGGGTATATAATATATTCATTCAGAAGATCAATTTTATGGCCATTCAGAGGATCGAAGGTATTTATATCCTCAATCTGGTCACCAAAAAACTCAACCCTGACAGCAATATCTGCATAGGCAGGAAAGATATCAATAGTATCGCCCCTGACCCTGAATGTACCATGTTTGAATTCAAGCTCGTTGCGTGAATAGAGGCTGTCGACAAGTTTTCTCAGAAAAATATTTCTCCCGATATTCTGTCCTTTTTTTATATGAACTGTATTGGAATGAAAATCATCCGGATTTCCTATTCCGTAAATACATGAAACTGAAGATACTACAATCACATCCCGTCGTCCTGACAGAAGTGCGGATGTAGCGCTCAGCCTGAGTTTTTCAATCTCTTCATTTATTGACAGATCCTTCTCAATATATGTATCAGATACCGGCAGGTATGCTTCCGGCTGGTAATAATCATAATATGATACAAAGTACTCCACCCTGTTTTCGGGAAAGAATTGTTTGAATTCACCGTAGAGTTGGGCTGCGAGGGTTTTGTTATGGCTCAGAACCAGCATCGGTCGGTTTACCTTCTCAACCACATTTGCAATTGTGAAGGTTTTTCCTGAACCTGTAACTCCGAGAAGAGTCTGGAATGGTACTCCTTTTTCAAGTCCGTCAACAAGTTGCCGGATTGCTTCCGGCTGGTCGCCTGTTGGCTGAAAGTCGGATATAAGTTTAAAGTCCATAATTATGATTCAATAATTTTACAAACCTACTAATTTTATTTTTAGTCGTTCATGCCATGGCATGACCCTACGATATTACCAATGTTATATGTAGCGCCACGCCATGGCGTTGCTTATGAGAACAGTCGTAGGGCCACGCCATGGCGTGGCCTGATCCGGAATGTCATGTATTAATAAAAAAAGGCGCCTCAACTGAAGCGCCTTTCTTTTAAAGTATTTTACATCTATCCGAGATATCCTTTTAATAATCTGCTTCTTGAAGCATGTCTGAGCCTTCTGATGGCTTTTTCCTTTATCTGTCTCACTCTTTCACGGGTAAGTCCGAATTTTTCACCTATCTCTTCAAGTGTCATTTCCTGGCAACCGATTCCGAAGAAAAACCTGATAATATCTCTTTCTCTTTCTGTAAGTGTTGCCAGTGCCCTGTAAATCTCCCTTGAGAGGGATTCGTCCATCAGCAGTTTATCTGCAACAGGTGAATCGGAGTTTGTAAGGACATCGAGCAGACTGTTATCTTCTCCTTCAATGAATGGAGCATCAACAGAAACATGTCTTCCTGACACTTTGAGTGTATCTGTCACCTTCTCCTTGGGCAGTTCAAGTACATCTGCCAGTTCTTCCGGTGAAGGTGTCCGTTCATTCTCCTGTTCAAATTTGGAAAATGCCTTATTTATTTTGTTAAGGGATCCAACCTGGTTGAGGGGAAGCCTTACAATTCTCGACTGCTCGGCTAATGCCTGCAGTATTGATTGTCTGATCCACCAGACAGCGTAGGATATAAACTTGAATCCGCGAGTCTCGTCAAATTTTTCTGCAGCCTTTATAAGGCCCAGATTTCCCTCATTGATAAGATCGGGGAGACTCAAACCCTGATTCTGATATTGTTTTGCCACTGAGACCACAAAACGCAAATTTGCTTTTGTGAGTTTCTCAAGGGCAGCCCTGTCCCCCTTCTTTATCCGTTGAGCCAATTCAACTTCTTCTTCTACTGATATCAACTCCTCCTTACCAATCTCCTGCAAATACTTATCAAGTGATGCACTTTCCCTGTTGGTTATGGATTTGGTAATTTTTAATTGTCTCATTATGCCTCCGAAAAAATTTCCGCAAAGATATTGCTTTATTATGTAATAACAAAAATTATTCCTTATTGTTGTGAAAAGGGGATTTATTTTTATAAATCCCCTGTCAAACAATTAATTACATTGCCAGGAATTAATTGCCAAACTGGTAGCTGAATACAGTACCATCATTCTGAATGCCGCCGATTGATTTCAGGCTGGTTTCATTATTTGTAAATTGCCTTACATCGGAGGCGCTTTTTACTTTTTTCCCGTTAACGCTCAGAATAACATAACCTTTTTTAATTCCAAGATCCTTGAACTTTCCATCGTTAAGCTCGAGAACCTTTACACCATAGTCAACATTGAGATCTCTTTTATCAGAAGAACCAAGTGCTGCCAGTCTTGCTCCAAATACAGTTTCCCCGTTCATCCCGGCAGTGACAACGTTTGTATTTCCTGCAACATTCTTCAATACAATCGGAGAAGTATTCTCCTTCCCTTTCCTGAGGTATGTAACTGTAGCTTTGTCTCCCGGACGATGTTTTCCGACCTGGACCTGCAGTTCGGATGTTGTATTTACATCCACACCGTCGAATTTTATTATTATATCATTCTCCTTAAGACCAGCTGCCTCAGCAGCACCGTCAGGCACTATACCCGTTATCAGGATCCCATTTACCTCTCCGAGATTCTGCTTTTCAGCGTCGTCTGAATTAAGATCCCTTATATTAACCCCAATTATAGCCCTCTGAACTTCTCCAAATTCGCGAAGATCGTCAACAACCTTTTTAGCTATTGAGACAGGAATTGCAAATGAGTTTCCTGCATAAGCACCACTGGGAGAAATAATTGCAGATGTTATCCCGACAAGAAGTCCCTTTGTATTGACAAGGGCGCCTCCGCTGTTTCCCATATTAAGAGCTGCATCAGTCTGAATAAATGATTCTATCCTGTAATCACCCTCAAGCAATTGAAGGTTTCTTCCTTTGGCACTTACAATCCCTGCTGTAACAGTTGAGGTAAGATTAAAAGGGTTACCAACAGCCAAGTACCCATTCACCCAGTTTCAGTGCTTCGGAATCACCGAATTTGATAAATGGAAGGTTATCAGCCTTTATTTTAAGCAGTGCAATATCTGTACTTGGATCCCTGCCTATGACCTGAGCAGTGAATGTTCTTTTATCATTTAATGTAACTTCAACTGATTCAGCATCTTCAATAACATGATTATTTGTAATAATGTATCCGTCAGCCAGATATTATAACACCCGATCCGTATCCGCTTACCTCACGCGGCTTGGAATAGCGGTCACCATAAAACCATTCAAGAATCGGATTGTCAGCCTGCCCTCCTACCATGTGCTTTTGTATGCACGTGAACAACTCCATGAACAGTCTGCTCTGCAGCATAGGTAAAATCGATCTGTCCCTCCTGCATCTGCATTGAGGTTAAAAATGCCTTTGCATCCCTGACTTCAACACTCGAACTGTCCTTTGAAATGGTTGGCGAAGGTTTTTCAATAAATTTGGTATAGGCGAAGAGAGCAATTGTTGCTCCTAATACAGCCATAAACAAACCTCCTAATAAATATTTCCCTTTCATAACTTTCTTTCTTTAATTAAAAATCATTTGATTCAACATTGTACTCTCAATATTATCACTTCGTAAAGATTAATATCTTTGTAACCTGATATAATGCTTTTTTGTTTAACAAAGATCGTACCTTTTTGGGATGATCTTCAAGAAATTAACAACACTTTAACACTGATGATAATTCCATTTAACAAATACCAGGGAGCAGGCAACGATTTCGTTATTATTGACAACCGGAGCGGATTTTTTGATCCGGACAAATCCGATCTTATCAAAAAGCTTTGCGACCGCAGATTTGGTATAGGAGCAGACGGATTAATGCTTATTTCAGATGAGTAAACAGAGTGATTTTGAAATGAAATATTTCAACTCTGACGGCTTCAAGGATCGATGTGCGGTAATGGCGGCAGGTGCTCAGCCGATTTTGCAATTAGGAATGGAATTGCCGGCAAGAAGCTTTCATTCAAAGCAGTTGACGGCATTCACAATGCATTTTCAGACGGAAGATATCATACAGACTAAGCATGAATGATGTAAATGATCCGCAGTCTGATAAACGGCAACTATTTTATAAACACCGGATCGCCCCATTATGTTATTTTCAGAAAGAATATTGATGAAATTGATGTAAATAATGAAGGCAGGAAAATAAGATGGTCAGATGAATTTGCCCCCGGAGGCACAAATGTGAATTTTGTTGAGATCATGAAGGACGGGATCTATGTCAGGACATTTGAAAGAGGCGTAGAGGAAGAGACTCTATCCTGCGGAACAGGTGTCACTGCTTCTGCCATAGTTTCAGTATTAGCAGGACATTTTGACACCCAGACAATCCCTGTGAAAACAAGAGGAGGAAATTTGTCAGTTTCCTTTAAAGTCAACGGAAAGCAGATTTCTGAAATCTGGCTTTCAGGACCTGCCACTTTTGTGTACAGCGGGGAGATTGAGGTTTAGGGAGAGTGCAGGGCGCAGTGGCGGAGGGACGCAGGGTTCGACGGCACAAAGAGACGTACAGGTGCGAACTCTGTGTATACTACCTGTCAATGAATCGTTAAAAAAAATCAATTACTTTTGCAAGTTCCGGTTAGGGAAATAATAATCAGCAATGAATTCCATAAATAATATACAAAAAGAAAAACTCTTCGGAAAGACCTTAAACGAACTTATTGCAGTCACAAAAAGAGTCGGACTGCCGGGCTTTGCTGCAAGACAAATTGCCGACTGGCTCTACAAGAAGGAGATCGCATCAATAGAAGATATGACGAATCTTTCAAAAAAGACGAGGGAAATTCTTTCTGCTGACTATGAGCTTGGGCTGTATCCGCCTGAGCAGGAATCCGAAAGCACGGACGGGACAAAAAAATATCTTTATAAAGTTCTGAAAAACAGATACATTGAAACAGCATATATTCCTGATAATGACCGTGCCACAATTTGTGTCTCATCCCAGTCAGGATGCAAGATGGGTTGTATTTTCTGCATGACAGGAAAACAGGGCTTTCAGGGCAATCTCACTTCCAATGAGATCCTTAACCAGTTCAGAAGCATGCCTGAGTTCAAAAACCTTACCAATATGGTCTATATGGGCATGGGTGAACCTCTTGACAACATCACTGAAGTGCTGAAAAGTCTTGAAATACTAACAAGCGAATGGGGCTACGGATGGAGTCCGACAAGAATTACTGTCAGCACGGTCGGACTTATTACAGGCATAAAGGATTTTCTTGAAAAAAGCCGGTGTCATCTGGCAGTGAGCCTCCATTCCCCTTTCGATGAGGAGAGGAGAAAGCTGATGCCAATCCAGAGGACAAACACTGTAACGGAGATACTGGATATAATCCGGAATTTTGACTTCAACAGTCAGAGAAGAGTCTCCTTTGAGTATATTCTGTTCAAAGGAATGAATGATACTCCGCGGCATATAAAGGAACTTGCAAGAATTCTCAATGGTATTAAATGCCGGATAAACATAATCCGTTTTCATCCTATTCCCGGATCTGAATTCAATAGTCCGGATGAAGAGACCACAATAGCTTTCAAGGAAGCACTTATTAACAAAGGTATTCTCACAACAATCAGGGCAAGCAGGGGTGTCGATATACAGGCTGCCTGCGGTTTGCTTTCAACTATCGAACAAAACAAATCATGACTCACATGCTGAGGCTTTTCCTTCTGGCCATTCTCCTGCTGGTTACCCGATACTCCTATTCACAGGAGAAAGCTCTCGGAGTATTTCTTTCCGACACATCAATGATTCATGCTTCGGTTTCGCTCTGTATTAAGGATGCGGATAATGGCGAAATCGTGAGTGAATATAACCCGGAAAAAAGCCTGACCACCGGCTTCAATAATGAAGCTGATAACTTCCGGTGTTGCACTTGAACTGCTTGGACCTCAATATACATTCACAACAGTAATCGGTTATACCGGATCATCTTAATAAAAGGACAGGAAGGCTATCCGGCAATATTGTAATAAGAGGAGGAGGCGACCCTGCACTGGGATCAGAATATTTCGGGGATCACTATCAGGATTTTATAAACAACTGGATATCCGAGATAAAAAAGATGGGGATTAAAAGAGTGGATGGTATGGTAATTACAGATGATTCCTATTATGATTTTCTCCCTGTTCCCGCAAAATGGCTATGGGAGGACATTGGAAATTATTATGGTGCAGGAGTATACGGCTTGTCTGTTTTTGACAATACATCTGAAATTCATATCCAATCGGCATCCGGGTCTGCACCAGTCAAAATTACTGGCCTGGATCCGGCAGGAGTACAGGTATGATTTCACTAACCGGCTGATAGCTTCCGGAGATTCTGATGAGGGATATGTTTTTGCTGCACCATACAGTGATCACGGGTGGCTGACCGGAACTGTTCCTGTCAACCAGGATGATTTTATCCTGAAAGGCTCAATAGCTGATCCTCCTCTTCTAATTGCAGTTTTACTGAATGAAAAGCTTAAAGCTGCCGGAATAAAAATCAGTAAGAAGCCATCCACATTAAGATTGGAAAAAACAGAAGCGGCTGACAATTTGAAGAAAATATCTGAAATCAAGCTCTCCTCCTCTGTCAGAAATTATTGAGGTACTCAATCATGAAAGTGTTAATCTCTATGCTGAAACCCTCCTAAAGGAACTTGGTAAATCGTTCAAAAATAATGGGTCAACAGCTTCAGGAACAGATGTTGTGCAGGAATTTCTTAGGAGCTGCAATATACCTGCAGATGGAATGTTTATTGAGGATGGCAGCGGCTTGTCGCCACAAAATGCAATTAATGCGGAAGATCTTGTTAGTTTCCTTACATATATGAAGAATAAGTGGAAAATATTTTCCGGAGTATTATAATTCATTGCCACAAGCCGGGAAGGAAGGAACTCTGAAATCATATTTCAGGGATCCTGTGTTTGAAGGAAGGATGAGAGCAAAAAGCGGATCAATGACAGAGGGTCAGATGCTATGCCGGATATTTTACTACAAATTCAAACAGGAATATGGTATTCAGTATTATGGTAAACAATTATACAGGCCCTTCCCAAAAAGTTATTTCCGGTATTGAGGAGATAATCAGGGAAATTATCTTGTATAAATGATTTCTCCTTCTTTTGGTTTAATCTATAAATATATATTTGCACTCTGATCCTGAATCCTTTGCAGGGTATTCACAAAAATTAATAAGTGGAATGAATAATAAAATCTCTGTCAGGAGTTGTAATGAGTATGATCTTCATGAAGGTCTTATGATCTTATCACTGATATCTATACAAAGAGTGATGGTCCTGATGTAAAGGATAAAAAGGTTCTTCTGAAGCCAAACATTCTGAATGACAGTGACCCTGGCCGGTGCGTAAGTACCCATCCGGTTGTTGTGGAAGCGATGATACGTCTTTTGCAGTCGAAGGGAGCCACGGTTTTTGTTGGTGATTCGCCGGCAGTTCACAGAAAAGGCTTCAGCGCTGACAAATCAGGAATATCAAAAGTGTGTGAAACAACAGGAGCCGTCTGGGTCGATTTCATGACAGATCCTGTTGAGAAAAAAATCAAAAGGAGAAAGTATCCGGATTGCCGGGATTGTTGACCAGGTTGACCTGATTATTTCTCTTCCAAAATTCAAGAATCATGAGCTCATGTATTTCACAGGAGCAATAAAAAACACTCTTGGTCTGGTTCCGGGATTCAGCAAAGCAAAACAGCATGGATTGCACAGGGACAGAAACGGATTCGGGGAATTTCTTGTTGATCTTAATGAAGAGATAATGCCTGATTATTTTCTGATGGATGGCATTATGGGAATGGAAGGACCTGGTCCGGGATCAAAAGGTATCCCTGTAGCCACAGGAGTATTGCTTGGATCCACAAATCCGCTTGTGCTTGATATAACAGCCAGCAGGATAGCTGGGTATAATCCTGTTGTTGTTCCGACAACAAAAACTGCCTTTTTCAGGAAAAAGTGGCTTCAGTCAGAATCTGATATTATGTATGATGGTCCGGAACTTGAAAGTCTTATTAAAGCCAGATTTCAGAAGGATCCCTGTATCAGGAAACAGTAGCCAGTGGTCTCCGGTTTATCCTTGGCAGGACACAGTTAATTCGTAAACTTGAAAGAAGACCTGTCTTCCTTCATGATTCATGCACCGGATGCAGAAAGTGTGTTGATATCTGTCCGGCCGATGCAATTCAACCCCTTGCTTCAGATAAAAAACATATTGTACTTACAGACAGTAAGTGCATCAGGTGCTTCTGCTGCGCAGAAGCATGTACTGATAGCGCCATTGATGTAAGAGTCAAGATGTTTGGTGTTTAAACATCTATTTTCGCATATTTTGCATGCGATTCGATAAATTCCCTGCGGGGAGGAACCTCATCGCCCATAAGCATTGAGAAGATATGATCAGCTTCGGCAGCACTTTCTATTGTCACCTGTCTGCAGTGTTCTTGTTTCCGGATTCATTGTTGTAGACCAGAGCTGTTCTGCATTCATTTCACCAAGACCTTTGTATCTCTGTATACCTACTGATGATTCTTTTCCCTGTCCCATCTCCACGAACTGCAGCTTCACGCTCCTCTTCGGTCCAGCAATAGCGTTCTGCTTTTCCTTTTTTAACAAGGTAGAGCGGCGGTGTGGCTATAAAAATATTCCCTCCCTTTATGAGGTCCTGCATATATCTGAAAAAGAAGGTCATTATGAGTGTTGTGATATGTGAACCGTCGACATCGGCATCAGTCATGATTATAATTTTATGATATCGCAGACCGGTAAGGTTAAGAGCCTTACTGTCTTCCTCTGTTCCTATATTGACTCCCAGAGCCGTGAAAATATTCTTTATCTCTTCGCTTTCGTAAATCCTGTGCTGCATGGCTTTTTCAACGTTCAGGATCTTACCCCTGAGCGGCAAGATTGCCTGGAAACGTCTGTCACGTCCCTGTTTGGCAGTACCTCCTGCAGAATCACCCTCGACGAGGTAGATCTCGCAATGTGCAGGATCCCTGTCAGCGCAATCGGCAAGCTTACCCGGAAGCCCTGAACCGGAGAGCACATTTTTCCTCTGAACAAGCTCCCTTGCCTTACGGGCAGCATGCCTGGCAGTGGCAGCAAGAATCACCTTCTGAACAATAATCCTTGCATCCTTTGGATTCTCCTCAAGGTAATTTGTGAGCATTGTACTTACTGCCTGATCAACAGAACCCATGACCTCCGAGTTTCCCAGCTTGGTCTTTGTCTGACCTTCAAACTGTGGTTCCTGCAACCTTTACAGAAATAATGGCTGTAAGCCCTTCACGAAAATCATCACCGGCAATATCAAACTTAAGCTTGGAAGTTGCACCAGAATCTTCAGCATATTTTTTCAGTGTCCTTGTAAGTCCTCTTCTGAAACCTGCAAGATGGGTTCCTCCTTCAATAGTATTTATGTTATTTACATATGAATGCACATTTTCAGAGAAGGAGCTGTTGTACTGAAGTGCTATCTCAACCGGTATTTCAGCCTTATCAAAGGTAATATGAATTATCTTGTCAATAATCCTCTCCCTGTTGGCATCAAGATATTCGACAAATTCCTTCAGACCCTGCTCCGACTTAAACTCTTCATAACGTGGCTGTGCCGCCGTTACCGTCATCGATAAGCTCTCTCATATCCTTGATTGTGAGCAGAATTCCCTTATTAAGGAATGCCAGTTCACGAAGTCTTGCTGTAAGGATCTCAAAATTGAATTCAGTTGTCTGGAATATGGTTCCATCAGGCTTAAATGTAACTGTTGTACCTGTTTTATCAGATTCGCCGATAACTTCAACCGGTGTAACCGGTTTACCCTTCTCATAATCCTGTTTAAAGACCTTGCCTTCTCTCATAATTACAACTGAGAGATGAGAAGACAATGCGTTTACGCATGATACACCAACTCCATGAAGACCACCTGATACCTTATAGGAATCCTTGTCAAACTTTCCCCCGGCATGAAGAACTGTCATAACCACCTCCAGCGCCGATTTCTGCTCCTTCTCCATGATACCTGTAGGAATTCCCCTTCCGTCATCGGTAACCATCAGCGAACCATCTTCATGTAATAATAACATCTATCCTTGTACAATACCCGGCAAGAGCCTCATCTATAGAATTATCAACTACTTCATATACAAGATGATGAAGTCCTTTAATGCCAATATCACCAATGTACATTGCAGGCCTTTTCCGCACAGCCTCAAGACCTTCCAGTACCTGAATATTATCAGCAGAATAATCTATACTGTCCTGCAATTTTTTATCAATTTCGCTCATCAACCTATTTTATTAGTTCAACATTTCGTAACACAACTGTTTTTAAGCAAATATCAATAGCTCTAACCCGGAGTGTAACTCTTATCTTACTCCCTGAACTGACATTAAAACTTGTATATCCGGAAAAGAAATCTGGATCTGTTTTTCACACTGTCAGCAATCAGAATCAACTCCACAATCCCCCTTATAATTTATTGATATTATGATTATTAATTATCCCGGCAAATATACTGATTTAAAACGGTTTTTTCGTAAATATTTGTTAAAAATAATCCACATTTTTCATCAAGAAATTAACAACTGACTCTGCTTATTTAGAATTGATCTAATTTCTTCATTGAGCAAAAATGCCTTGTAATCCTTTGTGTAATCCTTTGTGATACTTTGTGTTTAATTGAAAATTATTAAACACAAAGGGACTCTAAGGTTATCACAAAGGGACCCAAAGGCAATTGGCAAGACTTTCCTTATCTTGAGCGGTACAGCTGAATTAACAGGCTGCTGAAACGTTACAGACTATATGTAAATCCGAGCATGAATATAAATTTCTGAGAAGGATAATAAGCCCATTCGTAGTATCTGTCGAATAGAGATATTATTGAGCCTGGTCCAGAATGAAAGTATTTTCGAATAGCGGTATTCAGCTGTAAGATTCAGGTTAACATGTGCAGGCATATCAATTTTCACGGGAACATAGCCTGCATCGAAGCTCAGATCATCACCGTTAACGATCTGCCATCTTTTTCCGATAGCAGTCAGCTCCATCCCTGCAATTATTTTATCTCTCAGGTTATATTTAAGACCAAACTGTCCGTCCCATGATGGTTTATTCCATGCATATTCAAGATCAGAATCATAACTATAGTAGTTGGCGATCCATTTAAAGGATAATTTATCATTCACAGGACCATTCATCTCTGCATGAAGGTTTAAAAGGGTTACAGCCTCAGAGATCGGAAGAAAATAGTTACCCATTGCCCTTGGAGTCACACGTATCGGGAAATACAATATTTGTATAGAACAGCATATGGTCAATTGATGAATATGATAGCCGATACAAGGTAATTGCCTCCGACTCCGGTATTTCCCTTTATTCCGGTTGTAACAACAAATTTATGATCTGTATCGGGCAATCTGAACAAGGAACTCCGCGGGAAACAAAATCCGGATACTGGTCACTTACAAGGTAAGGGATTTTCCGAGATAATCTTCAGAGGTTCATTCCTTTCCATTTTCCCTGACAAGGCTGGCAAAAAATCCAAGATATGAAGGCACAATACTGAAGCCAAGTTCCACATCAGGATAGAGATGTAAAATTGAATTTCTGTCAATCAGCGCCTGGAAACCCAGCTTAAAGTTCCACTGGTCGGTTTTTTTCTTTAAGAACGGGCTCAATGAGGTGATAAATATCAGAGTTTAAATTTATCGAGTCTGCATTTTTATAATAGACATAAGCTTAATCCCGGAACCGACATAAAATCCTTTAAATGACTTAGCCATTATTCCGTCCAATCCGCCATTATGCTGGAACAGATCAGTGGTATGGTGAAAGTAGTTATAGTAAAGATCAAAATCATAATAGAAATCTGTTGAATCAAGATCTGAGGAAGCAAAAGAAAGCTTACCTCCGATATTACTGTAATTCATTGCGATATCCTTCTTCTTCGGATCATAATCCAAAATCTGAGGATCGTAGCCATAGGCATGCCTTGATTTCTGAGTGAAATCAACAGAACCTTCCAGAGTGCTTTTCTGAAAGAATCTTCGTCCGAACAGAGAGGCATCATTATCCATGTATCCGCCATATACTCTCTTTGCATTCTCCAGCATGATATCATCATTTGTTGAAAAATGACGTCCATATAATCCAAAGGCTCCTTTCTTTGAGCGCTCGTTTGTAATGCTTATTTCAGCAAGCGGTGATATATGGTTGCCAAAACCAAGGTTCACATAACTCTTGTACAGCTTGGGCAATGGATCAGGCAGCAATGCTGCAGCCTTGATGGGACTGATTGTATATTCAGGCTGAAATGGCCTGGAGCTGACAGCATAGTGAAATTCGGGTTTCACTTTTGCAGTATCAGTCATGTCCGGCAGGTAGCTCAGTTTTTTTATTACTGTAAGTGAAGGCTTGTATGGATTATATAAGGTTACCTCCCGTCTTCAATTCAGTTTCCGGTTTATTTACCTGTGCACCTGCCTGAATCACAGAGAGCAGCATAAGTGACTCCAGTTGCAAGGCCTGTTTTTATCATATATATTATATTTCTTGTCATTTCCTGAGAGCTTTATTAAATCTAATAATTTATACCGGTTACTTACTGCCATCACCGAGGGTGGCCATCCTGGATTTCACCTCATCGAGGATTCCGTCATTATCGATAGTATAGTACTCCTTAAGGCTCTGAAGTGTTGCCCTTGCCTGCAGTGTATCACCTTTTTTAACGCTGATATCGGAAAGGAGAAGGAACATCCTCGCCATCCAGTACTGATGCGGTGTATTCTGGTCAATGAATTCAGTAACCACCTTTTCCGATTCATTGATCTGTTCTTTCTTGAACAGCAGTTCAGCAACCCTGTATTTCGATTCTGCCCCTTCCACACTTGTGACCTCTTTTGCAACCTTTCTGAAATCCTTTAAGGCTTCATCGAAGTTATTCAGGCTATAATTGGCTTTTGCATTTATGAATGTTGCCTCCCTTGAAAGCTCTTCAGGGATATTTCCCAGACTGTTGATTTTTCCTGCTGCAATAATTGCCTTCTGTGCATCACCGGCCTGATAGGCTGACCTCAGCTCCCCTTTAAGTGCAATAATCTTATTTCCGCCATCAGAGGCTATTTTCTCAAGCCGTTCAGAATAATCGAGCGCGGATTCGTACTCTTCCTTTTCATAAAGCAGCGCAGCGCAATAGATGAGGGTTTGTTCAAGGAACTGGCTATTCGGATCCGAAGCGACTTCAGTATAAAGCTTTAGCGCTTCATCCTTATTACCTGCAGTTCTGAGACATTCGGCAAGATAGAACTGTGCATTCTGTCTGAAGCTGCCATTAGGAAATTCTGTGAGATAGGACTCAAATGCTGTTTTTGCCTTATCGTATTTTGCAGCGATGTAAAGATTTTCACCAGAAGCATATAGCAGTGAATCTTTCTCGCTCATATCAACATTCTCATATCCATCTATAGTCTTGACATATGAAAAATAAGCATCAACATCATTGTTATCGACATATGCGTTCTTAAGGCCTGTCATCGCGTATCTGGCTTCAGGCGTAGATTTATACTTTTCTATTACCTTCTTGAACTGTTCTATAGCCTTATCATTTTCACCAAGTTTATAATACAGAAGCCCCAACTGTACTATTGCACGGGGAGCGTACAGGCTTGCCGGATAGGTAGAGATTACTGTATTGAAGTCGGCCTCTCCGTTTTTGTAATCCTCAAGAACGAGATATGCCCTTCCCCTCTCAAAGATCGCATTGGGAACATACTGTGACGATGGATATTTCCTGGTGAGGCTTGTCAGAACATCGACCTTTTGCCTGTTATTATTTATTAATCCAAGAGAAAACCCTTTCTGAAACATAGCATAATCTGCATCAAGAAGACTCTGGTCGATGACTTTATCATAATATGTGATAGCCATTTGATACTCGGTTGTAATATAATAGCAGTCTGCTATCCTGTTTTTTGCATCTGAGACAAGTTCAGGCTTGACGTTTTTTGCTTCTGCCTCAAATCTGCGGAGATTTGTCAAGTGCATTTGAATAGTCCTGCAAATTGAAATAGGCTGAACCAAGGTTATAATGGATGAGCTTTGCCTCTCCAAGAGACATTGAACCCGGCAGACCGACAAAAACTTCATAATCATCCCTGTGCCTTATCGTACTGCCCCAGTCTGTAATATGCCTCTCCTCTCCAGTAGACCGCCCTCGCCCTGACAGAGGTATTGTATTTCTGATATTTCAATGATTTGTCAAACATATCGATAGAGGCATCGATCTCCATGTTTTTGAACATCTCCATTCCCCTGAAAAATGCTACCTTTTGATACGCCTCCTCCAGCCTCGCATCTTTTTTGGCTATCTTATCCAGCGATGCCATGGCTGCACTGTAATTTTTTATCTGCATATATGTCGCAACGAGGTAATCATAAACCTCCTGAATCCGTTCCGACCCCGGATAATTCTCAATATACTCCTCAAAAGCTGCAATTGCCTCTCCAAAAGGTGAATATCCTATTTCATAAGTCAGCTTGGCATAATTGAACAATGACTCTTCCTGGATTTTTTTATCATAATTCAGCTTTGATGCCTGACCAAATGCGAATTGTGCACTTTTCTTGTCACCTTTCTGAAGATAGCAGTCACCAAGAAGGTTCCATAAATTCTGGCTTAATATATCGCTCTGAGCACCTATTTCAAGGAACAATTTGATTGCTTTATCAATCTCTCCGGTCTTATAATAACAATAACCCAGCTGGTATTTATCAGTTCTTCCGGATGCTTTTGCTCCGGCAGCATATTTTTCAAGATATGTAAGTGCCTCCTTATAATTTTCCTTGTTGTAATATGCATCGCCTATAAATCTGTAAAGTTCGACCGATCTCTCCTTCCCGGCTGATTTAAGAAGATCCGGAGCCATTGAAAGAATTCCGTCATAATCTTTCTGCATATATAATATCTGCACAATATAAAATGGAACTATACCTCCGAATGTTTCATCATCTTTCAGGCGCATAAAGCCATCCATGGCTGTCTGATACATTTTTTGCTCATAGGCAATCTGTGAAAAATAGTATATTGCCGGTGGGGTATATTCGGTATCGATATCCTTTATTTCTGAGAACATCAGGAGAGCCTTGCTCTGATCTCCTTTGATATAGAGTGAATAGCCATAACGGAAAAAATATTCAGTCAGTTTGTCGCCTTTAAGCTCCTGTCTGTTAACAATTTCATAATAAGTTGCAGCTTTCTTGTAATTCTTGATCTGGTAAAAATAATCGGCAAGCTAGAGCCTTGCATCATTTAGTCTCGGGACTTTCAGGATGCTTCGATATATACATTGCTCATCCTGTATTCCGCGTCGCCATTATATAGCTTCAATGCGGCCACAGCGCTGTAATATTCAGCATCAGAAACATTTATACAATTTTTATCATTCTCACTTTTGATGTACGAATCAAATAACCGGATAGCAGCCGGATACTTCTCTTTATTATACAGTTCCATGCCCCTGTTGAATTCCGATCCAATCTCCTTGCCGATAAACGGAACCTGAGATGAGACCTGAATAAGGAGAATTAAAAGAGAACTAAAAATCAGAATGAATTTTTTTCTGTTCATAACTTATTTTTTTTGGCCCGGTTCAAAACGGCTCTATTTCAGCAAAATTACTTACAAATACGCACTTAAACTGTTAATTATAAGCTACATATATCACTTATATGTCTTTTATAGTCAAATGTAAAATTACAATTATTAAACGGCGGCCGCCGGCCTTTATTACTGATTTTATCAACATATAAATGTTAATTATCAATTCTTTCTTTATTTTGTAGATAAAAAAATAATTATGCAGGAAATTCTTCCTCTGGATGTAATTATTGAACTCACTGAATGTGCTATCTGGCAACAGGATCATCTTGTACTTACAAATGTAAATCTAAGTGTGAGCAAGGGAGAGTTTATTTACCTGGTTGGCAGGGTAGGCAGCGGTAAGTCGAGTCTTATAAAAACACTCAATGCCCAGATCCCGCTCAGAGAGGGTACAGGACTTGTTGCAGGATATAATCTTTCCAAGACTTAAAAAGAGGGACATCCCATACCTGAGAAGGAAGATAGGAATTGTTTTCCAGGATTTTCAGTTACTGACAGACAGGTCTGTAAATGCAAATCTCGAATTTGTTTTAAAGGCAACAGGATGGAAATCCAAACATGAAATTGAAATACGTATCGGTGAAGTACTTGAAAAGGTCGGACTTGGTCTCAAGGGTTATAAAATGCCTCACCAGCTTTCAGGTGGAGAACAGCAGCGTGTTGTTATTGGCAGGGCACTTCTCAATGATCCTGATATCATTCTGGCTGATGAACCTACAGGGAATCTTGATCCGGAAACATCGGAAGGCATTCTGAAGCTTCTGACAGATATAAGTAAAACCGGCAGGGCAGTAATTGTAGCGACTCATAATTACACGCTTCTTAAAAAATTCACTGCAAAAACAATTAAATGCGAGGAAGGCAAGCTTATTGAAGTCAATGATAATGAGGAGATAGAACTCCTTTAACGGGTATTGTATCAGACACTATCGTTGAAGCACGGCTGACAGAATATGCTGCAAAAAAGCCCGACGCCCCGTTATTTATATTTCCCTTCACATTTGCGGGTGGACCGCTGAAAAGAGGATTGGATCCTCTCACTTCAGATTGGGCCTCCCATATGAAATTTGCATAATCAGAACCGATACTGTTCATTTCAACAGTAATTATATCGCCTAGCTTTCAGGATTTCATCATTTTCGTCCTGTTCCAGATATGCAATGGGGGCCCCATAAGCATAATTGCCGTTAAAAAAACGGTCATCGGTTACAAACCATTCATCAAGCGTATCAGACAACATCTTTGTATTTTTGGAGACAATAAAACGATAAAAATCTTCTGATGGAGGGTCCTGTACATAACATTTTACCTCCCACGTCCCGTGCTCAGACCAGTCAGGATGATATTCAAGACTCAGGGAATCAAGATGGCTTACGGGATAGAGTTTAGATGCTTGCATTATAATCAGTATAGCCTCCTACCGAAGCTGCAAGTTTGATAGCCAGCGTATATGTCTTTGCCTGCTTCACCATATACCGAAGGATCTGTGCGATATACGCCGGGTTCGTCTTCAGTCAGAATGTAGACGGCTGTTCCGTCTGAGATCTGAAGGTCAGCACCTGTGACAGGCGGAGCAGACTGATTATAATAGTAACTTGTGGTTCTTGTGAGCAAAACTGTATGAGCCATTGTGTCTGTTGAGATCGACACCGTCAACAACCAGCCTGGTATAGCTGTCATCAAGCTCAATATCAATCCTTTCCACGCAGGAAGAAATCAGGATTGAGAGAAGAGTTGTAAACAGGCCAAAACCGGTATATTTCATTTTTCAGAATTTAACATTATACGTCACCGCCGGGATAACAGAAAAGAGATAGGTCTTTTCAGCATATGTCAGATTCGGATCAACAGGATCCTGAACAAAATTAATTGCCCAGGCATTATGTCTGTTATAAACATTATAAACTGACAGATTAACCTCGTCATGCCATTTTTTTGAAGGTTTACCCTTGAATGTGACAGAGATGTCGAGCCGGTGATAATCAGGCATCCTGTAAGCATTACGGTCAGAGTAGATAGGTATAATTGCACTGCCGACGACTGCCCTCCCTGTTGGAAATGTAACAGGAAGACCGGTTGCATATATCCATGTTGCAGATGCAATGATCCGTTTTGTTATTTCGTAGTTTGCGACAACATTTACAGAATGAGGCTTATCGTAGGGAGAGCAATAGCGATTCCCGTAATTGATTTCCGGGATTATCCTGTATGATCTTGCCCATGTATAAGCTTATCCATCCGGTAAAACGGCCTTCATTCTTCCTCACAAGAGTTTCTATCCCGTAGGCATATCCCCTTCCGATACGTAATTCCCCTTCCAGATACTGATTCAGAAAAAGTTGTGCATGATCTCGGAAATCAATTAAATTCCCGAATGTCTTATAATACACTTCACCGGAAACTTCATAGATATTTTGTTTTGAAATTTCTGAAATAACCTATCGAAAACTG
Organism: uncultured Bacteroidales bacterium; assembly: GCA_963818295.1. Lineage (GTDB taxonomy): Bacteria > Bacteroidota > Bacteroidia > Bacteroidales > VadinHA17 > LD21. Next base: position 40,301 of record CAWFRW010000022.1, read on the forward strand.
GTCACTTACCTGTGGCTTAACATTTGGTGTGGCAGGAAACCAGATATCGAGCGGTGTACCGGCAGTGGAGTTCTGTGCCAGGGTAATATACTGTGATGTATGAGAATAACTGCCCTTTACAGAAGAAATATCATTTAGGATATAAGTGAATGCCAATCGGGGTTCAAGACCGGCATATGTGTTGAAAATCCTGTTTTTTGGATATACAGTGCTATCGACCGGTTTGTAATCTTTATCATAATTATATATTGTTGCAGGACCGATATTCTGAAAGATAGCAAGTCTCAACCCATACTTCAGACTGAATTTTTCAGTTACCTTATACTCATCTGACAGGTAAAGGCTATGATCAAGCGCATATTCAGACGGCAGTATAAAATCGTTATAAAGGCTGCTGCTACCAAGACCCGTTACAGATCCGGGATAAAACTGATGATACATTACTGTGGCTCCATACCTGAGCTTATGGTTTCCTGAGAGATAGTGGGTAAAATCAAATCTGGCCGAATAATCCCGAAGCGTTGAATTCCAGATGAAAGAGGTAGTCTGTTCTTCAGGAGTTCCTATTTCATAATTATACTTTGAATATATAAGGCTCAGATTGAAAAAGAGCTTCTGTGAAAAAAGATGGTTCCAGCGTAAGTGAGGCAGTCTGGTTCCCGAAAGGCTACTGATGAAAAAGGGTTTTTAAATACATCCCTGCCTGAATAACCGGAAAGATAGAGCCTGTTCTTCCCGTTGATTATATGTGAGAGCTTCAGGTTCAGATCATAGAAATAGAGTTTGTTATCGCGCACACTTTCATCCTTTGCAAATGGGAGAAACAGATCGGCATATGTCCTTCTGCCTGCCACAAGGTAAGTTGTCCTGTCCTTAATTACCGGTCCCTCTATTGTGAGCTTGCTTGAAACGGTACCTATGCTTCCGCTTAAGCCGGTCTTTTTTGAATTGCCATCCTTCATCTGTACATCCAGAAGTGACGATAGTCTTCCTCCATAGGCAGCAGGAAGATCTCCCTTGTACAGAGTTACATTCTTTACTGCATCATTATTAAAGACTGAGAAAAATCCCATCAGATGGGAAGCATTATACACAGTTGCCTCATCGAGGATTATAAGGTTCTGGTCAGCGCTGCCGCCTCTCACACTGAATCCTGTAGCACCTTCACTTGTCGGCTGTACCCCCGGAAGAAGCTGCAGCACCTTTATCAGATCAACTTCTCCCAGCAGGGAGGGTACCATTCTTATTGTTTTGATATCAAGCTTTACAAGGCTCATTTCAGTGGAACGCACATTTTCATCGGTCCGCTTGCCTTCCACAACCACCTCCCCAAGTGCTGTTTCCGATGCTTTAATCGAAATATTCAGAGTAATATCCTTTTCGGCGATCACATTTTGAGAAAAAGTCTGATAACCAATATAGGAATACTGCAGATTATAATTTCCGGCCGGGATTGTAAGAGAATAAAAACCGTAGGCATTTGTTGAGGTTCCGGTTTTCAGCGTACTTTCATAGATTGTCACCCCTGCCAGCATTTCGCCATTATCCGCATCCCGTACATATCCGCTGATAATTACCTTCTTCTGAAACAGGGCGAAATTGTTGCCGCTTCCCTGCAAAAGGAAAGGCAGACATTAAGGAAGATCAAAGAAGTAAATATCTTTTTCATCATCTATCAGTTCGCAGATCAAATTTAATTTGTTTGTAATCAGCCTCATGATTAAAACTGAGCTCAATGCTCCACACCATGCCAAGATACGGTTAATTGGACTTATTGAGGCAATTTGTCATATTAGTTTTTAATTATCTGTATTATGAGCTAGTTATATAAGAGCATCGTCACAGAACCTGGTTTTGCAGCATAAATTCAAAAACTTCACGCCAGCCTTTCCAGTCCATCATTGTCAAGAAGGGAAGTATTGTGCCAGATGCTGACGAAGGTGCCGCCTACTTTTTTTGTTTCATTTATCAATTTAAGAATGGCAGCTTTCGCAGTTGACGGGTCATGATTTTTGTAATCAGACAAAGTGTTGAATCCATTACCTGAAATGGAACAACTCTGAGTGTAGTTTGCTGATCAGCAGCAACATTATAGAAATAAAAAGATCTTGCTATACCGGCCCTGAAACCCGGCTCCTCCGGATATCCCATCGAATAGTCTTCTGATATACCTGCCATCTGCAGATCCATAAATGACTGTGGTATCAGAAATCTTATTGAATGAAACCGGCTTATTGAGATCTCTTTATCAATTACCGTCCTTAGTCTTTGCTTTTCAATATCAATCATTTCAGACCTTCCTGATGCTTTAAAGGATGGATGTAAACCGGTTTCAAATTTTGCCGATAATCTCTTGATAAGGTTCCTGTAATCCTCATTTTTCCATGATGGATTTTTATCGAATCTGGAAGGATCGCCTACGGGAAAGAAAAACCTTGTATCAGCATTATACTTTCTTAATGTTCTCGGTAATATAGTCGAAAACCTCATAAGGGTCTTTATCTCCTTTTACTACTATCCGGTACCTGTCACCCGGGTGGCCATTACTGGCTGTGAAGTCACGCAAAGAGCTCCGCCGATGGAACTCAGAAGATTTTTACCCAGGTATGCAAATGGCTGATCAGTATCGAACGTCAGAAGAGCCCTGTATTCATTTCTTCTGAAAGCAAGCGTCTGAAACTTTTTAAGAAGAGCTTTTGCCAGTTCCCTTGACCCAGAGATCAATCACAGGGCGTCCAAGAAATCCATTTCTGGACGCAAGTGATGATGAACGATTTGATATCGTCCAATTTCATCAGGCTCATGATCAAGATATTCCTCATATCTGCTGATCAGAAAAAATGAAGCTGCAAAAATATCGAAAGGCAGATCTGATTCATAATCTGTCTGAAAAAAACAGGGTAAGCCCATTCCATTCCCTGACGGCTATCTCTCTGCTTCGTATTCCGGTCTCAAACAGAAGAGTCGTCAGGGTGTATTTTGAATGAACCGGGTATATTTTCAGGGGAATAGTTTATGACAATATGCTTTCCGAGCTTACGTTTATCGGTGACTATCTCCCATTGCAACCCAAGGATATCACCGAGTATGATTCCTGCAATATACCTCAGTCGGGGCACATCCTCCGATGAATATATTTTTACGGGCTTTGCATCCATATTTACAAATTTACGTAATTACTTGTTCTTTAAGGCCTGAATGTCTGTAAATTATATTGCTGTTTTAATAATAATTAACGGAATTTATTTCCGCTGAAATTGTCGTGCGGTCTTGCAGTCTCAGCAGTCGTGCAATCGCATCACTTAATGAAAATCCGGAGCAGGCTGCAGGGCCATCAGGCTGATGTACGCGCAGACCGCAGGACCGTCAGACAGCAGGACAAATCAAGGATAATCTTGTAAGTATGTAACAATTAGAATAATTTGATTATCTTTGCACCCTGATTAACAAAGTGATTCCCACGAAGCGTTGTCAGCCGTTTTGCCCAGTCTGCATTTGAGTTCATTTCAGCCGGGATTAGAAAATCGATCGCTCCCGGAAGCACGCCATAATAAATAATAATGATAAATTTTGAAGAAATGGGATTCACTCCCGGCATTCTGAAGGCTATTCAGGAACTGGGATTTGAACAACCTATGCCGGTACAGGAAAAAGTAATTCCTCTTATGCTCGGCGATGAGACTGATATAATAGCTCTCGCTCAGACCGGCACAGGAAAAACAGCTGCTTTCGGGTTGCCTCTGGTTCAGGCAACAGATACAAGCATTAATGCCACACAGGCTCTGATCCTCTGTCCTACCCGCGAACTTTGCATGCAGATCACAGGTGATCTGACAGACTATGCCAAATTTACCGGAAAGCTTAATATACTGGCTGTATACGGTGGAGCAAGCATCGATAACCAGATCAGAGGCCTGAAGAAAGGCGTCCATATAATTGTTGCAACACCAGGAAGACTTATTGATCTGATAGGCCGTGGAGCTGCAAGGCTTTCATCAGTCAATACTGTTATCCTTGACGAGGCTGATGAAATGCTCAATATGGGATTCCTCGACAGTATAAATGAAATTCTTGAAGAAGTACCGAAGCGGACACAGGACACTCTTGTTCTCAGCAACAATGTCGTCAGAGATCGCATCAATTGCAAGGAAATATATGCATGATCCGGTTGAAATCACAATCGGAACAAAGAATTCCTCAGCCGAGAATGTCAGCCATGCTTACTATCTTGTTCATGCTAAGGATAAATACAAAGTACTTAAGCGCATAGCAGATTTTGAACCCGATATTTACGGAATCGTTTTCTGCCGTACACGTAAGGAGACACAGGAGGTGGCATCAAAACTGATAAACGACGGATACAATGCCGATGCTTTGCATGGCGACCTGTCGCAGGCCCAGCGTGATGCAGTAATGCAGAAATTCAGGATAAGAAATCTTCAGCTTCTGGTTGCTACCGATGTGGCAGCAAGAGGCCTTGATGTGGATGACCTTACCCATGTGATAAATTTCAGTCTGCCCGATGATACAGAGGTATATACCCACAGAAGCGGCAGAACAGGCAGGGCAGGTAAAGCAGGTATCTCATTATCACTTGTTCATCTGAGGGAAAAACATATTCTTCAGCAGATAGAGAGAAAGGTAAAAAAATCATTTAAATCCCTTAAAATTCCTACAGGCAGCGAAATCTGCGGAAAACAGCTCTTCAACTGGGTCAATAAACTTGAGAATGTGGTCACTGATCACCAGGAGATAGAGAAATTCCTGCCGGAAATCAAGGAGAAACTTGCAGGACTTGACAGGGAAGAATTGCTGAAAAGAGTCGTAGCGCTTGAATTTGACAGATTCCTTGATGATTACAGTCATGGAGAAGATCTTATCGATCCTGTATCAGACAAAGAGTCAACTTTTGGCCGTTCCGGAAGAAGAGAAGGAAGAGAAGGAAGAGAAGGAAGAGATGGACGTGAACAGTATCCGGGCAATTATACAAGATTGTTCATTAATCTTGGAAAAACCGACGGTTTTTTCCCGGAACAGCTTATTGAACTTGTCAATTCGAACACAAAAGGGAGAAAAGTACCAATCGGGAAGATCGATCTGTTAAAAACTTTCTCATTCTTTGAAGTTGAAGCAGGATATGCTGACGACCTCATCGGAGCTCTTAATAATGCAACTTTTGACAACAGAAGGGTTGCAGTAGAAATTGCCCAGGAGAAAACTGACAGGCCAAGAGGTGAATATCCGGAAAAAAGACCTTCCAAATGGGCAGACAGACGTCCTGAAAAAAGAGGAGGCGAAAGATCTGACAGAAAATCAAGAGATTATAAGAAAGAAGGTTCCGCTTACAAAAAAGGAAAGAAAAACTACAGCAGATAATTTCTTCTTTCTCTGTGTCGGACCTCTGTGTAGCTCTGTGCAACCAAAAAAGAACTGACACAGAGTTGCACAGAGGATTCACAGAGATACACAGAGAATTTATAAGGAGCCTCTTGGAGGCTCTTTTATTTTTATTGCAAGAAGCAGCATCGATACAATTGCAATTACGCCGCCAAAGCCGAATGCAACAGTCCCTCCGTAACCCGGGATATAATTTATCAAAGTAGCTGTAAAGAGATCCGAAAATAATACTGGCAGGCAGCGCCCCCAGTCCGATAGAAAAGTTGAAAAGCCCGAATGCGGTTCCCCTTTTCCCCTCAGAGACAAGGTCAGCAACAAAAGCCTTCTCAGCCCCCTCTGAAAAAGCATAGAAAAGAGCGTAGATGCCAAACAGGATAAAAGTCGCAACGATCTGCATTTCAGGCGACAGGAAAATCAGCATTGCAAATGAAAGATACACAAAGGCATAGATGCCCCATCCTATGCTTATGACTATTTTTCTGCCGATACGGTCAGACAGTGATCCCAGCGGAGTTGAGAAAATAACCTTGATTATATGAAAGAAAGCCCAGACCAGAGGTAAAAACAGAATATTGATAACAGTGGTGCGTGTATTCTCATCCCCAAAGGCAGATATCATATTCTGCAGAAAAGGTATGCTCGTTTACAAAGCCGACAACAGCTCCGCTCTTCTGAATGGCCTCCTGTACCCTGAACAGAAGAAATGCATCAGATGAATTCCCCAGGGTAAACAGAACCATTACCAGAAGATAATTCCTGAAATTCTTGTCAAAACCGCTGAGAGAAAATCTGAAAGATTCCTCTTTCCTGGTAACAGGAGCTGACTCCCTGACAAAAAGCACAATTGTAAGCACTGCCAGTATCCCCGGGATAATAGCCAGAAAGAAAGTCCATCTCAGAGCCAGCAGGGAATCCGTTATTCCGAAACCATGAAAAAGGATGATCAAGTGTTACTATAGCCAGAACAGGACCGGCGACTGCTCCGGTATGATCCATCGCCCTGTGAAATCCGATACGCTTTTCCCCTGATGCTTTCATCTGTGGAGGAGGCGATCAGGGCATCACGGGGAGCAGTGCGGATTCCCTTTCCGACACGGTCGAACATTCTTATCACAATAATCTGCCACGCTGAGGTTACCAATCCTGTGAGAGGCCGTGATCAGTGAGGAGATTGTATATCCGGTCAGAACAAGGAGCTTTCTTTTACCAGTTTTATCTGATATTACACCGCTTACAAGCTTTAGCAATGAGGCGGTTGTTTCAGCAATGCCTTCAATGACGCCAAGCATAATTGCACCTGAGCCCAGGGCAGTGATATATACCGGGATCAGAGGATATATCATTTCTGAGGCGGAATCGGTGAAGAGGCTTACGATTCCAAGCATTATGACAACCCCGGGGATCTTTTTTCTGCTCTTCAGATTCATTAATATCATAAGTATCACTGAACAGAGACAAAAATTCTGTAAGGATTGAATCCTAAGTCCTATCTTCAAGTGTAAAACTGAAAATGCACCCTTCTCCGGGCAGATTTGAACTGGCAGCCACTATACTCTCCGCCAAGCTTTTCAAAAATTCTTTTTACAATCGGAAGTCCGAGGCCATATCCATCTGCATCTTTTTTACCCAGTCTTTCGAAATCCTTAAAGATTTTCTTCAGCGATGCCTCCGGCAAACCGTTGCCATTGTCCTGAATCCAGAACCTGTATGAGGATTCATCTACCTTATCATAACCAAGCTTTATTACCGGCGGTACTCCCCCGTATTTAAGTGCATTGCTTATAAGGTTCACCCATACCTCTTCAATCCATTGCGGATGGCCCATCACTACCGGCCAGTTATCCGGCTTTTCTATTATTGCATTACGCTTTGTGATCTCATTTTCAAGCCTCTTTAAAACACTTTCAAGAATTTCCCCTGTATAGATAGAGGTCTTTACAATATCTTCCTTCCTGATTCTTGAGAGCATCAGGAGCCCGTCAATTATCCCGATCATCTTTTTGCTCTGATCATGCACATGTCCGATCATTTCACCGACTTCACTCAGGTCATTTTCAGCTATCCTCGATTTAATCAACTCTGAAAAGCTTACTACCGATCCAATTGGATTTTTAAGGTCATGGGCAACTGACCTGGCATAGGCATCAAGGTCAAGGATCAGCTTTTCCTTTTCAATCAGTTCAAGCTTTCTTCGTTTATTGGAATCAGCAATTGCATCAAGGATCATCTTTTTTGTAGTGATATTTGTCAGCATGTATATACCACCAAGAGTTTTATTGTCCTGAATCCGATATGCGTGATATTTGACCTCTATATCCTGAAGATTCCGATTCAACATTCAGCTGCATTTCTATTGTATAATCATTTTCTTCCGAAAAGCTCTTCACATCAATATTTTAATATCAGAAAAGAGGTGATTGACCTGATTTCCGATAACATCCTTTTGCGCAAAGCCGTGTCATCCTGTAAAAAGCTGCATTTGCATCCACAATCCGGTTTACAGAATCAACCACAAGCATGCCGTCCCTGAGGTTATCGACAGCCTGTTTCCGGGCTATCGGAATAATATTGAACATCCTGAACCAGAAAATCCCGAGAGCAACAATAAACCCTGTCAGAATAAATGAGACCGGGGTAGGGTCAAATCCTTTTACAGGAAGGAGCTTAAAAACATAGACTATACTTGAAAAGAATGGAAATATCGCACCAATAATGATTATCCAGAACGGAGTTTTATAAGGAGAATAAACTTTCTGAGAACCTGCCATCAGTATAATTATCCCTAAAATGAGCACCGAATACTGATAAAATGCCTGGATCCAGAAGTAGGGCCCATAATAATATACAACCTGATTAGTACCTTCAGCAATTTCAGCTTTCGCCCATAGAAGATTATGCAGAGGATTTGTCAGGGCGATTAACATTGTAATGAAAGGAATAACCAGCAGGAGCAAAAGCGTCCGGCGATTGACAAAGCGGGTCTGATCTGTATAGGATATATGCGAACATCAGAAACATCACCGAACAGGTTGAAATTCCTAGCATAGGCGAACTGTGACCAGTGCATTTTCTGAATCAGAGTCGGGGCAGCCGATTCAAACCCATCCGATATTGCCCAGATTGCAGCTGTAAGCTCAAACAGCATGAGATAAAGAACTCCTTTTGATTTTCTTTGTCTCCATAAAAGGAGTACCAGAACTAGTGCAAATATTCCGGAAAGGAAACGTATATAGCAGAGTATCGAAAATTCATAATTCATAAAATCACCCCATTGGATCAGCGTCAGATATTTAGTCTTCAGAACCATCCTGTATTGCCGATTGCACAAAGAATGGCTAAATATACATAATAAATTAAGCCGGTTGACCGTCAGTTTGAAGAATATAATTGTGTATGATCTGAGCTGTGTAATTACCTTTTCAGATAATCATTGAAAAGAACCTGCAAGAAAGGATTTACCGCATTTCCCGGCATAATCAGGATCCTTCCCCTCCATCAGTACAGGTTTTTTAAGCTTATGGTCATAAGCCAGGGCAGAGCTGTCAGTGACAAATCCGAAACCTTCGTTGTAGGTGTAAAAGGCAAAAGATGCTGACTCCTCAGATAACAGATCCTTTACCAAAAGGGAAATCCTGTTGCAGACCCAGCTGGCCTGCCAGTGTTACAGGAATATCTGCCTGGGAACCATGCTTTTCAATTCTAAGTCCTCCCTTTGCCACCGCTCCTCCTGTCCAGACCATTGGTATTCTGAATGCTTTAAGTGAATAAATGGGTATATCAGGTGTCACCCTGCAGCAATGGTCCGCCACCATAATTATCAGGGTATTCTTCCACCATGTCTGTTTGCCTGGCCCAGTCAAGGAATGATCCGAGCGATTTGTCTGCGTAAAAGACCGAGTTCTTATATTTCTCAAGGATGCCGTCGCCCTGTATAACCCTTTCCATCGGCACATCAAAAGGCTCATGGCTCGATAATGTCAGCACAACATCTACAAATGGCTCCCTGACACTCTTCATTGAATCTTCGAGGGCTTTGAACATCACATGGTCGTGGACTCCCCATTTTGAATTATAATTTTCGGGAGAAAAGTTATCTTTTGTAATTATCTGATTGAATCCTGATCCTATAACAAATGAATTGAAATTTGCAAAATTAATCTCTCCACCGTACCAAAAACTGCTGTTATATCCCTGATCAATAAGCATTTTTACGATATTGGGCAGGGTCTGGCTCTTCTTCGGTTCCTTTATTATCGACTGTGCCGGCAAGGCTGGATAACCATCAAGTATTGCAGGAATTGCCTTGTCGGTACGTGTCCCGGATGCATAAAAATTTGAAAACAAAATCCCTTCCCTTGCATATCTGTTGAAATTAGGTGTCACCACTGAGTCACCACCAAGCTCGCCAATAACATATCCGCTGAAACTTTCGAGAATAATTATCATTACATTGGGTCGGTCTGTATTCAGTACCATTTCCGGGTACTCCCCTTTTGACTGTGAGAGAATCAACCAGAGCCTGCGCTTCAGCTCAGATCGCCAAAGGTATAGGGGTTCTTCACAGGTTTCTGGGTGAAAGCAGAAGTGCCAACATTCCAGATTGCATTTATTGCTGCATGGTTAAGGAACATTTTATGGCTGAAATAGACAGTACCGGCATTGATTGGAGCTATGCCGAATCCTCCCCTTATAGGAATTATGAGCGATCCAAGCAGTACCATGAATGCCGGGATCCAGGCAAACCAGTATACAGGCTTTTCAAAACCGGAAAATAACCTGTCGATGAGCTTATTATAGATAAAAATAAAGAATGAGGATGATCAAAATTATGGTACAAAAAAGATTATGGCCTTTAGTGTGCTTACCGACGCCATAGCTTCACCCGGGAGTCTTAAGATACAGCATTGGTGTATAATCCATTCTGAACCCCCAGTAAGAATAGAGATTAGCATCGGAGACCATTATTATGCAGGAAAAAACAATCAGGAAGTATGTAGTACCACCTTATAAGAATTCTGATACCAGTTCCCGCTAAAAAAGATCCCGGGTATTGCAGCAAGAACAGGAATCAGCAGATAATATCCGGTCGTTGATATATCAAGTTTAGCGCCATGCCAGAATGTAGCAAGCAGCTCACCCGGAGAGTTCAGGAAAGCGGTCTGATACTGAAAAGCGATAAATACGATCCTTGCAAAAATGAAAAAAACAAGCCAGAATATTGAATAAAACCCCAAAGCGATGAACCTTTTTTTCATTGCAGATCTGATTTTTCAATTAGGAATAAGATTCTTTACTATTACCGAAGATCAATATAAGTAATCGTCGATACCCGTTTTGGGAATCCAATAGCTTTTCTGTACAAAAATATTACATAAGACGTCAAATATCAGAAAAAAATCGGTCAGATAAATGTCTTGAAATTTGAATTATGATTTTTGGTGATGTGATCAGTATATTTGATAGTTTTGTTATAATTTAAAGTACTCTACACATGACTATTGCAGAATATCTTGCCGGTCAGCTGGCCGAGAAGGGCGTTAAATTTGTATACGGCATCCCCGGAGGGCCATCGATTCCTCTGCTGGAGGCTTTCAGGGCCGCCGGGATAGAATTTATACTTACCTCAAATGAAGCTGCAGCAGGAATTATGGCTGACGTATCAGCCAGGCTGACTGGAATTCCGGGAGTATGTCATTCAACTTTTGGTCCGGGAGCCACCAATATCTCAACCGGTATCGGGGGAGCATTGCTTGACAGATCACCTGTAATTGTTCTCACAAGTGAGATGAATGACAGTATGATAAACCGGACCACCCAGATGAACATCAATCACCAGAAACTTTTCGAACCGATAACAAAAGCTACTTTCAGGCTAACATCTTCAAATTATGCGGAAGTTATTGAATCGGCACTGGGCTTATGCACTGAAGAGTACCCGGGTCCTGTGCATATAGGTCTTCCCTCAGATATCTGTGAGAAAGAGGCTGAAAATAATGTTGCTTCATCATATAATACTGAGGGGATAGATCACAACAATAATATTCAGAAAATCTTATCCTTGCTTGACAAATCAAGGCATCCTCTCATTGCGGTCGGACTTACTGCTGCAAGGCTTAATATCGGTGAAGAGTTATTATCCTTTCTCGTGGATTATAAGATCCCTGTAGTAATAACACCAATGGCAAAGGGTATTATTCCGGAAACCCATCCATGCTATGCGGGTGTTCTCTTTCACTCATTAAGCGATTATCTTGACGATATAATTGAAAGATCTGATCTTGTGATCGGCTTGGGCTATGATCCGGTCGAATTTAATTATGAATCATGGATCCCTGATGTTCCGCTTGTGCATTTTGACACTGTTGAAACTGATATGCCCACGGGAGGAAATCATGTCAGATATACCGGATCTCCTGAAGAATGGTTCAGAATCCTCAGAAATCTGAACAAAGGCTCGCTTGTCTTCGAATCCGCAGTGATCTCCGGAATACGCGATGAGATGATCTCTGTCTTCAATGGTTTCACAAACCATTTCGGTCCGTCAGCCGTGTTTAAAATCCTGAAGGAGGAGCTGCCTGGCGATGCTGTTCTTACACTTGATGTAGGTTCACATCTTCATCTTGCAGGGCAATTCTGGCAGACAGATTGGAAAGGGAAAGTCATTATGTCAAATGGATGGTCCGGGATGGGATTCGGAATCCCGGCAGCCCTGGCTGCACAGATTGCCAGCAGGGAATCAACTGTTGTATGTGTTACCGGTGACGGAGGATTCCTCATGAATGCCGGGGAGATTGTAACTGCAAGAAGATATAATCTGCCTGTTATAGTTGTTGTCTTATCAGATGGAGAGCTGAATCTTATCAAGGTAAAGCAGTCATGGAGGAATCTTGCACCCTATGGAACCATTCTTTATCAGGGTGATCTTTTTAATTCAGAAATATTCCTGGGAGTCAGGGTACTGAGAGCTTCATCTCATGCTGAAATGCAGAAATCAGTCATTGAGTCGCTTGCAATTAATGAACCGGTCATAATAAATGCCGTGATTGATCCGGAAGAGTACAGATGGCTTATTGTTAAGAGGTGAGGGTCATTAGATTGTCATTACGCTTCGCTGTCATTAATTGTCATTTGCGCTTCGCGCGTCATTCATAGATAATATTCCCCACCTTCCTTTTTCAATTCTTTTCTTTCTTTGCGCCAAGCCTTTGCGCCCTTTGCGGTTAATGGATTTCTTGTTTCTCGCAGATCAATCGAATAGCAATTGAATGACAATCGAATGATAACCTGATCATTCCGTAGTTAAAAAGTATTTAAAATCGTGTTTTAGTACGGAATAGATACAACTGTCTTTAATGATTCCGTTTTTGATAATACTGCTTTTCAGAGTCGCCTCAAGGATAAATCCTGCCTTTTCAAGGGTTCGTCTGGAACGTAAATTGTCAGAAAATGTCTCGGCATAAACCCTTACAATATCAAAATTACTGAAGGCATACGAGGTGAGAGCCTTTACTGCCCTGTGGTGCAATTCCTTTGCCCCAGTACTTTTCAGAGAGGAAATAACCTATTTCAGCATTGATCCTGTGAATATCTTCCTTGGGAGTGATCCCTATATTTCCGACGACCCTGCTGTTCAGCGACAATTGCAAAATTACGCGGAGGGTCAATCGGAAGGATTGTATTAAGCCACTTTTCTGGCATCTTTCCTTGAATAAGGAAAAGGGAACAGATCCTGCAGCTGATCTGCAATATTCCTGTTATTGGCTATTTCGGCAAGTACTTTTGCATCATCAATTAACCAGGGCCTTAAAGTAATTCCCTCAAAAAGAATTTCCATTTTAGCAGATTAGCTCTTCTTTTCTTTTTTAGGCTTTGATTCAGCCGGAGTTTCAGCTGTTTCTTTCTTTTCCTTCGCTACTTTAACAGCCTTTGGAGCTGTCTTTCTCTCTGGCTGGTTTAATCTCTTTAACCTCAGATGCAGCTTTTACTTCTTTGACTTCGGTTTTCTCCCTGACAGGTTTCTTTTCCTTAACCTCCTTGACGCTGGTTGCTGCCGAAGGTACAATTTCTTTAACATAAGCTATTTTACGGCGTCTTCTTGCACCAAATGTTCCAAGTATGATTTTGCCTCTTCGTGTTTTTTTGTCACCTTTTCCCATAACAGTCAATTTTGATTAATTAAGCAATCCTGATTGGAGGATATAGGCAAAGTTAACAAATTTCTTTACTTTTATTCAAAATTATTCGGCAACCTTGACAAGCCGGTTTGATTAATTATCCATAATGATATATTAAACAGTTTAAAACAGCAAAACACTTATGACATATTGCGAATATATAAATACAATATCTGGCGAACAGCAGCAGCTTCACAAGGAGTATCATGATAACCATTACGGATTTCCGCTGCAGAATGATGACGAACTTTTTGAAAGGCTGATGTTCGAAATTAACCAGGCCGGACTCAACTGGCTGCTGATCCTGAAAAAACAGCATAATTTCCGTAAAGCTTCGACAATTTCAATATCGACAAAATCGCAGCCTACAATGAGGAAGATATCTCCCGGACTCATGAATGATGCAGGGATAATTCGCAACCGGCTTAAAATAAATGCTGCTATAGAAAATGCAAGAGTAATCAGGAATATCAGAGAAGAGCAGGGATCCTTCAGAAACTGGCTGGATCATAATGCACTTACTGCAACCTCGCTTCAGGAATGGTCAAAACTTTTTAAAAAGACATTCAGGTTTACAGGTGGCGAGATTGTAAATGAATTTTTGATGAGCACTGGGTACCTGCCAGGAGCACACAGCCCTGATTGTCCTGTATATGAAAGGATCAGAAAAATTAAAGAACAAAAAAATGAGGAGAAAGGATAGAGAAATAAAGGAAGTCAGCATCCTTGAATCGATTATTTCGAATTCGGATGTCTGCAGGATCGCATTCGCTGATAACAACCTTCCCTATATAGTCACGCTGAATTTCGGATACATAGGGGGAGATCATCCCCGCTTCTACTTTCATTGTGCCAAGGGTGGGGAAAAAACTTGAGATGATGAGGAAAAACAACTATGTCTGTTTTGAGCTTGACACTGAACATGAGACTTTATACAGGTGAAAATGGGTGCGACTGGGGAATGAAGTTCAGCAGCATTGTCGGCTATGGCAAAATTACTCGGATTGACGACAAAGAATCAAGAATCAAGGGTCTCGATTGCATCATGGCACATTATTCAGACAGGGAGAAATTCTACTTACGATGAAGGTGTTTTGGAGAATACTGTAATTCTCAGGCTGGATGTCGAAGAGATGACAGGAAAAAGAAAACTATAATACTAAAAACCATAACATAGCCAGAATATGAAAAAAATCAGTGCAACATTAATCGCCATTGCAGGTTTAATGCTTGGCATTAGTAGCTCCTGCAGGCAGGGCACCAAAGTTGCAGCCGATGAAGCCAGAGTAATTCTTACCCCTGCTCCTTCTCCAAATGTCAGGATAAACGGAGCAAAAATATTCGGTGTCAGACCCGGTTCTCCATTTCTTTTCAAAATACCAGCTACGGGCAGGAAGCCAATGAAATACGAGGTGCTGAATCTTCCTGAAGGACTTGCTTGCAATCCTGAGACCGGCATGATAACCGGCACCCTGAATACAAAAGGAGAATATAAGACCACATTCAGAGTAACAAATGAGCTTGGATCAGCAGAAAGGGATTTCAGGATCGTATGTGGTGAGACACTCGCTCTGACACCTCATATGGGATGGAACAGCTGGTATGTATGGGAGAATCATGTCACCGACAAAATTATGCGTGCAGCAGCAGATGCGATGGTTAGTTCTGGAATGATTGACCATGGATATATGTATGTGAATATTGATGATTGCTGGTCTGTTAAACCAGACTCGCAGGATTCAACACTCATAGGGAGCGCCCAGGGATAATAACGGTATGATAAATCCGAATAAAAGATTTCCGGACATGAAAGCCATGACTGATTATATACACTCGCTGGGTCTGAAAGCCGGAATTTACACTTCCCCGGGAGAGCTTACCTGTGGAGGATATGTCGGAGCTTACGGGTACGAGGAAAAGGATGTTGCAGAGATATGTTGAATGGGGTTATGATTTCCTGAAATATGACTGGTGTTCATACTCAAAAATCGGCAATACTGATAATATGCAGGATCTCCAAAAGCCATATATTCTTATGGGTGATCTGCTTAAGAAACAGAATCGCGATATTATTCTTAATCTTTGCCAGTATGGTATGGGAGATGTCTGGAAATGGGGAAAACAGGTGGGCGGACAAAGCTGGAGTACTGCAGGTGATCTTGGAGGATCATTCGAAGGGATAGCGAAAAGCACTTTTCAGAGATGGCTTCGATGTATACAGCAGGGACAGCCTTCATCTTTATGCAGGTCCGGGCGGTTGGAATGATCCGGATTATCTGCTTCTCGGATACCTGAGCAACTGGAATGGAGAAACAGTTCCCACACCGCTCACTCCGAATGAACAGTATACCCATGTCTCGCTATGGAGTATTGTGGCTGCTCCGCTTATTTTCAGCGGGGATATTACAAGAATGGATGATTTTACCCTTAGCCTTCTTACAAATGATGAAATTATTGAGGTTGACCAGGATCCGTTGGGCATACCAGGTTACAGGGTGAAAAAAGATGGTGAGCTGGAGGTTTGGAAAAGAGTGCTTGAAGATGGCTCAATAGCAGTAGGTCTCTTCAACAGGGGTGAAAAGCCAGCAAGTATTACAGCCAATGGGCAGATCTGGGAATCTACAGGAAAACAGAGAGTGAGAGATCTGTGGAGACAGAAGGAACTCGGAACCAGTGAAGGGAAATTTACTGCCGAGGCAGGAAGGCACGGTGCAGTTATGATAAGGATGTGGCCGGCAAAATAAGGGCACAAAAATTCACTATGCAATAAGCTGTGTAAACAGCTTCTGTCACCAATTCTAATTGCAGCAGGCTAAAGGGTATTATCTCTTTTGAATGTATTGCGCAGGATAGCCATTATAAGGCCTTCGGGAATGATATGACCAACGGAGAATATAAGCCTGTTGAAACGTCCGGGAATTAAAGTCTTCTTCCCGTTAAACATAGCTTTTATCCCCATTGATGCAACTTCTTCAGGTTCGAGCATGGAGCTCTTTGCCATCCATCCGGCTCCCGCAACTCTCTTCAGTACCTTTTCATTTGTACGTACCGGTCCGGGGACAAAGACGCAGGTCTTTATTCCCGAGCCCTTAAACTCTGATTCAAGGGCTCGGGTGAAAAAATAAATATAGGATTTTGACGCCAGGTAAACGCTTTTATATGCAGCCGGAATATAACATCCCAGGCTGCTTATATTCAATACATAAGAGGGGGTTTTCTTTAGAGCCGGGGTGAAGAAAAATGTGAGAAGTGTGAGTGCCCTCACATTTAAAAATATTATCGAATCAATTTCCTCCCGGGTATAGCATTCGAGAGGACCTTCAATCCCGGTTCCTGCATTATTTATAAGAATATTTACATCCAGTTTATTGTCTTCCACAGACCTGAAAAGACTTTCAGGGCCTTCATTCTTTGCCAGATCTATCTCAAAATATCTCACAAGTATTTTATGCCTGTTAACAAGGTCTGAACTGAGACTCTGCAAACCTTCACCAGGAAGAGAATTGAGTATCAGGTTATGACCCCTGGAAGCCATCTCATTTGAAAGAGCCTTACCTATTCCTCTGCTGGCTCCTGTGATCAGAGTATAAAATTCCTGTGCCATAGTCTTAAGAATTTGAATTAAGCCACAAGATTGTTTTTTCTGCCCCCTCTCTGAATGGAGTGATTTTGTAATTCAGCTGTGATTGCGCTTTATTGCTCGATAATATCCAGTTTTGAAGATATTTATCTATCCATTCATCTGAAATAAAAGGCGGGCTGTTTGTCAGAGATGAATAAATCCCTGCTATTCTTACAATACGTTTCAACCATGGCTCTTTTAGCCTCAGAAGCATTCTTCTCTTACCATAAACATCGCCAAGTATTCCGAAAAATTCATTGTATGACAGGTTTTCACCGCCAAGGATATAGCGTTCTCCTCCTCTGCCATGCAGAGCTGCAAGTATAAGTCCGGATATAACATCGTCGATAAAAACGTAGTTGCCTATTGCTTCACCATTCCCGGGGATTATTCTCCAGAGTCCGTGGCCATAAAGCTTTATTATCCTTGTTACAGAATTGCTTACCGAAAGATTGCCCGGCCCGTATATACGTGAGGGATTAACTATGACAACATCCATATTAGCTGAGTTGAATGCTGCCGCAGCTTTTTCTGAAAGAGCTTTTGTACGTTCATATTCAGTATTGTATACTGGATCATTGTTTGTCTCCTCCGTGACCGGCAGACCGTTTCCGGAATAGCTTAACGTACCGGCAGAAGAGGTAATTATAACTTTTTTGACGGATCGTGCCTTAGCGGCTTCCAAGCACATTTAAAGTTCCTGTCACATTTGTCCTGTAAGGCAGGTCGCGATCTTCCGATACAGGTTTTGTAAAGGCTGCTAGATGAAATACCCAGTCGCAACCATGACATCCCGGTCCTTAATTTTTCAGTGTCGGATAGATCTCCATTGATTACTGAAATGCCGCTCTCAGTGAACGCAGCTGCTTTTGAAGGATCGCGAAGAAGAACACAGACCTCATTTTTATCCCTTGCCAGTGTAAGGGCGAGATGGCTGCCAACAAATCCGGAAGCGCCTGTAATAAAAATCTTCATAATCCTGATTTCTTAATTTTAAGCCTGATACTCAGATCAGGATTATTATAAATCGAAAAAAGCTCAGTACTCACTGCCATAAAGGAATGTATCAGAAAAGCAGGGAAAAATGAACCGGTAAGAAAGGTCAGAAGACAGAAAACCATTCCGACAGGTATTGTCCCGGCGCTTATCGTTGCACCCTGATCGATATGAACAATAGCATAAAGAATTGTATTAATTATCAGGGCTGGCCAAAATCCGAAGGCGCTGAAACAGGAAACCCAGAGGATCCCCCTGAATAAGAATTCATAGCCAAGTAAATAGATTATCCACCCGGAAACAGAAATCAAGAATATCAGTTACAGACCAGACCCTGATCCTGAGCTGCGGGTATCTGGCCTGGATGGCTTTCTTGCCGGAGGAGTTGTATGTAAGTAACAAAACAACCGGCAGCAAAGGAAGCAGGATATACCAAAAATGGACTGAAGTACCCAGAGTCATGACGGATTGCAGGGAAATGAGGCCTGAAAGTACTATAAAGACTAAAAATGGCACAATTCCAAACAGTATAGCTCCTGTAAGCTTTTCGGTGAAATATGGTACAACCGGGTTCCTGTCAGGGCTGAACATCAATCAGTGAGACAAGCTTATGTTTTCTGATCTGATAATAGAACAGAAATAAGAGGAATACAGCTGAAATTACCAAACCGGCTGTGAAAGATGAATCAGGAGCCATAATAAACAAACTGATAGTATCAACATCCGATATCAGGCAAAAATCGTTCAATACTAATATACACTTTCTGATGGAAATAACCAATTATTTCATCACCAGGGATATTCATTAAGGGTGAATCCGGATGAAACCACACAAAAAGATTAACTTGCAAAATATTTTTTAATACCAGATTATGCAAACCTTAAACGATTTACGGCTCGCAGTCCTCATTGATGCTGATAATATACCCTTCAGCAATGTCAAGGGGATGCTTGAAGAGATTGCTAAATACGGAACGCCTACCTTCAAACGGATCTATGGCGACTGGACAAGACCTACGATTGCAGGGTGGAAATCGGTGCTTCTGGAGAATGCTATTACGCCAGTTCAGCAATACAGTTATACAAAAGGAAAGAACTCAACTGATTCTGCAATGATAATTGATGGAATGGACATACTCTATTCCGGGAAAGTGGATGGATTCTGTATTGTCTCAAGCGACAGCGATTTCACCCGTCTTGCCACAAGGCTCAGGGAAGCCGGGATGAAAGTTATTGGCATAGGTGAAAGGAAGACACCCCATCCTTTTATTGTGGCGTGTGACAAGTTTATTTACCTTGAAATTCTGGCCTCACTTGAGGGTCCTGTTGATCAGCCGTCAGCACCGCCTAAAAAAGGCAAACCCGTTGTTAAAGAAGAAGAAGGCGGAAGAAACTGGTCCCCTTGCAGCAGCAAGGGCTGTTAAAAGGCTTATAGCCTCGTCGATAACTGACCTGGCTGATGAAAACGGATGGGCGTTTCTTGGGAGATGTTGGCAATCTTATACTCAAAAAACAGCCCGATTTTGACCCCAGGAATTTCGGGTTTCCCAAGCTGACTCCGCTGATCAAATCTCTTGATTTTGAAATTGATGAACGGGATTCAGGACAGAATCATATAAAGCATATTTATATCAGGAACAGGAAGTAGGGATCAGGGCGCAGGGCGCAGGGCTCAGGGCAGTCGGTAGTCGTATTCAGTAAGGTCAGCAGTCGGCATTCGTGCAAGCTCTGGAGGTTGAGGCTGGAATGGCAGTCATATCAGTGTAAGCTCAAAGTTCGATGTTAAAGTTCAATGAATCAAGCGGTCGCGGTTAACACAAAGTATACATTATTGCGAACTATGCATGAACAGCAAAAACTTTGAGATTAACCAATCGATCTCAGTATCCGGATCTGGAAGCTAAATACCCCTGAATTATTAAAATATAAAAAAAAATCTCTGTTTTCTGAACAAACTTTTAAGCATTCTGTTATTAGGGTATTGAAATTGATAACAGGGTAGTTTTTTTTGATTTCAAAAAACGTACTCTGATATCAAAAAGTTATTTAAATACAATATATTATGAATATTTATTTTTAGATTTCAAAAATAAATCTGACCTTTGACACTGTTTTATAAATACTTTAATATTTGAATTATGAACATTTACGTAGGAAGTCTTCATTTTAAAATGAATGAAGCAGAATTAAAAGAAATCTTTGAAGAGTATGGCGAAGTAACATCCGCAAAAATCATTATTGACAAATACTCTGGTAAAAGCAAAGGATTTGGTTTCGTTGAGATGCCGAATGATGCAGAAGCTAAGAAAGCCATCGAAGAACTTAACGGGGCTGAAGTAAGCGGAAGAAATATCATTGTTAATGAATCTATTGAAAGAACTGAACGCAGAAGTAATTTCAGAGGTGGAGGTGGTGACGACCGCAGAGGCGGTGGAGGAGGAAACAGAAGAGATAACTACAGGTAGTTAACAATAAATCTAAAACTATGAAAGGCACTGTTAAGTGGTATGACAGGGTAAAAGGTTACGGATTCCTTCAGACAGAAGATGACAAGGATATCTTTATCCACCGTTCAGGTTTAGAGGTTTCCAATACCGAGCTTGAGGCAGGTCAGGCAGTCGAATTTGAAGTCGAACAGCGAGAAAAAGGACCAGTCGCCATCAAAGTAAAAAGAGTAGTTTAAGCTTACTCAAATTTATACCAAAAGAAGCTGTAAAAAATTTTACAGCTTCTTTTGTTTATGATAGTATCATGTCACTTTTTCTTCTGATCGCCGGTCCTGTACTCAGGTTTTTCTTTCTGGTCTTTCACCATCTCTTCAGGATCATCAAGCACGGGTGATTCTTCCAGTGCCTTCCAGTCAAATTCCTTATCCAGCGGCGTCATGGCTTTGCCAGGATCAAAGATCCGTCTATCCGGAGGAATGGCAATGTAGGGAGTGAAGTCAGGAACAGAAGTAAACATATCCGCCATGTCGGTTGCACCTGCATCATACTGATTAAGATAAGGAAGCCCCAGTATATTCCAGAAGGTTTTGAAAATACTTCCGAAGCTGAAGTGATCCTTGCTTACATAGTCCCTCTTTACCCATGGAGAGACTAGCCATCAGTATGCTTCGATGGGCATCAATATGATCGACTCCGTTCTGTGCATCATCTTCAGTAATAATTATTGCCATATCTCTTCCAGTATGGAGTATGGGACAGGAATTCCACGATTCTGCCAACTGCAAAATCATTGTCCGCCATATAGCTTTCCCTGAAAGGAAAACCTGCTCCGGGCCGGTCATCGGCACCGTGATCATTCGGAAGAATAACTGTAAGCATCTGCGGCAATTCCTTGCCCTCTCCCATCCACTTGCTGTTGAACTCCTTAATGAACTGGTTTACCCTGTGCTGATCGGGGATCGCCATATTATAGGTGGCATAGTTTCTTGATGTCCTTGTAAAAAGCGGTGCCGGAACAGGAAAGTTGGCAAACTGTTTTATGCCTGTAACTTTATATGAATCATCATAAAAGGCAGGTTCAAACATAATGCTGAAGCCAAAATTGAAAAAATCTATCTTATTTCTTTCGAGATGATCCCACATTGAGCCTGACTCATTATAATCCTCAGGAAAAATTGCACCTGCAGATCCGTTCATGGCAAGACTGCCTGGCGCTTTTGATGCGGGTTTATAATCCCTGTTACCTCCGTAAGCTGCAGGGGTGCAGGTTTCAACCCATTCGTTCGGATACGTATTGACAAGCCATCTGTGACCGTCTGCAGAAACATCTGCATCGACATAAAAATTGTCAGCCATGGCAAACTGCCGTGCGAGTTTGAGATGGTTCACCATTACACAGGCATTTTCAACTCTGTCTGTCCGCGCTTTGTTCGAGAATGAGGCGTGACTTCCGTATCTTGCAAGTGTAGAGTCTCCATTCCCGTTAATATTCTGTCCGAATACCTCGTCATAGGTTCGGTTTTCCTTTGATATGAAAATTATATGCTTTATCGGTGATTCCTTCTGGCCTCCGTATAGTGGAACCGGATTATCCTTCCTCTCCTTTTCTGCTTTCACCCGCCTTCTGAATAAGGAAATTGTTGCTGATCACCTTTTGGGTCATCGCTGGCAAGCTCTTTGCCAGAAGGGATAGCAATA
Source organism: uncultured Bacteroidales bacterium (assembly GCA_963818295.1). Taxonomy (GTDB): domain Bacteria; phylum Bacteroidota; class Bacteroidia; order Bacteroidales; family VadinHA17; genus LD21. The sequence continues at coordinate 62,635 of CAWFRW010000022.1, forward strand.
ACTGAGACTGTTCCCTTCATCAGATTCCCGATATATGTACCTTCTTCCTTTTCAATAAAATCCCTGCCTCCATTCGGACCGCTGCCATATCCTTTCGCATTTGTGACAATCAGGTTTTTGCCATCGGGCGTTACCTGCAGCTTTGAAGGGAACCAGCCGGCAGGAATATGTCCTGCCACTTCAAATGAGGGGATATTAATAACACCAACTGCATTGATTCCGGCCTCTGCAACAAACAGCTGCTTTTCATCAGGTGATACTGCAAGGCCGAATGGTATAACTCCGCGAAAATGTTTTACTGCTTCCGCAGGTTTCAGATAGATCTCTTTTACAACAGAATCTGTTCTGTGTATCAATTACAGTAATGTTGTCGTTATTCCCGTTGCTTGCAAAAACATAATCTGTAAGTCGCTACAAGTGAGTTAGGGCTTGAACCTCCAACCGCAGGAATTCCTTCGACCATTTGACCGACAAGGTTGCCTGTCTTAATTCTGGCTGTAACCCTGGGATCTGACATATTTTCAATTGAGATTGCCCATACTGAAAATGCCAGATCGCTGTTTGGGTCTCCCAGACCCGGGATGGAGATGGAATCTGTAACGATACCATTCCTCATCGCTTCTGAATTATATTCAAACGGAGGGAAATCGAGTGCATTTTTGAAATCAGATTTCTCTTCGATTTTTCCTATTTTGCTGTACTGGAACATTCCGGCATTTGCCACATAGATCTTTTTCTCATCACGGGTCAGAGCAATTCCGAATGGATACCTCCCGACAGGCACAGATTTAACAGCCTTCATTTTACGGGTATCCACAATCACTACCCTGAAGTTCATCTGGTCAACCGCAAAAATATAGTGCCCGTCGCGGGTCATGGTCATGTCGCCAATATAACCGTCCGGATATTCTTCTCCATCTTCTGAAACAGAGCAATCGACTGAATCAGTCTTGGTTCCGTTCCTGAGGTCGAAAACAAGAATTCTGTTTTTCTGACCCGCAGAGACATAAACCCTGTCATTTTCTGGGGATATTGCAAGACCCATAAAGACTGATTCGAGCACTCCCTTATCCGTAGAATAGCCCGGCGGGATCTGAATTATTTCGGGTGTGGCAGTGAGGTTCCTGATTATCGAGATAGAGAGCGGATTGATCCCGGAATTAGCAGTGACAGCAATAGTGCCGTCATGGCTGACTGCCAGCCCGAATGGATGAGGAGCCACCTCAAAGGTCCTGCCAGAGGGCGTCAGAAGACGCCCGTTCGGCAGGACTGTTGTTCCATTCTTGTCAATAGATGTATACCTTTTACCGGCAGGAGCCGATAATATATACAGACCCTCCTGGCTCTGCCTGCAGCCAGGGAGAGCCAGTGATCAAACATGATAAAATTGTCAGAAGCGCTGAATATCTCACTAAACCAGTTTCCATCCTGACCTGTACTCATAATGCATCAATTTTGTTGCAGCACCGTCAGCATCATCTGACAAATGTCTGGGTTTCCGGATTCCATTTGATTGTTCGCTTCAGTTCGCATGCGATATTGCCGAGGTTACAGACAGTGCAGCTGCTGTGTCCAACTTCAACGGGTACAGCCGGATCCTTCCTCGACTTCACCGATTCTATGAAGTTAATCTGGTGTGGGATCTTTGTTTCATACGGACCTTCTGTCTTTGCTGTTTCAGGAGCATAGAACTGTTTATCCGAAGCGTTGAAGAATCCGCGTGCTACCTCAATCCATCCCTTCTCTCCCCAGAATTTGACACCTTTTGTCATCTCGGTGTTAAATGGTTCTGAGGTCATCACTGTTCCGCTTGCATATTTGAATGACATATATTCGGTGCCATCGCCGATTGGTGATATTTCGACCGGTCCGTTCCTGTCCATTCCAAGGCCCCATTGTGCAATGTCGAACATATGAGCGCCCCAGTCGGTAGTGAAACCGCCTCCCATCTCCTTGTACCAGCGCCATGCGCCCCAGATCTTCTCATCCTCTTCAGGATCGAGGGATATAGGCGGATCCAGCTCGTTGTTAAAATGGATCGGCATCGGAAGTGAGCCGAGCCACAGATCCCAGTTAAGATCTGCAGGAACCGGTTCTTCCGGAAGGTTATATGGTGTCGGAGGAGCTCCTACATATGCATTTACAAGAGTTATCTTACCAAGAGCGCCATCCTGCACCAGTTTTACGGCATGCTGAAAATTAGGATCCGAACGCTGCTGGCTTCCTATTCCAAGTATCCTGCCTGTCTCCCTTACAACTTTTTGTAATTCCTGACCTTCCCTGATAGTAAATGTCATAGGCTTTTCGAGATACACATCCTTTCCTGCCCTGCAGGCTGCAATTGCAACTCTTGCATGTGAATGATCAGGAACAGCAATTACAACAGCATCAATATCCTGACGTGCAAGCAGACTCCTCAAATTTTTCATAGGTTTCAACTTTGGCTTCCTTGCCTGCCTGGGCATAAAAAGCTGTTACACGCTTTTCAAAACGTTTGCGTTTGATTCCATATACATCGCATCCTGCAACAACCTGCACTCCCGGTATCTTGATGAAACCGTCGAGCAGGAACATTGACTGACGTCCCATTCCAATAAATCCCAGACGGATATCTCCCTTGCCTTTGGATGATTTACAGCCCGCAGCCGCGGGAATAAGCATCGCTCCTGCTATTCCGGCTACTGATGAACCAATGAAACGGCGTCTTGACCATGTAATTTTGTGATCTTTCATAGTTAGTTTTGATTATGGTTAGTTGAAATTTAAGTTTACTGGTTCATAAGTCATAAAAATAAGACTTTTTCCAATTTATAGCTGATTTTTTTGAGTATGAATACGAGATATAGTAGATCATCCAATGATCACCAACATCTGGTATATTAAAATCTCCCGAAATATTGAGTATTTGCTCTGTATTGCAGAAAATTGAGGAATAAAGGAAAAGACCTGTCTTGTTTGTCTCCATTTTTCTCTCCAGATGCAGAACCGGCTGTTCCTTCTTCAGCTGGAGAAATCTGCTTATCTTCTGTGATGCCGGGATTGCCTTGATCCTCTGATCGCCACCTTTTATTTCCACACGATAGTTATCTCTAAGGATCTGAAACAACGATCTGTTCTCAAATTTCCTGGCAGTAATCCTGGGAAGGTTGATATTTGCTATATAACTTATGTCATAGAAGATTGGACTATCATCCAGCAAGCCGAAGCCTCTCCATGTAGATGCATCCTGATTCCTTTTCAAGATCGGAAAGAGGAAACATAAAATCATCGGGCCACTTCTGAAGCAATCGGTTTAACTATGATGCTTGTTTTCAGATTGCGGTCTCCCAGGGCTGAAGTTGTACCTGATACAGAAAGAATACCTATCTCTTTGGGAAGGTGATGAACAATGCTGCCTTTTCCCTGATGCTTCCTTATATATCCGTCATTTGACAGCGTTCCCAGTGCCTGCCTGCACAGTGGGCCTTGTCATGCCATATAACTGGCAAAGCTCATTTTCAGATGGAAGAAGGTCGCCCTCGATGTAAACCCATCAAGGATATGCTTTCTCAGGATCTCATAAAGCCTCCTGTATTGCGGTATGGATTTGGGAGTGACCATTACTGGTTAAAATTAAGTGACTTAAGTGACTAGAATGACTGAAGTGACTAATGTGCTAGAGTGACTGGATGCCTTGACATGACCTAGAGCTCAACTTTTCAACCTTTCAACTTTTCAACTTTTCAACTTTCACTCCAGACTTTAGTCACTCCAAACTATTTTTCGTAAATATATAACATTTTACTTGTTAATACAAGTTGAATGATTTATTTTTGTAATCATTGATCTATAATAGTATCTATAAATTAAAATTCATGTTTTATCTACTTATTATAACAAGTTAACAAACATGAACAAAGCCATAAATCAATCATTGACAATAGTATATAATCACAATAATTTAACAACTCATTAAAAAATGGCGACAGCGGTAATAATGCCAAAGCAGGGACAGTCTGTTGAGACATGCATAATAACCAAATGGTTTAAATCAAAAGGTGAAAGTGTTTCAACGGGGGATATTCTTTTCTCATACGAGACCGACAAGGCAGCTTTCGACCTTGAGTCGCCTGCCGACGGGATACTGCTTGACATCTTCTTTACTGAAGGTTCAGAAGTGCCTGTACTCGCAAATGTTGCAGTGATCGGAAAAAGCGGTGAATCATCGGCCTCTTTCAAACAGGGCCCGACTGCTGATGACAATACCGGTTGCTGCTCCTGTTCAGGAATCTGAATCAGCAGCTGCTGCGCCGCCTGTTGCTCAACCTCTGACAACTTCTGCTCCTTCAGATTCACGGATCAGAATTTCACCGAGGGCCCGACTACTTGCGGAAGAAAAGGGAATTAACATCAGAAATCTCTCAGGATCAGGACCAAACGGCCGTATAATTACTGCCGATATAGAAAATATTATTAAAAAGCAGTGCACCTGTAATTAAATCTGTACCGGCAGACGGATCTGAATATTCCGAGCAACCGCTCACAAATGTAAGAAAGCTTATAGCACGGGCGATGCATGCTTCATTGCAGAACTCTGCCCAGCTTACACACCATATGTCGGCCGATGTCAGGCAGACTCCTGGAAGCCAGACAAAAAATAAAGGCGGATATTTCAGCAGGAAAGGCGCAGCAGGATATAACGCTTAACGACATGGTATGCTGGTGTGTAATAAGGGCGCTCGAAAAATTCCCTGAAGCGAACAGCACATTTTATCGAGGACCGCATAAGGACATTTCATAAAGTCCATCTTGGAATTGCCGTGGATACCCAAAGAGGACTGATGGTGCCTACTGTTAAAAATGCAAGTGATCTTCATCTGTCAGCACTTTCGGCTGCCCTCAAATCTGCAGCCGATGCATGCAAGAAAGGAAATATCAGCCCTGAGCTTATTCAGAGCACCTCGGCAACTTTCACGGTCTCAAACCTGGGTAACTATGGTGTCGAGATGTTTACACCAGTTATAAACCTACCGCAGGCAGGGATACTGGGAGTATGCACAATTATTAACCGCCCTGCAAATCTGGGGAACAACACCTTCGGATTTGTGCCGTATATAGGATTGTCTCTCACCTACGACCACAGAGCAATAGACGGTGGGCCGGCTACTCTGTTCCTGAAGGAGATCAAGGAGCAGATTGAGAAGTTCAGTTTATAAAAAGTATGCAAAGTGCTGATAGGAAGTAATTTAAAGCGAAGTCGGGAGACTTCGCTTATCAAGGACTTCGCTTATCAGGTACTTCGCTTATCAAGACACATCTATAGAAAATTTTAAAATAAGATAAAATATCAATCACATGCCAAAAAGTCAAAATATCAGTCCGGAGGTTGTACGCAAACCAAAATTTATTGAATTCGGGAAAATACCCGTAAACCAGTATAACAAAACTCTTGCAGAGGAGAAGATCAACTTTACAAGTGAAGACTTTCTCAGGATATACCATGATATGGTTGTAATAAGGGAATTCGAGACTATGCTCAACCTTATAAAGACGACAAATGAATACAATGGTATTCCATACAACCATCCCGGTCCGGCCCATCTGTCTATAGGTCAGGAAGCTGCAGCTGTCGGGATGGCTTACACGCTTGATGTTGACGATTATATCTTCGGTTCTCACCGCAGTCACGGGGAGATCCTTGCAAAAGGTCTCTCTGCCATTCACAGGCTTGATGACGACGCATTATATTCTGTAATGAAGAATTTTTTTGGCGGTACAGCGCTCAGTGTGGTCGAAAAAGGACTTCAAAGGTAATGTTAAGGAGCTTGCTATAAATTTTCTTCTTTATGGAGCTCTGGCGGAGATATTTGCAAGGGAAAACGGGTTCAATAAGGGATTGGGAGGATCGATGCATGCTTTTTTCACTCCATTTGGAGTATATCCCAACAATGCCATCGTAGGTGGTTCCGGTGATATATCAGTTGGTGCTGCGCTCTACAAAAAGATCAACAGGAAACCAGGTATTGTGGTTTGCAACATCGGTGATGCCTCAATGGGATGCGGACCCGTATGGGAAGGTATCTGTTTTGCTACGATGGATCAGTACAGAACATTGTGGAGTGGTGAATACAGAGGCGGTTTACCTTTGATCTTCAACTTCATGAACAACTTATATGGCATGGGCGGCCAGACAATGGGCGAAACTATGGGATATGATATTCTTGCAAGAGTCGGTGCCGGAGTAAATCCCGAAGGGATGCATGCAGAAAGGGTTGACGGTTATAACCCTCTCGCCGTAATAGATGCATTCAGAAGGAAAAAACAAATACTTGCAGAAAAAAGAGGACCGGTACTGCTCGATACACTCACATACAGGATAAGCGGCCACTCACCATCCGATGCATCCTCCTACCGGTCAAAAGAGGAAATCGATGCATGGACAAAGGAAGACTCAATAATATCATTCGGCAAATCGCTTGTGGGCGCAGGTATCGCAACGCAGGACCAGCTCGATCAGACAGGAAGCGAGACAAGGGAATTGCTCATGAAGATCCTTAAACTCAGCATTGATGATGAGATCTCACCCAGAATCAATATGGCCGCAGACCCTGACCGCATTGGTAAAATGATGTTCTCAAACACCTCGCTCGATAAGATGGAAGACCGTACACCTCAGGTTCTTATGCCTCTTGAGGAAAATCCGAGAGTAAAATCATTAAAAAACAAGGAGCGGTTCTATCTTGACAAGGAAGGCAAACCTGTTTCAAAAGCCAAACTCTATCAGTTCCGCGATGGGATCTTTGAAGCTGTTATTGACAGATTCTACAAGGATCCTACTCTTGCGGCATGGGGAGAGGAGAACCGCGACTGGGGCGGTGCCTTCGCAGTATACCGCGGACTCACCGAGGCCCTACCCTATCACAGATTATTCAACTCGCCCATATCAGAGGGAGCAATTGTTGGAACCGCAATCGGATATGGTATGTGCGGAGGACGGGTAATCGCCGAGATAATGTATTGCGATTTCCTCGGACGCTCGGGGGATGAAGTGTTTAACCAGCTGCCCAAATGGCAGGCTATGAGCGGAAATATCATCAGGATGCCCGTGGTCATCAGAGTTTCAGTAGGCTCAAAATACGGAGCTCAGCACTCTCAGGACTGGTCATCGCTTACAGCTCATATCCCCGGTCTCAAGGTTGTATTCCCGGCCACACCATATGATGCTAAAGGATTGATGAACACAGCATTGCAGGGAACCGATCCGGTTATTTTCTTCGAAAGCCAGAGAATATACGATATTGGTGAAATGTTCCATAAAGGGGGAGTACCAGAAGGATATTATGAAATCCCGTTCGGAGAGCCTGATATTAAAAGAACCGGTGATGACATCACAATACTCTCAATCGGGGCTACACTCTATCCTGTAATTAAGGTTGCTGACATTCTGAAGGAGAAATATAACCTTACAGCAGAGGTTATTGATGCAAGATCACTTGTACCATTCAACTACGAACCTGTAATTAACTCTGTAAAAAAGACAGGCAGGATCATTCTTACAAGTGATGCATCAGCACGCGGATCATTCCTGAAGGATATGGCACAGACAATTACAGAGCTGGCATTCGACTATCTTGATGCACCTCCTGTTGTAGTAGGCTCGCGCAACTGGATCACACCTGCCTTTGAAATGGAGGAATTTTTCTTTCCGCAGCCGGATTGGATAATTGATGCAATTCATGAAAGGATCATCCCGCTTAAAGGGCATACGCCAAGACACGACTTCTCTACTGCAAAATCCATCTCGCTTAATAAGGATGGCGTGTAAATCAGGTTTGTAAAAAGATAAGGCGGAGAAAAACTTGAGGAATATTTATCCGTTTTGACAGCGATTTTGTTTAATTTGCAGCCGCTGTAGAGTTGAATAGTATAAATTATGTCAAGAAGGTTCTGCCTGATTTTTTTACTCTCCTGCTTAACCGTAGCAGGCAGTGGCCAGTCCCGTAATCTGGAGTTCTATCTCACGGAAGGTTTACGAAACAGTCCACTGCTCAATGAATACAGAAATCAGCTTAAATGCAGCAGGCTCTGACAGTCTTCTCGTCAGAGCTGCGAAAATGCCGCTTGTAGAGGCAAAATCACAGCTTCAGTATTCTCCTGTTTATGATAATTTCGGTTATGATGAAGTAATTACTGACGGCGGCAATTATACCGCTGTACTGGGTGTTTCTCAGACAATTTTCAACAAGAAAGAGATCAGTAGCAGATATAAATCGGTCGAGCTGCAGAAGAGAGCTCTGAATAATTCATCCAGATTGTCAGAGAATGAATTAAACATGCTGATTACCGATCAGTATCTCACTGCCTTTTCTGTTTTCAGTGATCTTACTTTTAACAGATCCTTCCTAAAGATATACCGAGAAGAGAATGAAATAGTCAGACGATTTGTTAAAAACGGTGTATGTAAGCAGACTGATTATCTGGCTCTGCTGCTTGAAACGCAGTCCCAGGAGATCCTAATCACCCAGCTTGAGGGAGAATACAGGAAACAACAGATGCTCCTCAACAAAGTTTGCGGGTTAAATGACACAAGTTTTTTTGACCTTGAGGAACCAGTTCTTGAAATCAGGGGCACACCTGATATTTTAAAGTCGCCCGGACTGAATCAGTATAGAATTGACAGCTTAAAGATTGAAAATGAAAAAACTGCAATAGATGTCAGATACAAACCAAAGATCAACTGGTTTGCCGATGCCGGTTTTCTTACAAGCAACCCATGGAATTTCTATCAGCATTTCGGCTACAGTGCCGGACTAAGCCTTAATTTTCCAATATATGACGGGAAGCAAAAGAGCATCGAAAAGCAAAAACTTGAATTTAATGAAAACAGCAGGAGAACATATGAGGATAGTTTTCGTCTTCAGTACTTTCAGCAGATAAGGCAGCTGAATGAAGAACTGAGGACTTTAAATGAAACTGCTGACCGCACAAAAAAACAGCTTGAAACTTCTGATCAGCTTGTAAAGGGGCTGAAACAACAACTCGAAACTGGCCTTATCCAGATGACTGACTATATAAATTCAATTAAGAGTTTCAGGTCAATAAACAGGAACCTTATTCTGCTTACACATACAAAAGCTTCAGGTTATCAATGAGATGAATTTTCTTCTGACCCGGTAAAAAAACAAATGATGTCAAGAATTATAAGGATTCCTATTCCAATCTTTCTCATTGCAGGATTTATGTCGATTGCTGTTCTCCTGCAAGGATGCCCCATCAGCTCCGGAGAGCAGGGGAACAATCAGGACTCCTGTTAAAGTCATTTCAGTCACTTTTAAACCTGTAGTATCAACAATTGATCTTACAGCCACATCACAATTTCTGAATAAGAATATTGTCAGGGCTCCGACAGCAGGCAAAATAGAAAATGTATTAAAAAAGCAGGGCGATTTCGCAGGATCAGGAGAATTGCTTTTCACTATCAGGACCCGTGAGGCTGCGGCATTGGGTAACCTGGCAGGAAAGGACAGCACATTATCTTTCAGCGGCCTGATAAGTATTAAAGCTAATGAGCCCGGAGTAATAAATTCAATTTCATATCAGAAGGGAGATTTTGTACAGGAAGGAGATGAAATGGCTGTCATATCCGAACAGAATGAGCCTTGTTTTCATACTGGATGTACCCTTTGAATATCAATCAATAGCTGATAAGAACAATGAATGCGACATTTTTCTTCCTGATGGTGAAACAAATTACAGGCACAGATCACAGGCAAACTACCTGAGATGGAAATGCAATCCCAGACTGTCAGATACATTATTAAGCCTGCCTCAATAAACTAAGCTCCCTGCAAATCTGATAGCAAGGGTCAGCCTGATAAGTTCATCAAATAATAATGCACAGGTAGTGCCAAAAGAGGCAGTTTTAGGTAACGAAACCCAGACTGAGTTCTGGATAATGAAGGTTATAAATGACAGTACCGCCATAAGGATTAACATCAGGAAGGGATATGAAAATAATAATGAAATTGAGATTATTGAGCCTGGTTTCCTCGAGTCGGACCGGATAATACTGAGCGGAAACTATGGTCTGAGCGATACTGCAGGAATATCAATAACCAGCTGAAAAGTAGCATGAAGAATTTCTTCCTGCTTATATAAAAATCCTGTTTCATTGGTACTCGTAGTAATAATTGCTGCGGGTATCTTTCTGTACGGCGAGATAAAAGTATCCCTGTTTCCTGAAATCACCTTTCCAAAGATAAAAGTAATTGCAGATAACGGAGAGCAGCCGGTTGAGAAAATGATGGTATCGGTGACAAGACCACTTGAAGATGCAATAAAACAGATCCCTGTAAGACCGAGGCTGATGACAGCTCTGGGTGCAATAATTGCTTTGTTACCCCTGGCAGCCGGAATCGGTACTGGCGCCCAGATGCATCAGCCTCTTGCAATTGCAGTAATTGGCGGATTTATGCTGGCGCTACCGCTTTTGCTCATTATCTTCCCAACGATTCTGCGCCTTCTTTATGGACACGAGGATAAGAGCAATTCTCAATTATTTAATAAAAATGAAACAAATCATTGATATCTTTGCGGTGAAATTTATAAAATATGGAAGAAGCAGTTGAAAAAATAAAATCAAAAGCAGGATTTATTATTGACATGGATGGAGTGATTTACCATGGGAACATGTTACTCCCGGGAGTAACAGAATTTCTTGCCTGGCTGGAAAATTCAGGCAAAAGGTATCTTTTCCTGACAAATTCACCGGAAAGGACACCAAAGGAACTGCATGAAAAGATGAACAGGCTGGGGATAAATGTAGGAGAAGATCATTTTTACACCAGCGCCCTCGCCACAGCCAGTTTCCTTGCAAATCAGAAACCCAACGGCAGCGCTTATATAATCGGTGATGCAGGGCTTATTCACGCCATGTACAGTGCAGGCTATACAGTAAATAATGTCAATCCCGACTATGTTGTTGTAGGCGACACTCACAGCTACAATTTTGAAAAAATAGAGCTTGCTGTAAACCTGGTGATCAGGGGCGCCAAGCTGATTGGAACAAATCCTGATGTCAGCGGTCCAGTTGAGAACGGAATAACACCCTCCACAAAAGCTTTGATAGCTCCGATTGAAATAGCTACCGGGAAAAAGGCATATTATGTCGGCAAACCAAATCCTCTGATGATGCGCATAGCCCTTAAGAGGCTCGGCGTGAAAAGGGAGGATGCAATCGTGATCGGCGACAGGATGGATACTGATGTAATCTGCGGACTGGAATCTGAAATCGACACACTTCTTGTCTTAAGCGGTATCTCCGACCGTAAAACAATTGACCAGTTTCCATATCGCCCGCAATATATTCTAAGCGGGGTGAAGGACCTTGTCAGCTGATACTATATATGAATCAAACCGAGAAATATAAACCTGAACGCAAAGAGGTTGCCCGTTTCATGAGGCGCCTTTACGAACACAGACTGACAACAACATCCGGAGGTAATATCAGTCTGCGCGTGTCAGATGACCTCATAGTAATAACGCCTTCTGCAACTGACAAGGGCAGGATGAGATGGAGAGAGGTCGGACTGATGAATATCTTTGGTGAGAATCTGACTCCTGAGCTCAAGCCTTCGATTGAATCGGAGATGCACCTTGCAATCTACAAAAGAAATAATGATGTTAAAGCAATTGTGCATGCTCACCCTGTAACCGCTACCGCCTTTACAGCCACAAAATCAAGGATAAATACAACTCTTACAGCTGAGGCCCGTGCAATTCTCGGAGATCCGGTCCTTGTTCCCTATGCACTAATGGGTACCGTCGATCTGGCATCTGTTGCAGCCGATCACGTTTTGTATTCGGATATTCTTCTGCTTGAAAACCACGGGATACTTACAACAGGATCGACTCTGCTTCAGGCCTTCGACAAGATTGAAGTGCTCGAAAATGCCGCAAGGATGACTCTCATTGTCGAGCTGACAAGAAAGAAAAGTCCGCTCACAAAAGACAGAATACAACAGATAGACAAATATTTCAGATGATAAAGGGTGTACTCTTTGATATGGACGGAGTGCTTGTCGATTCTGAAGCATTTATCTGTAAGGCAGCAATAATGATGTTTGCTGAACTCGGAGTCAGTGTGCAGCCTGAGGATTTTCATCCCTTCGTAGGAATGGGAGAAAACAGATACATCGGCGGTGTTGCCGAATATCGGGGTGTTATCGTGGATATTGAAAAGGTGAAGGCGAGAACATATGAAATCTATGAGAACATAGTAAGGGGTAAATTGTATTCTCTTCCGGGTACTCATGAGTTTATCGCACGGTGCAGGGAAAGAGGCTTTATTCTCGCACTGGCAACCAGTGCCGACAGGGTTAAGATGGAGGTCAATCTCAGGGAGATAGGACTGCCTTCAGATACTTTTCAATATATTGTAACCGGCCTGGATGTGGAGAAGAAGAAGCCGTTTCCGGATATCTATCTAAAGGCAGCTGAGAAGATTGGTCTGGCCCCGGATGAATGCCTTGTGGTTGAGGATGCTGTCAGCGGAATAAAAGCCGGAATTGCTGCCGGCTGCAGATGCCTTGCAGTAACATCATCATTCAGCGCCGAGGCACTTGCCGAAGCAGACTGGATATGCGGTTCGCTTCTGGAGGTACCTGAAGAAGCTATTAACTGGTAACTTTAATTATATATTGATGAAGAATTTTCTTGCCGGATTTCCATCTTACGATAAAATCATAAAGGAGATGCAGGGTATCTCAATGCCAGCCTTTCGTGAGGCCAATGGCCATATCCACACCCCTTACTCATTCAGTGCCTTTACAGGCATGGAGTCAGTATTCAGTATGGCACGTGAGGAAAATATTGCACTCCTCGGGATAAATGATTTTTACGTATCTGATGGCTACGAAGCCTTTCATAATGGCTGTGTAGCCAATAAAATCTTTCCTCTTTTCAACATTGAATTTATAGGACTTCTGAAGGAGGAGCAGAATAGAGGGATCAGGATAAATGATCCGAATAATCCCGGAAGAATATATTTTTCGGGTAAAGGCCTTGATTATCCTTTTCATACAGGATGGTTAAAAAAGCGGGAGCTGAGAAGCGTAATTAAGCAGAGTCAGCTCCAGATAAAAGCGATGATTGAGAAAACAAATCAACTTATTCAAAAGGAAAACCCTTCACTATCCCTTTCATATGAATCTGTAAAGAAGCGATATGCGCATGATCTTGTGCGCGAAAGGCATCTTGCAAAGGCGATACGGCATCTTGCAGTTGAGAATTATTCCTCGCCTGAAGGTCAGGAGCAATTTCTTGAGAGACTGTATGGGGGTAAAAAATCCAAAACAGGCTTGTCAAATCCGGCAGCACTTGAAAATGAAATAAGGTCAAATCTGCTGAAGAGTGGAGGCGCAGCTTTTGTAGAGGAGGATGAAAAGTCCTTTCTCGAACTGAAAAAGATCATAAAAATAATTATAAGTGCCGGAGGAATTCCATGTTATCCTGTGTTGCTCGATGATCCTTCAGGCAAATGCACCGAATTTGAAGGAGACAAGGAGAAATTACTGGCTTCACTGAATAAACTGGGGATAGAATGCATTGAACTGATACCCGGAAGAAACGACAATGCAATTCTTAAAAGCTTTGTGGATTTCTTCCATAACAAAGGGTTTATAATAACTTTTGGAACAGAACACAATACTCCGGAGATGATCCCTCTGACAGTTTCAACAAGAGGTTCAGTACCTCTTGACGATTCTCTCAAAAGAATCGGATGGGAAGGAGCCTGTGTTATTGCCGCCCATCAGTATCTGAGGGCTGACGGAAGACAGGGCTATGTTCTGCCGGATGGCACACACAGCATACAATCAGAAACAGGAGTTGATTAAACTTGGACAACTGGTTATAGAATACTTTATAAATAAGTCATAAAATGAAGCCGGAAATTAAGGAGTTGATTGAGATTTCCAAGTATTACGGAAACAATAAGGATTATGTTATCGCGGGTGGCGGAAACACATCCTTCAAGGATGAAAATACGATCTGGATCAAGGCAAGTGGCAATTCTCTGGCGGAAATGACGGAAGAGGGTCTTGTGGCACTTGACAGGGATAAACTTCATGTAATATCATCAAATACATATGCTGATGAGCCTGCTGAGAGAGAAGCTCAGGTAAAAGCCGACATGTTCCTGAGTATTCTTGATCCAGGAAAAAACAAACGTCCATCTGTAGAGACCTCTCTTCATGAATTAATACGGTATAAGTTTGTTGTACATCTCCATCCCACGCTGATTAACGGTCTGCTCTGCAGCCGGAATGCTAGGAGCCTTACGCAGAAACTCTTCGGCGATACTGTTCTCTTTGTACCTTATACAGATCCCGGGTTATATCCTCTTCAAAAAACTGGAAGCTGATATAACAGCCTACCGCCAGAAGTTCTCACATGATCCCAAAATAATTTTTCTTGAGAATCATGGTGTTTTCGTTGGGGCAGATACAACTGGGGAGATAAAAATAATTTACAGCGATATTATTGCGAAAATTGCAGAACAGGTCTCTCCTATTACTGACATATCCCCGATCCCATACAATCCTCTGCTTCATAAAGTGCTCCCGGTAATAAGGATGCTTCTTTCAGGAGATAATCCAGGAGTTATAAGGTACAGAAATAATTCACTCATTGCCAGGTTTTACACAAACCAGAACGAGTTCCATAAGATCTCGCTGCCGCTTGACTCCCGATATTATAGTCTATTGCAAAACAAGATATCTCTACATTGAGCATTCTTCGACAGCTGAAAAGATAATTGATTCATTCAGATATCAGCTGCCGCATTTCGTAAGCGAATACGGGTATCCGCCTAAAGTACTTGTCATAAAGGATATGGGGATCTTTGCAGTTGCTGAAAGCTATGCTTCTGCTGAATGCACCCTTGATGTATATGAAGACCTTATAAGAATCAGCTTCTATGCTTTGCAATGCGGCGGAATCAAATTTCTGTCACCTGAACAGGTTGCATTTATTGATCAGTGGGAAGTAGAGAATTACAGGAGAAAAGTATCGCAGTCCGCCAGTGCAAAAAACAAACTAAACAACAAAACAGCAATAGTAACCGGAGGCGCCCAGGGATTTGGTGCAGGTATCGCGGAAGCTTTCACCTCACTTAATGTCAATGTGGTTGTTGCTGACATGAATGAGGAAGCAGGCATTTCATTTGTATCCGGACTGAATTCGATCAAGGCGGACATCCAGGGCCCTGTTTGTCAAAACAGATGTTTCTGACCCTGAATCGGTGAAAGCCATGGTAATAACAACAGTTAAGGAGTTCGGAGGCCTTGATATTATTGTGAGCAATGCCGGCATATTAAGAGCAGGGGTCTTGACGAGATGGACCCTGATACATTTTCAAAGACAACTGATGTAAACTACAATGGCTATTTTCATTGTGTCAAATATGCTTCGGAAGTTATGAAGCTTCAGAATACGGAAAATCCTGAATATTTTTCAGATATAATCCAGATCAATTCCAAATCAGGTCTTGCGCGGAAGCAACAGAAACTTTGCATATGCAGGTGCAAAATTCGGGGGAATAGGTCTTACACAATCCTTTGCCATGGAACTTGCTCCTCACAGGATAAAAGTAAACTCGGTCTGCCCGGGCAATTTCTATGAAGGTCCGCTGTGGTCAGATCCCCATAACGGTTTGTTCGTGCAGTATCTGAAAACAGGCAAGGTGCCGGGTGCAAAAACGATTGAGGATGTAAGGAAGTTCTATGAGGACCAGGTGCCTATGAAGAGAGGCTGCAAACTGGAGGATGTTATGAAAGCTCTTTTATATATAATTGATCAGGAGTATGAAACCGGACAGGCGTGTTCCTGTTACCGGCGGGCAGGTGATGCTGGGGTAGGAGAGCGCAGGGCGCAGAGCGTTCAAGGTTCAATGGTTCAAGGTTCATTAATGGTTCAATTCGGTTCAAGGTCATTAAGGACTCTGAATGACAAGGGTTAATGACAATTGAATGACTATTGAATACTCTGTGAAGACTACTAGTGAATAGCTCTGTGGTAAAAAAATAAAATAATAATAAAATGAAAACAAAAGCAGTTAGAATTTACGGTAAGAAGGATCTGAGGCTTGATGAGTTTGAGCTCCCGGAATTGAAGGATGATGAGATCCTTGCACATGTAATTTCAGACAGCATATGCATGTCATCACACAAGGCTGCTCTTCAGGGAGCTGATCATAAAAGGGTCCCTGATGATATCCATATAAACCCCACAATTATCGGTCATGAATTTGCAGGTGTCATCCTGGAGGTAGGAAAGAAATGGCAGCATAAATTCAGGGCAGGACAGAAATTTTCAATACAACCGGCTATGAACCAGACCGGATCACTTTATGCGCCCGGCTATTCATTCCGCTATATAGGAGGAGATGCGACTCATGTTATAATCCCTTCAATTGTTATGGAAGCTGATTGCCTGCTGGCCTATGAAGGGGAAGCATTCTTCCCTGCATCTCTTTCCGAGCCGATGTCATGCATTGTAGGAGCTTTTCATGCAAGTTACCATATCCCGCCGGGCACCTATGTTCATGATATGGGAATCAGAAAAGGAGGAAAGATGGCAATCCTTGCCGGCGTGGGTCCGATGGGCCTCGGTGCAATTGACTATGCCCTCCATCAGGACAGGAAACCCGGACTTATAGTTGTAACTGATATTGATGATAATCGTCTCGCCAGGGCTTCCGGAATTTTCACTCCCGAACATGCTGCAAAGGAGGGCATCAGATTAATTTATGTGAACACAACCAAAGTAAATGACCCGGTCAGCCATATGCGTGAACTGACAGAAGGCACAGGCTTCGACGATGTTTTTATCTTTGCTCCTGTCAAATCGGTTATTGAACAGGGCGATGCAATACTGGGATTCGACGGGTGTCTCAATTTCTTTGCAGGCCCCACAAATCCTGAATTCAAAGCTGAGTTCAATTTCTACAATGTCCATTATGCCTTCACCCATATCGTGGGAACATCCGGAGGAAATACAGATGATATGAAAGAATCCCTGCAAATGATGAGCGAGGGCAGGATCAATCCGGCAGTGATGATCACTCATGTCGGAGGACTTGATGCAGTGGTTGAAACAACACTGAATCTTCCTGGCAATTCCGGGAGGTAAAAAACTCATTTATACAAACATTTCAATGCCGCTTGTATCGCTGAATGAACTGGGTGAACTTGGGGAAAAAGATAAATTTTATGCCGGGCTTCACAAGATTGTGGCGAAAAACGATAACATCTGGTCGCTGGAAGCAGAGAAATATCTGCTTTCAAACGCCAAACCAATCTGATTTCATATAAATTTGGGATTCAGCTGAAATCCTTTAACCGCTAAGGTCGCAAAGGCTAAGCGCAAAGATCGCAAAGAATACAAAATCAACATTGTATCTTTGCGTCCTTTGCGTAAAATCTTTGCGTCCTTTGCGTTTAAATAGAAATTATTAAGATCGCCTGACTGTGAACAGGGTGAGTATTAAAATCAGATTTTAAGTTTCATATCTTTCGCAAATTCAGCAGAGATATAGTTTTCGTAGCTCAGACATACATGAGTTGCAAAGGCAACAGCTGTTTCAATCACGTCTGACCATTCATCCTGAGTCAGCTTTTCAAGCTGATCCCTTCTGATCCCTTTCCGATGTATTGATGTAATGATTCCGGCATTGAAATTATCGCCCGCTCCTATTGTACTCACCGGAGTGATCTTTCTGACAGGAAATTTTCCTGAAAATGCTGGTGTCCTCACAAAAACGCCCTCATCGTTTGCAGTATAAACCAGGCATTTGCAATAATTCCTGACCTCTTCCCAGGCTTCATCAGGGTTTTTGGCATTGAAAATATTCCTGAAATCCTCATCAGATGCCCTTACCAGACTTGAGAACTTCATATTTTCAATAATAAGTGGTTTCAGCTGCCCGAGTTCAGACAGATGACTCTTTCGGAAATTGGGATCATAAAGTACCAGGGCCCCATTATCAAATGCTTCACTGATGAACTTTTTGAACTTCTCCCTTATCTCAGGCCAGATTGCATAAAATGAACCGCACTGGATTATATCCTCAGCCTTTATTTCAGGGAATTCAATATCGAGCCTTTTACCGGGATAATCCTTGTAAAAAGTGTAATGAGCATCATTTTTATCATCCAGGAATGCCAGTGCAAGAGCGGTGCTTCCCTGCTGAAAGCGATGCACAAAGGAGGTATCCACCCCGTTTTCCCTCAGAAAATCATCTATAAGCTTTCCTACGTCATCGGCTCCGTACTCACTTATAAAGGATGCCGGTAATTCCATCCTGCCCATTGATACCATGCTGTTCAGTACTGACCCGCCTGCCTTGGCTGCCTGTGGTTGTCCATCCTTAAAAATAATATCCAGGACAGTCTCTCCGATTCCATAAATTTTTCTCATCTGATAATTATCATTTTACAATTCGGGAAATACTCTTGAATGTCTCATTGCCTGCAACCCGTGAAAGCTCAAAAAGCAGGCTTTCCAACGTAGTGATCCGGGCTCCCTCCTGCCTCATCCGTTCAATTGCAATCTGTTTGTCGTTGGTTTTCTGGAGGAGACACAATCCTCAACCACAACTACTCTTTTACCTGCTTCCAGCAGATCGAGACAGGTCTGCAGGACACAAACATGTGACTCGATTCCGCAGAGAATAATATCTGTTTTGCCAAGTCTTGTCAATTCATTTTCAAAAGACGGTTCACCGCAACAGCTGAATGAAATTTTCTCCGATATAACGTAAAATCAGGAACCATCTGAACTATAGAATGGAACAGTCTGCCCGAGGCCCCTTGTATACTGTTGTGTAATCAGCATAGGAACAGAAAGGATTTTCAATCCTTCAATAAGTTTCTGACAGTTGGTCAGCAAAATTTCACTTTCATGAATATGCGGTAAAAGCCTTTCCTGAATATCCACAACAACTGCGGCACAATCTTCTTTTAATATCCTCATAATAATAGTTGACTTTTAACAGATTTACTTGATTTGAAAAAAATAATATGTGAATTTAACAATTTGTAACTTTATCTGATATTATTTTTTAACACAAAGGTCTCGGAAATTGATTTTCTGGCAAGGGGTACCAGACTGTTCATTTTTGATGTCTTTACATGAAAAATACTCCGAATTATACTTTATCGGATCTCAATTGTTTGATTACTTTTATGATTCTGATAAATAATCAAGATCATGAAGGCATTTTCAAGACGAAAATTCATATCCACTGGAGCAGTTTCCGGTTTTGGGGCCATTGCAGGAATTTCTGCATGTAAAAGTTCTTCGGTAGCTCCCCCGAAAGACGCATCAAGAAATCACCCGCTGGATGGTATCACAAGGGAAAATATTAAAATCACCGACCTGAAAGTAACCCTTCTCTCTTGTGAACTTCCGGCTAAAGAACAATGGTATCTCGATTGGATCCCTGAAAGGTATAAATGCTGGAAGACTGATAGTATCCTTGTGGAGGTCATGACGGACGCCGGAATAAAGGGAATAGGCGGAGCCACACAGTACGGGGGACCGGATGTTGTAAAGGATTATCTTGAAAAGGTTATAAAACCGGCTATAACCGGAAAAAATCCATTTGACATTGAATACCTTACATGCGGTGTAAAGGTAAGGGGTCCGCTGGTAGGCTGGGCAGGGGTTGATGCTGCACTCTGGGACATAATTGGCAAGGCAAAGGGAAAACCTGTTTATGAACTGTTGGCTATTGATCATGAGCCGCAAACCAGGATACCAGTTTATGCGAGTGCAGGTGAAATGTATGATGGTGATATCTGGCCCGACAATCTGATCGCCGAGGCGCTGAAATTAAAAGGCAAAGGTTTCAAAGCCTATAAGTTTCGTCCGGGAACGCACTGGTCAGTCAGCGGAATGACTATGTCGAAATATATCGATGGGGTTTGGAAAATAAGGGAAGCTGTCGGCGATGATTTCGGTTTAATCCAGGAATGCAATGCACAGTGGAACATGGAACAGTCAATGCAGTTCATTCCCGAAGCTGAAAAAATGAAGCTTATCTGGATAGAAGACCCGGTACAGAGAATGGGTGACCAGGCAACTGAGAATTACAGAAAGATAAAGGCTTCATTGAAAGGTGTAAAACTCTCTTATGGTGGGGATGTCATGGACAACAGGTTTGACTACAAGGAATGGATCGACAGGAACGCAATGGACATAGTCCAGCCTGATGCAGGGGTGATGGGGCTTACCGAAGCATGGTATGTATCGCGAATGGCACATCTGCAGGGTCAGCTCTGTGCACCTCATAACTGGCACGATGCCCTGCTGACTGCAGCAAATGGCACACTCGCGGCCGGAATACCAAACCTTATAATGCTTGAATCAAACCAGACCTTCAATCCGCTCAGAACGGATCTTTTCAAAGAGCCGCTGGTCCCGAAAGATGGTTTTCTCGAGCTTCCTGCAAAACCAGGCTTTGGCGTGGAGGTGATTGATGATGCGGAAAAAAGATTTCCGTATATTGAGGGCCGTTATGACAGGCCTCGTAACTGAAGCAGTGATATCAATTATTCAAACAGATAAAAGAAAGTATATGAAAGCAATGATGCTGACGGGAATCAGGCAGATGGAGATGAGGGAGATTCCTGAACCAAAAATAATTAAGCCCGATGATGTAAAGATAAAAATGTCGGTTGTAGGAATCTGCGGGTCGGATATCCATTACTACACGCAGGGTCAGATTGGCACACAGGTGGTTGAATATCCTTTCACTGTGGGACATGAAGGCGCCGGAATTGTTGTGGAGACAGGAAAGGATGTAAAAAGGGTTAAGCCAGGTGATGCTATCGCAATTGAGCCTGCTATGCCATGCTGGGAATGTGATCAATGCCTTTCGGGAAGGCATCATACCTGCCGGAAGACTCAGATTCCTGGGTTGTCCGGGCCAGGCTGAAGGTTGCCTTATGGAATATATTGTAATGCCTGAGGAGAGTTGTTTTCCTCTTTCCGGGAGATTGACATCTGATCATGGCGCCATCTCCGAACCTCTTGCGATAGGAGTATATGCTGTTAAAAAATCCGGTGGTGTAAAAGGTCTTGATATCGGGATCCTCGGATATGGCCCCATAGGAATGAGCGTAATGCTTGCAGCAAGAGCAGAGGGAGCCGGATCATTCACAGTTACCGATAAAATCCAGCCGCGACTTGCAATGGCACTTAAAGGAAGGTGCAACATCACTTTTCAATCCATTGGAAGAAGATTTTACAGCAATGTTAAAACAGCACCATCCTTTCGGCCTTGATGTGGTTTTTGAATGCTGCGGTCAGCAGGAGGCATTCGATCAGGCTGTGGATATTCTTAAACCCGGAGGCAGGCTTGTTGTTGTAGGTATTCCTGAATTCGACCGTTGGTCAATGAATGTTGAACTGACACGAAGGAAAGAGATCTCACTTCAGTTTATACGGCGCCAGGTGGATTGTGTTGAGACTGCTCTTACACAGATGGAAAACGGACAGATCGATGTCTCCAATATGGTGACACACAGATTTCCGCTCAGTGCAACGAAAGAGGCATTTGATCTGGTCGCTGCTTACTCAGATGGTGTTATGAAGGCTATGATCGACTTTGACTGAAAAGCCAGCCAGAAAATCACTCAGGTACCTTGCGTTATATGCAGTACCCAGTCCTTATAACCGGGAACTGCCGGAAATGACTCAGGGCAGCTGAACTTCATGACTTCTGCACCCTGAATTATTCTGGCATCATAATATTTACCCAGCCCGGGATCAAACCACTGGCATGAATATCTCGCTGAGCTGCTGATGCATCCATTTTAATTTTTGCCACACCTGCATATCTCAGGTATATAACATATTCTTCTCCCGGTTTTGCAAGGCAGAACGGCTGGGGGTATTCCAGAACCAGTTCGGGATGAGGTTTCATATTCCACCATTTTATATTTTTGAAGAACTCTGCAACATGTTTCATCCATTGAGCACCTTCATAATCATAAGTGGTATTCTCAAATCCCTTCTCAATTGGCCAGTCACCTTCACCGGCAGGAGATTCGGGTACACTTGCAAGCCAAACATGTCCGCCGCCATACGAATGACCCGCTGCACCTGAGAGGATTGCCGACCAGGCTCCAAACCTGATATCCATTCCGCCCGGATTACCCTCGATGAATTCGTACCATGGCTCTGTTACAACAATTGGTTTGGAAGGAATACGGCTATATTCCTCGGTTATTACCTGAGGAATCATCTCATTCGCAAATTTGCCATGGCCTACCTGGCTCTGATTATAATCGAGCCATGCCTCATTATGCAGAACACTTCCTGTGGCCCATTGCGGAGCCTCTGCCCCTCCGTCCCAGAATGGTGGTGTTGGGTGGAGACTTACTATCCGTTCATAAGGGTCTTCACTCTTGATCAATCTTCCCAGATCCTTCCAGAATTCGTGAGTGAATCCTCCGTAGTTATTCATATTATACTCGCCTGCCAGCACCCAGATCACATTGTAAGCACTAAAGCGATGAACGAGATAGCGCCACCACCGGTCAATCTTTTCTGCTCCTACTGAAGATTTCAGATCAGACCTGCTCCACCATCCATGTATCCAGACTGTTATCCCTCTTGAATTCGCATATTTTATCATCTCTTCCACCCTCTTTACATGCTCAGTATCCAAAACATTATAAGATTCATCAAGCATCGAACTTTCAATACCCCAACCGTTTCCGGGTACAAAGAGCTGACCGATATTGAATCCTTTTGCAGACCTGTTATCAACAAGCTTCTTAAATGAATCCGGATATATCCTCCGGTCAGTCCAGTTCCACCAGGTATCACCGATCCAGAGAAAGGGCTGTCCGTCAGAATATTCAAAATAGTGTCCCGCATTCTCCCCATCCTTTTTCACCTTTATCAGTCCACGCCTTGTTGCATTTAAGCTCTTTTCTTCTTCACTCCATGCAATTACTTCAAGTGATCCCTTTTTGCCATTCAGGCCCCTGTCAGAAGAGACTGAACTGTATTTCCATGTACCTGTCACCGGCGAAGTAAAATTCACCCGCCACACTGATCCTCCGTCCCAGAATCCCGTGATCGTAATTCGCCTGTTAATTGCATCTCCTCCCGTGCCCTCAAAGGTTACTTTCAGGAGATCCGCGTCTCCTGTTAGACGGAATGTCATTATACGGATTTGAATAGCTTTTACCTGATTTAAAGGAAACAGTATAGACTTCCCACTGGTGAATCGTCTCAGCATGTGCCATTGAGATCACCAGGGATAATATGACACCCAGAGAAATGGAATTTAAGTTTCATATAAAGAACATTTTAATATTATTGACAATCTTGTTATAATTAAAATCAAGGCTGAAGTATTATTTCAGGAAAATCCTGTAAGTCTGGATCCTGTTATGTCCGACTTTCAAATTCAGAACACCATCACTGGTTGTATTTCTGAAATATCGGTTTCAATATGCGAGGTGAGAGACATTTCTTTATTATTGAAGGTGATGATAATTTAAATTCCTCATCAGTGTTACTCATATTCCATATGCGTATTATAATTCCGTTATCTATCCCCTCCTCAGCAGGTTTTAATGCCCATACCAATAACAGCAGGGTTTGATATCATTGAACAGGGAAAAAGAATCGCTGTCATAACCGGTGTTCCCGTTTATCCTGCCTGCTACCAATGGATTCTGATGTTCGAGTGAAAACTTCATGGCATCTTGCAGCATCGAAGCCATTTTTATCCGGTTTTAATGCAAAGAAATTTTCGAAATATGAATCACCGTCCTGATTTATAATCCCAAGGCCTGGTGCATCTATCTGACCGCCAGCCAGAACTCTGATCAGTGAGGTCTTCGGATCAAGTTTTTTGATCGTACTGTTGCCTGTTTTCATAAAAATGGCATCTCTGTTTGAGAGGATCATTCCGCTGTTTCCATCCGAAACATCAGCAAAATGATTCATCGCGATCCAGTCGAGCCTGCATATGCTATCAGCATAATTCCCTCCGTCCGATTTTTGTCTGGCTTTCAGGATAGCTCCGGCTTCTTCATTATGGATCTCCGGATCAGCAACATTGAAAGAGAAAGCATATGTAACAGGCTCCAGGTCCAAAATTCTGACTGAATATAATTCTCAAGTTCGATACGATCACCAGAAGCAAACAATGTAATTTTTGAAATGTGCTTAACTGGTTTGTATGACTCAGCTGTCAGTGTAACTGAAACAGCTCCTGCATTTTCAATCCTGAGCGGTAAACCGGAAGTCCCTCCGTATGACCCCAGATCATTGGCAAATAATTTATCTTCAGCTTTAATACATTCCCTGTTATTATCCTCTTTGTCAATAAGACTCGAAATAACACCCTGGGTCGAAAAGGTGATCCTGTAACGGTCATTCTCAATTATATTTCCGGAAACCGTTGCTGCTGCTGCCGGAAGATTTCGGTTCGGAACTCTTTTTTATTCCAAAGCGTTTTATATCCAAGAGACGGAACATCTTCAGCCATGAATCCTGATGATATTTAATATTTTCCTTGATTATAAACTGAAACGGGCACCTCTCTGGAAGAGTTCAGGTCGATCACACTTATTTCGGAGGAACCATTATAGGGATAGTCGCAATAATCTGTTCTTATCCATCCAAGAGGATTAAATACGAAGAATGTTTCCATGGTTTTATCCGGAGCTGCTATCAATTCACCAAGCCTGGCTGCTGACATATTCATAAAGGGTATCGACATAGCTGCTGAACTCTCCGGCCATTTTACGAGCCCAGTCAGCCCTCTGCTTTTTTG
Source organism: uncultured Bacteroidales bacterium (assembly GCA_963818295.1). Taxonomy (GTDB): domain Bacteria; phylum Bacteroidota; class Bacteroidia; order Bacteroidales; family VadinHA17; genus LD21. The sequence continues at coordinate 87,476 of CAWFRW010000022.1, forward strand.
TAATTACAACACCATCTGCTGTCCAGTCGTGATCAAAGTAAAGGCCGCAGGAGATCCAGGCTTTTTCCCTTATTTCATTCAAACCGCTCCCGAAATTTTTATCCTTTAGTGAAATAAGTGTATAAAGGGCTTCAGCCGTTCTGCAGTTTCTCCACAGACCGTTTTGACGCCGGCTGACACATTAGCCAGAGAAGCCAGTCCAATGCCCCATTCAGTACTTCCATATGAGAGAGATTCAGACGGAAGGGTCGATCCGTATTCTTTTTCAAAATCCTTGAAAAAATCTGTTTCATTTGATACTATCACCTGGTATTCGGGGTCAGAATTTGCCTTGGCAGCTGTCATAAACTCTGTGGATGTTGTCTTTAAATCATCCCATCCCTGGCCGAATGCACCGGCAATGCGATATGGATACTTTTCGCTTTTCATAAGGTTTTTGCAAAGCTGTATCGATTTTTGTGGATCACGGGCTTCAGCATAACCACCGAGCTGTTTGTTATCTCCTTCAAGAGAATACCATTTCATCAGTATTTTCTGATCATCAAGCCCCTTGTACCAGTAATATTTCATGCGGCCTTGAATATAAGCCGGTTACCCTGGTAGCGCAATCGCATACACCGCGCCATGAATATTTCGCTCCGGACCCTGCCCACAGGGATGACAAGCCCAGCGGCAGTACCTGGTCTTCCATGTCTATAACAAGATCAAGATCGAGATTGTATTTCCGTTCAAGCGACCCTGCATAGTACATATCCCTGATAGTTGCTTCAAGCGGGGCTATTCCGGGAAGCTCAGGAAGAGTATTCAGCGGTACGGTGATCTTTCCGGCCCTGATCTGCTCAATAAGTTTTGCAAACTGCAGAGGGCTCCGGTTTTGCTGGTATTCATAAACCCAGTATGAACCATCACAATTCCATTTACTCTGATAAGGATATGGCTCACTGGCTGTTGAATCGTTAATCCTGATATAATAATCAAGAGTTTCGAGGAAAGCCTTTCTGTACCCTTCCTCATCGGCTGACCACATATAATCTGTGTGATCATCGGGTGCGATATAAATTTTTCTCTGCTGCGCATTCGTAGCTGCCAAGGATAAGGAATCCAAAAACGAATAATCCAATTAGTTTCATTGCTGCATGTACTGGATTTAAGTTAAATTTGATTTTTAAACAGATCTGATATCAAATATATGATAAAAGTTCAATGCCCGGATAAAACCAATTTATTTAATAATTGCAAAAATCAACATATCATGAAACAGAGAAGTAGTATAACCAGAACCATGACAACAGCCATCGCTGGTTCATTATTCTGTTCACATTCACAAGCTTATCGGCAGAACTCAAACCTAAGGAAAGAAACATCCTTGCAGGTGAGGCAAAAGCATATTGATCTGCCCGGGGTACTTATAAAAGACAACTCCTGGATAAAGCTTCCGGATTACAAAAACAGGGCTTTTCTGGCAAAATCTGCCTGCCGGGATCAAAACAGGAATATATTACAAAGGCAGAGGGATATCTGAAATATGACTGGCCTGTTATAAAAGCCACTGATTATCTTGAATTTATCCGTTCAGGAGACCGGAGACAGGAGGTATATGGGGCTCTGCAGCGATGCGCTTAATTCTCTTGTGATGGGAGAACTTGTGGAGGGAAAAGGAAGATTTATGGATCAGATCGTAAATGCTGTCTGGTACTTCAGTGAACAAACCTGGTGGGGTTGGTCGGCACATCTTGGCTCCCAGAAAGCCGGTGCCGGATTGCCGGACATTAATGAACCGTTTGTGGATCTTGGGGTAGGGGAGATCGCAAGCGATCTTTCCTGGACCTGGTACCTGTTCCATGAAGAGTTCGATAAAATTCATCCTTTAATCTCGGTGAGACTGAAACAGGAGATAATGAATAAAGCTCTGATCACCCTATTTTACAAGAGATGACTTCTGGTATATGGGTTTTAAGGGTGGAAGGCCAAACAACTGGAATCCCTGGATTAATTTCAATATGCTGAATTGCTTTCTTCTTATCGAATCTGATCCGTCCAAAAAAAGCAGCAGAGGTGGAAAAGATAATCAATTCCCTTGACAAGTTCCTGAACGGATATTCAGATGACGGAGGCTGTGATGAGGGACCTTCCTACTGGGGAGCTGCAGGAGCCCTTCTTGTATGAGAGCCTTGAAGTACTGAAAGATGTCAACCGGCGGGACATTTGATGTCTTTAATGATCCGCTTATTCAGAATATCGGCAAATATTTTTACAAGGTAAATATTCATGCACCATATTTTATAAATTTTGCTGATGCTGATGCAACAACGATGGGCGATCCTCTGTCAGTTTACAGATACGGCAAGGCAATTAAAGACCCTGTCATGCAGCAGTTTGGAGCATATCTCGGAAAACTTGGAAAATTCGGTGATCACAGTTTTGACGGAAAGATCTGCGACCAGCTAAAGAGCCTTACTATAATGGACGAGATGAAGAGTGCTGTTGCCAAGGAAGCACTTGTTGCAGATTTTTGGCTTCCGGATACAGAGGTCGGCGGAGCAAGGGATAAGGAAGGCAGTTTTAAAGGTTTCTTCTTCGGCGCCAAGGGCGGCTTTAATGATGAAAGCCATAATCACAATGATATCGGGACATGCGTAATGTATTATGATGGAAAACCATGCCTGATTGACCTTGGCCGCGAAGAGTATAATGCCAAAACTTTCAGTCCTCACCGTTATGAGATCTGGACTATGCAGTCAGGATTTCATAACCTTCCTGTAATTAATGGAAAAGACCAGAAAGAGGGCAAGAATTTCAAGGCCAAAAATACTTCATTCACTGCCAACTGCAAAGACAGCCACCTTCTCAACTGACATTGCCGGAGCATATACGACCGAGGCAATGGTAAAAAGCTGGATCCGGTCGTATACCCTTAAAAGAGGCAAAAGCTTTACAATAAGTGACAAGTTTGAAATGACCTATCTGAACAAATCACTGACAAGTTCAAATCTAATTACCTACTGTAAAGTGACGGAGGTTAAACCAGGCTTGCTAAGATTTGCAGGTGACGGGTTCATTCTCAATATGTCATATAATCCAAAGATTGTCACCCCTAAAATAGAATTCATTGATATTACTGACAGGATGTTGAAACGTTACTGGCCCGAAGGGGTAACCCGTGTCAGGCTTGAGTTTATTAATCACGAAACAAAAGGCGGACAGACAGTGACTTTTACACCAGTAGCAAAATAATGATTTATGATACAGGAGAATGAGAATGAAATAATCAGGGAGGAGATCTCTCCCGGGAGGAAAAGAGAGATTGCATATCTCAACAATCTGATGGTGGTTGTATTTGACTTCGATGACGGACCCATGAAAGATCCTGATCCCTCCCACTCCCATCCGCACGAACAAATTACTTATGTGGCAGATGGAGAACTGCTTTTTTATAAAGGGCAGGATGAATTTCATCTTGTAACAGGTGATCTGATCACAATCCCATCAGGAACACCTCACAGTATACAGACACTGTACCAGACATGTCAGACTGGTTGACAGCTTTTGCCCTTTCAGAACAGATTTTATAAAAACAAACAAATGAATATATGAGACCGGGTCTATTTAATATAATATCAATCAGTCTCTTACTGATCCAGATTGCTATCTGTGAAACCCGGGCGGAAGTAGTTGTTTACCCTGCTCCTCCCGGCTTGACAACAAGTCCTGATTTTACATTAACTGCTGATAATCAGCAGATATGGATAGAGCGTATTGGAAGCAAACTTGCCACATTTGATTATACACTTTATGGCAGCAGGGAGATGGAGGATCTGAATGTTGCAAATTTTTCCTGTTCAGGAACGGTTACACTTGTAATAAAAGCTAATGTTAAAATTGATTCTTTCAATATCCGTCCGAGGAGCCGTAATATAGAGGCCACAGTAAACGGTTCCGAGATCACATTCACAATCAGCGGACCACAGAAACTCTATATTGAAATTAACAATTTGCCTCATCTGGCAATCTTTGCCAACCCGCTTGAAATAAATCCGCATAAAAAAGGTGATCCCGGAGTTATATATTATGGCCCGGGAGTACACAACCCGGGGCGGATCAACCTTGTGAGCAATATGACAATGTATATTGCCGGAGGTGCGGTGGTGAATGCAGAGATCTTCGGCAGGAATCTTGCAGAATGTTACTATTGAAGGCCGCGGAATTATCCAGGGAAGGATTGAAATTACGGCTTGCCGGAATTTAAATGTCAACGGGATATTTATCAGAAATACAAAAGGATGGACGAATACTCTGACGGATTGTCACAATTCCGGTTTCAGAAATGTAAAGGTGTTCAGCTATGAGGCGATCTACTCGGTTGATGGCATTAATCCGGTCTCATGTACAAATTTCACTATAGATGATTGTTTCATGAGATGCCGTGATGATTGTGTTGCAATTAAATCGGGTGACATGAAACTAAAAGTCGACTCCATTTTTGTATCAAACTGCGTTATGGTAGGTTGGGCTTGCAGTGACGGAATTACAATTGGTTATGAGCTTAACGGAGGACCTGTTCAGAATATTTTCGTTAAAAACTGTGATATCCTGTATGCCAGGGGAGATGGAAGAACGCAGGGACATGCAGCTTTCAGCATTGTCTGCGATGGTCCGGCAATGGTTCAGAATATACACTTCGAAGATATAAGAGTTGAAAACCAGGTTGAATTCAAGAATCTTGAATTCATAGTTACAGACGGAACACTTTACGGGACAGATCCTCCCGGGCATATAAAAGGTGTCTATCTTAAGAATATTCAGTGGGAGAATAAATCCAAACCATTTATTATCCTTGGTTATTCCCCTGACAATATGGTTGAGGATATCATATTTGACAAATGCAGCGTCGGCGGAAAAATACTCACCTCTGTGAGTGACGCTGATATCAGGACTAACAGGTTTGTAAAGGATATAAAGTTCATTCCATAAAAACCGCTCAGGGAAGCGTTAATAATGAATATGAGTAAAATTTTAATGTTTCTTGTGGTTTTTCTCTCTGGAAACTGCCTTTATGGACAAACATTATCCGGCGGTTCAACTGATAATGGATGGAGATTGTATTACGCTCCGTATAATGATCATTCACCATCCACACCTGCTGAATTGATGAAACTGAAGCTGTCTTCAATCCCGGCGACAGTACCAGGCAATGTTGAGATTGATCTACAGGCTGCCGGTAAAATAAAAGATCCTGAGAAAGGCAATAATGTCTATGCCCTCAGGCAATATGAGGCTTACCAGTGGTGGTATCACCGCACTTTTCCGACACCGGAATTCAAGCCTGGCGAGCGGGTTGAAATCGTCTTCGAAGGATTGGATTGTCTCGGAAAGATCTGGATCAATGACAAGCTGACAGGTGAAACAGACAATATGCTTATCGATCACCGGTTTGATATTACAGATCTATTACGGAAGGATGGACCAAACACTATTTATGTCTGTATAAATCCAGCTGTTGTGGAAGGCCGTAAATATCTCAATGGGGTTGTCGGGTCACGCTCTGACTTCAATCCGGAAAGCATGAATATACGAAAAGCCCCACATATGTATGGATGGGATATTATGCCCCGTCTGGTAAGCGCCGGCCTCTGGCGGGATGTACATCTTGAAATCATTAAACCCACCAGGCTGAAAGATATTTACTGGATGACAAATAATCTGGATGTCTCGAAAGGGAAAGCTGAGCTGATCCTGGATTGGGAGATTGCTACAGATTACCCGACTATAGATGGACTGACAATGGAAGTTTCCCTGAAATATAATTCGGCCACGGTTTATACAAATTCTTTTCCACTGATCTATTATTCCGGCAGGCAAAAAATTTCACTTGACAATGTTAAATTCTGGTGGCCGAAAGGTTATGGCGAACCAGCATTGTATGAAGGCACATTAAGAATCATTGATGACAAAAAAAAGGTACTTGATGAAAAAAGCCAGATAATAGGCATAAGAACGGCAGAATTAATACATTCTGAAATTACTTCAAAGGAGAAGCCGGGAGAATTTGTATTCAAAATCAACGGGGAAAAGATCTTTGTAAGAGGAACAAACTGGGTTCCACTCGATGCTTTACACAGCAGGGATCATAAGCATCTCGAAGATGTTTTCAGGATGATTAATGATCTTAATTGCAATATGATACGTTGCTGGGGCGGAAACGTATATGAGGATCATGATTTTTTTGATCTCTGCGACAGGAACGGTGTAATGGTCTGGCAGGATTTTGCAATGGGATGTGCCACTTATCCGCAAAACAATGAATTTGCTGAAAAAATCAGGAAGGAGGCTATAGCTGTTGTCCTGAAATTAAGAAGGCATCCGTCCTGGTTCTATGGTCAGGAAATAATGAGAATGACTCAAATCTGGAATGGACTTTCAGCAAACATATCGATCCGGCTCTTGACAGGATCAGCAGAGAGATCCTGCCACGGGTTATATGGGAATTTGATCCCCTGCGGAGTTATTTACCCAGCTCTCCCTATTCAAGCGATGAGTACTTCAGGCTGGGTAACAAGCCGGAATTGCTGCCTGAAGTTCATCTGTGGGGCCCGAGGGGTTACTATAAGACACCTTTTTATACTGAAACTGATGCACATTTTGTGAGTGAGATAGGGTATCATGGATGTCCCGACCGGAAAAGCCTTGAACAGATGTTCGATCCGGAATTTGTTTATCCATGGACAAGTAACGGCGGTTGGAACGACGAATGGCAGACAAAAGCTGTCAGGGCTCATCCCAAATCCACTATAATGGATAAACGAAACGATTTAATGATAAATCAGGTAAAGGCTTTATTCGGGGATTATCCAAAAGATCTCGACAAATTCATCTTTGCCTCACAGGTTGTCCAGGCCGAGGCGATGAAATTCTTTGTTGAATTATGGAGGATGGACAAATTCAGGAAGACCGGCATTATATGGTGGAACCTGAGAGATGGGTGGCCAATCATTTCCGATGCAATAGTTGATTATTACAATAACAGGAAATTAGCATATTTCTACATAAAAAAGGTTCAGACCAATGTTTGTGTGATGATAGGTGATTCAAAGGATGGAAAACATCAGGTTGTTGCTGTAAACGACACAAGGGAACCCGCTTCGGGTTCAGTTACGGTCAGGGATGCAGATTCCGGTGAAACAATATTCTCCTCTTCATTTGAGGTTGAACCGAATGGCAAAACTGTAATCGGAAATATTCCGGAACTTGCAAAACAAACTATGTGGCTCATAGACTATTCTACTGGTAATATGAAATATACGAATCATTATCTTAACGGGACACCTCCATTTAAGCTTGAAGATTACAATCGTTGGTATAAAAAATTAAATATCCTTAAACCAGGTGCCGCTTTTAATAATATTTAACAACTTTGAAAATCTTATATCAACTGAAAAAGATATATTTACGAACATTTAAAATCTTAAATCATGAATAAGAAACTAATCCTGCTGGCAGCCTTTGTTGATCGGATGCCTTTTAACCAATGCTCAGAACGTGGGTTCTTCACCAGAATATATTAAAGCATTGACTCCTGAATGGAAAGGTGAACGTTTTCCTGACGGAAGACCAAAGGTATCGGATGCCATACTCGAAAGACTGAAAAACATTTCAATTGAGGAGGCATGGGGCGCATTGCGCAACAAGGGATTTAACAATCAGTTCGAAGGAGACTGGACGATTATACATCCTGAGGAAGCTATGACCGGACGTGTTGTAACTGCTCAATATATGCCTCTCAGACCGGATCTTGAAAAATATGTAAAAGAACAGGGTATAGAAAGAAAACCGTTCGCAAAAGGGAGGAACAAATTCATGGCCAATTGATGTACTTGTTCCCGGTGATGTTTATGTTGCCGACGGATATGGAAAAATAGTCGATGGAACCCTGATAGGTGACAACCTTGGCAATTCAATTTATACAAGAGGACAAAGAGGCGTGATCTTCTACGGAGGCGTCAGGGATCAGGAAGGATTATCTGAGATAGAGGGATTCAATGGATGGATAAAAGGATCTGATCCTTCATATATCTACCAGATGATGCTTACATCAATCAATGCTCCGATCCGTGTCGGCCGTGCAATTGTACTTCCCGGAGATGTTGTGCTTGCAAAAAAATACGGAGTGATCTTCATTCCTGCTTACCTTGCTGAAGACCTTGTAATCACATCCGAAGTTACAGCATTGCGCGACGAATTCGGACATCAGCGTCTGAAGGAAAAGAAATACCTGGCCGGTCAGATTGACAGTGAATGGACCGATGAGATTAAAAAAGACTTCATGAACTGGCTGAACACATATCCCGGCAAATTACCGATGAGCCAGAAGGAACTTGATGATTATTTTAAGGATAGGAACTGGTAATTAATCCAGATCTTAGGATCATATAAATGTTGGATAAAAACCTGGTATAATGAAAAGTATCATTAAAGAGATCACAGAAAAAAACAGAAAGCAGGAAGCAGCAGAAGCTGAAGCTCATGAGAGCTGAAATTGAAAATCCTTCAACCGGCAATGATCGCCGTAACTTTCTGAAAAAGGCAGCGCTTGGAGGAATTGCTTTAGGGGGAATGATGCATTTGTCGACTTGAAGATACAATTGCGCAGACAACATCAAAGGTACAGCGTGCTTCAAATCCGTCTGAACTCAAGATTACCGATCTCAGGTATGCTCTGACTTCTGTTCTTGGAGGTACTGCTATTATACGTATTGATACAAACCAGGGCATCTATGGTCTGGGTGAAGTAAGAGATGGTGCTGATCCGCGTTATGCACTCATGCTTAAAAGCCGGATACTGGGGTTGAATCCATGCAATGTTGAGATGATATTCAAGATTATAAGGCAGTATGGATTTCATGGTCGCCAGGGAGGCGGAGTATGCGGAGTTGAAATGGCTTTGTGGGATCTTTGCGGCAAAGCTTATGGCGTTCCTGCCTGGCAGCTGCTTGGAGGAAGGTATCGCGATAAAGTAAGAATGTATGCAGATACACCGTCACATGATGATCCTGCAGAACAGATGAAACTTATCAAATACCGCACTGAAGATCAGGGATATTCATGGCTTAAAATGGATGTTTCACTCGAGGAGCTCAGGGCAATTCCGGGTACCCTTGTAAATGCGAAAACATGGGATGGAGCCCAGGGCCAGTACGACCTTAAAGACTACATGTCATACGGAAATACAAAACACCCCTTTACCCAGGTTCAGATCACAGACAAGGGACTTGATGAACTTGCCAAAATAGTGGACCATGTACGCGAATATGGTCGGGTATGAAATTCCAATTTCAACCGATCATTTCGGACATTTTGATCTGAATAACGGAATACGTCTGGGCAAAGCTCTTGAAAAATACAGGCTTGCATGGATGGAGGATATTGTATCCTGGGAATATACAGACCAGTGGAAGACAATATCAGATGCCCTTGAGACACCCACTGCTGACCGGAGAAGATATTTATCTGCTGAACGGCTTTAAACCGCTGATAGATATTCATGCCGTTGATATTATTCATCCTGATCTGGCAACTTCAGGCGGTCTTCTGGAAACAAAGAGAATTGGTGATTATGCCGAAGAACATGGTGTTGCAATGGCAATGCACCAGGCCGGAACTCCTGTTTCATTCATGGCAAACGTTCATTGTGCTGCTGCAACTCAGAACTTTCTGGCTCTTGAGCATCACAGTGTTGACCTGCCCTGGTGGGAAAGCCTTGTTAAGATGACAGGCAGCCAGCCGATGATCACCAAAGGATTTGCAAATGTTCCTCTTGATGCACCCGGACTGGGAATTGAACTGAATGAAGAGGTTGTGAAACAACACCTTAGTCCGAAAGATAAAGGCTTCTTCGAACCTACACCTGAATGGAACGAAAAACGTTCACACGACAGGCTCTGGAGTTAGAAATTAACTGCTTAGAGAGACTGTCTTAACTGCAAAGTATACTCTGTGGACTCTGTGCAAATCTCTAGTGAATCTCTGTGTAAGCTCTTAATTATTTGTTACACAGAGAAGCACAGAGACTGACACAGAGTGCACAGAGATAGTCACGCTGGGAATTTTTCAAAATCATTTATACATGTACAGAGTAACTTTCTGAATACTGACTTTGTCCGGAGGAAATTTAAGACCTGTTCCGTCGAATGTGCTTGCATGAGTCTCATCACCATTCAAGCCTTCTCTCAGGAATCCATTTACCCTCTGAAAATGTCCCTTCATCATCGGCATCGATTCCGATACGCATGGATTCATCCTTCGGTGTAAAGAAGAGGTCAAACCCTCTCCCGGCACATATGAATTCATCCTCGCCTGTCTGAATAATCAAGTCCTCCGGCAATATCATTTTCTCCAGCAACATCAAGTCTGACCTCCAGGTTATACTTCCCAAGCCCAAAACGCTGAACAGGTGATTTCAGTATCTGCCAGGATCCCTCTCATCATTACCAGTGCCCTGATACTGCAGAATAACCGGAGCCATTTTCCGGAGAACAGCATAAGTTTCATCGAGCGGATCATTAACTGCGTGCATTGGATTGTCAATGCCAAAAGGAGCAAAACAGGATGCATCATGCTCGCCAATTGCATAAAATGCTCTGGCAGCTCCCTTCTTCCCTCCGACTGTCTCTGGTATAAATAACGGATTCCCGCTCCGCTTAAATTCCTGGCAAGTCCATATAAATTCATCAGTATAAATATCCGGTGCTATAAAATCAATTGAAGGAGCAGCAGCTCGCCAGATATCGAGCACCTCAGGCAAGGGGCCTCCTGATGGAAATCGCCCGGGCCAGTAAGTGGCAGGTTGTTTAAGCCACGCATTTGCATACATTGGAATCGGATATTCACTTTTACCCGCCGCTGTAACTTTGCCAATATACTTTGCATAATTCCAGGCCATAAATAATTCCTCAGTATAGTATGAATAGAATTTCCACTCAGACGGTTCGGGCTTAAATTTGCTCTTGCCAAAAACTTCTTCCCATGTTCCCGATGTTTTAGAACCATTTTCAGACCATACCTTCTGTAGCTCAGGGAACAGGCTGTCTTTATGTGGCGCTAAGATATTTCATCAGCTCATCAGGGACTGGTCCATTAAATGACATTATCTGCGGCTTCACTGAAATCCCTTCTGGCATTTCCGGGTGTTTTCCCCGTGAAGTCCAGTATACCTACCTCGTTTTCAACCTGCATCATGACAACAGTCCCATGGTGACTGTCAATTTCCCTGATATGCCGCATCAGAGAAGCAAAGGCCAAGAGCATCTTTTTCACATGATGCTTCGCCAAAAGTTGACAGGATCTCAAGTGGTTTTCCATTCTCATCCTTCACCCTCGGGTATCTTAACAAAGTCTTTCTTAACAAATGATGGCATATAAACAGAACCTGCATTCTTCCAGCTGCCAAACCATATCAGAACCAGTTTCAGGTTTGCTTCTCTTGCCCCTGCAATTACGCTGTCTACAAGGGCAAAATCAAATTTGCCTTCTTCAGGTTCAATGAGCTCCCACGAAACGGTTGCTATTACGGTATTCAGGTTCTTCGCGGCCATTTTCTTCCAGACGGGTCTGATAGATTGAACTCCTCCTGCTGTTGAATTGTGAAGCTCTCCGGCAATAAGCAGAAATGGTTTTCCATCAACCACAAGTCTTTCTGCCGTACCATGCTTTTCAAGGTGTGGCATTTGCCCCTGAGTAGTATTAATCTCCTTTTCGGATAGCTCTTTTTCTCCATTCTGAATGCACCCGGATACTGTGACAGCAACCAGGACTCCAATTATAGTATTCAATAAATTCATGCGGGTTTTCACTGTATTTAGCTTAATTATAGTTATTGCTGATTTATGAAACCAATATTTTTAATGAATGTAAATTACCATCCGGTCTTTACGGCATGCTTAGCCACTTCACGGCTAACGAAAATACAGCTTTTTATCACCGTAGTAATTATTGTCGTGAAATATAAATATCCTTAGAATCAGCACCTTCTACCTTAATAAAAGTATCAGCATTCGCGAGCAGCAGAACAATTACTAACAGTTGCTTCATGTACTTGCTGAAAACGAAATACCGACTCAGAGTTTCCACACCCGTTGGCTTGCACCCCTGACAGATTGGCAATTGAAACATCATCCAACACAACAGCCGGCCTTAAATCGATCGTGTTTGTAAAAAAGCTGACATCCTTAATTATTAACCCCTTAATATGCCGTGCATAGATGCCATATGCAGGAACTGTACCAATCAGAGAAACTTCAGGCCACCATCCATTAAGTATCTCCGGAGTAAATTCATTTAGTTTTCTTCTGGCAGCATCCTCTGATGTTCCTCCTCCGCTGTTTGTCATGTGAATATTGGTGAAGGTAATATCCTCAATCGGATTTCCCGGCATCCCTGAAATAATTATGACCGAATTTTTCCCGCCAGTATCAGATTCAGCCAGGATATTCTCGAACAAAAAGCCTTTCATTGTTTTCATTTGCGGGAGTTCCTCAGGTGCATCTACACATGCACGTTGCCGGCAATGGGTCATAAATATGGGGTGTGGAACATTTTTCATTACCAGGTTTGAAAAGATCATATTTTTCATCACTGCACCTTCATTCATCTGGATTTTTAAACCAGAGTCCTCTATATCCTGGAATATACAATTATTTACGGTAACAGATTCAATATCGCCGCGGGACAATAACCCGATGCGAATACCAGCCCATTTACTGTGAAAAATACAATTACTTATGACCACATTTCGGCAGTGGGATGATCCGGTTTCGAAGTTTGAAGACAGATGGCGTCATCGCTTGTATTGAAGGAACAATCAGTCACCTTTACATTCCGGCAACCATCAAAATCCAATCCATCACCATTAAAGTTGGCCAAACTGTTAATATGAACACCATCGACAAGGATATCAGAACAATACAGGAATGCAAAGGTCCATGCTGCCGGATTAAGCAGACTTAAATTATTCAGATGTAATATTATTACAGTTCAGGAAACGAACCAAAACGAGGCCTTTGTTTTGGAAAATTTTCAGGAAACCCTTGTCCGTTAATCTCTCCAAAGCCAGTTATAGCTATTGAACTGGCATCTTTGGCAAAGATCAGGCAACGGTCCATCCTGGATTCATTTTTATACATCATCTTATAAGTATCGGTTGTATAATCTCCGATATTGGTACTCCCCAAGAAGGACTGAACCTGCCTCAATGTGCAGAGTAACATTGCTTTTAAGATAAATTAGTGCCGGAACGGAATTTCCCATGAGTCAGAATTACTGTTCCGCCTCCGTCAGAGTTGCATTTATCAATTGCTGACTGAATGCTTTTTGTATCGAGTGTTATGCTGTCACCTTTAGCACCAAAATCTGTCACATAATAAAGTCCATGCTCCTGCGGATAGCATTCTGAAAAAGCCAGCAGGAACAATGCAGTAAAAGAGATGATTAAACTCATGCAATGTGTTGGTGCCAGAAGAGCGGGTCAGTATTGCAACAGTGATAAACATTTATTTTAAATACTCTCTTATAAAAGTTTCACGGGGCTTATACACTGTCTCTTCCCAGGTTTTTGTCATGCTGTTCTGTGGCTGATGGTGAGCCCTGTATGGAACCGGGTAGATAAGCTTCTTTCCTTTTGCCTGGTTGATGGCAGCATAAACTGCAGCAGGGGGACATGTGAAGTCTATTAGACCTATTTCAACCAGAAGAGTGGCTTTTGATCGCTTTCAGATATATTCGCTGCATCAAAATAAGGAATTGTTTTCAGAATTTCTTCCCTTGGGGCCGTCTGCCTTTAAAGGCTGCGGCCATCCCCCCTCATGGTTTGCAAGAGGTCCGAGCCAGTCGCACATAGCCGGAACTGTTGCAACCACAGCACTTACTCTTTTATCGAGTCCGGCAGCAGCAAGAGCCTGACCTCCACCCTGGCTCTCTCCTATCACAAGGATCCTTTTTCCATCCCATTCAGGTTGTTTTGTCAGAAAATCAATTGTACGCATAAGCCGCAGATACATTCCCCTGAAATAGAAATCATCCCTGCTTGTGAAGCCCTGTATGATAATAGTTCTTCAGCTCGCCTTCTTCAAGATCCGAATAGTACTCATCCGGCTGACCATTTAGCATTCCATGTGCATTAAGATCAAAGCAGAGGGTTCCCATAATTGCATATTTCATAGCATTTCGTGGTTCTGACCGGCACCATGAACCCTTCACTCCTGCTGCATGTACAAGCAGGACTATCGGTAACGATTTTGGAGCAGCTATCTGGGGTTTGGCAAAATATCCCCTGGCAGGTTTTGGTCCGGTGCAGTTTATCTCGATATCGACACAGGAATAACCGGTTGCGACCTCTGTATCTTTCACAACCGATTGTTTTATTTCATATGGTAAGGCCTGAAGTGATTTTTTTTCACTCTCCCAGTATTCATCAAAATCAGCCGGACATTCACCACCTGGTTTCAGTTTTCCCGGAGCCACTGCAAGTCCAAGAGCAGTATATGTTTCTTTTGCATTAGCTTCAACTATTACGGTGCAGGGCTCATCAAATGAACCCTGAAACAGGAGCAGGCTGTCTCCGTCAATCTTAACCGACATTTTCAGAAGTTCATCAAGATTATTCTTCAATACCCGTCATTGATAGTGAATCGCCTTTATTGTCTCCGGTATAAGCGGTTATCGAAAATTTCTGTCCTTTCTTGTAAATACCTGAATTATTTGACTGATGCAGGACAATTCCCTGGGAGAAAAGGGATATTGATAATTCCTGATATGAAAAGAAGAATAATGGCGGTGCTGAGATTTTTTATCATAAGACTTTATGTTATCGATTCTATCTGGTCTTTGACATTTTCCGGTTCAAATACTTTACGCCAGTCGTCCCTTATAAATTCTTTCAGCCCGCGCTGGAGAGCCTTGTTTGCAGCATCAGAAAAGACAGCTCCCGGCAGTTCATTAAAGAGAACAGCCATCTGTATTCTCAGGTGGCCGAGAAGGAAGTCTCTTGCGGCCTCGGGAGGAACGCCTCTTTTGATAACCTCATCAAGACCTTCACGGATAACATAAATGCATGTCGATGCAAGTGTTTCAACAAGGGCAGGTTCAAGCAGCCCCATCTGTTCGACTGTTATCCTGTGCGACCTGTGGATTGGACCGTAGAATGTTCGTGCCAGTTGCCTCTCCCATATAATAATCTTCATCAGTGCCGCTCATCAGGGCACAAACGATTGACTGTTTTGCAGCTACTCCGCCGAAATGGTCTTTCATTTTCTCCTCATCGTCTTCCCAGTTGAAAATAGAGGGATGGGTCGGATGAGTGATAAAATATGCCACATCGGAGCGCTCAAAAAGCTTTCCTGCCAGGGCAGCAGCCGGGTCGAGGGTTACAACAAGAGCACCACTTTTCATCATGGGGATCATCTCCCGCGAAACCATGGCCAGAGCCACATCCGGGACAGCCAGGATAAGAACATCAGCATCCGGGAATACAATCTCCTGCCGCAGTGACTGTTACACCTTTTTCACCAAGCCTCTGCATTCCCTGAGGACTTATCTCAAGGTATGCCATTTCATAGTCTGAGTTCTTAAGATTATGGGTCAGACGCACGCCCATCTTACCACCTGCACCTGCTAATACTACTTTTGTCATTACACTTGAATTTAAAGTTTATTAAAATCTTTTATCCTGATCTTATTCCCCTTTGCAGCCGATTCGTAGCTTGCCCAGATCAACCTGACTGTTTCAAGGTTATCATCTCCTGTATTCTCCGCTTTCCCACTCCTCCCTTAATATCTTCAAGAATATTTCGGTTGACATGAATACCGCTCTCATGATTTACAATATAGTCCGGGTCTGCCCATGAATATGACGGAAACCTGACAATCTCAGATGTTGTTCCCTGTCTTGTGGTCGTCCTGATCTCAAACTCCGGCCCCAGATAAACAGATCCTTCTTCTCCTTCAACAAGGATGTTGAGTGTTGAGAATGTATCATGTTCAACTATTGAGGCATACGACATTTCTGTATATGACAGGCATTCCATTCGCCATCTCCATCATAATAACTGCAAGATCTTCTCCCTTGATTCCCTTGTTTACTGCTTTCGTCTGGCACCATAATGATTCACATTCCCCGAAAAGGAAACGTACCACATCAAAAACATGTGAACCCATATCGGTAAGTATAAAATGATCAAGCTCCCTCAGAAACGGTTGATTATCAAAGACCGGGAAACCTGACAGAAATGAAACCCTCGCTTTGAAAGGCTTTCCGATAACACCGGAATCGATAATCTGTTTGAATCTTCGCACCGGAGCCTGCCATCTGTAATTCTCATGAACATATAGTCTGGCTCCTGATGCTTTGCATAAATTCACCATTTTTAATGCAGTTTCAAAATCGGGAGCCATGGGCTTTTGACAGATGATGTACTTTATCCCATTTTCTAAAGCCATTTTAACGAAATGAGAATGTGTATCCACATCGGTAATTATATCAACAAAATCGAGCTTCTCGTTCTTGAAAGAGCTCTTCAGGATCACTATAAACCCTTGAAACATTGAAGAGATCTGCAATAGCCTGAGCCTTTGAGATTGTCCTGTTATAAACCGCAACAAGCTCAACTCCATTCAGTTCACTCCAGGCGCCTATCTGAAATTTTGACCAGAATCCGCAACCGAGTACAGCAAATTTTAATTTATTCATATAGAAATATTTATCAATTCTGATATTTTAATCATAGTCATTTAATTCAGGAATAATCTTATTCATCCCTTCGTTTACCTTTGTGTGATACTTTGTGATCCTTCGTGTTTAAATGATTTAAAACTAAACACGAAGGACCCAAAGGTATTCACAAAGGACACAATGCATTTCCTTAACTACCTCTGGTTGGAATAAATATCTTTTTCAAATATTCAATACTTTCTGTTGCCCATTTATCCTCTTTTCGGATAGTATCCTCAATAGCTGCTTCAGGTGGAGTCCAAAGCTCCAGGATAGCGCTGTTGCACCTTCCTTTTTCCGAAAGAGCTGAAACAAGTTTTGGAATATTCAGCATTCCTTTTCCTGCCGGTCTGCCCTCGATAACAAAACCCATTTTATGAAATACCCTGAAAATTGTAAAGTCTTTTATATGCAGGTTAATTGTATACGGCAACAGTATTTCAGATACTGTTTCAAAACCTTCTCCGGCGCCCATGGAATTGACTGAATCGAGACAGATCCCAACCCATTCATTGCCAACTGACAGTATGATCTCTTCAAATTCCCGTGCTTTAAATCGGTCGTGATTTTCAATTGCAAGTCATATGTTCCTTAGATCTGAGTTCAGGTATCAATTGTTTAATGTTGTCAATAATGGTTTTCAGATCGGGTTCATATCCAGGTCTGTCAATTACCATCCTGAGTATAGGTGAATTGAGTTTTTCAGCTGTCTCCAGGCATCTGACAGTATGCTCCAATGTCAGTCCCCTGCTTCCCATCTCTATTGCAACACCATTTCCGGCAGCATATACGGCAAGATCCGACAACTCATTATCTGTCATTCCTTCAAGCGGCAGATTATCGGCAATTTGCACCAGGCCCAAACCGGAATCTTTTGCCTTGTCTACAAGATCATAGGCCGACATAGTGCAGGAGGCAATGCCCCGGGCACTCCTACCGACCATGTATATGTATATGAACTAATTCCAAGTTGCATTGTCACAGTCCGGGTGATTTGAATTTTTTTGAAGCATCATCAAGAACAAGGATCCAGTCGTTACCTCTGCCGTTTGTAGGGGGAGTGAACTTACGGGAACCTGTTCCGGGTATGTTTTCAGGCGCTTTTGCTTCTCCTGTCCTCGGATCAAACCAGTAAGCATTGATCATTTTTGCTCCTATCCTGTCGAGCCTGATCTCTGCAGTCCATCCTGTGGGGAAATAAATAAATGCATACCCGTCACCTCTTGTAGCGACAATATAATCAGTCTCGGGATAATAGGCAGGTACTAATAAGCTCCTGGTCAGGCACTCTTGACAGAAACGGACGCGACTCCAGTAGTCTGCGTGCATGAATAAGATCAAAAGCCCCCGGAAGATCAAGTACATCATACCAGTTATGACGCGCGAGGCCGACACGTTCCCGACCAGGGGCTGCCATCTGCCAAACCGGATGACAACCATATGTATGGCCAAATCCTCCGCTGAACAGATTCCAGTACATTGCCTGACGCACGTCAGCATCATCGAACCATCCCATAACATCGGGATTCCAGTTCACAGGATGATCCTCATAGCGTGGCTCTCCGTCGAAACATGGCTTGACGGGAGAAAGGCTGTAATCACTTACAATGATTCTCTTATAGATAGCATAGCTGCGTTGTCCGTGACCGGTCTGACACATATTGAAGTCGAGCCAGGTGCTTTCGTGAAACCAGTTCGGATGAACTGTTCTCCCCCGATGGATGAAAGGTCATAAGATGGTTCTTATCAACTGACTTTATCCCTTCCGCAATAGCATCCCATACAGGTTTGTTCTCACCTCCCCCACTCCGGTCACCCCCGTTTATCCATATAATATTTTTGTAATCCCTGTATCTTTTGCCTATCCACTGGCCATATTTATAACCATTTTCCTTATTGAAGATCTTCGGACCTTTGCCCCATGTCATCGGATCAATCTTATCTCCCCAGGTTGGAAGCAGACCGATAAACAGACCCTTCTCAGCAGCCTTTTTTATCACCCAGTCGACATGAGCGAAATATGCATCATTCGGCTTGAGAGGATCATTATCAATCAGCGGCTTATTGCCTTCAGCATTGGGAGTATTCAAACCGTCAAGCTCTGCCAGTGCAACTGCCTGAATAACAGTAAATCCCTTGGCCCTCCTGTTTTCAAGATATTTTTCGGTTTCATTTTTATCAAGCCGGTGAAATAGTTCCCAGCCTGTGTCGCCCAGATAATAAAACGGGGTGCCATCCTCATAGACAAGAAACCTTTTGTTTTCCGAAACTTTAAGTTTCCCGTGGGATAAATCTGCCGAGGGGCCGGTCCAGGGTTTTTCCTGGGCCATGGAGCAGACTGTCATTAAAAAAATTGTAAGTGACTGTTGTAATAAGTTTAGTCATATTATTGTTTGTTTTCAAGTTATATATGTTCTTCTTATAATATTTATGAAATCAAATGCTTACTCCCTAAATTCCTCTCTTAAATCCGCCTCTCCATAATCCCTCTTTTAAATCCGCCTCACCCCAAGTCCCTCTCTTAATCAGCCTCACCCTAAATCCCTCTCCCAGGGAGAGGGACTTAAGAAAGCACTGTTCATGTTGTTCTTCCTCCCCTTCTCCTCCGGGAGAACGGGCCGAGGGAGAGGCTATTCGCAGAGAGGGGCAGGGGGTGAGTTCGTGGGAGCTTTGCATTGCCGTGTGATGAGGCTCTTTTTCACGCAAATCTCGAATAAACTATCAGCACCAGACCAATCAGGTAACAACCAAACATAAGAGAGAGAAGAAGATTGGTTCCTTTTGGAGCATCCCTGAATTCCTTCCAGATAAAAATACCCCATAATGCAGCAACAATCGGGAGCTGAATTACTTAATCCATAAGAAATTGCCGGACTTGCAGCTCCAACCGCCATGAAACTGACTGAGTTTCCGAGGCACCATATGGCGCCTCCGAGCATACCCAGCAAATGTATTTTTGAACCGGCACTCGAACCATTCGGAGATCCTTACCGGTTCACCCTGTACCGGTTTTGCCATAAAAAAAGGATTAACAATTGCAGTACAGATCAATGCTCCTATTGAAAAGAATACAACAGCAGTGTATGAACTTATCTTACCGGCTTCAGCAGGAGAAAAATCAGTCGCCAGCGCAGAGGCTACAAACCTGTAGAAGAATGCTATACAAAGTCCCGCCAGAATTGAAAGGAGAATGCCTTTTAAAGTTGGCTTTTTCTGGTGTATGGCCAGCTTTCTGTACGATTGCATACTCAGCAGTATTGCAAGAACTATGAAAGCAGTGCCACTGAAAAGAAACAAGGGACTGCCTTCCGGCTTTCCGATATAATTTATAAGTATTCCAAGCGTCCATCCAATACCGCCCCCTATCGGAAAAGCGACCGACATTCCTGCAATGGAGATGGCTGCAACGAGCAATAATGTCCCAATGTTCCAGATTATACCTCCGACAGCTGCTGAAAGAAGATTTCCCGAATCAGCCTGTCTGAGATCGGAAATAAAATCCCTGCCCTGGTTGCCCATGCTTCCGAATGTGAAAGCCATCAATAATGCAAACAGCAGGATTCCTATTGAAAAATCCCAGTAATAAAGTTCAAAACGCCATGATTTCCCGATGAGGTTTTGTGTGTTTTGCCATGAGCCCCAGCATATCATTGCCACAGCGCATAGAAAAACAGCAAGTGCATAATTTTGTACAAGTACCATTTAAGATTCTCAGATTAATGTTTAATAATTTTTAAAAGATCAGGCAACAGTCTATAAAGTTAAACTATTCTTCACATTAAAACCAAATTATCCTATCTGTTCCAGTAAGGTTTGTAAACTTTTAAAGCGGAGATATCAGGAAATGCTTCTTTTTTTCCTGCAATTTTAAGTATATGTCCGGTATTTGGAACTCCCTGAAACAATGATAATATTTACTTCATCAGCAGTGTTGTCTCTGCTGATTTGGTTGGTAATAAAATCAGTGCTTATTGAAAAGGTTTTCCATTTCACTGTATCTCCGCTGTTTACAATTGTTTTAAGGACCCTGTAGGATCTGTTCAGGTGCCAGTCTCCTCCTGCCTCTGCATCCTCCTTACGGATGATCACCCTGCCCGATCGGGACACAAAATCCGGTGAAGCCGTTCCCTGTCCATCCTTGCCTGTAACCGAACCTGCAATCTCAAATCTGAAATCCAGATAAGGAGGTTGTGCTTCAGTAAAGACACAGCTCCAATCTTCAGTTGACCCACTTACTTGTATGTTCAACCCTGATCATTGCAGGTAGATTCCCATGGCCAGGCATTACCTTCGGAATTAAAGGGACGGGTCATGTAATAGGATCCCGGGAAAGGACGAAGGAGGAAGTCCCGTCGAGTACATATAATAACAGAATCGCCGGAACAGGAATTTAAGAGGCTTATAGACGAGATCTGCCCTGTTTCCGGTAAAAGGTATCACAATTGTATCAGACCGAGGCATCAAAATCCTTGTCAGCATAATAAGTCGTAAGCAAACTACAGGGATCATCAGGAATTGAGGATTTGAAACAAAACAGAGGCTTTGACCAGCTCTGCCATCAGAAAATTTCCATAATCATTCAGGTGAATTCCATCCTTCAACAGTGCTGAGCCGGTTGAAGATTATTATCCTTCAGGTATTTCTTCCATGGATCACGGATATTTATCAGGTCGCATTTGTATTTATCAGCGAGGGCAGGCAGCAGATAATACGACATGGTGTCGCTCCAATTGTTTTCACCGATATAATGGTCTGTCATAATCGCGACTTCGGCTGCAGTTCTGCTTCTGATTGTACTGAGTATCGTCCTCATAATCCTTTACACCCCCATAAACATGCAGAGAGTACCAGGTCAGGATAGAATGAACTTACATCCATCTCAACCGTCTTGAAACAGGTACTGTGTTGAAAATCCACCAATCGCCTTGTTCTCCATAATCAGGTTTGCATCAGGGAAACGCTCGACCAACAGTACGTTTAACCTCGAGCCACCATTCCTGTTCGCTTATGCTCTGGCCATAAACAAGAATTTTTACAACATTTTTTCTCTCAGGGGTACTGCTATGAAGAAGGTTAATTGTTCTGGAGGTGTATTGTCCGAGTTTTGAAGTATCAGGAAGTGACAGGATATTGGATAAGGCTGTGAAAATGCAGTAAGCGGTACATGCCAGCAACAGGCTGCTTAATAGATTACGGAATCGGATAGTTTTGCATAGTATGTCAGGAGGCTTTTCCTTATTTATCTGACATAAAATGGCAGATTGCCTGTTGAAAAATGGCCTTTACCGTCATAGACATAGACAAAGAGCCTGTATGCTCCTGATTCAGAAGGAGAAATAAAAGTTATCCGTTCAGAATGCACAGCAATCAGGTTTGGTACTGGTTCAGGCACAACTTCGCCCTGTCCGGCATATGATGCATATTTTGCTTCAGGTCTTATCTCCCATTTATAGATCAAGCTTGTCATTATCAATATCATGCGCTGTAACCTTTGCTGTTATGTTCTGCACCCCTGTCGAGTACTATGTTCTGATACCTTACATAATTTCCGATATTCAGCGAATCAACAAGAGGAGCACGAATTCTCAGGCTTTTTACCGGTCCACATCCTGTGCATCAGACCCACCAGAGGTGATTCGAGTCCTGTTGAGTCAAACATGCAGAACCATGTATGTGTGGTCTCCTGCTTAAATCCATTCCAGTAGAATACATAGGATCCCAGGCACCTGCCATTCCCGTTATCGATAGCGGTTTTATATTTCTTTTCATAGCAGAGGTATTTCTCCAGACCTGTCTGTTCATATGGAGCACCCCATGTTGTTTTCCTTACTTCCCAGTATCCGTCAGGTCCCCATTCTGAAATAAGATATGGTTTTGTCCAGCCATATTTTTCAAGGGTCAGCGGAAGTGTATAAATATCACCATAGGTGTTAATTCCGAGAAGATCAAGATCAGGACATCTCTTTACAATATCTGCCACCTTGCCCATCATGCTTGTCCCAATCACTGTCATCACAGGATGGTTCGGATCTATTGCATGAATTGCTTTTGCCGCCTGGTTGACTGCATCCCATACCCTCGGATTAAATGGTTCCAGCGGAGGAACATAATCGAGTTCGTTGCCAATTGCCCACATCAGCACTGCCGGATGATCCTTTGTTTTTTTAACAATTGAAACTATCTTTTCTGTTTGCTTTCTTATCTCAGCTGTGTCGTTATAATCAAAACCATATCGTTCGGCGTCTGCAGGCAGATTGACAAGAGCGTTCAATCCAAGACCATATGCTTCATCAAGCTCCTCCTTGTGCCAGCCTATCCGGATAGAATTTCCACCATACTCTTTCACTTTCGAAAGATACTGATCGCCAACAACACCTTTGACATAAAACGGAGCTCCGTTAACCTCAAGCTTCCACGATTTATCTGATTTCTTTATTCTGACCGTACTTCCCTGTCCTGCCACATTTGTAAATGTTACTGCAAACAGCAGAAGAAGGACAATAAGTGATTGTAAACTTGATTATTTTAAGCATACCAGGGTCTTTCGCGTTTCACTTCGCTTCTCAGAATATCACATGCAATATTCACATCTTCAACCATCTGAAAGTCGTACATTCCTGCACAGACAAAATCAGCACCGTTCTCAAATGCAAACCTGAATCCGTCTTTCGGCATAATTGCTCCTGCAGCCATTGTCTTGAATGCAATAAAAGGCTGAGGCAGTGTTTTCATATAGGCAATTGTCTCTTCGGTATTGTAGCAGAAAATATTATCGTGCCATTCCGGATTTTTAGCTGACCAGTAGTTATGATGATGCAATGTTTTCATCCAGAAATCAGGTTGAAATCCGGTATCAACACAAGCTTTTATTGTTTCAATTTTATGGGCTCCGATGCCTGTCAGTATCCCGTTTTGCTTTATAAGATCAAGGATCTTTGCTATTGCATCAGGTTCTCCCTTTCCCATGTAATAATCTGCAGTCTCTCCCTGTATATAGCAGGCAACAGCACCTGTATCGATAGCTTTTTTCACTTTGTCGACATACTGATTGAAGGGCATTGGTGAGGCACCTTTATCATCATAAAGAAGTCCGGCACAATCTGAAATAAACTGAATTTTCCCAATGCCTCTCTTCCAGTATTCATCTATCAGCGAACAGAGAATCGGATTTGTGAGAAGAGTATTTATCCCGCACTCCTCTGCGAGCAGCAGTGTGGCAAAGATCTTTTCCTTCTGATGGTAGGCCTTTACGAGCTGCGAAACATAAATCAGGTCACGTGAGTGGGCCCATCCTGAAAGAAGGTTGCCGCCAAGGATGATCCTGCTGATAGGGAACATCCTTTATTTTTGCCATCGGGATCTTTTCCTTAAGCTGTTTCAGACTGGCATTGTTAAATACCTTTGCACTTGCGCCTGTTACTGAATCTACAAGGTTTTTTTCTTCATAGCTTTCCCATTGCTTCTGTTTTAGCAGGGAATAGCCAAAGACTCCAAGGAAAGGCAGTGAAGATAATCCGCGTATTACGGTCCGGCGGTCAAGTTTTCCGTTTTCCTTGCCCGATGCCGGCTCAGCTACCTGGTCAATCGATTTATTGCAGAGTACGGGGAATTGTCTCATTCCGGTTCTTCTTCAGAAAAACACCGAGCCCAAGATACTTGCCTGTTGGGAAAATAGACAAAACAAGCAATGCAAAGAACTCAACAAGATTCTTGTCAACAACAAGGTAATTTCCCTCATGAGGTATGCCAAAATCAAGCTTTGTCAGAGGAGGGTTTGCGATCCAGAATAATGCAATAAGCACCATTCCTGCAATCGCCGATGTGCGGTCAAACAAACCTGCAAGAAGCGTCAATCCGATAAGTATCAGGCCCCAGGTCACAACGAAATCAGCAACACCAAGAATTGATGGAGTTCCGGCAATCCAGTGAAAGAAACCGGCAAAGAGCCAGTTGGAAAGAAGCAGAAAATCAGCAGATGACCATGACGGAGTAAAGGCTTTTGATATTCCTTCAAAAAGGAAGTGCCATCCTATTACTATCCTCAACAATGTAAGTGCATAGAGCTTAATGCTCTCAGGCAGTTTATTTATTTTAAATGACATAATTCGGGTATTAGATTCAGAAAATAAAGATAATAAAACAATGATATAAAAAAAGATGAGAAACAAATATTTAAGAACTTACACAGAGAACACAGAGGTTCCACAGAGGTACACAGAGGGCTTTTGAGAAAGCCTCATCTTTGTGATTATCTACCGGAGAAATCCATCTATGAAATTTAAACTATAAGGCTCAATTATCAATTGATTTCCTTCACGTGCACGACTTCCCGGATCATTATCAATCCATCCTGAATCAGTTGCAGCATGCATGCAAAGGATTCAGCATTAAGGGCTTTAATTTTAATTTCCCCGGACAAGCCATCAATCAGGACACTTTTTTCCGATGAAGTAAAATTTGACACTGCCAGTTTAAGCCTGCTCCCATCCGACAGAGCCAGACATTCCACCTCCAGCGGCCTTGATGAAATGCTCTGTATAATCCTGAAAGATTTGTCTTTCAGCAGCCAGGCAAACAGATGGAAAACAGGAAAGATCATTCCCTTAACAGTTTTGAATTCTGCCGGCCACCTTGAATCAAAGCTTCCCTGCATTATGCCTCTTTCACCAACTGTCTCATAAGAATGTAATCCCTTTAACTCCGGCTTCACAAAGATATTTCAGACTTCCGGCAGTCCAGCAGGCGCCAAAAATGGACATAAGACGACTGTCAGCCTGAGGAGGGAATTTATCCGAGGTTATCTGGGATTCATAATTCTCAACATTTGCATTGAATCTTCGACGGATGTTTACAGGAGATATCCATATCCCTTTGCCTTCGAGCGAATTGTCTGGCACTCTCTACTGTATAAGCCTGTGCCTGCAGATTCTCAACGATGGTTGCATTATCGGAGGCATGCTCCTGCGGATGAATTGAATAGCAGAGATAATCAGCATTTGCAGAGCAGCGGGCATGCTACGGTTTATCTGTGCAAAATTGGCATTTGTACCACATGCGATTCTTAGCATCAGGAAGAACCAGTTTTAATCTTGTGAGTAATCATCTCCGTCAGCAGATCCGGCATTACAGGTTCGGATCTGTGGAAAAGGCTGACAACCGAAATCGTACGGTTCTCTCAGTGATCCAGCTATAAGATCATCGAGCTGGTTCAGATAATTATCATCAAAGAAAATTGCCAGCTCAAGGGAGTAATTCATGCTGGCGCCTTCACTTACTGCCAGATCTGCCTCCTGTTTCCATTCCTCCGCTGAAAAGATAGAGGTCAGCACGGTAATGGTCAAATCGCAATTTCCTGAGAATTTTCATTTCATCTTCAGTCAGAGGTGACGGCCTTGTTGAACGTCCTATTCCGATCAAAGGCAGTACAGCTGACACGAGAGTATTAAAAGTGATTATAATATTTTCATTTTCAGATTTTTCATGCACAATTAGTTCCAGTCATTTCAAACTCAATTCTCTGGCTTATCTTTTCTCCTTTTCTGATTGTGGCCGGACGTGGCAGACTAAGCGGAGTACAATAGGTCTTATATGAAGCATCTGTCCAGTTTCGCTGATCTTCAGTCTCGAAGATGTCACCCGAAAAAGTAAGGCAGCATTCCGAACTGCCAATATTCCATTTCATCGATTTTATATCTGTGAATGGCTGATCAGGGCTTATATAAACCGGGAAGGAGAGTTCCTCTGAATTTCCATCACTGTGGGTAATAATGCATGGTTTACCTGCACAGCCTTCAACCGGGTGCAATACACAGAAACCGATACGGTTTTTTTCAAAGGTATTAAGTGCTTCTCCTTCGAAGCTGAATGAGAAAGTATTATTGTCATTTCCCTTCAATCCGATACCTGGCAGAGAAATTTATCTCTCCGTTATTGTACAGACATTTGTATTCAATCCTGAAAGAGCTTTCATTAACTTCAATCGTTTCTGCAGTTATCTCCGGATTTATTGTAAGCCATTCCCTGTCCCTGACAGCCGGGTAAATCATCCTGATAATTTCATTCTTTCCATCCGATATATATCGCAAATTCCCGTTCTCATATATCATTGACAGAGTCCCGGCCCTGCAATGTTAATCCGGCGGTCGTTCTCACAATGGCTGCCATGCCATATTGTTTCCTTTTCAAGAGAGGTGCTAAGAAGTTATTCATTTTCAATAACCAATAAAAGATCTTCTCCCGGAGGATGAGGCTAATTCTTTGTACTGTTTTTGTGTCAACTTTCGATTTCTTTAACTATCTTTCCAGAACGGGGATCATGGAACTTTACCGAAAACCTGGCTTCCTTCAAGGTACCCAAAATCAACAGTAACAGATTGCAGCTGTGGAATATAAGAAACCATCAGTTTTTTATCAGAACTGACAGCAGTTGTCACATAGTTTGGTTTTGACCAGTCTCCGTAACCTGAAACAACAGCCTGATGTTTTATATCGGGGCTCAGGGTCCACCAGGGTATCGATTCGAAGAATTTAATGAAATAACCAAGCTGATATGCCCCGGGATATTTCATTATTTCCCTCCAGTCAGAAGGAAAGTTCCAGAGATCAGAACCGTATGCTTCGCCTGCTCCGCCGCTCAGTATCGTCCAGTAAGCCTGTCTTCTTATCATCTGGGGTTCACCCATGTCATTGTCAATTCTGCCGGTTCCTTCATATTGTGACTCTCCAAGAACAAATGGCATTATGTCTGACTTGCTCCATTCCCGTATTGCAGCTTCATAAACATGCGGCATCAGTTCAGGAGTAATCCAGGATTTTTCACGCCAGTAGGTATAGATAAAGCTGAATCCCAGCCAATCGGCATACTGGAACAAATCAGTGCTTGAATGCGGAGGTGAAGCGTGATAGGTCATCAGCTGATGTTTTGGTGCAGATTTATAAAGACCATCAAAAAATGCAAACGAGAGATTCCCTGTCTCCTTTCGGATCGTTATCACCGCCCATTATCCAGAAAAGGTTCTTGAATGATGCAAATTTTTGCCCGAGGTACCGACCGTATTGTCTGTTTTTATCCGGACCGTTTTTCTGTATGGGTTTATCCGGCCGGCCTCCGAATCCCTCCTCACAACATCCCAGCCATGGCTGCGACATAACTATCAGCAGATTCAATGAATCTGCCTTTCTTATTATCTCAGCCACATGGTCATAATAGGCCTCATTTGGCTTGTGAAAAATCATTATCCCCATGAAATGGTTTTTGACCATACCTGTTCGACTGTTCAGGATACATTACCAGCTGAACCTGGATAGTATTAAAACCCTGAGACTTACGGAAACTCATATACTCAATTGCCTCAGCAGTAAGCAGCTGATCAAAGATCTGCCAGCCGGTATCGGCATGGTAAAGAAAGGGCTTCCCGTCCTGATCGACAAAATACCTGCGGTTATCACTGATCTTCAGAGGGAAATGAGGCTGAGAAAATAACAATACCGTATTGATGCAG
Organism: uncultured Bacteroidales bacterium; assembly: GCA_963818295.1. Lineage (GTDB taxonomy): Bacteria > Bacteroidota > Bacteroidia > Bacteroidales > VadinHA17 > LD21. The sequence continues at coordinate 115,733 of CAWFRW010000022.1, forward strand.
AGCAAAAATTACCAGGTTGAGTTTTTTCATATCTGCATTATTTTATTCTGTCCCGGATTGATAACCAAGCGTTTTTTATTACGATCTAGTATTGATCTCCGGTAACCTCAATGTCTCGGCATCTCTGTGCATTTTTTTTTAATTTCTGTTACCCTGTTCCTTGAGATAAGGGAATCTGTATCTTTAAGGGAACTGCCGGTTATCTTAAAACCTTTGCCGTTGCTCAGCCTGATCACGGCTTTATCCTTTGACTGAAAGGCTGCTTCACCCTGAAACCTGTCAATTCTCAGGTTTTCAAACTCATTTACCTCAATAGCGTTTGTGAAGAAATCAGGCAGCTGAGGATCCCAGTTAAGATCAAAGCCTGAGATTGACAGGTTGCTTACATATTGCGCATAAAGTCCCGGAATGTTATGCTCAAAGATCTGCATCTTCTTTATTGCTGCAGGACGAAGGTCAAAATTGCCGCCATAAGCCAGATGTTTCTTTGCCCTTTTTAATTCTCAGGTTAACATTATTGAAAGTGATGTTCTCTATCCGGCTCTCCTTTTGTCCGAAAATAAGGATACCATGTTCACCTGTGGCATCAATATTATTAAAGGTTACATTTTTTATCTGACCGGCCGTATGACCCGGGAATCTTGAAATGCATGAGAGGTGAATTGGTTCACCGTTACCCCACCACTGACCATTATACAATCGGGTTTCAATAATTATATTACTGAAGATCAGATCCTCGATATTGGTACTGTCATGAGCGAAGATCCCTATTCCACGGTGTGAATCGTAGATTGTAATATTTGAAAAAACGCAGCGTCTTATCGGATGCTGACCATACCCGATCCTTATCCCTGCCGAACTTGATTTAAGCTGACAATTTGTTACATTCATATTTTCGGCATAGATTGATTTATTCCCATACTTATGCATCTCCTGCTCCCTCATGTCAAATTCGGGTACATCTTCGATCTTTGGAAAACCTGTCATTACAATCGCATCATCGCCGGCCACGATGTTGCAGTTTGAGATCCTGATGTTTCGTGACGCAGTGCAATGAATCCCGTCACTGTTTGGTACAAGAACATTATTCAGGATTGTGATTCCGTCGATCAGCACATCTTCACAATACCCGAAACGGAATGCCCATACAGGTGTATCGAGAATTGTAATTCCTGTTATCCTAACCCTTGTGCAGTGGAAAAATACAAGGCTCATTCCAGGCATGGATATCCTTTTTACAGGTCCATCGGTAAAGAATGTGCCTTCAGGCATATACTTTTCCTTTTGCCTTATTACCGACCTGTCAAATTCATCAAAGAGATGATTTTTTGAAAAATCATAGAAATGAGAACCATTTGCATCTATCGTTCCGGAACCGGAAATTGAAATATTACAGGCATCCTCGCAGAAAAATATGCCATGTTCTTCATTATCCACTCTGTAATCTTCAATATTGTCGCTTCCTTTCAGAACAGCTCCGCTTTCAAGCCGGATATTGATGTTGCTTTTCAGAATTACAGGCCCTGTAATAAATGTTCCGGCAGGTATAATGACGGTGCCTCCTCCTGCTTTATAGCATTCATCAACAGCTTTCTGGATGGACAGGGTTGATAACTTACCCCTTACTGCACCGTAATCCGTTATGATATACTCACTTGCATAGCTTTCAATGCTCATGAAAAGCATTACTGACAATGGCAGCAAATTTCTGTATTTCATAATCAGCGTATAAATGCAGAGGCTGTCATCGAAAATGATTACAGTTATCTGCAAAGCTTTCTATGTGACTCTCTATGTTACGCTAAGACCCTCATGGGATATTACATATTTGCAGACACTTTACGTTATCACTTGAGGTGGCAGGAGTTAACAGAGTACTTTTGAGACACCCTCTTGTTTTCTGACCAGTTATATTATTATTTGTTAATATCCTTTGGACTTGTACCGTTTCTCCAGTGTTCCTCGATTTTCTCAAGTGTAACATTTTTGGTTTCAGGTATAAAGAAATATCCCCAGACAAGACTTAAAATACCAACAAGTGCGTAGAGGAAAAATGCTCCTGCCGGGTTTCCAAGATCTTCACCCTTGAGCATTATTGATGTTCCGGGCAGGGTAAGACCCTTTACAAGCTTGAAGAATGTAAATGCAACCAATCCATTGAAGAGCCAGTTTGAGAGGGCACCGATACTTGAACCTATACCTCTTACACTTAACGGGAAAACTTCTGAGATTATAAGCCATCCGAGAGGGCCAAGACTTATTGCGAAGAATGCAATATATATCCAGATAAGGCCAATGGTTACCCATTTTATTGAGTCACCGAGGGTAGCCTGAAGAGCAAAACAGGTTCCCATTGCAAGAAGAGCCACTACCAGCCCTGTTACACCAATGAAATAAAGTTTTCTTCTTCCAAGCTTATCGATCATAAAGAGCGATAGTATTGTGAAAACCACGTTTACAACACCCACACTCACTGAAGCCCAGACAGCTGCCTGTGCATCTGCAAACCCTGACATCAGGAAGATCTTCGGACTATAATATATAATTGTATTGATCCCGGTGAATTGCTGTACGAACATTATACCAACTGCAATTATAAGCGGAACTCTGAGCCATTTCTTGAAAACGGCATTCCATTTGACTTTATTTGTTTTGTCAGCTTCAAGGTCGGCTTTCATTTTTGAAATTACCTCTTCAACAAGTGCAGGATCTTCCACCTTCTGAAGAACTTCACGGCATTTATCTTCATGACCCTTGCTGATAAGCCATCTGGGTGTCTCAGGCAGGAATGCCATACCGATAAACATTATCAAAGCAGGAATTACACCAACATAAAACATTGGCCTCCAGCATGAAATATAATCAGGATGTCCGTCAGGAACAGCAAATGCAGAGTCGCTCAGATATGAGACCATTATCCCTATTGTGATAAGAAGCTGAAACATTGAAACAAGTGTTCCCCTGGTCTTTGTAGGAGAGATCTCAGCTATATAAAGCGGTACTGCAAATGATGAAACACCAATAGCAACTCCAAGGAATAAACGTGCAAATACAAGCATCACCGGACCTGTGGAAATACCCTGACCAGATAGCACCTACAATGAATATTAATGCAGAAACCAGGATTACCTTTTTTCTGCCAACAATGTCTGCTATCCTGCCGCTCGACATGGCTCCGATTACAGCACCTACAAGACCTGCAGTGGTAATTATCTCAATCCAGCTGTCAGATGATCCCGAATGCTTTCTGAAAAAATGGTATCGCTCCGGAAATGACACCGGTATCAAATCCAAATAATAATCCACCGGTGGCAGCTATTGTAGCTATTATAACCACGAGTTTCTTGTTCTGTTTAATTTGTTTATTTTCCGCCATTTGAATTTATTTTAAATTTATATTCATTATTAATGATAGTTCAATACCGGGTCAGCTCTTTTCCGGATGATATGTCAGATAAATCCTGGAAATGAGGTAATAAAAATAGTTTTTAAATTCATACAGAAGCAATTTCCTCAAAGTAAATTTTAGTAATATTGAGGAACATGCAAACAGTAGAAATTAAGCTTCGGATCCTTGTTCACAGCTGCAGAATGACTAACATTTGACGAATAAAAATATTTAAACAAATATCTTAAGATGAATAAAGTAGAAGAACTGGCAAAGATGATCGATCACTCGATCCTTCAGCCGACACATACGGATGCTGATCTGGAAAAACAGTGTGCTGTTGCAAAAAAATATAATGTTGCATCTGTATGCGTTAAACCATATGCAGTCAGGCAGGCTGTAAAGCTTCTTTCGGGCAGCAGTGTTAAAGTAGGTTGCGTTATCGGATTTCCACATGGAAACAGTTTAACAGCCGTTAAAGTGTTTGAAGCGGAACAGGCCTGCAATGACGGAGCTAGTGAGATAGATATGGTCATAAATATCGGCAAGGCTCTTGGAGGAGACTGGGATTATGTGGAGCATGAGATAAAAGAGGTGACTCAGACCTGTCACAGGAATAAAGCTATTGTCAAGGTGATATTCGAAACGGATTATGTTACCCGGACAGAGGATAAGATCAGATTGTGTGAGATATGCACAAGGGCAGGGGCTGATTTTGTCAAGACATCCACCGGTTACGGTTTTGTGAAGCAGCCAAACGGGGACTTCAATTATAAAGGAGCGACAATTGCCGATATTAGAGCTTATGAGAAAGCATTCGGGACCAAAGGTGCAGGTTAAATGCGCCGGCGGAGTACGTACTCTCGACGATCTTCTGAAGATGCAGGCAGCAGGTGCTACACGGTCGGGAGCTACAGCTACCGAGGTTATGCTTGAGGAGGCTAAGAAGAGGTTTGGGGAATAAGATTCATAAACATATACCTTTACCCCCTTCCCAACGGGCTGTTGAAAAAATTGTCATTAACCGCAAAGTTCGCTAAGGTGTATTGCAAAGTTCGCAAAGATACTTAAAACCATTGATTTGTACTTTGCGATCTTTGCGTAACAGACTTTGAGTACTTTGCACAGAAGTTAAAAAGAACAGCCGGGGTAAATAATTTGATACAGATGCTTTTAACCATTCAGCCCTAATATATTACAACAACTGATATAATGACAATCTCTGCAAACCAATTCCTCAGCCGACCACAGGTTACGTTCCTCCGATATTGATATGGATGATCTTGTCAGGGTCTTTACCGAGGATATGAACTCCGGTCTTGAAGGAAGAGAGGGAGCCCTCAGGATGATCCCTACATATATTGAGGCTGAGAATGACTTTATTACTGACACACCTGTACTTGCAATTGATGCAGGAGGCACGAATTTCAGAGCTTCACGTTGTCACAATCAGTGGTTCAGGCAAAATACATACAGGCAGTACAGTCTGCTACCGAATGCCGGGACTTGACGGTGAGATAAGCTGTAAAGAATTTTTTACAACAATTGCAGATTATATCAGACCTCTGGCAGAAAAGGTTGAGAGAATCGGATTCTGCTTCTCCTATCCTACTGAAATACTGCCTGACAGGGATGGCCGGCTGCTGCAATTCTGCAAAGAGGTGCAGGCACCGCGAAGTTGAAGGTCAGCTCATCGGAAAAAACCTCCTTGAATCGCTTGGCACTCCGGGAAAAAAGATTGTCCTGCTGAACGACACTGTTGCAACGCTTCTTGCAGGAAAATCTTCGTCAATAGGAAGATCCTACGATTCATTCATCGGCTTCATCCTTGGCACCGGAACCAATACCTGCTATATCGAGAAGAACCGGAACATACTGAAAAACAACGAGCTTAACCAGGAAAGAAGCCAGATAATAAATATTGAATCAGGCGATTTCGGGCGACCACCCACGGACAGACCTGGATATTCTTTTTGACCAGACAACCACAAATCCCGGCAGCTACAGGTTTGAGAAGATGTTCTCAGGAGGTTATTTTGGCAGGCCTGACCCTATTTGTTCTTAAAGCTGCAGCCACTGAGGGCTTGTTTTCAGACGAGACGGCGAAGATAATCTCAGCGATTGATGAACTGCCAACATGGGAAGCAAATGAATTTGCAGCCGGTGCTGTCGGCAGGGACAATGTCATGAAGAGGGTTTTAAGCAATGAAAAAGACGCTGAAAATTGCAGGTATATCATTGATGCACTGATCGACCGTGCCGCCCGGCTTGTAGCAGCCAGCCTGTCTGCTGTTGTTCTTAAGAGCGGAAAAGGGAAATCCACAGAGAGTCCGATTCTTATTACTGTTGAAGGCACAACCTTTTATAAGCTCCATGATTTCAGAAACAGGTTTGAGAGCTATTTCAATGAATACCTTTCAGACGACAGAAAACGGTATGTTGAGTTTACCGAAGTGGCTCAGTCAAGTCTGATAGGAGCCGCGCTGGCTGCACTGATTGATTAATATCTTTTTTTATTTTATTCTGAGTCGCTCTTACGGCAATATAGGGTTTGCCTGGCAAAGGGATCTCAGTCATTCCGCTGAATTCTCCATCGAGTGGAGTAATAGTCATGTTCCAGGCATCTATTACCTCAATTCTGAACTTTATATCCTTTGGCAGGATAAAGTCTCGCCCTGGCTTGCTGGCTGTTGCCATAATAGTACAAATAATATTCTCCATCCTTTATCAGGTATGTCTCTTTGTTCCAGACATTATGAAAAGGATAAACTCCCTCCCGGGGTGTTTCAGTCATTATTGTGTGCAGAAACCCTATTCTTTGAGGACTTTTTCCATAAAGAGTACCACCTTTTGACCACCAGAGAATATTTTCAGGATGAATATATGTCTCACCATGAGTGCAATATGCTCCGCGGCACCAGGCAATCCAGAATCTGTTCATCATCTCCTCAGGAGTCAGATTGCCCCAGTCATTAGGTATATTACCTTCATAAATACATTCATCTATAATGACCGGTTTTTTGTAAAGTTCACGCCAATCCTGGATGTCCTGCAGGTAAGGAGTCTGGATGCTTAAATGAGTGATCCATGGTTTTGAATGGTTATACCACTCCATCCCGTTGTGAATACTGCATAGGTGTGCATATGGATCATACGTCTGAATTATTCTGAAGTATCTGTCCCATTCTTCGTCTGTCTTTCCCATTATATCATATTCGTTAGCCATCGACCACCAGACATTTCTGATGGAGGCGATCCTTGCTATCAGATACCTAAGATAAAATGCTGCCTGTTCCGCATTCATTTTATCAAAGTTCCAGTGACCATTATCATAAGGATGAAAAAGAATTATATCAGCTTCAATTCCAAGCTTCTGCAACTCGAGGATCTTCTGTTCAAAATTCCTGAAGAAAGCCGGATTGGGTCTTGAAAAATCCCAGCCTTTTTCCTTTGATCCTTCAAATGGATAAAATGGTGGTTCATTGTTTATATATACATCATAATCCTTCGGCATCACAGTCATTCTGATCTTATTGAATTGGGTCTGTGCCAGGGTGGCAAGGGTCTGGTTTACAAGTTCCTCAGGCTGGTGCACCCAGGCATAGCAAGTTGTGCCGACTGGATAATAAGGTAGTTCCATCAGCATAACCAAAATCATAGATATTACGGACTTTGACCGGACCATGGTTATTTCCTGAATTTATTACACAGTTAAAACTCCCTTTTTTTGCATCAAGCCCCGGAATATTGCTCTTTGTATTATAAGTCCACTCTCCTTGTTCATCCGGCATGAATCTGATTTTATAGATCCCATCTCCATCATAAAACCCTTCACAGAACAGCGACCGGTTCAAATGGCTGAATTCAGCTGATAACTGAACCTCTTTAAATGGATTGCCTGCCGACGGACCTTTTAACTGAAGTTCAAAAACTGTATACTGCTCAGTTGTTCCGGCGTAAGCGGAACAGGATATCATAAAAAGAAGCAGGTATAACAGAATTTGTCTCATTATTAAATGATTTTATTTGATTTACAATCTTGACATTATAACAGCCGGACCATGAATAATCATTGCCGGAAAGCAAGTGTATATACCGAAGAGTATTCCGGATGACCCTCAACCTCAAGTAAAATTTTAAAACGGTCGGCAGTCATTGAAGGGAGCTTATAACGTACAGTCGGTCCTTGTTGATTATTATTGGCAGCCATTGTGTTGTAATTCCACTCAAGCAAGGTAACCCTCTCCCCTGCTGCCTCAATCTTCACTGTCATCTTAGCTGCTTTTACCTCTGCAGGCAGATCATTCAGCATCCAGAGCTCTGCATTGAAGATCTCACCTGCTTTCCAGCTGAATTTAGGCAGTCTGGCGCTTGCAAGAACCGGCCGGCATGCATTTTTCACCTCATAAAATCCAGGCTTCGGCACATTGGGATAACTGATAAGGCTGTTATTTGCAGCCGTCGGCCATGGCTCATTGAAACACCAGTTTGCAGCCATTGAACAATATGGCTTCTGTCGCCTTGCCTCCTCGTAAATGCATTTATAACCCTCGCCCTGCATCAGCTGTCCATTTGCAACAAGCATTTCAAGGGACTTTGATGGTCCGAAGTAATCTTCTATAATCTCCTGACAAAGCCATGTATTTCCTACCCAGGCATTGTAGGCATGGTGACTTTCCCAAGACGTACCGGGTTTAGGCGGCCATAGTTCATTTTCAGGAATTATTGTCTTAAGAATATCAACAGATGCCGGGGCAGGCATTCCGAATTCAGTATAGGCAGTAAATTTCGAACGCACCATCTCCTGAAAAACTTCCTCCCCATTGATTGATTCACGGAAAACATAATTCCCATGTCCTACTCCCATAACAGGTGATGTCGGGAGGAAAGGAGTATTTGGATCCAGTCTGAAGCACTGGCTGTTAAGCAAACGGATAGCCGCAGACTGATCGGTCATTCTGCTCCAGCTGTTGAACAGCTCGTTGCCGCTGCACCAGATCGCAAGGGAAGGATGGCTTTGAAGCCTTTTGATTATTGAACCTGATTCCTGTTCAAGGATTTTCAGATAATGTGGCGTCCCTTCATAGTCATTGCATGCAAGGGGGAACTCCTGCCATACAAGAATCCCTTTCTCATCGCACAGTTCAAAGAATGATTCCTTGTTGACTATTCCTCCTCCCCAGACACGCAGGATATTGAAATTCACCTCAACAACACGGTCAAGAAGCTCATTGTAACGTTCTTTTGTAATTATCCCGGGAAAAACTTCAGGATTAACCCAGTTTGTTCCCTTGCAGAAAATCTTCCTTCCGTTGATCTCAAGCTGCATCGGAGGAACGCTCCTGGTCTTTGGAAACCCTACAGGCTCATTCCATGCACCCTCATTCATAACCAGCCTTACTCTCCGGAATCCGGTTTTGGAGGAGATCGACTGCAACAGGTTGCCTGACTGGTCTGACAGCTGAAGAGAAGAAGTATATAAATAAGGGATCCCGTGATCATGGGGCCACCAGAGCTGTGGTTTTTCAAGTGTATGGCTGACTTCAGCCTTATTATTCTCAAATGAACCCTCAGATTTTAACACTTCCCTGCCGGTGGCATCCCGAAGGCTCCATTTATAAGTCATCCCTTCAAGATTCCTCCCCGCGACATCAAGCCTGATTTCAGCCTGAGCCAGATCGCTGCTTAAGGTGTAACTTAACCGTATATCATCAAGATGTGCCTTTGGCTGAATTTCGAGGTATGTCTGGTCCCATATGCCTAGCGGGACAAGCCTTGGATGCCAGTCCCAACCGTAGCTTACTGCTGGTTTCACAACCTGGGCTGCCTGTGACCTGTCAACAGGAGAGGGGTGAAGTTTTGGGACAGGGAAGATTTTTACAAGAAGAATATTTTTTTCTTTCAGCCTGTCAGTAAGATCGAGCCTTACGGGTGTAAACATTCCCTCCTGATAAAAGACTTTTTCGCCATTGAGAAATATTTCAAACTCATAATCTATCCCAAGTGAAATAAAAAACAACCGTTTACCATCTGAAAGATCAGGTTTACTGAATGATGACCTGTATGTATAATACATGTCTTCCATCCAGAGATAGTCCTTCCAGTGTTCAGCATAATAAAATGGCTGATACTTTTCAGCTTTTGCAATATCAATTTGTACTGCACCCGGAACGGCTGCAGGTATCCATTTGGATGGTGCGGCTATGGAATCAGAGCTATAGCCTACCTCCCATGTGAGCCTCAGACTGGCCTCCTTATTCTCTGCGGCTGCCAATACAAATGAAAATAAAAGAGAGACGATAAGAAAATTCCTGACAGACATATAGTTATGCTTTAGTAATTAATTTTCGGAAACATATTTATAGGAGACCAGTTTTATTCCGGAAGACTTTACTGTAACAATTACATCTTTGCTTGTAAATACTTTTGTTACACCATCACGGTCGGATGCCACGTTTTCGTAACCTTTATGCCATATTCCCCTCATCTCGGGAGTATCCATACCCGGGTGATCAATGAAGATGTAGTTTCCCGGACCGAGACCTTTCAGGGTTTTAACGGCAGTCTTTATCCGCTGATCAGCCGTTGTGTCATTTTTACCCCACAAACTTATGTACTTGTATCCTTTATCTTCAGTATTGATATCCATTTTATACTCCTTTGCAAGTCTGTCAACAAGAGTGGCAATTTCGGGAGCACAGCTTTCACATCCCATATGGCAGTTTATATGGCTTACCCCGGGCACATGCCTCCTTGCCAGTTTCTATCTGGGCTCTGAACTCCTTCTCTATCTCTTCAATTTTCCATGGAGCATCATTGAGTGCGGTCCCGGCCGGAAAATCGGGACGCTGCCAGATCATCGGATAGAAATAACCATCTTTATCTACAAGGCTCGGGCAGCAGGTCAGAGGCCGCCATTTTATGTCATTCCACTCGCTTGTTACAACAAGATGCACCCCCACATCAAGTCCTGGATTCTCATTAAGCAGCCTCACAGCCTCCGGGAACCAGGGGCCGGGAACCATTAGTTCAACCGATCGCATAATCCCGTTTTTGTACGATTCAATGCAGGCTACATTCGAAGTATGAGAAGAGCCGATATCATCTCCCCTGATCAGCAAATTGATCTCTTTACCTGACTGAGCTTCAAGGCTAAATACCGAGATTATGATTAACATAACCGATGTTATTGGCTTCATTGGTTTCATTGGTTTCATTGGTTTCATAAATTCTTATGTAAATAATCTGTGCCTGGAGTCTGGATTACTTAAGGTTGAAATGTTGAAATGGATGCCAGTAAAGGAATAACTTTTCAACTTTTCAACTTTCAACTCTTCAACTCTTCAACTTTTCAACAAACTAAAGCGATATTAATTGTTTCCCCTCCTTCAGTTCACTTCTTTTATCTCCCCAGATGAATGTGGCTTTAATACCCGCAGGCAAAACAACATAACCTTCAACTCCTGAGCCTTTCCGCACCAGGGATATTTCTATATTACCCAGATTATGGGGATAGGTGGCATCAATCCTTGTCAGGCTGTTTAATGAAGGTGCTATTTCAATTTTTCTGTGACCCGCAGCTAATGGTTTGATACCACAAACCGTCCTGAAGATGAAATAGTTGGGCGAGCTGCTCCAGGGATGGCACTCCGATCGCTGGTTCTCTTCACCCCACTCAAGAGGCACCTCTGCAAAGGTTGTCATTCCCCTTTTTTTCATAAGCAGCCACTCTGAAAGCTCATCGGAGAAATGGTCCTCCAGACCTGTTTTGCTTATCGCCTCAAAGAGGTAGAGATGCAGGAACAGATCCACCTGTCCAAACCAGTCTTTTGGTTCAAGGAGCCTGGTCATCAGCGCTTGCGCCTCATCACCCTTTACAGCTTCAGAAAGCACAGCCAATATATTGGTTATCTGGCTTATCTGATGATCTGAAATTGATTCTGTATAGAAGCCGTCACTTGTCTTACACAGACTGTTTACCGAACTGCAGATCTCATCAGCTCTTTTACTAAAATTATCCGCCACTTCGGCTTTACCAAGAAAGCTGAAAATTTCTGCTGCATGTCTCAGTGTATAGGCGTATTGAAGCGTATAAAGAGTATTGTTCCCGTTATATATATCCGGCGGCTCTCCGTTAATGTAATGCCTTGGCCAGGCAAATGCTCCCCACCACTCTATTTTTCCAAGGAGACCATTTGGCTGTCTTCTCCTTTCGAACCAATCCAGAACGTTAAGTATGCCGGGCTCCATTGATGCAATAAACTCTTTATCATCCTTCCAGAGCATATAATCGTATACCTGGTCGATCCAGATAAGTGAGTAAGATGGTATAATGAGATGGAAGGGGTTTGGATAGCAGGCATATGTCAAACCTTCCGGAATTCTCGACTGGTCGAACTGGATAAGGGCATTTCGCGTCAGCCGGTCATCACCCGAGAGAGTAAGAAGAGAAAGATTATGAACCCTTGAATCGCCAGTATACTGCATCTGTTCATAAGCTGCATCAGAGAGAAGCATGTCCTGGGCACAAGTGCTTATAGTTCTCCATCCCGCTTCCATAATCCAATCAAAATCCTCATTTCCACTTACGAATGAAGCCTTTAACTTAAGAGGCGCCTTGCATTCTACATTATAATATTCATTGATTGTCAGTGGTTCTTTTCCAGTTGCGATATCAAGCTGGATATAACGGAATGCTCTTATATAGGTTGGCTTAAAAATCCTGTTTTTACCTCCGTCGGGAATAAAAATGTCTTTCAGACCCACAAGTCTTTTGCCTTCAATGTCGTTCCTGTTTCCTTTTGGAGATTTATTGTCAACTATCATATTTTCAGCATACATTGCCCGGATAATTGAATTTCTTCCACCACTTACATTCATCTCCGGGTAACCCATTGTTTCATACTGCTGATCGATCAGGAGTGAAACTTTAGTGCCGGGTGGTATAAGAAGAGCTCCTTTTTCCTTAATAAATCCATCGTTCATTTTTATACCTGAAATTTTCCGGACAGAGCTGAACAGGACTTTTTTCTCTGTCAGAATACCTGTTCGTCTGGGTATAAGCAGCTTACCGCCACTGTATAGTATTCCTCCTGCATATTGCTGACCGCGTCCGCCGGCAATATCACACCATTTTGCAGGGATCCAGCCGCTGTCGTCAAAATCCGTATTTTCCCATCCCCATGGGTATAGTTCTGCTCTCACACTGTCGGTAGGATTACCAACATATAACCCAAAATCTATTGTGCTCCTGTCATTCATCCAGTCAATATTCTTTGCGGATACAGCTTTGTTATGGAAGCACTTCCATTTTCCTGCTTCTGTATTGACTATTTCTTCATTTTCAGTGTCTCCCTGCAGAATAAATGATGTCATCTGCGAAAAATAAGTAAAGGATCTTTTAGGTCCCCAGTTGATAACTTCAGCAGCAAGATCGTTTCTTCCGGCCTTTAGATAGGCTGCTATATCAACAGTTTCATAGAACCAGTGTGAAAGATCTCCTCTTGCAGGTCCGCGCAGAACATATTTTCCGTTAACAAAAAGCCGGTAATGGTTATCAGCTGACAGATGTATTATAAATGATGAAGGTTTTGACTGAAGTTCAAAGCTTTTCCGGAAAATAATTACAGCATGCTCCTGAGGTTGCACGGAAGGGTGCATTATCCATTGAGCGCTCCAGGTCACATCACCTGCAAGAGAGACAGTGGAAAATCTGATAAGAATTAAAAAGACAGGTAAAAATCGTAATATTTTCATAATTAACAGTTGAGGCCATCTTGCCGGCCGGCAGAGAAGCAGTGTTTTGACTTCCACATCGGTTCCGACATCCTGCCCTGATAAAAACTCAGCTTCTCTTTCATTGAAAGCAAGGTACGGAATTTTCTCCCATTTAATATCAAAAATTATCTTATCGTGAACCAATCATAATAAAGATTCATGGTCTTATCCGGAAAATATGCGATATTGCATACAGGTGACAAAGCATAGGCTCGATGAAGAAATATGCAATAGGAATAGATATTGGAGGAACCCGTACCAAAGTAGGTCTTGCAGATATAAATGAAGGCGTTGTACTTGATTTTATTGTATCACCCACCGAGAGATATGACTCAGAACTTTTTATTGCCTCATTATATGCTCAGTACTGCTCGCTACTCGAAAAAACAGGGATTGCCGGGGAAATGATATCCGGCCTGGGCATTGGTGCTCCGGGCTTTGTTTATGCGGATGGATCGGTTGACAGCACCTTTGGTTTTTTGCCATTCATGGACGCTCATTATCCGCTTAAGGAATGTCTTGAACGAAAATTCAAAATGCCCTGCATGGTAGATAATGATGCCAGGATAGTGGCGCTTGGGGAGGCAATGTTCGGTGGTGGCAAAGGATATGAAAGGGTGCTGGTGCTGACACTCGGTACAGGACTCGGGCTGGGATTTATTGTCAACGGAAAATTTGAGACAAAGCTCCCATACGCCCATCTCGGGGGCCATATCACAATTGCAACCAGCAATATACAATGTTATTGCGGGAGAAGGGGCTGTATGGAGGCCATGGTATCAGCCACAGGAATTATTGAGGCCGCGTCACGGGCAGGCTGGGAACAGGAGCATCCTGGTATCCCTCTTTCTGCTGAAGCTGTTTTTGATGAAGCCCTTAATGGTAATAAAACTTCTGTCACCATTATTTCAGATCTTATTGAAAATCTCAGGACAGGCATTTCCAATTTTATTGCACTATTTGCGCCGGATGTAGTAATAATCGGAGGAGGAGTCTCAAAAGGTTTGAGCCCATATCTGGACCAGCTTCGGCAACTACGCTATCTGAAACCATTTACTTTTTATAATTTTGAAATAGTTCTGTCGGAGCTTGATGAACACTCAGGCATTCTGGGCAGCGCGGCATTATTCATTACTCATAAAAATAAAAATGAACAACATGAATCCACTTCTGGCTGAGATCAATGAAATACCTCTAAGGGCGTCCGAATTTCTGAAACGCTCTCCGGATTATAAATTACCGCTCAGGGTACCATACCTTGGCATGGGCTCATCCTACTTTGCTCCTCTTGCTTTTAAATACATGGGTATAGACATCTGCCCCGAATTGGCTTCAGAATACTTTAATTATATTCAAACAGGCAGAAAAAAGAGAAAATCCGGGGTAATAATATCCCAGTCCGGTTATAGCAGTGAGGCTGTGTGGTGTGCTGAATCATTCAGCCGGTATGTAGCAATTACAAATGATAACGAAAGCGCATTGGCCAGGCATCCGAATGCAGGAGAGCACATTTCACTCTTTGCAGGTAATGAGCAGTACTCGTCATCGAAAACATATATCAATACACTCCTGGCTCTCTTCAGGGGTTTCGGCTTTAATACTCAGAAGGCCGCTGCCTTATTATCTGAAAAAATTGGATATTATGAAAATTTCGGGAAGGAGCTGGCCGGGAATATATTCAATGAGATAAGCCGGAGGAAAGTTCATGGAATCTATATTATCGGTAACGGACCAAATGTTGCGACCGCTTATGAAGCAGCGCTTATCATGAGTGAAAATACAAAGCTTTGTTTCACCGGACTGCCACTTGCCCAATATGATCACGGCGCAAAGGAGACTGCTGCCGACAGTATTGTAATTCAGATTCTTGCAAAAGGAAAATCACGCGACAGGGCTGAGAAGCTTTCCCGGACAATTTCTGATTCAGGTGCTCATGTACTGACTGTTGAGGAACCGGATGCTGATGAGAAATTCTCAGTCTTATATAATGTTATTCCGTTTAATTTTATGGCAGTTTATCTGGCCGGGATGCTTAATGTCAAAGAGACTTTTGCGATTGGCGGAAAAATCACAACAACCTCATAACCATTGCATGTCAGACACTCGCAGTCGCAGCTACCTTCTTACAATAACAATCCTGATCTATGTGGCATTCGGGCTTGTAACCTCGGTTATCGGGGTCATAATCGATAAATTTCAGATTACTTATAATGTATCTCTCCGGATTGCTGCCCTGCTTCCCTTCGCGTTCTATCTTTCGTACGGACTGTTTTCTATTCCATCGGGCATTCAGATGGATAAATTCGGGGCTAAGGCTGTACTGGTTACCGGTATGGTTCTAATGACCCTCGGATGCCTGTTGCTCTACCTGAGTAAGAATTATATTCTAGTCATAGCAATGATTTTTATAGCAGGCATTGGAGTAACTATCATCCAGACTGCCGGAAATCCTTTTATCAGGGAACTGGACAGACCTGAGAGATATACTGCAAATCTCACCACCATCATCGGCATCAATGCATTGGGTTGTGCCTTCAGCCCGCTGCTGGTTCCGGTACTGTTGTCAAAGGGGATGACGTGGAATACTGTATACCTGATTTTCGGATTATTCAGCCTCGTGCTGCTTATCCTGTTGCTGACTGCAAAAGTTCCTGAAATAAAGCTTCTCGAAGAAGAAAAAATAAATACCGGGGCCATTGCCTCTCTGCTCAGGGATCCGGTAATAATTACTTATGCGCTTGCAATTTTCTTTTATGTGGGTGCTGAAGTCGGAACTTCATCATACATTGTGGTGTTCATGGACAAGATCCACGGTTATGGAACCAGCATATCTCTTTGGGATAAAGACACTTTCATGTATCAGGCCTTTCCATCGGCTTCCGCACTGGTTGTGGGATTATTCTGGCTCGCACAGGCCATCGGCAGGCTTATCATCGGTCAGCTGATACGGTATATACACCCCAGTACGGTTTTTATTATCCATAGTGCTGCTACATGCATCGCTCTTATTGTTGCGGCCTTTTCTCCACCCAACATTGCCCTCATTGCCTTCGTTTTAACCGGCTATTTTACAAGTGCCTCCTTTACATCTATCTTCAGTGCCACAATACAGAGCTTCGATAAATATCACGGGGCAATTTCAGGCATACTCTGCACGGCCATTGCCGGAGGAGCCGTGATCGGATTTCTTGTCGGCTCGGTCGGGGATGCTATTGGTATGCATGCAGCCATGATGGTTAATCTCATTGCTTTCACCTATGTGTTTGCCATATGCAGTATGGGGAAAAGGGAAACTGAATCTTATCCGGTGAGGTGTTCATTTACCTGTGACTACAATCATGTTTCCGGTCAAATGGCTGATTGTTAAAATCCCTCCCCTCTTTAGCGGTTTCCAGTGCCATCCCTCCTCACCCTGTTTGTCACTTTCAGGAATTTCCTTCTGGTTAACCGTTATTTTGCCTGGCTTGTCAGCCAGCCTTATAGTTTCAGTCGATTTTTCATCAAAAGTACGATAGTTGATAAGCGCTTTGAATTCCCGCTGACGGGTGCTTCGTGCATCTGAAACTTATTGAGATTCTGAGGATATTCTATAAGCTGTACTACTGAAGTTGAACTCAGCAGATGGATCTGGTCTGAAGGTGCAAGTTCAGGCTTCCAGGCCATGGCCCGGAGGTAATGTCTGACATAATCTCCATACCCGTCCGTCATCCATATCTCATCATTCGGATAACAGTTTTTCCCATCGCTGTCAACCATGTAAGTAGTCCAGAATAGCTGTCTTACAGCATTTGTAACATAAGACTGATCACCTGACAGGGCAGCATACTGAAGTTCAGCTGATGCCTGACGTGAAGTGTGGCTGTTACCCGGAACCTGATAGGCTGTCTGTTCATTTATGACAGTAACACCATACTTTTCCCATTGCCTGGTTGCCTAATATCTTATAAACCCAGTCAAAGATCCCTTTAACCTCCTTTTTCCATCCGGGAAAATACTCCTGATGGTTCATCATGAACTGAGCAAAGGTTATTGCATTGATCTGTGTATCGCTCCAACCCGGGAACATCCTCAAAGAATGGACCCCACTTATTGTTTTTCAGAGGATATTTCTTCATCCATTCAAGAATTATTCCGAAGGCATTTCTGTAACTTTCTGTATCTCCAGCCTTTAATTCAATAAGGTTAAGGAACAATTCCATTGTACCAGACCAGTTGGATGTATAACTGCTCAACTGGATTCTTTTCCGTCGCCTGAATTATTCAACAATCTGCCAACTTCACCTGTGATTGCATTGACCTTGAATGGAAGCGGAGAATTGTTTTCATCACCCGTTGACAACATGTCTTTGCGAGTGTATTTGCAATTTTTACTGCTGCATCAAGATAGATCTTGTCGGTAATATTCGGATAGGTTGTAGTAGTGGTCATTTTATACAGCTTTACAAGCTCGAATCCGAAATGATCCGGCTTTGTCGGGCTGGGTGATATCCTCTGCCAATAACCATATCACCGTCATAAATTCCCGAATAGATGAGAGTGTTGTATGGGTATGGAATATTCGGCCAGGCTGCATCTGCAGGGAGAAAGGGAATGGGTAAGGTAATAATCGGCAATGTACTTCATCTCCTCTTTCACTGTCTCGTTGCCGGAATATCCATAAAGAAGATTCCATGATGAGAGTGCCATTGAGAACTGATCGCCTCCGATCCCGCGTCTGTCATTAAAATCAGCTCTCCAGACCTGATGGTTCATATAATACGGCAGTCCGTTCTTATCCGTCCGCATTGTCATTCCAGAAGTCCCATACCTTATTAATTACAAAATCAAATGATCTGCCCGGATCAGGTGAATACCATGGCAAAATAGTTTTATCTGCCGCATTCAGATGGATCTGATGATAGTGAAACAGTTTTTCATCAAGAACTGTTTCTTTTACAATTTCCTGTGAAAAGAGCGATAATGGTTTCAGAGCAAGGATGAGAACCAATCGCTGAACTGTATACTAAATTCTTCTTCAACATGGTTATATGTTTAAAATGGGATCCTTTTAATAAATTAAATATATGAAATTTATTTAATTATTTATTACTTATTTACATTTTTAACGACCGAGGTTTAAAATTCCATTAACCACAAAAGTGCGCTAAGGATTGCGCTAAGGACGCAAAGGAAGATTGTATTACTTTAAGCTCTTTGCGAGACTTAGGCATAAACCCTTTGCGGTCTTTGCGGTAAAAATAATACTTTTTCAATAGTTCGCATAAGGCTCATCAAGAGTACTACAACAGCATTCACTTTTTAGTTAAAAACTGTTAATTCCATTAACATTACAATCTGAAGCACAGGTTAGTTCAGTAATCTAACAGTCCTGATATTCTGCAAAATAATAAAGATAGTATGATTATCTGAATTTTAGGCTTTTTAAAAACCATATGTTATATTTGTCTGAAAGATGCCCTGCTGATTAGTTTTGGTGGTGTCAAATTTTTTATTTTTGATTACCTGAAAACCTACTATACCTGATTAAATTAATATGTCTCTAAAACACCTGACATGAAGAATCTCAACAAATACACTATTGCACTTGGATTTGCGCTATTACTTCTGATAATAACACTTGTAATGCTTCTGACAGGGAACGGATCCAAACACCGGACCACTTCTCATTGCTTTTTTCATCACCTTATCATTTGCTGTTAAAGGGTTTTCAGCCTACAAAAGGTTTGTCTTTTACAATGTGGATGTTTACTGCAGTGACAGCAGCAATGTTCTATCCTCAGTACTTTGTTTCAATGGGTGGTTTTCCGTTGAAAACTCTTATAGTACCGCTTCTTGCAGATAATTATGTTCGGTATGGGTTCGCAAATGAGCCTTGATGATTTTACAGGTGTGATCAAAATGCCAAAAGGAGTTGTCATAGGTGTAAGTGCCCACTATATGGTGATGCCTCTTATGGCTTTCGCAATTACACGGGTTTTCAATTTCCCTCCTGAAATTTCTGCAGGTATTATTCTTGTTGGCTGCGTTCCAAGCGGACTGGCATCAAACGTAATGTCGCTTCTTGCAAATGCAAATCTTGCCCTTGCAGTTACTATCGGTGCGGTGACAACTATCATTTCTCCTTTTGTCACTCCTTTCTTGATGAAGGTTATCGGAGGTCAGTATGTTTCAGTTGATGTCTGGAAAATGATGCTGGATATTATTCATATGATGATCTTTCCGATTATTGCCGGATTTATTTTCAATCTTATCAACGGAGGAAAAGAAAATTCAAGATCAAAAGCAATTGAACTGGCTTCATATTTCATCATCATCCTGCTGGCAAACCTTATCTACATGAAAGTTCATCAGACCGGCTTCACAGGATATCTGATTGCTTCGGCAAAATCTCTGGCCATGTTCTATCTGCTTCCCACTGCGGTTGCGAATGTTGTTCCGTTATTTCCTGAAGGGAGACAAGGCATTAATGAAAAAAATCCTTTCGCTTCTGTCGATGGTCGGTATCGCAATTATTGTTACTGTGATTACTGCTGCCGGTCGTGACAGTCTTGTTGCAGGTTGGTGCTTTGCTGCTGATAATGACTATTTTTCATAATATCGCAGGTTATGCTCTTGGATATGGTGCTGCATGGATCTTCAAGATGCCGGAACAGGATCGCCGAACAATTGCCTTTGAGGTGGGAATGCCAAATGCAGGACTTGCATCAGGACTGGCTCTTGCAATGGGCAATATTGCAACTATAGGACTTGCTCCGGCAATTTATGGTCCGCTGATGAATGTTACAGGATCTACACTGGCCAGCTGGTGGAGGAGTAAACCGACTGATGAAAGTGTTAAAGAGTAGAGAGTGGATGGTAATCGGTAATCGGTAATCGGTAATCGGCAAAAGCCCCCCTTGGGGGGTTTGGGGGTGGATGGGGTAAGGCGTAGAGCGCAGAGCAAGAGCGCAGGGCCAGGGCAGAGGGAGAAGGGCCGTGAGTAAATGGTTAAGCATCAATGGATAAAATAATAAAGATTAACATAACATTTAAATATTTAATAAAATGGAGCAACAGAATAGTAACATTCGGAGAAATAATGCTCAGGCTTGTACCACCAGGATTTGAGCGTTTCAGTCAGGCGAAGCAGTTAATGGCATCATTCGGAGGAGGAGAAGCTAATGTGGCTGTTTCACTTGCCAATTTCGGACTGAAGGTTGATTATGTAACCCGTCTTCCAAAAAATGATATTGCGGAAGCATGTCTCATGGAGCTGAGGAGATATCAAGGTCGGAACTGATAAGATAGTTTTTGGCGGTGACAGGTTGGGCATTTATTTTCTTGAAAACGGAGCAGTTGCCCGTGCAAGCAAGGTTATCTATGACCGCGCAAATTCTGCAATTGCAGAGATTAAGCCTGGAATGATCGATTGGGATTCAGTTTTCGATGGTGTTACATGGTTTCACTGGACAGGCATTACACCTGCTATTTCAGAAGGTGCTGCAATTGTTTGCAAGGAAGCTATTAATGCTGCAAATAAAAAAGGAATTACAGTATCTACCGACCTTAATTTCAGGAAAAACCTATGGAAATGGGGTAAAAAAGCCGGCGGAAGTCATGCCTGATCTCGTTTCAGGATGCGATATTATCCTTGGAAATGAAGAGGATGCCGCTATGGTGTTCGGAATTCATCCTGCCGGTGCGGATGTCACAAAAGGACATGTTGAAGCTGCTGCATATGAATCTGTATGCCGTCAGCTGATGGACAAAATTCCCGAGAGCGAAAAAAGTCATTATTACACTTCGCGGATCAGTAAATGCCAATCATAATACCTGGTCAGGTGTACTCTTTGACGGGAAAAAACTCTTCGAAGCTCCTGTTTATGATATTACCCATATCGTCGACAGGGTTGGTGGCGGAGATAGCTTCATGGGCGGTCTTATCTATGGGCTTATCACCTATCCCGGGGATGACCAGAAAGCACTGGATTTTGCTGTTGCAGCATCATGTCTTAAACATACTATTATTGGTGATTTCAACCTTGTAACCGTTAAAGAGGTTGAAACACTTATGGGCGGTGATGCTTCCGGAAGAGTTTCAAGATAGAAAATCAAAAGCACTAAAAATTTATTAAACAGATACTTAAATTACACATAAATTATACAAAATGGCAAGGTTTACAAGAATACAGGTTGCATTAAAAATGGCAGAAGAGGGAATGATCCCGGTCTTCTTCCATAAAGATCCGGAAGTTGGCAAAAAAGTAATTGAGGCATGCTATAACGGAGGGATAAGGTTATTCGAATTCACAAACAGGGGCGATTATGCACATGTTGTCTTTGAACAGCTTAACAAGTTTGCAGAAGCGCAGTTCCCCGATATGATCCTCGGAACAGGTTCAGTGGTTGATGCACCCACAGCAGTTCTTTACGTGCAGCTGGGATCAAATTTCATTGTATCTCCGATACTTAACGAGGATATGGCTGATGTCGTTAACAGGAGAAAGATCCTCTGGTCACCCGGTTGCGGATCAGCATCTGAAATATCAAGGGCTGAATCACTTGGCGCCGAGATAGTAAAGATATTCCCCGGCTCACAGGTTGGAGGACCGAAATTTGTGGCAGCTGTAAAGGGTCCGATGCCATGGACACAGATAATGCCAACAGGCGGCGTTGAACCTACCGAAGCCAATCTTACCGAATGGTTCAAGGCAGGCGCTATATGTGTCGGAATGGGATCACAGCTGATCAAATCAGATCTCATAAAAGCAGGTAATTTTAAACAGATCGAACAGGATGTGAGAGATGCCGTTGCACTTGTAAAGAAGATCAGGCGGTATATCCGGCCAGGATCTGACAGGTATCTGAATAATAAATTTTCATAACTTAAAACAAGAGACAAATGATAGCTGACATTTTAAAAAACAGGCATATTTATGCAGCAATATCTCCGAGGATAAAAACTGCTCTTGAGTATATTGCGAAAACCGATTTTTCAGAAATGGAACCGGGCAGATATGAACTCGACGGATCAAATCTTTTTGTTCTGGTCCAGGCATATGATTCAATACCAAGAGAGCAGGGAAAATGGGAATGCCATAAAAATTACATTGACATTCAGTATATTGCCGATGGTGTTGAACAGATAGGCTGCAACAATATCGGTCAAATGAAGGTCACAACCGAATACAATCCTGAAAAGGATATTGCATTCCTCTCGGGTGATGGCGATTATGTTACTTTCTCAAAAGGTTCGTATGGCATTTTCTTTCCTGAAGATGCCCACCAGCCTAAGATTGCACCGAATAATATCCCGGGCAAAGTAAAGAAAGTGGTTGTAAAAATTAAAGTTTAGTGAATTTCCTGAAGAAACTATCGTCTTCGGGGAACTTTGCGAAAACCTTGTAACATATCAGGAAAATAACTATGAAAAAACTTATTTCTGTCACTCTTTTCGTATTGACGGCACTTGTCACCTTTGGTCAGGGCAATGACCTCGACAAGGGGCAGGTAAATTATATTCCTTCAAAGGAAAACCTTGAAAACCGTCAATGGTTTCAGGATGCTCACTTTGGCATGTTTATTCACTGGGGTGTTTCATGCGTACTTGGTGAGGAAATCGGATGGGCATTGTCGGGCAAGGATGTAAATAAGTACAAACAGAATATCCATCGATTCGATCCTGAAAAATTTGATGCTGCCTCTGTTGTGAAGCTTGCCAAAGATGCCGGGATGAAGTATATTACCTTTACAACCCGTCATCACGACAGCTTCAGCATGTTCAATACAAAATACTCCGACTGGAGCATTATGAATACTCCTTACCACAAGGATGTATTGAAAATGCTTGCCGATGAATGCCACAAACAGGGTATCAGGCTGTTCTGCTACTATTCACTCGCTGATTTCTACAGGGCTGATTACTGTCAGGGCAATGTTAAAAAAGGAACAGGTATAAAGGGTGAATGCAACTGGGATGAATATCTTCAGTTCATGAAAAACCAGCTTACAGAGATCCTGACAAACTATGGTCCGATCTACGGCATCTGGTTCGACGGTCACTGGGACCAGGTAAATACCCTCCCAAACAACCGTACAGGGAATCAGAAGCGTGCATGGAAGTATAATGAGATCTATAAGCTTATTCATGATCTTCAGCCGGGTTGCATGATTGTAAACAATCACCATCTGGCGCCATTCCCGGGCGAAGATTACCAGACTTTTGAACGGGATCTGCCGGGCGAGAACAGCGGAGCCGGTTTTTCGGCCGATGCCAAAGTGTCACAGGCACTGCCGCTTGAAATGAGCGATATTATCGGACACAGCTGGGGCTATGCTACGAATGATACAATAAACAGATCCACAAAGGAGCTTATTCATCTGCTTGTAAAAGCAGCCGGTCTGGGATCAAACTTGCTGTTGAATATCGGTCCCACTCCTGAAGGCGAAGTTCGTCCTGCCCATCGCAAACGGCTTATTGAAATGGGAGCATGGATGCAAACATACGGCAATACAATTTACGGGACCCGCAAAAGCTGGATGAAACCTGCTGACTGGGGTGTTGCAGTTGAAAAAGCGAATACGGTTTATCTTCACATCCTGAATCCCGGAAAACTTGATCATCAACTTGAGCTTCATGACTTTCCTTACAAGATTGAAAAAGCAGTCTGGTTCGGATCCACCAAACCTGTAGAATTCACTAAGAATGAAAAATCAGGAGAGATAAGCCTCCGGCTTCCGGAATTAAAACAGGATGAGATTGATCAGGTTATTATTCTCAACATCTCGGGAAAATAAACTTAAAATAAATATATGGGAAGAATAATTGTAATCGGCAGTTCAAACACAGATATGGTCATAAAATCCAAAAAGCTGCCGGCACCGGGGGAGACAATTCTTGGAGGAACCTTTCTCATGAACCCGGGAGGAAAAGGGGCTAACCAGGCAGTGGCAGCAGCAAGGCTCAACGGAAAGGTTACTTTCGTCGCAAAAACAGGGAATGATGTATTCGGTTCTGAGGCAAAAAATCTGTTTGATAAAGAACATATCGATACAAGATTTCTTATAAGTGATGAGAATAATCCGTCGGGAGTGGCTTTAATAAATGTTGACGAGAACGGGGAAAACAGCATTGTTGTTGCATCAGGCTCAAATGGGACCCTGTCTGCATATGACATTCATGAAGAGGTGTTTAAAACCAAACCTGAAGACATTTTCCTTATGCAGCTTGAAATACCTGTCGGCACTGTGGAATATGTTGCACAGAAAGCTGCCGGCACAGGGTAACAGGGTCATTCTTAACCCTGCGCCTGCCAGGAAGCTGTCAAATGATCTCCTGAGCTGTCTCTTCATGATTATTCCAAATGAAACAGAGGCAGAGATCCTGACCGGGATCAAAGTTACTGATGCTGAAACTGCAGAGAATGCTGCAAGGAAGCTCTATACAAAAGGAGTTAAAAATGTAGTAATCACTATGGGGGGAACAGGGTCGTTCCTTTTTACACCCAGCCATTCAAAGATGATATCTGTTGTGCCGGTCAAGGCAATCGATACAACTGCTGCAGGGGATGTTTTCTGCGGTGCTCTTGCAGTTGCCCTTTCAGAAGGAAAGACCACCGAAGAGGCAGTCATCTTTGCAAATAAGGCAGCAGGTATTTCAGTGACAAGAATGGGAGCCCAGGCCTCAGCACCATACAGAAGTGAAATATTATAGTTACACAGAGTTACTCAGAGAAGACACAGAGAGCCACAGAGAAGATAAATAGCTAAAATTCCTCTGTGCAACTCTGTGAATTCCTCTGTGTACCTCTGTGTAACCAAGAACATACTAATCCAAACCAAACCATGAAATATTTATCTCTTTTATTTCTTTCACTGCTTCTCATCTTCAGCAGTTGTTCCAATCATCCGGTTAGAAACAATCTCCAACCCGGTGAAAATCATTTTTGATTCTGATCTCGGCCCCGATTATGATGATGTAGGAGCTCTGGCCTTTCTTCATGCAATGGCAGACAGCGGAAAAGCTGAGATCCTTGCAACACTGTCGTCAAATAAACATGAACTTGTGGCACCTTCAATAGAGGTCATCAATACCTATTTCGGCAGGCCCGGCTTACCACTCGGAGCACCTAAAAGCGAGGGAGTAAATATAAATTCACCAAATCACTGGGCTGATACTCTTGTTGCCCGTTATCCGCACACATTAAAGTCAACAGATGAGGCTCCCGATGCTGTTGAAGTCTACAGAAAGATACTCAATGCCCAGCCCGACAGCAGTGTAACTGTTGTAACAGTCGGATTTCTGACAAATCTCAGTAACCTTCTCAAATCACAGCCTGATAATATTTCCCCTCTCAGCGGCAGAGAACTTGTTTCAAAAAAAGTGAGCAGACTTGTATCAATGGCCGGAAGATTTCCTGAGGGAAAAGAGTTTAACGTTTACCTGGATTCCACTGCATCAGCATTTGTCTTTACAAACTGGCCCGGTGAGATAACCTTTACCGGATGGGAAATAGGTTCAAAAATCCTTACAGGATTAAGACTCATGAAATCTGATATCCGCAACAGTCCTGTAAAGGATGTTTTCAGTATCAGTATTCCGATGTCGGAAGAGGACAGGAACGGAAGGATGAGCTGGGATGAAACAGCAGTTCTGATTGGTGTCTATGGCACGAGCGGCTTTTTCGATACTGTCAGGGGACAGATTATTGTGAATCCTGATGGCAGCAATACCTGGGAAAACAATCCATCAGGTAACCAACAATATGTGATTCAGAAAATGCCTGTCAGCGCAGATGAGCAGTTTTATTGAGGACAGGATGATGCACCAGCCGCTTTCAGGAACCAGATAAAACCAGAATGAGGGTTCGTTGTATTTATAAAGAGCAGTTTTTATTTATTATAATTACCTTTATTCTTAGAAAATCGATTCTGGTTTAATATATAAATACTATGGCAAAATATAATCTGACACCGGTTGATGTTCCAAAGGTCAGTACAAAATACAGGAAGATCAGGACAAAGCTTCCTGTTCCTGAATCATTGGAAATTTTTCAGATACTTTCTGAGTCCGAACCTGTTTCGATGATGGGTCAGCCTCCTGTTGTATGGGATAAGGCAGAAGGATTTCAGGTCTATGACAAGTGGGGAAACAAATGGATCGACTGGTCATCAGGTGTTCTGATCACCAATGCAGGACATGGCCGGAAGGAAATAATTGATGCCCTGAAGGATCTTCTTGACAAAAAGCTTCTTGCCACCTATGTTTTTATTCATGAAAAACGGGCGGAGCTGACAAAAATGCTTCAGGGTATCTCACCCGATCCTGCAAATTACCTTGTTTTCCTTCTGAGTACGGGAAGTGAAGCAACCGAAAACTGCATAAAGCTTGCAAAGACTTATGCCATTGAAAAACACGGGCCACAGAAGAAATATTTTGTTATCATTCAATAATGCTTTTCATGGCCGTACAATGGGTGCCCAGCTGGCCGGAGGCAATTCAAGGCAAAAAACCTGGATCGTTGATGAGGGTAAAACATTTATACAGGTACCTTTCCCTGACGGTTACAAGAATGAAAATACATCATTTGATCTCTTCCTTTCCACTCTTGAGCAAAAAGGAATCAAACCGGAAGAGATTGCAGGCGTAATGACTGAATCGTACCAGGGTGTGGGGCCCGATTTTTTACCTGTTGAATATGCAAAAAAACTTGAGGCATTTTGCCTGAAACATGATATAGTTACAATTTTTGATGAAGTCCAGTCCGGTTTTGGCAGAACAGGAAAAATGTTCTGTTACGAACATTATGGGATTAAACCTGACCTCATTGCATGCGGCAAGGGCATCTCTTCATCCCTGCCCATTTCTGCCGTTATCGGAAGAAAGGATATAATGAGCCTTTATCCACCGGGATCGATGACTTCCACGCACTCCGGAAGCCCTCTTCCGGTGGTTGCCGCAGTGGAGAGCCTTAAAATCATCCTGAAGGAAAAACTGGTTGAGAAGGCAGCAGCTCTTGGTGAGATCTTGATCCCTGAACTTACAAGGATCAGGAACAAATATCCTGATGTACTTGGATGTATCCAGGGCAAGGGTCTTGTAGCCGGAATCCAGGTTGTCAAAAAAGGAACAAAGATCCCTGATTCTGAAATGGCTCAGAAAATAAATGAAAAATGCTTTCATAAAGGACTGCTGATGTTTGCTCCTGTAGGTATAGCAGGGGAATGTCTGAAAATTGCTCCTCCCCTTATTACTTCAGAAGAAGCTCTTAGGGAGGGTATTATGGTTTTTGAAGAGGCATGTGATGAAATACTTGGAGCTGATAAACCTGCAAAAATTTAAACTATGAAAAGTCTTGATGTTGCAATTATCGGAGGAGGCATGATCACCTACGATCTGCTGCTTCCCTCAGTATATCATCTGCAGCGTACCGGATATATTAACACAATCAAAAGTCTGTGCCCTCGATTCAGCTCCTCTTAAAGCCCTGAAAAACAGCAAGGAGATCAATGAAGCATTTCCCGGGCAGGATTTCGAGGCTTTTCCTTCGGTTTCCGAACCGGAGGATAATAAGTTTCCTGATCTCTACAAGGAAGTACTCTGCAGGGATGAAGCCAAGACAGCTTGTTATTGTGGCCATGCCTGATCAGCTCCATTATCCGGTTGTTATGGAAGCCCTCAGGAATAATCAGCATATCCTTTGTGTCAAGCCTCTTGGTTCTTAAGTATGAACAGGCTGCTGAAATAGAGAAGATAGCATATGACAAAGGGACTGTTTGTAGGAGTTGAATATCACAAACGCTTTGACCGAAGATCACTTATGGCAAAAAGAAGCTGTGAGCTTAAACAGTTCGGCGAATTTGTAATGGGTGAGGCAAAGCTGATTGAACCATATTATTACAGGTCGTCAAATTTTCAGAACTGGTTTACCTGCGATAAGACTGATCCGTTTGTATATATCGGTTGTCATTATGTTGATCTTGTTTACTTTATTACCGGATTAAAACCAGTCTCAGTATCGGTATCCGGGATCAAGGGTAAATTTCCGAATGGCAATGAAGGATATATGTGGGCACAGGGCAGGGTACGGTTTGAAAATGGTGCAATACTTTCGGTTATTGATGGTCTGGGATATCCCGATCAGGCTGCCGGCAGTAACGACCAGAGCCTCCAGATGTTCTTCGAGGGTGACGGAAAGACCGGGATGATAAAACATAATGACCAGTTCCGCGGGGTTGAACACTCATATCTTGAAGGCATAGGATGCGGAGGATCACATTTCAACTATGTAAGTCCCGATTTTTACAAGCTTGTCCCCTGGGAGGGAGCCGGTTATAAGCCAATCGGTTATGGCTTCGACTCTGTTGCTGCATCTGTAACCATGGCATGTCAGATTGAAGATGCCGTGCAGAATATGACAGATGCCGATTCTCTGAAAAAAAGAAGGGAGATGATCAGGGAAGTCGACAAAAAGGGAATTATTGCAACACCGGCAAACAGCTTTATAAATGAGCTTGTGGTTGAGGCTGCACGTATTTCAATCTTAAAGGACGGGGAGAATGTTGATATTGTTTATGGAGAGAAACCCCATGTAAAACTTCGCTCTGAAACAAAATCATGAAAGCTTCCGCTAAGTGGAATCTACCCCCCTGCCCCCAAGGGGGTATAAGACAAATATAAATCTCTGTGCTCTCTGTGTACTCTCTGTGCAACTCTGTGTAAGTTCTTCATTTAATTAACAATAATAAGTTGAAAATTTGAAAATAATTTTACTGCTATGAAAAAAACCTCTCTGTTAGTTTCAATTTCAATCCTGATTTTCCTGACATTTTCCTGCAGCAATTCCTCCCGGGAGTTCAGGAGTATCACGCCTGAAGTTCTGAAAGACAAGATTGCCGGCGGCTGGGCAGGCAAGATGATCGGTGTTACCTATGGTGCTCCTACTGAATTCCGTGCACTCAGCAGAATCAATGAAGATTCAATAAACTGGAAACCGTCAGATATAAAGGGCAGTATGTGGCAGGACGATATTTATGTGCAGCTGACCTTTCTGATGTCAATGGATAAATATGGGATCGATGCTCCGGCAAAGAAATACCAGGAGATGTTTGCAAAGGCAGGATATCCGCTATGGCATGCCAATATGCAGGCAAGGAAAAACTATTATGACAGTATTTTTGCACCTCTCTCAGGAAGTCCGGAATATAACCTTCATGCAGATGATATTGATTTTCAGATAGAAGCAGATTATATCGGATTTATGTGTCCGGGAATGCCTGCGACTGCGACAGGCAATAGCCGATAAAATCGGACATATTATGAACTATGGGGATGGAGTTTACGGAGGAATCTTTGTTGCAGCACTTTACTCGGAAGCATATTTTGAATCTGATATTCCAAAGATCATTGAAAAGGCTCTCAGATCAATACCTGCTGAAAGTGATTACTACAAAATCATAAAGGATGTTATAAAACTTCACCAGCAGTATCCGTCTGACTGGAGGGCTTCATGGCAGGAGCTTGAAAATAAATGGGGCGATGTTGATATTTGCGGTGATGGCGCCGGTAAGCCATTTAATATTGATGCAAAACTGAATGGAGCATATATTGTTATGGGATTGCTTTATGGCGAAGGCGATCCGATGAAAACACTTGAAATAACCACCAGGTGCGGTCAGGATTCAGACTGTAATCCGTCAAATGCTCTCGCTGTTCTTGGAGTTATTAAAGGATTCAGCGGACTGCCCGATTATATGCAGCAGGGAGTTAAGGCAATAGGTGATTCACTCTTTATAAATACAACCTATTCATTTAATTCAGCAGTGAAAGCAACTGATGATTATGCCCGTGACCTTATTGTAAAGGATGGCGGTAAAGTAACAGACAAGAAGATCAATGGTCAAAATACAGGAACCTGTCGCACCTGAAAATGAAGTTTCTTTTCCTGATGTTGTATTCGACAAAGACCTGTCGGTTTTCGATGATAACGGATGGATATTCAAAGGCAAATGGATGACCTTATGAAACTCCAGCATGGCCCGACAATAAGATCGTTAAACAGGCCATGTATGCTGAAAAGGCCGGCGATGAACTTGAAATAGGGTTCACACGGAACTGGAATTTCAATCAATGGCAACTGGTACAAAGACGGAGGTCTGGCCGATGTATATGTTGACGGCAAGCTTCACCGGACAATTGACACCTATTACGGTTTTGCAAATCAGCAGCATACGGAAAGCATGTGGCATATCCTCGGTCTTCAGCCCGGTGATCATAAGGTCAGAGTGGTTGTAAAGGGAGAAAAACGTCCCGAATCAGCAGGAACAAGAGTCTATATCACATCAGCAATTATTTTCAAAACTGAGAAAAAGAAAAATGAATCTTATCAAATTCTCCTTTGAAAAATAATGAACAATAGTCAGTTATAATCTGCGATCTGCGAATCTGCGGGAAACTATATTCTCGCAGAACTCTGATATTACGTTTAAACTTTTAACTTTTAACTTTTATCTTTTATCTTATCAATCATGTTTATACCACAAAGTTATTCGCTGGCAATCATTCTCTGCATAGTAACAATGCTCTGCTGGGGGTCATGGGGAAATACACAGAAACTCGCAGGCAAGTCGTGGCGCTTTGAATTGTTCTACTGGGACTATGTCCTTGGCATTCTTCTGTTTTGCAATTCTGCTTGGATTCACTCTTGGAAGCAATGGAGAAGCTGGCCGGGGATTTGTTGAAGATATAAAACAGGCAGATTTCGGGAATATGCTCAATGCCATACTCGGCGGGGTGGTTTTCAATGCTTCAAATATACTTCTTGTTGCAGCCATGGCAATTGCCGGAATGGCAGTTGCATTTCCTGTTGGAGTTGGAATTGCCCTTGCACTTGGGAGTCATTGTCAATTATGTTTTTGCTCCTCAGGGCAATGCATTATGGCTTTTCCTGGGAGTTGCCCTGATAGTTGCTGCAATCATTATTGATGCGGTTGCATATAAAAAACATAGCGCTTCAATGCAAAAAGTCTCCGGAAAAGGGATTCTTCTTTCAGTTGCTGCCGGTAGTACTTATGTCACTGTTTTACAGGTTTGTGGCAAGTTCCATGGCAGCCAGTTTTGAAATGCCTGAAGCAGGAAAGCTGACTCCATATTCGGCTATATTCTTTTTTGCCATCGGGGTAGTTGTAAGCAATTTCTTTTTCAATTACTTCATAATGAAAAAGCCGTTTGATGGCGCTCCACTCTCATTCAGCGATTATGCAAAAGGCAGCTTTGGTGTTCATCTTACAGGTGTCCTGGGAGGTGTCATATGGAATATAGGAATGGCGATGAGCATAATTGCCTCCGGCAAGGCAGGATTTGCAATCTCCTATGGTCTTGGACAGGGTGCAACACTTATTGCAGCATTATGGGGAGTCTTTATCTGGAAGGAATTCAAGGGAGCATCAAAATCAGTCAATACACTTGTATTCTTCATGTTCATTGCTTATCTGGCAGGACTGGCTTTCCTTGTATATGCCGGAACCTGAAACAAGTCATTATAACTAATTAGGATCGCCATGAATAAATATTAATTTGCTTATTCTTTTACTGCTTGTAACTATAAGTTCTTGCTTCTCAGGCACAGACAGAAAAATCGCCAGTAAAATTAAAAAGAGCCGACTGTTTTTTTGGCGTTCATTTCGATTTGCATGCAAGTGAAGATATAACTGATGCAGGCAAAACCCTTACCCGGAAATGATCGATACATTTCTGATCAGGGTTCGTCCCGATTTTATTCAGATTGATTGCAAGGGTCATCCGGGTATTTCAAGCTATCCGACCAAAGTAGGATATCATGTGAAAGGATTTGAAAAAGATCCGTTAAAATTGTTCCGTGAAGTAACCGCAAAAGAATAATGTAGCCTTGTTCATGCACTTTTCAGGAGTATGGGACAATAAAGTGGTGAAAGAGCATCCTGACTGGGCAATAATTAAATCAAACGGAGAACGCAGCACTGAAAAAACTTCATTTTTCAGTCCCTATCTCGATACATATATGATTCCTCAGCTTAAGGAATTAAGCGATTATGGAGTGGACGGAGCATGGATCGACGGGGATTGCTGGGCAGCGGAACCCGATTACGGGGAAGCATCACTGAAACGCTTCACCAAAGAAACCGGAATAACTGAAGTACCAAAAAATCCTTCCGACAAATATTATCCTGAATTCATCGAATATACACGCACTCTTTTTCGTGAACACCTGAAAAAATATATTAGATGCAATTCATCAGTATAATCCTGGATTTCAGATTACAAGCAACTGGTCCTATTCATCCATTGATGCCTGAAAAAGTGACAACTTGATGTTGATTATTTATCGGGTGACGTTACTCCTCAAAACGGAGTTTACCGTTCTGCTTTCGAAGCCCGTTGTCTTGCTCCTCAGGGAAAACCATGGGACCTGATGGCATGGGGTTTTTCCTGGGATGGTGGTAAAATGCCAATGAGTATTAAATCGTCAGTTCAGCTGGAACAGGAGGCTGCTCAGATTATGGCTATGGGCGGCGGAGTTCAATTCTATTTTCAACAGAACAGGGATCTGTCCATTAAACCATGGCTTGCACCTATGCTTTCAGAGATTGCAAAGTTTTGCCGCGACCGGCAGCAATACTGCCATAAAGCAAAAGCCATTCCGCAGATCGCATTACTTTATCCGACTGCTTCTTATCTGAAAAATGGCTCAAGACCATATGCATAATGGTACAGGAGTGCTTCAGGGAGCTTTGAATCTTGTGCTTGATGGT
This sequence comes from uncultured Bacteroidales bacterium, assembly GCA_963818295.1. Lineage (GTDB taxonomy): Bacteria > Bacteroidota > Bacteroidia > Bacteroidales > VadinHA17 > LD21. The sequence continues at coordinate 148,665 of CAWFRW010000022.1, forward strand.
CAGCATACCGTTGAGATTCTCATGGAACATCACCTTTCCGGAAAAATGAAACAGTATCCACTGATTATAATACCTGAATGTGATTATCTGGAAGCTTCATTTCTGGAAGAATTGAAAGACTATGCAAAAGCAGGAGGCAACTTGTTAATAATAGGTACCGAGACTGCCAGGTTATTTGAAAAGGAGCTCGGGATCAAATCGCTGGATAAGAAGGAAGATAGTCGGTTATTTATTTCAAGCGAAGCGAGGATCGGAGCCATTCGTTCCTCAATGGATTCAGTTGCATTGGTCCCCGGAGCAAAAGTGATTTCAAACTTTTACGGAAGCAGCGATTTCAGGGACAAAGAAGCAACTATCGCCTCTTCATCCAATAAGTTTGGCAAAGGGAGGGTTGCTGGAGTATATTTCAATGCAGGCTCTGCCTATCTTGAATATAAATCTCCTGTGCTCAGGGATTTTATATCTGAAACCATCTCAGAACTTTTTCCTGACCAGCTTGTAAAAGTCACCGGATCGCACTTGGTTCATGTGACTGTAAATAATCTTAATGGTAAAATGTATGTGAATCTTGTCAATCTGGCAGGTGAACATACTAACAATACGGCAATCGCGATACGATGAAATTCCTTCTTTAAAGAACCTTACTGTCAGTATCAGCACTGTGAAAAAACCTGTAAAAATTTTGCTTCAGCCTGAAGGGAAGGATCTGAATATTGATTTTAAGAATGGAGTATCCAAAGTTCTGGTACCCGAATTATATATTCATTCGGTTCTCGAAGTAATACTGTGAAAACTGAATTAAACCTATCTGGTTCCTTTTGACAATACTTTACAGCATGAGGTCCTTTTCAAATGCCTCCTTGTCAAATTTATATTTATCACCAAGGAATTCAACGACTTTGGATGCATCGGTATAGGCATTCCCAAGACATGTAGATGCTCCGGGAGATGGAGTTATGTTGAATATTATTTTTTCCCCTGTAAGCTTGGCCTCTCCCATTTCAAGCTTCCTGGTTGTATTATTTACGATCTGAGGCCTTGTTCCGCCTATTCCACTTGCAAACTTCAGCTCTTCCAGCTTTATTGATGGCACAATCTTCCTTATCTCCCTTATAAAAAAGACTCTTCCTATCACGGGAAGATCATAAACAAAATTTATGAGGATATAACTCAGCAGGACTCTGTCAAATATAATTTTCAGCAGGCTGATCACAGGATTGATACCCACCCCGAAGGTTTTCCAGTATTCTGAAAATGTTGACCAGTTATGTCTTTCAAGCTGAAAGATTGGTTTTGCGGTCGGACCAAACCTCGTTATTGAGGAGTTATGAACCTCAGGGTCTCCGTGAATTGCTGCAAATGGCAACTTGGGTACCTGCATTGTATAAACCTTGCCGTTCAGAACTTTGGGTGCAGTATAGAAGCTTCCGGCCATTGAGAGAACTGATAAATTCTTTCCGTAACCGAGTGACTTTGCGTACATCAGGCTATGACCGCCGGCTGCGAAGACAACAACAGCAGCTGAAATGCTGCCCTTATTTGTTGTAACAAGATAGCGATCCCCATCTTTGGAGATCTTCAGCAATTTAGTATCAAGATGAATATCCATGACCGGATTCTTCCTAAGCGCATTATTTACGAAGGAATGGCAGAGCTTTTTAAAATCAACTGTATAGCCATCTTCGGTAACCAGAGCCAGTATCTCCTCGTCCGGATTCCTGCCTTCGAGCACTCTTGGCTCGAGCTTCCCTATCTCCTCTCTCTCAATCATTCTCAGATGTGGAAAAAGCTCCCTGAATTTCGGGTATCTTTCTTTCAGTTCCCTGACCTGATTTTTGCCCACAGCGAGCACCATTTTTGAGTATTTGCTGAACAATTTCAGGCTCTCCTCTGACTTTTTCTCGTGTTCAACATACCTCATAACCATATCAGCCATCTGCTTGACGCTTCGGGCTTTATCAATTGAATAATTAGTTTCGATATCCCCGAAATGCAGAGTCTGGCTGTTATTATAAGATGCAGAATTTACAAGGCCAAAGTCGGAATACTTTTCAATAAGACCAATATTCTTAATATTTGTATAGGTGCTCAGGGTATAAAGAAGCGCGGTACCGGTAACACCTCCCCCGACGATGAGAACATCATAACTGGAATCTGACTGGTTCATATGGTTAAAATTAATTATCTTACATCGATAGGAATATAATCGTGTTTGCCGTATACATTTTTAAAGGCAGGCCTGATAAGTCTCTTTGCACTGAAAGTAAGCTCTTCGATCCTGTGTGTACACCAGCCGGCAACTCGGGCAACGGCAAACAGCGGGGTATAGAGCTCTTTTGGAATATCGAGACAGGCATATACAAACCCTGAATAGAAGTCAACATTTATACATACTACCTTTGTTGATTTTTCACCTTTGAACACCCTGAACACTTCGGGAGTAAGTCGTTCCACCATTGAATAAAGTTCAAATTCATCGAGACGGCCCTTTTCTATTGCAAGCTCTCTCGCCTTAGCCTTGAGAATTGCCGCCCTTGGATCTGAAATTGTATATACGGCATGTCCGATACCATAAATCTTACCAGACATATCATTAGCCTTTTTGTTGAGTATTTTAAGCAGGTACTCCTCCACCTCCATCTCACTTGTCCAGTCCTTTACATGGGCTTTCAGGTTTTCCATCATTTCGAGGACTCTCACATTTGCTCCGCCGTGCAATGGTCCTTTCAATGAACCGATGGCAGAGGTAACCGAGGAATAGATATCTGTTTCTGAAGAACTTGTAACCCTCATTGTAAATGTTGAGTTATTCCCGCCTCCATGTTCCGCATGAAGTACAAGCAGGAGATCGAGCAGATCAGCTTCAAGCTTTGTAAATCCGGTACAGTCGCCCTTTATCAGATAGAGGAAATTCTCAGCCGTTGTCATATTTACCTGCGGATGGCGTATCGACAGTGTTTTCCACTGATAAAGATGCCTTAATGCCTGATACGAATAGGCAACAATGGTTGGGAATTTCGCCATTATATTCAATGACTGCTTGATCATATTATCGAGTGATATATCATCAGGCTTTTCATCCAGTGTATAAAGTCCGAGAACCGATCTGGCAAGGATATTGAGTACATCCTTACCCTTCATTGACAGGATCATATCTTTTACAAAATCATCGGGAAGGGGCCTTAATGAAGCCATATGCTGTGAAAATTCCCTTAGCTGGTCACTATTTGGAAGATTCCCTGTGAGAAGAAGATACACCGTTTCATCAAAGCCATGCCTGTTTTCCTTTTGAAAACCATGTGTAATATCTTCAATATCAATTCCCCTGTAAAGCAACCTGCCGGGGATGGCTACCACTTTGCCGTCCTCCTTCTTGTATCCAACCACATCTCCGATATTTGTAAGTCCCACCAGAACACCTGTTCCATCCTTGTTCCGCAGACCACGCTTAACATCAAACTGTTCGAACAATTCAGTGTCAATCTGGCATGATGCTTTTACCTGTGTCTCCAGCTTTGAAAAAAAAGTCTTGTCGCTCATAAAGGTTGATTTAAAAAATTTTATATCTATAAATTAGAGATTATCGCATCACCAAATTCAGATGTCTTAACAAGGGTTGCATTCTCCATCAGTCTGTGAAAATCATAAGTCACTTTTTTACTCTGGATTGTTTTTTCCAGACCTGAAAATATACTTTCGGTAACCTCAGTCCATCCCATATAATCAAACATGAGCGCTCCCGAAAGAATCACGGATCCCGGATTAACCTTATCCAGATCAGCATATTTGGGAGCAGTCCCATGGGTTGCCTCGAAGATTGCATGGCCGGTTTCGAAATTAATATTTGCGCCCGGAGCAATTCCGATACCTCCGACAATAGCAGCGAGGGCATCAGATATGTAATCTCCGTTGAGATTTAAGGTTGCAATAACAGAGTATTCAGAGGGACGTGTAAGTATCTGCTGAAGGAAAGCATCGGCAATAACATCCTTGATTAATAATCTGCCTTCAGCTTCAGCCTGTTTCTGCATTTTGTCGGCAACCTCTGATCCCTGTTTATCAGCTATCTGCTTATGCTGAGACCAGGTAAAAACCTTATCGCCGAATTCTCTTTCTGCAAGGGCATATCCCCACTTCATAAAAGAGCCTTCGGTAAACTTCATAATATTGCCTTTGTGAACAAGGGTAACTGATGGTAATTTCTTTTCAATTGCAAATTTTATAGCCTGCCGGATAAGGCGTTCTGAACCTTCTACAGAAACAGGCTTGATACCTATTGATGAGGTTGCGGGAAAACGGATCGACTTCACTCCCATCTCATCAATCAGAAATCTTTTTATCTTTTCAGTCTCAGGTTTTCCATTCATGAATTCAATTCCGGCATAAATATCTTCAGTATTTTCCCTGAAAATATGCATATCAACATTCTCCGGCTGTTTTACAGGACTCGGGACACCATTAAAATATCTGACAGGCCGGTAGCAGGTATATAGATCAAGTATCTGTCGCAATGCTACATTAAGCGATCGCATTCCTTCACCTACGGGAGTTGTGAGCGGACCTTTTATCCCCACGAGGTAATCCCTGAAGATTGTAAGCGTTTCATCAGGCAGCCAGCTGCCAGTCAGCCTGAAGGCTTTCTCTCCGGCAAGTACCTCTTTCCATTCAACCTTCCTTTTCCCTTTGTAGACTTTATTTACTGCTGCATCAAAAACCCTTACCGATGATTTCCAGATATCCGGTCCGGTGCCATCTCCTTCGATAAATGGTATTATTGGATTTGCAGGAACAATTAATTTGCCGTTTTCAAGTTTGATTTTTTCAGGTGTCATATGATTTTTAAATTTATATTGCTTATTCTAACGATCAGGCAAACACCTGAATTCAACTGTTTGATTTTCTGATAAGATTCAGGGCACTGCCAGCTTTAAACCAGCCAATCTGCGCCTCATTATATGAATGTTTTGCGGAAATTGTCTCTTTACTCCCGTCAGAGTGGTTTAAAACAACAGTCAGAAGTCTTCCCGGGTGCGAAACCTGATCAGGCCAACAATGTCAATTTTATCATCCTCCCTGATTTTATTGTAATCCTCCTTATCAGAAAATGTCATAGTAAGTACTCCCTGCTTTTTCAGATTGGTTTCGTGGATCCTTGCAAATGATTTTACTATAACGGCTTTTACGTTAAGAAAACGAGGTTCCATTGCGGCATGTTCGCGTGAGGACCCTTCCCCGAAATTCTCTTCGCCAACCACTATTGATGCTGTGCCGGATGCTTTGTACGCCTTTGCAACTGCAGGAACAGCGTCGTACTGACCCGTGACCTGATTCAGTATGAGATTTGTCTTTTCATTGAAAGCATTGACAGCTCCTATCATATAGTTATTCGAAATATTCTCAAGATGTCCGCGGTATTTAAGCCATACTCCGGCCATGGATATATGATCAGTTGTACATTTGCCTTTTGCCTTTATGAGCAGGCGGAGACCTGTCAGATCAGATCCGTCCCATTCGCTGAATGGAGTGAGTGTCTGAAGTCTGTCTGATCCTTCGGCAATAATTATTTTACTGCCGCTCCCGTTCATTTCAGGTTCCTGATAACCGCTTCCGACTGTTCCAAAGCCCTTCGCGGGCAGTTCGAATCCATTTGGTTCGGAAAGCTTCACCTCTTTGCCGTCTGCATTTATCAGAGTGTCAGTAACCGGATTGAAGGTCAGCTTACCTGAAATGGCAATAGCTGTTACAATCTCGGGTGAAGCAACAAAGGCATATGTATTTGGATTCCCGTCAGTGCGTTTTGCAAAGTTTCTGTTAAAAGAATGGATAACGGTATTAACCGGACTTTTTTCTGATCCCCTCCTGTCCCATTGACCGATGCAGGGACCGCAGGCATTTGCATACACTTCTCCTCCTATCTGTTCAAAAAGAGACAGGTAGCCGTCGCGCTCAGTAATGAACCGGATCTGTTCTGATCCCGGTGTAATTTTAAACTCTGACTTTGCAGATAACTTCAGTTCCATTGCATTTTTTGCAACTGAAGCTGATCTTGAAATATCTTCGTATGAGGAGTTTGTGCATGATCCGATAAGACCCACTTCAACATTTACAGGCCATCCGTTCTTTTCAGCGGCAGCTTTCATCTGAGATATGGGTGTTGCAATATCGGGAGAGAAAGGACCGTTTATGTAAGGTTCAAGCTCGGACAGATTTATATCTATAAACTGATCATAATGTTTGGCGGGATCGGCAGAAATTTCAGGATCGGAAACAAGATGTTCCCTTATCTTTCCTGCAAGGTCAGCGACATCTTTTCGTCCGGTCGCTACCAGATATTTCTCCATTGAACTGTCATAGGCAAAAATCGAACAGGTAGCGCCAATCTCAGCTCCCATGTTGCAAATTGTAGCTTTCCCCGTACAGGATATTGATTCTGCACCCTCTCCGAAATATTCAACGATAGAACCGGTTCCTCCGTTGACGGTGAGTAAACCTGCCACCTTAAGTATTATATCTTTCGGGGAGGTCCATCCGTTAAGCCTGCCTGTCAACCTGATACCGATAAGCTTGGGGAGTTTAAGTTCCCAGGCCATACCTGTCATTACATCAACGGCATCAGCTCCTCCAACCCCGATAGCAACCATTCCGAGTCCTCCTGCGTTTGGAGTATGCGAATCAGTTCCGATCATCATCCCGCCGGGAAATGCATAATTTTCAAGTATAATCTGGTGGATAATCCCTGATCCCGGTTTCCAGAATCCTATATCGTACTTATTGCATACGGAGCTCAGAAAATCATATACCTCCTTATTTGTATAAATAGCTGATTTCAGATCTTCAGCGGCTCCAGACCTGGCCATAATCAGATGATCACAATGTACTGAAGCCGGTACTGCTGTTTTATCCTTTCCGGCCATCATGAACTGAAGAAGAGCCATTTGAGCGGTGGCATCCTGCATAGCCACCCTGTCAGGTGCAAAATCTACATAATCAGTCCCACGCTTGTAGGGACCCGAGCCTGTTTTGCTAAAAAGATGGCTGTAAAGGATCTTTTCGCTCAGAGTCAGGGGCCGTCCAAGCTTTTTTCTTGTCTCTGAAATTCTCGCAGGCATTTCGCTGTAGAATTTCCTGATCATTTCAAAATTAAATATCATAGCAATCTTTTTTTCAATTTACTTTCTGATCTGTCCATCACCCGCAATAATCCATTTGTAGGTGGTCAATGCCTCCAGCGCCATTGGTCCTCTTGCATGAAGTTTTTGGGTTGATATGCCAATTTCAGCACCGAGTCCGAATTCAGCCCCATCGGTATATGCTGTTGATGCATTAGCATAGACTGAAGAAGCATCTACGAGCTTATAGAACAACTGAATGCGGTTATTGTTCCCTGAGATTATGGCTTCGCTGTGTTTTGATCCGAATTCCGAGATGTGCAACAAGGCTTCATCAAATGAATCAACTGTTTTAACTGACATCTTGTATGAAAGAAATTCAGTTCCGAATGATTCTTTTGATGCTCTCTGAAGAAGATCTGAAGGATATTTTCCCTTGAGCGCTTCATATGCTTTTTCATCCGCGTAAATCACAACGCTGGACTGTGAACACAGACCCACCAGGTAATCAAGATCATTCAGACGATCCCGGTGAATTATGAGACAGTCAAGTGCATTGCATACACTGGGCCTTCGTGTCTTGGCATTGTGAATTATTGAACGGCCTTTTTCCCTGTCGCCATACTCATCAAAATATGTATGGCAAATGCCGGCTCCGGTTTCAATTACAGGTATTCTGGCATTTTCCCTGACAAAATCGATAAGGTTCCTGCTGCCTCTTGGGATTATCAGATCAACATACTCACGGGCATTTAACAGTTGTGCTGTTTCATCACGGCCTGCAGGAAGAAGAGAGAGGATGTTTTTGTCTATCCCGTTCTCTTCCAGGAGTGATCTGATGATACCGACTATTGCCGTGTTTGAGTTTATTGCATCGCTGCCTCCCTTTAAAATGCATGCATTGCCTGATTTCAGACATAATGAAAAGACGTCAAATGTAACATTCGGACGTGCTTCATAAATCACACCTATAACACCAAATGGGACAGAAATTCTGGATATTTCAAGTCCGTTCGGCCGTTTCTCACTCGAGAGAACTTTACCAAGCGGATTTGGCAATGCGGCTACATTCCTGATGTCGCCGGCAATTCCCTCCAGACGTGAGGCATTAAGCAACAGACGGTCATACCTGGGATCTGATTTATCCATCATTTCAAGATCCTTCATATTCTCCCTTATTATGAAGTCAGAATTACTGACAGCTGCCTCAGCAACTTTAAGGAGAATATTATTTACAGTACCAGTATCAATAACTGCCAGTTTCCTGCCGGCAATTATTGCTTTTTTGAATATATCAGTGCAATCCATCTCTAATCTAACTTAACCGAAATAGTATTCAGAAATTGATATTTCCTCTAATCTTATCATTAATTACCAGATAATCATAATGAATAAACGGTTTGCTATGTTTTTCGCCTATATTCTGTTCGGTCTTTTTAGAGTCGAACTGAGCTATTCCCAAACCTACATTATTCCCTTTTTTGTCAATTATCCTTACAATATCGCCCTTTTTAAACGATCCTTCAATCTTTGTTATTCCGATCATCAGAAGGCTGGTGGCTTTTTCACCGAGCAGTGCTTCCCTTGCACCATCATTTATAACGACAAACCCTTTTGCGAAAGTATCTGAGTGGGAAAGCCATTTCCTGACCCCTGTCTCTTTCTTTTTACTTGCAATAAAATGGGTAAACGGAACCTTTTTTTCCCTTACAATGTCTGTAATAATTGCATCCCTGGTACCATTAGCAATAAATACATCTATTCCCTGAGAAGCAATTTTTCTTGCAATTGTACATTTCGTAATCATCCCTCCCCGCCCGAATCCTGATTTCTCAGCAGAAATATATTGATCCAGGTCTTCCGAATCTTCCTCTATAATTTCAATAAGCTCAGTACCGTCCTCCCCTGGCATGCCTGTGTAGACCCCATCAACATTCGAGAGCAGAAAAAGAGAATTGCAGTCCATCATGGATGAGATTAGCCCCGACAATTCATCATTATCTGTAAACATCAGCTCATTTATTGAAATCGCATCATTTTCATTTACAATAGGAAGAACATTGTTCTCAAGCATAGCCGAGATACAGTTTCTCATATTCAGGTAATGCCTTCGGTCCCTGAAGCTCTCCTTTGTTGCAAGCAGCTGCCCGGCCTGTATCCCGTATTTTCCAAACAGAAACTGGTAACTCGACATCAGTTTTACCTGACCTATAGCAGCCCATATCTGCCTGGCCGCCACGATATCTGTCTTTTTTGAGGGTGTCACAAGTCCCCGTCCTGCAGCCACCGCTCCTGATGTGACAAGGATCACCTCTATGCCCTGCTTGTAAAGAATGGCAACATCCTCAACAATACGTAATATCCTGCCATCGCTGAGTGATCCGTCAGCCTGAGTGATTACATTGCTGCCCACCTTTATGGTGATCCTGTCAAAATTTGGCCTGCTGTTTTTCAATTTGTTACTATTATCGCTTATTAAACTGCAATTTGTTGCAAATTTAATATAAATAACGAATGGAATATAGTCAAAATGAATATTTCAGGAAATACCTCCAGTGTCTCCATCACCCTGCCACACCTTGCTTTTCAGAGTATTATCCTGTTGAAATATTGTTTCACAAGTTATTAAGCCGGCAAGACAGAAAACAGAAAACTGACATTTATCATGGTTTTTATTAAGTTGCAGAATTATAGGTTTTTAGACGGAAGCGTGAAGTCGGAAGCCGGAAGATCAAACTCTCTTAAACTGGCTTCGGACTTCGGTCTTCGGACTTCGGTCTTCGGACTTGTTCCTACCTGCCTACTCTTATTTCCCCTGTGAGTCTTGTATCCGCAGATGATGAACCGATTTTTATGCTGACTTTACCAGGTTCAAGAACCCAGGCTTTTGCCGCTGTATCCCAGTAGGTTAAATCTGATGCCTTAAGAGGAATTGACACCTTTATGGTCTCTCCCTTCCGGACAAAAACCCGTTTGAATCCTTTAAGTGCAATCAACGGCCGGCTGACTTTGGAATCGGGAAAGCTTACATAGACCTGTGGTACCTCATCACTGTCAAAATTTCCGGAATTCTTCAGGCTGAAAGTGAGGGTCAGCGTCTCATCTTTAACCAGAGTGTTTTTATCAGTATTAAGGTCAGAGTAGCTGAATGATGTATATGTCAGACCAAAACCGAACGGGAAGAGTGGTACATTCCTGTAATACATATAAGTCCTCCCCTTTCTTATATCATAATCCAGTATCGGAGGCAGCTGATCTATTGACGTGAGCCAGGTCTGTACAAGTCTTCCGGCAGGACTGACCTTTCCAAGAATAACATCGGCCATCGCATTGCCCGTCTCCTGTCCCGACTGTGTGATATGCAGGATGGCCGGTACATTCTCCCTTGACCAGTTTATAGCATAGGGAAAGCTTGAGACCATTATAAGAATTGTTTTTGGATTTGCAGCAAGCACAAGCTTTACAAGATCTTCCTGTTCAGTCGATATTGCCTGTCTGTCAACATCTTCCCGCCCATCGCTTGGAACATAATTCTGACCCCAGCCCAGACCGTAGCTTAAAGGATGGTTCCCGATACACACAATTGCAACATCGCTCATCCTGGCTGCAATAACAGCCGAATCCGCTTTATTGCCGGCGGCATATCTGATCTTTACATTATCTCCCAGAGCATTCTGAAGCCCTGACAGTATACTGACCTTGTAAGGAGGTGTTCCCCCATACCAGTCGGAGATAACTGAATTGGCCGATGGACCTATAACAGCAATTGATTTGAGGGTTCCCTTATTCAGGGGAAGAAGCTTGCCTTCATTTTTCAAGCAGGACGATTGACTTCTCGGCAGACATTCCTGGCAAGTTCACGTGCCTCCGGTTTTGTCCATGGAGCAATTGTATCAGTAACCCCAATCCGTGAATACGGATTTTTTGCCGAATTATCAAGGAGTCCAAGCTTCAGGAGGACCCTGAAATTTCCGGCTATAGCCTCTTCAATCTCCTTTTCAGTAACAAGACCTTTATCAAGAGCTTCAACAACTGAAGACCTGTAGTCATCAAGAAACATTGTTATACCTGCTTTTATGCATTCTGCTGCAGCGACATCAAGGGATGGATAGTATGCATGGGTATTCAGCAGCTGTTTAAATGCACCTCCATCAGTAGAAATAATTCCCCTGAGCCCCCAGTCTTTCATTGTTACATCCCGAAGGACAGGATGAACAGTGCACGGGATCCCGTTATACTTATTGTAGGCAGCCATAAAGGCCTGTGATCCTCCCTCTGTGACACCTTTATAAAATGCATAGGAATAATACTCCCTGAAAAGCCTTTCATCAAAATCAGAACTGTTATAAGATCTGTTATTTTCATTGCTGTTTGCCAGAAAATGTTTCATCAACGATGCTGTCTTCCAGTATACAGGGTCAGGTCCCTGTAATCCCTTTACAAAAGATGCCACCATCGTACCGTTCAGGAAAGGATCTTCACCATAACACTCCTCTGTCCTGCCCCATCTTATATCTCTTCCCATATCGGCATTCGGGGCAAAAACTATTAATCCTGATATTCCGAAGTTACTGTTCTGTGCAAGATATCGTGCTTCAGTTGCTTCCCAGTCAGCTACCTTTCCAATCATTTCAGGATCCCACATTTCTGCAAGACCTATAGCCTGAGGAAATGAAGTTGTGACCGATGCCTTGGGTCCTTTCATTGCCCAGTTGGCAGGGCCGCTGTAAGCCAGACCATGAAGACCTTCGACTACCTTTGTTCCTTTTATGCCAAGCCGGGGAACTGCAATCCATGGCGAAAGGCAATTAATCTTTTCATCCCTGTTGAGCAGTGATATGAGGTTTTTTATCCGCTCGTCATCGGAGATACGAGTATCCTGAAATGGATAATCCTGAGAAAATGCAAGATGATGAATGAGAATCAGGTTTAAAATCAGAATAATTTTTTTCATATATGCTTTCTTAAAAATTCTAAAAATCCGCAATCAGCAATCCAGAATCAGAATCTGAAATCGCTCATGTCTGTTGATTAAACTAAAAAATATAGGCCAGCCCGAGATTCCATCTGAAGCTCGGATAAGGTTCTATATTACTCGACAGTGGTTGTATAGCCTGCAGAAAAAGTGACAATGGCAGTTTTTTCACCGAAGAGGCGATTTTCGGAGAGACAAACAGTCCGTCATTATTACCTGTATACCCTACATAGAAAAGCTGCAGGCCGGCTGAGAATAGTACATTTTCACCTATCTCAATATCATTCCTGTCATACATAATATTATAGTAATTTCCCCTTATAGTTCCATGATCCTGACCATTATCACTCCAGTACATCAGCGTCAGTATGCTCTTTGGAGTAAACCGGTATATGCCTGCCAGCTCAAATGTTATATATTGCTGCCCCTGAAGAATCGTATAATCGCCGGCATCATATTCACCGAAGAACATGCTGAAATCCACTCCTGTCCTGAGTTCAAATTTTGGTTTATATATCAGTCTGTAATGTGTCCACATATCAATTATCCAGGGTCTCATATCAAGTCCGTAGGCAATCTGGGGATCGAAGCTGAACCGTCTTTTCTGCAGTGAGACCGCTCCTGTCAGTGCAGGTTTATCGAGTGAAAAGGCTGGAATCGGCGCTATTCCGTTACTGTTGAAGCTGACGCTTCCGCTTACCTTTAATTTTGATCTGGTGCTGTCACTCTTTTCTGTTGAATAACACAGGCTAAAAACAGATATGAAAAGCAAACAAAAAATTATTCTCATCAAGTAGTAGTTTTCCGGTATGAACAATATATCTCAAATCAGAGTACTCATCATTGAGAGAGGAAATAAAGATAACAATTGCTGTCAGTGTATAAGAATAAATTGAAAATAAAGGTCACGAAATTATTTCCTTCATGTATCATTTTTCAGCCACCTTTAATTTCTCACTTTGCTGATGCCTGTATTTTTGCAGATCAGATGATGGACAATAAACAAAATCCCCGCAATACAAAGAGGAGCCAGTATGATCAGAGAACCCGGATTTCCTTCAAAGGATCCGAAAAAAATGGTTCCGGCGATTGCAGCCACTATAAACAGAATTCCGCCGGCAACTTCCCATTTCCATGCGATCAACAGTACACCCGTTAAAATTACAGCAGGTATATTATGCATCAGAAATCCAAGTAATTTCATGCCAACTGGTGAATTACCACTGAATACATCGAACGAAAACATTATCATAAACAGGATTACAAGCATTGATAAAATCCTTGGGCTCCAGTAAAGTAGCTTCTCTTTCATGAATTGTCTTTTATAATAAAAAAATGAGTAATAAAATTAAACAATTTAAACAAGAAAGTGCATAATTGAAATTTCCCTGGCTTTAAAGCCTATGATTTTTACAGCTGTTATAAGGTGGATAAGGATTTATCTGATAAATTTACTGTTTAAAAAATCTTAATCAGATGAGAATTCCATTTTTCCTGTTATCAGCTATCTTTCTGACTCAGACAGTATCCTCTGTCTCCATTGCACAGATATCCGTAAACGATAAAATTTCAATTGAATGGCAGGGTGTGAAACCTGCAGGATATATTGAGGTATTAAATGGCAAAATGGAGAAGATGACTATAAGTGAAGGAAAAGGGAGGATAAGCAATGATCATTTTACATTCAGGTCTGATGATTTTAACAGGCTTGACATTTCATTCAGTGATGCAAGGCTTAATGCCGGAAGCGGGACGACGGTGGTTTCAGTTCATGCAGGAGATAAATCGTTCTCTTTCTTTCTCAGGGATGTAACAAGGGCATTCCCAATATATATTCCTGATTATAATGTAATTGTTTGTGATTCTGATGAAAAGGGATCATACACTGAAATAGAGAATGAGATCAGGGGACGCGGACTGCAGACAAATCTGCAGAAGATAGAAACTGAAGCTGAAGAATCATTTGACTCAGCCTCTGTTCATACACGGAATCAGTCATGCCCAACCTGGCTGGGGATCAGCCGCGACATAAGGATCTTTGAGATCAGCACTCCACAGGAAACTGACATGATCGTGCCGAGAATGGCCTCATCACCAATGAGACTTCCTGAAACAAATAACAGTGAATATAACTTATAGTTACATGACCGGCCGTGGCCAGGGAGTTGAAAACAACAGGAAGAGAAGGCTCGCGGATGGAGTCCTGCCAATTCTGATTACAACCCAGTCAGATGGAGACATAGAATACAAAACTACAACTTTTGTTACACTTGAAAACTCAAGGCTCGAAAAGGAAACCCCTATCGGAACAAATTATCTTGTGGCTGACAACAGCAGCTATGGTCATATGTTTACTCCGGCCCAGGAAGATTCACTTAAAATAAATATTCAGAAGGAATCAAAAAAAACAGAGGAGACTGTACTCTATTTTAGAGCTGTCGCCAAAAACAGTGCTGCGGTTCCAAGGTACGCCTGGTTCAGAACGGTGAGGCCCGGATCAGGATGGTGGGAAAAGCTCAAATACAGTTATGATCCTGAAACAGGATTCTCCAGCTACTCTTCCGACAGGGTTTTTGGGATCTCCCTACTGAATGGAGAGCCTTTGCCGAATGAGGAGATAGCAATTCTCCTGCAACCAGGTGAAGAAGCAGTCTTTGAGTTCAGGATTCCGCATGATCCGGTTACCCGAGGGAGGGCGCTAAAGCTTTCCGGTATTTCATTCGATGACAAGTATTCCGAATGTAAAAACTTCTGGAATGCAAAGCTCAGAAATGCAGCATCAATAAGGCTTCCTGAAAAGAGAATTGAAGAGATGATAAAGGCAGGCCTGCTGCATCTTGATCTTATTACCTACGGAGAGGAGCCCGATGGAACACTGGCGCCTTCAGTTGGAGTTTATTCGCCAATTGGCACTGAAAGTTCTCCGATAATGCAGTTCTATATGTCTATGGGCTGGAATGACGTTGCAAAAAGATCTCTGATGTATTTCCTTGACAAACAACATGAAGACGGGATGATTCAGAATTTCGGAGGATATATGGTAGAGACTGGAGCTGCTCTCTGGAGCATGGGAGAATATTTCAGGTATACTCACGATACTGCATGGGTAAGAGAAATTGAACCAAAGCTGCTGAAGGCGTGTGATTTTCTTTTCCGGTGGCGTGATAAAAACAAAAAGGAGAACCTTATCGGGAAAGGTTATGGAATGATTGACGGCAAAGTGGCCGATCCGGAGGACCAGTTTCACCAGTTCATGCTGAACGGATATGCATATATCGGTATCAGCCGGGTGGCAGAAATGTTAGCATATACAGACCGAAAGAGCTCTGATCGTATCAGGAAAGAGGCTGATGCCTGGAAACAGGACATAAGAATATCTTTCTTCAACTCAATGGCGGGATCACCCGTTGTGCCTCTCGGGAACGGTACCTGGTGTCCGACTGTTCCTCCCTGGACCGAAGCAAAAGCAATGAGGCTTATGTATCTCTATCCCGAGACCTTTATGTCGCATGGTACATTTACTGTCTCTGACGCAATGCTGGGTCCGCTTTACCTTGTGTTCTGTGAGGTTCTTGACCCGGAGGAAGAGGCTTCCTCAATGCTCCTGAGCTATCACAGCGATCTTTTTTACCAGCGCAATGCTGCCTTCAGTCAGCCTTACTACAGCAGGCATAACTGGGTCCAGATAAAACTGGGAATGGTCAAGCCCTTCCTGAAGACCTATTACAATACTTTTTCAGCGCTGGCAGACAGGGAGACATATACCTTCTGGGAGCATCTGTACAAGGTAAGCGTTCATAAAACACATGAGGAGGCCTGGTTCCTGATGGAGACGAGATGGATGCTCTATCTTGAGGATGGACAAACGCTTAAGCTGCTCCCGGGTGTTCCGCGAAAATGGCTTGAGGATGGTAAGAGAATCGAGGTAAAAAATGCTGCAAGTTACTTTGGACCTGTTTCCTTCGCAGTATTGTCAAATGCAGGCAGGAATAATATTATTGCAACAGTAGAGTGTAATTCCGATCGTAAACCATCAGAGGTCAGGATCAGAATTCCTCATCCTGATGGCAAAATCCCTGTGCGGGTCACCGGAGGGGTATTCGATAAAGCAACTGAATCGGTAATTGTAAAACCATTCAATGGAAGGGCTGATCTGAAGCTAGAATATTAGTCATTAAATTGTCATTAAGTTGTCATTAAGTAGTCATTCGATTGTAATTCAATTGTTACTTAATGACAATAAATGACGGCGCAGCGCAAATGACAATTAATGACGGCGTAGCCAAATGACGCGCAGCAAATGACAATTGAATGACGCGCAGCAAATGACAGCGCAGCGAACATATTCACCACCCCATCAGTTTCTTCATAAACGGGATCAGCTCCTCCGCCATCCTCTTATGTTCCGCAACATTCGGATGCCAGTCGCTGCCATTGGGCTCAAAGGTTGAGAACTCAAAATAAGCAATACGGGAATCAGATTTCTCATATTTGTTTACCACCGAATGAATGTAAGAACGCCATTTATCCCATTCTTCACCGGTATTACCCGGACCGGCGAGGCAGACGATCCGGGCAGTTTCGTAATTTTTCCTTATGCGTTGCAGAAAATTAACATACGTATTTACAAAGGCCGCTGAATCGAGAGATACAGACAGGTCATTCCCTGCAAGATCGATGACAACTGCCTGTGGCTGGTGAGCTTTATAATCCCAGACAGCGGAACTATTAATAGTTACCTGGTCATACAATTTTGGCATTGTGAATGCAGTATCACCTCCATATCCCTGCCATATACCAATACCTGAACGGCACACAGTAATATATTCAGCTTCGAGTGCCCGGGCAGTTAAGGCCCCGTAGGTCAGATAGTTATTTTCAGTCTCATATTTAAAATGTTCTTCCCTGCTTTTACCCTCATTGCCATAACCGCATGTATATGAATCACCGATAAACTCTATCAACCTCGGTTTCAACTGTGGCCTGAACAATTTCTTACCTCTGTCCAGATTGAAGCCTTTAAAAGTCGTATTACCTCCGTGCCATTCAGTGCGCCTGATGATTTCGAGTGAATGTTTCCTGTTTTCGAGATTTGCTGCAAGCAGGTAAGTTCCATCGGGTTTGTTTGCAGTAAGTACGAACATGCTGTCATCAATCAAAACATTGAACATGTTTCTGAGGCTGTCATCCTTAAGTACAACTTCCACAGATGTTCCGTTAAATATTGTCCGGATGGCGCTGCCAGAATACATGAATACCGGGTTTGTCTTATCCGAAAGGTCAAATCTGCCAATCAGCACAATATTTTTATTAGAAGCGGAAACAAATTTTTTGGTGTCTGACTGACTGCAGCCTGCAATTATCAATACCAGAATTAAAAACAGAAAAGAATTCTTCATTTCTCAATATATTTTAATTTATGAATTAATGGCCTTTTAATGCTTTCCATCTTACTGGAACTATGATACTGCTATGTCAAAAGCCGATACATCTGAACATTTATACTCATGTGCAGGGTCTGTCGCAATTTCTCTGTACCGTAAAGGACGCTAAGGTGTACACAAAGCACTCAAATAAACCATTGACACAGAGTGCACTGGATCTTTGCGCACATCTTGAGACTTCGCAGTTAATGAACTTTTGACACATTCACACATTTCAAAATCATATCCCTGCCTTTATCAGCTGCTCTATTATGCGTGCATTTGCATCTTTCTCATTTTCAGCAAGAGTGAAGGCGCTATCCTTTTCGAAGACAGCCTTGCTCCAAAGGATAAGCCTGTAATCGGGGAAATATTTAAGCTGCCGGTCAATAAACTGAGATCCTTCATTTCTCTTGTTTAAGGCTTCATATGCCCAGGCCGTAACAAGGGTATTTGCAGGAAGGAAATTCCTTACAGTATTTTCGACCTTTGGTTCAAACCTGACAATGTTTTTCAGAACAGCATCAGCTTCATTTGTCCTTTTCATATTATGATAACACGAATATGTCATCCAGTCTTCGAGACGATAATCAATATCCTCATCATAGGGTTTGCCCACGCCAAGGTTTTCAGGCCACAGCCTTGCTTCGGAGATAAACTTCAATGATGCCTTATAGTTTTTCTTCTTCATCATTTCTGCTGCCTGCATCAGCTTTGCTTCCCGGTAGAGCTCATGGCCTTCTGTTGCGCCTTCAGTCGGTATAATGTTAAGTACAGTAAGCAAAGCATCAGCTTCTTTGTACTTCTTGTTGAGCAGGAGCGCTTTTGCATACAATGATCCAATCACAAAATTATCAGGATGCTTTTTATAAAATGGTTCAGCAACCGACAGAGCTTTATCATATTGCTGGTGATTCATGTAAAAGTTGGCAAGCCGGAGCTGATATCTCCATTGATTGTCGATCTCAACAGCTTTTTTAAGATCCGATTCGCATTGTGAATTGTTTTTTCCGGCTAGTATTTCGGCACGGCACACATAAAAAGGCGCAAAATCGGGAACATCGCCGCACGACATAAGAAGATTTACGGATTCATCAGTCCTGTTTCTGTCCTTATATATCAATGCAAGTGAATATTTCAGCAGCCACTCCTGTTGTCCTTTGAGCAGCTGCTCCAGAACAGCACCGGTTTCAGACCTGACCGGGAAGGAGAATGCGGGATTGATTTCAGAGACATTTACTTTTTTGTGCTGAAGAAAACTTAGCCAGAAAATAGTCTCGGCATTCCGTGGTGAAAGAGCAAATACTTTTTCAGCTTCTTCCAGACAACCTGAGTTGTAATACCAGACTGCGAGTTCAATGAATGTTTCCTGCGGAAGTTCATTTCTGATCAGGCCGGTAAAAAGATTCCTGTTTGCCTCGTCAGTATTCATCAGGTATTTTTCGAACCTTGAAAAATGATTCAGAGGGTCGAATGAGAGTAGGGTCTTCAGTACCTCTGCTTCTCCTGCAGCATCATTCATATTACGATATATTACAGCCTGCAGCTGCAGCGCCTCAACATTGAATCTGTTATAATCCACGGCTCTTTCAGCGAACCCGAGCGCCTTAACAAAGTTCTTTTCCCTGAGATAAATTCTCGACAATTCAGTATAAGCTGCGCTCCTGTATTCAGTTGAGAGAGTGGCCAGGCTGAATCCATCAATTGCATCTGTTGTTTTTCCAATTCTGGCATTCACCAGTCCGTAGTAGTAATTTGCCGCACCATCGTGTGTATCAATGCTCAGGGCTTTTGTTGCCATCTCAAGGGCCTGAGGATAAAGCATATTTCGGTAACAGAGCTCAGCCATTTTCAGCATCGCCGGGAAATAATTATGGTCCTTCTGCAGCGAAGCCCTGAGTTTTTCATCTGCCTCAGGATACATTTTCTGATCCATATATTCCTTCCCCTGAACATATAATCCATATGCGGTGTTCCAGTCGAAATCCACGGGTGCATCTACCGGTCTGCTCAGGACACCGGACTCAGGATCAGAATCATACACAAGCTTGTTTCCTCCAAGAGTAACACGAAGGTTTTGTCCGTTCCCGTCAAACTTCAAAGAATCGCCAAAGGTTTTCAAAGGATCGAGCCTGAGCTTTTTGCTGTAGATAACTTTCTGCCCTTCTGTTACTTCAAGAATGTCATCAATAGACTGGACAGGCGAAAGATATATTTTCAGCATTCCGCCTTCAGTCTTTATATTGAGGGCACCGTATTCATTAGCCTCCACATAACCTCCCGTACGAATAACGGGATAAAAGTATTCGGTCCAGATATCAGTTGCATAAGGTGCAAAATTAAGGTGTTTGAAAGGAGTGAGTGTGGCTGAGGTGGCATTCTGGTTAAAGAGTCTTCCTGATTGCATTTCGACATACTGTCCGTCGGTATCTGTGAGGAACTTTTCCCATATCATGCCCTGACCCGAGAGTCCCCATATCCATATTTTCTTGCCTGCCTTATCATCGTAAGATCCATACCTGACCATTCCGAATTTATCATCATGCCAGTAAGCTCCTGAGAAATTTGTCAGCTTTCCAAAAACATGGTATGATTTGTATCCGCCAAAATTATTTGCTTCATAGAATGATATTTTTTTGCCATTGCTTTTGTTCACGGGCCAGTCGGCGTATTCTCCTCCATGTCCGATATATCTTGTTCCGGGGAAAATAAACTCAAGGTTTCCACCTGCTTTATATCCTCCGTTCAGCCAATGATAATATGGCTGCTCAATTGGGGTAGAGTTATACCAGAATGTCCTTGTTGTAAAATATGCCTTATCTTTTGGAAGTCTTATCTCAAGCCTCCAGTTGGTTCGTGTCAGAAGGTCGAGCACCCCGACTATGCAGCTTACACTTCCATCAGAGTTATTCTGTATCACATAATCCACCGGAGTGGCACAGTTAGGGGTATGTCCTATCATTCCATAATTTAGTTCAAGCCCTCCGCTTGTATAAGGGCCCCTCATGCCAATATCGCGAAACTTTACAGCATGGTTATAGTAGATAAATGGCAATCCTGTCGACTTTTCAATTGCAGTCCATATTTTGCCGCCAATCTCCGGAAGGATCATCACCTTAATATAATCATTCTCAAGTTCAACAACTTTCCATTCCTTCTGAACCGGTTTATCAGTATAACCTTCATACCTGAAATAAGGATAAAGTGATGACAGAACCGGAATAGGGCTTGGATCTGAGTAGGGATAGGTTGTGAATACCTTTTGATATTCCTTTACTGTTGATGTTTGAGCCCGGGTCATACCAGAAAGGCAAAAACAGGAAAAGAGGCAGCAACCAATGATCTGCCGGCATTTGGAGTAGAAATTAACCATAATTTTTAATTTTAATTGAACTGTAACAAAGTCCATTCTATTACGAAGGAAACAAAATTATATTTAATTTTAGCCTCGCCTCACCCATTAATTGTCAAACAATGAAAAATAGACTTTTCGCAATAATATCAGCAGTCCTTATCGTATCCGCTCAGGCCTGCAATAAACAAAATCCACCTCGTCCGATTCTCTACCCAAAGCAGCGAAACCTATAAGGATCTTAAAAAGGAATTGCTTCACGGATGGAATACA
Organism: uncultured Bacteroidales bacterium; assembly: GCA_963818295.1. Lineage (GTDB taxonomy): Bacteria > Bacteroidota > Bacteroidia > Bacteroidales > VadinHA17 > LD21. Next base: position 169,797 of record CAWFRW010000022.1, read on the forward strand.
TGGAATACTTATAGTTTCCTGTCTCATGTTCTTCTGCCGGAAGGGCTGGCTGTAAATTTCTATCTGAAGGATAATAAGACATAATGATATTCTTAAAAATACTTTTGTGTGGGCCGGAGTAAAGGATAAGGAAGTTATATGGCCCGGTCCACATGCAATTGATGGTTCATATACAGAACTGTTATTCTGGTGGAAAGGGAATGCGGTCACAATGTAAAAACAGCTGCGATCGGAAATGATCTGGTTGCAGCAATCATCCCTGCTGACACAGCAGCAAACCAGGGGAATCTCATAATTCGTCCTTCCATCCTCTGGAACAGGCCCGGCGAAATTGTCAGAAATGAAAACCTGCTTTCCGCAAAGCTCGAAGGACAGGAAATTCCAATATATGTTATTTCAGGAGCAGGAAAAACTGATGCAAATGATACAAGCTATTACAATATCAGCCTCAAAGAACCTGTATATATTTCTACAGGCAAGCAGCTAACTGCAGAGCAGATCAGCAAAAATCCTGCTTGACAATTACATGGCTATGCAAAAGGAAAAAGAAAAATATGGTTCCACAAAGGATGCATATGATGCCATGCAGACAATCCTGGCCTGGAATGTTATTTATGATCCGGAGAAGGACCGTATGATAACTCCGGTTTCTAGGATGTGGAATACAGGATGGGGAGGTTATGTTCTCTTCTGCTGGGATAATTATTTTGCCTCATATATGTATACTGTTGTCAGTCGTAAACATGCCCTTGCAAATGCAATTGAAATAACCGATGAAATTACTGAAAATGGCTTTGTTCCGAATTTTGCAGCTGCGGGAGATATTAAGAGCCGCGACAGATCCCAGCCACCGGTCGGATCGCTTATGATAAGGGAGATTTACCGGATCTACCCTGAAAAATGGTTCCTTGCAGAAGTGTTTGACAAACTGCTTGCATGGAACAGGTGGTGGCCCGAACATCGTGACGATAACGGACTGCTTTGCTGGGGAAGCGATCCTTACAGCCTTGTTCCAAATCAGAAAACCACTTATGAGATGAATAACATGCAGGCTGCCAAATTTGAATCGGGTCTTGACAATTCTCCGATGTATGACGGCGTTTTATTTGACACAATCACTCATAAGATGAAGCTTGCCGATGTCGGTCTTACTTCATTGTATATAGCTGATTGTAAGGCATTGGCAGATATTGCCCGAGAGCTTGGCAAGGATGATATTGAAAAGGAGCTGACCAACAGAGCGGAGAAATATACAATATCGCTTCAGAAGCTCTGGAACAATGATGAAGGGATATTTCTGAATCAGCATACAGGCAACGGGGAATTCAGTCACCGTATCTCCCCCACAAATTTTTATCCCCTCATAGCACATGCGGCGACTCAGGAGCAGGCAGAGATTATGTTCAGAAAAAATTTCTATAATCCTGACAAATTCGGGGGTGAGTGGGTGATGCCATCCATAACGAGGAGTGATACCGGGTACAAGGACAATGAGTACTGGCGCGGCAGGATCTGGGCACCTATGAATTTCCTTGTTTATCTTGGTATGTGTAATTATAATCTGCCTGCGGAAAGTAAAGATCTTTCAGATAAAAGCATGAACCTTTTGATGAATGAATGGCTCACAAAACATCATGTTCATGAAAATTACAATGCTGAAACCGGTGATGGCGATGATGTGCAGAGCAGTAATGCCTACTACCACTGGGGAGCCCTGCTGGGCATGATCCGGATGATCCAGGACAAACAGGTGCCAAAACCCTTAGCTCCGCTGAACGTGAATAATTGAAGAGATGGCTACACACAAAACTATATTCTGTTTATTGTATTGATATTTTACCAATTGTATACCATCCATCACTTGTCTTGCCTTTATTGGCTATCGGGATTGTATGGTCAATGGCGCTATGAAATACGATTCCCATCTCCAGGTCATAATCTCCCTCAGCCATGCCGGCAGGTATATTACAGGATATTTCAACATTTTTTTTGCCGGGCAGCCAGCCCATAATTGATACCTCCGAAACACATACCTCACTGTTTATACCGTCTGTATCTTTTAATCTGAAAGCAATCCGGTGATCACGGTATGGCGGGGCGATACCAATATTCTCCCATTTCATCGCAACCCTGAGATCATTACCTGATTTTACTGATTTATCAAAAGAGAATGATCTCAGTACAAGTCTGAATCCAAGCTTTTTCACAAGACGTTCAATTTCCGGCATCCAGTTATCAGGGATTTTATGAGACTTATTTTGTACAAAGGTGGTATGCCATGATATAGCATCATCTACTACTGACCCGGGAGGAGTCGGATAACCTCCGAATGTACCGCATGGTTCGAGGGCCACAGTCCCCTGTTTCCATCCATCCGGCATCATTTTTACCATTGGCTGGTATGAATCCTTGTGATGATTCCATCCCACGCCGGGTCCCTCGCCATTTCCCCAGCAATCGCCCCTCCAGGCCGATCGCCCTTTGGAGTTGGCATAAATGACGTTTGGCTTATCATCGACAAGGGCTGTAAGCGGTGTATTCGGGAAGGCTTCATAATACAGATCAATAATTGCTTTCCGGGCCGCATCACCGGGCATAAGTGCCGTATCACAGTAGTTATGCCATTCTCCCCACAGTCCAACCGATCCGATATCAACAAGAGCCAGGTCGGGATGTCCGTCATACCTTTCTCCAAGAGCACGAATAAGCTTCTCATGAAAAAGCTTCACAGCCGGTTCTTCCATATCGACTTCGTAATGTGCCCCTTCTTCAGGACAGGCAGAATAGGTATATCTGATCCCTTTATCAAGCATCCACTGAGGAATTGTGCCTTCATGCCCGGGCCAGGAGAGCATGACCCTGAATGCCAGCGCCTGATTATTCTGACGGCACCTGTTCAGCCAGTCGTCAATCATTGCAAAAGCATACTGACCCTCGGAAGGTTCCAGATCTCCCCAGGTCCAGCGAACATATGCACACCCGGATTTAAACCTCAGACCGTCCATTGACTGGTCATCACCTGCCGTTCTTCCAAATGTCTGCCAGCCTACACCCGGTATCTGAAGAAAACCTTCGTCTACCTGCAGTACTTCATCATTTGAATTGTCAGGATGAGAACAGCCTGTCTGCAAGACATATAAAGAGTATGCTGCGAAAATATTATACTATATAATCTAAGCCTTTCTACAATGCAAGGCAAATTCAAAGGTCTGTGATAATATTTTTTGTTCGCAGAATTCATTCTTATAAATTAAACTGAAGGATCATACGAAAGCGTCTATAAACCAGCTTTCTTCAATACTTCGTCAACCGAAACAGGTACACCCGACCTTCTTCTGCTTTCGTCAGCAGCTTCCATAAAACCATAAATTTCAAGGGTTTCCTGATCATCCACAGGTGATTTTCCTGTTTTGAAAAATTCTCCGACCTTTACGAGCAGCGCCTGATATCCGTCAAAGGGTCCAAGATTGATATTGCCTTCAGTCCCGAAAGCAATGCCTCCATAATCATGGGTTCCTGTCCGTGTGCCGCGGAAAGTCCCGATCCTCCCGTCCTTCCATTTACCGACGACATAATCTGTGTCGGCTGTCTGAAACCTAGTGACAGTCTCACAGCCGGTTCCCATTACAGTATAGAGAATTTCAACACCATGAATACCGTACCAGAACAGGTCAGGATGATGTGGTTCGAGGCTCGCCGGGCTGAATGTATCTGCTCCAAGCACCTTTCCGATCTTGTTTTCATACCTTACCGACTGTGCATTTTTCAGATAGCGAAGCGATGAGGCGGAGAAAACCGCAACGTTTTTATCCTTTGCCTCTTTAAATATTGTTACGGCATCAGTCAATGAAGCAGTAAGAGGCTTGTCAATAAAAACAGGTTTTCCTGACTTTATAACTTCCCTGGCCTGTTCAAGATGAAGCCGGCCATCATTCGTTTCGAGCAATACCGCATCAACTTTCCTGAGAAGCTTTCTTATCGAATCAACCACTTCCACTCCCATCTTCTCAATTTGGGCAGTATATTCAGGGATCGTCTCAACACTCGAAGGGATATCTTCACTCCCATGCGGATAAGCTGCCACAACTTTAAATCCTTCCAATCCCGGTTCCGTGCCTCCACCATTAAAATATTCTGCAAATGCAGGAGAATGGGAAGTATCAAGTCCTATTATTCCTATTCGCATAAAATCTTCTGCCTGTTTTGAAAGAAGCTTTACTGGCATTGAATGCAATCCAATTGCAGCTCCTGCAATCATCGATTGTTTTATGAATGTTCTTCTCGTTGGACTCATCGTTATATTCGTTTTATCAATTATTCTTTTTATTCGAAAGTCTTGCTCATGAAGCCTCCGGACCCTATCACTACTCATTTATGTAATTATATATTGAAAGGTTTAAAGTTAATAAAAATAAGTTTCGCTCATTAACTTCCCATGGGGTTTGCGGCATTTAATGAAATGAGGCATGTAAAAATAAATATATATAAGAACCAGAGTGATCCGCTATATATAGCTTTCACTATCTATTATTTAATGGATTTTAGTATTATTATTACAAAGAATAGTACTACTATTTTAACAGATATTAACAATATTTTTATCCGTCAATTAGGTGGATTTAAATAAGGAAAAACAATATCTGAACCGGAAATTCAGATATTAAACCGCTTAAATACTCAATGAATAAAAAATTATCGAAGAAAATATTAAATAAATTTTGAAGAAATATTTATTATTGGAATAATATTTACTTTTTATCATAAAATACCTGTTATTAAAAGATTAAATAAAATAGTCAACTTTCAAAACCCTTCTTTTTTTATTTTTACTTATTTTTCTTTCAATTCTGACAAACATTTACTTGTTATTTAATTATAATTAGTTTAAATTTGTTTCAAAGGACCGTAAACAAACCTAGACAACCCTTTTTTAGAACAGATGAAAAAAAGCTGCAAGTTCCTGTCCACTTCAAAACAGAACACCTTCAATAAGAGAAACTTTCCAGTCGCTCTTACACCTAATCTATAATTTAAAACCTCAAATGCATGAAAAAAAAATCGGGATCTTTGATTTTATCTCATCGACATGACGGGATTTGTCTGTCGATGAGGTTTTCTTACTTCATTGGACTTATGTTCGTGATTATGTTTCTGTCACAAGCTAGTCTGTATGCTTCCGGCTATCCATTCATCAATGATGATGGATCAGTTCCCCAGCTGGTAAAAGTTAGTGGTACAATTACAGATGCCACGACCAAAGAACCACTAGTAGGGGTTAATGTTGTTCTTGAAGGAACGACTATCGGTGTACTGACCGATGTGAAAGGCTCCTTCACAATTAATGTTCCGAATCTTAACGGCACACTGGCGATATCATACATTGGTTACGTTGTCCAGAAGGTTCCTGTTAACGGGTTAACAACAATTAATGTAGCTCTTTCTCCTGATTTGACCTCCCTTGATGAAGTTGTGGTTATCGGATACGGGACATCCACCAGAAAGGTTGTTTCAGGAGCTGTCGTTTCGCTTAAGGCAGACGAAATTACCCAGGGAGGAGCTACCAAAAGCTCGGTTTCATCCATGCTACAAGGTCGTGCAGCAGGCGTTGAAGTATCTAGTAATGATGGATTGCCCGGTCAGTCGTTAAACATCGTAATCAGGGGAAGCACCTCAATTACCAACAGTAACGAACCACTGTATGTTGTCGATGGTTACCCTATGGCTGCAGGGGTTTCAATTTCACCTGATGATATTGAAACTATTGAAATATTGAAGGATGCCGCATCGGCAGCAATTTACGGATCAAGAGCTTCGTCAGGGGTGGTTTTAATTACAACCAAAAGAGGAAGTGCCGGAAAATCTGAGATCTCTTTAGATACCTATTACGGAGTACAATCAATGATCGGAGAAGTAAAACGTTTGAGTTGGGCGGAAGTTGGAAGAATTACAAATGAACAATATGCAATGGGGGTGAATGATGGAAATCCATGGTATAATGAAGCGGACCTTGCTTTGCCAAACAATACTGACTGGCTGAAGGAGGCTACCAGGCAAGCCCCGATTCAAAATTATACGCTTCGGGCGTCGGGTGGAGATGATGTATCGCATTTTGCATTATCCGGTAATTATTTTAATCAACAGGGAATTTTCCTTAATAGTAATTTTGAACGTTATTCACTTCGTTTGAACGCGGATCGTAAGTTTGGTAAGAGAACAAAAGTAGGGATGAATTTTTATTCAGCCAGGGTTGTTTCAGACGGGACGGACAGAAGGCCCGGTTCCCGTACCGATAATCCTTTGTATGCCTTGTTGAGTGCTGCTCCCGGAAGGGCTGCTTATAATGAAGATGGTTCTTATGCCCAGACTGTTTTATCAAGAGATACACAAGAATTTCGCAACCCGCTTGGAATGTTAACAGAACGTGTGAGTGGATTTTCTCGGTTGGAGAACCTATGGAAATTTAACTGTAGATTTCAATATTCTGGATAATCTTGTGGCAAAGTTAAATACTGGAGTTGACTATTCCTCAAGTTCGAATTCTCAATATCAGCCACCTGAATATTCTATAATGGGGAATAATTTGGATTGGGGAAATATAGAGGAGTCTAAAAGCTCCAACTATCTGGTAGAAGGTACACTTAACTATCGATTTAAGATTTTACCGAGTGATCATTCCCTAAATCTGCTGGCAGGTGGTTCAATGCAATATGATGATTCATATGGGTTCAGCCTGGACGGTACCAATTTTCCAACAACCAAGACCTTGTACTATAATATGGGTTCTGCACAAAACCAGACAATCAGCAGTTACAGGGCGGATCAAACAATCATCTCTTTCTTTGGACGAGCCAATTACGATTACCGGCAAAAAATAATGCTAAATCTGACCCTTCGTGCAGACGGAGCATCGCAATTTGGAGAAAATAATAAATGGGGTTCTTTCCCGTCTGTTTCAGCGGCATGGAGAATTAAGGAAGAACAATTTATGAAAAATATTAATTTCCTGAATGATCTTAAACTCAGGGTATCCTATGGTATTACCGGCAATAATGGTTTTTCACCCTATACCTCACTGGCAAGAGTTGGCCCAACAGGAACCTATTCCTTTGATGGATCGACATCAGCAGCAGGTCTGGGATCTGATGGTTTGTATGCGCCCAATCCTGATCTTAAATGGGAGACAACCAGGATGACTAATATTGGATTGGATTTTGGGTTGTTTCAGAGCAGGTTATTCGGAACTTTCGAGGTATATAATTCAAATACGGAAGATCTTATCATCGACAAGCCCCTCTCCACTTCTTCAACAGGCTATAAGTATATTCGCGCAAATGTAGGTTCAATGAACAACAAAGGTGTTGAAATAACTTTAGGAGCTAATGTTGTTTCACAGGATAAAATGAAGTGGACAATCAATGTTAATTTCTCAAAAAATGTTAACGAGATTACAAAACTGGATGGCGATAATCCTATTCTTCAATATGTTCCAAGACAGCCGTATGGTGAAATTGGTGAACATCCCTACCGGCAATTGATCGAAGGCGGAAGAATGGGAGAATTTTTTGGATACACTTATAAAGGTGTTTTACAGGAGGGAGAATTATATTCACCACAGCCACTAACAACAAAAGCAGGAAGTGCATTGTATGTGGATATCAATAAGGACGGTATCATTAATGCTGATGACAGAAGCGTAATTGGCAATGCAGAACCTGATTTTTATTGGGGTATTAACAACCACTTTGAATTTCATGGTTTTTACCTCGATATGTTCTGGCAGGGGGTTGTTGGCAGCGATCTCTTTAATTTTAAGGCCATTGCCCATGATCAGACCCTTACTACAAGAGCTCTCGAACGATACAGCCCGACAAATCTGACAGGTACAAGACCCGGCGTCGACTGGTTTGCCAACGCGTATGGCTCCTATGTAAATACCGTATTCATCGAGGATGCTACTTATTTGAAGCTCAGGAATTTAACTGTGGGTTATAATTTTGATCTGAAAAAAACTCCATGGATCAAAAACCTTAATATCTATGTTCAGGGACAAAACTTTATTACGATTACTGATTATACAGGTTATGATCCTGATGTTAGTTTTAATTACGGTAAAGGAATGTGGAATGATGGTTCGCAAAATAGTGTGAACAGAGGAGTTGATGATTTTGGCTATCCTACTTACAGAACATTTACTGCTGGACTTAAAGTAACATTTTAACGGCACTTCTAAAATTATAATATTATGAAAAGAATAAATATCGTTTTATTGTCACTAGTAGTACTGGCAGCTTTAATGTTGTCATGTGATAAGCAACTTAAGGAGAAGGTATATTCTGAACTCCTTGTTAATAATGCTTACACGACTCCGGAAGATGCTGAAGCACTGATAACATCTGTATATGCAGCAATGGCAGGAACCGACTGGGGAACTTACTATAATTATGATTATCTGTTTATGAGCGAAGCGCCCACTGATATTTATGGAATAGATAATTGGGAAGCGGGTACTGCGGATGCAGAAATGGGGACCTGGAATAACAGTTATGATTTTATTAATAATTTGTGGGATGGTGCCTATAAAGTAGTTGCAGCTGCCAATTTAGCCATCGGAGTATTGGAAGGAATGCAAATTGATGCAGAAATGAAAGCGACTTATATTGGTGAAGCCAAATTCCTGAGAGGGTTGGCATATTATGACCTCGCATTTAACTTTGGTGATGTGATTTTAAATGTTGGCACAAGTTCTGGTAATTTACCATTAAGCCCACAGTCGGATGTAATTGCTCAGATTATTGCTGATCTGACTGATGCTGCTGCAGTGTTGGGACCTGCGACCACACCTGGCAGAGCCAGCAAAGGTGCAGCACTGGGTTTACGGGCAAAAACCAATTTAAATGCAAAAAACTGGCAAGCAGCAGCAGATGATGCATTGGCCGTAATGGAACTTGGTGACTATGACTTATTGCCAAGTGTTATGGAGTTATTTGATGTTGCAAACAAGGGTGCAAACGAATGGATTTTTGCTTATATGTCTGTACAAGATGGCGTTGGGACAAATTCAAATATTCCCTGGTTTGCACTTATGGGTAATTATTTGAATGGCGGTTGGGGAAGACTGACCATTGCGAAAGATTTCTATAATTCAATTGAAATGAATGATGAAAGAAGAGGTTTAATAGGCAATGGTTACCAGGCAGGAAGTCAGAGTATGCATAATGATCTGTACGACTGGTGGGCTATACCCGGCACTCCTGAATATGAAGCTCTTGCTGCCGATCCTACTGTATATCTCAGAGATCTTGAGCCGACCGATATTGGCGCTATTAAATATGGGATCGGGAATGACCGGTTCGTTGAAGCGGAAGTCTCTTATTACGGAGTTAATTATCCCATACTTCGATATGCCGACATATTACTTACAAGGGCAGAAGCATTAAATGAGCTTGGTACCGGGGATCCGCTTACCCTGGTTAATGAAATAAGAACCAGATCAAATGCTACACCACTGGAAGCCATGAACCAAGCCGACATGCGTGATGCTATTTTAAGAGAGAGGGCTCTTGAATTTTTTCAGGAAGGCCAAAGAAGGCTGGACTTGATCAGAAGCGGTAAATATGTTGAATTGTGGAAAACCAATCTGGAGCATAAATATCCGGGTGAAAGTTTTAATTATCTTGAACAAAGTATATATTTCCCAATTCCGCAAAAAGAGATTGATGCCAATGATCAGATAGAGAAATAGTATTTTGGTATTTTAGTATTTTTTTATATTTGTAAAAAAGGCAATTAGGTTTTTCATTTCTGATTGCCTTTTTTATTAAAAAAATTCAAAGCAGTTGAAGGTCTCAATTTCCAATATATGCACTGGTTTTACGCTGGTCTTTACAGGGGTTATTTTCCTGTTATCCGCATGTACAACCAGAGACAGAAGCAAGATCAGGATGCTTGAGCTTTTGAGTCCGGATCATACAGGGATAGATTTCAGAAATGATGTTGTTGAAAGCCTGAATGATAATATTTATCTTTTCACGAATTTCTACAATGGTGCCGGTGTGTCTGTTGGTGATATTAACAATGATGGCCTGACAGATATCTATTTGAGTGCAAATCAAATTACAGGCAAACTTTATCTCAACCAGGGGAATTTCAGATTTAAAGATATTACAAAAGGTTCGGGGTTGGATACTATACCGGGTTGGAAAACAGGTGTAACCATGGTTGATATTAATCAGGATGGGTTTCTTGATATTTACATTTGCCGTTCGGGCCAAACCAGACCAAGATTAAGAAGCAACCTTCTGTTCATAAACAACGGAGATCTTACCTTCACTGAAAAAGGAGCAGCGTATGGTTTGGATGACTGGAGTTATTCAGTTCAGGCTGCTTTTTTTGACTATGACCTCGACGGCGATCTGGATATGTACCTGCTTAATAATTCTTCTAATCCTGAAAGAAAGATCTTCAAAAATTTTAATGATCTTGATATCAGCCGGTATACAGGTGATAAGATATTCAAAAATGACAATGGATATTTCACTGAAGTTAAAGAATTTATAGGTATTAACAGATCCAAGCTCGGGGATGGACTCGGTATTGCTGTCGTTGATTTAAATAACGATATGTATCCGGATATTTATATTTCGAACGATTTTGCAGGACGGGATTATTTATATTTCAACAACAGAGATGGCACTTTTAATGAAAGTGCACTCAAATCCATGGAACATATATCCTATTCATCCATGGGCAATAATGCCGCCGATATCGATAATGATGGATGGCAAGACCTGTTTGAGCTGGATATGCGCAATTCAACTAATTATGGTCGAAAAACAAATATGACGGCTATAAATCCCGAAGCTTTTAACTTATTGGTCGAATACAATTCTCATTACCAATATATGAGTAATACACTACAATTAAACAATGGTAATGAAACATTCTCAGAAATTGCTGCCATGTCCGGAGTTACAAGTACGGATTGGAGCTGGGCACCTCTTCTGGTAGATCTGGACAATGACGGATACAAGGATCTGTTCATTTCTAATGGCATGCGTAAGAACACAAATAATAATGATTTCATAGCATATAAAGACAATCGTATTGAGGAGGAATCAAAAAAAGCAAATCCGGATGCTAAATCCCTGGTTTGGGATATTTTACATTCACTGCCTACGGAAAAAGCTGTTAATCTGGTTTTTAAAAACCTAAACGGCCTGGTATTCGAGAAATACAATGAGATATGGGGAGTAACAGAGCCTTCCTATTCCAATGGCGCAGCCTATGCTGATTTTGATAATGATGGAGATATGGATATTATTTTTAACAACATTGATCAGGAAGCGCATCTTTATCGAAACAATGCATCCCGAATCAATGGAAACCATTTCCTGAGTGTGAGACTTAAAGGCAGCTCCAACAATTTAAACGGAATTGGTGCAAAAGTGATGGTGCAGACAGGGAGTGAAAAGCAATATCTGGAACAGCATGTAAGCAGAGGTTATCAGTCCAGTGTCGATTATACTCTTCACTTTGGTTTGGGTCAACATAAGGTCATTGATCTGCTTAAAGTCACCTGGCCCGATGGAAGGGTGAGTGAGTTGACCAACGTTGCATCGGACCAATTATTAAGCGTGGATTATGGCGGTGCTGTCGTATCTTCACCATCGGTAGAAAATCGGCGGTTGCTTTTTTCAGATGTCACTTCTGCTTTTGGATTAAATCACAAACATATTGAAAACGAGTTTGATGACTTTAAAAGAGAAGTTCTTTTACCTCACAAAATGTCCACTCTCGGGCCAGCTCTTGCAGTAGGAGATATCAATAATGATGGAATGGATGATTTTTTTATCGGTGGTGCCATGGGTTTTGAAGGGTCGGTTTATATCCAGCATTCAGGCGGATTTTTTACGAAAACACAACAAAAGGATATTTTATCGGACAAGAGGTGCGAAGATACGGATGCCCAGTTTTTTGATGCAGACGGGGATGGGGACCTGGATTTATATGTTGTAAGCGGTGGAAATGAATTCCCTCCAGGCGATAACTATTATCTGGACCGATTGTACCTCAATAATGGGAAAGGTCATTATATTAAGTCAATGGATGCACTGCCCTCAACTAAAAGCAAGTGGAGGAGTGGTCCGGGCCAATGACTTTGATGGAGATGGTGATCTTGATCTTTTTGTTGGCGGCAGGTTGTTGCCCGGTCAATATCCAAGACCAGACCGGAGTTATTTGCTTGAAAATGCAGACGGTAAGTTTAAGGATGTGACAGCTGTCCATTCAAAAGAGCTGGAGTACCCAGGTATGGTAACTGATGCCATCTGGTCGGATTATGATGGAGATGGAATTAAAGATCTGATCCTGGTTGGTGAGTGGATGCCGGTTACCATATTCAGGAACAATATGGGTAAGCTTACGAAATTCAGGGGCGATTCAATATTAAACAACAGCAATGGCTGGTGGTTTAGTATTGCTGAAGGGGATGTAAACAGGGATGGGAGGATGGATTACATCCTTGGCAATCTGGGGGAAAATTATCGGTATAAAGCAACGCCGGAAGCTCCATTCAAACTGTTTTCCAAAGACTTTGACAACAACGGCTCATTGGATATAGTACTCGGTTACTATGAGCTTGATTCCCTTTATCCGGTGAATAACAGGGAGAGTATTTTAAAGCAGATTCCCGGCCTCAGGAATAAGTTTAAGGATTACAATTCATTTGGTTCAGTAACTTTAGAGAAAATATTCAATTCTGACATATTGAAAGAATCTGATATATTTGAGGTTAAAACATTTTCCAACAGCATTCTGATCAATACAGGAGAGGGTTTTAAGGTTGTAAAACTTCCACAGCTTGCTCAAATATCAGCTGTTTTTGGAATTATATATGATGATTTTGACAAGGATGGATTGGATGACTTGATCATCGCCGGAAACCTCTACAATTCGGAAATGGAGACTCCTCGTAATGATGCAGGCAAGGGACTGTTTCTTAAGGGAGATGGAAAGGGTGAATTTCAGGTTATACGTGGGTATGAATCAGGATTATTTATTCCCGGCGACGTCAAAAAACTTAAAGTCCTGCGACTGGGGGTAGGCTCTTCTGCAAGGAAGGGGATCATTGCAGGGATAAATAACAATTTCTTAAGATTGATAATTACGCAATGATTCGATGAATTTTCGAGATAAATTTTTAATAGTTTTTGTTGTTGCCGTTGCAGTTTTTGTAGTATCCTGCAATAACGGCTCAAATAATCAATCAGCTATAAGACGGGATGTCATTGTGAATCAGAATGGCAGAAATGATGCATGGGATTTTTCAGGGCCGGGAGGTGGAGGTGCCATGCCATTTATACCGGCAGTAAATCCAGGTGATCCGGCTAACGTCTTTGTAAGTTGCGATATGACGGGTTCATTTGTAACCTACGACGGTGGAGAAAAATGGCGAATGTTTAACCTCAGAGGTGTAACTAAATTCTACGCTTTCGAAAGAAATGATCCAACTATTGTTTATGCAGGAACCTCTAATATGCTATTTAAAAGCACAGATAAGGGAGTAAGCTGGGCTACGATATACCCAAACCCCTCCGATATTGTTGCAATTCATCCCCAGGGAGATCATGCAGAGGAAATAGTTGTTACACTTGACAGTACAGTATCAGTGATTGAAAAATTAGCCGTTGACCCACTTGTCCCGCAGAGATTATTCTTACTTGTACGAAAAAATAAAGTTGATTTTTGGCCTCCTGCAAGAGGCAGGAATTCACGGTTTTACATGACGATTTTAATTTCTGAAGACGGTGGCGGTCATTGGGCACTATTGGATAAATTAAGGTTTGATCTTGATAATATTTTTATTGATCCGACTTCGCCCGTTGACAACCGCACGATTTATGTATCAGGGAAAGATGGTTTGGGTGTAAAGAAAAATGGCATGTGGCATAAGGTGAATGTTCCCTATAAAGCTGAACCTTTTCTTCAGTTTACGGATGGGGTTGATACCAGCGCTAACCTGCATATAATTTATGCCATGTCGGGCACTTTTCCATACGGGGCAGAGGATAGAAGAAATGTTTCCAGGATATATAAAACCGATTGCGGTGGACTAAAGTGGGAATCTGTGAGTACAGGTTTGCTGAATAAGAAAATCAAAGGAGCAGCTGAGCCTGAGTTTGCAAGTATTGCAATCTCTTATTATCATCCCGAAAATATCTATGTCTCTTATTCAGAACTTCAATTTCACAAGGATTCAGTTAGTTTTGGAGTAGCTAAAAGTTCAGATTATGGTACTAATTGGGAACTCTCATGGAACGACAGGTTGAGTACCAGGGAAAAATATTCAGAAGGTGTGTCATCACCCAACAGGGAATCTTCCTGGATCGATGAACGATTCGGGCCAGCCTGGGGAGAAAATCCTTTTTATATCAAGGTGTCAGATAAGGATCCGGATGTTTGTTATGCAACGGATTGGGGCCGGGTATTTAAAACTTCCGATGGAGGAGAGACCTGGCAGCAAGTATATACAAACAAGGTTTCTGATGGTTTCTGGAAATCCAGGGGAATCCAGGTGACAACAGGATATATGGTAGCTGCTGACCCTTTCGATTCACTGATCCTGTTCATGGCGGAGACCGACATCGGTTTGATGAAAAGCCCGGATGGAGGGAATAGCTGGACCAGCACCACCAAAAATAACGGTATTCCACCAGGTTGGGATCACAATACATATTGCATCGTATTTGACAAAGACATTAAGGGTAAAATGTGGGCTGCCATGAGTGAAATTCATGACATTCCAAGACCAAAAATGTGGCGAAATGCTGATATGGCTTCATATACCGGCGGTATAGTGCTAAGTGAAAACGGAGGACTGAGCTGGAAATCAATCAGTCAGGATATGGGAGAAACAGCTGCTACGCACATACTTATAGATCCTGACAGCAAGGCCAATAACCGCACACTTTATGTTTGTGCTTTTGGAAAAGGTGTATATAAGTCAAGTGATGATGGTGCTTCATGGCAACAGAAAAACAGGGGTATTGAGGATAATCATCCTGCAGCCTGGCGGATAACACGCAGAAGTGATGGTGAATTATTTTTGGTTGTGTCCAGAAAAAGCGATGATGGTTCCATCGGTAATGATCAGGATGGTGCAGTATACCGCTCTTCCAATGGAGCAGAATCATGGGAAAGAATGAAAATGCCTGATGGAGTGAACGGACCTACAAGTATACTTGTTGATCCCAATAATACCAGCCGTTTGTTCCTTTCTGCCTGGGGAAGGTATGGAGAAACTGAGTTTTCGCCCAATCGGGGCGGAGGAATCTACCTTTCTGAAGACAATGGCGTATCCTGGAGGGCTACATTAACACATGACCAGCATATCTATGAAATTACAGCAGATGAAAGAAATGGTGTGTTTTATGCCGCGGGATTCAATTCTTCAGCTTACCGCTCTGAAGACAATGGCGTGAACTGGCACCGTATCAAAGGCTTTAATTTTAAATGGGCCAAGACAGTGATTCCCGATCCTGTGACTCCTGACAAAGTGTATATAATCACTTTTGGAGGAGGTGTGTGGCATGGTCCTGCCAGGGGCGACAAAAATGCATTGGAAGATATCGTTACACAGCAAACATCTTACAGGTAATTTCTGTGGATAATAGTATTATTTTTCTGAAGATCAGTATTACTGTTTCAATAAATTTTTACCATAATTTTATCCGTCTGTATAATTTCTTCTCATAAGGGAAAAAATATTAAAACAGGAGAAACAGATATTAAACAGTATAAATACTCAATTAATAATCGATTTTCCAGGAAAAGATCAAACAAATAGTGAATACAGCATTTTTAATTGCTTTAAAATTTGCTTTTCATCACAGATTGGCTTCTTTTATAAGATTAAATAAAATAAATAACTTTCAAAACAATTACTTTTTTACTTTAACTTATTTTTCTCTGCCATCATACAGATATTTACTTGTTATTTAATTTCAATTGGATTATATTTGTTTCTCAATAAATAAGAACAGATCCGGATATTCTTGCTTTAAACAATGATGAAAAAAAACTACGACTTATTGTTTCCTTCAAAAATGAACACCTTCAATAAGAGAAACTTTCCAAGTGCTCTTACACCTAATCTATAAATTAAAACCTTATTTGCATGAAAAAAAAATCGAGATTATTGATTTCATCTCATCGGCCCGACAAAGCCTGTCTGACGATGAGGTTTGCCTTTTTTACCGGGCTTCTGTCGATGATTCTGTTACTTGCGCCGGCAAAAACATTTGCTGCCGGGGATGAGGGAACAGATCCCCAACAGGTAAAGGTAACCGGTATTGTTACTGATGCCACTACAAATGAACCATTGGTTGGCGTAAATGTCGTCCTTGAAGGGACAACAATAGGGGTGATAACCGATATAAAAGGAGCTTATACCCTCAGTGTTCCAAACCTCAATGGTAATTTAGTGGTTTCATATATCGGATATGCTCCCCAGACAATTGCTATTAACGGGATGACAACGATAAATGTTTCTCTGGCCTCAGATGTTCTGGCCCTTCAGGAAGTTGTTGTTACAGGTTATGGAACTGTCAGAAAAACTGATCTCACAGGTTCTGTAAGCTCAATAAAAACAGAACAGCTTCTTCAGCTTCCGACTCAGAGGGTCGACCAGGCTATCCAGGGACGTGCATCCGGAGTATTTGTAATGAATACAGACGGTTCACCGGGAGGTAATACTCTGATCCGTATCAGGGGTAACAACTCAATAAACGGAGGTAATGATCCTCTTATCATTGTTGACGGCTTACAGGGCGCTAACATCAACCAGCTGAACCCCAACGACATTCAATCGATGGAGATCCTGAAAGATGCTTCAGCAACTGCTGTTTATGGTTCCCGTGGCGCAAACGGGGTAATCCTTATCACAACCAAGTTAGGTAAAATAGGGAAACCGGTAATTGATGCCGGTTACAGTATAGGTGTCCAGAACCTTGCCCGTAAACTGCCTGTAATGAATGCGTATGATTTTGCCCGTTACAATAATTTCTACCACAGTTTCGGTACTTCAAGCGGTACTGTACCAAAGTATTATTTCACCGAACAGGACATTGAGGATTATAGGACTGGAACAAAACCCTCCACCGACTGGCAGGATGAGATCTATAATACCGGAGTGATGCAGAGCACCAATCTTGCAATCAGCGGCGCTACCGACAGGCTGAAATATATGGTTTCAACAGGATATCTTGATCACAAGGGGATTCTGTTAAACTCTGCATATAACAGGCTTTCACTGCGCGCTAACCTTGCAGCAGATATCACCAAATGGGTTGATTTCGGACTAAACTATTCATATACAAGTGAAAAATATAAATCACCTCCATTTGAGGCAAACCTGTTCACAGCTGTAAACGATGCACCAAGATGGGCTCCGACAGAACCTGTTTATGATCAGGACGGCAACTATTGGAAGCACACAGCCGGCTATGGCGCTTATGATACCTGGAACCCGGTTGCAACAGCACTCGAAACAACAATCGAAAATCCAACATATCAGAATAACGTAAACCTTTTCCTGAATTTTAAACCGGCAAAAGGACTTACATTAAAGATAATGGGTGGCGGAACATTCTCAAACTCCTACAACAGCAGGTATGAAAATACAAAAACCCGTAACGGATTTGCAATGAACGGAGTCGGAACAATTGAAGATAACTTCAGCAACCTTTATCAGAATACAAACATTCTTACATACGATAAGACTGTTGGAATACATCATCTTACAGTTACAGGGGTTGCAGAAGAATTATTCAGCACTTACAAGGGCAGTCTTATGAGAGGTCAGGATTTCCTCGTTGATCAGCTAGGAACTGACAATATGGACGGAGCCAAATCTGCAACTGTCGACTCATGGGCAAGCGAAAGGGCTTTGATATCGTTTATGGGCCGTATCAACTATGGTCTCATGGACAAATATCTCCTTACACTGAGTTACAGGGCTGACGGTTCTTCAGTTTTCGGCGAAAATAATAAATGGGGTTACTTCCCATCCGGCTCTCTGGCCTGGAGAATTTCGCAGGAAGGATTCCTGAAGGATTCGGAGGTTATATCTGACCTGAAATTAAGGGTAAGCTATGGTATCACAGGTAACCAGGGTATAAGTCCTTATGGTTCTCTGGCACGCCTGAGTTCCTCATACAGATATCCATACTCGAATGGTTCGAACCTGAATATAGGTTTTGGTTTATCTGATGTTGCAAATCCAAACCTGAAATGGGAAAGCACTGCCCAGAGTGATATAGGAGTTGATATTTCCCTCTTCAAGGGAAGACTGACATCGACAATTGACGTGTACAGAAAAGTGACTGATGACCTTCTGATGCCAAGACAGCTGCCCGATTATGTAGGGGTCTCAGATGTTATCGATAATGTTGGGTCTGTAGAAAACAAAGGACTTGAAATATTGATCGGTGGCGATCCGGTTGTTGGCAAGGTAAGATGGAATACCTCTGTAAACGTTACAATAAACAGGAATAAAGTACTTGATCTCGGTGAGGGAATAACAAGAATCGGATACACACCAACATCCGGAGGTTACAACCTCGGTTCGGAATATATGTTCCTTGAAGTAGGACAGCCATTTGGCCAGATGAAAGGATATCACTACCTTGGATTATGGAAATCTTCTGAAGAGACCGAGGCAAGAGAATTCGGACAGCTTCCGGGCATGCCAAGATATGAAGACAGGGATAAAGACGGTGATGTTGATGCCAATGACAAAACCACAATTGGATACGGATATCCCAAATTCACGGCAGGATGGACAAACCTTGTCACATATAGCAATTTTGAACTTTCATTCCTCATAACTGCTTCTTATGGCAATGACCTCTTCAATACAATCAGGATAAGGAGAGAAACTTACGAGGCAACCGATCCTAAAGTATGGGATTACTGGACACCTGAGAACCAGGACACAGATGTTCCTGCATTATATGACGGACAATGGCTAAGGGATCAGAAACTGATAAGTAAATATTCTTTCGGAAATTCGGAAGGCGCCTCATCAAGATGGGTTGAAGATGCTTCATTTGTAAGGCTGAAAACTGTTACCCTTTCATATAATTTTGAGCAGAATCTTTTGAGGAAGATCGGGTTTGCAAAAGCCAGACTATATTTCACCGGAACAAACCTTGTGACTCTTACAAAATATACCGGTTATGATCCTGAAATTGCACAGTATCCCGGCAATGATGCAACTATCGGTATAGATCAGAGCGTTTACCCGACTGCAAGGATGTACACATTTGGCGCTGATTTTACTTTCTAATAACATTTAATCTTAAGATCATGAAGAGAAAAAAATCGAATATAATTTATCTGGTACTGTTATCAGGAGTATTGCTCCTTTTTACTGCCAGATGTGCGAAGCTGACGGAGAAACCAACTGATTTTGTCGGCCCTGATAACTTCTACACCACCCCTTCACAAATTGAATCTGCATTCACGGCTTCAATGGATGTATTGTTTGGTGGCTGGACATTCTATGACTGGTACAACTAGCCCGGAGGTATTTGGCAAGTGATGACCAGGTATATGACGGCGATCTGATAATTGGTGATGATTTCGGCAATGACTGCTGGGCAAAGCATTACCAGGGCAATTGCCGACCTTAATCCTGCCATAAAGGCTATTGTAGATGATAAACTGGCAGGTAGTAGCACAGGATGTGAAAGACCAGCTGATGGCTCAGGCTAAATTCCTCAGGGCCTGGAACTATTTCATGCTTGTACGTTACTATGGTGATGTTCCTCTTATAACTGAAGCAACAGATGTTACAAGTTCAGAAATAATGAGAGCGCCTATTACAGAAGTCTACGACCTTATAGTAAATGACCTGCTTTTTGCAACCCAGAATCTGCCACCTTCATGGGGAGCTGATGATCAGGCACGACCTGCCGCCGATGCTGCCAAAACCTTACTTGCAAAAGTTTACATTACAATGGCAGGATATCCTATGAATGATCCTACAAATTATGTAAAAGCCAGGGATATGGCTAAACAGGTTGTGGAAGAGGGTAACTATTCTCTAGTTCCAAATGTGGAGGATGTTTTTAAAATGGAGAACGAATTCGGAACCGAATTTATGTGGAGTTTTCATAATTCTACTGAAGAGTATGTGATTGAACCTCAGATCTATCTTCCTGGTGAAATGGCAGGTGGATGGGGTGATGTTAAACCTGAGAAAATCTGGGCAGATGCATACCCGAATGAACCACGAAAAAGTGCATATCTTCTTTTGGATGACCCATGGTTTGGAACAGGAACAACATATGTTGAATGGGGCACGAATGCACCATTCCTCAGAAAATACCTGTACGATACTCCGGACAATATGGAAAAGAACGTTTCATATCAGTGTATGCCTATAATAAGGTTTGCAGATGCTCTTCTGCTCTATGCCGAGGCAGAAAACCAGGTAAACAGCGGACCCACTCAGGCAGCTGTCGATGCTGTTAACCTGATAATTAACCGTGCAACAGGTGGCGTACCCAATGCGGCTGACCCGCTTTTAACCACCAGTATGTCTAAGGATGAATTTGACGCTGCTGTGATTCAGCAGAGAAGCTGGGAATTGTGCTTTGAGTACGACAGGTGGTTCGATATCCAAAGAAAAAGGATCCTGCTGGATGTAATCGACCCTGATTTTGAGGTTAATTATCACGAAGATGACTATCTTCTTCCAATTCCTCAGAAAGATCTGCGTCTGAATAAAAAGCTGACTCAGAATCCGGGTTACGATAGTCCAAACGATTAATTCAAACTTTAACTTATTCAGCTATGAAAATATCTATTATAACAAACCCCATAAGGTTCATTATTCAAAAAAGAGTTCTCTTGAGCAATGTCTTGCTTTTTGCAGTAATTATTTCATTTATGGCTGCCTCCTGTATCAAGGAAGACTACCCGGTGCGACTTGTATATCCTGTATTAACTACTGTAGGTACATCAGGTGTAACAGCCACAGCTGTAGTAAGCGGCGGCGATATTACCTCTGATGGAGGCTCGGATATAACCGCAAGAGGCATTTGCCTGAGCAAACAAATCAATCCGAATATTGCAGTGGATACATTGGGTAATCCTGTAGATACAATTACTGTTGATGGTACCGGAACAGGTCAATTCGCAAGTACTATCACTATCCTTGCTCCCAATACGACTTATCACATCCGGGCATATGCCACGAACCCTAATGGTACCGCCTATGGTCAGGATATAACATTCACGACAGACGCTATTGACAAATAACCGAATCTGAACAAAGAACTGAATAATTACCATTCAGTGTATAAGGCTGCATCAACATGATTTTCATTGTGTTGATGCAGCCATATTTTCAATTATCAAAGCAGGGGTTAAACAAGTTAGCTTGTTATTAAGTATCTTTAAAAACACCATTATATGTTGGCACTCAAAAAATTCCTTTGTGTACCTTTGTATTGGACCCTTGTTCCATGGTGTTAAATAAATATTTTATGGGAAACTCAACCTGTTTCAGACTCCTCATCCTGAATATTCTTGCAGGAATTATTTTTCAATCATGCCTCCAACACAATCCGGAAACTGAAACAGACAGAAACGCACTATTCCACTCCATCCCTTCAGAGCAGAGCGGCATCAGCTTTGCAAACCACCTGATTGAAACCGACAGCGCCAATGCAATTTTCTACGAATATTATTACAACGGAGCCGGGCTGGCGATCGGTGACCTGAATAATGACGGGCTCAGTGACATTGTTTTCGGCGCTAATATGACAGAAAGCAGGGTCTACCTGAATAAGGGAAACTTATCCTTTAACGACATAACCAGACAAAGTGGCGTCAATACCGCTGGAAAATGGATAACAGGTGTTAGCCTTGTTGATATTAACCACGACGGTTGGCTCGATATCTATCTCTGCGCTGCAGGAAATATCAACTATGATTATCATAATCTCCTCTACATAAGCAATGGGAATAAAGACAGGCTTGCCTTCACTGAATGTGCAGCCGCAGTTGGCCTGAATGACAATGGGTATTCCTCTCAGGCGGAATTCCTCGATTACGATCGCGATGGCGATCTTGATATGTACCTTGTTACTGCAGCGCTCACTATACCAAATAAGAACGCCCTGCGTCCCAGAAAAAATGACGGGTCAATGATCAACACTGACCGGCTGTACAGAAATGATGGAATAAATCCTGATACAAAACTCCCGGTTTTTCATAATGTATCAAAAGAAGCCGGCATAACCTGGGATGGTTTCGGGCTGGGAGTAAGCGTCTGCGACATAAACACTGATGGCTGGCCGGATATTTATGTCGGAAACGATTATATATCAAACGATCTTCTCTATGTTAATCAGAGAAACGGAACTTTCCTTGAAATGATAAAGGACTATACCGGGCATATAAGCAACAGCACAATGGGGGTTGATATTGCCGACTTCAATAATGATGGCCTTGTTGATATATTTTCCCTGGACATGCAACCTGAAGATTATTACAGAAAAAGGACTATGGCTCTTACAATGCGTGATTACAAACGATATTTGGGTGAACTCGAGGCAGGCTACTCTCCCCAGTATATAAGAAACATGCTTCAGATGAACAATGGAGAGACAGAGGGCAGGGTAACATTTAGTGAGATAGGCCAGCTGGCAGGGGTATTTGAGACTGACTGGAGCTGGGCCCCGCTCTTCGCTGATTTTGACAATGACGGTTACAAAGATCTCTTTATTGGCAACGGAATTCCCCATGATGTTACAAATATGGATATTTCAGAACTGTGGATGAAAACTATAAGGGACAACCCGGGAATTCAGTTCAGCGTACTTTATAAA
Source organism: uncultured Bacteroidales bacterium (assembly GCA_963818295.1). Lineage (GTDB taxonomy): Bacteria > Bacteroidota > Bacteroidia > Bacteroidales > VadinHA17 > LD21. The sequence goes on from CAWFRW010000022.1 coordinate 192,695, forward strand.
CTGCTTAAGGCCGAGATGAATAAGATAGGCAATATAAAGAAACCCAATGTAATCTTTCAAAATACAGGAAAGCTGGCATTTGAGAACAAAACGATTGAGTGGGGGTTTGAAAGACCTCTCTATTCAACCGGCTCAGCATTCTCAGATCTTGATAATGACGGCGATCTCGATCTTGTGCTGAATAATGTCAATGATCAGGCATCGGTTTATGAGAACCGGCTTATAACCAAAGATTCAACAAATCTTAACAAACATTATCTTTCAATCATTTTGAAAGGCGATTCACTAAACAATGGAGGCATAGGAACAAAAATAACTCTCTGGTCTGGAAAAAATATGCAGTACTATGAGCATTTCCCAATCAGGGGATTTCAGTCTATGGTAGATCCGCAGATCCATTTCGGCCTTGGGGAAAGCACCGTAATTGATTCATTGCAAACAATATGGCCTGACGGAAAGATAGAATTTCTCCGCAATATTCAAAGCGACCAGATAAATAACATTAAATAATAATATGGCTTCATTCAGCAATAAGCCATTGATCAAGCCTGAAAGAAAAAAATTATTTGTAAGCCCGGAATGAAAAAACCGGAATTAAATTCAGACATAACGAACGACAGTTTATCGACTTTGATGTCCAGCCGCTGGTTCCCCATCAGTATTCTAAGGAGGGGCCGGGGATAGCTGTGGGAGATATAAACTCGGACGGGCTTGATGATTTTTTCATTGGAGGATCTACAAGCTTCTCCGGAAATCTCTTTATTCAGGAAAAGTCTGGTACATTTTCCTCAAGGGCCTTTCCCGGAATTAAAAACTTTGAGGATATGGGTGCCCTCTTCTTCGATGCTGACGGCGATGGAGATAACGATCTCTATGTTGTAAGCGGAGGCTCAGGCTTACCGCCCGGAAACGCTTTCTATACTGACAGACTCTATATCAATGACGGCAGGGGACAATTTTCAATTGTAAATGATGTCCTGCCTGATGAACGTGTATGCGGTTCCCAGGTTTCGGCAGCTGATTTTGACAGGGATGGCGATCTTGACCTTTTTGTATGTGGAAGAATAAACCTTGAAAATTATCCTATTCCTCCAAGAAGCTTCCTCCTCAGAAATGACAGCAAGGGATCTAAACTCAGATTTACTGATGTCACGGGCAGTGTCTCAAAGGATCTTGAAAAACCCGGACTTCTGGCATCGGCCCTCTGGACAGACTTTAACAGTGACGGATGGAGCGACCTGATACTCGCCGGAGAATGGATGCCCCTCACCTTTTATAAAAATGAGAATGGAAAATTAATAAATGTTACGACCTCTACAGGATTGGATAAATACACTGGCTGGTGGAATAGTATAACTGCCTCTGATTTTGACATGGATGGCGATATTGACTATGCTGCAGGCAACCTGGGGCTGAACACACAGTACAAAGTGTCGCAGGAAGAGCCTATGAGGATAATAGCAAAGGATTTCGACAGGAACGGATCGCTTGACCCTGTCTGCACGTATTTTGTTCAGGGTAAAAGTTACCCAATCTATCACAGAAACCTGCTCCTTTCTCAGATCCCCTCGCTTAAGAATAAATATAAAACATACGGTGAATATGCAAGGGCCACTTTCGACGATATTTTTCCCGTAGCTGAACAGAAGGATGCCTATATACGTGATTGCCGTTACTTTGAATCAGTTTGGATTGAAAATCTTGGTAACGGAACGTTCAAAATACACTCCCTTCCGGTTGAGGCTCAGATATCTCCTGTTTTCGGTATGCTTACGGGAGATTACAATTCAGATGGTTATCCTGATCTTCTTATAACAGGGAATTCATATTCGTCGAACGTTTTCACAGGAGAATACGATGCCATGATTGGTTTATTCATTGAAGGAGACGGAAAAGGGGGTTTTTCGGCAATCCCCGGAAGGGAGAGCGGATTTTTTGCTGATGGCGATGCGAAAGGTATGGCTGAACTTCAATTGAAAGACGGAAGTTCAGTGATCCTTGTTGCACGGAATTCGGACAGTCTGAAAGTTATAAGGACATTAAGAAAACCGGCTAAAATCATCAGAGTTAAGAATGATGAAGTATCAGCGGAACTGACTTTAAAGACGGAACAAAAGAATACAGGGAATTCTATTACGGCTCCGGCTATCTGTCACAGTCTTCAAGAGTTTGCCCTGTGCCTCCGGGGGTTGTTTCTGTAAAATTTATAACTTATAAGGGAGAAACCAGAAAAGTCATAACAAAATAGAATTAGGCTAATAACTTTTCGATCATTTTTGTTAATAATTTACAATTAATTACACTTTGATAAACCTTGGAAACGGTTTTAAAAGCCAAAATCCATTAACCGCAGAGGTCGCAAAGATTAAACGCAAAGGGCGCAAAGTTAAAAGCCTGCAATCAAACCCTTTGCGTGCTTTGCGCAAATCCTTAGCGTGCTTTGCGGTTAAATAAAAAACTTTCCAATCACTATCAGAATCATCTGGAAATAAATAATTTATAGCTAATATACATCTAATGAAAAAACTTCTCATAATTGCCCTGGCTCTGACTGGAAATACTCTTTATGCACAGGATATGAGCTACTCCAAACCTGGCAAAAACGTATACCAGGAAATGGCAAATCCGGCAAAAACCCCTGTTGAAGCATGGGCCGGAGTCGCAAACGATGTAAATGTGAGCTTTGCCAGTGACAATGTAAGGTATCCGAAAGAACAGGTACCTGCAGTATTCTCTGATGAATGGAGTGTCAAAGCCTGGAAAGGTGAAAAAGTTCACACACAGATACTTGTCTGGACAAAGATAAACATAGCTGAACTCAGCTGTAAGCCAGGTGCTCTTTCAGATGGAAAGGGACACCAGATAAAAGCTGAAAACATAAATGCTGCCTTTGTCAGATATGTTATGACTGATGAATTCGGCGAAGGCTGCGATGAAAGGACACCTGAGAAATATAAATCATCGCTTGTGGAGGACCCTATTGACATCGTTGACAAATCGGAGGTCAATGCAAACACTGTTCAACCTATATGGCTTTCTGTCAGAGTGCCATCCGATATCCCTGCAGGGAGATATAAAGGCACCATTGCTGTAAACGCAAACGGGAAGCATAACCTGAAGATAACTGTTGATGTAAGCAATCACCTGCTTCCTCCTCCTGCTGAATGGAAATATGATCTGGATCTCTGGCAGAACCCCGATCCTGTCGCTAAGGTTCATGATGTTAAATTATGGAGCGATGAACATTACAGCCTGATGAAACCATATTTTACAATGCTGGCAGCTGCCGGACAGAAGAGTATTACGGCTTTCATAATTGACCAGCCATGGGGACCTGACCATGTTTATTACAGGGATCCAACTTTCGTCAAATGGTCGAGAAAAAAAGACGGAACCTGGTCATATGACTATTCTGTATTTGACCGGTATATTGAATTTATGATGAAATGCGGAATTAATCAGAGGATAAACTGCTATTCAATGGTGACGTGGAATCTCTCATTTATCTATTTTGATGAAGCGAAGGGAGATACAGTGTCAGTATTTGCAAAACCAGGGTCGAAGGAGTACAATGATTTTTGGGAACCTATGATCAGTGATTTCACACGGCATCTTAAATCAAAGGGATGGTTTGATAAAACGACAATTGCAATGGATGAGAGAGATATGGAAAGCATGAAGGCAGTCATTGCCCTGCTTAAGAGAATAGATCCGGCATGGAAGACAGCTCTGGCCGGCAATTATCATCCCGAGATTGCAACGGACATCTTTGACTATTGTGTTATAATACATGCAAAATTCGATCCGGATGTTTTGAAGGCACGTAAAGCGGCAGGCAAGCCGAGTACGTATTATACAGCCTGCGGGGAAAACCGTCCCAACGGATTTACCTTCTCCCCTCCTGCCGAGAATACATGGATAAGCTGGTATGCAGCTGCACAGGGATTCACGGGCTATCTGCGCTGGGCTTATAACAACTGGACAAAAGCCACACTACAGGATACAAGGTACCGTACCTGGCCAGGGGGTGATTGTTACCAGATCTATCCCGGGCCGAGAAGCTCTGTAAGGTTTGAAAAACTTATCGAAGGCATACAGGATTTTGAAAAGATCAGGATCCTTAAAGAGCAGTTCATTAAAGAAAATGATCAGAAAAATCTTAAGGAACTAGAGAAGGCTCTCTCAGTATTTACTGAGGAAAATCTGGAGAACGTGCCTGCTGAAGAAATGGTCAGGAGCGGTCAATCAGTTATTAATGGATTTTAAACTAAAAATTATAATCATGAAAAAACTGTTATTTTCTCAATGCAGCATGTTTATTCTTCTGCTTTCATTTTTGTCCGTGTCTTCCGTAAACGGACAGCAGGTAGCAGCAAAAGGAGACTATAGAGTATGGGCTGTGCCCGCTGAACAGAAAGTCAGGCCAAAAGACAAGCCTGAGACAAATAATCTTGTATGGTCGGGTGAGAAAAAACAAATCACAGTCGCCGGAGCAGGCAATGAACATGTGCCTGTCCAGGTTGTAATTTCAGCGCCTGTACCCGAAGGCTGGAGACCAAAAGCCCCGGATGGATTTTTCATTACTGTCTCAGACCTCAAATCATCAAATGGTAAGATAATTCCTCAGAAACAAATCAGCCTTTTTCTCGAACATTATATCCAGATCTATGCGATGTCTAGTCCTGTCGGCGCCACAGGCTACTGGCCCGATGCTCTTGCTCCGCTGAAGGAGTCATTCAGTATGCAGGCTCAGTATGCTGTTGTAGGGCAACAGACCGATCTGGATAGATATTGCAATTCCGGCTAAAACAGCCGCCGGAAAGTATGGCGGAAAAATCACAGTGTTCAAGGATGGCAATCCATTGGAAACCATTGATCTTCAGCTTGAAGTATATAATTTTTCTTTGTCCGACCAGACACATCTCATAACCTATTTTAATATTTCGAAGGGTGAGCTTGGAAGGTTATACAACAAAGATGTTTCCAATCCCGATATTGAAAAGCTTTCCCAGACCTATTTCGATTTTCTTTTTGATCACCGGCTGGAGACCTGGTTTAACGAACCTCTTGTTCCTCAACTCACTGTCAATGGGGAGAATGTTGAACTTAAATTCAATGATCAGCGATACGATCATTACCTCAATAAACTAAAAACAAAGAGGGTTATACTTGAAGCAGGTCCGCATGAACTTGTAAGTCAGATAAAGGCTGAACCTTTTTCTCCTGCCTTCAACAAGACTGTGAAATCTTATCTCTCAGCGGTTGATTCATATTTCAGAAAGAACGGCTGGAGCGACCGGCTGGTATTTAACAGTCCTATTGATGAACCAAATACAAAAAAGGATTATGAAGAAACACGCCAATGGGCTATTTTGGTGCATGATGCTGCCCCCGGGGTTCATTTTCTTTCAACCGAATCACCGGTGAGTGACAATCCTGAATGGGGCACCTTCAGAGGATATGTCGATAATTTTTGTGTGCATGGCAATTCGCTGAACGATCCTAAGGTAAAACAAGCGCTCGTCGAAGAACAGGCAAAGGGTGGTGAAGCCACATGGTATATATCATGCGACCAGACCTATCCGCAACCGAATTATTTTATTGATGCCCCTGCAATGGATCCTGTAATGGTCCCATGGATAACTGCACGTCATCATATGAACGGGATTTTATACTGGGCTGCCAACTTCTGGAATCAGACACCTGATCCATGGCTCGATCCGGTAACCTTTATCTCAGGTTTTGACTGCAGCGGAGGATGGGTGCTTAATGGCGAAGGATCACTTATATATCCGGGAGATCATACAAAAAGATATACAGGGCAGCCAAATGTTGAAGGACCTGTATCATCAATAAGGTTTGAACTGCTCAGGGAGGGAATTGAAGATTATGAATACCTGTGGATGCTGAGTGATCTCGGCGATAAAGATTTTGCAGAGACAACCATCAAAAATATGGTTGTGGATGTAAGTGCCTTTTCACGTAATGTGGAAGAACTCTACCTTGCCCGCAAGGCAATGGCAAGACGGATCGAAAAGCTTACACTGAAGTAATCAGAACACCCCTAAATCCCCCAGGCCTTGCTCCGCCGAAGCGGCTACGCGGAGGCGAAGGGGGACTTATTTAAATCCGGCAATTTTTAAAGCCCCCCTTGGGGGGTTTGGGGGTAAAACCATAATAAACAATACATCTTCGGGATTATAGGTTGTTAAAATCAAAATATATGAAAACAAAAAAAGTATATAGAAGAATATTATTCACAATGCTGCTTTCCGCATTGGCAGCTTCTTCATCTAATGCCGAAATTCATAAGCCCCAGCTTCAGATCCCGCACGTGAAAACTACTCCTGTCATAGATGGGAATCTGGATGATGCCATTTGGCAAAATAGCGCAGTATTATCTGAGTTTATAAACTGGTCTCTCGACAGTTATATAAAAGATAATTGCACTGTCTTTCTATGCTTTGATGACAAAAATCTTTATGTGGGCTTTCGCAATGCCGATTCTTCTGCAGGCGATCTTAACAGGTCCGTGAGTCCGAAGGGACCACGCGATACATTCCTCTGGGGACGAAATCATGTATCAGTGAGCATAGGTAATAAAGAGATCTCACTCAGACTTATGGCTGATCCGAAAGGAACAATGACCGATTGGAAAAATAGCGATATAGCCTGGAACGGAAACTGGATCTATGGAGCTTCAATAAATCAGAATGACTGGACAGCTGAATACAGCATCCCGCTTAGTGAAGTCGGAATCATCGGAATAACTGACAATACGGAACTTGAACTAAGCCTGTCAAGAAGTTTTCCCCACGGGGAGTCCTCTAACTGGTCGGGGAAATGCCGGTTATCAGGCCAGAACACTGCCCTGGTTCAATCTGGCAGATGGCCTGAACCTGTCCCTGGCACAAACTCACTTTCATTCAAAGCAGAAAACACATCCAAAGAAAATCTCAGTGTGATCTTTGAACTTGAATTGATACCTCTTCTTGAAAAGCCTGAATTCATAAATCAGTCTGGCCAGGGACCCTCTTCTGACCTGCAGTTAAAAATTAATTCAGAACTGCTTTCCTATAAAAATAATTATACGAATAGCTCCCGGAGGCACTGTAAATGAAAAAGTCACGTATATACTGCCATCAGAGGGAAGCTATTTCGCGTCTGCAATTGTTAAATCAGCAGATGGAAAGATTATCCGGCGCAGCGTTGACTTTTGGTTCACAATCGAACCAAACCACGCAAAGCTGCTTAAACTGAAAGAAAAAACAGGTGAATCCATTGCTGCAATGACAAGGCTCTCCAATCCTGTTGCCAAAAAATTCAAGGCTGAAGCTGACAGTATATTTTCATCAGTTTTGCAGCTTGAAAAGGATGCAGATCAGTATTGGGTTTCAGGGAAATGGGACGAGCTTACGTTAAAGGTAAACAAGATGGGTCTCATGATAACAAGGCACCTCCACAAGGTGAGGTGGAGCGCATAAAAAACTGGAAGAGTGAGGACGATTTTGGAATAGCCCTCACACATTCAGTTTTGAAACTGCGCAGGGATGATCAGTTTCCTTTGCCGCTGAACAACAGTATTGATATAGCTCTTGCACAAAATGAATATGAATCTTTTCAACTGGCCTTATTGCCTTTCGGCAGGAATCTGGAACAATTAACCCTTGAATTAACTGATTTAAAAGATAAATCAGGGTCGGTAATTAAAAGGAACAATATTGAAGTGTCGCTTGTTGATTACAATAAAATAGACTGGCAGTCTGATTATGTTGCAAGCCGAAAGGGGTGGCATCCTGATCCTCTGCTGCCTTTGAAGGAAGCTGTTGATATTGATGGGAATGATGCCTGCAGACCACTCTGGATAACGGTTTATGCGCCGAAGGGAACAAAATCAGGAGAATATACAGGTACCATCACTGTTAAGGCCAAAGGCATGAAGAGCATTACCGCCGAAATCAAATGCCGCGTATGGGATTTCGATCTGCCGGTGGCAAGCCACCTGCAAACGCACTCCTGGGATCAG